>NZ_ASWH01000001.1:1007500-2207500 GCF_000407545.1 Enterococcus gilvus ATCC BAA-350 | reverse complement strand
ACACCTTGTTCATGACAGTTATATCCATGCTGATCGTATTTGTTCTAGGTCTGTTATTGGGCTTGCTGCTTTATTCCTTAGGGAGAAAGCGTTCTGCGGCTCGCAGTATTTTATATAGTTTGGTCTCGATTCTCAGCAATATTTTCCGGTCAACGCCTTTCATGATTTTGATGGTATTGATCATTCCATTTACGAAAGCGTTAGTGGGCACGATGCTGGGGGCAAAAGCAGCAATTCCGGCACTTGTATTATCCGCAGCACCGTTTTATGCGCGATTGGTCGAAATTGCGTTTCGTGAGGTTGATTCTGGTGTCTTAGAAGCAGCCGATGCAATGGGAGCCAGCTATTTTCAAACGATCTACAAAGTGCTGATCCCTGAAAGCTTGCCTGCATTGATCTCAGGTCTGACAGTGACATCTGTATCGATGATTGGTTTTACAGCGATGGCTGGGGCCATTGGTGCAGGAGGATTAGGTGCGCTGGCATGGCAAGAAGGGTATCAACGAGGCAATTACACCGTGACACTGGTAGCGACAGTGATCATTTTGATCATCGTCTTTATCGTTCAAGGAATCGGTGATTTCTTAACTAAACGGACGGACAAACGTTAACACCGAATAGCTATTATTCTTAAAAATAAAAACAATACTACTTAGGAGGAACTACCAATGAAAAAGAAAATTTTAGGTTTTGCAGCAGTAGGGTTATTAACGATCGGATTAGCAGCTTGTGGAAATAACAACTCTGCTTCTTCTGACAGCAGCAGTAAAGAAAAAAGCGATACATTAGTTGTAGGGGCATCTCCTACACCGCACGCAGAAATTTTAGAACACGTAAAACCATTGCTTGAAAAAGAGGGCATCAAATTAGAAGTCAAAAAATTTGATGATTATGTACTGCCAAATAAAGCATTAGCAGATAAAGACATTGACGCGAACTACTTCCAACATAAGCCATTCTTTGAAAAGGCTGTGAAGGAAAATGATTACAAATTTACCGATGCCGGTGCGATCCACATCGAACCAATGGGCTTGTACTCTAAGAAAATCAAAGATATCAAGGATCTAAAAGAAGGTGCAACGGTGATCACGTCAAGCTCTGAATCAGACTGGGGCCGGATCATTACGATCTTGCAGGATGCTGGTTTAGTGAAAGTGAAGGACGGCGTTGATTTAGAAACAGCAACGTTTGATGATATTGCTGAAAATCCTAAAAAATTGAAATTCGATCATTCAATTGATCCAGCTTTGTTGGCGACGACCTACAGCAATGACGAAGGCGACCTAGTAGCGATCAATGCGAACTTTGCCTACGGTGCGGGCTTGAATCCAGTCAAGGATGCCGTATTGCTTGAAAAAGATACGTCACCTTATGCGAATATCTTAGCAGTGCGCACAGAAGATAAGGACGACCCTCGTATTCAAAAATTAGTCAAAGTCTTACATGAGAAAGACGTGCAAGATTGGATCTTAGAAAAATGGGACGGTTCTGTAAAACCCGTCGATAAATAAGTTTAACGCTCCTTCTTCAAGGACCACGCCGGGCAATCGGGCGTGGTCTTTTTTGTTTGTCTCGAGACAGAGAATACTAGAGGTGAGACGGGCGCGGCGGTCAGAAAAAAGTCTGTTTTACAGACTGTGAGCTGTTACACTGAATATAAGAAGATACAGAGAGGACGTGGAGAAAATGAATGCAGCAGGAAGCTGTTTGTGTGGTGAGGTAAACATCGTTATTCCTGAAATAGCAGAAGAAATCACGGTTTGTCATTGTCATATGTGTCAAAAATTTTTTGGAGGCCCGTTTTTGTCGTTGTCGGGAATCTTGCCTGAAGCCTTTGTGATGCGGGGTGAGACAAAGATCCGTCGTTTTATGTCTTCAGAGTGGGCGGAGCGAGGCTCATGCAAGGTATGCGGCAGCAGCTTGTTCTACCACAGTTTGGCGGATGATACGTATTATTTTCCAACAGGGCTGTTCGATGCATTGGATCACGCCATGCTGAAGGAAGAAATCTTTTACGATCAGAAGCCGGCGTTCTTCCATTATCAAGAGTCGACAGAAAAATTAACAGAAGCAGCCTTTATGGAACGACTTTTTGATGATTTAGAGTAGAAGGAGTCCACGAAGCAATTTTATAATTATTCTAAATAAAGGGTCGTTTTTAGGAAGAAACTTGGTGAATCGGTTTGTATTCCATTCTCATTTAGATTAAAATATGTGAGAACGAGAAAAAAAATTTGGAGGTACTTTCATGTCAGTTTTAGAAATCAAAGACTTGCACGTTGCCATTGAGGATAAAGAAATCTTAAAAGGTGTAAACCTTGTAATGAAAACAGGGGAGATCCACGCGATCATGGGTCCGAATGGGACAGGGAAATCCACGCTGTCAGCAGCGATCATGGGAAACCCAAACTATGAAGTGACGAAGGGCGAGGTCCTTTTCGATGGCAAAAATATCTTGGACTTGGAAGTCGATGAGCGTGCGCGCTTAGGATTGTTCTTAGCGATGCAATACCCAAGTGAAATTCCAGGGATCAGTAATGCCGAATTCATGCGGGCAGCGATGAATGCTCGTCGTGAAGAAGAGGACAAAATCTCTGTGATGCAGTTCTTGAAAAAATTGGATAAAAAAATGGAATTGTTGAACATGCCAGAAGAAATGGCGGAACGCTATTTGAATGAAGGCTTCTCTGGTGGAGAAAAGAAACGCAACGAAATTTTACAATTATTAATGATCGAACCAACCTTTGCGATTCTAGATGAAATCGACTCAGGGTTAGATATCGATGCCTTGAAAGTGGTTGCTAAAGGGATCAATGAAATGCGCGGAGATACCTTTGGTGCTTTGATCATTACCCATTACCAACGTCTATTGAATTACATCGTACCAGATGTGGTGCATATCATGATGGATGGTCGAGTAGTCTTGACCGGAGATGCAGACTTAGCGAAACGCTTGGAAGCTGAAGGCTACGCAGGGATCTCTGCTGAATTAGGTATTGATTACAAAGAAGAAGTTTAGGAGGGCAAGATAGATGAAAAAATGGACAGAATATCTTGAGGCCGTCAAAGCTTTCTCAGCCGAATGGGCCGAACCTCAATGGATGACTGATTTGCGGGTCAATGCGTTAAACAAGATCGACGAATTGCCTTTGCCTGTCATTGAAAAGGTAAAATTCGCTCGTTGGAACCTATACAATGTAAAGCCTGAACATCAAGAAGCAACGGGAACGATCCCAAGCTTTGATCAAATGAAAGACAATCCGATGATCGTACAAGCAGGTGAAACCACTGTCTTCGAACAGATTTCACCAAAATTGGCGGATCAAGGTGTGATCTTCACGGATTTAGTGACTGCGATGCAGGAGCATCCTGAGCTAGTCCAAGAATATTATATGCAAAAGGCTGTACCAGTAGAAGAAAATTCACTGACGGCTCTCCATGCAGCCTTCATGAACAACGGTGTCTTCTTATATGTGCCGAAAAATGTCGTGATCGAAGAACCGATCGAAAGTTTATTCTTGCACAACGGAGACGACGATGCTCACTTCTTCAAGCATGTCTTGATCGTGGCTGGAGACAACAGTGAATTCTCTTATTTAGAACGCTTTGAATCTCAAGGCGATGCAGCGAAGAAGCTTTCAGGAAATGTAGTCGTCGAAGTCATCACCAAACCAGGCGCGCGAGTGAAATTCTCAGCAGTGGATTCGATGGGGGCAAATATCGCGACTTACATGAACCGACGCGGCTATCTGATGCGTGATTCGATGATCGACTGGGCAATCGGTATCATGAATGACGGCAATGTGATCGCAGACTTTGACTCAGATTTAGTGGGAGAAGGCTCTCATGCGGAAGTGAAGATCGTTGCGATCAGCGATGGTAAGCAAATCCAAGGAATCGACACGCGTGTAACGAATAAAGCCCCTCATACGATCGGGCACATTTTGCAGCACGGCGTTATCTTAGAAAAATCAACCTTGACCTTTAATGGGATCGGGCATATCTTAAAAGGCGCAAAAGGCGCGGATGCCCAACAAGAAAGTCGTGTATTGATGCTTTCTGAAAAATCACGGGGCGACGCCAACCCTATTTTATTGATCGACGAAAATGAAGTCACTGCCGGACACGCGGCCAGTGTTGGTCGTGTCGACCCAGATGAACTCTTCTATTTAATGAGTCGTGGGCTTGAAAAAGCGGCGGCGGAACGTTTGGTTATCCGTGGATTCTTAGGACCTGTAATCACTGCTATTCCTGTCAAAGCCACTCAAGAGCAATTGATCGCGACGATCGAAGGGAAGTTGAGCAAATAATGAGGGAGTTTTCTACTATTAGAAAAGATTTTCCAATTCTTTTCCAAGAAGTAAATGATGAACCACTTGTTTATTTAGACAACGCGGCCACTACACAAAAGCCGACACAAGTCTTGGATGTGTTACGTCATTATTATGAACATGATAATGCCAATGTTCACCGCGGCGTGCATACGCTAGCCGAGCGGGCGACAAAAGATTATGAAGACAGTCGTGAAAAAGTCCGCGCCTTCATCAATGCCAAGGAAACAGCGGAAGTGCTGTTCACGCGGGGAACGACAACTGGCTTGAACTGGTTGGCCCGCAGCTATGGCGATGCTTTCATTGAAGAAGGCGATGAGATCGTGATTTCTTACATGGAGCATCACTCCAATATCATTCCGTGGCAGCAATTAGCTGAACGCAAGGGAGCGACGTTGCGGTATGTGCCATTAACAACGGAAGGCTTTCTTGATAGCGCTGCTGTAAAAGAGATCATCAACGAAAAAACGGCGATCGTCTCCTTGGCTTACGTGTCAAATGTTCTTGGTGTGATCAATCCAATCAAAGAAATGACGGAGCTGGCTCATGCAAACAACGCGGTAATGATCGTGGATGGTGCACAAGCAGCACCGCATATGACCGTGGATGTCCAAGAGCTGGATGCAGATTTCTTCGCCTTTAGCGGGCATAAGATGTGCGGACCAACCGGAATCGGTGTATTATATGGCAAACGCCAGTGGTTAGAGCAAATGGAACCTGTGGAATTTGGCGGCGAGATGATCGATTTCGTGAACCTTTACGAAAGCACATGGAAGGAATTGCCATGGAAATTTGAAGCAGGGACACCTAATATCGCCGGAGCGATCGCTTTAGGTGCGGCAATCGATTATCTGAACGAGATCGGAATGGAGAATATCCATCACTATGAGCAAGAATTGGTTGCCTACGTGTTGCCGAAGCTCCAGGCAATCGGCGGTGTAACGGTCTATGGACCGCAAGATCCAGAACAGCATACCGGCGTGATCGCTTTTAATCTGGAAGGAATTCATCCTCATGATGTAGCGACCGCTTTAGATATGGAAGGTGTCGCGGTACGTGCTGGACACCACTGTGCACAACCTTTAATGAACTATTTGAATCTGCCAGCTACGGCGCGGGCCAGCTTCTATTTTTACAATACGAAAGAAGATGCGGACCGTTTGATCGAAGCAATTCAGGCGACGAAGGAGTTTTTCAAAGATGGCGCTCTCTAAATTAGACAATTTATATCGTCAGGTGATCTTGGACCATTCCTCGCATCCCCATCACCGTGGAAAGTTGAGTGATTCGACGCGAACGATCGAGATGAACAATCCCACCTGCGGCGATGTGATCGAACTTGAATTGATCGTGAAAGACGACGTGATTACCGACATCGCATTTTCCGGCAGCGGCTGTTCGATCTCTACAGCCAGTGCTTCCATGATGACCGATGTTGTGATCGGCAAGCCCGTCTCAGAAGCAGAACATTTGGCCGTGATCTTTGCCCAAATGGTCCAAGGCAATGAGATTCCAGAAAAAGACGAAGAAGAGTTGGGCGATGCAGCGATGCTCAGCGGGGTCGCAAAATTCCCCGCCCGTATCAAATGCTCGACGCTAGCCTGGAAAGCACTAGGCAAGGCGCTGACCAGCGAACAAGGCAAAGCCCGAGAAGGACAATTTCATAAAGATTAGTAAGAATAGAAATACATTAAAACGATTAAGGATTTCAGTTCCTCTTTTCGCAGTCTATTTTGTAGAATGACTACATTTAAGGTACGTCTAAAACAAGAAAGAAGCTGTATAGAGGAATGACATACGGCATGAGAAACAAACTTATTTTTCTGTAGGAAAAATAAATACATTAAAACGAATAAGGAGCGGGAATACATGAGTGTACCTGAAATGCAAGAGGAATATCAATTTGGCTTCCACGATGACATCGAGCCCGTTTTTACAACAGGTGAAGGTCTCTCCGAAGAAGTCATTCGCGAAATCTCCCGCGCAAAAGGAGAACCAGAATGGATGTTGGATTTCCGTTTGAAATCGCTAGAAACATTCAGAAAATTAGAGATGCCCAATTATGGACCTGATCTGTCCGACTTGGATTACGATAAAATCAATTACTTCATCCGTTCAAGCGACAAACCAGCGCGCGATTGGGACGATGTGCCAGAAGAAATCAAAACCACGTTTGAACGTTTAGGGATTCCTGAAGCGGAACGTGCCTACTTGGCTGGTGCCTCTGCCCAATACGAATCAGAAGTGGTATATCACAACATGAAAGACGAGTTCACCAAATTAGGGATCGTCTTCACCGATACCGATTCAGCCTTGAAGGAGTATCCTGAATTATTCAAGGAATATTTTGGGACATTGGTTCCTCCATCAGACAACAAACTGGCGGCGTTAAACTCAGCGGCTTGGTCTGGCGGTACGTTTATCTATGTACCAAAAGGTGTGAAGACGGATATTCCGATCCAATCGTACTTCCGAATCAACTCCGCGAATACCGGACAGTTTGAACGGACCTTGATCATCGTAGACGAAGGCGCAAGCATCAACTATGTTGAAGGCTGTACAGCGCCAACCTACTCTTCTGACAGCCTGCATGCCGCAGTCGTCGAAGTGTTCGTTAAAAAAGATGGCTATTGCCGTTACACGACGATCCAAAACTGGTCGAACAACGTCTACAGCTTGGAAACTAAGCGTGGACAAGCCCAAGAAAATGCGACCATGGAATGGGTCGACGGCAACTTAGGCTCAAAAGTAACCATGAAATACCCAAGTGTGTATATGGAAGGCAATGGCGCTCGCGGAACGATGCTGTCGATCGCCGTAGCCGGAAAAAATATCGTGCTGGATAATGGTGCCCGTATGATCCATAACGCACCAAACACGTCAAGTACGATCGTTTCAAAATCCATCGCGAAAGATGGTGGCGCAGTAGACTATCGCGGAACCGTCCGCTTTGGTCGGAACAGTGCCGGCTCATTCAGCCACATCGAATGCGATACGATCATCATGGACGACCGCTCAAGCTCAGATACGATCCCGTACAATGAAATCTTGAATGGAAATGTTTCTTTGGAACACGAAGCGAAGGTTTCAAAAATCTCCGAAGAACAATTGTACTATCTGATGAGTCGCGGAATCTCTGAACAAGAAGCGACTGAAATGATCGTTATGGGATTTGTGGAACCATTTACGAAGGAATTACCAATGGAATACGCTGTAGAGTTGAACCGTCTGATTCAGTATGAGATGGAAGGCAGTGTGGGTTAGAAATTTTATAAGTTCCCGAAACGTTGATGTGTTAACGTTTTGGGGCTTTTTTTATATTAAAAACTCGAATAGTAAAATACGTTTTTATAATTAATTAAATATGTTATTATTTAAGAACATGGTTATGTGAAATATTCTCTTAATCAGTATTTACGTGTGAACTATGGGGGAAATAGTATGTATAAATATGTCATGAATTGATAGTACAAAAATCGGAGTTTTTTAAGTATTAAAAAATGAAATGCATTGGGGACGTGTATAGAAAAATGGTGAATGAAAGAAAAGAGTTTACTAGGTTTAATAAGATACTTAAAGATATAAGAGAAAATAATGAGAAGGAGCAAAATAAGCAAGATAAAAGAATTGAAGAGATGGAAAAAAAAGTTGAAGAGATGAAAAAATCCGAAAATAATTTTTTTCTAAAGTGGCTGTTACCGATACTTTCAGTAGTCATTACAGGGGCCATTGGTTGTATAACATTAAATATATTAAATAGCAATCAACCATTAGTGTTTGAATCTACAATTAATCCAAATGGTAATTTAAATATTTTTGAAGATTCTGATGATAAACAATTGTCCGTAGAAATCCCATTGAAAATTGATTTAAAGAAGAAGTCAGGAGAAACTAAAACTAGGTTATTAGTGATGAATGAGGATATTAATCATCAAGAGGATTTATCTTTCTTGGCTTTCAAAAAGGATGGAAGTGACGAGTTTGAGTATAAAAGGCGAGGAATAAAAAAGGATTTAGAGAGAACACCAATTGATTTCTTCATTGTTTATATTGATTATAATGACAATATAGACTATGA
Organism: Enterococcus gilvus ATCC BAA-350; assembly: GCF_000407545.1. Lineage (NCBI taxonomy): Bacteria > Bacillati > Bacillota > Bacilli > Lactobacillales > Enterococcaceae > Enterococcus > Enterococcus gilvus. The sequence goes on along the minus strand of NZ_ASWH01000001.1, from coordinate 2,199,091 downwards.
ATATCATTTGCTTTGTCCTGAATATCGTTTTGAAGACCTTTATACGAGTAAAGGGAATACAATAAAAATGAAAAGTAAATTCTATAAATTTACAAAATATGAAATGATATCAGACTTTAAGTATAAAGAGAGTGTGCAAGATTATAAAGAGGGCCATAAAAATACTAAATTGATATTCAGTAAACATAAAGATGTAAAAACGAAGATTGAAATTATGGTAGACAAAATTAAAAAAGATGCTCTACTAAAAGAATAGGTGGACGTATAGAATTAAGATAATTTGTTTTTATTTTTTGAGAGTATAGATGTTAAGGTTTTCACTATAATAAGGTTAATAAAGTTGGAGGGGTTGAATGAGCTATTTTTCAAGTAACTATATTTTGATGAAATATCCTTTAAGTTTATACAGTTGTGAAGGGCAGGGATTAAGAAACGCTCAAATAGGAGCTGTTCATGCTTTGGGAGCATATTTTACTACAAAAAAGGAGCCTGTTCTATTATCAATGCCAACTGGTACAGGAAAAACAGCAGTTATAATGATGTCTCCATATCTTCTTGGGGTTAGTAAAGTATTGGTGATAACACCTACAGTTTTAGTTCGTTCTCAAATTGCACAAAATTTTTCGGTTTTAAAGGATTTGAAGAAAATTGGAGTCTTTGAGCAAGAGGTAGAGCCTCCCGAAACTTACGAATTAAAGCATAAGTATACAGATGATCTAAAAGAGAATATAGAAAAAGCTGATGTTGTAGTATCAACACCTGGTTGTGCTTTGCCTTTATCTGAAAATCAAGAGATCAATAAAACTTTTGATTTAGTTATTATCGATGAAGCTCACCACGAACCTGCTAAAACTTGGAGAGAAGTGTTAGCAAATATCTCTGATGCTAAACATGTGCTATTTACCGCAACACCTTTCAGAAGAGATAAAAAGGAAATAAAAGCAAATCATATATACAACTATCCTTTATCTCAAGCATATAAAGATGGAGTATTTGGCTCAATTAATTTTATTCCAGTTGAAATAAAAGCAAATGAAGATAAAGATATTACATTAGCTAAAAAAGGTGAGGAAATCTTTTTTAGAGACAAAGCTAGTGGTTTAGAGCATGCAATGATGGTTAGATGCAAATCAAAAAAAGAGGCTATTCGTTTATTTAAGTTGTATGAAGATAATACTGTATTGAATTTAAAGATTGTTAATAGCTCCAAAAGCCGTCAAGAAGTTTTAAAAATTATTGATCAGCTTGAGAATCAAGAAATCAATGGCGTTATTTGTGTAGACATGATGGCTGAAGGATTTGATTTTCCTAATTTAAAGATCGCAGTTATACATGATCCTCATAAATCCTTAGCCACCACATTGCAATTTATAGGGAGGTTTGCTCGTACCAATCAAGAAAAGTTAATTGGTGAAGCGAGTTTTATAGCCGTAAATGATGAACAATTTGCTTTAGAGAATAAAAGGCTATTTTCAACGGACTCTATTTGGCAAGAAATAATAATAGATTTAAGTGAGGAAAGAATTAATCAAGATATAGAAAGTCAAGAATACTTTAAGAGCTATGATAATCAACTAATATCAACAAATAATCAAGAGTTCTCACTTCACAGTTTGTATACTAACTTTCGTGCCAGAATATATTACGCAAAATCTTTTAATCTTAATGCCGAATTTCCAGACTTGCGAATGAAAATAGAAAATATTAATGTTAGTGAAGATGATCAAACTGTTGTAGTGGTTGCTTCGAATAAACAATTACCAAGGTGGAGTACAGCGGATGGAATCTATTTCAATTTAGAATACAACACTGTTCTTATCCATTATCAGAAAAAGAATAAACTATTATTTATAAATTCCCATTTAAAATCAGAAAGTATATATGATGCAATTGCTATAGCATATTGTGGGGAAGAAAATTATGAAAAAATTACTTTGAGTAATATTCACAAAGTGTTAAGTGGTGTGAAAAATCATGAAATCTTTAATTCAGGATTAGCTAATCGTTTATCTGAGGGAGAAACATATAAAATTAGTGCAGGTTCTGACGTCAGTAAAGCTATCGATGTTGATAGTGGAAAAATGTATTCTCCAGGCCATGTATTTTGTAAAGCTGAAGAAGCAGATGCTCAAATAACAATAGGTTATAGTAGTGGATCAAAAATTTGGAGTAGTAGATATGGTAGCATTCAGGAGATGGTTAAATGGTTCAATTTGAACGGTGACAAAATTTCAAATAAACATGCTAAGGTTAAGACAAATACTAATTACGATAATCTTCCTATGCCAACAGAAATGACAGTTTTTCCGAAAGATATTTTTATGTGGGACTTTAACGTTCATAGCTATAGAAAACCACACAATTTATTGATATCTGAAGAAGATATATCTACTTCTACAATTTTGGATGTTGATATTTCTATTGAATCAGTAGAACCAGTAGAAATTTGGTTGAAAGTTAGTTTAAACGGAAGAAGCTATAATATAGTAAGAAATATTAATGGTAAGTATAAATGTTTTGTGGAAGAGGAGTTTTTTATAATGGTAGGAAGAGAAGCAATGCCATTATCTATATACTTCAATCAATTTCCATTGTCATTTTATACAAGTTCGTTATCTTTAATTTCAGGGAAAGAAATCAGTATATATGACTATAATTTGCCTGCGTTTGATAAGAATAAGATTGTTTCTATCGATTGGAAAAAATATAATACAGATATCACTATGGAATTTAAGACTAATAAATATAAAGGAAACAAAAATTCTATCCAAGATGCAATAGGAGAAAAGCTCGATGAGAACGAAGCCTATGATTATGTAATTTTTGATCATGGTTCTGGAGAAATTGCTGACTATATCTCAATAGAAGTTTTGGAAAAAGAAATTATTGTTTCCCTATATCATGCAAAATCTAAAAGTTCAGTAAATTTTAATTCATCTGTTGGAGATGTATATGAGGTTTTAGGTCAATCAATAAAATCTTTAATTTGGTTAAAAAGTAAGTCCATATTATTGGCTAAGCTCAAGGATAGACAGAGAAGTGGACATAGTGTATTCATTAAGGGAGAAATAAAACATTTGGAAAAAACTTTGAAAGATAATAAACCGATGCGTGGAAAAATTATTGCTTGTCAACCAGGTTTAACAGGTCATAAAAAATTACCAGATAAAATCGGGGAAGTATTAAGTGCTACAAATATGAAAATAAAAAACTCAGCTACAGCTAAAGATTTTTATGTTTGGGGGAGCTAATAGATTACTCGATAATCTTTAGGTGAAGTTAGAGGAATCATTTTTTCTTCTGAATTTTAGTTTAGCATTTAAAGAAGCTAACCTTTAAAAGAAATTCAAATAGTACGGTTTTCTTTTTAACAGATTTTTCGCTTAGGTAAGGAAAGTATTCTAAAGGTTTAACTTTATTGAATTTAGTTTTACTGGGAAAAATTAGAAACATGATATAATGTAGCCTTTTAAAAGGATTTGATGAGACAAATCTGATTACAAGTACTCGGTAAAAAATACGAATAGAATCGGGCGTGAGAAGATTCGTAATGCTACCTTGAGCTATTCAACTTTAGATGTTGCGGAACCGTCTGATGATACGATGAAATTAGTGGAGAAGTATGTGGCAGGAAACATGAAAATTGCGGATACCTTAGAAACAGTTATTGAAAAATATCGTGCAGTGGGTCTAAAAAATGCTTGATCCTTATTTGATTCCAGATACTGATGTTTTGCAAAATAAACTAGGCATAACGGATAAGAATCTTCTTGAAAAACTGAGGCGAATATAACGTATTTAAAATTGTTAGGTATTAATGCTTGGTTTGAAAATAAGCCGCTCAACTACTAAATGTTGCTTGAAGTTCATAAATACATTTTTGGTGGTCTATACGAGTGGACAGGTCTGATCAGAAAAATTGATATCTAAAAAGAAGAAGCTGCTCTGCAAATAATTTTTAGGTACGAAAACCATAAAGTCAGTTGAAATATATTGATATTGTATTTCTGTAAAACTACTAACTAATATTGGTATTACTACGAACATTCATATATTTGTTATCTCATGCGCGGAACCAGATCCTAAGATTTCCTATCCAAAGTACGCCACGCAATCTAAATAGCAAAATAACTGCTATTTTATTGAAAATGATTGATAATTGGTGAAATCGATTTTTTATCACACTTGAACCCTTATTTTTTAACGATGCAAATCTATAAATCCAATGGAAAGGTCTGTGGAATGATAACTGTTTATTTGCTAGAAACCTTGATTTATGAGGTTTCTATTTTTTGTACAAAACAAGTCCCGTCATAAAATAACGAGATAATCTTTCCTCAATCCTCCCAACAACCTCATGTAACTTAACATCATCCACCTACCCACCATCAACCACCGGCTCAACGACCACTTCTTCAATCCTGCGATTCCTCATCTTCGAAATAGTCATCTTCAAACCATCTAACTGGATCGTTTCACCCTACATGGGGATTCGTTCGATTGAAGCTAAAATATAACCTGCAACGGAGATAGAGTTCGTGGTATTAGTAATATTGAAAAGCTCTTTTAAACAATCGAAGTCTGAACGTCCGTTTACCAGGAAGCTGCCATCTGCCAATTTGTAATAATCCAATTTCTTACTATCATATTCATCCCAGATTTCTCCGACCAATTCTTCAATGATATTTTCTAGTGTAACGAGACCCGCAGTCCCACCGTGTTCATCGATGATGATGGCTATATGGATTTGCTCGGCTTGAAATTTTTTCATCAGTTCTGAAACTTTCATACTTTTCGGGATAAAGCTGATTGGTTTGATAATCTCTTCTAATTTCTTTTCACCTTTTAGTACATGGTAATAAAAGTCCTTTTGATACACCACGCCGGTTATTTCATCAATGTTGTCCTGACAATAGGGCAGACGAGATAAGCCGGAGGATTCAAAGAGTTCCGCTATTTCTTCTGTACTCTTTTTACTGTTAATGGAAGTAATATCCGTACGTGTTAAAAATTTTTCTGTACATCCAAATCGTAAAATGCGACCACACTTTTGATCAGAAGTTCGTCATCCTCATCAATCGAACCCTCTTGAGCTGCTTTTTCCATAAGAATCATCCATTCATCTTCGGTGATGGAAGGTGTCGTTTCTTTGTTTATAAAAGTTTCATCAGTCTAATTTTTAAAACAGAGAAAAAGAGAGTCCACGAATAAAAATCGTCAATAAGGCCTTCAGTGGATGGACAAGCGCTAATGCAGACAGTCGTTCAAATCATTACCAGTCTGATAAGTGAGCGATATAGTTTCCTATAAGGAGTTCTTAGGTATACCAATTTATACAGTTCTCTTTGAATCCGTTTTCCAGCTCCCCTCATTTAGTGCTATCATGAAATGAGAACCACAGATATTTCCCCTTAAAAGTAATTCTTACTCCAAGACATCTGTCTGCAACTGAACTCCATTAAATGTTTCTTTATTGAACAAATTCAACTGCCTATTTTCGTGTGATGCTTTTTTGCTTTGGAAAAAGGAGGTAGAACGATGTTCCAAGATTACAAAGTTGTGATTACTGGTGCGACTTCTGGTATTGGTATGGCGACGACTCGGCTATTTATCAAGGAGGGCGCGACGGTGATTGGGATCGGACGGAATTTTAGCCGGACGAAGGATTTGGGTGATCGGTTTATTCCTTGTACGTGTGATGTACGGGATGCCGATGCGATCATGAAGGCGTGTGAATTCATCGGAGAAACGTTTGACAATGAGCTGGATGTGTTTGCCAACAATGCGGGGTTTGGTGAGAATACCACGATTCGCGATGTAACGGTCGATCAGTTTGATCGCTGTTTCAGTCTTTTGTTGCGGGCACCGATGTTGTTTGCCAAAGAATTGTATCCTCTGTTATTGAATGCGCCGAAGAACAACGCGAGTATCATCAACACCGCTTCTGCTGCCAGCCGGACAGTCAGCTCTGAAAATCCATTGTATAATTTAGCGAAAAACGCCGTGGTGCTGTATACCAAACAGCAAGCTATGGGGTTTATTGGTGTGCGCTGCAATAGTGTGTCGCCAGGCTTTATCCAAACGCCGATTTTTCAGCGTGAGGGTGTCAATATGGAGGAAAACGACGTGTTGGCAATGTACGATCAGATGGCGAAGGTCACTTGCGGGCGAACGGGAAAACCGGAAGAAGTGGCGGACTTGATCGCGTTTCTAGCCTCGACGGATGCACAGTACATCAATGGCGCCGATGTCTTGATCGACGGCGGCCTGATGACGGTCAGTAATTGATAAGGAGGATTCAACATGTTAAAAGAATACATCGTAATGATTACTGGCGCGACTTCTGGCATCGGCTTGGCGACAACGAAGGAGTTTCTGGATCAGGGGGCGACGGTGATCGGGATCGGACGGAATTTTAGCCGAACGAAGGATTTGGGCGAGCATTTTCTGCCGTTTAAGTGCGACGTGACGGATGAAGAGCAGATCAAGGCGGCGGTGGCTTTTGCGAAGGAAAAATTTGGCAGGATGGATAGTTTGATTTGTAATGCGGGGTCAGCGATCGTAGGCACGGTGGAGGAAGTGGATTCTGGAGAGTTTGAGCGGGCTTTTCAATTGTATGTGCTGCATGCGGCGATGTTTACCAAGTATTGTGTGCCGCTTTTACGTAAATCGGAAAATCCCAGTATCACCCACACGGCATCGGTGGCGTCTTTTATGATTGGGGATTCGGTTCCGTACAATGTGTTGAAGGCGGCCTTATTGAATTACACGCGGCAAAGTGCAGCGGCGCTATTAAACAATAATCCAGCGGATATGTTCGGGCGGTCAAAGGCAGTAACAGCGATTGATGAAGGTGACAATACTTTCATTCGGGTAAATGCCGTTTGTCCTGGATTGATCCGCACGAATTTGATGCCGGATCAAGCGTGGGAAATGCTGGGGACAGAAGCGGCATTGAAGGCGATCCCGAGTCGACGGATCGGAGAGGACTGGGAGCCGGCGAAATTGTTTGCCTTTTTGGCATCAGCGAAAGCCAGCTTCATCACGGGCGCGACGATCACGATCGATGGCGGCTGGTACATGACCCATGCGCGGGTTTAAATGATTGAAGGAGGAATCGAAATGAAGGAAAAGTATGCACCATTATTTGAACCGATTGAATTGAAACATGGCGGGCGTTTGGAAAATCGTTTCGCAATGTGCCCGATGGTGGTTTTTGGCGCTGATCCGGCAACGGGGAGGCCGACGGAAGAGGATGTGAAATACTTTGAACGCCGGAGCAATTTTGCCTCACTGCTAGTGACTGGAGCAATCACGGTTCAGGAAAATATCCAAGGTCATCCGAAGCAACTGTCCATTTTTAATGACGAGGCGATCGACGCTTACAGCAAATTGGCGGCAGCGATGAAAAGCAACGGCAGTAAGGCGATCGGTCAGATCCAGCATCCGGGACGCGAGGGTGTCTATGGCTGTAATGTGACGGGCAAAGCCTATGCGCCAAGCGCGATCGACTTTCCATTTTTAAAGTATAAAGTTACCGAATTGACCGAGGATGAAGTCTGGCAAGTGGTGAAGGATTTTGGATTGGCGACGCAGCGGTTGTTAAAGGCCGGCTTTGATGGGGTAGAGATTCATGGCGCGAACCACTATTTGATCCAGCAATTCTTCTCTTGTTACTCGAATCAGCGAGAAGATTATTGGGGCGGCTCTTTTGAGAAACGGATGAATTTTGCGATCGAAGTGACGAAGGAAGTCTTGAAGGTCGCGCGCGCTGAAAATCCAGAGGCGATCGTGGGCTACCGGATCTCACCAGAGGAAATCCACGGAGAGATGGTCGGATATGACTTAGAGGATTCATTGAAATTGATCGATAAATTATTAGAACAAGACCTTGATTTTCTGGATCTGTCCTCTGCGGCAGGCGGGAATTTTGGCAAGGATGCCTACAAGGCAATGCCGCAAAGGGGGGATTTCACTGATCCAGTCAGCTTAGTGATCAGGAAGGCTGTTGCTGGCAGAGTCCCCGTCGTGATCTCTGGAACGATCCGTTCAGCGGATGAAGCGCTGGATGCTTTGAACTACGGGGATATTGCTTCGATGGGTGTTGGTGCATTGGCTGACCCAGACTTCAAGGAGAAGGTTTTAGCGGATAGGGAAGACACCATCCACATGAATGTCAAAGGTCATACAGAGGATCTGGAATTACCGATTGGGTTGATCGAGGTTTATACAGCAGGGATCGGCTTGCCTCAAGTGGAAGGGTTGATTGAGAAATAGCTTTGGAACACCGTTGTTTGGCTTAGTTAGCAACGGTGTTTTATTTTTATTTATTCATTTTCCAAAGAAAATGTTAACTAATTTTTTATTCAAAATGTTTATGAAGTCTTTATTAAATAATCAATGAATGATATAATAAAAAAAGTTATTAAAATGCTGTAATATTTTTTAAGTTACAAAAAAGTCATTTAATTAATTAAATATGTAGAAAATAGTTTTTACCGAAAGAGATCGGTAAATAGGGAGGCGGATAAACTTAATTTTAGGGGTTTGGGAGAAAAAATATAAGGAGAAGCATTCAACCTGAATGTGTGGTGAAAAATGATTACAGAAAAACAAAAAGTAGCGATCGTTTCTTTATCTGTTTTGTTGGTTGGGGAGATTCTTGCGGTGATCAGTATTGGGCTGATCTATTTTAACAGGGAATTTTTCGGGGAACACATCAATATTATTCGAACGTTTATCAATGCGTCGACAGCTTTCTTTGGCTGCTTCTTTTCATTTATAGCAGCACTGCTGATGTTTGAATTTTTGAAGCATCGTGAGAAACAAAAGGAAGCAGCGAAGACGATGCGTTTGTTTACTAAATTAAAAAAGGAATACGAAATCAATTATTCGGTCTTGCTTGAACTGGGGGAAGAAATCGCCAGCGGGTCTTCTGAATTAGCGAAATTGCTGCGAGAAAACCAGCAGGTGCGGGATCTCTTCGTGTTAGCCGTTTATCGGTTGGACTTTGTCATGTATGACACGTATTACCATGAGGTGGATTGGCACTTGATTCGTGAAATGGATAGTCACAGTGAGAGTTATCTTGAGCTGTTTGAGAAGAGCCATCAGATCGAGTACCTGTGCCAAGCGATCGTAGAGAACAAGATTCATACGGAGGAGAGTCTGAAGCATCTGTTGATGTTGCTGACTCAAAAAATCAGTCTTCTGCAGCAGCGTCAAACGGCGCTTGAGCTGAAACAAAAACCTGCTGAAATGGACAGCCAAAGCGACTATGTGGCTGAACCGGCCGGCGTGGAAATGGTCCAAGAATAAGTCTAAAACCAGAAACCTGTTTCTCAAGGTTTCTCAAGGTTACTGGTTTTTTTGTTTTTTAGTGGAGCGGAGATTGACCGGATAGGACGCGCGGCTTACCGGAAAGGAAATAGGGGTATGTTTGCTCGCGTAAATGGCTTACTATAAAGGAACAGAGGGAGGAAGGGTATGGACAAAGGGGTAAAGATTCAACTAGAAATCGGGCGTGAATGGGTGCAGCCTGAAGTTCAGATTCGAGCGGCAGAGGAGCAGATCGGCGCGCGGATCGCCCGTTGCTTTGATACGTATCAAGAGGAGCAATTGGTGATCAAGGTGAAGGACGCGTCTGTTTTCGTAACAAAAGCAGACATTGTTTATATCGAGATATTCAATAAGATCGTCACCTTGTATACGGAAAATGAGGTTTACTCGTTTCGTCGCTCATTGGCAGCGTTAAAGGAAGAATTGCCAAGCGGGCAGTTTTTACAAGTATCAAAATCGGCGCTGGTCAACACCAAGGCGATTCAAAAGCTCGAGGTCGCTTTCTCGGGGAACTTGTATGCGTATCTAAAGAATGGACAAAAAATCACGGTCTCCCGGAGATTTGTCGAGCAATTGAAGCAGCATCTAGGGATGAACGAAAGGAGGCGCTTTTTATGAAAGAACTGTTGAAGGTATTGGGGCGTTCGATTGGGATCGGGAGCACGATCTGCATGGTATTCGCTGTACTTTTTTCTACGAATGAAGTGAGGCGGACCGTGGCGAGTTTTCTTATATTGTCTGTGGTCATCGGTTTACTGGGGCTGGTCTATCAGATGAAGAAAGGGTCGCTGCTGCTGCACACGCTGATCCACATCGGCGGAAGTTTTCTTGCCTTTTTGATCGTGGCTAGGATCAATCACTGGTTTCCCTTCAAATGGCAGATCATTTTCTCGGCTTCACTGTCCTTTTTCGTTATTTTCTTTGGTATCTGGATGTTTTATTACCTAAAATACAAACAAGAAATCGAGAAAATCAACCAGAAACTATAGAAGAAAAAACAACACGAATAAAAATAACTCATTTGGTTATAAAAACCAACTATTTATAAAAAAATAAAAAAAGGGAACCGTCAACACGTCTGTAATCCAGTATACTATCGGTGAGGGATACTAGTTTTTATATAAATTGGTGATAAAACGTGTCGTGAGAGCCACCTGTAGGAAGTTGGTCATTTGTGGAGAGAATTGTCAGAGACTCTTTCAGCAGATGCACAGGTTGAAGGATTTTTAGACAGTTGACAACGTGTTGCAAAGGATTTTTTTAAAACGCTATAAAGAGAACAGCTAGGATCTTCCTCGACAAGATTTCTAGCTGTTTTTTGTTGGAAACAGTCAGAAAAAGAAAACCCACTAATGATACTAAAAATTGAAGGAACTTTGACGGAACAAGGGGAAGCGGCTATGATAGTTGAAAGGGTGTTAAAAAATAAAGGGGAAACTATGTGGGAACATAGGAAATGGGGGTAGCTATGGAAACAAAGAGTAGGCGCACGAAGGGAAAGAAGTACGAGACCTTTGACGCGATCTGTCAGGAGATGCAGGAAAAGAACTACCATAAACAAGACAAGACGTTTTCAGCTAAGGAAGGGAGCACATTGATGATGCTGCTTCCGGTGCCGTTCATCGTGCTTGTTGTGGTTGGTTATTTTTGGCGCTGGGGAGCGGAGGCATCACCGTTATGGGAAATCAACTTTTCCTTATTCATTCTATGCTTTTTCATTTCGATACCTGTTCATGAGCTGATTCATGGATTGGCTTGGGCAAATTACGCGAAAAAGAAAATGAAAAGCATTACTTTTGGGTTTAACGTCAAGGAATTAATGCCCTATTGCCATTGCAAAGAGGCGTTAGAAATGAAAGCGTATAAGATCGGTGTCTTGGCACCGGTGGTCGTGCTTGGAGGCGGGACATTTTTACTTTCGCTGATTTTTCCAAACACGGAACTGATCCTGCTTTCTGCCTTCAATATCTTCATGGCGGCGGGGGATCTGATGATCTTCTGGCTGGCACGCAAGATCCATGAAGGAGTCGTGATCGATCACCCCGAACTACCAGGATTTGTGGTATTCACAAAGTAAATCAAAAAGACAGGATTCCTTTTTTCGAGGAATCCTGTTTTTTATCTTTTCAAATACATTCCTAAACTTTCTGGTGCAGTCTCAACGAAGCCAAACTGTTTGTAAAGGTCATCTGCTGGGCGATCCGCGATCAGATTGATATACGCCTGCGGATCGATCTCATTATGGATATGCGTCATCAACAGCTTCATGATCTCCTTTGCCAGCCCTTGTCCCTGTTCTTTCGGAAGCACGGCGATATCGACGATTTGATAGGTCGTCCCGCCGTCACCGATGATTCGCCCCATTCCCACCAGTTTTTGGTCAGCGCTTCTGCGAATGATGACGGAGTAGATGCTGTTGCTCAACCCGATCTTACTCGCTTCTTTTCCTCTGGCAGACAGGCCGCAAGTTTGGCGCAGCGCCAAGTATTCTTCGACTTCTGGAACATCGATTCGGATGGTATAGTTCTCCATTTTAACCCCTCCTTAAGACAATATATAGGCTCATTCTACGCTAGTTTTGCCTAGAAACAAAAAATAAACTATGCAAAATACGAATATTTTTTGAGTTTAAACGTGAAAATTAAATTTGTTTTTTTAACAGCCCAGTCACAGCACGGCATTCCGCTTGTGAAAACGTGATTTGGCAAATTTGCGGATTGACAAGAGCAAATTATCGGTATTATAGTCATGGCGTGATCACCACTCCGTTAAAAAAGAAAGGGAATTGTACTATGCCAGAAAACCAACTTACACCACAGCAATTATTTTCATTATCCAGAAAAACATTGGAAAAGCGCACCGCCGATTTTTATCAAGAAAGCCATGATGAGAAAGCAACGATCAAACTATTGATAGCGCTTCAAGTCCTTGACGAATTGGGAGAATCCGATTTTGCCTTCTTTCTGAAGGATTTGGTTCGCCATCTTTTTATGAGAACCAAAACGACACGTGCCTTGCGCCGTTACGCGGTCTATTTCAAAGACTATTTCGAAAAAGAGGAATGGCGGTTATTATCACTGCGGCTGCTAGCGATCAAGACGGTTCTCACTGAGAAGCTCCAAGGCTTGTATACTCAATTTGTCAAAGAACCATTAGCCGGATTCGCCGGCTCTTGAGGCCAGACTATAAAAAAGAAAAGGAGGAAGGTACATGATAAGATTAGCAGCGACATTTGAGAACAGCGAAGGAAAACATCATCGTTTAAGTGTGAAGGACCCAGATATGAGCAAATCAGCCGATGAGATCAAGGCCTCTTTGGAAAAATTTGCGGCGCTGGATCTATTCGAGAAAGACGGCGTCGGCTTGTTTAAAAAAGTGGTCGGGGCCAAATTTGTTGAGCGAATCGTTACACCGATTTTTGATAGAACGCATGAAGAAACAGAGGAATTGACGGAGACTGCTCTAGATCAAAGAATAGCTCCGGTGAAACGATCAATCCAGGATATTCGTGACCCGAAGGAATTGATCTTAGAACAACGAATGGTCAAGCCAGGGATTTTGCAGCAGCTCTTCGCGTTTCCAGCGGGAATTGCTCCTGCAGAAGTTTCGGAAGCAGAAGCCATGTCCTTAGTATTAAGGATGCTGCCGCAGGGAGGCGAGCTAGAGGATATCAGCGTCATTGAAGGGACAGATCCGTTGAGGTTCCGACTGCTCATCAAGCTGAAAGAGGAAGGAAAACCGCTGGGGAAGGAAAGTCCGCCAGATAGACTGCGAAAAAGCCGACACTTGGACCGAGAGAAAAAATAAACAGAAGCAAATCATGAGATTTCCTTCTGTATGGGCGATCAGGAGTCTTTTTTGTAGCTGCTCAAGCGGCCATTGTCGTCCCAAGCGCCGTATCGTTTATTTGCTTTGGTGCTGGTCAGCAATTTCTCCAGCCGCCGTTCAAACAGTTCGTTGTCAGCGGGGTAGCGCTGTATATTGTCGATCTTGATTCGTTGATAGAGTTCTGGGAAGCGTGCAAAATGCTGCTGAATCTCTGAATCTGCTTCAAGGGCCCGAAGTATCCGCGGATCAATCACGAAACGTTCCGGAGAAAGATCAGGCAAGCGCATTTCACCGAGTTCGGTCATTTGATCTAAATAAATCAAACGACGGGCACGTTCCTTGTTCAGCTCCGTCCATTGACTCTTTTTGGATCTAGGCGACAGCCGTTGTGCGACTTCCGTTTTAGAAAGCTTTTTCTTTGTGCTGTCGATCCAGCCGAAACAAATAGCTTCTTCTACGACATCTAAGTAGGTCAGGTTTGCCTGCGCTCGATCGATCACGACCCAACATTCTTTTTCAGAAGCAGCATGGTCTGCTAACCAATCTCTCAGGTCCTGTCGACGCTGAGGTTTATATAAATGATTCATTTCCAAGGATTTCACCTAATTTCTGTCAGCTTTTAATTCAGAGAGCGAATCCGCTCGCCTGCCGCGGGGATTTGCTGGTGGACGCTCTCCCAGGAGGTACCGTTGAATTTTTCATAACGCTCGAATACCAAGGGCAGCCCATTTGCAGTCTTGATGCTCTCAGAATCCATCAACTGGAAATGCAGATGTGGCTCCGTGGAATTTCCTGAATGTCCGACGTTGCCGAGAAGCGCACCTCGCTGAATCGTCTGTCCTTCCTTAACCGCGATCGAATCCTTTTCCAGATGGCAAAAGGCCGCATAAATCCCTGCGGTTTGTTTGAGGACGACATAATTTCCTGCGATTCGTTCAAAGCTGTCACGCGCTGGATTGAAGAAGAGAGAATGACGGATCGCCGTGGTTTGATCATGGAGCCACGAGGCTTTTTCACCATCCAGAGTATTATTCTTCACGGTGACGACTTCGCCGGCAAACGGCGCGTAGACCGGCTGACCAAAACAATAATACTGATCCAGCGGAATACCGCCAAAAAGATAGTTCGCTGAATTTGCAGTATTCGAAGCCTCTTTCTGATCCTTTTGAATGAAATCAAACGCATAACGCAAGCCAAATCGGTCTGTCCCGTGACTCGGAACACGATCCGCCGAGCTTGTTTCCGTATACCATTCTCCCTGTAGAGGAAATTCAATAGTGACTGCTTTCTCCATCACGGAACCTTCTTTCTGTGGCGGCTTATTTTTGCTTGCAAGTGACGAGGGGACTATCCAGAAAAGTAGGACACAACCAGGTGAAATAAGGATTCTTTTCATCAGGCATCCCTCCATTATTCCTCATAAAAAACGCTTCGAAGATCTTCCAGATACTGAGTCAGTTTATCGGTGATCGCTTGATAATCGAGCTGATCGTAATCAGTCTTCTTTATTTCCTCCACTATCTCATTTGTAAATCCAATATTTCCCCAAAGTATCAATTGCTTACAACGGGAAACATCAAGTCCGGTCCGAAAGTTCGTTTCATCGATAGCATCAAATACATCCTCTGCACAATAGGAAGGCTGTTGTTTAGCCTTGTGTGCTACTTTTTGATTGATCGCTGCTGACTTCGTTTCGACTTGTAAATTGGTAAAATCAAAAATCCATGGATGCTTTTTCATCAAGTCAATCTGCAACGTATAAGATTGCAGCAGGCGCTTAAAGATATCCGTTTCCTGCCAATCCAGCTTATCCCAATAGTCATCAGTCATTTTCTTTTGGCAATAATCCAGCAAGAGTAGAAACAATTCCTCTTTGCTTTTTACATAGTGAAACATCAACGCCTTCGAAATTCCAGCAGCCTTAGCAATTCGATTGGTCGAAGCCTCGTCATAGCCTCGCTGTGAAAATTCCCTCAACGCCGCATTCAAAATACGTTGA
The DNA here is from genome assembly GCF_000407545.1 of Enterococcus gilvus ATCC BAA-350. NCBI lineage: Bacteria > Bacillati > Bacillota > Bacilli > Lactobacillales > Enterococcaceae > Enterococcus > Enterococcus gilvus. Next base: position 2,183,925 of record NZ_ASWH01000001.1, on the reverse strand, counting down.
ATCTTTGGTTCATCCGTATTGAGTTCAGTCAAAGTGATCACTCCCTTACCTGTTAGGTCAATCAGAGTGTAACAATATTTACCTGATAGGTCAAACTGGTCGGCGGACAATATGCTATTAATTTCTAAATGATCGATGTTTCTTTTAACACCATACAAAATAAAAAGCCTCTAAACTTTTCTAGAGACTTTTTCGTAGAGGTATTTGGTTAACACCGTGTCACGTCCTATGTATTCTTCACTCATCCGCTAATCCGACCAGTTTCAGGGGACGGGTTGCTGGTGATCGCAGCTACGAAAATTCCTTCAAATGCAAATTCCGCAAAGACGTTTCAATCCGATGATTCCTTAATCGAATCGGCAACTTTGATCGATCCGTTTCATCTTCTGATTGCTTTCTATCAATCGAGGCAAGCTAAAGACTCTTCTTAATTTCTTCAATCCACTTTTCAATCGCCTCAGCTAAAAGATATTGCTGCTGCATAACGGCTTTCCCGGCGTCATGGATATCAGCAGAATCGTTACTATCAGCGAGGTCATCTTTCAACCGCCGCTTCATCTTTTTAACATTGGCTTCGATGATACTGATGCAGGCTTTTTGATCTGCTGAAGACAAACTGTCCAGATTAAGGATAACGGCATTGAAGTCTAGAAAAATAGTGATGGGTCGGGCAGCGATTCCAAGCATTAATTTCTCAAATTCAGTCTTGCCTTTTTGAGTCAGTGAATAGACGGCTTTCTCCGGCATTTTTCCATTCTTCTTCAAGGTACTTTTGACGTACCCTTGCTTTTCCAATTGCAGCATCTTTTTATAGATCGTCGGGGTGCTGACTTTTACCCATTGAGAAATATTCCGATAGTCAATAAGTTTTTGGATATCATAGGCGCTCAAAGAGTCTTTTTTTAGAATACCCAAAACAATCAGATCAATCGTCCGCATCACAAAACCCTCTTTCTATGCTGTTTGTTTATAGTATATGTACAAGCATTATTGAGTAGACTACTATAAGTTATAGTATTTTGTTTTGTTGGGTAAGTCAAGCATCTTTGATAGTCTTGGATGCTCTTTTTAGTTGAAAGGGTGTGAGAATGGCGGCAATAAAAATGGAACCCCTCAGCAAGTGTAGAGAGGTTCCTTTTAAGTAGCCAGCTATTTCCCATCTATTTTTTTCTTTAAGCGTCTGTTTCTGCTATACATGAAGATCACGACAGCGATCAGTATGAGGATCACGGCGATACCGACCCAGATCCAGGGAGGGGTCGTTTTTTCTTCGATCGAGACATCGCTGTCGTTGTAGTGTTTCGCCTCTTCACGATCAATCGTAAATGTCGGGCTGGCGCGCCATTTCTGATCACCAGCAGTGACAGTCGTTTTGACCGTGTAGGTACCAGGTGTGAATTCTGTATTGTCCATTAAAATTAAGAATGGGAAGCGGCTGCTTGGTGCGATCGAAAGCTGTTCCTTCTTTGCTTTTGTGATCGCTGTGCCATCTTTTTCTACTTCATAATCGATGGCGACATTTTTGACGTAGGTTGCTTTTTCATTGTTGATCGAGACCATCACGGCGTTGCGGTTATTTGCTTGAGTTGCTTCCGCTTTGGTGATGTTCAACTCTGGTTTTACTTCGCTGGTCTTGTTTTGTAGCAAGACAGCGATCTCTCGTGAAAACACATTTTTGATATTCCCGTCGACTTTTTTATCAGAAAGCTGTTCTAAATACAGTCCGCCGGCTAAGACACCGTCGAATTCTTGTTTTGGCATGTGGACATCTAAATAAATATCCTTGGATTGATTTCCAGCTAAATCAATTTCTTGGTCGCTAAGCTTAACGTGGTCGGTGATAGAGGGACCAAAAGCACTCTCATCTTTATTCATCCCCGAGTATTCAACGACCCCCAAACTGTTAGTGACCGCACGATTGAAGGCAGCCTTGAGCTTGATGGGCTCCGCCGTTCGATTGGTCAGCGTGACCGTCAAGCGTTCTTCTTCATTTGGCTGGTAATGTAAATCATAATAAAGCTGATTTTTGTCTAGTTGATGCTCCGAAGGGTGGATCACCGCATCGAAGCTGTCCAATGACTCTCCATGAGCGACAATTGGTAAAAATGAAAAGGCCAGGATGAGGAACACGCCCCGTATAGCTCTGTGTAATTGCTTCTTCAGCATTTTCTCTCTCCTTTACTTCAATTGTATTTTCCGCGTAATGGAAGAGTCTCTCTCAATAATCTTTCCCCTTTTTTTAAATCAAAGAACGAGGTCTCGTATCTGACAGTTGATCGCCACTTTCTCAGTAAGTGCAGCTGCAAACGGGACATCCTTCTATTTTTTAGCTTGGTGTAGCTGAGAATGTCCAGACTACGGTTGTTTGGTATTGTGCTGCGGTTTTAGCAGTATTCGCTGGCACACCGAGTGTAAATTTCGTGATCGGCAGCGCCGTTTCACCAGCGCCTTGATTGGTTTGAGCGGTGATGACAGAACCTGTCTGCCCTACGAGGAGGTTATAGGTGCTGTCATTAGCGATCCCTTCTCCTGTTGGCAACGAATTTACGTTATTGGTCAGCTCTCCGACGGTAAAGGAAAGAGAAGCCCCGGTGAGTTCTTTTTCACCAGCCTTGAAGGCTTCTGGCTGTGCGACTTTTATCGCCCATCCTGAGCTGGATGCCTCTCCACGATTGTCGCTGACGGCGACTTTTCCTGTCGTTATAGGTGACGTTTGGACACCATCTGAGGTGGCTGTCCACGTTTCTGCTGTTTTCGTCTGAATCGGATGTGAACCAAAGTTGAGGCTCGTTGGCAATGAAGCACTTGGATCGTCCGGATCTTGCGGGTCAAAGTTGATATTGCCGGATGTGTAATCCACCGTTCCTGTCGTATCTACTGCATGTGCGCCAGTGGAGAATGCGAATAAGCCGCCGACAAAAAGACCGGCGATGACGAATGCCGCTTGTTTTTTCATTTCATTTTCCTCCTATTTTTAACGAGTCGCCATCCCAAAAAAGCAATGACGAGTATCAATAGTCCAATGATACTTAAAAAATTATTCCGTTGATCATTTGTCTGTAGAAAACGTGTTATTCCAGAACGTGTGACGTTGTTTTTTTGACTGGGTGCGGTCGGCCTGTCTGTCTGGTTCCCATGACTCGTCGTAGAATGGTGGGAATCAGCAGTGGTACTAGACGATGGTTCTGATGTTGAATTAGCCGAACTATTGCTGATTGTGGTACTGCTCTCGTAATAGTATTGGACCTTCCCGTTGGTGACAGTTGCTTCGGCTTCGGTCTGTCGAGAAAGAACAACGAAGAGTGACAAGAAGGCGATGATGACGAGTATCCGTTTCTTCAATTTGCTCCTCCTTTCTCAGTCCAAATGAAAAAATGACCCCTCATTTTCTGCGCAGAAAAGAGTATGAACCTTATGAAGCGATTATAGCGCCTACATCAAAAAAAAGACCACTATAGTACTCACACAATCTTCACAATTAAGCAAAATATTTTTCTTATTTTTAATTTTTTTGTTTTAATAAATGGAGAGAGAGTTGAAAAGAAAGGGTTTACACAACAAAAACAGCTATGGGTATGTGAAAATAGCGTAGTTTTTGAAGCGTAAATATCGTAAAACCGATTATTTACTTGAAAAAGAAAATTTTGACAGATATAACAGATGTAATAAAAAAGGGGGAATCAACATGAGGCAGAAATGTGCGCGTTTCTTCTATCAACTGTGCCTCGTAGGAAGCGCCATTTTTCTATTTTTGGCGAGTTCCAATCTGATAGTCAGCGCAGTATCCGTCGATTTATTTGCAACGACACAGGTGAAGAACTCTAGTGGAACGACCGCCGCCGCACCGTATCTGAATGTCAGTCAAAAACCCATCACCTTTACGATCGACGGGACAACGACTGGCGTAGGACTGATCAAAACGGGTAAGAAGTATGCACTCATCTCTGTGCCGTCGCCGTTGTCAGGAAAAGTGACGCCCAATGGGTCTTCAATGGTCACCACGACTGTAACGATTCCGTTGGCGGATTTGCCGGTGGGCAGTCTTTTGGGGTTGTTGTCGACACTGGTTTCTACTATTAATGGCTTATTGTTTTTGAACCCGTCCTTACAGGCACCCTTGAACAGCCTGAACCAAGCGATCAATAACCTGAAAAATGAAAACTATGGAAACCAAAATCTGCCGATCACGACGGAGCAATTATCTGCCACTTTGCTTGGTGTCAATATCAATCAAGGACTGCTGCCGATACTAACAGGTACGTTGTCGAATCGGTTGGTCGACTTGAAGAACGTGCTCAATACGCTGCCGCTAGGACTGATAGGGGCGATCCTCACCTCTGTGTTATCCAGCGTTGACGGCTTGATCACTGCATTAGCCAATCCGAACTCAACCATCAGCACCAATCTTGCTTCTGCATCGATCCTAGGGTCAACAACGGTTTCGATCCCAACTTTTGTAACAAGTCCGACAGGGATGACACAAGATTACGCGGCTATCGTTCGCGGAGGAATCGTACAAACAGATGATCTGACGATTCAATTGCTGAGCAATTTCGGCGGGAGCACGAACCTTTATTTTAGTGCAGGCTCGGTAGTCATGAAGAGTGAAGGACTTCCGACCAACTTGAACTTCGGCAGTCACCCCATCCAAACAAAAGTAGATGAAACGTGGAATGCCCACGTTGACGGCAGCAACGCCAATCCGCTTCAAACTGGAAAGATTCGAATAGAGGATACTCGGACCATCGCCAAATCTTGGCAATTAAAAGTCTCACAAGCCACGAACTGGTCGAGCGGACAAAAGAATCTAGCGAATGCGCGTATGAATATGATGGTGGGGGCATGGAACACCAATTTCCAAAATTACACAGGCGTCTCTAATCAAACGATCCAGCTCGCACCGGGAAATCAGATCACGCTCATGACACTTGGCAGTACGACCGCCCCGGGCTATGTAGAACTGCCGTTGAACCAGTTCCAATTGTTTGTACCGAAAAATACACCAAAGCAAACGGGAAGTTATCAAACGACACTCAGATGGACGATATCTGCCACCCCTTAAAAAATCCGACACAAGCGCCTAGATTTCTAGGTGCTTTTTTTGTGGGGAAATCATCCCAAATAAGGAGAATTTTTCCAGACTATGTGAAAAATAATTACATTTGTTTTTCGCTATGTTATCATAAATACAAGGATATTCTTACAAAATAATCGATAAAGTTTGTGAATTGTCTTTTTGAAACAAAAAATCGTGCATAGTATCAAAAAAGAGTATACGCGAATTTCTCTTAGAAAATAATTCATTTTATCCGATTTTAAGGAGTATTTTGGGTGAAAATTAGTAGAATCGGACTTGAAAAGGCAGCGTTCTAAAATGATACTTAACATAGAACACGAATAGATACAGGGGAGGTTTGTCTATGGAAGCATTAACGAAAGCAATCGCAACATTCAAGGGGGGCGTGAAGGTCCCGCATAATAAACATACAGCTGAATTTGAAAGCGTTTTTATGGAGCCGCCGAAACTCGTTACTTTGCCGATGCAGCAGCACATCGGAGGCCGCTGTACCCCGCTGGTAAAAAAGGGCGACAGCGTCACTGTGGGGGAGAAGATCGCGGATTCTGAGGCCTTTGTCTCCGCACCGATCCATGCATCCGTTTCAGGAAAAGTGAAAGGGATCAAGCCCGTTCTGATGGCAAACGGACAGATGTGCGATGCGATCCATATTGCCAGCGATGGCTTGCCGGTAGTCTTTCCAGACCCTCAGCCAGTCGCGATCGATTCAAAGGCAGCGTTATTGAAGGCTGCGCGAGACAGCGGAGTCGTCGGTATCGGCGGGGCAGGATTTCCCTTGCACGTCAAATTGGCTGTGAAAGACGACACGCTCATCGACACTTTGGTCATCAATGGCGCGGAATGCGAACCCTTCATTACCTCCGATTATCGGGAAAGTCTCGAGTACCCGGAGCGGATCATCGCAGGGATGCAGATGGTCATGAAGCATTTGAAGATCACCCGCGGAGTCGTCGGCATTGAAAGCAACAAACCAAAGGGCTTAAAAAGGCTGCGGGATCATTTGAATGAACTGGCGGATCGAGACCCGGCGATCACGGTAATGGAGATTCCGTCATTGTACCCTCAAGGAGCTGAAAAAATGCTCGTTTACGCGACAACAGGACGGAAAATCCCGCCTGGGAAATTGCCTTCAGAGGTCGGGTGCCTGATCCTGAATATCTCGACCATTTCCTTATTGCAGCGATACGTCGAGACCGGCATGCCCTTGACCCATAAGCGAATCACGGTGGATGGAAATGTTCCAGAGCCTAAAAATATCGTTGTTCCTGTGGGGACACCCATGGGCGAGGTAATCGCCTGCTGCGGAGGGCTGATCGATGAGCCCAACAAAGTGATTTTAGGCGGTCCCATGATGGGGGTAGCTCAGTTTTCAGTAGAGCTGCCCATCACCAAGCAAACCAATGCCATCACCATTTTGTCTCAAGCGGAACGTTTACCAGAGGAATCTCCCTGTATACGCTGCGGACGCTGTGTAGAAGCGTGTCCGATGTCTTTATTACCTGTACAAATCGAACGCTGCACACGAAACAAGGATGTCTCCGGTTTGAAAAAGCTGAAGGTCTCCGCTTGTATGGAATGTGGCTGCTGCGCATTTGTTTGTCCTGCTGGGCGACGGCTCGTACAGACGATGAAGCAGGGGAAACAGTTGGAAAGGGAGGCAGCTAAATGACTAAATTACCAGTTTCAATCTCACCCCATCTTCACTGCGGGCGCAATACCCGTTCGATCATGCTGGATGTGATCATTGCATTGCTCCCAGCGGTCATTGCGGCAACGGTTATTTTTGGATTTCGTGCGCTTCTCTTGGTCGTCGTAACGGTGGCCGCCTGTGTCACCAGTGAATACCTCACACGAAAAATTTTAAAAAAAACTAGATACCCTCTCCAATTTGACTGCTGTTGTGACAGGCATCTTGTTAGCATTGAATCTCCCAGTGACATTGCCGTTCTGGATGGCTGTTCTAGGTGGTGTGATTGCGATCGTGATCGTGAAGGAATTTTTCGGCGGCGTTGGACAAAATTTTGTCAATCCGGCGATCACTGCTCGGATCGTTTTGATGATGTCCTTTGCGCCTCAAATGAGTACGTGGCAGCCGCCATTAAACTATTATATGTTCCGACCAGACGTGATCTCGTCAGCCACCTACTTTTCAGCCGCTCAAACAGGGCAAGAGCTGCCATCACTACTTAATATGTTTTTAGGTATTCGCTCAGGAAGTCTGGGGGAAACCTGCGCAGCCGCTTTATTGCTAGGCGGCGGGTATTTAGTCGTTCGGAAAGTGATCTCACCGCTTATTCCACTTTGCTTTATTGGGACTGTCGGTATTTTAGCTACGTTATTAGGCGGTCAGCCCCTCTATCAATTGATGTCAGGCGGATTGTTATTAGGCGCGATTTTCATGGCGACGGACTACACGACCTCGCCAATAACTAAAAAAGGAAAGGTCATTTTTGGGATCGGCTGCGGGATTGTTACGGTGCTGATCCGCTTTTACGCGGCATTGCCAGAAGGTGTTTCCTATGCCATTTTATTAATGAATATCTTGGTTCCCCACATTGAGAATTTGACGATTCCGAAGGTTTTCGGGGAGGAGGCAAAGGTGAAATGAAGCAATCAAAAGCCAAAGTCATTTTTAGTGACGCCTTGTGCTTGTTCATCATTTGTTTAGTGATCACGTTTGCAGTTGCCGGGACACGGGCGGTGTTCAAAGAGCGGATCGCCAAGCAAGAATGGGCGCAGACCCAACAGGTGATGAGCCAGTTGATCGATGCCGAGAGCTTTAAAGAAATCAGCGTACCAAAGGACAATCAGGGCTATAAAGCTTTAGATACAGCAGGAGCGACGGTCGGCTATCTTTTTGTGACAAAAGCCTATGGCTATGGCAGCGATGTGCGTGTCATGAGTGCTGTCAAAGAAGGGAAAGTCACGGCTGTCGACGTTCTGGATGCATCGAATGAAACACCCGGTCTGGGGCAAAACGTTACAAGAAAAGATTTTATTGATCAATTTGACGGCATGGATGACTCGCTTGAAGTAGTAAAGACGGACCCGTCAAATAAAAACCAAGTCGAAGCGGTAACTGGAGCCACGAAATCCTCAAACGCCGTAGCTGCATCCGTAAAAGAAGCACTTGCATTGTTTGAGCAAGTAGCCCAGTCAGAGAAATAGGGGGAGAAGGAATGGAAAAAGAAAAGGCATCCGCCATTTTTAACAAAGGATTGATCAGCGAAAATCCCGTTCTGCGGCTGACTTTAGGAACGTGTCCTACATTAGCGATCACCACCTCTGCCATCAACGGTCTGGGAATGGGAGTGGCAGCGACGGTCGTGCTTTTAGGCTCGAACGTCATGATCTCACTGTTGCGGAAGGTGATCCCTGATCGTGTCAGGATTCCAGCATTTATAACCATTATCGCAGGATTTGTCACCGTGGTTCAATTGATCGTAAAAGCATTGGCCCCTGCACTGGATGCGACATTGGGGATCTATCTGCCCTTGATCGTTGTGAACTGTATCATTCTAGGACGTGCAGAAGCCTATGCCAAAGACCACGCTGTTCTTCATTCCGCTTTAGATGGGTTGGGGATGGGCGTCGGCTTCACCATGACCCTTCTTTGTATGGGGGGGATACGTGAATTGCTGGGCAGTGGAACCATTTTAGGTTTTCCGATCACAGCAGGTGTCGTACCGCCTATGACGATCATGCTGCTGCCGCCAGGCGGGTTCTTTGTTTTTGGCATGCTGGTCATGGCAGCCAATAAACTAAGCGACCGAAAAGCAAGAGAACTTGATTGTAACGCTTGTCCGATCGCGGAGGCGTGCACCGTCGTGTGTGAAGAAAAGGCGGGTGATGAGTGATGCAGGCGTTTGTGACGATTTTAGTTGCAGGCATTTTGACGGATAATTTTGTGTTGTCTCAGTTTTTAGGCATTTGTCCATTTCTCGGCGTGTCCAAAAAGTTGGATACCGCCGTTGGTATGTCGCTGGCGGTGACCTTCGTCATGGTATTGGCGACACTAGTGACCTATCCGATTTACGATGCGTTACTCGTGCCCTTAGGATTGGATTATCTACAAACGATCGTCTTCATTTTGACGATCGCTGCACTGGTTCAGTTAGTGGAGGTCGTGATGAAGCGCTATATGACCCCGTTATACAATGCACTGGGCATCTATTTGCCGCTGATCACAACGAATTGTGCAGTGCTGGGAGTCACGATCTTGAATTTTTCAAAAAACTACACATTTATGCAATCCATGGTCAATTCCTTTGCGGCAGGCATCGGATTTTTGTTAGCGATGGTGATTTTCGCTGGCGTACGCGGCCGTCTCGAAGGCAATGATATTCCAGAAGCCTTGCGAGGATTGCCGATAACATTGGTGGCAGCCGCGATCGTCGCGTTGTCATTTCTAGGATTTGCCGGCTTGGCAGAAGGATTGTTCAAATAGGGGGTGAAAAAATGACAGAAATCATGATACCCATCGGCATTGTCAGCAGTATGGGGTTGATCGCAGGGGTCATTCTTTCGCTTGCGACGATCATCTTTCATAAACCAGCGGATGAAAAGGAAGAGGCTTTACGTGAAGCTTTGCCGGGGATCAACTGCGGCGCTTGCGGTTTTTCTGGCTGTGACGGCTATGCTAAGGCGATGGCTCAAGGCGAAGCCGGGGCGACTAACTGTACACCGGGAGGAACGGTGACTCGTCAGGCGCTGTCGGAGATTCTAGGTGTGGAGGTAAGGGATATAGAGAAAATCGCTGCCTTTGTACGCTGCAATGGGACTTGCGAATATACCAATAACAAAATGGATTACACAGGTACGCCGACCTGTAGTGGAGCCAATCAGATTTTTGGCGGTCCGCAGGCGTGTCGCTTTGGTTGTATGGGGTTTGGGGATTGCGAAGCAGTGTGTGAATATGATGCCCTTCATGTCGAGGATGGGGTCGCCAAGATCGACGCTGAAAAATGTGTCGGCTGTCTAAAATGTATTCAGGCCTGCCCTAAAAACCTTATCGCGATGCTGCCAGCGGAGAATACCGCGATCGTCGCCTGTTCCAACCAAGACAAAGGAGGCGGAGTACGGAAAATCTGCGACGTGGGCTGCATCACCTGCAACCGCTGTGTGAAAGCCTGCCCGCAAAAGACAATCAAGATGGAAAACAACGTGGCAGTGATTGATCCAGAGGACTGTATCAATTGCGGCGACTGTATCGAGGTATGCCCTCAAACCTGCATTTTAAAAATGCCCAGCAAAGAAAAAGTACCAAGTTGAGAAAAAGCCAGAGGAACCTTCAATTCATTGCTGGAGCTAAAATAAAAAAAGAAACGGACAGGTGTTCAAATGAAGCTATTAATCACTAATAATTATGAAACATTAAGTCAAGTGACCGCAGACATTGTGTTATTGAAATGGGCAGAAAATCGCCGGGTAAACCTCGCACTGACTGCGGGCTCTTCCCCGAAGCGTGCGTATGAGATTTTAGCAGAGCGTTTAACGCAAGTGACGTTTGATAAGAGCTTGGCCCATTTTTATAATTTTGACGAGGTTTCGTTAAAAGGGCAGGAAGACGGGTTAACGATGCAAGCTTTGAAAGAAGAACTTTTCCATCCGTTAGGGATCGAAGAAGAAAATATCGAAGTGCTCCATGCGGGCAATTATCAGGGGTACGATCATCAGATTGCTGAAGACGGCGGCTTGGATCTTGTTTTGATGGGGATCGGCGGCAACGGACATTTCTGTGGAAATCTTCCCCAATTCACAGCCTTCGATTACGGTGTTTATCGCGTACCGATTGATCCAGACGATGAATTGTACACATTCATTGATGACGCCACGCCATTCGAGCCGGGGGAAGAAATGATAACCTTTGGACCACAGACGGTTTTAGCAGCCAAAGAGCTGGTGCTGATTGCCAATGGTGAAAAGAAGGCGGAAATCATTAAGCAGGCTTTGGAAGGACCGATCACCGAAGACGTGCCGGCTTCTGTTTTACGCCTGCATCCCAACTTGACCATCATTTTGGATGAAGAGGCCGCAAGTAAATTAAAATAAAAAAAAGAGCGAATCCGCTCTTTTTTTTATGCATTTTCTTCTAATTCTTCCTCTTCAACTGTTTCAAAGTACTGAGAATGAACAAAGACGAGGACGATTCCGATAAAGACCATCGCACTAGCAAAGTAGAAGGTATAATTTCCGCCGAATTTCGCACCGATCAAACCAGCGACAAAAGGTGCCAGCGATCCACCGAAGAAGCGGACGAAACTATACGTGGAAGAAGCAATATTGCGTTTGATACCTGGGATCTCCATTGCGATCGTCGTCATCAAGGTATTGATGATTCCTTGGAAGAAACCAGCGACGATCAATGCCGTGGCTACTAATGAAGGGGTATCCGCATTGATTCCCATTAACAATAAACAAATGACAAAACCGATAAAACCGATCATCAAGGTGTAAAAAGTTCCGATCATTTTTTCAAAGCGCGTAGCTAAGAAAATCGAGGAGATCGCCAGCAAAATACCCCAGCCAAAGAACGTCATGCCGACTTCCATCTCAGAAAAGTTAGGCATTAAAAACGGCGCATACGCCAATAACGTGAAGAACCCGAAGTTGTAAAGCAAGGCGATCAAGCCAACAGAACGCAGTTTGTGGTTTTTCAACGCCTTGACCCCAGCGAAAAAGGCTATTTTTTCTTTATCGCCCTTTGGTTCTTTGAAAAGAATCAAGATGGATAAGAAAGAGATCATCATCAATACAGACACGCCCGCAAAAGGTAAACGCCATGAAATGGACCCCAGTGAACCACCAACTAATGGCCCGATCGACATCCCTAAGCCCATCGCAGCTTCATACAGCATGATGGATTTTTCCGTTTGCCCCACTAAGACACTAACGATCGCAGAGAGGGCCGTTGAAATAAATAGCGCATTTCCTAATCCCCAGCCCGCCCGGAAGTAGATCAAGGCATCGATCGTGTTGGATAATCCCGCAAAAAGTGCAAATAAAATAATAATAAATAGTCCAAGCATCAAGGTCTTCTTTGTGCCGATCCGACTCGAAACAAAACCCGTAAACAGCATGACGATCCCTGTTACCATCATATAGCTTGTAAACAATAGGGTAGTTTGTGCAGGGGTTGCTTGTAAAGATTTGGCGATCGAGTTCAAAATCGGATCGACCAATCCGATCCCCATGAAGGCGATCATGCAGGCAAAAGCAACCACGTATGCAGCTCTGCCATTTTCCTTTTCTGTTACTAAATTCTCGTTGTTTTCATTTAAATTTTCCATTAAGTCACCACTTTCCATTCCATAGTGTAATCACAAATGTATTTTATGTCAATATTTACATAAATAAATTTACATATAAATTTTGACCAAAAAAAGCAGATCTTCAAAAGATCTGCTTTTCCATCTATTTCGCAAAATAGGCTTCGATTTTCTCCTCTGCCCAGTCACACCATGCAAGTTCTTCTTTACTCAATCGGATTTTCCGTTCTAAAATCAATTCTCGACCAAAGTTTTTCCGTCGCTCTTCCTCATCTAGATCATCCAAGCTAGCCAAGACTTTAGAGTAATCATTCACTTGTTCATGAAAATATTGTTTTCTTTCCATGATCAAAAATTTAGACGTGTCCCGATCCAAAGCTGAGATAGTAAAAACTTTTGCCAAAAATTCATCTTTTTGCGAAGGCGCGTGACTCTTGGTAAAGACCCACTCTTTGACTAATTCTTTTCCGGCAGGGGTAATGTCGTAAATTTTCCGTTTCCCGTCTGGAATGTCGATGATCTCAATCAACTCTTGCTTACGCAGCTCCTTCAAAGTTGGATAAATTTGACTGTGGTGCGCTTCCCAAAAGAGATTTAAGAAGCGTTTCAATTCATACCCTGTCAGAGGCGAGCGAATCAGCATCGCCAAAACAACATAACTGATCGTATTCATTGTGTGATCCCTTCTTTTAAGGATAAGTGCTGCAATTTTTCTTCGTGTCTATTGTATCACTGATTGAAAAATATGACTAAAATAGATAGGCAATTTTCAGTCTTTCGGCGGATGCACTCTCAGCCGCTTTTTTATACACTTAGAACAGAGAGGAAGATCGTCATGAAAGTGTTATTTGTATTTGAGGACCACGAATATTCAAGCTTCTTCGTGTATGATTTGACGAGCGGTGTGAATAGTCTATTGCGTGTTTCACCAGAAATTCGTATTCAAAAGCTGACACTAGGTGAGTTATACACGCAGGTGCCCATCGAGAAATTCATGTCCTATTTTTCAATTGCTTTTTCTATAGAAGTAAAGAAATATTTGATTTTGAAAAAAGAAAACAGCCTATTAGGGGTGAAAGAAGCCGGTCTGGAAGAAGATGGCAGAATGCCTGTTACCATCTATAAAACATTCGTCGCACAAAAAAATGGGCAGCGTTTTACAAAAGGCGAGCATCGTTTGTCATTAGAAGAAATCGATGCCTACATCAGCTATCAAATTGATCAGGACGGACGCATAGACGTATTTGAACGACAAGAAGACATCATTCGCTTGATGAAACGAAAAACGGTTCGTCCGCGTTTGTCATCCATTACGACTAATTACGGAACAGTCAAGGAATACTCCGGCAGCAACCTTAATCTGAAGGACATGCTGAAGCTGGGGACAGGCTATTTAGCAAAAGGCAGTGCTCGGATGAACAAGATCAACGTACCAGAAGCAGGAAGTTTCTCCTTGCTTGGGGCATTTCCTTATCAACTTGGGGCGATCGACTGGGAAAAGAACAGTATAAAACTGCGTTCAGACCTGGCTCGCTAAAAAGTTATTCACAGGGAGGTCAGAAAAAGGGGGTTTGCGGCGCTGTTTAGCCGCTTACAATGCCATAAACGTTGTTAAATCAACACTTTTTCGAGTTTCACAACTGAGAAACTTTTTGGAAAAACCGTTTTATTGCTATTGACATTCGTTAGAAGTATTTGGCTATAAAAGGAAAAAGAATGTAAGAAAGACGAAAAAAATGGAGGGATCATTATGATTTGGACATTAATTGTTGGCGCAGTCATTGGCGCGATCGGCGGCAGCCTTTCTGGACGTGGGAAACAGATGGGGTGCTTATTCAATATTATTGCAGGGTTGGCAGGATCATACATCGGTCAAGCGATCTTTGGTCATTGGGGGCCGCATTTAGCAGGGATGGCCTTAGTCCCATCGAGTCCCATCGATACTAGGCGCAGTTGTAGTAGTAGCGGTCGTCTCGTTCTTTACAGGACGTCGGTGACGAAGGCTAGAAGTCGATTTTTCGGCTTCTTTTTTTGTCCTTTTTTGAAAACGTTCATCTTTTGAGCGGTCGTCCTTGTTAGATTTCTCTTTCTAATCGTGTTCGTTCTGTTTTTTTGGCACTCTTTGTTATAATAGAAAATGGGTGATTAGAATGATAAAACGAATTGAGAAATTACGTGAATTGATGAAAAATGACGGAATCGATGCCTATTTAGTAACAAGTCCAGCCAATCTTCGCTATCTGACGAATTTTACCGGAACGGCTGGTTTGGCTTTTATTACATTAAAGGAAGCCTTTTTCATTACGGATTTTCGTTACACAGAGCAAGCAAGTGAACAAGTTCAAGGAATGACGATCCTTCAGCATCAAGGCGATATCGTAGGTGAAGTTATCAAGCTGATGGAACGTGAAGGAATCCGTGTTCTTGGTTTTGAGGATGCATTTGTGACCTACGCGGAATATTCTGTTTTTGAAGAGGTGATTGATGCGGAACTGGCGCCTGCCAGCGGTCTGACCGAACGACTCCGAGAGCAAAAAGATGAGGGAGAAATCGCAATCATCGAAAAGGCCTGCGCGATTGCGGACGAAGGTTTTGATCATGTTTTGAAAATGATCCGTCCAGGAATGACCGAGATTGAGTTGGCCAATCAATTGGACTTTTTCATGCGATCACTCGGCGCCAGCGGAACTTCTTTTGAAACGATCGTGGCTAGCGGCTTACGATCCGCTTTGCCCCATGGAGTGGCCAGCGAGAAAGTAATCGAACAAGGGGACATGATCACTCTTGATTTTGGCTGTGTCTATCAGGGGTATGTTTCAGATATTACTCGGACCTTTGCGATTGGTGATCCAGGCCAATCTCTGAAAGATATCTATCAAATCGTCTTAAATGCGCAACTAAAGGTCATTGAAGCGGCCCAGCCTGGCGTCACTGGTGCTCAGTTAGATGCTGTAGCTAGAACGTTCATTAGCGAAGCTGGATATGGTGACGCATTTGGACATTCTACAGGTCATGGCATAGGCATGGAGATCCATGAGGGGCCAACTGTTAGTCGCTCAAATGAAGAAGCTTTGGCTGTCGGGAACGTTATTACGGATGAACCAGGCATTTACATACCTGGGCTTGGTGGGGTGCGTATCGAAGACGACTTAGTGATCGTAGCTGATGGAAATCGCCTATTGACACATTCACCAAAAGAACTTATCATTCTATAACATTTTTACTAAATAAATTAGAGCGGGATCACCATAGAGGAGTCCTTTTCTTCTTTAAACAAGACGTTTTATTAAAAAGAATCAGTGGTCATAGAGTAGTGGTAGCGTTAGTAAACAAGAAATGATAAACTAGAACCAAATCTGTAAAGATGGGGTACTATGCAGGGAATCAATTTCTTTGACAGCTTAATAAAACAGAGATTGATTGCTTTTCATTGAATTAGGAGGAAGTATCATGATTTCAGTAAACGATTTTAAAACTGGCTTGACTATCGAGGTGGACGGCGGCATTTGGCGTGTAGTCGATTTCCAACATGTGAAGCCGGGTAAAGGTGCGGCCTTCGTTCGTTCAAAATTAAAAAATCTTCGCACGGGAGCTGTTCAAGAAAAAACATTCCGCGCGGGTGAAAAAGTAGCGAAAGCACAAATCGATAATAAAAAAATGCAGTATCTCTATGATGATGGAGACAACTACGTATACATGGATATGCAGAGCTATGAACAAATTGAAATGCCTAAGCAGCAAGTGGCAGAAGAGATGCTTTATGTATTAGAGAACACAGAACTAACAGTCATTATGTATGGCAATGAAGTTTTAGGTGTTGATTTACCAAATACAGTAGTATTGCAAGTTGCAGAAACAGAACCAAATATCAAAGGAGACACTTCTTCCGGTGGATCAAAACCAGCTATCATGGAAACCGGTCTGACTGTCAACGTTCCGTTTTTCGTAAACCAAGGAGACAAATTGATCGTCAACACGCAAGACGGCAGTTACGTTTCTCGTGCATAGAAAGCAGTTCTGTTCAATAGAAAATAGATAGTGATACGTATCAAACTTATTTTTCTGAAAGGAAAAGTAAGTACATTCGCAGGAGTAAGGATGTCAGTTCTACTTTTCGCAGAATAAACAAAAGAAAAGTAAAGAGATATCCAAAAAATTTAAAGAATTGATAAGTATAGTAGAATGATATACGGCACGACAAACAGATTTATTTTTCTGAAAAGAAAAATAAGTACATTCGCAGGAGTAAGGATGTCAGTTCTACTTTTCGCAGAATAAACAAAAGATAAATAAATAGGTATCCAAAGAAATTTAAAGAATTGATAAGTATAGTAGAATGATATACGGCACGACAAACAGATTTATTTTTCTGAAAGGAAAAATAATTACATTCGCAGGAGTAAGGATGTCAGTTCTACTTTTTGCAGAATAAACAAAAGAAAAGTAAATAGGTATCCAAAGAAATTTAAAGAATCGATAAGTATAGTAGAATGATATACGGCACGACAAACAGACTTATTTTTCTGAAAAGAAAAATAATTACATTCGCAGGAGTAAGGAGAGAGTAAGATGGCAGATGAAAAGAATTTAGTTTTAGGCGCGAGCCCTGAGCTTGGCGAAATTATTATTGCACCAGAAGTAATCGAAGTAATTATTGGGATCGCGGCTTCAAAAGTCGACGGTGTCTACGGTATGCGCGGCTCTTTAGCAAGCAATGTGAATGAATTGCTTGGAAAAGCGGCTCACGGAAAAGGTGTCTACCTTAAAAATGATGAAGATGGATTGAAAGTTGATATCTATTCTTACTTTGATTATGGGACTTCCGTTCCGAAAGTAGCTATGGCAATGCAAGAACGTGTGAAACAACAAGTCTTGTTCATGACAGATGTGGCATTGAGTGAAGTGAACATCCATGTCGTCGGAGTTGTCGCTGAAAAACTTGAACAACCAACGTTAGAAGAATTATTCAATGATGAAGAGGAAAATAATGAGTAAAGAATTGTCACGTCATGAAATTCGGGAGAAGGCCTTACAAGCGTTATTCCCATTGGATTTCAATCAAGAATTAACAAAAAAAGATGCCATTGATCATGCTTTGAGTATTGACCAACAAGAATTTGTCAGTGAAGACGAAGAAGAATTCGTGCCGGTCTATCTGGATGAGCTAGTTGGCGGAGTTGTTGAACACCAAGCAGAGCTAGATACCATTATCCAAAAGCATCTACGTTCCAATTGGTCGATTCAACGAATTGCGAAGATGGATTTGATCATTCTGCGAATCGGGATCTACGAGATGTTGTACAACACTCAAGTGCCCAATCGTGTCGTCTTAAACGAAGCGATCGAGTTAGCCAAAACTTTCAGTGATGATCAATCTAGAAAGTTCGTTAATGGAATCTTATCTAATGTAATGAAAGAGATCGATGAAGCTGGGGCAAATAGCTAATTTAGCTATTTTTCCCAGCTTCATTTAAACTATAGAAAGAAGCGGGGAATGAACGTGGCACAACTTATTAATGGGAAAGAATTAGCAGAAAAATTGCAACAAGAAACAGCTGAACAAGTAAAAACATTCGCATCAAAAGGAATCCATCCAGGATTAGTCGTGTTATTAATCGGAGAAAACCCCGCAAGTCAAATTTACGTTCGAAACAAGGAACGTGCAGCAAAAAAAATAGGAATCCATTCCGAAGTAAAACGCTACCCTGAGACGATTACTGAAGCAGAACTGATCAAAGAAATCGAAGGGTTCAATCAAGCAAAGGAATTCCATGGAATTTTAGTACAATTACCCTTGCCAGAGCATATCAATGAAGAAAAAGTATTGCTTGCCATCGATCCATTAAAGGACGTGGATGGCTTCCACCCAATGAATATGGGGCGGTTATTTGCGGGCATTCCTCATACGATTCCATGTACACCGTATGGCATCATGAAAATGTTTGAGGCGTATGACATTCCATTAGCCGGTAAGCAAGCTGTCGTGATTGGTCGAAGCAATATTGTAGGAAAACCGATGGCGATTTTACTGTTAGGGGCAGACGCAACCGTTACATTGACCCATTCAAAAACAGAAGACCTGGCTAAAGTAGCTAGCAAGGCAGATATCTTGGTTGTTGCGATTGGCAGAGGACATTTTGTAACGAAAGAGTTCATTAAACCAGGTGCTGTCGTGATCGATGTTGGAATGAATCGTAACGAAGATGGAAAACTGATCGGTGACGTGAAATTTGATGAAGTTGAACCAATCGCTAGTTATATTACACCGGTCCCAGGAGGCGTGGGTCCGATGACGATCACCATGCTGATGCAGCAAACAGTCGAGTGCTGCGAGCGACAAGTAGCGGATCATAAATAGCAAAGAGGTGTTTAAATGGCACAAGAGTACTTAACGGTCAGTGCATTAAACAAATATATCAAACGAAAATTCGACGTAGACCCCTATTTAGAGCGGGTCTATTTGACCGGAGAAATTTCTAACTTCCGTATGCGTGCAAATAGTCATCAATATTTCAGCTTAAAAGATGAACGTTCTAAAATTAGTGCGATCATGTTTAAAGGTGCCTTTCAAAAGTTGAAATTCTCTCCCAAAGAGGGAATGAAGGTTATGGTAGTCGGGCGTGTGGCATTGTATGAGGCTAGCGGCAATTATCAAATCTACATTGATCACATGGAACCTGATGGCGTCGGAGCATTGTATCAGGCGTTAGCTGAACTGCGAGAAAAATTAGACAAAGAAGGCTTGTTTTCTCAACCGAAGAAACCATTGCCACGCTACCCAAAACGGATTGCGGTGATCACGAGCCCAAGCGGCGCGGTGATTCGAGATATCATTACAACTGTGAAGCGTCGCTATCCGATCGCTCAGTTGGTCTTATTTCCGACGTTGGTCCAAGGAGACAAAGCAGCAGCGGATATCGTAAAAAATATCAAAAAAGCAGAATCAATGGATTTCGATACGATGATCATTGGTCGAGGCGGGGGCTCTATCGAAGACTTATGGCCCTTTAATGAAGAGAGCGTCGCACGAGCGATCGCGGCTTCTCCGATCCCGATCATCTCTTCGGTGGGCCACGAGACAGATACAACAATTGCAGATCTTGTGGCAGATGTACGTGCTGCAACACCAACGGCAGCAGCGGAATTGGCGGTGCCGGTATTATCTGAGGAAATTTTACGAATCAAAGAAAAACAGGCACGATTGGAGCAAGCATTTCTACACCAACTGCAACGAAAAAAAGAACGCTTCGATCGGCTACAGCAATCGTATATTTTTAAACAGCCCAATCGCTTATATGAGGCGCAAAGTATTCAATTGGATCGCTTAACACAGCAGCTCCAGCAAAATATGACAGTCTTAGTAAATCAGCGAGAACGAGAACTGATGCAATACAGCAATCGTTTGGCACAAGCAAATCCTATTAATCGTGTCCATCAAACACAGCAACAGATGATTTATTTGCAAGAGCGACTGCAGCAGCAAATGCAAGGCTATCTGGAAAGCAAGCAACGGCGTGTTCAGCAGGCCATCACGTCTCTTGATTTACTAAGCCCATTAAAAACCATGGGACGCGGGTTTACCTACACTACGCAGGAAGAGCATGTGATCCGATCGGTGAAAGCATTAAAAGAAAAAGAGATGACGGTCCACTTTGTTGACGGCACGGTAAAAGCATCTATTCTAGAAATTGAGGAAGGAAGAGACTGATGGAAAAAAATACAACCTTTGAAGAATCAATCACGCAATTGGAAACTATCGTGACCCAATTAGAACGTGGAGACGTGCCACTAGAAGAAGCACTCGAAGCCTTCCAAAAAGGCATGGTTTTAAGCAAGCAATGCCAAGACACATTGACGAAAGCAGAAAAAACATTGACTAAGATGATGAGTGATGAGGAAGAAGTCCCATTTACAGGTGAGGAGGAAGCTTAAATGTTGCAGCAGCTTTCTACCGAAGAATTACCTAAAGTCGAAAAAGAAATCCTTGATTTTATCAATACTTGCACGACGCATGAAGAGTTAAAGCAAAGCATGTGCTATTCAGTAGAAGCAGGCGGCAAACGTATTCGGCCGTTGATCATTTTAGCCACGGTTCAAGCATTTCGAAAGGAATTAACGCTCCCCGTGTATCAAACTGCTGGTGCACTTGAAATGATCCACACGTACTCCTTGATCCACGACGATTTGCCAGCGATGGATAATGATGACTTGCGTCGTGGAAAACCGACCAATCACAAAGTTTTCGGAGAAGCGTTGGCTATTTTAGCCGGGGATGCATTGTTGACCGGTGCTTTTCAATTAGTTAGCGAAACAACATTGAATCCCTCTGAGAGCGTTCTATTGATTCAGCTTTTAGCGAAAGCAGCTGGCAGCAGCGGGATGGTAGCAGGACAAGCTGGCGATATGGCAGCGGAAAAACACCATGTGCCCCTCGATAAATTAAAAGCGATTCATCGTGGAAAAACCGGTGCATTATTGACCTTTGCCTTTGTTGCGGGAGGAATCTTGGCGGATCAGACCGAATATGTCATTGATCTGCTTGAAAAACTCGGTGAACATATAGGCTTGGCTTTTCAGATCCGCGACGACCTTCTAGATGTGGTTGGGACGACCGAGATGCTAGGCAAGCAAATTGGACAAGATGAAAAATCAGACAAAAGTACTTACCCAGCATTGTTGGGACTCTCTGGAGCAAAGCAAGCTCTAATCGATGAACTGGCGCAAGCAGAGGCGACGGTCCAGCAGTTGACAGAAGCAACCGATTTTCAACCGAAATTGTTTGAAGAACTGCTTACGCTTTTTGCGTTGGAAAATGACTAAGCCGAAGAAAAACGAAATCTATTTATGAAGTAGGGGACAAAATGAAAAAAGAACGTGTCGATGTTTTAGCTTTCAATCAAGGACTTTTTGAAACCAGAGAAAAAGCAAAACGCGGTGTAATGGCTGGGCTTGTTTACGATCAAAAAAACGAACGATTAGACAAACCTGGCGAGAAAATATCGATTGAGACTATCTTGCAAGTAAAAGGTCAAAGTCTTGCGTATGTTTCTCGTGGAGGACTAAAATTAGAAAAAGCATTGAAAACTTTCGATGTGGATATCCATCAAAAAATCCTACTAGATATTGGTTCTTCGACTGGCGGGTTCACCGATGTAGCATTGCAAAACGGTGCTACGTTGAGCTATGCATTAGATGTCGGCTACAATCAGTTAGCATGGAAGCTGCGCCAAGACGAACGTGTCGTAGTGATGGAACGCACCAATTTCCGTTATTCAAAACGGGAAGATTTTGATCAAGGACAACCAAATTTTGCAACGATCGACGTGTCGTTCATCTCATTAAAATTGATTTTGCCTCCGTTACATGAAATCTTGACAGATGATGGCGATGTCGTCGCATTGATCAAGCCGCAGTTTGAAGCTGGAAAAGAATATGTAGGTAAAAAGGGCATCATCAAAGACCCGAAGACGCATCTAATGGTTTTAGAAGACATTACGTCCTTTGCGGCAGCTCATGGATTTGATGTGCAGGAACTAACATACTCTCCTATTACTGGTGGTGAGGGAAATATCGAATTTTTAGTTCATCTGAAAAAGGTCCCTGTTCCCGGAACCCTAAATGCAGCAATCGATTTGGCGAACGTCGTTTCAGAAGCGCATCAAAAGCTAGATAAGTAGTCAGGAGGAAACGGAATGCGGAAACAAGAGCGGCATCGGATTATCACACAATTGTTGAACGAGTACGATGTAAAAAAACAAGAAGATTTTGTAGAAATTCTTTCTCAACAAGGCGTGACAGTCACACAAGCAACGATTTCACGAGACATCAAAGAAATGAAGCTGATCAAAGTTCCGGCTCAAAATGGCGGCTATCGCTATAGCGTACCGCGAAAAGAACAAGAAGACGTGAATGGGAAATTAGCAGATCTTCTAAAAGAAGCAGTCGTTTTCGTTGATCAAATGGAAAAATTTATCACAGTAAAAACATTGCCTGGGAATGCTTCGGCCTGTGCAAATTTATTAGAGAAACAATTCACGAAAATCTTATTTACGACTTTGAATGATGATGACAGTATCTTGATGATCGCTAGAACAGAAGAAGATGCCAAGCACATTCAGCAAGATATTGCTCAGAAAAGTCAAAATAAGTAGCATGTCTCATTAAAAGGAGAATCTGAAGAATGTTACAAGAATTGACAATCAAAAATTTTGCCATCATTTCTTCGTTGCACTTGGGTTTTACCGATGGCATGACAGCTTTGACTGGTGAAACGGGTGCCGGAAAATCAATTATTATTGATGCCGTCAGCTTATTAGCGGGTGCCCGTTCATCCATCGAATACATTCGACAAGGCAGCGAGAAATGTTTGATTGAAGGCCTCTTCGATTTACCGAAGCAGAATGAATTTCAGCTTCTCATGGAGGAGCTAGGTATTGAGGTTGACGAAGCAGGGCTCATCGTTCAAAGAGATTTGAATGTCTCTGGGAAAAGCATTTCACGAGTCAATGGCAGGATCGTAACGCTAGCTAACTTACGACGAATTGGACAGTTTTTAGTTGATATTCAGGGGCAAAATGATCATCAGGAGCTTATGCATCCTGAATCCCATTTACGATTGCTGGATAGTTTTGGTGATGCTGCTTTTCAGCAAATTAAACTGACGTATCAAACGGCGTATCGAAGCTATATTACTTTGGTGAACCAAGTCAAAAAGTTTAAGCAAAACGAACAATCCTTTGTCCAACGAATCGATATGTTGACGTTTCAACAAGAAGAGATCGGAAATGCAGAATTGACAGTTGGGGAAGAGGAGAAGATGCTCGAAGAACGTGAGAAGCTGACGAACTACCAACGAATCGTCGACAGTCTTTCGAACAGCTATCAAGCGATGACGAACGAGGAAACGAGTTCTCTTGATGCGATTGGGTCAGCGAGTCAAGAACTGCAAACAATTGCTTCTCTAGATAAAGAGTACGAAAATATCTCAGACAATGTTCATAGCGCATACTATTTGCTGCAAGACGCTGTTAGTGAGATAGGGCGTCAGTTGGATCTTTTGGAGTTAGACGAAGAGCGACTGGATTTAGTCAATGAGCGTTTAGAATTGATCCATCAATTAAAAAGAAAATATGGCGATTCGATCGAGCATATTTTGAAATACTATGATCAAATCAGTCAAGAATTACTAGACTCTGATTTTTCCGGAGACAAGCTTGAAAAGCTTGAGAAGGAGCTAATCGACAAAGAGGAGCAGCTTCACGAATTAGCGAAGACGCTGCAAACTGCTCGAAAAAATATGGCGGAGAAGTTAGAAGCAGAAATTCAACGAGAGTTGAAAGATCTTTATATGGAAAACGCCCGATTTAAAGTAGTATTTAAGGAAATTCTTTTTGTATCAGATGGTATAGATGAAGTAGAATTCTATATTACGACCAATCCTGGGGAACCCCTGAAGCCTTTAGTTAAGGTAGCATCCGGCGGAGAGATTTCTCGGATCATGTTGGCATTAAAAACTATTTTTTCAAAAACGCAAGAGCTGACGAGTATCGTCTTTGATGAAGTTGACACAGGAGTGAGTGGTCGTGTCGCACAAGCAATTGCAGATAAAATTTATCAAATCGGAAAGAATTCTCAGGCGCTCTGCATCACGCACCTTCCTCAAGTAGCTGCAAAAGCAGATCATCAACTATTTATTCGCAAAGAAATCGTTGGCGGTCGGACAGTGACGAAGGTGGAAGAAATGAAGGAAGCAGATCGGACAGAAGAGATCGCGCGAATGCTTGCTGGAACCGAAATTACCGATCTAACGGTGAAGCATGCCAAAGAATTATTGCAATTAGCAAAAAAATAGCCGGAGCAGCTGCTCCGGCTATTTGCTTACATAATACTAAGTAGACTACTCAAAACTAATGAACCAATTGTTAAAATTAACATGGTCCAAATAACAACCTTGGTAACTTTAGAAAATGTACTAGTGGATTTTTTGTTATTCATGATGTCACCATCCTCAAAAAAATTTCAAATTCATCATACTCTATTTCGTAAAACTCCGCAATCAACTGGAAAAAACTTTTAAAAAATACTAAGAAATCTTTTCGCGACGATATTGCGAATTCAATTGTTAAAACTCTCTAAATCCTTTATATTTTAAATGAATTGAAACACGAATGTAACGATAATGCAGTATAGTGAGGGTAGTAGTTTGAAGAGGAAGGACTGTATTTGTTGGCATCATTTTCACCAATATTATTGTTATGGTACATTTTTCCAATAATCGTCTTTTTAGGGTCTGATTATATCGTAACAACTTTTAAATTAAAACAACGCTTCAATTTGAAAACGCCAGATATTACTGTGCCATTTTTAATTGTTGGAATGCACGAAATTTCAAAAAGTATTAGTTCGTTTTCGATTTTACCATATTTTTTATTAACCATCCTATTATTAGGGATAAGTGTTGTGGTCTTTCAAGCCTATCGCTATCGCGAAATCATGTATGGTCGCTTCTTTAAGATGTTTTGGCGCTTGACGTTCTTATTGTCCGTGCTGGTCTATTTTATACTGATTATCGCTAGTATTATTAATGCCTTATAAACACTAAAAACTTTAAAAAAACTCTAGATTACCCGCCTTTTGCCTGACAAGACAACATGGTTAGAGAAGGTCAAGAAAGTGTTATTTTTGTTTTTTACAAAATGTGGTAGATTGTGGGGGATTGTGGTAGACTAATCTCATGCGGTGGTAAAAAGGGGTGGAGTCTAGATGTTCATGGGTGAATTTCAGCACAATATTGATGCGAAAGGTCGATTGATCGTTCCATCAAAATTACGTGAACAGTTAGGCGAAAAATTCGTTGTTACCCGAGGCATGGACGGTTGTCTGTTTGGGTACCCATTAGACGAATGGAGCCAACTAGAAACAAAGTTGAATGAGATGCCGCTTTCTAAGAAGGATGCGCGCGCGTTCGTACGTTTTTTCTATTCAGCCGCCACTGAGTGTGAGATTGATAAGCAAGGTCGAATTAACATCCCAGCATCTTTACGCAGTCACGCTTCAATTGAAAAAGAGTGTGTGATTATTGGGGTCGCTAATCGAATCGAGATTTGGGATCAAACACGTTGGAATGACTTTACAAAAGAAACAGAAGCTAGTTTTGATGACATTGCAGAAACAATGGTCGATTTTGGATTTTAGAGAAGAGGATTATGAATGACAGACTTTCAACATACAACCGTTTTGCTTCATGAAACAGTTGATGGTCTAGCAATCAAACCAGACGGTATTTATGTTGATTGTACATTAGGCGGAGCTGGACATAGTGAATATTTACTGAGTCAGCTAAACGCGGACGGGCACCTTTATGCTTTTGATCAAGATCAAAAAGCAATTGATAACGCAAAAATTCGCTTAGCTGAGTATGTACAAAAAAATCAAGTGACCTTTGTTAAAGCTAATTTTAGAGAACTTACGGCTGAATTAAATCACTTAGGTGTGACGGAAGTCGATGGGATTTTATATGATCTAGGTGTCTCCTCTCCACAACTGGACGAAGCAGAGCGTGGCTTTAGTTATCATCAAGATGCACCGCTGGATATGCGCATGGATCAAGATGCACCTTTGAGTGCGTACCAAGTTGTAAATGATTATTCTTATCATGAATTAGTGAAAATATTTTTCCGTTATGGAGAAGAAAAATTTTCTAAGCAAATCGCTCGTGTGATTGAACGCAAGCGAGAAGAACAACCAATCGAAACGACTGGACAGTTAGTAGATATTATTAAAGAAGTGATACCTGCACCTGCGAGACGTAAAGGCGGACATCCCGCTAAACGCGTTTTCCAAGCAATACGTATTGCAGTAAATGATGAGTTAGGTGCGATCGAGAGTTCTTTAGAGCAGGCGGTTGACTTGTTAGCGATTGAAGGAAGAGTCAGCGTGATTACCTTCCATTCATTAGAAGATCGGATCGTCAAAACGATGTTTAAAGAATTCAGTACACCAAAAGACATGCCTCCGGGCTTGCCGATGGTACCGGAAGAATTTCAACCGGTATTAAAACTGGTCAATCGTAAACCAATAGTTGCCTCAGAAGAGGAATTAAATGAAAATAACCGCGCGAGAAGTGCTAAATTGCGAATCGCTGAGAAAGTGAAGAAAGGATAAGGACGATGGCTGAATTAAAAGATAAACAACAGTTTCAATTTGATTCTCAGCAAGAAGAGATTCACCAAACGCCAGATTCTTTTCAAGTCTTCGTTTCTCCTGGAGATCGCTTAAAGAAAATCACACGAGTTGAAAAAATTGCTGTGTTAGCCTTCTTAGTGATGCTGATTGGACTATCTATCGTGATGGTTAATTATCGTAACGAAATCAGTAAAACTCAAAATGAAATTACAAGTATTCAAACGAACATTGACGCAAATGAAAAAACAGCGACCCAACTACAACAAGAAAAGAGCGAATTGTCTCGTTCCGATCGGCTTAAAGAAGTTGCTGAGAAAGCTGGTCTTTCGATCAATGACGCGAATTTAAGGAAAGTGAAGTAAATGAGCTTTAAAAGGCTACGAAGAAAAATCCGAAAAAAGAATTTAACTCCGATGAACAATCGCAAAAAAGTAGGCGTTATTTTGTTTGCTACGAGTATTGGATTGTTCTTTTTGTTTGCCGTTCGCATGATTTATGTTGTAGCGGGCGGACACGTTGCGGGAACCTCCTTGAAGGCTAAAACAGAGGAATTGTACCACGGCGGCGAGGTTGTTAAGGCGAAGCGCGGGACGATCTATGATCGCAATGGAGAAGTCATCGCAGAAGATGCAACCTCTTACTCGATCTATGCGATTCTTTCAGAAAGTTATGTATCAGGGAAAGATAAACTATACGCGCAAGAAAAAAACTTTGACGAGTTAGCTTCTATTTTACATAAGTATTTAGGGATCAAAGAAAAGTCAGCGCTAAAAACCCTGGAAAGCGGTATAAACAGTGATGGTACAAGTAAGTACTATCAGGTTGAATTTGGAAGCAAAGGGAAAAATATCTCTGAAGAAACCAAACAAAATATTGAGGATGCAATGAAAACTGCGAAAGTTAAAGGCCTGTACTTTAACGAACACACCGATCGGATGTATCCAAATGGAAATTTCGCGTCTCATTTCATCGGCTATGCACAACCAGATAAAAAAGAAGCATTGGTCGGAATGATGGGGATTGAAGCGGCCTATGATGATGTCTTAAAAGGGAAAGATGGAAAAGTCGTTTACCAGAAAGACGAAAATCAGCGCCCTATTCCAGGTAGTGTTGCCGAAGAAAAAAAGGCAGTCAACGGCGAAGACATTTACACAACCTTAGATGCAGGTCTTCAAAGTTATTTGGAAACATTATTAGACAAAGTCAATGCAGAAGCAAGACCTTCAGAAATGACCGCAACATTAATGCAAGCCAAAACAGGAGATATTCTTGCGATGTCTCAACGTCCGACCTTTAATCCTGAAACGAAAGAAGGATTAGGAGAAGAAGATGCGTGGCGGAATTTCTTGATAGAAGATAGTTATGAACCTGGTTCGACGATGAAGGTCTTTACTACTGCTGCTGCAGTGAATGAAGGCATCTTTAATGAAAACGAAAGTTATATGTCTGGCAAGATTCAAGTAGCAGACGCTACCATTAATGACTGGGATCTGGGTAAAAAAGGAATTTTGACCATGCGTCAAGCGCTGTCTTGGTCTAGTAATGTCGGGATGGTCAAATTAGAGGAACGATTAGGCGATAAGTGGCCTGAATACGTCAAGCGTTTTGGCTTCGGTCAAAGTACCTACTCTGGTTTACCAGGTGAAACGAAAGGCACGCTGCCAACAAGCAATATTGTTGACCAAGCGATGAGCGCATATGGGCAAGCAATTGGTGTAACAAACTTCCAAATGATGCGCGGGTTCACCGCAGTAGCAAATGATGGAAAAATGTTACAGCCTCATTATATTGAAAAAGTTTCTAACCCTAATACTGGAAAAGAAATTATCACGAAGCCAGAAGTAGTAGGTGAGCCAATTACACCCGAAACTGCGAAAAAGGTCCGTGAATATATGCGAGATACTGTTGAAAGTGAAAACTATGGTTCTGCGTACGATCAATATAAAGTGCCAGGATACAATATTTCAGCAAAGACAGGAACAGCACAGATTGCAGAAAACGGTCGGTATTTGACTGGTGAAACAAACTATATCTATTCAATTGCTTTGATGCTTCCTTCCGAGGACCCAGAGTATATCTTGTACTTAACGATGAAACAGCCGCAAGAGAACAAAGCAGGGATTTTGGGTGATATCGCGAATCCATTACTGAGTCGTGCAATGGATTTCCAAAATAGCGATTCAGATTCTTCGAACGAAGAAAGCAATACAAAAGTCACTGTAGAAGATTATCGCAATCTTTCAACTGCTAAAGCAGCGGCTGATGCTAATAAACGCGGAGTGACTGCGGTAGTTATTGGAGACGGCGACAAGGTCGTTCAACAATCTGCGAAGCCAGGAGAAAAAGTCATGGCAAATGAACATTTGATTTTGTTGACAGATGGGAAGAAAGAAATGCCCGATGTTCGCGGCTGGTCAAAAGCAGATATCTTAAAATTGACCAATCTATTAGATATTGATGTTAGCTTTAAAGGGGACGGTTATTGTACGAAACAAAGTATTGCTCCTTATACAGAAGTATCTAAAAAGAAATTGAAAATCACGTTAGGTTAGGACTGGAGAGAAAAAAATGCAACCGGCACAACTATTTATTGCTTTTGCCAGTAGTTTCGCAATTACTGTTGCAGGCATGCCTTTTATTATTGGTTACTTTAGAATGAAGAAACAAGGACAAGAAATTCGGGATGAAGGTCCGAAATGGCATAATTCAAAAGCGGGAACTCCCACAATGGGTGGGTTAGGATTTTTAGCTGCCGCAGTGATCACTGCGATTTGGTTTAGCCTTTGGGCTCATCAAATGACGACATCGCTACTAATTTTGGTCTTTGTTTTACTATTGTATGGAATCATCGGATTTTTAGATGATTTCATCAAATTGTCGAAGAAACAAAATGAAGGACTGACTTCTGGGCAAAAATTTATTGCACAAGTTATCGTAGCTATTGTCTTTTACATTGTTTATCGAATGGAAGGCTACCCGAATACCTTGAACTTCTTTGGTATTGATTTACCATTAAATATTATTTACGGCTTGTTTGTGATTATATGGCTGGTTGGCTTTTCTAATGCAGTAAACTTAACTGACGGAATTGATGGATTGGTTTCTGGTCTAGGAACGATCTCCTTTGCAACATATGGAATCATCGCATGGCATCAGCAACAGTACGAGGTATTGATTGTCTGTCTTGCAGTCATGGGCGGATTAGTCGGATTTTTCCCATACAATAAGAAACCGGCGAAAATTTTCATGGGTGATGTTGGTTCACTCGCTTTGGGTGGATTGTTGGCAGCTGTGTCGATCATTTTACATCAAGAGTGGACATTGCTACTGGTTGGATTGGTTTACATTTTTGAAACAGCAAGCGTGATTATTCAAGTCACTTCCTTTAAAATGACAGGGAAGCGTGTTTTTAAAATGTCCCCATTGCATCACCATTTTGAAATGTCTGGTTGGTCAGAATGGAAAGTGGATACGGTGTTTTGGGCAATTGGACTTATTGCATCCATTGTTGTTTTATTGATCGTACTGTAGGAGATGACTAGAAAATGAAACAAATCAAACAATATGAGAACGAAAAAGTATTAGTATTAGGATTAGCAAAAAGTGGATTTAGTGCGGCCAAGTTATTAAATGACTTGGGCGCACTTGTTACGGTCAACGATGGAAAGCCGTTTGAAGAAAATCCAGAAGCCCAAGGGTTATTGGAGCAAGGCGTACGAGTGATCACTGGACATCATCCGATCGAATTGTTGGATGAAGATTTCTCTTTGATGGTTAAAAATCCTGGAATTCCGTACGATAATCCTTTAGTAGCAAAAGCAGAAGAACTGCATATCCCAATCTTGACCGAAGTGGAGTTGGCTTATCAAGTCGCAGAATGCCCAATCGTTGGAATCACTGGAACGAATGGCAAGACGACGACAACCACCATGATCGGTCTATTGTTGAATCAAGAAAGAGCGGCAGGAAAAGCTCACTTAGCTGGGAATATTGGTTTTCCGGGTAGTGAAGTTGCGGCAAAGGCAAGTGCAGATGATGACATCGTTATGGAGCTATCGAGCTTTCAACTAATGGGGATCAAAGAATTTAAGCCGCAAATTGCTGTGATTACAAATATCTATGAAGCGCATTTGGATTATCACAAGACTCGAGAAAACTACGTGGCGGCAAAATGGGCGATTCAAGAAAATATGACGGCGACAGATTACTTAGTGCTCAATTGGAATTCAGAGGAATTACAGGAAATGAGCAGAGGAACTAAAGCAACTGTTGTTCCTTTCTCAACTAAAGAGGTATTACGAAATGGTTCTTATCTATTAAAGGGTGCATTATATTACCAAGACGAAAAAATCATGGATGCTTCCGAACTAGGAGTACCCGGCGCACATAATATTGAAAATGCTCTAGCCGCAATTGTTGTAGCAAAATTAAAAGGCGTTTCCAATAAAAGCATTCGGACAGCATTGAGTAATTTCCATGGCGTACCGCATCGAACACAGTATGTAGATACAATCAATGGACGGAAATTTTACAATGATTCAAAAGCCACGAACAGTTTAGCTACAGAAATGGCATTAAGCGGTTTCGATAATGATCGCCTGATTTTATTAGCGGGTGGTTTGGATCGCGGAAATGGATTTGATGAACTAATACCTTCACTCGAAGGAATCAAAGCAATGATTCTTTTTGGTGAAACAAAAGATAAATTAGCTGATGCTGCGAAACAAGCAGGAGTTGAAACAATCATTAAAACATCAAATGTTGAGACTGCCGTACCATTGGCGTATGAGCAAAGCAAAGAGGGCGACAGTGTTTTACTTTCTCCCGCTAATGCAAGTTGGGATCAATACCCCAACTTTGAAATTCGTGGAGACAAATTTATGCAAGCTGTGAAACAGTTAGAAAAGTAGGGAAAATGAAATGAGAATACTTGTGACAGGCGGCGGCACGGGCGGACACATCTATCCAGCCTTAGCATTTATCCGTTACGTACAAAAAATCCAACCGGATTCTGAATTTTTATATGTGGGAACACATCGAGGGTTGGAAAATAAAATCGTGCCTGAGACAGGCATCTCTTTTAAAACAATCAAAATTCAAGGATTCAAACGAAAACTTTCGTTAGATAATGTAAAGACCGTACAGTTGTTTCTTGAGAGTATTAAGCGTTCGAAAGAAATCTTACGTGAGTTCAAGCCAGATGTTGTCATCGGAACGGGGGGCTATGTCTCTGGATCCGTGGTCTATGCAGCTGCACGAATGAAAATTCCAACGATTGTTCACGAACAAAATAGCGTTCCAGGGATCACAAACAAATTTTTGAGTCGCTTTGCTGACCGAATTGGGATTTGTTTTCCTGATGCAGCGCAATATTTTCCAGAAAATAAAACAGTATTAGTAGGGAATCCGAGAGCTCAAGAAGTTGTTACTAGCGGAAAATCGGAGGTTTTAGAACAGTACGGATTACTTCCCGATATCCCTACAGTTTTAATTTTCGGTGGAAGCCAGGGCGCATTAAAAATAAATCAGGCAGTTATTCAAGCACTGCCTAAATTTTCTCAAAAAGAATACCAAGTACTTTACGCTTCAGGGGATCGTTATTATAACGAAATTTCTAAAAAAATCGATGTAGACAAAATCAGTCACAACCTTTCGCTGCAACCATATATAAAAAATATGACAGACGTTATGGCGAATGTTGATCTGTTGATCGGTCGGGCTGGAGCAACATCAATTGCAGAATTTACGGCCTTGGGATTGCCAGCAATTTTAATTCCGAGTCCTTATGTGACAAACGATCATCAAACAAAAAATGCACAAAGCTTAGTAAATGCTGGGGCTGTCAAGATGATTACTGATGCAGAGTTAACAGGTGAAAATCTAGTAGAAGCTGTAGATGAAATCATGGCGGACTCTGAAAAAAGAGAAAATATGGCGAAAGCCTCTCGACAAGAAGGGATACCCGATGCAGCTGAGCGCCTTTGGGCATTGGTAAACGAGATCGTCAAATAGTTTTTGGAGGTGAGGAACATTAGCCGCGAAGAGTTTCCAGAGGAAAACAAAGAGCAAGAGGAAAAACCAAAACCTAAAAAAGAAAATTTAACACCTTGGCAATTAGCAAATATGGAATATTTGAAGCAGAAAGCACTAGAAAATGGCGGACCGGAAGTACCACCCAGTATTTCTGAGCACTCGGAGACATCAAGCACTGATGAACCCGCCGATGAAGAAGACGAAGTACCAGTAGAGCAGGAAACAATCGATGCTGAATTTGAGATAGAAGAGAACACGGAAGAAGAAGAAGAGACTTCGAAAGGACCGAAAAATGGATCTTTCTTAGAGCGGCTGCCAAACATCAAGCACGAGCGAAATCGTCGTTTGGTTCGCAGGTCTTCAATTTTGATCGGACTATTTTCAATACCGGCACTATTATTATTATATTATATTTCGCCCTTGGGTAAGCTAGGCGGAGTGAGTGTCCAAGGTAATGAGAGAATTTCAGCAGAGGTAATAAAAAAAGAACTCAATTTTACTGTAGGCGATAATCTTTGGAGTCAGTTTTTTGACCGTCAAGATAATATCAAGAAGTTAAAGAAGCAAGAATTGCAAATTGAAAATGCGGAAGTCCATATTGATGGCTTTAATCATTTCGAAGTGCAAGTAAAAGAATTTCCGGAAGTCGCTTATTTGGAAAGTAATGGGAAATATTCACCTGTTATTTCTAATGGGAAAATCATACCAGTTGAAGTTGAAAAAAGTAATGGCGATTTACCGATCCTGGAAAGCTTTACTGGATCAAAACGCATTTTAAATGTACTGGATGGCTATAAAAAATTAACAGAAGAAGTCAAACAGGGAATTTCTCAGATCAAATACGCTCCGACAAGCGAGAATAAAGAATTGCTGGAAATTTTCATGAATGATGGAAATAAAGTTTTGGTAAGTATTAGTGAATTAGGCACTAAAATGAATTATTATCCTCAGGTCGCCAAAGAAATGAATGACAAACAAATCAAAGGTGTCGTAGATATGGAAGCAGGGATTTACAGCTATCCTTACGCTGAGAATTCAGCTACTGAAGATTCAGCGCAGGACTCAACAGAACAAACCGAAACACCCGCTGGGAATGATTAAATTTATTACAAGAAAATGTTGAATCTTCTTTTTCATTCTAGGCAAAATGTGGTAAAATTGAAGGCAGTGAATTACTTGCAAATAATTATATTTCATGCTTAACAGTAACTTAAAATATTAAATCTGAATAAAGCATTTATTTGAAAATAGGAGGGAATCCCATTCATGGCAAAAGCAGGAATGTATGTAGGCCTTGATATCGGGACAACATCGATAAAAGTTGTTGTTGCCGAGTACATCGATAGCCAAATGAATATCATTGGTGTTGGAAACGCAAAATCAGAAGGAATCAACCGTGGGATTATCGTAGATATTGATAAAACAGTACAAGCGATTCAACGAGCAGTAAAACAGGCCGAGGAAAAAGCCGGGATTCAGATCAAAAGTGTCAGCGTAGGATTACCTGCCAACTTATTAGAAGTTGAGACTTGTCAGGGAATGATCGCTGTTAATAATGAATCGAAAGAAATTATGGATGAAGACGTTCGTAATGTCGCTTCAGCAGCAATGGTTCGTTCAGTTCCTCCTGAAAGACAAATCGTTGCATTATTACCTCAAGAGTTTACTGTTGATGGCTTTGAAGGCATCAAGGATCCACGAGGGATGATCGGTGTTCGACTTGAAATGTTCGGACTGGTCTTTACAGGACCTAAGACGATTATCCACAACATTACAAAATGTGTAGAAAAAGCAGGATTGACTGTTGCTGAAACAGTGATTACTTCTTTAGCATTGACAGAGTCTACTTTATCAGATGGTGAGAAAGATTTTGGTACGATTGTTATCGACATGGGCGGCGGTCAAACAACAACGGCAGTTATGCACGATAAGCAATTAAAATTCACTCACGTGGATCAAGAAGGCGGAGAGTTTGTTACAAAAGATATTTCCATCGTCTTAAATACGTCATTCAACAATGCAGAGGCATTGAAAATCAATTATGGAGATGCCTATCCAAGTCGTACGTCTGCTGACGAAGATTTCCCAGTAGATGTTATTGGGAAAACAGATCCTGTGAAAGTGGACGAACGCTATCTAGCTGAGATTATCGAAGCACGGCTGGAACAAATTTTCCGTAAAGCCAAAGAAGCATTGGATGAAATCGAAGCGTTAGATTTACCTGGCGGTGTTGTGTTGACAGGTGGAGCGGCTAGCTTACCAGGCGTGGTCGACTTAGCAGAAGATATTTTTGGGACAACAGTGAAGCTGCACGTACCAAATCAAATGGGATTGAGAAATCCGGTCTTTACAAATGTCATCAGTATCGTCAATTATTCAGCTGAACTAAGTGATGTGTATCATTTAGCAAAATCTGCTGTTACAGGTGAAAAAGTGTCCTTATCTACTTCACCTCAAACAAATGCTGTTTCAACAGCTCCTGTATATGATGATTACGAAGCAGCAAATGACTATGAAGAAGAAACAAAGCCAAAAAATGAAGAAAAAGTAACTGGGAAGATCAAAGATTTCTTTTCAAATATTTTTGATTAATTTTATAAGAGGATGCTTCTTCTTTACGCTTTAGCGTAATATTAGTAGAATGATAGACGGATGAAAATGAAGGCTTACTTTTTTCCTGAAAAAGTAATTACATTAGTATGAAGTAGGAGGAATAGAAAACATGGAATTCTCAATAGATAACAATATTAACGAAGGTGCAGTTATTAAAGTTATCGGTGTTGGCGGAGGCGGCGGAAACGCCATTAACCGTATGATCGAAGAAAACGTCAAAGGCGTTGAATTCATCGCATCAAACACTGATGTACAAGCCCTTAAAAATTCAAAAGCAGAAACAGTGATTCAATTAGGCCCTAAATATACTCGTGGGTTAGGTGCTGGATCGCAACCTGAAGTTGGCCAAAAGTCAGCAGAAGAAAGCGAACAAGCAATTAGTGATGCACTTGAAGGTGCAGATATGGTCTTTATCACTGCCGGAATGGGCGGCGGTACTGGTACTGGAGCTGCTCCGATCGTTGCGAAAATCGCAAAAGATCTTGGTGCTTTGACAGTCGGTGTCGTAACGCGTCCATTTAGCTTTGAAGGACCAAAACGTGGACGTTTCGCGGCAGAAGGTATTTCATTACTGAAGGAAAATGTAGATACCTTATTAATTATCTCAAACAACCGTTTGCTTGAAGTTGTTGACAAGAAGACGCCAATGCTTGAAGCATTCCGCGAAGCGGATAATGTGCTACGCCAAGGGGTTCAAGGTATTTCTGACTTGATTACAGCTCCTGGATATGTAAACTTGGACTTTGCCGATGTGAAAACTGTGATGGCAAATCAAGGAACTGCATTGATGGGTATCGGTGTTGCCAGCGGTGAAGATCGCGTAGTCGAAGCAACGAAGAAGGCAATCTCTTCTCCATTATTAGAAACTTCAATCGATGGTGCGGAACAAGTATTATTGAACATTACAGGCGGTTTAGACATGACATTATTCGAAGCACAAGATGCTTCTGACATTGTTGCAAATGCAGCAACCGGTGATGTAAACATTATTTTAGGTACATCGATCAGCGAAGAATTAGGCGATGAAATTCGCGTTACAGTAATTGCGACAGGAATTGATCCAACAAAAAAGGAGCGTAAGGCTACTCGTAACACACAACGTGCTAGCCAAATCCAATCAGTTCCTCAAAAACAAAATTTAGATATTGAACCTTCAAGAAACAATGAAGGTCAGTCGGCTTTCGGAGAATGGGACATTCGCAAAGAAGAAAACATCCGCCCAAAAGTTGAAGAAACACAATTTGAGAATATCGAAAAGAAAGAATTTGAAACGTTCAACCGTGAAGAAGTTAAACCTGAAAAAGACGAAGAACTAGACACACCACCATTCTTTCGCCGTAGAAAATAAGAGGGGGAGAGCACATGATCGCTGAAAACTTGCATAGAATCGAGCAAGAGATTCAGGAGTCGTGTGCTCTTGTTTCACGTAACTTGCAGGATATTACGATGGTTGCGGTGACCAAGAGTGTCGACTCCATAGCAGCAAAAGAACTCGTTGAATTGGGCGTGACAGATTTAGCTGAAAATAGAGTAGACAAATTACTTGAAAAAAAGCAAAGTTTTTCACACGATCAACAGATAAAATGGCATCTTATTGGTAATTTACAGCGTCGCAAGGTAAAATTGATTATAAATGAAATTGATTACTTTCATGCGTTGGATAGTTTACGCTTGGCACAAGAAATTCAAAAGCGTGCAGAGCATCCGATTCATTGTTTTATTGAGGTGAATGTTTCTGGAGAAGAATCGAAGCACGGGCTCAAACCTGAAGAGCTTCATTCTTTTGTTGAAGAATTGGAAAAATTAGACAAGGTCTATGTAGTCGGATTAATGACCATGGCTCCTTATGACGCAAGTCAACAGGAGGTCCGCACTATTTTTTCTACCTTGAAACAGCTTCAAGTGAGTGTGAAAGAAAAAAACTTGCAGTACGCACCATGTACAGAATTGAGCATGGGAATGAGCCAAGACTTCAAAACGGCAATTGAAGAAGGTGCCACTTTTGTTCGAATCGGAACGGCACTATTTAGGAAAGGTTAGGTAAAGTTAATGGGAATTAGTCTAGCAAAGATCACTGATTTTTTTGGTTTAGCGGATGATGATATGTACGAAGAAGCAGCACCTGCACCAAAGAAGCAGGTTAGCCGCCCACAACAACAAAGCGCGCCTAAAAAAGAACGCGTCAGAGCGCCACGTTCTACATATCAAAAGCAAGAGATTGAACGTCCAAAAGAAAGAGTTCAAACGAAGGCTCAGCCAGTTGCTGAACCTCAGACAAATCGTAGAGCTGAAGCTGTAATGAAAAAAGCTGAAAGCGCACCAAAGAAAAACGAAAAAGTCGTATCGATGCCAAACAATAACAGTCGGGCACAACGACTTGCACCAAAAATTGAACAAAAAAGTAAAAATCGTATTTCAGTAGTTGAACCAAGAGCCTATAACGAGGCGATGACTATTGCGAAGCGAGTTGGGCAAGGTGAAGTTGTCTTGATTAACTTCCAGTCCTTAGATGAAATGAAGGCACGTCGCGTCGTTGATTTTCTGACGGGTGCTGTTTTCATGATTGATGGTGATATCAAACGTGTCGGCAATGAAATGTTTTTATGTACACCGACTAGCGTTGAAATTACCAATACTGCTTTGAGTTCAATGGTTGATGATGACATTTATGGTTTAGAAATGTAAAGGAGCCGCTTATTTGGAATTGATTATTACACTTTTTAATATTTTAACTCGACTAGTTTATCTTTATACGACAATCTTGATTGTCTACGCATTGATGTCATGGTTCCCTGGAGCCTATCAATCTAGATTTGGACAACTTTTGAGTCGAATTTGTGAGCCGTTTCTTGATTTGTTTCGCCGATTGCCATTGCAATTTGGTGGAATCGATTTTTCAGTGATGGCAGCGATTTTTGCATTAAATTTTGCGATGAGGATTTTACAAAGAATTCTGATTAATCTGATGTTCTAAGGGGGTGGCGAAATGAATGCGAATGTCTATCAACACTTTAGACCTGAAGAGCATCCATTTGTTGAAAGTGTTGGCGATTGGTTAGAACAAGTCGAAAGC
Source organism: Enterococcus gilvus ATCC BAA-350 (assembly GCF_000407545.1). Lineage (NCBI taxonomy): Bacteria > Bacillati > Bacillota > Bacilli > Lactobacillales > Enterococcaceae > Enterococcus > Enterococcus gilvus. The sequence continues at coordinate 2,145,677 of NZ_ASWH01000001.1, read as the reverse complement.
CAATATGCGCCTTACTTAACGAATTTTTTAGACCCTCGACAAGTATATATCTTAGAAACCTTGATTCGCGAAAACAGTGAATTGAAATTTTCTTTTTATGGCGGTTATGAAGATGCTGAGCGTTGTCGCTGCATGATTTATCCTGAGTATTATGAACCGCAGATCGATGATTTTGAACTTGTAATGATCGAGATCAATTATCCTAAGAAGTTTACAGAGCTTTCTCATGGGAAGATTTTAGGAACATTGATGAATGCAGGGATCAAGCGGGATTATTTTGGCGATATTATTTCTGATGGTGATCGCTGGCAAATCTTTTTAGCGAAGGACTCAGCGAGCTATATCGTTAGTCAGGTAACGAAGATCGGTCGTGTATCTGTTCATTTAGAGGAACGACCTTATACGGAGATTATCATACCGAAAGACAGTTGGGCTGAAGAAACGACGACAGCGACTTCGATGCGTTTAGATGCAATTATTTCTACTGTTTACAATATTTCTCGTCAACGGTCGAAGCAATTGGTTGAAGCCGGAAAAGTAAAAGTAAACTGGTCAGTCAATGAACGTCCAGATTATTTACTTGATTTACTAGATGTCGTTTCGGTTCGTGGATTTGGCCGGATTCAGATCCAAGGATTAGAAGGAAAAACAAAGAAAGAAAAATTCCGTTTGCGCTTAGGCGTTTTACGAAAATAAATTTATGAGGTGAACAATAATATGGCATTAACTCCATTAGATATTCAAAACAAAAGTTTCTCCACCAAAATGCGTGGGTATAATCAAGATGAAGTCGATGATTTCTTAGATATGATCGTTCGCGATTATGAAGACAGCATCGCAAAAAATCGTGAATTAGAAAAAGCACTAAAACATTCTGAAGAAAAATTAGAATACTTCAATGAATTGAAGGAAGCGTTGAACCAATCAATCGTTGTGGCACAAGATACAGCGGACAAAGTAAAATCTTCTGCAAGCAAAGAATCTGAAGTCATTGTAACTTCTGCGCAAAACCGTGCGGATGAATTAATCTCAAATGCAATGCAAAAAGCCAACTTGTTAACGACAACGGCTGAAGATAAAGCAAAAGAAATCTTAACGGACGCAACCTCTAAAGCGCGTCAATTGGCTGCTGAAACAAATGATTTGAAGAAGAAGACGCGTGTCTTCCATCAACAATTGTTGTTATTATTGGAAACACAAATTGATCAAGCGCGCAGCGGGGACTGGGAAGAAGTATTGAAGCCAATGTCTTCTTATGTCGGTGACGGTCATGAAGTTTTGAGAGAAGTTTTGGCGAATGAACTTGACAGTGATACGATTGATGCAGTAGACTCAAATGAACCAATAATTACCGATGTTCCTCAGGACGAGGACATGGGATTAACGATTGATATTCCTGAATTAATTAAATCAGACGAAGAATAAACAATCTAGAACAGAAAAGCTGATTAGATTCTTTTAGCGAGCCGATGATAGTGAAAGTTCGGCAGACCCTCTAATTGGAAAGATCCTCTAGAGCATTTGATTGTGAAGCTTAGTAGCAGTCGACGCGTCATTGCGTTACCGATGATCAGAGGAAACTTCTAGGTTTCAAATTTGGGTGGTACCACGACAAGCTCGTCCCTTTGCGGATGCGCTTGTTTTTTTGTGTTTTACAGCTTCGAAACTTAGGAGGCTGTATTGTAAGAACTGAGTAAACTGCTTTTTAGGCAGAAACACTATATTTTTAAGGAGACGATGGATTGTGAAGACAAAAGAAACTCTTCAACTTGGAAAAACCGGTTTTCCTATGCGGGGGAACTTGCCAAACCGTGAAGGTCAATGGGAAAAAGAATGGGAAGAAAATGGCATTTATGAAAAACGACAAAAATTGAATGAAGGCAAACCAACATTTGTTTTGCATGATGGTCCTCCCTATGCAAACGGGAATATTCATATTGGTCACGCGTTAAATAAAATCAGTAAGGACATTATTGTGCGCTCAAAATCAATGTCAGGATTTCGTGCACCGTATGTTCCCGGCTGGGATACTCATGGCCTGCCGATTGAACAAGTTCTTGCGAATAAAGGAATTAAACGTAAAGAAATGTCCATGGCCGAATACCGTAAAAAATGTGAAGAGTATGCGTTGTCTCAAGTGGACAAACAGCGCGAGGATTTCAAACGTTTAGGAATTGCTGGTGAATGGGACCATCCTTACGTTACCTTGACACCTGATTATGAAGCTGCAGAAATTCGTGTGTTTGGTAAGATGGCTGAAAAAGGCTACATTTATAAAGGCTTGAAGCCTATTTACTGGTCACCATCAAGTGAATCCTCTTTGGCTGAGGCAGAGGTTGAATATAAGGACGTGAAATCTCCTTCAATTTTTGTGGCCTTCAAAGTGAAAGATGGCAAAGGAATCTTAGATGCAGATACGTCCTTCATTATCTGGACAACTACACCTTGGACCTTGCCGGCAAACCAAGGGATCTCTGTAAATCCTGCCTACACATATGTTGTTGTAGAAGAAGCAGGGAAAAAGTATGTCGTTGCGAAGGACTTATTGAGTAAAGTTGCTGAGGAATTGGATTGGCTTGATCCGAAGGTTGTCAAAGAAGTTGCTGGGAAAGACCTAGAATATATGACTGCACAGCACCCATTTTATGACAGAGAATCATTGGTTATTTTAGGGGACCATGTCACCTTGGATGCTGGTACTGGTCTGGTTCATACGTCTCCTGGTCACGGGGAAGATGACTACTTTGCTTGGAAAAAATATCGGAATGACATTATTTCTCCAGTGGATAATCGCGGAGTGATGACGGCGGATGCACCTGGTTTTGAAGGTGTTTTCTACGACAAAGTGAACCCGATGGTCACAGAATTATTAGAAAAAAATGGGGCATTGTTGAAGTTAGAATTCTTTACCCACAGCTATCCTCATGACTGGCGGACTAAGAAGCCAATTATTTACCGTGCAACACCACAATGGTTCGCTTCAATTGATAAATTCCGTCAAGATATTTTAGATGAAATTGAGAAAGTGGACTGGATCATTCCTTGGGGCAAAACGCGTTTGTACAACATGATCCGTGACCGCGGCGATTGGGTGATTTCTCGTCAACGGGCGTGGGGCGTTCCATTGCCAATTTTCTATGGAGAAGATGGGGAAGCGATCATTACACCTGAAACGACGGAACATGTGGCGCAGTTGTTTGCGGAGTTTGGCTCTAATGTTTGGTTTGAACGGGAAGCAAAAGATTTATTGCCAGAAGGATTTACCCACCCAAGTTCGCCTAATGGTCTCTTTACGAAAGAAACAGACATCATGGATGTATGGTTTGATTCGGGTTCTTCACATGAGGCCGTTTTACGCCAACGGGACAACTTAACATTCCCTGCGGATATGTACTTGGAAGGATCAGATCAATACCGTGGCTGGTTTAACTCAAGTATCACGACAAGTGTAGCAATCAATGGTGTTGCTCCTTATAAATCAGTTCTTTCTCAAGGGTTTACGTTGGACGGTGAAGGCCGTAAGATGAGTAAATCATTGGGCAACACCATCGTTCCGGACAAAGTCATCAAGCAGATGGGTGCCGATATCTTACGCCTTTGGGTGAGCAGTGTCGATTATGAAGCCGATGTGCGTGTGTCTATGGATATTTTGAACCAAGTGTCAGAAGTGTATCGTAAGATTCGTAACACGATGCGTTTCTTGTTGGCGAATACCACAGACTTTGAGCCTTCAGAACACACCGTTGCTTATGATGAATTGCGTTCCGTGGATAAATACATGCTAGTTCGCTTGAATGATGTGATCAAAACGATTCGTGAAGAAGGGTATGAAAAATATGATTTCACGCAAATCTATAAAACAGTTGTGAACTTCTTGACTGTTGATTTGTCTTCCTTCTATTTAGACTTCGCGAAAGATGTTGTATACATCCAAGCAGAAAACAGCTACGAACGTCGTTGTATGCAGACTGTTTTCTATCAAGCAGCCGTTGCATTGACCAAATTATTGACACCGATCATTCCTTATACAACAGAAGAAATCTGGACGTACTTGAAGGAAGAAGAAGCGTTTGTTCAATTAGCAGAATTGCCTAGCTATGAAGAATATCCTAACCAAGGCGAATTATTGGATACGTGGAAAGCCTTCATGGACTTCCGTGACAAAGTCTTAAAAGCCTTAGAAGAAGCACGAAATGAAAAAGTGATCGGTAAATCGTTAGAAGCGAAAGTAACGATCTATCCAAATGAACAAGTGGCTGCTATGCTGACCGCGTTAGACGCAGACCTTGCTCAACTCTTGATCGTATCACCTGATTCATTCAGTATCTCGAAAGAAGAAGCACCTGAAAATGCTGCGGCGTTTGATGATGTCGCTATCTTGATTGAAAAAGCAGACGGTGAAGTTTGCGATCGCTGCCGCCAAGTTCGTACGACGGTCGGAGAAGATGAAAAGCTGCCAACCTTATGTGCTTCATGTGCGCATATTGTAGAAGAAAACTATCCAGAAGCAGTAGCGGAAGGATTGGAATAGAACGTCTTATAATAGAAGAAACCCGTGTCGAATGGTCGGCGCGGGTTTCTTTTTTTGATTTTTAATGTGCAAGCCATAATGGAACATAAAAAAAAGCTGGGAAGCGTGTCCCAGCTTTTGGTTGTTAATCCAATTTTCCGCGTTCACGGTACCATTGATCAGGCTGCCAAGCCCATTCATGACCGTTCTTGGCTAGAAGATCGAAGGCGCATTGTGGTCCCATGGTTCCAGAAGCGTAGTTCGGGAAGCCTGGAGTGGTTTGATCCCAAGTATTGCGGATACGATCCACGATCTCCCAAGAGTTTGCTACTTCGTCCCAATGAGAGAAGTTTGTACCATCGCCATTTAAAGCATCTAATAATAGTTTTTCATAGGCTTCAGGACTGTTTTCTGTTACTTCAGCGCTTTGACGGAAATCTAATTTTACTGGTTCGGTCGTGAAACCTTGGCCGATTCGTTTTCCGTTTAAAGTAAGCGAGAAGCCTTCTGTAGGTTGAATATAAATGGTTAAGATATTTTGCGGCAATTCTTCTTCACTAGAAACATCTTCTTGTTCAGAGCTAAAGACATTAACAGGAACTTGTTTGAAGACGATATTGATACGTGTCCCTTTTTCAGTCATTCGTTTCCCAGTCCGAATATAGAACGGGACACCTGACCAACGGAAATTATCGATCATAAATTTACCTGCAACAAATGTTTCCATCAAAGAATCTTCAGCGACATTTGGCTCATCGTGGTAAGCAACGAAGTCTTTGCCATCTAACGTCCCTGCGTCATATTGTCCACGAACAAAGTTTTGCAGTACTTCTTCGGGATTGTACCGACGAATGGCTTGTAAAACTTTTACTTTTTCCTCACGGATGGACTTGTTCGAGAAAGAAGTAGGAACTTCCATCGCCAACAGCGCAACAACCTGCAAGATATGATTTTGCACCATATCCTTTAACGCGCCGCTGTGTTCATAGTAACCACCGCGATCTTCTACACCTAGTGCTTCAGAAAAAGTAATTTGAACGTTTTCGATGTAACGGTTGTTCCAAAGGGATTCAAAGATGTTATTTGCAAACCGGATCACGGAAATATTTTGAATCATTTCTTTTCCTAAATAGTGATCGATACGAAAAATGTCTTGCTCTGGGAAAACGTCACGAATCTCATTATTCAGTTCATTCGCAGAATCATAATCAAATCCGAAAGGTTTTTCGATCACTAAACGGTTATAGCCTGTAGTAGTCAAAATTTCTTGAGATTTCAAATGACTCACGATGGTTCCAAAAAATTGAGGTGCCATGGCTAAGTAATATATGCGATTGCCTTGCAAGTCATACTTTTCATCCAATTCATCAGCCAAGTCTTTTAGCTGGTCATAATGTTCAGTGTCATTGACATTGTGTGACAAGTAGTAAAAGTGGTTAGAAAATTCTTGTGCTTCTTCCTCTGTTGGGGCGAGGTCCTGGATCGTCTCACGAACGATCTCACGATAATGATCGTCGCTCCACGGCCGTCTAGCCGTACCGATCACAGCAAAGTGTTTTGTCAGATTGCCTTTTTTATATAGACGAAACAACGACGGATATAATTTCCGTTTTGCTAAATCGCCTGTGCCACCAAAGATGGTGAATAGTGCTGCCTGTTCCATAAGTTTCACTCCTAGCTAATCATAATGAGTTCTTTTCAATCAAAAACGCGTATCTAACATCCCGAAGGATCGTTAATTACAAGGCGTCTACAAAAATCGTTGATGCAGCTTTGTAACTAATTGAAACCTCTTTTTGGTCGTTTTGTAAAGTAATCGGCCCTTCATAGGCAGCAATTTTTGTGATTTCGTATTCTTCATGGATGGCGATGCCAAGATCCATCAAATAGTCGAGCAAGTCTTTTTCGTCTAAAACACGAGCGATCCGAATGGTTGTTCCTTCAGGGTAGCTTGCTAAGGTTTGACGGTCTTTTTCATGAACGGTCTGATCTTGTTGCGGAATCATTCCGCCATGGGGACAAAAAGTTGGATGGTCTAAATAATGATCCAATTTTTGTTCTAATTGTGAGGATGTCACATGCTCTAATACTTCTGCTTCATCATGGACTTCATTCCATGAATAACCTAAATGATCGACTAAGAAGACTTCCCATAAACGATGTTTGCGGACAAGCGTACTCGCCTTTTCCAAACCGAGCGGCGTTAATTGAACGCCTTGATAAGGGGAGTGCTCAACGAGTCCTTCTTTTACTAGTTTATTGATCATCTCGCTGACAGAAGCGCCAGAAATGGACAAACCAGCGACAATTTTTTTATTGCTGACTTTTTCTTTGTCGCCACCTAATTCTAATATTAATTTTAAGTAATCTTCGCGATTTGGTGTCATTGGTGTTCATCCTTTCATAACGAAGCATATCAGATTAAGTTTACCAAATAAATCTTCTTTTTTCCATTTGATTGGACTTTTCTTTTCGGCTTGTTCAGCTAGTGATAACAAAAGTAATTAAAAAAAATTTCTAAGAACACTTGCCTATTTTTTTAAAAAAAGGTAGTATATTAAAAATAAATGAGAATTGTCAAACTATTTAAAGGATTGATGTTGAATGACAAAGCAACAAATGACAGAGGCCCGGACCATGTATGATCCCTCTTTTGAGAAGGATGCATGTGGTATGGGCTTTATTGCTCAAATGAATGGAACAGCTTCGCATCAATTGGTGAAGCATGCATTAACGATGTTGGAACGAATGAATCACCGAGGCGGAACCGGGGCAGAACCTGAAACAGGCGATGGCGCTGGAATCTTGGCGACAATTCCCGACAACTTTTTTCAAAGAGAAGCAAAAGCGGCAGGTGTTGCTTTGCCGGATCGTGGACATTACGCAGTAGGAATGTTCTTTTTGCCAGCGGATGAGAAGCACAAGAGCGGACTGCAACAGGCGCTCGTAAAGGAAATTGAAGCGGCGGGTTATTTGGTCCTTTGGCAGCGGGATGTGCCGTTCCAGTATGAAAACTGTGGACCAGGTGCTCAAAAAGTCATGCCTAGCTTTGTGCAACTGTTCATAAAGCGGCCGCTAGAGGTTGAAACAGCGCGTGAATTTGAAGACCGCCTGTATCGTTTACGTCGCAAATTGGAGAAGACATACCATGCTGGGGAAATGGCGATATGCAGTTTATCCAGCCGAACAATTGTTTACAAGGGCATGCTGCATGCATATCAAGTTGGTATTTTTTATGATGATTTGCAGGATGAAGCCTTTGCCGCAAGTATCGCGGTGGTGCATTCGCGCTTTTCGACCAATACTTTTCCTAGCTGGGACCGCGCGCAGCCTTTTCGATTCTTAGCGCATAATGGGGAGATCAATACCTTAAGAGGATCTGAAAATTGGATGAAGAGTCATGGCATCGAAGTATACAACGAAGAAGATTCCGACTCCGCCAAGCTAGAAAATTGTATGGAATATTTGTACCGAAACGGTCGTGATATTCCTCACGCATTAATGATGATGGTACCAGAAGCCTGGTCAGAAGAAGCGGGCTTGGGCGAAGAGCAGACTGCTTTTCAAGAATACAATGCCAGCTTTATGGCTCCGTGGGATGGTCCTGCGGCGCTGTGCTTTACAGATGGTGAAATGGTCGGCGCTACGTTAGATCGAAACGGGCTGCGTCCTTCTCGATATTCGATCACGAAGGATGGTTTTGTTCAAGTGGCCTCTGAGTCTGGCGTCGTTGATTTTGCGCCTTCGAATGTGATTGAAAAGGGTGTTTTAGGACCGGCGAATATGATTTTGGTTGATACGGTCAACGGAAAGTTTTACCGCAATCAGGAAATCAAAGAAAAATATGCGAAGGCACATGCGTACAAAGAGTGGTTGACTGAAAATCGGATTGAGCTGTCGCAGCTTGCGGAGACGGAACGTAAAGACGCCTCGCTGACTGAAAAAGACCTTCAACGTATGTGGAAATTGAACGGCTATACCGATGAGATCATTCGAGATGAATTGTTGCCGATGGCGGAAAAAGGCGAGGAACCGGTCCTCTCAATGGGCTATGATTCTCCTTTAGCTGTCTTGAGTGACAAGCCGCAATCGCTATTCACGTATTTCAAACAGCAATTTGCCCAGGTCACGAATCCCCCGATCGATGCGATCCGAGAGCAACTTGTGATTGGAACAGAGATGTTCTTGGGAAGAGATGGGGACATTCGTGTGGATGATGCCCATAATTGTCAAAAATTGAAGATTAATAGCCCGGTTCTCAGTACGAGTGATTTTCTGAAAATCGCACAATTAAATACAAAGGAACAAAAGGCAGTAACACTCTCGACGCTTTATCCAATCGACGGACAAAACGCGTTGGAAGACGGGCTGGAATATATGTTCAAGGAGGCCGAGTCTGCTATTGATGCTGGCGGGACGATCCTTATATTGAGTGATCGAGGCTCAGAAAAAGCAAAAATGGCGATGCCGATTTTGTTGGCAGTGTCTGGGCTCCACAATTACTTGGTGCGAAAAGGAAAGGCCTCATTAGCAAGCTTAGTCGTTGATTCTGCTGAGGTCTGTGAAGTTCATCATTTTGCGACTTTGATTGGCTATGGTGCCAGTGGCATACACCCTTATGGAGCCTATGCGACATTGAAGAATTTCGAGATTGAAAATGGTCTGGAAAATTACCGCAAGGCGGCTGAAAAAGGAATCGTGAAGGTGATGTCGCGGATGGGGATCTCAACGATCGCCGGTTATCACGGTGCACAACTCTTTGAAGTAGTGGGGATTAGCGAACCGGTTACTAACAGGTATTTCACTGGAACGGCTAGCCGTATCGGGGGTCTGTCTCTGCATCAAATCGAAGAAGAATATTTACAGCGGCATCGGTTAGCTTATGGACCGAAACAAAATGACCTGTTAGCCTCTGGGGGAAGCTTCCAGTATAAAGCAGATGGGGAACATCATTTGTTCAACCCGAAGACTATTTACAATTTCCAGCAGGCAGTTCGTGCGGGCGATTATCAATTGTTTAAACATTACGTTAGCCAAATGAATCAAGAGGCATTGGATGAACCGACCAATTTACGGGCGTTATGGGAGTTCAAGAAAGAACGACCATCAGTAAAACTCTCTGAGGTCGAGCCTGCGAGTAAGATCGTTAAACGCTTCAAAGTCGGGGCGATGTCTTATGGTTCTTTGAGTGAAGAGGCCCACCAGTGCATTGCAGAGGCGATGAACCGGATCGGTGCCAAATCAAATAGCGGTGAGGGCGGAGAAAATCGCAACCGATTCAAGCCTAAAGCAGACGGCAAGAACTTCAATAGCAAAATCAAGCAAGTGGCTTCTGGACGTTTCGGTGTAAATGCGGAATATTTAATGAGTGCCGAAGAATTACAAATCAAAATGGCGCAGGGTGCTAAACCGGGTGAAGGTGGGCAATTGCCAGGAAACAAGGTCTTTCCTTGGGTCGCTGAGATTCGTGGCTCCACACCTGGGGTCCGCTTGATTTCACCACCGCCGCATCATGATATTTATTCGATTGAGGATTTGGCGCAGTTGATCTACGACTTAAAAGCGATCAATCCCTATGCGAAAATCAATGTGAAGTTGGTGTCAAGTACGGGTGTTGGAACGATCGCGACAGGCGTTGTGAAAGCTGGAGCTGACGTGGTCGTTATCTCGGGATACGATGGCGGAACTGGCGCGTCTCCACGAAATTCAATTCGGGATGCTGGATTGCCGTGGGAGATGGGTGTGGCCGAAGCGCATCAAACACTGGCGATGAATAACTTGCGTCAACGGATGACGTTAGAAACAGATGGGAAATTAATGACGGGCCGTGACGTGGCGATGGCGATTTTACTGGGTGCGGAGGAATATAGTTTTGCTTCCCTTGCTTTAGTAGCGATCGGTTGTGTCATGATGCGTGTATGTAGTTTGAACACTTGTCCGGTAGGCGTAGCCACGCAAAATCCAGCTTTACGAAAATTTTTCGTGGGCAAACCGGAGCATCTGATTCATATGATGTATTTTATAGCAGAAGATTTGCGGGAAATCATGGCTGATTTAGGCTTTAGAAGCATTGATGAAATGATCGGCCATACAGAAGTGCTGGAACCGCGCTTTATTGCAAAAGGCAAAGCAAAATCTTTGGATTTCTCACGTATTTTATCTACCAGTATTGGGATCGAACGGAAAACAGAAGATCCATTTAAGGAAAAGAGAGAATGGCCTGAGTTGGATCACTTCGCTGAAGGTGCCATCAAAAATGGAGAACAAGTCAGCATCAGCCATCCAATCAACAATGTGAATCGGACTGTCGGCGCACGAATGGGCGGCTGGATCGCAGAGCGCTTTGGAAACTATGAATTGACGCCAGGTCAGATCAAGTACACCTACACGGGAATCGCCGGACAAAGTTTTGGTTCCTTTATTACTCAAGGGATGGAATTGAAGCTGATTGGTGAAGGCAATGACTATGTGGCTAAAGGATTGAGTGGCGGTCGAGTGATTATTGTACCGCCAAAGGATGCTGCATACGATGTGGAACAATCGCCAATCGTCGGAAACGTGGTATGCTTCGGTGCGAATCGAGGAGAAGGCTATTTTCGTGGTAAAGCCGGCGAACGTTTTTGTGTTCGAAACAGCGGCGCAAATGTCGTCGTTGAAGGCGTCGGGGATCATGGGTGTGAATACATGACTGGCGGTGTAGCTGTTATCTTAGGTGAAACAGGGCGGAATTTTGCTGCGGGAATGTCTGGCGGGGTGGCCTATGTTTATGATCCGAAGGGCACATTTGCTGATAAGTGCAACTTAGAGATGGTCGATCTTTTCAAGTTGGGCGAAACAGGAGACGATGCTGTCTTGAAGGAAATGATCGAGAAGCATCTTACGTATACAGATTCATTAAAAGCGGCTGAATTGTTAAATAATTGGGCGTCGGCTCAACAACATTTTGTCAAAGTTTATCCAAGAGAATACCACGAAATGGTTCGTGTGACCGAAGAATTGGCAAAGACTGGTCTATCAGGCGAAGCGCTGATCGAGAAGGCCTTTGTCGAAGTCATCGGAGAGCAAACGGTACCGGCTGGAAAGGGGCGTGGCTAACATGGCAGATCCATTTGGCTTTTTAAAATATCCACGGAAGGACAATCCTTATCGGCCAGTTGAAGAGCGGGTTCAAGATTGGGAAGAATTGCAAACACCGCTCTCTACAGAAGAACGACAAGAGCAAGCGGCGCGCTGTATGAACTGCGGGATTCCTTTTTGCCATACAGGTATTTTCTATGGCGGCAAGCGCGCAGTCTCAGGCTGTCCCAATGACAATCTGATCCCTGAGTGGAACGATTTTGTGTTTCGTGGTGATTTCAAGAGTGCCTTTGATCGGTTAGCGAAAACCAATCCACTTCCAGAAATGACTGGACGGGTATGTCCTGCGCCTTGTGAAAAGTCTTGTACAGAGGGATTGAACGGTTCGGGTGTTGCGATCCATGATAATGAACGCTTTATCATTGACCATGCCTTTGAACAGGATTGGGTAAAAAACGACGGGCTTCCCATCGAACGGACCGATTTTAAAGTCGCAGTCATCGGTTCTGGACCAGCGGGCCTTTCTGCTGCATGGCGGTTAAATCAACTGGGGCACCAAGTAACGGTGTACGAACGCAGCGATCGTGCGGGCGGCTTGTTAATGTACGGGATTCCAAATATGAAGCTGGATAAGGAAATCGTTCAGCGACGTATTGATGTGATGGAAGAAGTAGGGATCTCATTTGTATTAAATACCGAAGTGGGAACGGATATTTCCGCAGAGGATTTGCAGGAGAGGTATGATCGTGTCATTATCGCCAGCGGGGCAAGTGTTCCTCGCGATTTGAAAATTAAGGGACGCGAGCTACATGGCATCCGATTCGCGGTGGATTATCTGACGGATTGTACAAAAGATGTGTTGCAGCATGGTAAAAAAGTGGTCGATCAAAAATTAGCTGGAAAGCATGTGATCGTCGTCGGTGGTGGCGATACAGGGAACGACTGTATCGGCTCAGCTATACGCCAAGGTGCGGCTTCAGTCAAGCAATTGGAGATTACGCCGCAATTGCCGGCAGCTCGTACTGTGAACAATCCGTGGCCGGAGTATTCAATGATCACTCGTGAAGGCTATGGGCAGGAAGAAGGTGCCGTGAACAATGCAGAATTAACTGCATATACGACGTCAACAACCAGCTTCATCGGCGCTGAGAGAGGGCAAGTGATTGCCATCGAGACGACTCAAGTAGACAATCAATTCCAACCTATTCCAGGAACTGAAAAAACATTGAAGGCAGATTTAGTATTACTGGCAATGGGATTCACTGGGGCAGAGAAAAATCTATTGGATGCTTTTGATGTTGAGGAAATCTATGAGGACTATGCAACGAACAATGAAAAAGTATACGTAGCTGGTGATGCCCGGCGTGGACCAAGCTTGGTTATCTGGGGAATTCGTGAAGGACGGAAAGCCGCAGAGCAGGTCGATCAAATGCTGCGGTCGTTGATTCAACAATAAAAAAATCAGATTGCCATCAAGAAATTTGACTGGCGATCTGATTTTTTTGTGAATCAAAGGGAAATCCTGTTCTAAAAAAATGAAGGCCCCTTCACGATTCAAATTGACAGTGAAGGGGCCTTTATTTTTTTCAAGTTTAAAGAATAATACGAAAAAACAGTACAAGTGCATAGCTATTGGTTTTTTACAGGAACGATTGGAAAGGAGACATCGTCCAGTTCATCATAGAGGGTGTCAGGCATCCCGTTTTTAGTTTTGATCAATAAGTGATAGCCATACTGATCTTGGATAGCTAATTTTTGTTCACTTAATTCAATCAACTGGTAGATGATGGCGGTACCATCTAAAATAATCGATAAATCAGGGTAAATCGTAATCGTGTGGTGTTTGTGCTCTTTTGGATGAGTGAACTCCCAAGAACCAACGTACACACTATTCAAATCTTTCGTTTCCCGTTTGCGCACGAATTTAGAGCTCACTGCTGCTACACCGAGTGAGGTCGCACTAAGGAAGACGGGCCATTTCAATCTCATCAAAAAGCTCCTTTCACAAGTTTACGAAGTTAAATTAAAAAATAAAAAGTGTATTTCGGCAAATCACATTTTAAGCTGCTTCTTTTTGAAGGCTGTAAACACTGCAAAAGTGAAGAATAAACTTAAAGTGAACGCCATTCACACATGCTTTGTTATACTATATAATAAAGTCTGTCATCTTTCCATCCGGCTTAAGGACTATTTAACTTTTTTGAGAAGGATTTTGATAAAAATGAAGTATTCTGCGATTCACTTAGCAACTTTTATTGAAAGAAGCAACCGATTCATTGCTCGCTGTCGTTTGGTGGAGACAGGAGAAGAAATAATTACCCATGTGAAAAATACAGGTCGCAGCAAAGAGCTGCTGCTGGCGGATACGTTAGTGGCTGTGAATCATCAACCCTCAGAAAAACGAAAAACAGCGTATGATTTAATTGCTGTAAAAAAAGGAGAAATGTGGGTCAATATTGATTCACAAATCCCGAATGCATTAGCTGCTGAAGGAATCCTCACCGGAAAAATCAATCTGCCGGGCTTAAAGGGAGCCATTACGTTGTTAAAGCGAGAGTATACCTTTGAACATTCGAAATTCGATATTTACTTTGAAACGGATATGTATGAAAAAGGATTCGTGGAAGTAAAGGGAATGACTTTGGAAAACCACGGGATAGGTGCGTTTCCAGATGCTCCCACCCTTAGAGGGTTAAAGCATGTGGAAGAGCTGCGCGTGGCTCAGAAAATGGCGTATCAATGTTATGTATTGTTTGTCGTACAATTTCCCACGATTGAAACGGCTACGATCCATCGTGAGATGCAAACGGCGCTCTATCTTGCTGTTGAAAAGGCCCAGGCAGACGGCGTGCAGATTTTAGCGTATAATTGTGAGGTAGATCAGGCGCATATTTCAATCAAAGAGTCTGTTCCTTTTGTGTTGGATCAACCATTTATTGATCCTAATTTATGAAGTGTACCATAGAGAACTTGATACAATAAGCGGGCTTTTTTAATACACACCCTGAAATGAAAGAGGAGGAAGATTCATGATTAATTTAGGCATTATTGGAACAAATTGGATCACTGATCAATTTGTACAAGGGGCACTTGAGACGGGGGATTATCAATTAACCGCTGTTTATTCGCGAAAATTAGAGACCGCTCAAAAATTTGGTGAAAAATATGGCGACGTTGAATATGCGACGGACCTTAAAACATTTTTCGGAATTGCCCATATGTCGACGGTGTACATTGCTTCACCAAACAGTTTGCATTTCGAACAAGCCAAACAGGCTATCTTGGCAGGAAAAAATGTAATTGTTGAAAAGCCAGCGTTTTCTACACCTGATGAAATGGATGAGATTATCGAGCTGGCGAATCAAAAGAGTGTTTTTTTCTTTGAAGCTGCTCGTAATATTCATGAAAAAGCGTTTAAAACGGTCTCTGATTTTCTCCCATTAAAAGACCATGTCATCGGAGCGGATTTTAGTTTCATGAAATACTCCTCGCGATACGACCAGGTATTGGATGGAGAGGAACCAAATATTTTTTCACCCCATTTTTCAGGGGGAGCCTTGGCCGATCTAGGTGTCTATCCAATTTACGCAGCGTTGGCCTGGTTTGGTATGCCGCAGGACAGCTTTTACTTTGGTCAAAAAATTTCTACTGGAGTAGATGGAATGGGCACAGGTATCTTACGCTATGACCATTTTGATGTCACGATTCGAACGGGTAAAATCGGAGACAGCTTCCAACAATCTGAGATTTATTTAACGAATGGGACATTGGTTTTAAATGCTGTCAATTCGATTGATGAAGCGGTCTTTCATGATCGTGGGCATCAGCGAAGAGAAAAATTAACGGTCCATCAACTGGAAAATCCAATGGTGGAAGAAGCGAAAGAATTTGCCCAAGTAATCATGAACCCGACGGATCGTAAGCTAGGGACCGATTATGAAGCGTGGGTGGAATTGTCTCGTAATGTGAACCAAGTGATTTATGATATGCGAAAAAGTGCGGGCATCGTATTTGATGCCGACGAGAAATAGAGGAAAATATGGATAAACAGGAATTTGTACCATTTTTACAAAAAAATTGGGAGGATGCTGGATTTGAAAAGCCAGCATTGATCCAATCAAGCGTGTTTACACCTATAACAGAAGGTAAAAATCTAGTTGGAATCGCTCCGACTGGCAGCGGGAAAACTCTCGCATATTTATTGCCATTACTGAATAAAATGACGCCGGGAAAGGCCAGTCAGGTCCTAATCTTGACCTCTTCACAAGAGTTAGCGATGCAAGTTGTGGAAGTTGCTCGCAAATGGCTGTCAGGCTCAGGCATGAAGGTCCAGCCGTTGATTGGTGGAGCCAATGTTAAGCGGCAGCAAGAGGCACTGAAGAAAAAACCGGAGCTCCTAATAGGTACACCGGGGCGTGTCATGGAGTTGATCACAGCAAAAAAAATCAAAACACCGAATATCCAAACGCTGGTATTCGACGAGGTCGATCAATTGGTTCAGGGGCAGAGCCTTCAATTGATTCAAAAAATTCTAAAAGCCAGTGACAACGGCGCACAGCATTTATATTTTTCTGCGACGGCGGATACTGTATTAGAGGAATTGAATACCTTTGAATCCGAGCTGCTTGTAGTAGATGTTTCAGAAGAAGATGACAGCCAGGGAGAAGTCTCACACTTTTACCTAGAAACCAGCGATCGAAAAAAAGTTGAACAACTGCGCCGCTTACTGAATCTGCCTACTTTTTGGGGAATGATTTTTTTCAATCAATTAGGAGATATGGGAAGTGCGGAAGAAAAATTACTTTTCCATCAATTGCCCGTAGCCAGCTTAGCATCAGATCAATCAAAATTATCCCGTAAAGGTGCGATCGAGCAATTCAAGAAACACCAAGCGCTAGGGCTTTTGACGACAGATTTGGCTAGCCGAGGATTAGATATTGAATCGCTGCCGTTTGTGATTAACGCAGATGTTCCGTTAAGCGAAGAAAGCTATTTGCATCGTGCAGGACGTGTTGGACGAATGGGAAAAACAGGAGTCGTTATTTCACTTGTCACCCCTCAGGAGAAAGCGGATTTAACTAAAATAGGGAAAAAATTAGCACTGAATCTGGCACCTATTTACCTATTTGGCGGCGAGCTGCTCACAGAAGAACCTGTAAAACAAAGCGATCCTAAAAAGAAAAAAAATAAGAAGAGCAAGGGAAAAAGACGAAAATAAGTCTTTTTTCTTTGCTCTTTTTTGCATTGCCAGATAATCAAGCGGATCAATGGGCTTGTGTAGGAGTAAAAACATCATTTTTTGTGAATTTGTAAGCGTAAGTAGATTAAATTTAAGTTAGTCATCTTGCTAAAATAAGTTAAAATCGCTACAATAGTGGAGGTATGTTCTCGTAGCTCAGTAGGATAGAGCGATCGCCTCCTAAGCGATAGGTCGCTGGTTCGATCCCAGTCGAGAACGTCAAAAAAACCACTTAGAAAACATTCTAAGTGGTTTTTTCTATTTAGGACGCCCAATCGCCATTTCTGAAAATAGGGACTTTTGTGCCATCTTTACGAATGCCATCGATCATCATTTGCGCAGATCCGACCATAAAGTCCACATGCGTTTGGCTACTATTTAATCCAGCAGCAGCTAATTCTGCCTTGGTCATTTCTGTTCCGCCTTCGACGCTGAAAGGATACGCAGCACCAAGAGCTAAATGATTTGATGCGTTCTCATCAAAAAGAGTATTGAAGAACGTGATCCCCGATTGTGAAATCGGCGATGGATCTGGAACTAAAGCGACTTCACCCAGATGTTTTGCGCCTTCGTCAATCGCCAATAGTGAGGCCAAGACATCTGAGCCTTCTTTCGCAGAGAATTCCACAACTTTTCCATCTTTAAATGTAAAGCGCATGTCTGTTAATGTTGTCCCTGCATAACTCAACGGTTTTGTGCTGGTAATGTAGCCATCGACACGGTTTCTGTCTGGTGCAGTGAATACCTCTTCTGTAGGCATGTTCGCCATGAACTCATTTCCGTCCGCAGCAAAACTACCAGCACCTTCCCAAACGTGATTATCTGGAAGGCCAATGACGATATCTGTCCCAGGTGCTGTATAGTGAAGGGCGGAGAATTGTTCCTTATTCAAACGCTCCGCTTGTTCACGCATTGTTGCATCGTGTGCTTGCCAAGCCTTCACGGGATCATCCGTGTAGATGCGCGTAGTTTTAAAAATCTCATCCCAAAGTCTATCCACTTGCTCTTCGCTTGAAGAAAGATCTGGGAAAACTTTTTGTGCCCAAGCAGGGCTTGAAGCAGCCACCACTGTCCAGCGTAATTTATTGGATTGTGTTGCTTCCATAACCGCTTGAAGAGCCTTTCCACGGGCTGCCTGAAAACTGGCGACACGGGAAGTATCCACCCCTGACAAAGCATCTGGATTTTGAGAAACAATGCTGATGCGTGTAACTCGTTTTTCAGCAAAAGCGTTGGCTTCATCCACTTTATAGGAAGGAACTTCATTCAAGCGATCCTCCGCTGCGTAGGTCAAAAAATCCCGTTGGATCTGATCGTCATTCCACTGTACGATAACTTCCGCGGCCCCTAATTGATAAGCTTCTTTTGTCACAAGACGTGCTAAAGCTGCTTGTTCCACGCTAGCATAAACGATAACTGTGTCTTCTTTTTGGATATTTACACCGACTTTCGCAATCAAGTGGGCGTATTTTTCTAAAAGTGTTTCAAAATTAGGTAAAACCATTTGTATCCCTCCATTTCATTGATTCTATCTTAGCATTACTTTGATGCGGGTTCCCGTTTCTAGACTTGAAACATCAAAATAGTTTCCACCATCAATTCAATGCGGAACGAAAAGTCAGAAAGCGGACTGAAAAAACTGCCTAAATACAAAGCCGAATGCCGATTTACGTTTGATTCTGAAAGTAAATCGACTTTCGGCTTTCCATTATTTATTCTGCTTTATTTGTAACGATTAAGAAGCAGCGGCGACAATTTTTTTCGCAAAGGCTTCTAAGTTCTCGATATCTTCTTCCTCAGCGGCCATCTCTACCTTCACACTATCAGCACCACGAGCAGCTCCGGTTTTTACGAAAGCCGCATCGAAATCATCCACAGATTTACAGTATTGATCATAAAAAGTATCTCCAGATCCGCATACACCGAAGATTTTTCCGCTTAGATCCAATTCTTGAAGATCTTCATAAAAATCTACGATCTCATCTGGAAGATCGCCTTCACCATAGGTATAGGTAGCTACGACACAGATATCCGCATCTTCAAAATCTTCCGCTTCTACTTGTGTACATTCATCAATTTCTACATCAAGATCTAAATTTTCGAAGGCTTCTGCCACGATATCGGCGATTTCTTCGGTATTTCCAGTCATACTGGCGTAAACAATTTTTGCTAATGTCAAAAGAATTCCTCCTTATTTGTTTGAATGCCATATATTGCTCAACCTTTAAAGGTCACTTTTCTCCATGACGGATCGCGAAAAGCTGAAAGGACATTCTTAGCTTCAAGCTAAATTCATGGTCATTATATCAAAATAGAAATCAAAAAGGAATCACTGGTCTCTAACCATTTGTTCGCTTTATAGGGTTATGTTAAAATAGACAAGATGAAAAAGGAGATTTGTCCAGCTTTTCACGAGTTCTATTTTTTATTTTTTGAGAAGTGCAGTAGAATTTCGACAGTATAGTTAGTACTGTTTAGCTGTTCCATAGAGTTATTTTCACCACTAACTAGCGAAAAGTTAACTGGAAAATCAGATTTTTATTCTTAATAAAAAAGAGATTTTGACTATTCATAAGGAGACGAGAACATGATTACATTAAAATCACCCCGAGAAATAGAAATGATGAACGAGTCAGGCGAACTTTTGGCTGATGTCCATCGCCATCTACGGGATTTTATAAAACCTGGTGTTACAAGTATGGAAATTGAAAAGTTTGTTAGAGACTTCATCGAGAGTCATGGCGGAATCGCCGCTCAAATCGGCTTTGAAGGCTATGAATATGCGACCTGTTGCAGTATCAATGACGAAATTTGTCACGGCTTTCCAAGAAAGAAACCACTAAAGAATGGTGACTTGATCAAAGTGGATATGTGCGTGGAATACAAGGGCGCAATGTCCGATTCGTGCTGGTCTTACGCAGTAGGAGAAGCCTCACCTGAGATCGAACGTTTAATGGAAGTGACTAAAAAAGCACTGTATTTGGGAATTGAGCAAGCACAAGTCGGCAATCGAATCGGTGACATAGGTCATGCGATCCAAACATATGCTGAAGGAGAAGGATTCTCTGTTGTGCGCGATTTTGTCGGACATGGCATTGGACCAACGATCCACGAAGAACCAGCGATCCCTCATTATGGTATAGCGGGGAAAGGTTTGCGCTTGCGCGAAGGCATGGTGATCACCATCGAACCAATGATCAACACCGGTGTATGGCAAATGAAAATGGACCCAAATGGCTGGACTGCGTATACGCGTGATGGCGGTTGGAGTGCCCAATATGAGCACACTTTAGCAATTACAAAAGAAGGACCAAAAATTTTAACTTCACAAGGTGAAGAAGGAACTTATTAGAACGATGGAGATTTTATGGGACCAATAGATAAAATTAAAGAAAACAAAAAATTAATGGATTTTATCCAATCGATCCAAAAACACTTAGCAGAGACAGAAATAGGCGACCGCTCCGTAGTAGTTGCCTATTATTTGTTGCTGTCTTTTTTTCCAATATTAATCATCGTCGGCAATCTGCTGCCGTACTTTAATATTACTCCCGAAACGGTGCTGCCTTATTTGAGTGAGGCGATTCCTCCAAATGTTTATAGCTTTTTGAAGCCGGCAATCATTGGATTATTGGAAAATACTTCAGGCGGTATGTTGTCTATCTCTGTTTTGGCCGCGTTATGGTCCTCCAGCCGAGGGATCAATGCCTTGCAGACCGCATTGAATCGAGCCTACGGAGTTGAAGACCGGGGGAATTTTGTGATCAGTCGGATCGTCTCGGTCGGGATCGTTGGTATTTTGATGATGGCGATTATAGCAGTCGCGTTGTTTTTCAGTGCAGGTCAAGTTATTTTAGATGCGTTGCAGCAATTATTGCGTTTTTCACCAGATATTATTGAAACATTCTTAGCTCTGCGCTGGCCGGTCACACTCATTGGCTTATTAGTTATTTTGGGCGGGTTATATATTGTTATTCCTAATGCTCATGTGCGAATCAAGTATGCATTGCCCGGCACGATATTTGCAACAGTGGGTTGGATCGTATTGGCGCAAGGATTTAGTATCTATGCTCAGACTTTTGCCCAACGAGTCTCTGGGTATCAGATTATCGGAAGTTTCATCGTTCTGATGTTCTGGTTGAATTTTGCCGCGACCATTATTATTTTGGGCGGCGTACTGAATGTCACGATTGAAGAATATCATACCGGGCAAGAAGTCACGGAAGGGTCTAACCGCGTGAATAAATGGTTCAATCAATTAAAAGATCGTTTTATTAAAAAGAAGAAATAAGTTCAAGAATTTTTGTAAGATTTCAGCAGAACCTTGTAAAGAGGGTTGAATTCTATATAATAATTTTTAGTTAAAGGGCAGGTGGCAATATGTTAGTATCATTCGGGCTGATCATCAAATACTTTCTTACTTTTTTGATGGCATTGATCTTGACCCCGATATTTAAAATAATTTCGGTCCAGACCGGATTGGTAGACAATCCGAATGCACGCCGAATGAACCAAGTGCCTATGCCAAGTGCAGGCGGGTTGCCAATATTTATTACATTCGCTATTTCATCCTTGGTTTTGTTTCGTGATGCCATTCCTTTTGAGTACATCAGCAAAATTTTGCTGGGTGGGCTGATCATCATCATTACAGGATTGTTGGACGACAAGTTTGAATTGACGCCTAGACAAAAGAGTGTCGGTATCTTGCTGGCAGCTTTGGTTATTTATTATTTTGCAGACATTCGGTTCAACTTCTTTACCGCGCCGTTTCTTGGACGGATCAATCTTGAGTGGCTGAGTTTACCTGCTACATTGTTTTGGATTTTTGGGATCACGAACGCGATGAACCTTATTGACGGATTAGACGGTCTGGCTTCAGGGGTATCAATTATCAGTTTGACCACGATCGGTGTGATTGGGTACTTCTTTCTCCACTCATCGACAGTCTATATTTCATTAGCTATTTTTTGTTTAGTTGCTAGCATCATGGGGTTCTTCCCATATAATTTTCATCCTGCAAAAATCTATCTAGGGGATACTGGAGCGCTATTTTTAGGATTTATGATGTCTGTTCTGACGTTGCAAGGGCTAAAAAATGTTACATTCATTTCTTTGATCACACCTTTGATCATCTTGGGAGTCCCTGTAACAGATACTTTTTTTGCAATGGTTCGTCGGAAGGCAAAAAACATGCCGATTTCTGTTGCGGATAAGCAGCATCTGCATCACCGATTATTAAATTTAGGTTTTACACATCGCGGAGCGGTCTTAACAATCTATGCAATCGCCGTATTGTTTTCATTTTCCGCACTGTTGCTAAATTATACGAGTCGAGTAGGAACGATTGTTTTGATCATAGCGATGGTTTTTGCCCTGACCTTCTTATTAGAATTGATCGGATTAATTAGTGAAAAATATAGTTTTATTACAAAAAGCTTTCGTTTCTTCGGGAATAGAGAATATCGAACGCAAGTATTGCATAAATATTTTAAGAAATGAGTGTTGTCGTCCATTATGAATAGATACGAACCGAATGTGACTGTCAGCATCGTGACACATAATAGCGATAAAATTTTTTTGAGCTTGGATTCCTTGATCGAACAATTGAAGGATGAGCAGCAGATTCAATTGAAAATTTTTGACAATGCATCAGAACCAGCGTACCAAGAACGACTAAAAAAATATCTCGTCCATCCTTTTGTATCCATTGAGTTTCATAACGAAAATAAGGGTTTCGGCTTTGGGCATAACACCAATCTCTTAGAAACAACCGGCTACGGCATTATTTTTAATCCTGATATTATTCTTTCCGACAATCATCTGAGAGAGATGGTCAATCATTTAGCAGCCCAGCCAGGTTGCGGTCTGCTAGCACCAAAAATTTTAAATGAGGATGGAACAATGCAGTATTTGATTCGCAATCATTTAGATGTTTTTGATTACATGCTGCGTTTTATCCCGTTTAGATTCATAAAAAAAATCTTCACAAAACGTCTAGAGAAATTTGAGTGCCGGGATCTTCCTGAGGATCGCGATAGTATTGTCCGTATGATTTCCGGTAGTTTTATGGTTGTGGATTTAGCAAAATTTCAAGAGATACAAGGGTTTGACGAACGGTATTTTATGTATTTTGAAGACAACGATCTTTGTCGTAAAATGGAGCAAGCAGGCTATAAAGCTATTTACAGTCCGCAATTTTCAGTGGTTCATCTGTATGAACGCGGAGCAGTGAAGAACAGAAAGTTATTTTTCATTTTTTTACAGTCCATGCGAAAATATTTTCAAAAGTGGGGCTGGCAATTTTTTTAATTTTGGAGGTAAGGGATGCAAAAGCAGTCCAAGACGCGAATTTCTGTTTGTATGGCAACCTACAACGGACGTCACTTTATTGAAGAACAATTGAACAGCATATTCCCACAACTTTCAGAACAGGACGAGTTGATTATTTCCGACGACCATTCCACCGATGGTACGTGGGAATTTTTATTAGATTTAGCAGAAAGGGATTCCCGTGTCCAGTTATTCCAGAATGAGGGAAAAGGATTGATCGCGAATTTTTCAAACGCCATCCAAAGAAGCAACAACGCGATCATTTTTCTTAGCGATCAAGACGATGTTTGGCATCCAGATAAGGTGGGAAAAATGCTGCCGCATTTTGAGAATCCCAAGATAACTGCGGTCGTTTCTGATTTGATTATCGTTGACAATGATTTCGAGGTCTTAGTTCCGTCTTATCAAGCGATGCGTCATACACACGCCGGGTTTTGGCATAACCTGGTGAAAAGCAGTTATATTGGTG
Source organism: Enterococcus gilvus ATCC BAA-350 (assembly GCF_000407545.1). NCBI lineage: Bacteria > Bacillati > Bacillota > Bacilli > Lactobacillales > Enterococcaceae > Enterococcus > Enterococcus gilvus. The sequence goes on along the minus strand of NZ_ASWH01000001.1, from coordinate 2,122,052 downwards.
CAGGAATGGCTTTTCGATCTGAACTGAAATCAATTATTTTACCGATTCCGCCAGATGTTCCTATGCATGATATGTGGATTGGTTTATTAGCCGATTATTATCATGGGGTTCAGTTTATTCCAGATGAATTGGTTTATTATCGTCGTCATGGCTTGAATGCATCTGAGATCAAGACGACTGCTTCACGAGTGCAGCAGTTTAAATGGCGATGGAATGCACTGCAATTAGTTAGAAAAAGGATAAAGGAAATTAAAAAAAATCAGCAAAACGATTTTTCTAATACCTGACATCGGGTATAATGTGTTCGTATGTATAAAAAAGGAGCGTAACTATGAAGGGAATAATCCTAGCAGGGGGAAGCGGTACTCGCTTGTATCCTCTAACCAAAGCAACGTCGAAACAATTGATGCCGGTTTATGATAAACCGATGATCTACTATCCAATGTCTACCTTGATGTTGGCAGGGATCAATGAGATCTTGATTATCTCAACTCCACAAGACACACCGCGTTTTGAAAATCTTTTTGGAGACGGTCATGAGTTGGGAATCCACATTGAATACGCAGTACAAGATAGCCCAGATGGATTGGCTCAAGCGTTCATCATTGGCGAAGAGTTTATTGGTGACGATAGCGTCTGCTTAGTTCTAGGCGACAATATTTATTATGGCGACGGCTTGTCACGGATGCTGCAGCGTGCCGCGAAAAAAACAGAAGGTGCTACTGTGTTTGGGTATCATGTAAATGATCCCGAGCGTTTTGGTGTTGTAGAATTTGACGACGACATGCAGGCAGTTTCTATCGAAGAAAAACCTGAAAAACCAAAATCTCATTATGCAGTGACGGGCTTATACTTTTATGATAATGAGGTTGTGGAGATTGCCAAAAATATCCAACCCTCTGAACGTGGGGAATTAGAAATCACGGATGTCAATAAAGAGTACCTGAAGCGCAATAAATTGTCTGTTGAAGTAATGAGCCGAGGATTTGCTTGGTTAGATACTGGCACACATGAGTCATTATTAGAAGCATCAACATTTATCTCAACGATCGAAAAACGTCAAAATTTAAAAGTCGCTTGTTTAGAGGAAATCTCATATCGAATGGGTTACATCACAAAAGAACAATTGGTCGAATTGGCACAACCATTGAAGAAAAATCAATATGGGCAATATCTATTACGTTTAGCAGAAGAGGATTAAACATGGGAAAAATTAAAGTAACCGAAACAAACTTAACAGATGTAAAAATTATCGAGCCAGCAGTATTTGGCGATCATCGCGGATTTTTTACAGAGAGTTATTCTGTAGAGGATTTTAAAGCAGCAGGGATCGATTTCGATTTTATTCAAGACAACCATTCCTTGTCGACACAACCAGGTGTACTTCGCGGCTTGCATTTTCAAAAAGGCGCATCGGCACAAACCAAGTTGATTCGTGTCGTAACAGGTGCAGTTCTTGATGTGATCGTGGATATTCGTAAAGGCAGTCCAACCTATGGAAAATGGGAAGGTTATATTCTTTCAGAACACAATCATCGTCAATTGTTGGTTCCTCGTGGGTTTGCTCACGGCTTTGTGACGTTGACTCCAAATGTCAACTTTATGTACAAATGTGACAACTACTACGATGCAGAAGCAGATGGCGGCATCTCATTTGCAGATCCAGATTTAGCGATTGAATGGCCAATTGCCATTGAAAAAGCAATCACCTCGGAAAAAGATGCGAAACAACCGACATTGAAAGAGTTTGAAGCAGAAAATCCTTTCGTATATGGTGAAATTTAAGGAGTAAATATAGATGAAAAATATTATCGTAACAGGCGGAGCGGGCTTTATCGGCTCTAACTTCGTTCATTATGTTGTAAACAATCATCCTGAAGTCCATGTCACAGTGTTAGATAAATTAACTTACGCTGGAAACAAGGAAAACCTTGCTGGACTTCCCGAAGATCGCGTGGAGTTAGTTGTCGGAGATATTGCCGATGCAGAATTAGTCGATCGTTTAGTGCAGAAGGCTGATGCAGTCGTTCATTACGCGGCAGAATCTCACAATGACAATTCATTGAAAGACCCATTTCCATTTGTACAAACAAATATCATTGGAACCTACACTTTAATCGAAGCTTGCCGTAAACAGAATGTGCGTTACCATCATGTTTCAACAGATGAAGTGTATGGAGACCTTCCATTACGAGAGGATCTGCCAGGGCATGGAGAAGGCGAAGGAGAAAAATTCACTTCAGAAACTCCTTACAACCCATCAAGCCCTTATTCATCAACTAAAGCAGGCTCTGATTTGTTAGTTAAGGCATGGGTTCGTTCATTCGGCTTACAGGCGACAATTTCGAATTGCTCAAACAATTATGGTCCTTACCAACATATTGAGAAATTTATCCCACGTCAAATCACCAATATTTTAAGCGGTACTCGTCCAAAATTATATGGCGATGGTAAGAATGTACGCGATTGGATCCATACAAATGATCATTCTTCTGCGGTATGGTTGATTTTAACAAAAGGTAAAATCGGCGAAACCTACTTGATTGGCGCTGATGGTGAAGAAGACAATAAAACGGTCATGGAAATCATTTTGGAAGAAATGGGTCAATCAAAAGACGCTTACGATCACGTAAAAGACCGTGCGGGTCATGATTTACGTTATGCGATCGACTCCACAAAATTACGTGAAGAATTAGGGTGGACACCAGAATTCACTAATTTTCGTGCAGGCATGAAGGATACCATCAAATGGTATACCGAGCATGAAAACTGGTGGCGGGCTGAAAAAGAAGCGGTCGAAAACAACTACGCAAAGAACGGCCAATAATACAAACTGAATGAGGCAGGTTATACCTGCCTTTTTTCGAGTTTTTCTTCTCCTTTTAGACGGAGCAGAAAAACTGTATTTGAAGAGAAGACACACCTAGTAATAAAATGATTGTCAGTTTTATTGGAATGAATCAAAGAGGCTTACAAGATATAGATAGGAGTAGATAGAGATGATCTTAATTACAGGCGGACATGGACAATTAGGAACTGAATTACGTCACTTGCTAGACGAGAAGAAAATCGAATATGTGTCTACGGATGCAGATCAATTAGATATTACAGATAAAGAAGGCACGTATAAATTTATCACTGAAATGAAACCGGAACTGATTTATCATTGTGCTGCCTATACTGCGGTAGATAAGGCAGAGGACGAAGGCAAAGAATTAGATGAATTGATCAATGTGGATGGTACACGCAATGTAGCGGAGGCTGCAAAGGCAGCAGGAGCGACGCTGATCTATATCAGTACAGATTACGTCTTTGATGGAACAAAGAAAGACGGTATGTACCAAGTAGAGGATGCTACAAATCCATTGAGTGAGTATGGTCGTACGAAACTTTTAGGGGAACAAGCCGTTCAAGAAATAATGGAGGATTATTACATCATCCGCACTTCTTGGGTTTTCGGTATTTATGGTCATAACTTTATCTATACAATGCAAAACTTGGCTAAAACTCATGATCGTTTAACTGTTGTAAACGACCAATTTGGACGGCCAACATGGACACGTACTTTGGCCGAATTTATGACATTTGTAATTGAAACAAACGCGCCATTTGGAGTGTATCATTTATCAAATGAAAACAGCTGTTCTTGGTATGAATTTGCCAAAGAAATTTTAAAGGATACCAAGGTCGAGGTTGCTCCAGTAACTTCTGAAGAGTATCCGCAAAAGGCGACACGTCCACAATACTCAATCATGGACTTAAGCAAAGCAAAAGCACTAGGATTTGAGATTCCAACTTGGCAAGAAGCACTTGCAAGTTTCCTTGAATTAGAAGCTAAACAATAAAGAGTCGGAGGTAAGAAAGATGTTTGAAATCGTGGTCGTTCTTTATCATATGACTGCTTCAGAATCATCAACGATCGAAAGCTTGAATACTCTTCTTACCTCTGAAGCTTTTTCTGAGATTCGCAGTATTTTGATTTTTGATAATAGTGAACAAGCTGCTGAACCGCAGGGATTAGATGCGCGATTCACGTATCATCATAGCCAAACAAATGTTGGCTTGGCACAAGCATATAACACTGCGCTGAATCAGATGAGTGAAGCGGCGGTATGGTTGATTACGCTGGATCAAGACACGACGATTTCCTATGAGTATTTAGAAGCGTTAATAAAAAAAGCTACACAATTACCAGAATCAGTCGTAGCCATTGCTCCGATCATCAATGATCAGAAACAGCAAATTTCACCTATCCGCAGCGACACCTTGCGTCCTTTACATAAAGAACTGCCTCAAGGAAATCAGATGTATTCTAAAGACATAATGGTTATCAATTCAGGAACCGCAGTACGTGCACAATTTTTACGTGAAATTGGCGGCTACAACTTGTCCTTTCCCCTTGATTATTTAGATCATTGGTTGAGCTGGCGTATTTTTTTCGAAAAAAAACAAATGTACATCTTATCAAATGAATTGCAACATCAATTATCTGTCTTAGATTATGCTAAGCGAATGAATTTTTTTCGCTATCAGGCTATTTTATCCGCTGAAAAATGCTATTATTCTTTATATGATAAACAACTGTATTCTCAATATCGCAGACAATTGTTTCTGCGAGGATGCAAACAGCTCTTGAACGGAAAATTCAATTATGGAAAAATGACACTTAAATTTTTATTCTCGGGAGGAAACAATGGAATCAAGAGCACAAAAGCGAACTAAGGAGACCCCCTATAAGAAAATCAATCCGTTTGAATGGGTCATTGATCAGATTATTCGCTTTCGATATATCATTGGCGTTCTTTTTTTAATTTTGATTGTGGCGCTGAACTTAAATGGAAGTTCGATTGGCTCTTGGGATAGAATCGTTTCAGAGCGTAGCGACAATAAGCAATCAGACGTTATTTTTGGACAGAATCGAGAGGTTCGCTCGGATGAGTGGATGGTCCAGACCCCATTTTATTTTTCTCAAGCAGAAAGCGACTATCCAGTAGTTAATAAGCAATATGGCAAAGAAGGTCAAAATATGATCATTGCCTATAATTCACCTGTAAAGGACCTGACAGTGATTGGAAAACCTTTCAACTGGGGATTTTTCTTCTTAGGGAAGGAGAGGGGACTTTCTTTCTATTGGGGCTTTAAAATTATCGCAATGATTTTACTGAGTTTTGAACTCGTCATGATTTTAACAAAACGTAATAAATATTTGTCTTTGCTTGGCTCGTTTTGGATCACGTTTTCGCCCTCGATCCAATGGTGGTTTATGCAGCACGTGGGGGATTTGATGTTCTTTACGTTAGCCATTATGGTTGCGAGTTATTATTACATCGCGAAGCATGAAAATCGGCTGCTGCGACTATTTATGATGGCGTTGATCGTCATTAACGGGATTGGATTTGTTTTAGTGCTGTATCCGGCACACCAAGTACCCTTAGCTTACCTGATTCTATTTTGGCTATTTGGTACATTGATCCATTTCCGAAAAGAACTGGTGTTAGACGTTTGGGATCTGCCAATTATTATTGGAGGGCTTGGAATCATTGGTGTTGTTCTTTTCCATTTTTATAGTACCTCTAAAGAGGCAATCGACGCGACCCTCAACACGATCTATCCAGGACATCGAGAAGCGGGTGGCGGAGGAAGACCGCAATCAGACTACTTCTTGTTCCTAACCAATTGGAAGATTCCATTTGAAGATTTCAATTTTCATGGAACCAACAATGGAGAGGTAGCTTCGTATTTCAACTTCTTGCCGTTAACGGTTCTCTTGTCACCCTTCATTTTCTTTTCTAAGCATGGTAAAGATGAGAAATACATGGGTGTGATTTTAGGATTGTTCTGTTGTTTTATGTTTGGTTGGACCTATTTCGGATATAGCCATGGGATAGCTAAAGTATTGATGCTGACATATGTAACAAGTACTCGAGGGCTGGTTACATTAGGCTTTGGAGCAGTCTTATTGTCATTATGGATGATCAATTTCTTCTGGGAATACGTCCGCATAACTTGGTGGGTAAAATTGATTTTTCTAGCTCTTATTATGATAAAATCGACGCATGCTGTCGTGTCTTCAATTATGGGGCTGTATTTTAACAACTTTGAGATTTTTATGACATTAGTGATATTTGCGCTGATCCTTTTCTGTCTACTGTTTAAGTTAAAAAAAGTGTTCATACTTGCGATGACTATTTTGATTCTAGTATCAGGTTTTTCAGTTAATCCCGTTGTTCATGGCACTGGAGCAATTGATAAGAAAACATTGGCGGAAGAAATAGTTAAAATCAAAAAGGAAGATCCAGAGGCGTTATGGTTATCAGAAGCAGACCTTTACAACTTTACTCCAGCTCTTGGTGTTAAGACGATCAACTCTGTCCGCTTCTATCCAGACATGGCGTTATGGCATAAGATTGATCCGAAACACAAACAAGAAAAAATCTATAATCGTTATGCGCATGTACGTGCGTTTGTGGACAAAGGAGAAACAAGTTTCCGCTTGGATCGCCCAGACAACTTCACGGTTACACTTAACTTTACAGACTGTAAGAAGCTTGGTTTTAAGTATGTGATTAGTAAACGACCTTTGGAGGATTATAACGCGTTGAATTATGCGCAATTTGACCGGATATATGGTCCTGATAAAGATAAATGGTCGATATATGAATTGAGTTTTACTTCAGACGAAGATCAAATGCAGCCTGAAGATGCTGTTGATCCAATCGGGGGAACGGAAGATTATCAAGAGATTCCACAACCTGCACCAAATTATGATGAGTATATTAATTAAAGGAAGTTCGGAGGAATAAAATGGGACGAGTAAAGGACAGCACGGCTGATCTATTGAATTTGATCAGTGCGTCTATTCTAATTGGAATGACATTGTTGTGCTTTTTCCTTTGGACCAAAGGAATTGGCACACCTGGGATGTTCTATATATATGCACATATGAGCCGCTACATGCCGATTGGCGCTACTATCGTTTTAGTGTTGAACTGCTATCGGATGAAATGGGATGACTTTGCCTGGGTGGGAATCGCTCTGGTTTCGATTGTTTTCTTCCATCAATTTGATTCTTTGAGACAGGCTGATATTTTTTTAGATGTTACAATTGCCTTGATCATCTTTATAGTCTTAGATTTCAAATTGGTCGAATTCACAAAGGGGATACGAGTAGTATTCGCAGGATTGATGTTGCTGGTTTTACTGATCACGGCATTTCGCATATTTACCGAAATCCCAACTCCGCCTTCAGGTATCAGTATCTGGGATAAAAGCAACAAGTTGCAGGAAATCTGGATCAATACCAACACTATCGGGAGTAGTGTCATGTGCTCAAGCTTTTTAGCTGCGACATTATTGCAGTCTCTGGATTTGACGTGGGCTAAATTGCTGAAATTTGCTGTATATGCGATCGCTCTTGCCTGTACGTGGGTCGTTCAATCGCAGGCAGCGTTCATTGCTGTCGCATTTTTTGTTCTTTTTGACCTGTGGCCTAATTTTTTGAAAGAAAAAGTCAAATGGGCCTACGGAATTGTTTATAGTGTGTTTTTGATAGGAATATTTCCTTTGTCCCTCTTTTTAGCAAACTCAAGTAATATCGATTTGTTTACGGGGCGTGAAGATATTTGGAAACATTTTTACGATACCTTGTTTAAAGTTAGAAAGCAGTTTTGGGTGGGAATGCCGGCGTTCACGTTTAAACGTGGGCAACAAGTTTTAGGGAATCACAATAGCTACAATTCTACGTTAGGGGCATTTGGTTTGATTGGCCTTGTTCTAATCAGCCTCTTTATCCTTTATAATGTATGGTTGCTTATTCTTAGAGAGGATACGCAAACGATCCAATTCAGTTTTATTATCGCCTTTTTCGGAGTTTTATTGCAATCAACTATGGAAGATACGTTGATGGCTCCTTATTGGATACCGATTACTTTCTGTTTATTAGGACTTGCTTGGCAGCGTAATCCAGAACCTGACGAGTATTACGATTATTCGACAAATGTGTTTGATCCGATAGAAGAGGAGTATGACATAGAACCTACACGAAGAAGTCGTAGAAGATAGTGATTAAAAAGTTTAGGTGCGGTTTTAAGCATCTAAACTTTTTTTGTGTGATTTTAGCAGTTGATTTCTCTATTTTGGCCGTTCAGTTTGAAAAATAGTATGAGAAACAGAACCAATCTTTGTTTTCTTTGAGAGTAAAAAAAAGCATCTGAGCAATTTAAATTAGAAAGATAAGAATAGACACTCTTGATAATACAATAGTGGCAAGAGCGTGGAGCATCAGAAAACAGGTTTTCACAGACAAAACTTAATAAAAATTTTAGCTCGTTGAAACAGCGATCTATTTGACCTAAGGCCGTGGGAGGAAATGCATAGTTCGAGGGTGTAAATGAGTTACCTGTACTAACCAACGGGTAAAGGATAGAATAGGGTCTTGAAGGTCCAAGTGAATTCGGGAAGCATATTCTTATTAACCTTGCTTTTACATATATCTTTCTGTAGAATAATAACGTTAATCAACCCTAGAAATAATAAATAATGCGCTAGATGAGAGGGAAAAAAATGTTCAAAGACTTACTTAGTTTTTTTAAAGAAATTATCCAAAATCGCACCCTATTAAAACAGTTTTCTGTCAACGACTTCAAGGCCCGTTACGCGGGATCTGCCTTGGGGATTTTTTGGGCCTTCGCAAATCCATTAGTGATGGTAGTGACTTACTGGTTTGTGTTCGGTGTTGGGTTCAAAGCAGCAATGACCGATGGAAAATACCCATTTATTGTCTTCCTGTTAACAGGTTTAGTTCCATGGATGTATTTTTCAGAAGTATTAGGCTCAGCGACAAACGTTTTCCGTGAATATAGTTATTTAGTTAAAAAAGTTGTTTTCAACATTCGAATTTTGCCGTCTGTTAAATTATTTTCTGCCATGTACATGCATGTATTCTTTATTATTATTGCATTGATCGTAGGGATCTTTAACCATGTAGTACCAGGTCTGCATATTTTACAGATGTTTTATTATCTTTTCGCGATGATGATGTTTTTGACGGGACTGACTTGGATCACGTCTTCGATCCAACCGTTCTTCCCAGATATCAATCAATTTATTGGTGTGATTATGCAAGCGTTGATGTGGGGAACCCCGGTTCTATGGAGTATTAACCAATTTGCGGCACATCCAACAATCCAGTTTATTTTGAAATTCAATCCGATGTTCTATGTCGTCCAAGGTTATCGAGACGCGTTCTTTGGCGAGCAATGGTTTTGGGAAAAACCATTATTGACGATCTATTTTTGGGCTGTGACATTGATTTTATTAGTCGTAGGCAGCATCGTCTTCAAACGCTTGAAACCACATTTTTCTGATGTGTTATAAGGAGATAAAGTTAAATGACTGAAACAGTAATTGAAATTAACCACTTAACAAAGAAATACGATATGTATAAGAAACCTTCTGATCGTTTGAAGGAAGCCTTAAGTCCAACAAGAAAAGTGTACCACGATGTTTTTTACGCGTTGAATGACGTTAACGTTGAAGTGAAAAAAGGTGAAATGATTGGTTTCATTGGTGAAAATGGGTCGGGAAAATCGACTATTTTAAAAATCATCACCGGCGTATTGACTCCTTCTGAAGGAGAAGTGAAAATTGAAGGAAACATCGCGGCACTTTTGGAGCTGGGTTCAGGATTTAATCCAGAATACAGCGGGTACGACAATATTTTCCTAAACGGGATGGTATTAGGGTACTCTCGTGAAGAAATGGCTGAGAAGGTCGATGATATCATCAATTTTGCGGATATTGGCGACCACTTGTATCAGCCAGTTAAAACATATTCCAGCGGGATGTTTGTCCGTTTGGCTTTTGCGGTAGCTATCAATGTTGACCCGGACATTCTGATCGTCGATGAAGCGTTGGCCGTAGGGGACTTAGAGTTCCAATTAAAGTGTATGGAAAAATTTACTGAGCTGCGCAATGCGGGGAAAACGATTCTTTTCGTTTCCCACGATGTTAATGCGGTGCGTCGTTTTTGTGACCGGGTTTACTGGTTGAAAAATGGGGTAGTAGAAGCAGAAGGCGAAACGATGGAGATCACGGAAGATTACGAAAACTTCCTGAAGAAGAAATCATTAAAAACCGTCGATCGCGACAATTCAACATCAGAAGAATTTTCTGCTTACGATATTGTGGAAGTAAAATCCGCTGAATTATTGGACGGAGATCTGCAACCGTTAGAGATCATCGAACAAGATAGCAAGGTCGTAGTGAAGGTGACCTATAATGTCAAAGACGACTCTATTAAAAAACCAGTTCTAGGTGTCGCGATTCGTACAGTAGATAATAACTATGTTTGTGGCTTGAATACACTGTTAGATGAAGAATCGATTCCTTGGAAAAAGGGAGAGAATGTCTTTTATCTTGAATATGAAAAAATGGCACTTTTAGGCGGCGAATACTATTTTGACGTGGCCCTTTTTGAAGAAAATGCAACGGTGCCGCTAGTTTACAAAACGAGATATATGACTATGTTTATCTCTGGTAAATATGTCGGTGAAGGCATCGTCGTTTTGGATCATAAGTGGAAGGACACGATTAAATAATGAAGTATGATTTTGATTTGTCTTTGGAAGAACACACAAGTGTCGGGAAAATTATCAGTCAGATTACAGAAGGTTCGACTGTCTTGGAATTTGGTCCTGGCAATGGTCGGATGACTCAGTATCTGATCAATGAAAAAAAATGTGAAGTATCGATCGTTGAATTCGATCCGGTCTTATTTAAGCACGTCATGGGCTTCGCCCAGGACGGCTTTTTAGGAAATATTGAAGAATACAAATGGAACGATCATTTTGCGACTAAAACCTTCGATTTCATTATTTTTGCGGACGTGTTAGAGCATTTGACCGATTCAGAGAAAGCACTACAAGAGGCCAGCAAATTTTTGGCGCCTAACGGAGAAATTTTGTTGACGTTCCCGAACTTGGCTCATAATTCTGTTTTGATTGACTTGTTCAATAATAAATTGGATTGGAAGCAATACGGTCTTTTGGATCGCACACATAATAGCTTCTACACACAACAGGGCTTTGAAGAACTGTTTGAGCGAATCGGATTAGCCGTTCGGCGAGAAGACTTTACCTACGCTCAAGTTGGACAAAATGAATTGTCAGCTAGCTATGAAGAACTGCCTGAAATGGTACGCTATGATTTTAAAAATCGTCCTTTTGGGGAAGTTTATCAATACTTTTATGCTTTGCGCAAAGAACCTGTTGAACAGGCAGAACGTGTGGTACCTATGAACTCCAATTACAACAAGCAAGTACAATTGGCTTATTTAATAGAGGACACATTTGAGATCGAACCGTATATTTTTAATAATCAAACCAATGAAAATAAAACAACGGTTCATCAAGCACCGTCTAACGCAGAAAAACTGCGAGTAGTTATCGGTAAAGTGCCTGCAACGATCGAATTATCTATCGTAGTTGAGAACAAACTATTACCGATCGAAGAAACAAATGCTTCTTGGTATCAAGAGGACCTGTTTTTATTCCCTAATATTAAAGAAGAACCGTATGTCATTATCGACGGTACGTTGGTTGCAGGCAAGGAATTTACGGTCTCTGTCAATGTTTTGAATGAAGAAGAATTTATTTCCTCTGAAGTGAAAGTCATGCAGGATGTCGCGAACGAAAAAGAGAAGAATCGTCTTCTTTCACTGAAATTGCACTATTTCGATAAGTACGATTATCAATTGAAGACCATTCCATTTGAGGAAGCAACACCTGAAATGAACGGAATCAAACTAACAATTGAGTCGATTGAAAACAACGAGGCTGAAAATGAAGCTATCATCAAAGGCTGGGGATTTTCAGAAACACATCATTTGCCACTGGACTATCTACTGGCAGACTCGATGAACGCTGTACAAGTGAATGCTATTTATCGTCCTGATGTGAATGAAGTTTTCGGGATTGATTCGACTGAAAAATTTGGATTTATTTTAACAGTTAAAAATAGGCAGGTAGTGGATGACATTAAACTACTAGTAATTGATGATCACGATCAGATCTATCCGATTGTCGCGAAAAATGCAAAACCGAAAAATCCGCCGGTAACAAAAAAAATCCGTCATTTATTGGGATCAATCAAACGAAATGGCTTTGCTGGTGCAGTGAAAAACTATCAACGCTCGAAGCTGTTAAGCGCCAACTACGAAGAATGGATGACGAAGGTCGAAGCACCCACACGAGAGCAATTGATCGAAGCATCTAAAGAATTGCCTTTTCAACCGAAAATTTCTCTTGTCGTGCCGGTTTACAATGTAGATGAAAAATGGCTGCGCGCGTGTGTAAAATCATTAACGGATCAAGTGTACCAAAACTGGGAGCTTTGTTTGGCAGATGATGCGTCTCCTAAAGCGCATATCAAACCACTGCTGCAGGAATTGGCTGCTGCGGATGAACGTGTAAAAATTGTTTTACGCGAAAAAAATGGTCATATCTCTGAAGCAACAAATTCTGCGATTGCTATTGCAACTGGAGAATATATCGGCTTTTTAGACAACGACGATATTTTGGCAGATACAGCATTATTGGCAGTTATCAACGCACTGAATGAAAATCAGAACCGTGAATTTATCTATACAGATGAAGATAAGCTTTCGATGAGTGGCAAACGATTCGATCCATTCTTCAAACCTAATTGGAATGAAACGTTGCTCTTAGGACACAATTACATCACCCATTTTGTTGTTGTGAAGCGTTCGGTCATTGATGCCGTGGGTGGATTGAGAACGGAATTTAACGGAAGCCAAGACTATGATTTTGTTTTACGTGCTACCGAAGCCGCAAAGGAAATTTACCATATTCCAAATATTCTGTACCATTGGCGAACGATCGAGACTTCTGTAGCGATGGATCCTCAAAGCAAAGAATATGCTTATGTGGCTGGCCAAAATGCTTTGCAGGCAGCGCTGGAGCGTCGAAAGCTTAAGGGTGTCGTAACAATGACAAAAAATTACGGTGCGTATAAAATTGACTTCAGCTATGAAAAAGAGCCAAAGGTTTCAATCATTTTAAGCGGCAATGCCAACGAAAAACAACTGGCGGCACTTTTAGCCACTGACTGGACGGATATTGAAATTTTAATGTCACACTCGCCCATTGCTGACGAGCGCATTCGCGTGATTGAAGGAAAAAATGAAAATGAGCTCGCTAAGGAAGCGACAGGAGAGTATCTCGTTTTCTTAGCAGAAGAATTGGTTCCAACCAAAAATACCTGGCTGAAAGAAGCGATGAACTTTGTCCGTCTTCCAGATGTCCATGCGGTAACGGGTAAAGTGATCAGTAAAGATGACGCAATCTTGAATTGCGGGGTACTGCTTGATCCAGAAAATGAGCGGGTCGTATACGAACAGCAAGGCCTATCGAACAAGACTATCGGAACCTATTTCCGTCCCACATTGCCACGTGAAATTTATACGGCAACAGAAGACGTGATGATCCTTACAAAAGCGGATTTCTTAGCTTTAGGAGGCTTCGATTTGTCTTTACCGACGCAAGTTAAGGGAATTGACTTCTCAATTCGATTGTCAAAAGAACACAAACGATTGATTTTCGATCCTTACTTCGAAGTTCGCTATCCTGGTGAAAATCATTTTAGTGTAAAAAGTGATGCCTACGCAACGTTAGCGAAAAAGTATTCTCAAGAATTGAACGATCCATTGATCAATCCAAATCAATTCAGCATAGGAGGGTAATCCAATGGCAAAAAATGAACAAGTTTGCATTGATCAATGCAGGTATCATCCAAAAACAAAACAAATGGAAATAAAAGGATGGGCGCTCGATCTGGATTCAAAAGCAGTACCAACGATCGAAATCCATTCTGAGAACGTAATCACTGATAAAATCGAATGGTATCCTCGTTCGGATGTAGCAGCCGCTCATAAAACGAGTGCCAGTCTTGCTGTGGGGTTTAATATAACGATTGAAGCAGCCGATCCATCTGTGCCTCTTACCCTTGATTTTGTTTTTGGGGACCACATTCAAAGCAAGACTTTTACACCGAATGAAGAAATCATGAAAGAGCCAAAACAACCGTCGCAGATTCATGCAATTTATGGAAAAGCACGTAGAGGTCTGGGCTATCTGAAGCGTAATGGGATCAAGGGGACGCTGAGACGCATCAAGCTAGAACAATCAAAGCAATCTGATGAAACCTATCAAACATGGATCGCTGAAAATGAAAATTGGAACCTTGAATCGATTAAGTCAGAAATTGCAGCCTTTAATTACCAACCCGTGATTTCGATTTTGATGCCGGTATATAATGTAGAAGAAAAATGGCTGGCAAAATGTATCGAATCCGTTCAAAATCAGTTTTATCCAAACTGGGAATTGTGTATGGCGGATGATCATTCTACCGATGCGTCAGTTAGACCGCTATTAGAAAAATACGCCGCTCTAGATTCACGAATCAAGATCGTGTTCCGTTCTGAGAATGGACACATCTCGAAAGCAACTAACTCTGCGTTAGAGATTGCTACAGGTGAATTCGTCGCATTATTGGATAATGATGATGAATTAGCACCGATCGCGCTGTATGAAGTCGCAAAACGTTTGAATCAAAATTCTGATTTGGATTTGATCTATAGCGATGAAGACAAGATCGATATGGATGGCAAACGTTTTGATCCAGCATTCAAGCCTGATTGGTCACCGGATTTATTGTTAGGGACCAATTATATTTCTCACCTGGGTGTCTATCGTCGCTCAATCATGGAGAAAATCGGCGGCTTCCGAGTCGGCTATGAAGGATCGCAAGACTACGATCTCGTCTTACGCTTTACTGAGCAAATTATTCCAGAGCGAATCGCTCATATCCCGCAAGTGTTGTATTATTGGCGTATCTTACCAAGTTCAACTGCGGCGGATCAATCAACAAAGAGTTACGCGTTCGATGCTGGCTTAAAAGCTGTTCAAGATGCAATACAACGCCGCGGAATTCAAGCGACCGTGAATCATGCAGCTGGAAACGGACTTTACGATGTCGATTATAAAGTGTTGTCCGAGGATTTGGTGAGTATAATTATTCCTACGAGAAACGGTTATGACGATGTAAAACGCTGTATCGATTCAATCATTGAAAAAACAACGTATCCAAATTACGAAATCGTCATGGCCGATAACGGTAGCGATCAGCCTGAGATGCAGGACCTTTATGCAAACTACCAGAAACAATTAGGCGATCGCTTTGTAGTAGAATCAATCGATATTCCTTTCAACTACTCTCGCATCAACAACTTAGCCGCGAAAGTCGCAAAAGGAAAATATCTGCTATTCTTGAATAACGATACCGAAGTCATCACACCAGAATGGATGACCAAGATGGTCTCCTTTGCACAGTTTGATCGTATCGGATGTGTCGGTGCCAAATTATACTACCCTAATAATACGATCCAACATGCTGGAGTCATTCTAGGCATGGGTGGTGCCGCTGGTCATGGGCATCATACCTTCCCACGCGGAGATTTTGGTTATTTCGGGAAATTAGAGATCAATGTCGATTACTTAGCAGTTACCGCTGCATGCCTAATGATACGTGCAAAAGACTTTGCTGAGTTGAATGGTTTTGATGAAGAGCTGACAGTTGCCTTTAACGACGTTGATTTATGTTTGCGAGAATACGAAAAAGGACACAATAACGTATGGCTGCATGGCGCTGAATTGTATCACTTCGAATCCCAATCTCGCGGCTACGAAAATACGCCAGAAAAACAAGCTCGATTCGAAAAAGAGACCAAGTACATGGAAGATACGTGGACCAAGTATATCGAAAACGATCCTTATTATAATCCAAACTTGACGAGAGTCGGAGGAGACTTCTCGGTGAGGGTAGGGAAGTGAGTAACCTTTAATAAGGGAAATACTAAGTTTCGAAATAAATTAATTTACTATACTTAAAATACTTTATGCTAAAATTAGTAGTATAAAGTTTTTTTTGTTAAGAGGGGGTAAAAAGTGGAAACTAAAAAAAAAAATAAATACAGTGTTTTAACAATTGTCTTTGCGACTTTATTTATGATTATGAATCATGTGCTGACTTCGATTACAGTAATTCCTGAATATGCACAAAACCCTAAAAGGTTTTATATCTATAATATTTTATTGGGACTTACTGCAATCGGAGGGAATCTTTTAGCGTTGTATCTGGGCTATCATTCAGAGAAATTAAAAGGTAAGAAACCATTGCAAACATTACCTGGTTTCTATTTGATTTATGTTGTCCTTACATTTACGATTAACATCGTTTGTAAATCGTTCAACTTAAGTGATTATTGGAAAATTTTCTTTCCTATTAGTCAAAACATGTTTGGATTTGCTGTGTCTTTTATGCTTGTTTTTCTACTCAGCCCCATTGCCGTGACTAATTTAAATAGATTTTCTAGTTCTCAAATAAAGAATATGTTTATCCTCTTTTCAATTCTTTTTGTTATTTGTCCAACGTTGTTTGGAAAAGATATATTTGGTTTTTCAGAAGGAAAAGGCGTTTTGTGGATTGCTTACCTATTTTTGGTTGGGTATGTGATCCAACGTTACGAAATTGTAGGTAAGTATCCAAATACTTTCTTAAAAATGATCAGTAGCGGACTTTTCATAGTTTTCTTATTATTTTTAATGACTAAAGTCTCCTTTCTTGTTCATCATGACGTAAGCACTGCAAATAGGTTTAGTGTACCTTGGTCATTATTCTCAATGTATTTTTCTATAAATTGTTTTATTTTTTTTCAAACGTTGGATAAAAAAATTGGCTTAATCAAACTTGAATTTAGAAGTATATCTAATTATGTGGTAATTTCACAGATACTAATCATATGGCCGTCAATAACCAATTCTATCTCTGGTAAATATAAAGAAGCATTTCCAGAGTCAGCGTTAGATTGGATTACGAGGATCATACTTATAGTTTCCATCTACTTATTTCTTTCTATATTAATTTTATTACTCACACTCTTGATTTCTAGATTGTCACTTTTAAAAAAAATGGAAAGCTATACAGTTATTTACAATGGATATCAATTGGTTGAGTGTTTAACTCAAATTATGTATTGGATATATGAACGACGAAAAATAATTTATACAGGATTATTCTTTTATTTTTTTACTGCTATGCAGATGGTATTATTTTCAGAAGAAAAATCAATACTGTTGATGCTCAAAGAATTACTATCTATTTTTGTACTACGTCAACCACAACTAGTTTTAAATCTAATTATCGTCATGCTCTTATTTCTACTAATTTTTCTAATAACCAAACGCTTTTGGTATGCATTTAGCATTATTTTGACAATGGAGCTTCTTATAACCATCTCAAATATATTAAAAATCGAGTTTAGAAGAGAGCCAATTCTACCGTCTGATTTAGTATTTCTTTCTAATTTTGATGAGATACTGAGTATGGTGAGTCCAATAATTCTTATAGTTACTTTAATAACTTTATCCATATTAGCAACTTCGACGTTGTTAATACAACGCCGTGCAGGTAAAACATACAATCTCAAAATTGATAATAAAAAAAGGTTTATTGGTATTTTTGTGATTAGCACTGCCTTATTTGGATTATTATGGGTGAATCAGCCTAATTCACCTGCTAATGTTTTTTTTCGTTTATTTAGAATTAACCGCATGTATTACAATCAAAAATGGGGTGCCTCGGTAAACGGACCAATCATTCAGTTTGTAAATAACATTGTTGGAAAGTCAATGATTGAACCAGCAAGTTATTCAGAAGATAATATAGAAAAGATTATAAACAAATATAATATTAGGGCACAGAAAATTAATGAAAGCAGAGAAGAATGGGCAAAAAATCAAACTGTAATTTTTGTATTAAGTGAGAGCTTTAGTGATCCTTCAAGGTTACCAAACATTACTTTGAAAAATGATCCTGTACCATTCATTAGAGAGCTTTCTGATCGAACAACTTCGGGCTTAATGTTGTCATCGGCGTACGGTGGGGGTACTGCAAACGTAGAATGGCAAGCGCTTACGGGACTAGACTTAAGTAATTTAGAAGCAACTTTGCCAAGTCCCTATACCCAATTAGTAATTAAACAAGATATAGCACCAACTATTGTGAATCTTTTTGATAGCGCAGTAGCAATACACCCATATTTAGGTTCGTTCTATAATCGTATTGACGTTTTCGAAAAATTTGGATTTAATAGTTTCCATTACCTTGAAAGCACTGATGGATTGAAATATACTGAAAAAATTGGGAAAAATCCCTATGTATCAGATGAATCAGCTTATAAAGAAACTTTAGATGTAATTAACGGTAGTGAAAATGAAACTCAATTCATCCAACTAACTACAATGCAAAATCACACACTCTATAATGACTATTACAACGAAAATAATTTTGATTTTAGTGGAGCGGCTGTACCAGAGGCTAATAAATCTAGTATGAGGACATATCTTAAAGGATTGAATTATTCAGATATTGCTTTAAAGAATTTTATTACAGAGCTTGACAAAATTGAGAAACCTATCACTTTAGTATGGTACGGGGATCATTTTCCTGGTATCTATGATTCAAAAGAAATTAAAAAGAACCCATTAATTTACAGAGAAACGGATTATTTCGCTTACAATAATTCATTTATTCAAAATCAGCAGTATAATGATACTTACAAGCTGGTTTCTCCATATGCATTTCCTGCTATAGCTCTTGAACAAGCAAATCTAAAAGTAACTCCCTTCTATGCGCTGTTAACTGAAGTTATTAAAACTCTTCCTGCTACAACGAATGATCCGGGTTCAAGTGAGAAGGGCAAAGATAACAAAAAGAAAATATTTGTTAACAATAAAAATATGATATCTAATGGTACCAATCTTTCGCAAGACCAAAAAGAGTTATTAAATGATTACTTGTTAATTCAATATGATTTAGTTGCTGGAAATCAGTACTCTGCAAAGTGGACTTCTCAAAAGAGCAATTGATCTATAAAATGTAAAAGTCACCTTAATTATTGCAAAAAATCGTTTAACTTGAAGAACTGAAATTCAACTAGTTCTTTAATATGAAATTTTTCTTATGTATTTAAATGCTTATATTGGTTTGATTGCAAATGATTCTGTGCATTGTCAAAATTAACATATAAGGAGAAGGCAAATATCTACAACTCTGACAGCTTAGTGAAATGAGCGATCTGACTGATACATAATGTTGAGAATATTTAAAATATATTCTAGAATAAATTCAAGGAATAGTCACTCAGTTATTTACTTTAAAATATTGCGTGTTACCTGTTAAATTTTCTTGCAGAAGTTAAGTACCAATAGTTTGCTTTAGATATGCAACACGAGTTGTGTGTTGCATATTTTTAGGTTGAAGATAGATACTAATATTAACTTCTACTTTTTGCTACAATATAGGTATAAGGAAAAGGGGGACTGAAATGGATTTCATTTTTTTGATTATTGTTTTTTTTATCATATCAACGATCGTGAAAAATTCAGATTACCAAAATCATAATTTATCAGTTGAAACTACAACTAATCTGCAAATAATTGCTGTTTTTTTTGTGATTCTACATCATTTATCTCAAATTCTTAAAGATTATCCTGACTCTTTTTTGTCTTCTAGGTTGATAATTGCTGGTAGGTTAGCTGTGGGCTTATTCTTTTTTGTCTCAGGTTACGGAATGATAAAGCAATTTAGAAAGAAAGGAAAAACTTATTTAGACAGTTTTTTTAAAAAAAAGAGCATTAGTATATTCATGCCATTTTTACTAGCGATGATTGTTTACTTTATCTATCGAAACTTGATTGGAAAATTAAACGTCCTCACAGCAATGTATTCCCTAATAAATGGAAATCCATTTGTTGGAAATGGATGGTTTACTATAATGATCCTATACTTGTACTTAGCCTTTTTTATTAGTGCCTATTTAGGAAAGAAAAACTATTTACTATTATTTTCGATTCTTATTTTTAATGTTGTAATAGTGGTTTTGATAGCTAGTTTCCTGAATTACGGAGAATGGTGGACAAATGCTGTTTTTTGTTTTCCTTTAGGAGTAATTTGGGGATCAAAAGAAGATGAAATAACCAATATTTGTTTTAAAAATTACAAGATGTCCCTTGGGATTTTAGCAGTATTATTCAGCATGTTTTTGTATATGGATGAAATTTTTTATCATCCAATTATTCGAGCGCTTTCAGTTTTACTTTTTTCCGCATTAGTAATCCTTTTTAGCTATCGAATAACATTTAAGAGTACAATCTATAATCTGTTAAAACCATTCTCTTTTGAATTATATTTGTATCAAGGTTTATTCATTCAATTATTCAGAAGTGACAAAATTTTTATTGGGAATCGCCTGCTTTATGCATTTTCAATTATTGTATCAACTACGATTCTTGCTTTATTAATGCATCGATTTGCTTCATTGATAAAAAACATTACAATCACTAAATAGTATTTATCGATTTCAACTAACAAGATAAAGATGCTGGTTTCTTAACAGCAGAAATGATGCTCATCATATTAAATTCTTTTTGGTGAAAATTCTGTTGATAGTTTTAAAAATATTATAGTTTTTAAATGATGAAGAGAACTAGATTTTGATGAATCAAATATCGGCAAAAGCGATCAAATAAGAGAATTTGATCGCTTTTATTGTTTTTATCTTTTTTATTACATTTTTACGAATACTACTCTTTTTATAGCCTGTATGGTAAGATGTGTAATGGATTATTTTGTGGATTAGGAGTGTTTGTATGAATAAAAATGGCGAATGGAGCGCCGCACGTCGACTATTTATTATTTTGATGGACGTGATCGTTTATAATGTCTCCATCTACTTTAGTTTTTTGCTAAAATTTGGTGGAGAAATTCCAGTAAGAAACTTTCAAACGTTTGAAAGTTCTGCATTGTTTATTTCTCTTTTCTTTATTATATTGAATGTTTTACTAGGTGCTTATGTTTTCTATAATCGTATTGTGAGTGACATTGTCTTTGTAACAGTTATTGGCCAATTTCTTATGTCATTAGGGATTATGATCATTACCTTTGCGGGGCGGTGGTTTGCTTTTCCGAGAACTGTGATCTTGATTTCTTTTCTTTTAGGAACGATATTATTGATCATTTATCGTACGATTATCTATAAAGCGTATATGAAGCTAAGTTCAGATAAGAAAATTACTATCTTGGGATTCGAGAAGGATGTCGCACCGGCAATTCAAAATTTTGGCTCACAAAAAAACAATAAACATAAAGTGCAATCTATCGTGATAGATCATTTTTATGAGAATTTGGTTGAAATTATTGACGATGTAGATATCGTTTATCTAGCTTCGGATATTGAAGAATTAGAGAAGCTGAAAGTCTATCAGTTAGTCACTAAAAAAGAAAAGAAGCTATTCTTAAATACGACGTTTGAAAATTTAGTGACGATCAATCCTAACATCATGAACTTTGAAGATGAAAGCATCATTGAATCATCTGGCTTTAGAATCCCTTCTGAAGATGCGATGTTTAAGCGTATTTTTGATATTTTAGTTTCACTGATTTTACTAGTAATAGCCTCTCCATTCATGTTGGTTACTGCAATTTTAGTTAAAGTAACATCGCCTGGTCCAATTATTTATAAGCAAATACGAATTACTCAAGATCAAAGAGAATTTCCAATCTACAAATTTCGGTCAATGAGCGCGACGGCTGAATCAAAATCGGGTCCTGTTTTAGCTAAAAGTAACGATGCTCGGGTAACTCCGGTGGGCAAATTTATTCGTGCAGTACGTTTCGATGAATTACCTCAGTTGATCAATGTTCTTAAAGGGGATATGTCCATTGTCGGGCCTCGGCCGGAACGCCCATTTTTTGTGGAGCAATTTAATAAAGAGAATCCTTACTACTATTTACGCCATAACGTTCGTGCAGGAATCACGGGGTACGCTCAGGTTTATGGAAAGTATGCTTCGGACTACAACAGCAAATTAAAATTTGACTTGTTGTATATCAAGAAGTATTCTTTTATGCTGGATTTAAAAATTCTATTACAGACGATTAAGATTCTGTTCGATAAAGTTTCTTCGCAAGGATTAGAAGAAGAGGAAATATGTACATCATTAGATAAAATGGATTTTCCTAGAGAGAAGATCTTTAAATAAAAGGAGTGTTCTTTTTTGAAAAGCGTTGATATTAGTTTACTGATGTCCGTATATATAAAAGAAAAGCCTGAATATTTTAGGCAGTCATTGAAAAGCGCCTTAAATCAAACTGTTAATGTAAATGAAATAGTCCTAATTTTGGACGGGCCAATTACAGATGAGTTACAAGAGGTAATCATTGATTTTAAAAAAGATAATTTAGAAAAGCTAAAAGTTGTTCCTTTAGAAAGTAATGTTGGGTTAGGAAAAGCTTTAGCTGTAGGTGTTGAAGTATGTAAGTATGATTTGATCGCTAGGATGGATACTGATGATATAATGCTTCCAACAAGAATTGAAAAACAATATCTTGAATTTGTTAACGATCCTGAGCTAGCGATTATTGGTTCTAACATTGATGAGTTTTATGAATCACCAGGGAGTATTATCGGTAGAAGAGTAGTACCAGAATCTAATCTAGAAATTCGTAATTTCTCAAAAAAACGAAACCCTTTTAATCATATGACGGTAATGTTTAAGAAAAAGGCAGTATTAGATGTGGGAAATTATCAACCAATGGTGGGATTTGAAGATTACTATCTTTGGGTGAGGTTGCTAAAAGCTGGTTATAAAGGTAAAAATATTCAGGAATCTCTTGTTTATGCAAGAACAGGAGAGAATATGTACGCTCGTCGAGGCGGAAAAAAATACTTTTTAGATGGTTTGAAAGGTAG
Source organism: Enterococcus gilvus ATCC BAA-350 (assembly GCF_000407545.1). Lineage (NCBI taxonomy): Bacteria > Bacillati > Bacillota > Bacilli > Lactobacillales > Enterococcaceae > Enterococcus > Enterococcus gilvus. The sequence goes on along the minus strand of NZ_ASWH01000001.1, from coordinate 2,099,164 downwards.
AAAAGCTATTTATCATTCTGGGTTAGGCTCTATTACAGATTTTCTAATTTCTTGTTCTGCACATATCGTAATTAGTCTTTTACCTAATAAAATTAGAGGACGAATATATGAAAGTAAGCTTAGAAAATAAAGTGAAGCTCTCTATAGTGATTCCAGTTTATAATGTTGAAACCACATTGGAAAGAGCTGTTAAGAGTTTGTTTGATAATAAATTTGGAAATATAGAAGTGTTACTTATTGATGATGGTTCAACTGATAACAGTGGTCAAATCTGTGAATCGCTGTCGAAAAAGTCAGAAAAAATCTATTGCTATCACAAGAAAAATGGAGGCTTATCCTCCGCGAGAAATTATGGATTAAAAAAAGCCACGGGTAATCTCATAGCTTTTTTAGATAGCGATGATTACTATTTGCCAGGCTGTATAGATGCGGTTATAAACGATTTTCAAGAACATAAACCCGATATAATTTGCTTTGGTTTAAAAAAAGGAAAAACTGAAGAAGACTCTGTTAGCTTGTCACACGAAGAATATATAGGATGTAGTAACATAGAAGCTATCAAGTTACTTTTTAAAAGTAAAGCAATTGATTTTTACGCTTGGAATAAAGTTTTTAAAAAAGAAATTATTGGTAACATTGAATTTCCAGAGGGGAAATTGTATGAAGATATGGTACCTATCTACAATGCATTCAAAATAGCGAAATCCGTGGATGTTCTAAATTTTTTAGGAATCTTCTATTTTCAAAATATAAATAGTATTGTGTATCAAAATTTCAATCCTAAACAATATGATAATATTATCCAAAGGGAAATTTTACTGGAAAATATAAAAGTAGATTTTCCTGAATTTTTAGATCTTGCCATGTCTAGATTAGTAGATGGATACCTATCTACAGGATTTAAAATAGGTCTTTCAAATAAAGAAAATACTGATCAAAAAAAGTATTATGAAATTTCAAAATTAGAAATCAAAAAATTGCTAATAGACATCAGGGGAAATAACGAGATTCCTATTACAAAAAAAATAGCATTACATTTATACCTAATTAATTCAAGCCTATACTCTATTTTATATAAGCAAATTTTAAGAAAATAAGGGAGTTGAATAGTATGATAACTGCAGTGATTATTGCCGGCGGAGTTGGTAAACGAATGGGTCAATCAATACCTAAACAATTTATTATGATAAATAATAAGCCAATTATCATTTATACTTTGGAGTCTTTTGAGCATCATCCATTAGTAGATAGAATTTTAGTTGTTTGTAAATCGGGATGGGAAGATACTCTTCAAGGATATATCAATGAGTTTGGTCTAAAAAAAGTTAAATGGATAATCGAGGGTGGGAGCATCGGTCAGGAGTCTATAAATAAAGGAGTTCAATTTTTAGATGAATTTTCTGAAGCAAATGATACAATTATTATACATGATGGAATTAGACCTTTAGTAGATGAGATAGTTTTATCAGATGTAATTGTTAAATGTCAAGAGTATGGAAATGCTGTAACTTCTTTACCATATAATGAGCAGATTTTTATCAAAGATACGGAAACAACTACCACCTCGTATATCGATAGAAATACTATTAGAAGAGTCTCAACTCCACAAGCATATAAATATGAAACTTTATTGTCTTCTTATAATCGAGCTATCGAAGAAAATATAGGTATGACTGATTCTTCCTATACTAATACAATGATGGTTGAATTAGGTGAAACACTATATTTTGCTGCAGGATCTGATAAAAATATTAAATTAACCACTACTGATGATTTAGAACTCTTTAAAGCTTATCTTAAAATGAATGATTAGGAGTTGAATTAAAATTGTTTCAATCCAATAAAGATTACACAAATGATATTTCAATAGTCTCTGAAGATTTTGCCAATTTGAATATAAGAAATAAGCGCTTTTTAATTTTTGGTGCCTCAGGATTGATTGGTCGTTTTCTAATAGATGTGTTAATGTATGCTAATAAAAAATACGACTTAAATAATATTGTGATTGGTGTGGGGCGAAATAGAGAAAAATTAGTAAAAATTTTTTCTAACTACGTTTTTGAAAATTCTTTTAGTATTTTAGAAATGGATATTAATCAAGAAATTTCAGACAAGATAACATGTGATTATATTTTACAAGCTGCAAGTAACACACATCCTAAACTATACGCTACAGATCCAGTTGGAACTATTACTACTAATATTATTGGTACTCAAAATATTTTAGAGTTTGCTCGAAAGAAAAAAGTTGAAAGAACAATTTTCTTCTCCAGCGTTGAAATATATGGAGAAAATAGGCAAGATGTTAAATATTTTGATGAAAGTTACATGGGATATATAGACTGCAATACTTTAAGAGCTGGATACAGTGAAGCCAAAAGAACTAGCGAGGCTTTGTGTCAAGCTTATATCTCGAAACATAATCTTGATATTGTTATCGCTAGAATTAGTCGAGTATTCGGTCCTACAGTTGATAGAGGGGATTCAAAGGCCTCAACTCAATTTATTTTTAATGGTGTAAACAATCAGAATGTCATTCTTAAAAGTAAAGGTGATCAGTTATTTTCATATAGCTATGTTGCTGATGTTGCGTCTGCATTATTGATGTTGATAGTAAAAGGAATCAGGGGTGAGGCCTATAATATTAAAGGTCTTAACGGCGATGTGACTCTGAAACAATTTGCTGAAAGTATTGCGTCCTACTCGAAAACAAAGGTTATATTTGAATTACCTGATGAGTTAGAAAAAAAGGGCTTTTCGACTGCTACTTTAGCTTTATTAGATGATAAAAAAATTAGAAGTCTCGGCTGGACGCCTAAATTCGACTTTAACGAGTCTTTAGAAAAGACAGTTATGATATTGAAAGAGGAGCTTTTTTAAATGGTTGTAGATACTAAGATTCAGTCATATATTGAACGATTTCGTTCATTCTATATTATTTATTTCGGGACGATTTTAATTTTGAAAGAATTTGGGCCATATGATTTCATACCCAAAATTTTAAATACAATTCTTGTTGTACCTGCTGGATTAGTTGGTGTACTTTTCATAGCATATGACTTATTTCAAATGCTTAAGGCAAGAAAATTTACATACAATATCCTCTTATTCCTATTTTTGATCATTATGGGAATCTCGAGTTTAATAAACTATCATTATGGTTTGAGTTCAAATATCAAGATTTTACTAAATGAAAGCATATATTTACTTGTAATATATGAATTTAGTCATTATAAGGATTCTTCTAAACGGATAATTGAATTGTTCGCTAAAATTCTAATTGCAATTTGGTTTTTATTAGTAACTATCTCAAATATCATGTTTGTTTTTCAGATTCAATACAGTATTAAATTACCAAATAGATTTCATCCTTTAAGACTTGGATTTTTAGAGAATAGACTTTTTGGGGTATTTTCAGACCCAAACTTTGCTTCAACAATCTGTTTAGTATCAATAATATTTTCATTTATGTTTTTATTCCAAAAACAAATAAAAGGTAAGATTCTAAGGATTTTCCTTTATGTAAATAGTTTTTTTTGCCTAAGTTTCATTTTGTTATCTGGCTCTAGAACTGGTTTAGTTGAAACATTGGCAGTTGTTTTTATTGCTGGATTTACTATAGTAAATCAATATTTAGTAAAAAAAGGGAAATCTATACCTTTAAGTTTATTGTTAAGTATTATATTTAGTATGACTGTTACAGGAATATTCTTTGTTTTTTTGAATATTTTAAAACAAGGACTGACTTTAATTCCGGATTTTATTTATGGTTTGAGAACAGAAACGACTAAGAAAAGTATTAATGCCAGCAATAAAGAAAAAGCAGTTAATTTGACTAGAAACGATGTATCAGATTCTGATGATTTATCAAATGGGCGTTTTGGGATTTGGAAAGCAGGATTTTTAATGTTTAAACAAAACTTTCTGTTTGGTGTGGGACCATCACGTGAAGGTATTGTGAGCTACGCTAAAGCATTTCTTCCTGAATCATATGTTGCTAAGACAGGGCTCTCACTTCATAGTTTTATAGTTCATACGCTTGCTGGAACAGGTATCATGGGCTTTATTACATTTTTTTCTTTCTATGTGACTAAAATTTTTGCAGCTATAAAGTCTGTTTTATTAGATAGAGATCTTTATAAGACAGTCTATTTTTATGACATTCTAATCATTGCAGCAATTAGCATCAATGCTGTTTTGTCATCAGAAATCATTTTGGTTAATAAGATTGGAGCTTTCATCTTCTGGTTATTATTGGGTCAATTGGTTCATCAATATTTTCCTAAAAAGAGGCCTAAGCATAGATTTACATAAGAAAGAAGTGTTTTTTTGGAATTAAAACTGAAATTAATTAGAACAGTCTTTTTAAGGATTTTTGATTATTCAATTTTCTATTTATGCTACCCTATTTTTATCTTTTTTCCTGTCAAAAAAAATAAAATAGTTGTGTCTAATTTTTGGGGAAAATCGTATGGAGAAAATCCAAAATATATTGTTAATTATTTACTGGAAAATTTTTCTAATTTAGATATAGTTTGGTTGTGTAAGACAGAAGTTATAGAGAATAAGCGAACTGAATTTCCAAGTGAGGTCCGTTTAATTGAGAATAATTCTTTTAAAGCATTATTAGAACTGCATACTGCAAAAATTTGGATTGATAATTGTCGAAAAAATTTTCATCCTAAGAAACGAAAAAACCAATTTTATATTCAAACCTGGCACGCGGGGTTTGGATTAAAGAGAATTGAACATGATATCGAGAGTTCTCTTAGTAAAAGATATGTAAGAATAGCAAAAAAAGATTCCCAAATGTGTGATTTGTTAGTTTTTGAACATTCAAGCCTATTTAGAAATTTACAGTATACATTTTGGTATTCGGGAGAATTTTATAGAAATGGAATTCCCAAGAACGACATTATTGTAAAAAATGATCTTTCAGTGATTGAAAAAGTCTATAGCTACTATGAAATTGATAAACAGAAAAAAATTTTACTATATGCTCCTACTTTTAGAGAGGATGGCAGCCTTAAAATTCAACCAGAAGTTCTAAAAAATATAAAAGAGACATCCGAGGCTAAGTTCAAAAATGAGATTATTATTTTGTTAAGGCTTCACCCTAATGACGTTAAGAAACACGCACCCTTAATTAACGAATTGACACAAATAGATTATATAATAAACGCAAATGACTATCCGGATACTCAAGAGTTATTGTGCGCATTAGAAATTTTAATTACCGATTATTCGTCTATTTTTGGAGAGATGTTAGTTTCGAAGAAGAAGTGTTTTTTATATGCTTACGATTATGATGAGTATATGAAAAGTCGTGGATTAGTGTTAGATTTAGAAGACTTACCATTCCCCGTTTCAAAAAATAGCAATCAGCTTATTCAACAAATTAGAACTTTCGATGAGCAAGATTATTTTACTTCAATTGAAAGATTCAATAAGAGGCTTGGAATTTTTGAATCAGGTATGGCTAGTAAAGAACTTGGTGATCGAATTATTATGGAAATGGACAATTAAAATTTTATAAGATAGGTTTGAAAATAATGGAATTAGCAAAACTAATTGAGAAAATAGCTCTCGGTACAATTGTATATCGTCCCAGACTTAAATACTCTAAATCTTTGGATGCAGATAGGCGAGCTTATAATGCATATAATTATTTAGTTAGAAGATACAAGCCTCAATATAAAAAAGAAGAAATGGAAATTAGTAATTATGTTTGGATTTGTTGGTTACAAGGTATCGAACAATCACCTGAATTAGTACGTACTTGTCTTCATTCTGTTAAAGAAAATTGCGAAGACAAAGATATTATTTTTCTGGATGAAAAAAATCTAGATAATTTTCTTCATCTTCCGGATTATATTATGAAAAAGTGGAAAAAAGGGATCATTTCAAATGCACAATTTTCAGATATTGTTCGTGCGGACTTACTATCTAATTATGGAGGTATTTGGATTGATGCGACGGTCTTATTAACAGGGCCTATAGAAAAGCATATTACTGATGCGGATTTATTTGCATTCAGGACTACTTTTAATGATAGTCAAGAGAGCCCCATTTTAATATCAAGTTGGTTTTTATCAGCAAAAAAAAATAACCCAGTTATTACTGAAACAAGGAGGTTACTTTTGGATTACTGGAAAGACCACAATATTTTAGTTAATTATTATCTTTTTCATATCTTCTTTAGTATAGTTGTAAGATGTTACAAGAGCGAGTGGAAAAAAGTACCCTTGCAAACCAACGGAAATTCGCATCTTCTTCAATTTCAGTTAAATGAGATGTACGAAGAAAATGAATTTTTACATTTATGTGAACTGACTAATATTCATAAGTTAACTTATAAAGAAGTTCAATATAGCTCAGGAACATATAGTGATTTTCTTGTAAAATCGTTCAACGGTTTAGGAGATGAAGAGTAATATGAAAAATATTGCAAAGAATTTTTTCTCAAATGCATTTTATCAAGTGTTCTCTATTATTTTCCCATTGCTAACAATGCCTTATATTGCTCGAATTCTCGGAGCAGAAAAGATTGGTATTTATAACTACACTTATTCTATTGCAATTTATTTTGCTCTAGTAGTCAAGTTAGGAGTAGACCATTATGGAAATCGATCTATAGCTAAGGTCGGAGAGAATATTGAAAAGCGAAGCATACTGTTTTTCGAAATTTTTGGGATACAATTGCTTAGTGGAATTTTATGTATAATTCTTTACTTTGTATATGTTTCCAATTTTGCTCGACAGTATCAAGATATTGCTTTACTTCAAGTATTTCTCATTGTTAGCTATATGTTAGATATAAACTGGTTTTTTTATGGAATTCAGCAATTTAATATTGTTATCGTTAGAAATATTTTGGTCAAGTTGTCAACTTTAATATTTATATTTCTTCTTGTTAAAAATCAGAGCGACCTTTGGATATATACTTTAATCATGAATGGAAGTGCGATTGTAGGCTTCTTGATTACTTGGTTTCAAATAAAAAATTATATTTTTTATAAAAAAATTAAGTTATCAGATGTAGCTAAACATTTTAAACCCTCTGCTATCTTATTCATTCCTATTGTCTCCGCAACCATATACACTAGTTTCACTTCAGTTTTCTTAGGAAATCTAAGTAGCATAAAAGACGTAGGATTTTATAATGCAGGTAGTCAAGTTTTGTCAATGCCTAAGGGAATAATAGCGGCGTTAGGAACAGTAATGCTACCTCAGATGGCAGCGATCTATGAAAAAAAGGACTCAAAAGATCAAGCTACAAAATATCTTAATTACTCTATAATTTTTGCGTTGTTTCTCTCAATAGCATTTGCTTTTGGTATTTTAGGTATTTCAAAAGACTTTATCCCATTATTTTATGGGAGAGACTTCAGTGCAAGTATATTAGTTCTTAATGGTTTGGCTTTGTATTTGCCATTCTATGCACTTGGAAATGTAATCAGGACCCAATATCTGATTCCACAATCCAAAGATAGGCCGTTTGTAGTGTCTGTTTTGCTAGGTGCCATAACCAGTATCATTGTTAACTTATTGTTAGTTAAACCTTTAGGCCTACTAGGTGCTACTGTAGCGACTTTTTTATCAGAAAGTGTGCTTGCAATTTATCAAATATATGCGGCTCGAAAAGAAATATCTTTTAAAATATTTGTCAGTCCATTTGTTGTATTTTTTGTATCAGGGATAGCAATGATGATTATGCTAAATAGTCTACCATTGGAAGCATTGTCAATATTTTTTAGACTTATAATAAAGATAGGTATAGGGATAATTTTCTATTTAGCCATAACTCTATTTTACTTTAGATATTCTAAAAATGAGATTATTCAGAGTTCAAGAAAATGGATTTTAAAAAGAGTTAAATAAAAGGGGGACTGTTTGTTGCATAACTATTTAATCACAGGCGGTGCCGGATTCATCGGCTCCACATTAGCGAATCATTTATCGAAAGAAAATTCAGTTACTGTAGTTGATGATTTATCTATGGGAAAAGAGGAGAACCTAATTAAAGGGGAAAACCTTACATTCATTAATGGATCTGTAACAGATGGCGAATTAATGGCAGATATCCTCTCAAATGATACGTTTGATTACATCTTTCATTTAGCGGCGATTGCTAGCGTTGCTGATTCAGTTGAGCGCCCAGTAGAAACACACCAGATTAACTTTGAAAGTGTTCTAATGTTGTTGGAATTCGTTCGAAAATATCAAAAAAATTTGAAGCGATTGGTTTTTAGTTCTTCAGCTGCAGTATATGGCGATGAACCAACGCTGCCAAAAAAAGAAGAATCGGTCATTCGTCCCTTAACACCGTATGCAGTCGATAAGTTCGCTGCGGAGCAGTATGTTTTGGATTATTATCGTCTATATGGCGTTAATACTAGTGCAGTGCGTTTCTTTAATGTTTACGGGCCCAATCAGAATCCCGAATCTCCTTATAGCGGTGTAATCTCAATTTTGGTTGATCGCTATAAGAAAATGCAACTTGGAGAGAATGCGCCGTTCACATTATTTGGTGACGGTTCTCAATCTCGTGACTTTGTATTTGTTGAAGATGTTGTCCAAGCGTTATTACTTGTCGCAAATAAAGAGGAAGCTCTAGGCAAGCAGTTTAATGTTGGAACAGGTGACGCGATTACTTTGAATGACTTGATTGAAGTCATTGATGAGGCATTAGGAATTGAGTTGACTGTGAAACATGAAGCTGAGAGGGACGGCGACATCAGAGACTCTGTTGCTGATATTTCTAGATTGAACGGATTAGGATATAAACCGTGCTTCAGTGTAAAAGAAGGCATGAAAAAATATTTAGTATCAGAAAAATTGGTTTAAATTAGAGACATTAACTAGAGAAATTTAAGTTAATGTCTTTTTGATGTCTTAAAATATTCAGTTAAATTTAGATTCCATTTTTAATTTATTTTTGGAAGGAATGGAAAAGCAGTAGAAAAAATTTTTCAACTCTTGTATTCTTGTATTAGTATTTATTTTTAAGGAGATTAGTGAAATGGAAAACAAAATAGCAGTACTGCTCCCATGTTACAATGAAGAAATGACAATAAAAAAGGTAATTAATGATTTTCAGAGAGAATTACCTGATGCGGACATTTATGTATACGATAATAATTCAACAGATGATACTTATCTAGTTGCAAAGGAGGAAGGTGCAATTGTACGGAGAGAACCTAGACAAGGTAAAGGGAATGTGATTCGTCAAATGTTCTTTGATATTGAAGCTGATTTTTATTTAATGGTGGATGGTGATGACACTTATCCTGCGGAATCATGCCATGAATTAATAAAAGCATTAGAGGAAAAACGTGCGGATATGGTTATTGGAGACAGACTCTCAAACGGGACATACTTTAGTGAAAATAAAAGAGCTTTCCATGACTTCGGAAATAACTTAGTCAAGAATTCGATAAATTGGCTTTATAAAGCAAATATAAAAGATGTTATGACAGGATATAGGGGATTTAATAGATTATTTGTAAAAAGCTTTCCCGTTATGAGTAGTGGATTTCAGATTGAAACTGAGTTTACAATCCATGCTTTAGATAAAAGATTCAAGCTAGTCGAAATACCCATAGATTATAGAGATCGTCCAGAAGGGAGCGAATCAAAGTTGGATACGTTCTCTGATGGTATAAAAGTATTGATGACTATCTTTAAAATGTGCAAAGATTATAAGCCGCTTTTCTTTTTTTCAATGTGGTTTGCTTTATTTTTTTTACTAGGATTGGTAGCAGGTATACCAGTAATTAGCGAGTTTATTCGTACGGGATTTATTGCTAAAATACCTTCTGCAATATTAGCTACAGGCCTTATGACATTGTCTTTATTATTGCTTGTAACAGGCTTAATCTTAGATACAGTTGTAACAGATGATAAGAAAAGTTATGAGTTGAATTTATACAAAATTTATGGTGAAAAAAATGTTAAAGATAAAGGGATTTAAGCATGAAGGAGTATTAATCCTACTATTGTCAATACTTACAGCTATTTCTTTTCCTTATATGCTTCCAGTATCAGATATTTCAATTATTAAATCTTCATTTATATGGATTCTTATAGTCATACCTATTTTTTTTTGGTATAGGTTTTCCATTAGAAAAGTAGAGAGAAAAGATTTCTTATTTTGTGTTTTTCCTGCAATACTTTTTTCTGTTTTTCTGAAGACTGGTAGAGATCTTTCTATTTATGGAGAACTTTCATATGGATTTCTAAGTTTATTAAAAAATTTGGTTGCAATCACGGGTATTTTTATTTTGATTTACTCATTATTAATTAGTCTATTAAAATTTAAGCCCCTTAAAACAAAACGGTATTTACTAAACAGACAGTATAATTTTCTTTTTCTATTTATTGTTTTTTTGATTGCATGGCTTCCTATATTATTAATTTTTTGGCCAGGTATTTATACTTATGATTCTGCGATGCAAATATATCAGCTACTAAATAATAGTATCACTGAACATCATCCAGTAATTCATACATTACTTCTTAACATGATAATTCTAGTAGGCAAATTAACTGGAAGCTATTATATTGGTACTATAGTTCAAACAGTTTTTCAAATGCTAATCTGTCTTAGCGTAAATGCATATATCTGTAGTAGACTCTCAAGTTTTAAAATAAATAAACTCTTATATTTTTCAATCATCGTTTACTATGCTTTATTCCCATTGAATATGTTAACGCCAATTTATATTACAAAGGATACTCTGTTCTCTACGTTTTTCTTCCTTTTGATTTTTAAGTTTTGTGAATACTACACATTAGAGAAGAAGGAATTGAGTAAAAATAAAGCAATTGAATTAATTATTATAATCGTCCTAGTGGGACTATTTAGGAATAATGCAATTTATGCTCTATTAGCTACAATTCCATTCTTGCTATTTATTAAAAATAAAAAAGTGCGAAGTAACTTAATTTTTATTTTTGCTTTAGGTAGCTTTTTTACTCTTGTTACTGATCAAGTGTTAGTAGTAATTACTAAAGCACAGCCTGGAATGCAAGGACAAATGTATAGTGTTCCATTACAGCAATTAGCGAGAAGTTATAATAATAATCAAAATTCTTTTACATTAAATGAAAAAAAGGAGCTTTTTAATTATGTTCCTGAAAAAAATATCAAGAATTACAACCCTAGAATATCCGATTACGTTAAAGGGCCGTTTACTTTAAAAAAATCTGGTAATTCAACTGGAGATTTTATCAAGTTATGGTGTAAAGTGGGCATAAAAAATAAAAAAAATTATACTGATGCTTTTTTGATGATGACTCAAGGTTATTGGGATCCAAATTTTCAATTTCCTGATAATTATTATAAAATTCCTATCGTAGAGGTAAACAGCAGAGAATCAGAAATATATGGGGAATTTGACAAAAGCAGTCGTTTTCCTAAAACGAGGCAAAAAATAATTAACGCGTTTTATAAAAATCATTTCTATAAAAATTTTTCCATTCTGTCATTGCTGTTTTCTCCAGGATTTACTGTTTGGATGTATATAATTTTATTCCTTTATTCTAAACATAAAAATTTAAGATCTAGCTACTTCATTTATATATTTTTATCCATGTATTACGGAACTTTGATTTTGGGTCCAGTAGCCTTAGTAAGATATATTTATCCATTTATGCTTTCATTTCCAATTATGCTTGTGTTCGTTCTTGATAGAACTAAAAGTCAAAATAAACTTTAACTATTCAATAAATACATTTCACTCCTCTTTTATTTCATGTATAATGGTTTAAGTTATGACATGAAGTAAGGAGGAGTTGTTTTTTGTCTGAGGATCAAAACCAACACTCAGAAGAAGGATCTTTTAAAGAGCAGATTATGCGGGCTTTAGAAGAGGGCAGAAAAAATCGTGAGACAGCGTCTCCACCAAAAAAAAGCACGAAACCTGAAGCTTCGAAAGCAAAAAAAGATACTCACGATGATGATGATTTGGCTTCATCCTATGAGCGCTTATTTGGCAATAGACAAAATAAGAAAGATACATCTCCCTCTGCGCAGAAGACTGAACCGACTGAGAAAGAAATTAAAAAAGAAGAAACGAAAAATAAAGCAGAAAAAGCTGAAACGACCCCATCAAATAATGAGAAAAAATCAGGGATACGTAAAGCAAGCACCGCTTCATCTCAAAGCATAGTTGATGAAGAAAAAGCGATTGAAAAGAAAGATCAAAAGACAGACCCTTCAAAAAAGGACACAATAACAACTTCAACGAAACATCCAAACTCTAAAAAGAGTTCGACGAAAGTAATTTCATCTATAACGGATAATCCGAAAGTTGAAAAAGAGTTAACACATGATAAAGAGGTTGAAGAAGAACCGTCGATCTTCCATAGAATCGGTGAGAAATTTGATGAACTTCGTCATATGGACGAAGAATTTGAAGGGGACCTAAGTGAGGAGAGCAACTTGAAACGAGCAGAACGTCGCAAAGAGGATCGAGTCGTCCGTAAAATTGTTTATATATTGACGATCGGTATTTTGATCGTTGCCGGGATTTTAGCCATCTCAGGATATAATTACGTGAGCGCTGGCTTAAAACCATTAGATAGAAATGACAAGAAACTAGTACAGGTTGAAGTGCCAAGCGGCTCATCGAATCGCCAAATTGGAGATATCTTAGAAGATGGAGATGTTATCCGAGATGGTATGGTCTTTAACTTCTATACAAAATTTAAGAATTTGACGAATTTCCAAGCGGGCTATTATCAATTTTCACCAAACATGACTTTGGACCAAATTAGTAAAGAGTTGCAGCAAGGCGGAAGCGCAGAACCATTGGATGATGCATCGAAATTGACGGTTCCAGAAGGTTACGATGTTGATAAAATTGCTAGTCTGATAGCTAAGAAGACGGACTTCAAGAAGGAAGACTTCATCAAAGTAATGAAAGATGAGAAATTCTTTGACCAATTGAAGAATCAGTACCCAGAGCTGTTAACAGACGCAGGAAACGCCAAGGATGTACGCTATCGATTAGAGGGATACTTGTTCCCAGCAACCTATAATGTTCACAAAAATAGAAGTCTGGAAGATTTAGTTACTCAAATGGTGGATACAACGAACCAAGTATTGACGCCTTACTATAGTAAGATCAAAGAAAAAGGATTGAATGTACAAGAAGTAATGACGCTGGCTTCCTTAGTTGAAAAAGAAGGGGTTACACAATCCGACCGCAAGAAAATTGCGCAAGTCTTCTTTAACCGGATCGATCAACAGATGCCGTTGCAATCGGATATCTCAATTCTTTATGCATTAGGTGAACACAAAGAAGTAGTTACGATCAAAGATACACAGGTGGATTCACCGTATAACCTATACACGAACGCTGGGTATGGTCCTGGTCCATTTGATAATCCGAGTCAAGAAGCGATCCTTGCTGTTCTTGATCCAACGGAGAATGATTACATTTATTTTGTTGCAGATATTTCGACAGGAAAAGTGTATTATGCGAAAACGTACGAAGAGCATATGGAGCTGGTCGAAAAATATGTGAATAAAGAGAAATAAACAATTTACATTATAGTCATTACGTGGTAATCTTTTGTGGATTAAATCTATAAAAGATTACCTTTCGTAATTTTGTTGATTGAAGGAGAAGAAAAATGGTAGAAAAGACTTATCCTATGACTCTAGAAGGAAAAGAAAAACTAGAGCAGGAATTAGAACAATTGAAAACAGTAAAACGTGGCGAAATCATTGAAAGAATTAAAATCGCTCGAAGCTTTGGCGACTTATCTGAAAACTCTGAGTATGAATCTGCGAAGGATGAACAAGCCTTTGTGGAAGGTCGTATCAATACATTAGAAAATATGATTCGCTTCGCTCAAATCATTGACAATGAAAATGTTGATTCTGATGAAATCTCAATCGGGAAAACGGTGACATTCGTTGAATTGCCGGATGACGAAGAAGAGGAATACACGATTGTTGGGAAAGCGGAAGCTGATCCTTTAACTGGGAAGATCTCAAATGATTCCCCCATTGCTCAAGCGTTAATTGGGAAAGTCGTTGGAGATGTCGTAACGATTGCGACGCCTGGCGGCAATATGCAAGTTAAAATTGTGAATGTAAAACAGAACTAAAAACACGAAAGAGGCGCTGGTCGCCTCTTTTCTTTTACGTTCGGAAGAAAAAAGGTTGCGACCTTAGACCGATAGTATTCAACGTATAAAAAAAGTAGAATAAGGTATAAATTAAAAATAAGTTGGGAGGAAAGATAAATGAAAAGTCCATGGCGCTTTTTCATTGTCATTGAAGCCTTACTTGCAATTTTCTTATTGTGGCAACTATCTTCAAATCCAGCGATGCTGATCATGTTGCTTTTTGGGGTATTAAATATCTATTGGGCGATGCATAAGCATCGGCGTGGGAAATTTCAGTTGATTTTAGGTTCTGTCATCTTGATCATTTGTCTGGTGAATAGTCCTGCAACGTGGCTGATGTTGATTTTTGCTGTGATCTTTCTTGGCCTTAAGGGCTTTGAGATTGCTGGTATTTCTATACCGAATCATTCCCTAAAGAATAAGAAAAGCATAGTAATGGTAGAAACGACAGATCCAACGAGCCACAATGGTGAGCGAAAAAAACAGAACTGGATCGGCAATGATCGAATCGGAACACAGGTTTTTGAATGGGACGATATCAATGTAGCGATTTTAGCTGGCGATACGATTGTTGATTTAGGCAATACATTGTTACCAAAAGAAGACAGTGTCGTAATCGTTCGTAAAGGATTTGGCCGCACGCGAATTTTAGTTCCCTATGGGATCGGAATTCTTTTTGAGCATGCGACATTATACGGAAAAGTGGATTTTGATGAAGATACACAAGTTCTTCGGAATGAAACGATTAAGATCTATAGTGAGGATTATGATGAAAGCCCCCGAAGATTGAAGATAGTGACCAATACATTGGTTGGGGACGTCGAGGTGATTCGTGTATGATGGGAAAATATTCTCGGTTACAAATATCCCTTTATTCAGGACTCATCTCTTTTTTATTGATTCTTACAACGCTGTTCTTATACATGTACGCGATCGGGAAAAAGCAAATGTTTGCGCAATTATTTGTCGCACGAATTTTTTATATTCCATTGTTCTTTCATATCCTTGTGATTTCTCTGACAGTAAGTGCAGTGGTTTATTTTTTGGTGACTATTTTAGAAAAGCGCCAATTAGGAAAGATTGAAGGGAAATTACAAAGTCTGGCTTCTGGAAACTATGATCAGCCATCTTTGGATGTGGCGATCTCACAAAATAAGGAAATGCTTTTAGTAGATCATGACATCAGACGGATCAAAGAAAAGCTGGTGAGTATGTCACGAGAGCTGCAGCAGCTAAGCAGTCTGCCGCAGATGGTCGATGGCACTGCTAAGGAGAAAATACTAGAAGAAGAGCGGCATCGTCTCGCAAGGGAACTTCATGATTCGGTCTCTCAACAGCTTTTTGCGGCGATGATGATGATGTCTGCGTTAAATGAGCAATCTCAACATTCAGAAGAGCTAGAGCCTTATAAGAAGCAGTTAGCCATGGTGGCGGATATCATCAATGCGGCACAATCAGAAATGCGGGCGTTGCTGCTTCATCTGCGACCAATCAGTTTGGAAGGCAAGAGCCTGCGTCAAGGAATCGAGCAATTATTAAAAGAACTGCAAACAAAAATTCAGATTCAATTGAAATGGGATGTGCAAGACATTCAAGTTTCCCCTAGTATTGAAGATCAATTATTTAGAGTAGTTCAAGAACTGTTATCAAATACATTGCGGCATGCCAAAGCGAATGAACTAGAAGTGTATTTAAAGATTGTTGGACAGAATATTCTGTTGCGCGTGATCGATGACGGTGTTGGATTTGAGGAAAAGGATGAACATGCAGGAAGCTACGGATTACGCAATATTCGTGAGCGGATTGCTGGAGTTGGCGGCTCCACTAAGATTATTAGCTTTAAGGGCCAAGGAACCAGCATTGAGATAAAAGTTCCAGTTGTAAAGGAAACGTCGCCAGCAGTAGAATGATAAAGTAAAGGCAAGCGCCAGTTTGAAGTATTTGATGTTATTAAAAAGGTGCTGTAAATGCCGATCATATTAAAATAGAAGCTAGGAGGCAGAAGATGATACGAGTGTTATTAGTTGATGATCATGAAATGGTTCGTTTGGGTGTTTCTTCCTACCTATCCATTCAATCAGATGTAGAAGTAGTAGGTGAGGCTGAGAATGGTGAGGAGGGCTATGAGAAGGCGATGGCGCTTCGACCAGACGTGATCTTGATGGATCTAGTCATGGAGGTCATGGATGGAATTGAATCAACGAAGAAGATTTTGAAGGAATGGCCTGAGGCAAGAATTTTGATTGTGACTAGCTTTATAGATGATGAAAAAGTGTATCCTGCCATTGAAGCGGGAGCATCGGGGTATTTATTAAAAACCTCTACCGCGCATGAAATTGCTAATGCCATTCGCAAGACCTACAATGGGGAGCGTGTGCTGGAACCTGAAGTGACGACAAAAATGATGGAGCAATTATCGAATCGAAACCGACATGTTCTTCATGAGGAATTGACGAATCGTGAACAGGAAATCTTATTGTTGATCGCTCAGGGAATGAGCAATCAAGAAATCGCAGATGAACTTTTCATTACATTGAAGACAGTGAAGACGCATGTGTCAAATATTTTAGCGAAATTGGAAGTCGAAGATCGTACACAAGCTGCTATATATGCCTTTAAACACGGGTTGATAAAATAGAGAGTCATTCTCTGTTTTATTAACCCGCTCTTTGTTATACTGAGAATGGGAGTTTTAATAACAAAATCAAGGTTTTTTATAAGAAATTACACTAGCAATACATGAGGAGAGACTATGAAACAAAGTTTTGTCATTATTGGTTTAGGGAGATTCGGCGGAAGTATTTGCCGCACATTAGTTGAATCAGGGCAGGAAGTCTTAGCAATTGATAGTAGTGAAGACCGTGTGAATGAGTACATGAACATTGCGACTCATGCGGTGGTCGCTAATGCACAGGACGAGATGACGTTGCGTTCTTTAGGTATACGGAATTTTGACCATGTGATTGTCGCAATTGGTGAGGATATCCAGGCGAGTATCTTAGTTACTCTCATGGTGAAGGAGATGGGTGTTCCAAACATTCTAGCAAAGGCCCAAAATGAATACCATGCTCGCGTGCTGGATAAAATCGGTGCGGACCGCGTGGTTCACCCTGAGCGTGATATGGGTCAACGGATCGCCCATAATCTCGTGTCTAAAAATATTTTGGATTACCTTGAGCTTTCTGATGAGTTCTCTCTGGCGGAAGTCAATGTGACCAATCGAAAGTTTTACGGGAAGACATTGGAGGAACTAGATTTTCGCCAGCGCTTTGGCTTGAACGTTGTAGCGATCCGGCGGGATAAACAAGACCCAATCGTGACACCTTCGGCAGAAGAAGTCGTACAAAAAAATGATCATTTAGTAGTGATTGGCCGCGATGAAGATGTCGATTACCTCGATGAGAAAATGAATGGATAGGAGACATTTAGATGAAATTAACAATAACACCCAAAGCACAAGAATGGTTCAAAAAGGAACTTGAATTAGCAGAGGGTCAAGGAATCAAATTTTATGGAAAAGTATACGGGAAAACACAAGTCCATGATGGCTTTTCAGTAGGAATGTCTGTTGACACACCAGACATTCCACTTGTAAAAACAAAAGGAGAGGATCAGCTCTTTTATATTGAAGAATCCGACGAATGGTTTTTCAAAGGGTATGATCTTGTTGTTGATTACGATACTGAACTGGACGAACCAAAGTATGATTTTAAGTAAGTTTAGGAGTGGATCGAATGATATCAGTGATTGTTCCTTGTTTTAACGAAGAGGAAGCGATTCCTCTTTTTTTTGTAGAAATGGAAGAAGTGAAAAAGAAAGTTTCTTATGATTTCGAATATATATTTATTAATGACGGTTCTGAGGACCAAACGTTGGACGTATTACGAAAGTTAGCTAGAGAATATAGTTTTGTACGATACCTTTCTTTCTCTAGAAATTTTGGCAAGGAGGCAGCTCTATATGCTGGTTTACAGGCTGCTAAAGGGAAACTTGTGGCTGTAATGGACGTGGATCTGCAAGACCCGCCGGAATTATTGCCGCAGATGATCGAAATGATTGAAACCACAGATGTTGACTGTGTAGGGACTCGTCGTGCTGATCGTAAAGGAGAACCAGCAATTCGTAGTTTCTTCGCGAAGAAATTCTATCAGTTGATAAATCGCATCAGTGAGACAGAGATGGTGGATGGTGCCCGTGATTATCGCTTAATGACGCGACAAATGGTGGATGCCGTATTGGAACTGACGGAGCATAATCGTTTTTCTAAGGGATTATTCAGCTGGGTTGGTTTTAAGACGGAGTATATCTCGTTTGAAAATCAGGAGCGTGTGGCTGGAGAAACATCGTGGTCTTTTTGGAATTTATTCAATTATTCAATTGACGGCATTGTCAATTTTTCGGATGCTCCGTTGAATATTGCTTCATTTGTCGGCGCATTTTCATGTGTAGTATCGGGAATTGCAATGCTGTTCATCATTGTGAGGGCCTTATTGTTTGGTGATCCTACTGCTGGCTGGCCTTCCTTGGTAACGATTATTCTTTTTATCGGTGGGGTACAATTGCTTTGCATCGGAATAATTGGTAAATATATTGGTAAAATTTTTATGGAAACAAAAAAGCGTCCCGTTTATATAATCAAAGAGACAGAAAAAAAGCTGGAGCAATAAGCTCCAGTCAAACTGTAGACAAAAGACGTCCCAAACTCGCAAGTTGAGTTTGGGACGTTTTTTTATCAATACCCGCGATCCAATTCTACTTGATTTACAGAGAGCTCTTTAGAGGCCACGTAACTTTTTAAATTTGCTAAAAAGATGTCCATGAATTTGCGTTGAAAGTCTACGGTCATTCCTGAAATATGAGGCGTGATCAAGACGTTTTCCATTTTCCATAAGGGATTATCGGTTGGTAAGGGTTCTTCCTCAAAAACATCGAGGGCAGCAAAAGCGAAATCTTTATTCTCGAGTGCTTGAGTCAATTCTTTGGTATGGACAGTGTCTCCGCGACCGACATTGATAAAAACAGCGGTTTTTTTCATATTTTCAAAAATATCGTTGTTAAAAATGTGATAGGTCTCATGGGTGCCTGGCAAGATACCCACGACGATGTCCATTTCATGAACGATTTTGGCTAAGTTTTTGATCGAATAGGTTTCGACAAATCCGTTTGCAGGATGGCCAGTAGTATTAATGCCGTAGACATTTACGCCGAGACTGCGAATGGATTTAGAAAGCTGCTGTCCAATGTGACCAGTGCCCACGACCAACAGATTTTTACCGGAGAGTTGATCATAGTGAATCGATTCTTGCCCCCAGATTTTCTTTTCTTGGTTTTTGACAGATTGGTTTAACCCGCGGTAATAGCCGAGCAAGACACCAATAATATGTTCACTGATTGAAAGGGCGTGGATGCCGCTGCCATTTGATAATAAAATATTTTGATTGGAGAAATCCTTTAATGGAAGATAATCGACACCTGCTGAGATCGACTGCACCCATTTTAATTGACTAGAAGAACGTAAGGACTCAGCCAGTTCTTTCGACCAGCCTACGGAGACTTCGACAGAGGATACCTCTTCATCTGTCAATTCTGTTTTGACTTGGTAATCTAGAGCAATCGCTTGAATGTTGTCGATAAATTCATCGCGAAAGGTTCGTTGTAAAAAGATAATTGGTTTTGTCATAAGAATCTCCTCTTTTCGATTTTTTCTAGGAATCTTCGCTTCATTCTAACAAAAATAGCAGAAAAAAACTGCTTACAGACTCGTAAGCAGTTACTTAGTAGGCAACTCGATTTTAGGGAAATACTGAGTAATACGTAAAAAGATGAATAAGCTGATAAAAGTAATCAAGATACTTGAATCAAAATTTGGCTGGAAGGGCAATATAAGGGTAGCCAATATTGTAGGGATCGTGGCGCAAAAGATCATTGTTTTGAAGCATTCAAAAAAGGTGATTCGTCGTAAGCGTAATTTAGCGACGATCATCCCTGCGATAGCTGCGAAGAGCAGGGTGACAAATAAATTGATAAAGGATGGGTATACACCGGCTAAGAGCATAACGAGCGGCGTCCAAACAGGCATCTTCAAATCTTTTAGGCCGGTCCGCAATTTATCACCAGTCAGTCCTTTTAGCGGTTCCTGTTTATAAGAGAATTTCAATACATTATCACCAAACATAGCGGAGCTGACACCGCCATAGTCAGGTAAGACGACTAAAGCCTGATCTTTTAGCATTCCGATACTGAAATAATTTCCAACGAGGTCCTTCTCGACGTCTTGCTGGGTGCGTTTGCCTTCAGGATCGAAAGTCAAAATGATAGAGTTTGTTTGATAAATGAATCCTTTTTCTGGTTTCGTTGTTTTGATCTCGCCATCTTCCACCTTAAAATCTGGAATTTTGTCTACGATTTTCAAACTGTCTGTTTTAATTTGATTCATTACTTGCAATGCTTGATAGACAGTTGGAATTGCTAGAAGGAGACTTAACCCGATGAGGTAGACGATAGACTTCCAAAAGGGGGTAGTTCTGGCATTTTTTAGATCCTCGAAACGAAAAAGTGATCCTTTGATTAATTGACGAAAAGTCATGTGATCGCTCCAATCTTTATATACAAGAGCCATTGTAGCGAAGTAAGCTTGAAATAACAAGATGAACTCTAAAAATGTAGAAAGAAAAAAAGAAAGAATTGACTATTAATAGCAGCTTCGCTATCTTACAATAGGTAGAGAAGAATAAGAAAGTGAGTCCTCATGAAAATTTATCGGATATTTAGAAATTATTTAGAACAAAAAAACCTTTGGGAAGTATTCATTTACTTGTTTTTCGGCGGATTAGCAACGATTGTAAACATCGTCAGCTTCACATTGGCTTATCAAGCATTTCATCTGAGCTGGCCGATCTCAAATGCGATTTCTTGGATATGTTCGGTTCTTTTTGCTTTTGTAACAAATAAAATCTGGGTCTTTCATTCAAAAACAGAAGGCATTTTAGCCTTGAGCTGGGAATTTGGGAAATTCTTTTTGGCACGGGTGGTTTCTTTTGGAATGGATATGGCTTGCATGTATCTGTTTATCGACATGCTGCATACAGGCAATTTGGTCGCTAAAATCATTACGCAAGTGGTCGTCGTGATCGCCAATTACATTTTCAGCAAGGTGTTCATCTTCAAAAAGGTTGAAATTATTGAAGATGAGGAAACGAATTCTTCGTCACACTAGGCATATGTTTTGAAGAACCGTGCATTGTTTGTTACTATTTTTATGTAAGAAAATTTAAGGAGGAATTTGAATTATGGCTTATACTTTACCAGATTTACCTTATGGCTACGACGCGTTGGAGCCTTATATTGATGTTGAAACGATGCACTTGCATCATGACAAGCACCATAACACCTACGTAACCAACTTAAACGCTGCAATTGAGAAATATCCTGAATTAGCAGAACAATCAGTAGAAGAGTTAGTATCTAACTTGAATGAACTTCCTGAAGACATTCGTACGGCTGTTCGTAATAACGGTGGAGGACATGCCAACCACAGTTTCTTCTGGAAAATCATGGCACCTAATGCAGGTGGCGAACCTACTGGCGCAATCAAAGAAGCAATCGACGACGCTTTCGGCAGCTTTGAAAAAATGAAAGAAGAATTCAAAACAGCAGCTACTGGTCGTTTTGGTTCTGGCTGGGCTTGGCTAGTGATGGCAAATGGCAAATTGGAAATCACTTCAACACCTAACCAAGATAGCCCATTAACAGACGGTAAAACACCGATTATCGGTTTAGATGTTTGGGAGCATGCGTATTACTTAAAATACAAAAATGTTCGTCCTGACTACATCGCAGCTTTCTGGGATGTTGTAAACTGGGATCAAGCAAACGAAAATTTAGCAGCTGCTAAATAAACTAGCGAAGCAATGAAACGGGAAAAACTGGTTTAATCAGTTTTTTCCGTTTTTTTTGATTTGTTAAATTCCTTCTCTCCTTCTGAAAAAATTCATAATTTTGTGATATAAATCAGGAAGTATGGGACAATTGGAATTATTATTTTTTTAAGTTTCTATTATATGAAATTAATTATTTTTGTGAGTGGTTGAACCCACGGCGAAACTATGAGAAAATGGAAAAACGTAAAAAACGTTGATAGAGGTGTGCTATGAGTCGGGGAAAGAAAATTTTCATAGGGTTATTGGTTTTGCTGAACTTGTTTATTGGCGGAATCACTTATTACGCTGTTCAAGTGACCAATGATGCCAGTAAAATGGTTGACAATATCCGTCAAACCGTGAAGCGAACAAGCTTGAAGAGAAAAGACGGAGAGCAGCCCAATATCGATAACGCAGAGCCTTTCTCCATTTTGCTCGCCGGAGTTGACACTGGTGACCTTGGTCGTTCAGATCAAGGCCGTTCAGATAGTATGATGGTGGTTACCATCAATCCGAAACAAAAGAAATCAACAATCGTCAGTTTGGACCGGGATATTTTAGCAAATATCGTCGGATATGGCACGGATGATAAGCTAAATCACGCATATGCCTTCGGTGGTGTTAAGATGTCGATGGATACGATCGAGACATTGCTAGACATTCCGATCGATCATTATGTCTCCATTAATATGCGCGGCTTGAAAGATCTGATCGATGCCGTTGGCGGAGTTGAAGTGAATAACAAAATTGATTTTACCTTGGACGGGATTCATGTTCCTAAGGGAAAACAAAAGTTGAATGGTGAAACGGGATTAGCCTATGCGCGTATGCGCTACGAAGATCCAGAAGGAGACGTAGGCAGACAGCGTCGTCAACGAGAAGTAGTTACGAAGATTTTACGCAAGGCGATGTCTATCAACGGTGTCGGGAATTATAAGAAAATCCTGAAAGCCGTTGAAAAGAACATGAAGACGGATCTAAGCTGGGATGACATGATGGATATCGGAACCAATTACTTGCCGGCTTTTGACACCATCAAGCAGAAACAACTGGTTGGTAAGAGTCAAATGATCGATGAAATCTATTATCAAATTCTAGGGACCCGCGAATTATTGGATATTCAAAATGTGTTGAAGAAACAGTTGGGCAAACCAACTGCGGAAACATTGCCGAACCTAAAAGAACAAAATGCCGACAGCTTGTTCTACGATGATTCTGATGGAAAAGCCAGCGAGGACACGAGCCAATTCGCACCAGGATATGACAACCCGAACAACTATGATACGAGCGGTGTATACGGAGATTCCTCAAATACTGGAAATGGCTATCCGCAGCAAAATGACGGATCGATTCAAAATAATCCAGGCAACACCGATCAAAATCAAAATGACCAGGGCTATATAGATCCAAATCAAGGGTATGGCGGAGCGACGGACCCGAATGCAGCACAGCAAAGTGATGCTTACGGACAGCCGGCAGCAGGATATTAATGCAATCAAAAGGCGTGACCATTTTCGGTCACGCCTTTTTCTTATTTTTTCGATAGTTTTACGACCACTTCACAGCGAGCTGTTTGCGGGAACATGTCCACCGATTGTAAATAGTCGACCCGGTATATTTTCGCCAGACTGACGAGGTCTCGTGCCAGTGTCGATACGTTGCACGAAATATAAACCATTTGTGGGCTAGGGGCCATTTGAATTGCTTTTAACAAGTGATCATCCAAGCCAGTGCGAGGTGGATCAACGATGATCGCATCTGGCGCAAAGCCTTCCTTCAACCATTTAGGTAATAAGCTTTCTGCCGTACCTACCTCATAGCGAGTATTTGTGAGCGCCATTGCTTCAGCGTTCTTCTTCGCGTCCTCAATGGCTTGCGGAATGATGTCCATTCCACGAACCTCTTTTGCTTGTTTCGCTAAAGAAAGTCCGATCGTTCCTACACCACAATAGGCGTCTACGATCGTTTTTGGTGTGGATAAATCCAATGCATCAATGGCTTCTTGATACAGAATTTTTGTTTGCTGAGGATTCAACTGGAAGAAGGCACGAGGAGAAAGCTCAAAGCTCACCTCATTTATTTTTTCAGTGATGACTTCTTTTCCCCAAAGATGTGTTGTCTCATCTCCCATGATTACCGATGTTTTCTTGTCTTGGACATTTTGCATGATTGACACGACTTCTGGCAGGCGACTGGTGATCTCGCGGATCAATGCATTTCCTTGCGGTAATTTTTTTGTTTTTGTGATCAAGACCAATTGAACCTCACCAGTTTCAATGCCGATCCGTACCATCAATGTACGGAGGATGCCTGAGTTGGTTCGTTCATCATAGATCGGCATATCGTATTTGGTTAATAAGTTCGTGACAGTGTTGATCACTTTTTGAGTCGTCGGTTCTTGGACTAAGCACTCTTTAATAGGAACAAGCTGATGCGACTCTGCTTGATAAAGGCCAGCCTCAACTTGATTTGTTTTTCTGTTTTTACGCAATTGAAATTGTGCCTTGTTTCGGTAATGCCAAGGATCATCCATACCGATCGTTTCTCTCAAGTCAAAGTGCTGATAGCCCTCAGGCTTGTATTTTTCTAGTGATTGCCGCAATAAATCTTTTTTAAAGTCTAATTGTTTACTATAGACAAGGTGTTGCAGCTGGCAGCCGCCGCATTCTTCGTACACTGGGCAAGGAGGGGTTATACGGTCAGGACTTTTTTTCGTAATTTTTACTAATCGTGCTTCAGCAAAACGAGGAGTGGCCTTCGTGATTTGCGCGACAACAGTTTCGCCAGGTAGCGCACCTGTAACGAAAATAATCAAGCGTTTATAATAAGCAATTCCTTCGCCATTAATGCCAAGGCGCTTAATTTTTAACGTTAAAGTTTGTTTGGGTGTAAGTTGAACAGCCATAATGAGCCTCTTTCTTAAATTAGTATTTTCGGCGCAATTCATTTTAGCATATTTTTATCGGTAGGTTGATTATCTATGATAGAATTAATTTTTGTGAAGGCAGTTTGAGCGTTGAGAATACTATACATACATGAATCGTAGCGAGATAAGGGGGAGTTCGTATGCTGACGGTAGTGAAGATCAGTCAGGGCCGCGGCCCATTTTATAAAGTAGAGTTTTCTAATGGGGAAAAATTACGCTTATCTGAAGATACAGTCGTTCGTCACCGGCTGCTGAAGGGGCAGGAACTAGAAGAGAAAACGTTAAACGAGATCAAACAAGAAGGCAAAGAAGATCTTGGGTTTCAGATGGCGTTAAATTATTTGAGTTATCAATTGCGCACGGAAAAGGAAATCCGTACTTATTTAAAGGACAATGAGATTGAAAGCGGGGACCGGCATAAAATCGTCGCGCGACTGAAGGAACTGAATTTGGTGGATGATCTTGTTTACAGTGAAAGTTACATTCGCACACAGATGCGTCTAGGGGATAAAGGGCCGCGTATTTTACAGCAAAAGTTGAAGCAAAAAGGTGTGAAAGAGCCCGAGATTGAACAAGCGTTGTATCTCTATGAATCCAATGATCAGTTTCAGGTAGCCCTGCATACAGCTCAAAAGGCTTTAAGAAAATACCATCATAGCAGTCAGCGGGAAGTTCGGCAGAAAATCCAGCAATTACTAATGACTAAAGGTTTCAACAGTGACATTAGCAAAGGGGTATTGGCTGAACTGGATTTTTCGGACATCCAAGAGCAAGAAACAGATGCGTTAACGATGCAAGGAAATAAATTATGGCGAAAGAATCAGCGGTTTGAACCAGCAAAGCGTCGGCAAAAGGTCAAACAAAGCCTCTATCAGAAAGGGTTTCAATTAGATCAGATAGATGCCTTTATCCAAGGGAAAGAGGATGAACATGAGTAAGCGTTGGGAACAATGGTCCGATTCAGAGATCAATCAATTCCAAGAAGATTTTCTTACTTGGTATCAACAGGAAAAACGAAATCTTCCTTGGCGGTATAATCAAGATCCTTACCGTATTTGGATTTCGGAAATCATGCTGCAGCAAACGCGAGTGGATACAGTGATTGATTACTTTTATCGGTTTATGGATCAGTTTCCGACGATCCAAGATCTGGCGAATGCACCGGAGGATAAGCTTCTGAAAGTATGGGAAGGGTTAGGCTACTATTCCCGTGCGCGGAATCTGCAAGCTGCCGCAAAACAAGTCATGGAAGAATTTAACGGAAAATTTCCGACAACGGTGGAAGACATCCGTACATTGAAGGGTGTGGGGCCTTATACCGCTGGGGCTATCAGCAGTATCGCTTTTGAGATTCCTGAACCAGCGATTGATGGGAATGTGATGCGGGTAGTCAGTCGTTTGTTTTGTATTGAAGCGGATATCGCCAAAGCCAGCAGTCGCAATACGTTTGATGAGGCAATGCGAAAAATCATCAGTCACGATCATCCTGGAGATTTCAATCAAGCAATGATGGATCTTGGCTCCAGTATCTGTACGCCAACCAGTCCACAATGTGAAATTTGCCCGATTCAACAATACTGTCAGGCATATAGTGAAAATCGACAGACAGATTTTCCAGTGAAATCAAAGAAGCAAAAACCTAAAGATGTGTATTACGTGGCAGGGATCATTGAAAATAACCAACAAGAGATCTTTCTTCAACAACGCCCCAAAACAGGCTTGTTAGCTAGTATGTGGTTATTTCCATTAGAGGAGATCAGTGCTGCGAGATTCAAAGAACTTCAGGAGCAATACGATGCGAGCCATTGGGATCTATTTTCAAGTTCACTGGTCGCTGAAGACAGTCCCGATTTTTTCTCGGGACAAGAGGTTGTATGGCAGAAAAAAATAGTTGGACAAGTGAAACATGTATTCAGCCATTTGCGTTGGCACATTCTAGTCTTTTATGGAAGAAACACGTCTCAGCTGACGTTAGAGGGACAGTGGGTAAATCCGAAAGAATTTCCAAACTATGTTTTTCCAAAACCACAGCAAAAAATGTTGGAAGTTTTTGAAAATAATGTCTCTGACGACAAAGATTAGTAGGCAATCTTTCATTTTATTGCTATAATAATTCTGATGTCGGTGTGATAACACCCAAACAAATGCGAAATTAGTTTCGCTGAGGGAAGGGTAGCTATGGGAGTTCCAAAAGAAGGAGAGTTTGTGACGATCAAAAGTTACAAACACGACGGCAGTTTGCATCGAACGTGGCGCGATACCATGGTATTAAAAACAAGCGAGTGTTCACTGATCGGCTTAAATGACCACACATTGGTCACAGAATCAGATGGCAGAAGATGGGTCACTCGTGAACCAGCGATCGTTTATTTCCATCAGAAATACTGGTTCAACATAATAGCAATGATTCGAGAGAAGGGAGTTTCTTATTATTGTAATCTAGCATCACCTTATGTATTAGATGACGAGGCACTAAAGTACATTGATTATGATTTAGATGTCAAAGTTTTTCCGGACGGCGAGAAACGTCTATTGGACGTGGATGAATATGAAGCCCATAGTCAGCAAATGCATTACTCAAAAGAAATTGATTATATTCTTAAGGAAAATGTCAAAATCTTAGTGGACTGGATCAACAATGAAAAGGGGCCTTTTTCTCAAGGCTATATTGATATTTGGTATGATCGTTACAAGCAATTGTCGCGGAAGTAGAAAGAAAAGGCTATACCAAACGCTTGGTATAGCCTTTTTTGCATGAATAACAGTCGTCAGCTTTGATGCACAGGAGTGTCTCAAAGAACCTTCTTCATATGTACATGATCGATGCCTGCATCTTGGAAAATTTCTCCGTAGGCCTGATAGCCTAACTTTTGATAAAAAGACTCAGCGGTTAATTGCGCACCTAGCTCGATTGTTGTAAATCCTTGCTGTTTCGCAAATACTTCAGCTTCAGCAACGATTGCAGCTCCAAGATTCTTCCCTCGATAGTCTTTCAAAACAGCCATGCGTTGTAATTTAAAAGTGTGACGATCTAATGGCAGCAAACGTACCGTGGCGGCAGGTTTTTCTTCTTCCGTATAAAGGACAAAGTGAACGGCGTAGGCTTCGTTTTCATCTATTTCTAGATTTGCGGGAACGCCTTGCTCTTGGACAAATACTTTTTGGCGGATGCGGACCGCATCGAGATAAATGTCGCTCATAGTATCCTTAGTAATTAAAATTTTCATAATGGCACCTTCCTCAAGGGGATTTTTCTCCACATGATGTATACTATAAACTAAATCTAGAAAAAGGAGTAGATGAATGTTTGAGAAAATTAAAAATTCAAAATTAATGTTCTGGTCAGTGGAACTGTTGGTCATAGCGACCTTGATCCTGGTGTCCTCACAGATTGATTTTGTTTTTCAACCGATCGGTACGTTTTTTACAACACTTTTTGCACCGATTCTCATTGCCGGCTTTTTGTATTATTTATTAAATCCATTAGTAAACTTGCTAGTGAAGATGGGTGTAAAACGATTGATCGCGATCGCGTTGATCTTTCTATTATTGATCGGCATTATCGTGTTGATCTTCATGAGCGTCATTCCGAATTTGGTGGAACAGTTGATCTCGCTGGCAAAAAATATCCCCAGCTTTGTCGACAACATGCAGCACTGGCTGCAAGATGCAGCGAATAATGCGACACGATTCCCGCTGTTCAGAGAATTAGATGTAGATAAATACATCAGCAATCTGGATGTTTCAGCCGGGACCATTATTCAGCAAACCTTGACGGGTGTGACGAACAGCTTAGCATCCATCATTGGAAAAATTACCACGGTCGTTTTATTACTGATCACCGTACCATTTATTTTGTTTTACATGTTGAAGGATGGAGAAAAACTTGTTCCGAATATCGAACGGGTCTTCCCAGAAAAACAGCGGGACAATATCAAGGGGTTGCTGGAACAACTAAATAAGACCTTGTCTGATTATATCAGTGGACAAGCAATCGAATGTTTGTTTGTCGGCACATTCACCTTCTTAGGGTATTTGTTGATTGGCGTGGATTATGCGTTCTTGTTTGGCGTGATTGCCGGCTTGACGAATTTGATTCCTTATTTAGGTCCCTATCTAGGGCTTGCGCCTGCATTGATCTACACCTTCTTTAATTCACCAACCCAAGCGTTGCTTTGTATCGTTGTTGTACTGATCGTTCAACAAGTCGACGGAAATGTCATTTACCCAAATGTTATCGGGAAATCTTTGAACATCCATCCATTGACGATCATCTTGATTTTATTAGTAGCAGGGAATTTGGCCGGTATTTTAGGTGTATTCCTGGGCGTGCCTGTCTATGCGATTTTACGGACACTGGTTGTGTTTGTAGTGAAAATAGTAAAACAAGGCAAGCAAGAAGAACGAGAAAAAGAGTTTCTAAATTAACTTACCGTGTTGTTTGTTTGATAAATATTGCATTAAAACAAGCGATGTGATACGATTTTAACGTGGCCTTTGTGCCACTTTTTTTACACTTTAAATTAAGGAGCGAATGCAATTATGAATGCTGACCCCGATAGTCAGTCGTTAATTTTACAGTTAGGTTTATTAGTAATTTTAACGTTAATCAACGGATTTTTAGCTGCGGCTGAAATTGCGGTGGTGTCGGTCAATAAAAACCGAGTAGAACAAAAGGCAGAAGAAGGAAACCTGAAATCAAAAAAATTATTAGAGGTCATCCATAACCCAAATAATTTTTTATCAACGATTCAGGTGGGAATTACATTAGTAAACATCTTGTCAGGGGCCTCTTTAGCTGATAGTTTATCTGCTCGATTAGCACCTTTTATAGGCGGCGGTGCGGCTGCACGTACAATTGCTGCGGTAATCGTTATGCTGTTATTGACCTATGTTTCAATTGTATTTGGTGAATTATATCCGAAACGAATTGCTATGACGAAGACGGAAGAGGTTGCACAATTTACCTCTGGCGTTGTTCGAAAATTAGGCGTCATTACAAAACCCTTCGTTTGGTTATTAACGGCTTCGACCAATTTATTGGCCAAAATAACGCCGATGACATTTGATGACGAAGATACGAAAATGACCCGCGATGAAATGCGCTATATGTTGGAAAACGAAGGCGTACTGGACAATGATGAAATCGAGATGCTTCAAGGTGTCTTCTCACTGGATACAAAAGTTGCTCGTGAGGTAATGGTTCCCAGAACGGATTCCTTCATGATCGATATCAATGATCCGGTACTTGAGAGCATTGATGAGATTTTAAATGAGAGCTATTCTAGAATTCCGGTTTACGATGAAGACAAAGACAAAGTAGTCGGAATCCTGCATACCAAAACATTATTAAAAGCGGCACGTCAATTTGGCTTTGAAAATGTCAATCTTCAAAAAATCCTCCAAGAACCATTATTCGTTCCTGAGACGATTTTTATTGATGACCTTCTTTATGAATTGAAGAAAACGCAAAATCAAATGTCTATCCTTCTTGACGAATATGGCGGAATGGTCGGTTTAGTGACTTTAGAAGACCTATTAGAGGAAATCGTCGGAGAAATCGATGATGAGTCTGACGAGGTTGAAAAGCTCTATGAAAAAGTCGGCGACAATGAATATTTGATCAATGGGAAGATGTTGATCGATGAGTTCAATGAAGAGTTTGATTTGAACTTGCATATGAGTGATGTCGATACAATGGCGGGCTATTTGATCACAGCATTAGGAACGATTCCTGACGAAGGAGAGAAGCTTTCTTTCGATGTAGACGATCTGACACTTATTTCTGAAGAAATGGAAGGATCAAGAGTCTTGACACTGCGTGCGATTTTCCATCCTGATGAACATGAAAATGTCGAACCAGAAGAGGAACGTCGTCTGTTTACTAAAGACTTCGAAGACGATGAGCCTCGACGTTAATAAGCAAAGCTTTTAGAAAACATTCTGCCGTGCAGAGTGTTTTCTTTTTGCAGTTTAAGTGAATCCGCTGGTCAAAAAAGGACAGCCTGCGATTGCCTTTATAAAAGCAGTCAGTCCGCCAGCTAGAAAAGTAAATCAACTTTCCATCAGAGTAAAATCCATGCTATACTGATTGGGTTGAAATTTGAATGATAATTCGAAAAATGAATGGAGCAATAGAATGAATAACCCTAATTTAAAACAACAAGTAGATAGTCGTCGAACCTTTGCGATCATTTCCCATCCGGATGCTGGGAAAACGACGATCACTGAACAACTACTTTTATTTGGCGGTGCGATTCGTCAAGCAGGAACGGTAAAAGGAAAGAAAACTGGGAACTTCGCAAAATCAGACTGGATGGACATTGAAAAGCAGCGTGGAATCTCTGTAACTAGTTCAGTCATGCAATTTGATTTTGATGGAAAACGCGTAAATATATTGGACACACCCGGTCACGAAGACTTTTCAGAAGATACGTATCGTACACTGATGGCGGTAGACAGTGCCGTAATGGTCATTGATAGTGCCAAAGGGATCGAGGCTCAGACAAAGAAACTTTTCCAAGTTGTCAAACGTCGGGGAATTCCGATTTTTACCTTTATTAACAAATTGGATCGTGACGGACGCGAGCCGCTAGAATTGTTAGAGGAATTGGAAGAATTGTTGGAGATCGAATCGTATCCAATGAATTGGCCGATTGGTATGGGAAAAGGCTTGGAAGGAATCTACGACATACACAATGAGCGCATCGAGTTCTACCGTCCAGAACAATACGAAGGGGAACGCTACGTTAAATTAACCAATGGTGAGATTTCGGGAGATCATCCGTTAAAAGAAAAATCTATTTATGAAGATGTATTAAGCGAAGTCGAGCTTGTTCGCGAAGCCGGGGACCAATTTAATCTTGAGAAAATTCAGCAAGGGAATCAAACACCTGTCTTCTTTGGTTCAGCTTTGACGAACTTCGGAGTCGAAACATTCCTTGAAACCTTTGTTGATCTGGCACCAAAACCTCACGCCCACAAAACTGAAGAAGGCGAACCTATCTCTCCGTATGAAGAAGAGTTCTCTGGTTTTGTCTTTAAGATCCAAGCAAATATGAATCCGAATCATCGAGATCGAATCGCGTTTGTACGGGTATGTTCAGGAACTTTTGAGCGCGGAATGGATGTCACTCTTGGACGTACAAGCAAGAAAATGAAACTAAGCAACGTGACACAATTTATGGCTGACGCTCGCGAAAATGTGGAAGAAGCTGTCGCTGGGGACATCATCGGAGTCTATGATACTGGAAACTACCAAATCGGAGACACGATCTATGAAGGGAAATTGAAAGTAGCCTATGAAGAACTACCTTCCTTCACGCCGGAACTATTTATGAAGGTAACTGCAAAAAATGTCATGAAGCAAAAATCCTTCCATAAAGGGATCTACCAACTGGTACAAGAAGGTGCGATTCAATTATACAAAACGTATTTGACAGACGAATACATCATCGGTGCGGTTGGACAGCTGCAATTTGAAGTCTTCCAACACCGTATGCTGAATGAATACAATGCGGAAGTTGTTATGACGCCAATGGGAAATAAAATTGCTCGTTGGATCGATCCAGAACAATTAGACGAACGCATGAGCTCAAGCCGTAATATTTTGGCGAAAGACCGTTTTGACCAACCACTCTTCTTGTTTGAAAATCAATTTGCAATGCGTTGGTTCGCGGATAAATACCCAGAAGTAGAACTGAAGAGCTTGATGTAAAATGCGAGAAGAAAGGGACCTTGATGCAGAAATTTAAAGGCGACACAGCGATTTATTTAAAGCGGCTCAAACAACCAAGCACTATGATCTTGCTGGTCGTCTTGATCGGGATGACCGTGTTTCGTTTCGTTTTGAGTGCCAAGGCCCCTTACTTTATTAATCTGTATGCCGGCTATGACGATCAGTTATTTATTCGGTATGGTCAAGAGCTGCTAAAGGGAAATTGGCTAGGAGAGTATTCGACCAAGACATTATCCAAAGGGATTTCCTATTCTCTTTTTATCGTCTTAGGCAACAAGTTACATGTATCTTACGGTGCTTTCCTTGGTCTTTTCAATATACTGGCAAGTAGTGTAGCTGCTTTAGCCTTACGCCCTTTGATACGCAATCGCTGGATTTTGACAGGTATTTATACCTTCTTTTTATATTCTCCAGTTTCACTTACGAGTGAATACAGTACGCGGATCTATCGGAATACACTTGTTGTTCCGGCAGTTTTGTTAGTCATTGGCTGTTTGGTGGGATTGTATTTTAGAAGAAATGAACAAGTGCGTTCCTTCGCCAGTTGGGGAGTAGGGTTGGCCCTGATTTTTCCTTTATACTGGTACATTCGTGAAGACTCCTTATGGCTGTTGCCAATCGTAACAGTAGGGATGATCGTTATTGCAGGTTCTGTTATTTTTGAAAATGATCCGAATTTCAAGCTAAAAACTCTTCGCAGCTCTATTAAGAAGTTTTATTTTACGAAAAAGCAATTAGTAAAATTAATCCTTTGTTTACTGCCTTTTGTCACTCTTTTTTCATTGACAAGCGGGCTAAAATATATGAATAAAGAAAATTACGGGATTGCTACGGTCAATGATCGGACAGGTGGTGCTTTCGCTCTTGTATCAAAGCAGCTCATTCGAATGGATGACGGAACTGACCTGAATCAAACGAATAGTAAAGTTTGGGTGTCGAGAAAGGCGCTTGAGAAGGCAGAATCCGTTTCACCTGCACTTCAGTCCATTAAGAAAAATATTGATTGGATTTATAATGGGAGCCCGTGGAGTGGTGGAGAAGATATCTCAGGAGACATTATCTTTTGGGCGCTGCGTGACGCGGCGAATCAAGCCGGCTACTATAAAGATGGAAAGAAAACAGAAGCGTTTTGGGAAAAAGTAGCTTCTGAATTATCGACTGCCTATGAAAAGGGCACGCTAAAAGAAAAAAGGGAGATCTATCTAACCGGTACGGGAGATGGAAAACTACTAAAGGATTTGCCGCTTGTCGGTGAATTTATGAAGAGTGGATTTGAGTACAATGTCTTTTATAAGGATTATGGACAGGGATCAGATGGAACGCTCGGACCTAAAGAAGATGTCTCAGAGGCAGAAAAGCTATTGAGACTTTCATTCTCAGAGAACTGGCAGGACATAAATGTGCCGCGAACTGAGCCAATAAAGCTTACCTCAACTGCCAAACTCTCAAACCGAATCATTCAAGTTTATAGAGACCTTACACCGTTGTGGTTATTGTTCTGCTTCGCGGGATTTTTAATTATTTGTGTAGGCAGTCTTTTTTCTAAAGCACAGTTAAAAACATTCAGAGGAATGCTGCTGATTCTTTTGGGACTGACACTTTCTTATTTGATTTTTCTGATCGGTGTATCCTGGTTTTGTTCATGGGCGCCAGAGCGGAAAGAGATGTTTATGATGATCTATACAGGGGCAGGGGTTCCAGTCATCCAATGGATCGAGGTTTTGGCTTTTGTAGGGATTTTTCAATTACCAATCATCGCTAATAAAGTAAATAAAAAATAGTTGAAGCATTTTCGCTTCAACTATTTTTTTGTTATTGACATTTCGATTAGGCCGGGAGATTCAAGATAGGAAATATTTGCAAAATCATAGGTTCCTTCATCCAATTTTCGCTTAAAATAATTATGTACGAAGTCTACTTCCGATGGCAAGATATTGCGATTGTCGTTTTTTAAAACAATCTCAGCATGCTTATAAGCATCGGTATAAATGACGGTAGTATTTCCTATAGTATAAATTTTTATCATATTCGCATCAGTGTTCTCCAGCTGATTATACACGAGTTGTGAATGACTATTCGTCACATTGATAAGTTTCATCCCGAAACACCTTCTTCCTAAAACCTTACTTCATAGTGTAATTATATAAGAAAGATTAAGAAAAAAGAAGGATGTTGCTCATTTTAATTAGAAGATTTAGAAAATTTGCATAAAAGAATAGGACCCTCGTATCTGACGAGGGTCCTAAAGTGTTATTTTTTATCTTCTTTTGCTAAACGTTCAGGTTTAGAAGTGATGACGATATGATCTTCCTTATCAAGTTTCGCTTTTAGCTCTGTAATGGTTGGATGATCTAAATAGAATTCGGCGATCCCATCTTCGATATTTTCTTGGATCGTACGACGAAGTGGGCGAGCACCCATTGCAGGATCGTAGCCAAGATCAACTAATTTCTCTTTCACATTATTCGGCACTTCAATGTGCAATTTTTGTGAAGCTAAAAGTTCATTTACATCATCTAACATCAATGAAACGATCTTCATAAGATTTTCTTTTGACAGCGAACTGAATTCGATGATCCCATCAAAACGGTTCAAGAATTCTGGGGCAAAGAAATCTTTCAATTGTCCCAATACAGAACGAGTAACGCCGTCACGAGCGGCACCAAAACCGACATTTGCTTCGATTTTACCAGTACCAGCATTACTTGTCATAATAATGATCGTATCCTTGAAGCTGACAGTCCGACCTTGTGAGTCCGTTAAACGGCCGTCATCAAGAATTTGTAAGAACATATGAAGAACATCTGGATGTGCCTTTTCAACTTCATCCAATAAAATCAAACTGTATGGATGACGTCGAACTTGCTCCGTTAATTGACCAGCTTCTTCATACCCAACATAGCCTGGAGGTGAACCAATCAATTTAGACACACTGTGTTTTTCCATATACTCACTCATGTCAAAACGAATCATAGAGTCGCTTGATCCAAAAAGTTCTTCTGCTAACTGACGAGCCAATTCTGTTTTACCGACACCTGTTGGTCCAACGAATAAGAAGGAACCGATCGGACGATTTTTTTTGTTTAAACCAACACGATTACGGCGAATGGCTTTCGCAACTTTTTCTACCGCTTCATCTTGTCCAATGACGTGTTGTTTCAAATCACTTGCAAGATTTTTCAATTGTGTTTGTTCTTTTTCTTTTAATTCACCGACAGGGATGCCTGTACGTTTCTCAACGATTTTCTCCATGTCCTTTTCAGTGATAACCGGTGTTTCTTCATCTGTTATCTGACGGTCTTTCATTTTTTGCAATTTGTTGATTTGATCGCGGTAGTAAGCAGCTTTTTCAAAGTCTTCTTCTTGAGAAGCTTGTGATTTTTGTTGCTCTGCTTCGGCCAATTTTTTATCGATCATTTTTGGATCAACAATTTGAATCGTTAAGTTTTTCTTCGACCCTGTTTCATCCAGCAAATCAATTGCTTTATCAGGTAAAAAGCGGTCTTGGATGTAACGATTTGATAACTCAGCCGCAGCTTTGATGGCATCATCCGTATATTTTACATGATGATAATCTTCGTAACGTGGTTGCAGACCTTTGAGGATCTCAATGGTTTCTTGAACAGAAGGCTCTTCCACGCGAACGGGTTGCATCCGACGTTCCAATGCAGCATCTTTTTCAATGATGCGGTATTCATTTAATGTGGTTGCACCGACCATTTGTAATTCGCCGCGAGCTAAAGCAGGCTTCAAAATATTCCCAGCATCCATATTGCCGTCTCCAGCAGCGCCGGCACCGACGATCTCATGAACTTCATCAATAAATAGGATGATGTTTTCAGCTTGACGAATCTCTTCGATTAATTTTTGCATCCGTTCTTCGAATTGTCCCCGAATACCTGTACCTTGCACAAGAGAAGCGACATCTAAACGAATGACTTCTTTGTCCATTAATTTTTGCGGAACATCGCCATCGACGATTTTTTGTGCCAATCCTTCAACGACCGCTGTTTTACCAACACCGGGTTCGCCAATTAATACGGGATTATTTTTTGTCCGACGATTCAAGATTTCAATGACTCGTTGGATCTCGTCATCACGACCGACTACGGGATCAATGTTTCCTTCACGTGCTTGTCCAGTAATATTGATACCATATTCATCCAATAGACCGCCGCCGCCATTTCCGCGAGGGGGTTGATTATTTATTCCATTTCCACCGCCGAATTGGGTTGGTGGTGTTTGATCTGCAGCTCCTTGTCGTTGTTGCATTTGTTGGGACATGGAACGGAACAAATCGTCTAAACTTCCAAAACCAAAAGGATCATTTCCTGCCATCTGTGGCGCACCTCCAGCTTGATTCTTTAATTTTTGATAACAACTCTGGCAATAATCTAGTTGCTTTCGTTGACCATTGACATTTGCATATAAATGAATCGTTGCTTCATTTTCATGACAATTTTGGCAAAGCATCTTTTTCACCCTTTCAATAGTTGATGTTTCTTCCATTGTACATCGAGTAAGCGAATCTCGTAAAAAGATACGCTGGTCAATTGTTTGACTATCACTGACCTTAGACATAATTATAACGAGATTTTTGATAAAAGCAAACAGTTTGTTTTTATTTTTAGCATTCGAACGCATCGAGTGCTAAAAAAATCGTTGCTGGTCTTTTTTAGGACGCTCCTTTGTTATGTAAAAAAAATGAAAACGGAAGAAATGGGGAAGTTGGACGGGTATAGCACATATTTTAAGAAAGGGCATACATTTTGCTTGAATAAATCGACTAAAATTGTTGTATCCACTGCAAAAAAATGGTAATCTAAGAAAATGAAGGGCCCAAAATGATGGACGTTATCATTAAAGCCCTAACATAAAAAAACATTTTTTTTTATAAAGGAGAACGGTCAATATGGAAAAAAAAGATTTTCACGTAGTAGCAGAAACAGGGATTCATGCACGTCCCGCAACTTTATTAGTGCAAGCTGCAAGCAAATTTAACTCTGATATTAACTTAGAGTATAAAGGAAAATCAGTTAACCTTAAATCAATCATGGGCGTTATGTCTCTAGGTGTTGGCCAAGGTTCTGACGTGACTATCTCTGCTGAAGGTGCTGACGAAAAAGAAGCAATGGAAGCAATCGTAGAAACAATGAAGAAAGAAGGATTATCTGAATAATGGTTGAATTACTAAAAGGTATTGCCGCTAGTGACGGAGTAGCCGTTGCAAAAGCTTATCTGCTAGTACAACCGGATTTATCTTTCAAACAAAATAATGTAGAAGACACTGCTGCCGAAGAAAAGCGTTTAGACGACGCTTTGGCGGCTTCTTCTGCTGAATTAGAAAAAATTCGGGATAAAGCAGCAAAAAGCTTAGGTGAAGAAGAAGCACAAGTTTTTGATGCTCATTTGATGGTTCTTTCAGACCCAGAAATGATTGGTCAAATCAAACAACATATACAAGATAATAAAGTGAACGCTGAAAGTTCACTTAAAGAAGTAACCGATATGTATATCGGCATGTTCGAGGCGATGGATGATAACGCTTATATGCAAGAACGTGCGGCAGATATCCGTGACGTTACGAAACGTGTAATGGCACATCTTTTGGGTGTGACTTTACCAGATCCATCAATGATCGATGAAGAAGTTGTCGTTGTTGCGCATGACTTGACGCCAAGTGATACTGCACAATTGGATAAAAACTTTGTAAAAGCCTTTGTTACTGATATCGGTGGACGTACGTCTCACTCAGCAATCATGGCTCGTTCATTAGAAATTCCAGCAATTGTTGGAACAAAAGAAATCACTGCCAAAGCAAAAGAGGGTGTTTTACTTGCGGTCAATGGGATCACAGGTGAAACAATCATTAACCCAACTGAAGAAGAAGCGGCTGAATACCAAAAAGCTGGCGAAGCTTATGCAACGCAAAAAGCTGAATGGGAAAAATTAAAAGACGCTGAAACAGTGACTGCTGATGGTAAGCATTTTGAATTAGCTGCGAATATCGGAACACCTAAAGACCTAGAAGGTGTTCACAATAATGGCGCTGAAGCGATTGGGCTGTACCGTACAGAGTTCTTATACATGGACTCATCTGATTTCCCAACAGAAGACGATCAATTTGAAGCTTATAAAGCCGTTTTAGAAGGCATGGGCGACAAACCAGTCGTTGTTCGTACAATGGATATCGGTGGGGACAAAGAACTTCCTTACTTGACGTTGCCTCATGAAATGAACCCATTCTTGGGCTACCGTGCATTGCGCATCAGTTTATCTGAATTGGGCGATGACATGTTCCGTACACAGTTACGTGCATTGTTGCGTGCGTCTGTTCATGGCAACTTGCGTATTATGTTCCCAATGGTTGCAACATTGAAAGAGTTCCGTGCAGCGAAGAAAATGTTCAACGAAGAAAAAGAAAAACTTGTTAATGAAGGCGTGAAGGTTTCTGACACGATCCAAGTCGGAATCATGATCGAAATTCCTGCAGCGGCTGTTTTAGCTGACAAGTTTGCCAAAGAAGTTGATTTCTTCAGTATTGGTACGAATGACTTGATTCAATACACAATGGCGGCTGACCGTATGAACGAACGCGTTTCTTACTTATATCAACCATATAACCCATCAATCTTACGTTTGATCAAAAACGTGATCGATGCAGCGCATGCTGAAGGTAAATGGGCTGGTATGTGTGGCGAAATGGCCGGCGATCAAACAGCAGTTCCGTTATTAATGGGTATGGGATTAGATGAGTTCTCTATGAGTGCGACATCTATTCTTAGAACACGCAGCTTAATGAAACGTTTAACAACGGATAAAATGGCTGAACTATCTGAAAAAGCATTAAAAGAATGCGATACAATGGAAGAAGTTCAAGCATTAGTTGAAGAATACGTAAAATAAAGCAAAATTCAAAACCGTCGTCCACTTGGACGGCGGTTTTTTTATGCGTAACAGCTAAAAATAATTCATACTTTCTGTGTGGACTTTCTGCATATTCCTTAAAATCAGACCATAGGTTGAGAAAAAGGTCAGACGCTTATGATATAATTGATTTGTTTTTGAGGAGGCGGGTTATGAAAGTATTACTTTATTTTGAAGGACAAAATGTTATTGGAAAATCCGGAATCGGCAGAGCCTTAAGTCATCAAAGAAGAGCACTGGATGCGGTGGGGATCGAGTACACATTAGATCCAAATTCGACCGATTATGATTTATTACATGTAAATACATATGGACCTAAAAGTCTCTATTTAGTTAAAAAAGCGAAAAAAATGGGCAAGAAAGTGATTTATCATGCGCATTCTACGGAAGAGGATTTCCGAAATTCGTTTATCGGCTCAAATCAGTTGGCACCTTTCGTAAAAAAATGGTTAGTGGCTTTGTATGAGCAGTCCGATCACCTGATTACACCGACACCTTATTCAAAAAAGCTGTTGCAACAATATGGTTTGACCCAGCCGATCGCTGCCATTTCAAATGGAATCGATCTAAAACGGTATTATCCAGATGAATACAAAGAAGCGGCTTTTCGCCGACATTTTCATTTATCGGAAACACAAAAAGTAGTGATTTGTGTGGGATTGTTTTTCGAGCGTAAGGGAATCATTGATTTTGTGGAGATTGCTAAAAAAATGCCCGAATACACATTTATCTGGTTTGGCAGTGTTCCGATGCTTTCTATACCAAGAGAAATTCGCAAAATCGTCAAAAAAGATCATCCTGAAAATGTTCTTTTTCCTGGTTATATCAATGGCGATCTGATTGAGGGAGCTTACTCAGGGGCGGATTTATTTTTCTTTCCTTCCTATGAAGAAACAGAAGGGATCGTTGTTTTAGAGGCGTTAGCCAGTCAACAGCAGATCTTATTAAGGGATATCCCTGTCTATGAAGGCTGGATGGAGAATCGCGTAAACTGTTATATGGGAACTACGAATCAGGAATTTGAAGGATTGATCCGACAATTGGTCAATCATCAATTGCCAAATCTTGCACTGACAGGATTTAAAACTGCGCAGGAAAAAAGTATTACGCAGATCGGGAAAGAACTAAAAGCGGTGTATCAAAAAGTTTTAGGTGTTCCCTATGATCATCAAGTCTATGGAAGAATCGCAAAGTAGTTTGGAGGAATTGACGTGCGAATTGGTTTTTTTACAGACACCTATTTTCCCCAAGTAAGCGGGGTTGCAACATCTATTAGAACGTTGAAAGATCAGCTTGAGGAACAGGGCCATGAAGTATTCATATTTACGACAACTGATCCTGACGCCGATGAGTTTGAAAAAGATATCGTCCGAATGCCGAGTGTGCCCTTTGTATCCTTTACGGATCGACGGATCGTTGTACGGGGCATTTGGTTTGCGTATCAAATTGCGAAAGAATTGAACTTGGATATCATCCACACCCATACAGAATTTGGTGCGGGCTTCTTAGGCAAATTGGTGGCGAACCGGTTGCGAATCCCAGTGGTTCATACGTACCACACGATGTATGAGGACTATCTTCATTATATTGCCAATGGAAAAGTGGTTCGACCGACACATGTGAAGCACTTTATAAAAATGTTTGTTAATCATTCTACAGGAGTCGTTTGCCCAAGTAAGCGGGTGGTGGATACTCTGCAGCGTTATGAGGTGGAGATCCCTATGCGGATTATTCCGACGGGGATCGACGTGAAGCATTTTGTTCGGCCGGATATTACCAAAGAGCAAACGGATCAATTGCGGCAGAACTTAGGAATTCAAGAGAACGAGCTGATGATTTTATCTCTCAGCCGTATTTCCTATGAAAAAAATATCCATGTCATCGTGCAGCAATTTACTGAGATTCTTATGAGTTTTCCGAAGGCGCGTCTTGTTATTGTTGGTAAGGGCCCTTATCGTGAAGATCTAGAAGAATTGGCGAGTGAACTCGGTATTGAGGAGTATGTTCAGTTTACCGGAGAAGTTCCTCATGAGGAAGTAGCGTATTATTACCATGCAGCGGATTACTTTGTCAGCGCGTCAACCTCAGAAACACAAGGTCTGACCTACGCTGAGGCGATTGCTTCCGGTACGCAATGTATCGTGGAAGGAAACGATTATTTAGAGCAATTATTGGATCATGAATCTTTAGGGATCACGTTTGAACGAGACAACGATTTTAGTGATTGCTTTGTTCGTTACGCGCAGCAACAGATCCCGGTAGATCCTGAAGTACAAAAAAATAAACTGATCGAGATCTCTGCCGAACGCTTTGGAAGTGAGATTCTTAAGTTCTATCAGGAAATGATTCTTTATTATGAACAAAATCATGTGGAAGTAAGGTCTCCCGCGCATACAGTTCAAAAAATGCGTGTCCGGATCAACTCCCTCAGAAATAGCGAAGATAAATAAAGCTGAAATCCATCTCTTCATGTATACTGGAGATGGATTATTTTTTATTTTGGAGGTAAAGCAGATGAAAATAGGATTTATCGGTACTGGCGTGATGGGAAAATCGATTGTAAAGCATTTTTTAGCAGCAGGATACGAGGTCGCTGTATACAATCGTACAAAAAGTAAAACGGATGAATTAGTTGCACACGGTGCAATTTGGCAAGATACGCCAGCAGAGGTGACGAATGCCAGCGAGATTATTTTTTCTATGGTAGGCTATCCTAGCGATGTTGAAGAAATCTATTATGGAGCGAAGGGTATTTTTTCAACAGAGGTGGCTGAAAAGATCTTGATTGATTTGACGACGTCGACACCGACCTTGGCAGAAAAAATTTATCAAACAGCTAAAGAAAAAGACGCGTCTTCATTAGATGCTCCTGTTTCGGGCGGTGACTTAGGTGCCCAAAACGGAACGTTGACAATCATGGTCGGCGGCGACCGCGGGGTGTATGACCGGGTGATACCGTTATTTGAAATAATGGGAAAAAGTTATTCTCTTCAAGGTGAAGCTGGTGCGGGACAACATACCAAAATGGCGAACCAAATCATGATTGCCGGAACAATGACCGGCATGACAGAAATGCTTGTCTATGCGAAAGCAGCCAATTTAGACGTTTCGAAAGTGTTAGAAACCTTAGGCGGCGGTGCTGCTCAAAACTGGTCCATG
Source organism: Enterococcus gilvus ATCC BAA-350 (assembly GCF_000407545.1). Classification (NCBI taxonomy): domain Bacteria; kingdom Bacillati; phylum Bacillota; class Bacilli; order Lactobacillales; family Enterococcaceae; genus Enterococcus; species Enterococcus gilvus. Next base: position 2,056,353 of record NZ_ASWH01000001.1, on the reverse strand, counting down.
TCGAATTACGCACCACGTATTTTGAAATCGGACTATTCGCCAGGCTTCTTTGTAAAGCACTTTATCAAAGACTTGAAAATCGCCTTAGACGAGGCTGAGAAAATGGACCTTGATTTACCAGCAACTAAATTAGCCATAGAGCTATATGAACGCTTGGCAGACCAAGGATTCGAAAATGATGGGACGCAAGCGTTGATTAAATTGTGGTGGTCTGAATCTTAAGTTAGATTTAGTAAAAAAATCATAAATTTATTGATGAAAATCAATGCAAGATACGGTTGGATTTGATACAATAAGACAGAATTGAGAAGAAGGGGGGCATCTAGATGAAACATTCACAATTAGTTGCCATTATTAAACGCTTGGAAGCAATGACTGAATCAACGGATAATGAAGTACAATTGCGTCGTTTTGAAAAAGAAGGCGTAGAAAAATGTACTGTAACTTATGATAATACAACAGAAACATTTGAGCTGACTGAAAGCGACAGCAAACAATCTTATCAATTTGATAACATCGACATTGTTGCGATGGAAATTTATGATTTGATTCAATAAAACGGGGAAACCCGTTTTTTTTTGCGCTTTTTTTAGGAGCTGCACCGAACATTCAATGACAATTTTATGAGAAAATCCTATTTTTTGTCCAAACTCAGATCATATCTTTTGAACTAATGAACGTTTAGGAAGAATATATTGTGAGGGAGGCATGATTATGTTAGACAAAGAAGTATACAATCAATTATTTAAACCATCTTTTTCTAAAAAAACAGAAGTTACTTTTTGGGATGGTTCAGTGAAGGAATACGGAAATCCCGAAGAGGATACCGTCTTCAAGATTCTTTTCAACGAAAAAATTCCGGTGAAGGAATTAATGAACAATGCATCTCTCGCGTTAGGCGAAGCATACATGGAAAAGAAAATCGAAATTGAAGGCGATCTTCAGGCCTTGATCTACGATGTTTACAATCAATCAAATGGCTTTTTCCATAACACTAATTTCAAAAAGTGGATGCCAAAGGAAAAGCATACAAAAAAACAATCAGCACATGATATCCATAGCCATTATGATTTAGGAAATGAATTTTATGAATTGTGGTTAGATCGCACCTTGACCTATTCGTGCGCTTTTTTTGAAACGCCGGAAGATTCTTTGGAGCAAGCACAAATCAATAAAGTGCATCATATTTTAGATAAATTATTTATTCAGCCGGGTGAAACGTTGTTAGATATTGGTTGCGGCTGGGGAACGTTGATCTTAACCGCGGCTAAAGAGTACAAAGTGAAGGCTAAGGGGATCACGCTTAGTGAAGAACAGTACCAACACATTCAAGAAATCATTAAAGAGGAACATTTGGAAGAGAGCGTTTCTGTTGAATTGATGGACTATCGTGACTTGAAAGGGACCTTTGATCATATCACGAGTGTAGGAATGTTCGAGCACGTGGGTGCGGAAAATCTGCAAGAGTATTTTAAAGTCGTTGAAGGTCACCTAGCACCGAATGGGACAGCATTGATTCATGGAATCAGCCGTCAACAAGGCGGAGCAAAAAATGCGTGGATCAATCAATACATCTTCCCAGGCGGATATATTCCAGGCGTTACTGAATTGGTAGGACACATTACTGAAAATGACCTGCAGCTAATTGACCTTGAAAGCTTGCGTCGGGATTATCAATTAACATTAGAGCACTGGACTAAAAACTTCCATGAAGTAGCAGATAAAGTGATCGAGCAAAAAGATGAAGCTTTTTATCGAATGTGGGATCTTTATTTGCAAGCCTGTGCAGCGTCATTTCAAGCGAGCAATATTGATGTCATTCAATATTTGCTGGTTCATCCAAATAATAATGCAATTCCTATGCATAGAAATGTTTAATAAGCGGGCTTCCCGCTTATTTTTTTATTTCGACCAACAAAAGCATTTTACGAGTGGATGAAGTCTGTAAATTTCGAAGAAGGGGACAATCGGCAAGCGTCGTGTCATTATTTTCGAGCAAAAGAAAATTTTTGAGCAGCCACAGTTAAATGATCGGGCTGATAACAGCGCTTCTTGGAAAAGGGAAATTGATTAAGGACCTCTTTTTTTGAAAATATGATTTGATTATCAAAGTATTTCTGTTATTATTCAAGAATCGAAGCCCCCTAGTGATAATCATTAATTTTTGATTAACTGAAAAAATGTAGTTGCATTCAGAAAAAAAATAAGATATAGTTTGAACATCAAATGATTTGATAATCAAACTAATTAGGTGAGGACATGGAAAAAAACTGGGAAGAATTAAATACCTATTTAGTTTCTATTTTCAACGACGTTTTGTCGATTGAAGAAAACGAACTAAAAAAATCAAAATTCAGCGATTTGACGATTACAGAGATGCACACCATCGATGCGATCGGGATGTACAAAAAAAAGACGACGACGGAAGTTGCTAGAGAACTGTTAGTTACCGTTGGAACATTGACGACATCCATCAATCGTTTAGTGAAAAAGGGCTATGTAGAACGGATTCGGAGCGAGGATGATCGTCGAGTCGTTAAACTGGGTTTGACGAAAACGGGACGCTTAGTCTTTCGAGTTCATCAACACTTTCACTTGGAGATGGTGAAAAGTGCCATCAAAGACTTGAATACAGAAGAGCAAGAAGTTTTTCGAAAAGCTCTAGCGAATCTATATAGTTATTTAGAGGAGATCAAATGAGTATGAGCTTCGGAAAGATCATTGCAACAGCACGCTACTTACCTGAAAGAGTCGTTACCAATGATGACTTAGCTGAATGGATGGAAACGTCTGATGAATGGATTCAATCGAGAACGGGAATCAAACAACGGCATATAGCGGAAGTAGAAAATACTTCTGATATGTGCGCGCAGGTTGCGAAGAAACTGATCAGCAAGGCAACGATCGATCCAATGAGTTTGGATTTCATTATTGTTGCGACGATGTCTCCTGACTATACTTCGCCCTCGGTCGCTTGTCAGGTTCAAGGACAGATCGGGGCAAAGCAGGCGATGGCGTTTGATGTAACTGCTGCCTGTGCAGGTTTTGTGTACGCGGTAGCAACTGCCGAAAATTTTATTCGCGGCGGGATGAAGCGGGGAATCGTAATTGGCGGAGAAAAGATTTCTAAGCTGTTAGATTGGCAAGATCGTTCATCCGCTGTTCTTTTCGGAGATGGCGCTGCCGGTATTTTACTTGAGGCAAATGAAGAACCTTCTATTATAAAGCAGATGCTGCGGTCAGATGGTGAACGTGCAAGTTCTTTGACTTCAGGCTTCCGTAAAAACAGTAATATTTTCCATGAAGAACCAGAAACGAATACGGCCTTGGCAATGGACGGCCGCGGTATCTGGAATTTCGCACTAAACGACGTCACCAAAAGTTTGAAAGAATTTATCGGTGACGAGTCAGTTGATTATTATTTGCTGCATCAAGCAAACAAACGAATCATTGAGAAAATCGCTCGTAAAATGAACGAGCCGATTGAAAAGTTCCCTATGAATTTAATGAATTATGGGAATACTTCAGCGGCGAGCATCCCAATTTTATTGGATGAACTCGTTGAAGCAAATGTTTTATCTTTAAACAGCAATCAAAAAGTGGTATTGACAGGCTACGGCGGCGGATTATCGTGGGGCAACCTGCTTATCCAGCTATAAGCTTGTTAAAAATATAAAAATCAAAACTTAAAATTATCGGAGGAAACAACTTATGACATTCGAAAAAATTCAAGACATCATCGTAGAAGAGCTAGGAGTAGAAAAAGAAGCAGTTAAAATGGAAACAAACATCCAAGAAGATCTTGAAGCGGACAGCTTGGACCTATTCCAAATTATCAATGAAATCGAAGACGAATTTGATGTGAAGATCGAAACAGAAGATGGCATCACAACTGTTAAAGATTTAGTTGAATACGTTGAAAAACAACAAAACGCTTAATAAATAAAATTCTGGGAAAAGGCTAGGCGTGAGGCCTGGCCTTTCCTGTTATTAGGAGACGATCATGAAAACAGCATTCTTGTTCAGCGGGCAGGGCGCTCAATATGTCGGAATGGGCAAAGAGTTGTACCAGCAAGAAAAAGTCGTAAAAGAAACATTTGAAGAAGCCAGTGATTTACTTGGTTTTTCGATGGAGGAGCTATGCTTCGAAGATAACGACCAGATCAATGAAACAAAATTTACTCAGCCAGCTATACTGACTGTCAGTACAGCTTTTTTACGAGTGTTGACTGAGAAAGGGTTTCAAGCAGATGTAGTCGCAGGATTGAGTTTAGGTGAATATACAGCGTTGGTCGCCTCGGGTGCTTTGACATTTGAAGATGCGGTACAACTGGTTCACAAACGCGGACAATTCATGAGTGAGGCTGCGCCAACAGGCAGCGGGAAAATGGTAGCAGTAATGAATACTGCGTCAGAAGTAATTGAAGAGTGCTGTAGAGAAGCTTCTTCTATCGGAATTGTTTCACCAGCAAACTATAATACTCCGCAACAAATCGTAATTGGCGGTGAAGTCGCCGCAGTTGAAAAAGCGGAAGAATTATTGCAAGCGGCTGGAACAAAACGCATGATCCCACTAAACGTTAGCGGCCCGTTTCACACAGCCTTGTTAGAGCCAGCGAGTAAACGACTAAACGAGGTATTGCAAACGATCGTCTTCGGGGAAATGCACCTGCCAGTGATCTCGAATACCACTGCAAAAATAATGACGCAAGAAGACATTGTCTCTTTGTTGACGAGCCAAGTGATGTCTCCTGTCCGTTTTAGCGACAGCGTTGTAACGATGAAGGAGCTAGGTATCTCACGAGCGGTCGAGATTGGACCAGGAAAAACATTGTCTGGATTCATTAAAAAAATCGATCGTTCATTGGCGACTAGTCGGGTAGAAGATGAGAAAACCTTACAGGCTACGAGCGACTTCTTAGGACAATAGCGTCACTTCATTCTTTGGCGAAGGCAATAGAAGCGACAGAAATTTAAACATCCAGATACGAATAAATTTCTAACTACGACATGGGAGGTTCGAATGGAACTTACGAATAAAACAGTGTTTATCACCGGCAGCAGCCGGGGGATCGGCTGGGGAATTGCGAAAGCATTTGCTCAAGCAGGTGCAAATATCGTATTGAATGGACGAAAAGAGATTCCTGCGGAAAAAATCGCGGAGATCGAAGCGTTCAACGTGAAATGTATCAGCATTTGCGGAGATATCAGTTCCTTTGAGGATGCTGGTCACATGATCAAGGAATGCGAAGACACGCTAGGTACGATCGATATTTTGATCAATAATGCGGGCATCACAAAGGACCAATTGCTTTTACGTATGAAGCCGGAGGATTTTGATGACGTTATGGATATTAATCTGAAGGGGACCTTCAACATGACGCAGCAAGTATTGAAAAAAATGATGAAGAAACGTGCAGGCGCGATCATCAATCTTTCAAGTGTCGTTGGCTTGATCGGGAATGTTGGACAATGCAATTACGCGGCGAGTAAAGCAGGTGTTCTCGGCTTCACGAAAGCTGTAGCCAGAGAAGTCGCGCCTCGCGGCATTACCTGTAATGCTATTGCTCCTGGATTTATCAAAACAGATATGACAAATGAATTGAACGATAAAGTAAAAGAACAAATGGAAGGACAAATTCCGCTAAAAAGCTTCGGAACGGTAGAAGATGTTGCCAATGCAGCCCTATTTCTAGCTCAAAGCGAATACATCACGGGACAGGTATTGAACGTTGATGGCGGAATGGTCATGTAAAGAAAGGACGGATGAAAATGAATCGTGTCGTAATTACAGGCTTTGGTGTTGCTTCACCAATCGGAAACGATGAAGAAACATTTTTAACTAATCTAAAAGAAGGAAATCATGGGTTTGGCCCAATCACCCGTTTTGATGCAAGTGAAACAGGGATTACAGTCGCCGCAGAAGTAAAAGAGTTTCCTTTAGAAAAATATTTTGTCAAAAAAGATACAAAGAGAATGGAAACTTATTCCTTATATGCTATTTATTCTGCGCTGGAAGCATTGAAGATGAGCGGTATCAACACGGATGAAGAGGATATGGAGCGCTTTGGCGTAATGATCGGATCAGGTGTTGGCGGTCTCGGATCAATCCAGGATCAAGTACTCAAAATGGATGCTAAAGGTCCCGGACGTGTATCGCCAATGTTCGTACCGTTAGCGATTGTAAATATGGCAGCCGGAAATGTTGCTTTACGGATCGGGGCAAAAGGTATTTGTACCAGTACTGTGACAGCCTGCGCAAGCGGCACGCATTCGATCGGGGAAGCCTTCCGAAATATCAAGCACGGATATTCTGATGTGATCATTGCTGGTGGTGCGGAATCTTGTATCAATAAAATTGGTATTTCTGGGTTTGCTTCATTAACTGCCTTGAGTACCTCTGAAGATCCAGCACGAGCATCGATCCCATTCGATAAAGACCGCAATGGATTTGTTATGGGTGAGGGAGCCGGTGTCCTAGTTTTAGAATCCTTGGAGCACGCTCAAAATCGCGGTGCTGAAATTCTTGGAGAAGTCGTTGGATACGGCGCAACCTGTGACGCGTACCATATGACTGCACCTTCTCCAGATGGCGAAGGCGCGGCAAGAGCAATCAAAGAAGCAATCAAAGAAGCAGGAATTACTCCTGATGAAGTCAACTATGTAAATGCGCATGGCACTAGTACACAAGCAAATGACAAAGCGGAAAGCAAGGCGATCGAATCGGCATTGACTGAGAATGCATTTGTCAGCAGTACGAAGTCATTGACCGGGCACTTGCTTGGCGGAGCCGGCGGTGTAGAAGCTGTCGCGTCATTAATGGCTATTCAGCACCAATTTATTCCGCCAACCGCGAATATCCACGAAGTAGATCCAGAAATCAAAGCAAATGTTGTTGTGAATGAAGCAAAAGAGACAGCAGTCAATTACGCTGTAAGTAATTCTCTCGGTTTCGGCGGTCACAATGCTGTGATTTGCTTGAAGCGCTGGGAGGATTAAGAATGGAAATCAAAGAAGTCAAAGAACTAATGAGTCAATTCAACGATTCGAGCCTCACTGAATTCGATTTACGTGAAGGCAGTTTTGAATTGTATATGAATAAAAATCAAACAAGTCGCCAAGTTTCAGCGCCTGTACAAAAAGAAGAGCAGCCAGCAGAGACCATCGCTGCCCCTTCTAACCAGACAATTACTGAGCCTACAGCATCAGAAAGTGGCGCAACTGCTGAAAGCAAAAGCGGCGGACAAGTTATCACTTCCCCCATTGTAGGGATCGTTTACTTGCAGCCTTCGCCAGAACAAGAAGCATTTAAATCTGTTGGAGAAGCGGTAAGTCAAGGGGATACTGTCTGTATCATTGAAGCGATGAAGCTGTTGAATGAGATCACCAGTGAATTCGATGGGACGATCACCGAGATCTTGGTGGAAAATGAAGACGTTGTTGAATATGGACAGCCTTTGTTCCGCATCGGATAAAAAAGGTAAAACGACAAGTATGAAGAAACGAGGAGGAACGACATGTTAACAGTTGAAGAAATCAAAGAGATTATTCCGCATCGTTACCCGATGCTATTGATCGATCGTGTAGAGGAATTAGAAGCAGGGAAAAGCATCAAAGCGAAGAAAAACGTTTCTGTGAACGAACCCTTTTTCCAAGGACACTTTCCTCATGAACCTGTGATGCCCGGTGTTCTAATCGTGGAAGCGATGGCTCAAGCAGGTGCAGTTGCTTTATTGTCAATGGATGAATTTAAAGGGAAAACGGCTTATTTTGGCGGAATTGATAAAGCAAAATTCCGTAAGAAAGTGGTCCCAGGAGATACCTTAGTTTTAGAAGTAGAATTAACAAAAGTACGTTCGTCAGCAGGCTGCGGAAAAGGCATCGCATATGTCGATGGCAAAAAAGTAGCCGAGGCAGAGCTAACGTTTATGATTGGATAGAGGCCTATGTTTTCAAAAATTTTAATCGCTAATCGAGGCGAAATCGCTGTACGGATCATTCGTGCCTGTCGTGAATTAGGAATCCAGACAGTCGCTGTATACTCCGAGGCGGATAAAGAAGCGTTACACACAGAAATGGCCGATGAAGCGATTTGTATCGGACCTGCTCGTTCAAGTGAATCCTACTTAAATATGCAAGGCATCCTAAGTGCTGCGATCGTGACAAATGCAGAGGCGATCCATCCGGGTTTCGGCTTTTTATCTGAAAATAGTTTGTTTGCGACAATGTGTGAAGAATGCAACATCAAATTTATTGGTCCTAGTGAAAAAACAATTGATGCGATGGGAAACAAGATCCACGCACGTCAATTGATGCAAAAAGCAGGTGTTCCTGTTATTCCAGGCAGCGACGGCTCGATCGATAGTTTGGAAGAAGCCGAAAAACTAGCTGAAGAAATTGGCTACCCGGTGATGCTGAAGGCAGCGGCTGGCGGCGGCGGAAAAGGGATTCGTAAAGTTCCGACAAAGAGTGAATTAGAAAAGCACTTTTTATCAGCCAAGTCAGAAGCAAAAGCGGCTTTTGGTGATGATTCGATGTACATGGAAAAAATCATTTATCCAGCGCGTCATATTGAAGTACAGATTTTAGGGGATCAGCAAGGCAATGTCATTCATTTAGGAGAACGAGACTGTTCTTTGCAGCGAAACAATCAAAAGGTTTTGGAAGAGGCGCCTTCAGTCGTTATCGGTGAGGAAAATCGGAAGATGCTGGGAGATATCGCTGTCAAAGCCGGAAAAGCGGTTAACTATGAAAGTGCAGGGACGATTGAATTTCTTCGAGACGAAGAGGGTCATTTCTACTTTATGGAGATGAACACGCGGATTCAAGTTGAGCATCCGATCACTGAAATGGTAACGGGCATTGATATTGTAAAAAAACAAATAAAAATTGCAGCAGGGGAACCGTTAGGACTAGAACAATCGGATGTTACCTTCCATGGACATTCAATCGAATGCCGAATCAACGCGGAAAATCCGGCGTTTAACTTTGCTCCTTCGCCCGGTAAAATCAAAACGCTGTTATTGCCTAGTGGTGGTTTAGGGTTGAGAGTAGATAGCGCGATGTATAGCGGTGTGTCCATTCCGCCATACTACGATTCCATGATCGCGAAAATCATCGTGCACGGTGACGATCGCTTTGATGCCTTGATGAAGATGCAACGCGCATTAGGAGAATTCGTGTCAGATGGCGTTATCACGAATGTGGAGTTCCAAATGGATCTGATCAGCCATCCAAGTGTACTTTTTGGCGATTATGATACCAGCTTTTTACAAAAAACATTTTTACCTGAGTGGCAACAAAGCGAGTAGGAGGAATTTAAGTGGGACTTTTTAATAAGAAAAAAAACTACATTCGGATCAATCCTAACCGCGACACTATGCCAGCAACGAAACCTGCTGTACCAGACGATATGTGGGCGAAATGTCCAAATTGTAAACGTACATTGTATAAAAAAGAAATCGGTGCTGAAAAAGTTTGTCCTCATTGCGGTTACAGCTTTCGCATAAGCGCTTGGGAACGATTAGCATTGACGATCGATGAAAAGAGCTTTGTTGATTGGGACAATCAATTGGAACAAAAAAATCCGATTGATTTTCCTGATTATTTGACCAAAATCGACAATATGAAAGAAAAGACCGGCCTTGATGAAGCGGTCTTAACTGGAAAAGCGACGATCAATGGTCAAGAAGTGGCGATCGGTGTCATGGATGCAAATTTCATCATGGGCAGTATGGGAACAGTGGTTGGCGAAAAAATCACTCGCCTTTTTGAAAAGGCGGTTGTTGAAAAATTGCCCGTCGTTCTTTTTACTGCTTCGGGAGGCGCTCGAATGCAAGAGGGGATCTTCTCACTGATGCAAATGGCAAAAATCTCGGCGGCAGTGAAGCGTCACAGTAATGCCGGATTGCTCTACATTACGGTATTGACAGATCCGACGACTGGCGGTGTTACTGCCAGCTTTGCGATGGAAGGCGACATTATTTTAGCTGAACCGCAAACGTTGGTAGGATTCGCTGGCCGACGAGTAATCGAACAGACGATTCGTCAACAATTGCCTGAGGATTTTCAAAAAGCAGAATTTCTTTTGCAACATGGATTTATAGATCAAATCATTCCGAGAATGATGCTGAAAGATCGTTTGTCGGAATTCGTCGCATTTCATCAAGAGAAAGGCTGGTGTGACTAATGGGTCTTACTGCTGGAGAGATTGTTAAACTGGCGAGGCACCAAGATCGGTTGACCAGTCTGGATTATTTTGAGAAAATTTTTACCGACTTTCAAGAACTGCACGGCGATCGTCTCTTTGGTGATGATCCTGCCATCATTGGAGGAATTGCCAAACTTGCAGGAAAGCCGGTAACCGTCATTGGTATTCAAAAGGGAAATGATTTGAAAGAAAATATGGCGCGTAATTTTGGTCAACCCAATCCTGAGGGCTATCGCAAGGCACTGCGGTTAATGAAGCAAGCGGAGAAATTCAAACGTCCCGTGATTTGTTTCGTAAATACACCGGGGGCATTCTGCGGCGTGGAAGCTGAAGAACGTGGAGAAGGCGAGGCCATCGCCCGAAACCTGATGGAAATGTCCGATTTAAAGGTTCCGATCATTTCGATCGTCACTGGAGAAGGTGGCAGCGGCGGCGCATTAGCGTTGGCGTTAGCGGATGAGGTTTGGATGATGGAATATAGTATCTACGCGATTCTTTCGCCAGAGGGCTTTGCTTCGATTCTTTGGAAAGACGGCAAGCGCGCAGATGAAGCGGCGGAACTAATGAAGATAACTGCCGCTGAATTATTGGATCTGGCTGTCATTGACCGCGTGATTCCTGAAACGTTGAAAGGAAACAAACTCAGCGAAGAAAAAATCATCCGTATGATGAAGAAGTCATTGATTGAAAAAATCACAGAGCTTTCGAGCTATACGACAGAAGAATTAATTGAAAAACGATACCAGCGTTTCCGTAAATTTTAAGGTGTGCGCAGAAATAAAAAGTCAGAAGTTTGATCCCCGTGATCAGATTTTCTGGCTTTTTATTGTTCAAAGTCAGTGACAGAGAAGTGCCTGCTAGAAATATTTATTCATGATATCGTGAATATATACATAAAAAAAGACCTTATTTAAAGATAATTTAATATTTATACAATAAAATGCTTGTTTTATGAAAATTTCATGCTATAATAAATTCATTGAAAAAACCATTCAAAAAATAGGAGGAATTAGGATGAAAAAGATTACCGGCTTAGTAATGGCATTATCAGCACTATTTATTTTTGCAGCAGAGGTGGCAATAACACTTCAGACTCGTCTAATGCGAAATCAGAGGATCAGTTAGCAGCAATCAAAAAAGCAGGCGTGCTAAAAGTTGCGACGTCAGCAGACTACGCGCCTTTTGAATTCCATACAATGGTAGATGGAAAAGATAAGATCGTCGGTGCAGATATCGATTTGGTCAATGAAGTAGCTAAAGAATTAGGCGTTAAAGCGGAAGTTTCAGATATGAGCTTTAATACAGTTTTAGCATCCTTGAAAGAAGGCAAATCAGACATCGCGATTTCCGCGATTTCTGCGACAGAAGAACGGAAAAAACAATTCGACTTCACAGATAACTATTACAATCCACCGCAAGTTGTGATCATCAATAAAAAGAATCAAGATAAATTGACAAGCTTAGATGCATTGAAAGACAAAAATGTCGGTGCACAAAAAGGGTCGATTCAAGAAGATGTTGTAAAAACACAAATCAAAGACGCAAAATTGGTCTCAATCGAAAAAGTTCCAAACATGGTTATTGAAGTAAACAGCGGATCATTGGATGCGATGGTCGTTGAAAAAACGATTGCTGAATCGTATGTACAGCAAAATCCTGATTTAATGATTGCGAATATTGATTTGAAGGCCAATGAAGATGAAGCCTTCGCGATCGCTTTGCCAAAAGGCAGTGACGAATTGCAAACCGAAATCAATAAGATCATTAAAAAATTAAATGATGAAGGCAAAATTGATGAGTATGTGAAACAAAATCATGAATTAGCCGAAAAATCAGCAGAAGAATAGAGGAAACATGTTTTGGACTTTTCTTTCTTGAGTAAATATTTATCGTACTTTGTTTCAGGAGCGAGCATCACGGTCATTATCTCACTGGCGACTGTCTGTCTGGGTACACTGATCGGACTGGCAATGGCTTTGCTGAAGCTTTCTAAACACAAACCATTGAATTGGTTTGCGAACATTTACATTGAAGTGCTTCGCGGCACACCTATGTTGTTGCAGATTACGATCGGATTTTTGATTTTACAAGGCTTTTTCCCATCGAATGATTTAAATGTTGGGGTCTTGTCTGTCAGCATCAATCGTTTGTTCCCGGGTATGATCGTACTTTCCTTGAACTCTGGGGCTTACGTTGCAGAGATTATCCGTGGGGGAATCACAGCAGTGAACTTTGGGCAAACAGAAGCTGCTCATTCACTAGGGTTACGCCCTGCGCAAACCATGCGGTATGTGATTTTACCGCAAGCCTTGAGAAACATTTTGCCGCCTTTAGGTAACGAATTTATCACGTTGATCAAGGATTCTTCTTTGCTTGCCACGATCGGGATCAACGAATTGATGGGTTCTGCGCAAATCGTGGTATCAAATTCTTATATTCCTTTAGAACCGCTGATCGTCGCAGCCGCTTTGTATTTCGTGATGACCTTCATCACGTCTCGACTGCTTAATCTGTGGGAAAGAAAACTTGGAAAAGGTTACCAACGATAAGGAGCAGAGGTGAAAATAATGGCAGAAGCATTGATTCAAATTGAACATTTAAATAAGAAATTTGGCGATAACGAGGTATTGAAAGACATTTCCGCAGAGATTACGCCCGGAGAAGTCGTTGTCATCATTGGACCATCTGGTTCAGGGAAAAGTACGTTTTTACGTTGCGTCAATTTATTAGAAGTTCCTACATCGGGTACGATTCGGTTTGAAGGAACGGATATTACAGATAAGAAAAATGATATTTTCAAAACACGTGAAAAAATGGGAATGGTGTTCCAGCAATTTAACCTTTTTCCCAATATGACGGTCTTGGACAATATCACCTTGTCACCGATCAAGGTAAAGGGCTTGGCAAAAGCGGAAGCGGAAAAAATCGCAGAGGAATTGCTTGAAAAGGTCGGTTTGTCTGAAAAGGCGGATGCATATCCTCATTCTTTATCAGGGGGGCAGCAGCAGCGGATCGCTATCGCAAGAGCTTTGGCGATGCAACCGGACGTGATGCTGTTTGATGAACCAACATCAGCACTTGATCCTGAAATGGTCGGGGATGTTTTAGAAGTGATGCAGCAATTGGCAAAAGAAGGCATGACCATGATGATCGTGACACACGAGATGGGGTTTGCCAAAGAAGTTGGCGACCGCGTGATCTTTATGGACGGCGGAGTGATCGTTGAAGAAGGCACCCCAGAAGAAGTGTTTGACCATACTCAAAATTCTCGCACCATCGACTTTTTATCAAAAGTATTATAAAATTCTTGAGACTAGGCGGAGAAAGCCTAGTCTTTTTTTAAACCTTTGTACCCAAATGTAGAGTTTTCAACGTATTTGCGTTATAATCAGGTTTTGTAGATGTATAAAACAAAGATATGCAAAATAAGGATATAGGAGTTGCCATGTTAGACAAATACAAACCTACGTGGATGGTCGAAGCCATTTATCAAATAACCCCAGAACAATTAAAGGCACATGGATTCAAAGCCGTACTGACAGATCTAGATAACACGTTGATCGCTTGGAACAACCCTAATGGAACGAAAGAGTTGATTGATTGGTTAAAGATGATGGACGAGGCGGGCATCCCTGTCGTTGTTGTTTCAAATAACAAGGCTAGTCGTGTAGCAAAAGCTCTTGAAAGCTTTAAATTGGACTTTGTCTCTCGAGCAATGAAGCCTTTTTCGTTAGGAATTATCAATGCGCAGAAACAATTAGGCGTTTCAAAAGAGGAGATCGTCATGATCGGTGATCAAGTGATGACCGATATTCGCGGAGCAAGTGCAGCGGGTATTCGGAGTATTCTTGTGCGTCCGATCCTCGATACGGATGGCTGGAATACCCGGATCAATCGCTTTTTTGAACGTCGTGTGATGCACATTTTATTACGCAAAGATCCTGAGATGAAATGGAAGAGTGAACTATAAATGGAAGAAGAATTATTTTGTATCGGCTGCGGCGCGAAGATCCAGACAGAACACCCAAATGAATTGGGCTATACACCGCAATCGTCTTTAGAAAAAGGATTGGAAAACGGCGAAGTATACTGCCAACGTTGTTTCCGCCTTCGTCATTACAATGAGATCCAAGATGTTTCGTTAACAGACGATGATTTCTTGCGCTTGCTGAATGAACTTGGCAAAGCAGATGCTTTGATTGTTAATGTAGTGGATATTTTTGATTTCAATGGTTCATTGATACCTGGTCTACATCGATTTGTTGGAGACAATCCTGTCTTATTAGTAGGGAACAAGGTCGATTTGCTGCCTAAATCATTGAAGCGCGGAAAATTAACCCAATGGATGCGTGAACGTGCACATGAAGAAGGACTACGCCCTGTCGATATCTTATTGACCAGTGCACGGAAACCAAATGAAATGACGGAACTGCTAGAGAAAATCGAAGAATACCGCGACGGACGCGATGTGTATGTTGTTGGTGTCACCAATGTTGGAAAGTCTACATTGATCAACCAAATCATCAAGCAAACGGCGGGTGTTCAAGACTTGATCACCACCTCGCAATTTCCAGGTACAACATTGGATAAGATCGAGATTCCATTGGATGATGGTCAATTTATGTTTGATACACCAGGGATCATCCACCGCCATCAAATGGCCCATTATCTTGGAAAGAAAGACTTGAAGATCATTGCACCCCACAAAGAAATCAAGCCAAAGGTCTATCAGTTGAATGCTGGTCAGACACTGTTTTTAGGCGGTTTGGCTCGTTTTGATTTCATTCAGGGGGATCGTGCGTCTTTCATTACGTATGTTTCCAATGACATTGAACCGCATCGGACAAAGCTAGAGAAGGCGGATGCTTTTTATGAGAAGCATGTAGGCGGCTTGCTGCAACCACCACGTCCTGATGAAGTAGAGGATTTCCCAGCGCTTGTTCGTTTTGAGTTCTCGATCAAAGAAAAAACAGACATTGTTTTTGCTGGGCTAGGCTGGGTCACTGTATCAAAACCAGCAGTAGTTGCCGGCTGGGCGCCAAAAGGGGTCGATGTGCTGACCCGAAAAGCGCTGATTTAAAAAATTATTATCCAATTAAGGGGAGTATCAATGGAATTAAGAGGAAAACAAAAACGGTTTTTACGTAGTCAGGCCCATCACCTACAACCGATTTTCCAAATCGGTAAAAACGGGATCAATGAGGCTGTGATCGTTCAAATCAATGAAGCTTTGGAAAAAAGAGAATTGATCAAAATCAATTTATTGCAAAATACCGATGAGATCGCAGAAGATGTGGCACATGTATTGGAAGAAAAAATCCATTGTGACATCGTTCAGATCATTGGTCGTGTATTGGTTTTATACAAAGCGTCAAGCAAAGAAAAATATCAAAAAATATCAAAAGAGGTTAAAAGTATTTAAGCTTCTTTTTCAGAAAACAAGGGGGAATAACGGGTGTACCAAGATGTCTTAACAATTCCAAAAGTTGAACCAATGACGGATACTACTATGCCGAAAAAGCAGGTAGGACTGTTGGGTGGGAATTTTAATCCGATTCATCACGCGCACTTAATGATCGCGGAGCAGGTCGGGCAAAAGTTGGGATTCGATGAAGTGCATCTGCTACCAAGTTACCTGCCTCCACACGTGGATGAAAAGAAAACGATCGATAGCAAACATCGGTTGGCCATGGTCCAACGTGCGATCGAAGACAATGCTTTTTTGTCGGTTGATACAAGGGAATTGGCACGAAAGGGTAAAAGCTATACGATCGATACAATGCTGGAATTGACAACAGAAAATCCTGACACAGAGTATTATTTTATTATCGGTGGCGATGAGGTAGCATATTTACCAAAATGGCATCGAATCGAGGAATTGGTGCGGCTCGTGAACTTTGTTGGCGTGAAGCGTGCAGGGTTTGCGTTAGAAAGTCCCTATCCGATTATTTGGGTGGACGTTCCTGAGATTCAGTTGTCATCGTCGTATATCCGAAAACAAGTAAAACAGGGATGTTCGATTCGTTATCTTGTGCCTGACCGGGTTCGGGAATATATATCGGAAGAAGGATTGTATCTGGATGAAATATAGTAGAACCTATACAGCCATGGAACGGGAAGCATTGATGCAGGCCGTTCAGATGCGAATGAGTGAGCGTCGTTTCCAACATGTATTAGGTGTGGAGGAGACAGCGATTGCTTTAGCAGAGCGTTTCGGAGCTTCACTTGAAAAAGCGAGCATTGCTGCGTTGACCCATGACTATGCAAAAGAACGCTCGGATGAAGAATTTGAATTGGCAATTGATCAAGGAGACTATGAAGAGAAGGCGGAGCTGTTAAAATACGGCAATGCGATCTGGCATGGGCTTGTTGGAGCGGATTTTGTTCGTCAGGAGTTAAAGATCTCCGATGACGAAATTCTTACTGCGATTCGTCTTCATACGACGGGAGCGGCAGAAATGTCTTTGCTTGATAAAATCATCTATGTGGCAGATTATATTGAACCGGGCAGAAATTTTCCCGGGGTCGAAGATGCACGCGTGATCGCATTTAGCGACTTGGATCAAGCTGTTGCATTTGAGACAAAGCACACGTTGGCTCATCTAATTGAGTCAGAAACACCAGTTTATCCCAAAACGATTGAAACCTACAATCGCTGGGTCGCTGGTATACACTAAGTAATTAATGGTTTCGTTTGAATTATAAGGAGGAGAATTATCATAGATAGTAAGAATATGTTAGAAATCGCCGTGAAGGCAGCCGATGCAAAACGTGCGGTTGATATCGTGGCATTGAATGTTTCTCAAGTTTCATTGTTGGCGGATTATTTCTTGATTTGTTCCGCAAATTCTGATCGTCAAATCAATGCGATCGTCGATGAAGTTGTAGACAAGGAAGAAGAAGCGCACGTTGAAGTGAAGCGTGTAGAAGGAAAAGATGGCGGAAAATGGGTCTTGATCGACTTAGGCGATGTGATCGTCCATGTGTTTAGTACGTCAGAGCGTGAATTTTATAATTTAGAAAAATTATGGTCGGATGCACCACTTGAAAACATCGAGGCGTGGTTGGATTAATGGCGTATGAAACCTTTGCTTTTGTTTATGATGAGGTAATGGATGATTCTTTGTATCAGCAATGGTTGGATTTTTCATTGCGCCATTTCCCCGTCGCGACGAATCAAATTTTGGAGCTGGCGTGCGGAACAGGTGCGTTAGCTGTGGAATTTGCTCAAAAGGGTTTTGATGTGACTGGGTTAGACCTATCAGAGGAAATGCTGACCTTGGCTAGTGACCGTGGGCTTCAAGCGGGTGTCTCAGTTAATTGGATTGCTGGAGACATGCTGGATCTAACGGATATTGGCGAATATCAAGCAGTCACTTGTTTTTCTGATTCGCTGTGCTATATGCCAGATGCCGTGCAGGTCAAGCAGGTATTTGAAGGGGTCTATCAGTTATTGAAAGAATCAGGAACATTTATTTTTGATGTTCATTCTACCCATCAAGTGGATGACGTATTTCCTGAGTATAGCTTTCATGATCAGACAGAGGAATTTGCTTTTCTTTGGGATAGCTATCCGGGGGATTCGAGCCACAGTATTGAGCACTTTTTGACATTCTTTGTAAAAAGAGACGGTGAACTTTTTGAGCGTTTCGATGAATTGCACAAGGAGCGGACGTATCCGCTGGAAACGTACAAAAAAATGTTGACTGAAGTTGGGTTTAAAACAGAAGTCTTTGCAGATTTTACAGATGAAGAACCAAACGAAACAAGCAAACGCTGGTTTTTTGTATGTCAGAAATAACCGAGAGAGATCTCGGTTTTTTTTGACAATTCATTTGATAAAAGGCTGGATCAAAATACGGCTATAGTAAATGAAAGGGGGATGGAAATGCGAAGTTGTGGAATCGTGGTAGAATACAATCCATTTCATAATGGGCATCGGTATCATGCGGAAAAGGCACGTGAATTGAGCGGAGCAGATGTCGTTGTCGCGGTGATGAGCGGCAATTTTTTGCAGCGGGGCGAACCGGCGATCATGGACAAATGGGCGCGGGCCCAAGCAGCATTGGAAAACGGGGTTGATCTGGTGGTTGAATTGCCGTTTTCTTGGGCGGTTCAGTCTGCGGATTATTTCGCAAAAGGAAGCATCAAGTTATTGCATGCTTTGAAGTGTGATGCGTTATGTTTCGGTACAGACAGCGAGTCTGATTTTGATTATGCGGATTATGGCCGGTTCTTTATTGAGGAGAAAGCAAGCATCGATCGATTGTTTCATGAATTGCCGATTGGCTGGAGCTATCCGGAAAAAATGGCGGAAGTCGTTTCGCAGCTGTATCCGAAGGCCAAGAATTTTCCACCTAATCATATCCTCGGATTAAGTTACGCGAAGGAAAATGCGCAATACCCGCAGCCGATGGCGATTTTCCCGTTGGCAAGAAAAGATCAAGGCTACCACGAGGAGGCGTTGGTCGAAAATACCTTCGCTAGTGCTACGGGCATTCGACAGGCGGTTTTGGCGGATGAAGACGTCTCTTCTTTTGTCCCCGCGGCCACTTTAGAAGAATTAAACAAAACACGCATTTCCTGGTCCGATTTTTGGCCGTACTTAGAGTATCAATTGCGGGCCGATTCTTTAGACAGCCTTCGTGGGATCTATCAGATGCGTGAAGGGCTGGAGCATCGTTTAGTTGAGCAAAAAGTAGAAGATTTTTCGGAATATTTGCAGACCATCAGCACGAAGCGTTACACGCAACCGCGTCTGCAACGCCTATTGACCTACGTTCTGCTGCAAGTTAAAGAAGAAGAAATGCGAGCCGAGCAGGAACGATCCATGCTGCATATCTTGGGCTTTACTGAAAAAGGGCAGGCGTATTTGAATAAAAGAAAAAAAGAATTTTCCTTACCAGTAGCGGCCAAGATCGGACAGAAAGAGAAAGGTCAGCATTTTTTGACGTATCGAGCGGATCAAGTGTATCAACTGATTCACCCAATGGAACAGACGATCGGGCGATTTCCGATTCGCCTCTAAAAAAAACTTTTCAAAGTGCAGGTGAGTCGTTATAATGAGAAAGTATGAAATTAACGAAAGAGAAGTGAAAACATGGGACGTAAATGGGCGAATATCGTAGCAAAGAAAACTGCGAAGGATGCAAACAACAGTAAAATTTACGCTAAATTTGGAATCGAGATCTACGCGGCAGCAAAATCAGGTGAGCCTGATCCTCACGCCAATCAAAAATTGCGTTTCGTTATTGAACGGGCGAAAACGTACAATGTACCAAAACATATTATTGATCGAGCTATCGAAAAAGCGAAAGGTTCTGGCGATGAAACATTCCAGGAACTCCGTTATGAAGGCTTTGGTCCAAATGGATCAATGGTTATCGTAGATGCGTTGACGAACAACGTGAATCGGACAGCTTCAGATGTACGTGCTGCTTTTGGTAAAAATGGCGGAAACATGGGTGTGTCTGGTGCGGTCGCGTATATGTTCGACAACACGGCTTTGTTTGGCTTTGCCGGCGAAGATGCAGATGAAGTGTTGGAATACTTGATGGACAAAGAAATCGATGTTCGCGATGTTGTAGATGAAGAAGGACAAATCATCGTTTACGGCGAACCTGAAGACTTCAATGCGATTCAAGAAGCCTTGAAGGAAAAAGGCATTTCAGAATTCTCTGTTGCGGAAATGCAAATGATCCCGCAAAGTGAAGTCACCTTGACGGGAGAAGACCTAGAGAAATTTGAAAAAATGATCGATGTGTTGGATGAATTGGAAGATGTTCAACAAATTTATCATAACGTTGAATTAGAAGACTAAGAAATAGCCGCTTAAATCTTTTTAGATTTAAGCGGCTGTTTTTTTGTTTAGTCTAAAGCTTCTTGTCGATAGAGTGTTTCGGGAATCATTTCTAGTAATGGGCTTCTTTGACCGATAACGAGCAGGTTCAATTCGTGCATGGCCCGCGTGCAGACTGTATATAGGATCAATTTGTCCTGCTCTGTATGGTAATTTTCAGGAGAAATATTCCAAGCAAATACACGGTCAAATTCTAACCCTTTTGCCAAATAGGTCGGAATGATGATCAAACTCTTCTTCATGAAGTCTTCCTCATCCGTTAGCAGTTGAACCTGTGATTGCTGTTCAGGAGACAATTGATTGTACAGATCCTGACATTCCTCCACCGTTTTTGCGATGATGGCGGTTCGCCAATATTTTGCCATCTCTGCGGTTTCCTCGATTTGACGGATCAGGCCATCGACCATTTGTCGGGTTTCATTCGCATAATAAACTTTTGGCAGATCACCGACACGAGCAGTCAATTCCACCCGATTTTCCTGCGTTAAGAACTGATTGGCAAAATGAGTGATTTCTTCAGTGGATCGATAGCTGGTCGTCAATTCAAAATGGGTCAACGCTTGGTCTGGGAAAATCTGTCCTAGCGAATGGACCATACTTTCGTTTCCGAAAACCTTCTGATTCAAATCCCCACATAAGGTATAGGTTGCTTTTGGATACAGGTGACGCAGTAAGGCGACTTGAGCAGGTGAAAAATCCTGCATCTCATCAATAAAAATAAATCGCGCTTTTTGTTTCACCTCTAAAGGATGGATCGACTTCATCAATAGGAACATTAAGGTGCCGTCTTCCAGGCTAATATCTTTTTTCTTGAAATCTCCCAGTAATTCCTCGAGCATGGCTGTCCAATTCTCGTGAGTCAACTCGTATTTTTCTAACAAGTGTTTAGGCACACTTTGTAAAAAATGCAGGTATTGCTTGGCGTAATTCACGAAACCATAACGCGTGATCTGTCTGCGGATCGGACGCATTTTTTTGCGCACGACCTTTTGTGCCATCTGACGGCGCAGGCGGCGCTCGGCTTTTTCAGAATCTTCCATATCAGGATTGTTGACGAACAACGCATCGACTAATTCATCGGCCTCTTTTTTGACCCAGTCTTTTTTCATTTCGTCTTTTTCTAAGCCGCCGATTTTTTTTAAAAGTTTGGTTTGCAAAAGCTGCATCCGTTGATACATCGGCAACTCTGGATTGGCTTCTTGGTACCAGTTGCGAATTTGTTTTTTAGAGATCAAAACCTCTTGTTTTAGTTTGAGATCACGAAATAGCGGACCGAATTCTGTGATTCGTTCGACGTAACGATAAAGTTCCTGAACGACGGCAAAACTGCTTTTTGCGCGGAGGACCCGATCATCCTGACCAGAAAGAAAGACTTCTTCATGACTTTCCTCTGTGTGGATTTGATAGGTAGGAAGCAACGCGCTTAAAAAGGTTTTGAAGGTTTCGGTTGGAATCCCGCTTTCACCAAGAGAAGGTAAGACGGTCGAAATATAGTCAGAAAAAATATGGTTTGGAGAAAACAACAGGACTTGTTCGTTGTCCAACCATTTCCGGTTATGGTAAAGCAGGTAAGCGACACGTTGAAGCAGCGCAGATGTTTTTCCGCTGCCGGCGATCCCTTCAACAACTAATACTTTGCTTCTGGTGTCACGAATGATCTCGTTTTGCGAGCGTTGGATCGTCGCTACGATGTTCTTCATATGATTCGAAGAAGCCTCATCTAAAATTTCTAATAGAAAATCGTCATTGATGGCTTCGGAGGTATCGACCATGGAAAGGATTTGCCCTCCCCGAATTTTAAATTGTCGTTTCAATAGTAATTCGATAGGGATTATGGCATCGTGGGCTTCATATTCAGTCTGTCCCAGAGTTCCTTCATAATAAAGGTTGGCAATAGGTGCCCGCCAGTCGATGACCACTGTTTCCTCCTTCGTGTCTCGTAAAGAAGCAATTCCTAAATAAAGTGTTTCTTGTTCCTGATCTTCTTTGAAATCGATTCGCGCGAAGTAGGGATTGTTTCCCATTAATTTCAAAACTTTTTGGCGCTTTTCTTGTGAAGCAAATGTTTGATAGCGAACAAGTAATTCCGCTTCATGCTGTCTTGTTTCGGCCATTGTATCGGCTAATGCTTCGAAAGAGCCGCCTTGAATTCTTTGACCCGCATTTTCTAACATGTCAGAATCAAATTTTGATTTCGTCTCTTTCTTTTGGTTGTCCAAAAAAGCAATTTCTTGTTGGATCAAAGCGCTTGTTTGATGGACGTGCTCTTGTTCATATTCTCTTGCAGTCATTGAGCATCCCCCTTTGTTTTTCCCTCAACTGTTTATAACAGCATAATAGTATAGCACATAAGGGTAAAGAGACGCAAAAGGCTGATTTCACTAGAAATGAAATCAGCCTTTAATTTGAAGCACGCCCCACGCTTCTTTGGAAAATCGAAGAGGATATTTAATGGATCAAAGCGTTCCGTCGTGTGCACGCTTGATTTGAGCAAGATCAATCTTTTTCATTTTATACATTTCTTGTGTCGCTCGTCGCGCCTTTTCTGGATCGGGGTCATTGGTCCAGTCAAGCAAGTCTTGATTGACCGTTTGCCAATAAATCCCATAGCGGTCTTCCATCCAGCCGCATGCCCACTCGTTTCCTTCTGGAGTGATCGCCTCCCAGGCGTGGTCGATGTCGGATTGGTCTTTAAAATAGAAGTAAAAGGAATTGCCCATCGTAAAATCAAAGTCCTGTTTATCGGGGCTATCCATTATGATCAAGTCTTGCCCGCGAAGTTGAAAGCCAGAGGCCCGCAACCGTTCTTCTTTTCCCTTGATGACAAACGTTTGTTTTCCTCCGAAGGCCGCGATCCATTCATCAATCGCCGCCTGTGCCAAGCCATAATTGTCGTTGCCGAACAAGATGCAGGGAACGATCGTCTGTAAATTTTCCCCTAAACGAACTTGCCAAGAGAAGCCATACCGATCCGTCGTCCAACCAAACATGCCTAGCTCGGGATAGTCTGTCAGCGGCATCAATGTTTTTCCATCATGATTCAACTGCTGCCATACCGTCGTGAGCTGTTCTTCATTTTCACAGTTGACGACATAAGAGATTGCTGGCGTCGGCTTGAATGTATCGCCGCCGTTCAGTAATAGAAATTCGCAACCGGCCAATTCTACTGTCGCGGTCAATAAATCCCCGATCGTCCCATGTTCATCGGTGATGAAGTGCGTTTCGTTGAGGAGGGTGCTATCCTCAAAAATGCCTGTATAAAACAGTGCCGCTTCATGGATATGTCCATCAAACCACAAACAACACCCAAATTGCTGTTCCATGTGCAAGCCCTCCTTTCTTTAGCTATAAAGATTTATATGCCAATTGACGCCGTAGGAATCTTTGACCATTCCGTAAAGCTCTGCCCAAAATGTTTTTTCAAGAGGCAATAAAATAGCGCCGTTTTCAGAGAGCTTCATAAAAATCTCCGAGGCTTCTTCCGCGGTCTCTGCATCATAAACTAAGGCTACGTTATTTCCGATGGCGATCGGAGGCGCCATCCCTTTAGGACTGTCAGAGATCATGACGTTCGTACCGTTAATTTTCAAGTTCGCGTTGAGGACCAACTCTTTGATGGCTTCATCAACAGGATGTTCTTCATCATGGGGCATTTGACCAAATGTCATAATATTTGCAGGTTCCGTGTGAAAGACTTCTTCATAAAAGGCAATGGCATCGGCTGCTTGATCGTCAAAATGTAAGTAGATATCCATGTTCGTTCCTCCATTCTTATACTCTCACTTTACCACGAAGAAAGGGCTATCAATAACATTTTGTCTTGTAAAAAGGGAACACTTTATCGTTTTTATAAAAATGAGTTATACTCGGCTTGTTTTAAAATTGGAGCAGGGAATTCATCTAGTGGGATTTGGGAAAGTTTTGAAAATTAAAGATTACTTTAAACGTCCATTCATTGGGAGTTGTGATAAAATAAGTCGGAAGAAATAAAAAATAAAGGAGCGGTTTGCAATGCCATTCGTACACATCGAGCTAAAAGAAGGACGATCTGAAGAGCAATTGACTAAAATGGTGGAGGAAGTTACTGAAGCAGTTTCAAGAACTGCCGGCGCACCAAAAGAGAATATCCATGTGATCATCAATGAAATGCAAAAAGACAGATATGCCCAAGGCGGAAAATGGAAATAATAACAAAGATAATGCTTGCAATTCAAATCAATACGTGTTTATAATTACCTTGTAATTGATTGATGAAGAAAGACTTCTGAACTTGAAAGCTGTTTATCAGAGAGGAAAAGCATGGCTGAGACTTTTCCATACAAGCGCAAGGAATGACCACTTTCTGAGACTTCTGCACAAATGCAGAGGCGGACAGCGCCGTTATCGCTTGTGAGGAGCAGAAAACTCTGCTCAAAGATTAGGTGGAACCACGTTTATTCGTCCTAGTACCGTTACGGTACTAGGACTTTTTTTTATCAATCAAAACAAATAAGGGGGACCTATAGGATGGTAAAAATTTCATTTCCAGATGGATCAGCGAAAGAGTTTGACAAAGGCATTACCGGTTTAGAAATTGCAAAAAGTATTTCTAGTTCATTAGCTAAAAAAGCGTTGGCTGTTGTAGTAAACGGCGAACTTGAAGATTTAAATCGACCAATTGAAGAGGATGCAGCTTTAAAAATCGTGACAGAAAGTGACGAAGAAGCATTAGCGTTGGTTCGTCATTCAAGTGCGCATCTAATGGCGCAAGCGATCCGTCGTTTATTCCCGAATATGCATTTCGGCGTAGGTCCAGCGATCGAGTCTGGATTCTATTACGACACAGACAATGGAGATGGCGATCAACTCAGCGAAGAAGATTTCCCAGCGATTGAAAAAGAAATGAAGAAGATCATCAAAGAAAACTTACCGATCGAACGCAAAGTCATGAGTCGTCAAGAGGCCTTAGATTTCTTCAGCTACGACCCTTATAAGGTAGAATTAATTTCTGATCTTCCAGAAGACGAAGTGATCACGGCGTATACACAAGGCGAATTTACAGACTTATGCCGCGGACCACACGTACCATCAACAGGAAAAATCAAAATCGTGAAACTACTTTCAGTGGCAGGTGCTTACTGGCGCGGAAATTCTGATAACAAAATGATGCAACGTATTTACGGGACTACTTTCTTCAAACAAGACGAATTGGATCATTTCTTGAAAATGCGTGAAGAAGCAAAAGAACGTGACCACCGTAAATTAGGAAAAGAATTAGACCTGTTTATGATCTCGCAAGAAGTAGGTTCAGGACTGCCTTTCTGGTTGCCAAAAGGTGCAACGATTCGCCGTATCATCGAACGTTACATCGTGGACAAAGAAATCTCAATGGGGTATGAGCACGTCTATACACCTGTTTTAGCAGATACTGGTTTGTACAAGACATCTGGTCACTGGGATCATTATAAAGATGACATGTTCCCGATCATGGACATGGGTGAGGGCGAAGAATCCTTAGTCTTACGTCCAATGAACTGCCCACACCACATGATGATCTACAAAAACCATATTCATTCTTACCGTGAATTGCCTATTCGTTTAGCTGAACTTGGCATGGACCATCGTTATGAAAAATCAGGTGCATTGTCAGGCTTGCAGCGTGTTCGTGAAATGACGATGAACGACGCACATATCTTTGTTCGTCCAGATCAAATCAAAGAAGAATTCCGTCGTACATTAGACTTGATTTTAGAAGTTTACAAAGACTTCGGGTTCGAAGATTACCGTTTCCGTTTAAGCTACCGTGACCCTGAAAACACAGAAAAATACTTTGATGACGATGAAATGTGGGAAACTTCTCAAGGCTTGTTAAAAGAAGTAATGGATGAATCAGGCTTTGATTATTTTGAAGCGGATGGCGAAGCAGCGTTCTACGGTCCTAAACTAGATGTTCAAGTATTGACAGCTATTGGAACAGAAGAAACACTTTCAACGATCCAATTCGACTTCTTATTACCTGAACGCTTTGACTTAACTTACATTGGCGAAGATGGCAAAGAACACCGCCCAGTCGTTGTTCACCGCAGTGTCGTTTCAACAATGGAACGCTTCACAGCTTACTTGATCGAACAATACAAAGGAGCATTCCCAACATGGTTGGCTCCAGAGCAAGTCGCGATTTTACCAGTTTCTCCTGAACACCATGGCGACTACGCGTATGAAGTAAAAGATCGCTTGATTCGCGAAGGGGTTCGTGTGGAAGTAGATGACCGCAACGAAAAACTTGGCTACAAGATCCGTCAGGCGCAAACACAAAAAATTCCTTACCTATTAGTAATTGGGGACAAGGAAGTCAATGATGCAACGGTCAACGTTCGTCGCTACGGAAGCGAAGAACAAGAAGTGCAAGACTTGAATGTCTTTGTCGATGCTATTAAGGACGATATTGATAATTTGAGCCGCAGCTAAAAAAACAGAAAAAGTTCAAAAGATGCAACCTGTCTTTTGAACTTTTTTTTGTGGAATAAACGCTGGAGACAGTTATTTATTTAAAGAGCAGCGCAGTAAATATTTTAATCGCTTAAAAAAACAAAAAAAGAAGGGTAGATATTTTTAGAAATCCATAGATTTTTGCTTTCTTGAGAGTTATTTTGGAAGAGAGGAAACAAAAAGTATAACAAAATGAAAGCGCATTTTTATAATGGATAGAATGGAGTGGGTGAACAAATGGAATCAAAGCGATTAGGAACGCGGCAATTGCTAAATATGAAACGAGGGACTTTAGAAAAACGAGTAGTCAAAAACTATGAAGAAACGAAGGATCAGGCTTCTTTAGTCGAATATGCAGTGGCGATCATGATTCGAAACGCGTTGATCCTGGAGGACTTCTCTTGTTTGTTTCACGAGCTGCTGCGAGAGGTATTCTTGACTTCTGTCCCTTGTGAGACGATGCGTCGATTTTTACCACTTTTTGAAGCACTGTTTAGCCAAAGTGACTGGCAGCAGGTGATTCAACGATTGTTTGCTACAGAAAAGGATTACTATGAGGTCACCAAAGAGGCTCGTTTATATAAAGATTGCTTGAAAGACAAAGACCCCACTCGAAGGGACGCATTGGCGAGTCATTCATTTGTGCTCCATATGTTTTTTAAAGATGAACGTGGGAAGAAGCATGCCTGGATTTTGAAAAATGCGCATCCAACGAGGGATATGGAGGACATCCGAGGGGCGCTCCAATTGCTGACCATGTTGACGATCTTTGAGACCAACGGCATCCGAAAATTCACAGAGGTCTTGGATTTTGATCGGTATGGTCAAGTGGTCGACTTACAGTATCGAGCTTCTGAAGAGGACACTTCAGAGGACAATTCACCAGAGGAGCCTGAGAAGAAAAAAATAGAGGAGGCAAAGGATACTGCGAAAAGTCGCACAGTTCCTACTTTGGGGCAAGCAGGGAAAAACATTCTCCCTGTCGATAAACAGGTCGAGCTAAAGCAAAAGCGTGAGAAAAGCAATCCGGTGAATAACCAAAGCAAGACGTCTGATCAGTTTTTGATTATTCAACGAACGCATCATCCCGATACCTACATTCCTATTCCGAATGGGAAGAAACGAAACCAGTTGACCTATGACGAGATCCAACGTATCAGGGATGAGTATTTTGCAAACGTGGAAGAGAAGAAGCGTGAGAAGGTCGCAATAGGAACGGCTAGTGCTGAAGAACTTGAGAAATGGACGAAAGGTGCAGAGAAGAAAACAAGACGATCGTTGTTCGAACGTTTTTTTAACTGAAGCGCTGCGTAACTAACCGCTTTTTTTAGTCAATTTTTAGGTTTCTTGAGAGGGACTCGATTCATTTGTGGAAAACTTTTTAAAGAAAATGCGTAAAACTCACTGTTTAATTCGCCATAGTTTTCCACAGGCAGGCAGATAAAAGAATGTTTCACAGAAAATGAGGGTTCTATTATTTTAAAAACCATTTCCTAAGCTGATAATTTTGCTTGCTTAAAATTTCTTCATGGGCCCGTGAAACACTGGGTCGCATTTGGGAAGGAAAGTTTAAAGTTTTTAAACTATCGTAAAGGTCATAGGAATAATCCTTTTGAAAAAGTCCTTTTTCGGCTACAATAAGACAAGTAACTGTCAAAGTGGAAGGAAAAGATGAATGAAATTTACGAATCCATTTAAAAAACTATTTGAAAAATTAAAGCTTGCGGATGAAAAAGGACGCAATCAAAACAAAAGTCATATTCCTTTTCGTTTGAATTTCCTATTTTTTATCATTTTCGGATTGTTTGTTATTTTAGTGACAAGATTAGGCTACCTTCAGATCGTTGAAGGCGACAAAATGAAAGCTGAAATGAAAGCCTCAACGACCATTACTGTAAAAGAGAATGCTCCTCGTGGTGTAATATACGATGCCAAGGGAACGGCATTAGTCAATAATGTTCCGAATCCAGCGATCACGTTTACCCGTGGGAATAGTATGAAGGCGTCAGATATTCTGAAGCTGGCAACCGAACTCAATAAATTGATTGATGTAACAGCGGATGAAAATCTGACTGAGCGAGATAAAAAAGATTATTGGTTAGCCGATGAGGATCATTTGAAAGAAGCCGAAGAACGGTTATCCTTTAAAGAGAAAAACCTTGATACTACCAATGAGTATCAAAAATTGGTTGATAAAGTTACGGACAGCGAGATTCAATTAAATGAAGAGCAGCTAAAAGTTGCGACGATTTTTAAACGAATGAATAGCGCCTCTGAACTCAGCACGGTTTTTGTCAAGAATGAAGGAGTATCCGATGAAGAATTGGCTGTCGTTGCCGAACACGCCTCAGATTTGCCTGGGGTGTCTACAGGGACAGACTGGGATCGCTCGTATAACGATGCGTTGGACGGCTCTTTGAGAAGTATTTTAGGAAATATAACTACTGAAAAAGAAGGCTTGCCTGCGGAAGTGGCGGATGAATATTTGAAAAAGGGCTACGCGCGGAACGATCGTGTCGGAAAGAGCTATTTAGAAAAAGAATATGAATCTGATCTGCAAGGGAAAAAGGGCGAGTACAAAGTTACATTAAATCAACAAGGAAACATTGAGAAGCAACAGGAAATCAAAAAAGGCGAAAAGGGATCAAACATCGTCTTGACGATCAATTCCGATTTCCAGAAAAAAGTCGATGATATTTTACGGAAGCATTACCAAGGATTAGTAGACAGCGGAGTCGCCAAGTATTCACCGGGTGCTTATGCCGTCGCTATGAATCCAAATACCGGCGAAATTTATGCCATGTCAGGATTGTCTCATGACACCAACAGCAAAACGCTGCAAGAAAATACGCTAGGGACGATCACCAATGCCTTTGTTCCCGGGTCTGTCGTGAAGGGCGGAACGGTTACGGCGGGCTATGAAACCGGCGTGATCAGCGGAAACGATACGTTGATCGACCAGCCGATCAAATTGTCCGGTACGTCATTAAAAGGCTCTATTTACAATAAAGCAATAGGAAATCAGATACCTTTAAACACAGTGAAGGCACTGGAATGGTCATCAAATGCATACATGATGCAGCTTGTCCTGCGAATGTTAGGTGTGCAGTACCAGCAAAACATGACCTTGCCAGAAATTGCTTCGACAAAAGAATCGTATAACAAACTGAGAAATGCATTTGCTGAATATGGGATGGGTGTGAAAACACAAATCGATTTACCAAATGAGGCGACGGGGGTCGTGAATACTGAGTTTGGGAAAGAGAATGGCCCTGGAGGCGGGAACCTATTGGACCTTTCCTTTGGACAATACGATACGTATACCCCGATCCAGTTGGCGCAATATGCTGCGACTGTCGCAAATGGCGGGACGCGTATCTCTCCTCACGTTGTCAAAGGCATCTATGGGAATACCGATAGCGGTGGTTTAGGGGAACTTCAAAAAGAAATCACTGGTAAAAAATTGAACCAAGTGAATATTTCCACTGATCAAATGGGGATCATCCGCGAAGGGTTTTACCAAGCTGTTCATGGCAATGACCCTTACACAACGGCACGTGATCTAGCTTCTGCTAAGATCGACCCTGCTGCAAAAACGGGGACCGCAGAAACGGTACCTGAAGGGAATCCAAATGTAAGTACGATCAACAGCAATATCGTGGCATATGCACCTTACGACAAACCGCAAATCGCCATCAGTGTGATGTTGCCGAATTTAGATGAAGAACATGACGATACGAATAAGGCCATCGCAAAAGACATAATAAATGCATTTGCGGACACATATGGCGTACAATAAAGCGAGGGGACAATTGTCCCTTGGCTTTTTTTGTTCGGCTGCTTTATGGAGGCTATCTTTTTACTATGGCCATGTTAGTTTAACGAGCAAATGAATGGTTTCGCAAAAACTCGAGTAGTAAGTAAAAAATAAATAGATATTTTTATAAATAGGAGTGAAAATTATGACAGTTTATAATTTCGAAGTAAAACAGACAGACGGAACAGAGAAATCTTTAGCAGATTACAAAGGCGACGTGTTATTGATCGTCAATACGGCAACGGGCTGCGGCTTTACACCACAATACGAAGGTCTGCAAAACTTATACGACCGCTACAAGGACAACGGATTTGAAATCTTAGATTTTCCCTGCAACCAATTTGGCAATCAAGCGCCAGGGACAGATGTGGAAGTAGCTGAATTTTGTCAGTTAAATTATCAGACTACGTTCCAAACATTCGGCAAGATCGATGTCAACGGTGAGAAGGAAGATCCTTTGTACAGCTATATGAAGAGTGCGCAAGGTGGTTTACTTAACAAAGCCATCAAATGGAATTTCACAAAATTTCTTGTTGATCGTGAAGGAAACGTGATTAAACGCTACGCGTCCCAAACAAAGCCGGAAGATATTGCGAAGGACATTGAAGCCCAATTATAAAATCGTCAAGTAGAACTACTTAACAAAATTCGCAAAAAGACTAGTCAAAAAAATAAAAAGATGGTATGATATCAAAGTCTGAGAAATATCTTGGAAAACTGACTGCAACGAGGGAGGGAAAATCATGCGCGTAAATATCACTTTAGAATGTACTTCTTGTAAAGAACGTAACTACCTAACAAACAAAAACAAACGTAACAACCCTGATCGTTTGGAAAAAATGAAATATTGCCCACGCGAACGTAAAGTTACTTTGCATAAAGAAGTAAAATAATTACACTGATGAGTCAGCAATCTACAATGATTGCTGACTTTTTTTATATAATCCTCGCCTCTTTTTACAAATCTACATAAAATCTTCATAGATTCCTAAACAAAAGCTAACCTTCCAGTGATAAAACTAGTTATTAAGTAAAGCAATGAGAAAGGAAGGATCAGATGCGCAACGTGCCACCGATTTTAAAGCCAATTGCCCTTTTGACGTTGTCAATTTTGATTGCAACGACTACAGGAATCTTAAATAATTCTAGTTATCGTCAAGTGAAGTCACCGACACCGACCACTGAAACGACTTCGCAGACCAGTGATTCTTCTCGAGAATCCAACAGTGTTCCGAATGAATCCAGCACGGTCACTACCGAAGGCTCATCAAGTCAGGTAGTCCCTGAGACCAACAGCTCGGGTCAAGAAAGCTCTGCTGCGACGAATCAAAGGGAGTTCAACGGGGATTCAAAAGAGGAGACCCCTGTCGCTCCGCAGCCTTCTTCAACGGAAGAGTCGCAAACGACACCAACACAACAGCAGCCAGCGGCGAATCAACAACCGGCGGGTTCAGAAGCAGGTGAAAATCAATGACCATTTTGTTAGATATTATTAACGGGTTGAATAAATTTCTTGGGTTTTTAGATATTAGCCCCAAATATTCAAACCGTGCCTATACCTTATTAAGCATCATACCCACGGTCTATATTTTAAGAATCGTGTATGGGCTTTGGTTGAATCAGAATTATTTACAATTAGTGATCTATGGATTGGTTTTCCTTGGATTGGTCTATTTCTTTGTTTTAAATTTCTTTTACTACTTTTTAGATAAAAACGTAAAAGGAGATATCACGCAGCTATTTGTTAAATACTTGCCGGATGATGCCTTTAATATTCAAAACGAACAGCCGAAGAAAACGAAAAAGGCATTTGAACACGCGAAGGAATTGCCTGTGGATTTTGAGGAAGACTACCAATTAAAGCTAGTCGAAAATATTCAATCGTTAATTGATGAAAAAGAAATCAAGACAAGAGACCTGACAAAAGAAGAAGGATTCTTGATCGATGAAAATACGCTTTATCCCTACTATTATGTCAAGCAGATCAATGGGGATACCTATCAATTGCAGATCGGCAGAAATTACCGCGAGCTGGAAGTGATCGGAACGATCCGCCAAGCGGAACCATTGAATCCCATAGGGCTGTTTATCGTAGGCGGGGATTTTGTCAAAGGCGGGGTACGTTACCATGAACCGTATCGCTTGAAATTTCTTGTTAAGATACAAGCGCCGACACCTTCAAATACACGAACACGTCGAAGCAAAAAATAAATGCCGTCTGGTCTAAGAGTCTTCTAACAGGAAAGCTCTTAGCCAGATCGGCATTTCTTATTTTAAGGTATCACGAATGTTTTCAACCATTTTGGTATAGGCGATAGGCCCGTTGTATAACCAGCTGGAATTGCCATCAAATTCAAATAGCTGCTTGTTTTTGACAGCCGGAATGTTTTCCCACAGAGGGTCTTTGAACATAGCTGCACCAGAATCGCTGTTGACTAAGAAGAGATAGTCGGCATCTAGTTGCGAGAGGCTTTCTAAGGAAACTTGCGAAAAGTCAGCAGTGGCTTTTTCACTCACGTCTTTTGTCAGCTTGGGCACTTCAAAGCCTAATTCCTTGTAAAGCAGCTGCCCGCTTGAACGTGTATCAGCCACCATGAATGCGGAGTTGTTGGTCACCCATAAAACTGCCGCCGATTTGCCTTCGATCTTATCCTTCAACTCGTCTTTGGTCTTAGTGACAAGGGCATCGTAGTTTTTCTCTACTTCTTTCGCTTGGTCCTTTTTATCTAAAACGTTCCCGATGTCTTCTAATTGGTCACGCCAAGTCACGTTGTCGCCATTTTTTACGACATAGGTTGGGGCGATTTTGGCGTACTCTTTGTATTTTCCGCCTTCAAGAGACCCATTGGAACCAATCAACAATAGATCAGGTTCAAATTTTAAAACATCTTCATAGGGCAGGTCATAGTTGATAGTGGGAATGCCTTTCAGGTCATCCTGTAGATAGTGCTGAATCCGTCCTTCACCAACGGTCCATTGAGCCACCGGCTTTTCATCCAGCGCCACAAGATAATCCTCGAGGTACGAAGCGATGATTTTTTTTGGTTTCTTGGGAATTTTTACC
The DNA here is from genome assembly GCF_000407545.1 of Enterococcus gilvus ATCC BAA-350. NCBI lineage: Bacteria > Bacillati > Bacillota > Bacilli > Lactobacillales > Enterococcaceae > Enterococcus > Enterococcus gilvus. Next base: position 2,022,935 of record NZ_ASWH01000001.1, on the reverse strand, counting down.
TTATGATCTTGCGCATCGGTCAGGGTCCGAACGTCAGTTGTGCTATCTTTACTGTCGCTGCTTTGCCCGCAAGCAGCTAAACTGAATAGTGCGAGAAGCGAAACAGTTCCTAAAACGATTTTTTTATACATTTGAAAACTCCTTCAAATTTAATTGAGAAATATTCTCAATTAACATTATTACCGAAAGCACAAAGGGTGTCAACACTCATTTTTCTTTAATAGACAGTTGACGATGGTGGAAAATAGCGTCATAATTGAGAACGATTATCAGAGAAATGAGGAAGATCTATGACAAACTTACAGACAACTGATCTTTCAATCGGCTACGACAAAAAAATTGTTGTGAACGATATCACAGTAGAAATACCGAAAGGGCAGATCACCAGTCTTATTGGCCCGAATGGAAGTGGAAAATCAACTTTCTTGAAAGCGTTGGCGCGAATTCTCGAACCAGCGAAGGGAGAGGTGTTTATCGATGGGGAGAACGTTCAACGATTGGATACCAAAACGGTTGCTCAAAAAATAGCATCCTTGTCACAAAGTACCAATCAAATCAGCGGATTGACTGTCGAGGAGATCGTCGCTTATGGCAGGTTTCCTTATCAAAAGGGCTTCTCAGGCTTAAAGGAACAGGACCATCAATTGATTGCTTGGGCGTTGCAGGCGACTAATTTAATGGATCTAAAAGACCGGACGCTGACCACCTTATCCGGCGGGCAGCAGCAGCGCGTCTGGATCGCGATGGCGCTAGCTCAAGACACAGATATCTTGATTTTGGATGAGCCGATCACCTTCTTAGATCCGGCGCATCAATTAGAGATTTTAGAATTGCTGCAGGAAATCAATCGTCAAGGAAAAACGATCTTGATGACGATCCATGATTTAAATCATGCTTCGCGTTTTTCTGATTATTTATTAGGAATGAAGAAGGGGGAGCTGGTCTTTCAAGGAACCCCAAAAGAGATGTTCACGGCGGACACATTGCTCAATCTTTTTGATATTCAAGCGACCTTCGCGACGCTGCCCAACAGTGATAAACCGTTAGTGATCGCTTATGATCTAGTAAAGGAGCATTGAGGGATGACTAAACGACAGTATTTTTTTCCAATTGTAGTGATCGTGCTTCTCGCCGCGATGTTTTTGTCTTTGCGGTATGGAGCAGTCACCAGCAAATGGTCAGATGTCACACAGGCGTTGTTTCAGTTTGATCCGAGTAATCAAGGTGAACAGCTGGTTCGTTATCTACGTTTGCCGCGAATGATCGGAGCGGTACTGGTTGGAGCGGCCTTTGCGATCTCAGGCGCGTTGATCCAGGGGATCACTTCCAACCCGATTGCGGATTCAGGCTTGTTGGGGATCAATTCAGGTGCAGGCTTGGGGCTGGCATTGGTCTTTGCGATCACTGGCAATCCTTCTCCTGCTGCTGGCGTGATCGGTTCCTTTATTGGTGCCTCTGTTTCGATCGTGCTGATCTATCTTGTTTCTTCCAGAGTCTCCTTCGGGTTGTCGCCGATCAAGATCGTGTTGCTGGGAGCCGCGCTGAGTTCTTTCTTTGCGGCGATCAGTCAAAGCATCAGCTTGTTGTTTGATTTGAATCAGGATATGACCTTTTGGTTCATCGGAGGGACCGCCAATCTTACATGGCCGCAGCTGCAGACGATTTTTCCATTGATTTTGATCGGGATTCTCGGAGCTTTTGCCATCAGTCCTCAAGTTACCTTATTGAGTATGGGGGATGAAACGGCGATCTCCTTGGGGAAAAAACCAAGTCGTATCCGTCAGTTGAGCATGCTGCTGGTTCTATTGTTGGCAGGAAGCTCGGTGGCGTTAGTCGGAACGATCAGTTTTATCGGGTTGATCGTTCCCCATGTTGTCCGTTATTTTGTCGGACACGATTATCGGTACGTCATTCCAGCTTCGGGGTTGTTCGGCGCACTCTTTTTTGTAGTCGCGGACAGCTTTTCTCGATTGATCGCTCCTCCTTTGGAAACGCCAACGGGTGTGATCATTACAATCATCGGCGTGCCGTTTTTACTTTTACAAATTAGAAGGGGAAGCTTATGAGGAAAAGAATAGGATGGCTAAGCTTGTTTCTTCTGCTTGTTACGGGAATCGTTTTAAGTCTTGTGGTGGGAACGATTCCTCTGACGGTGACGGATCTCTTGCAGGCGTTTCAAGGGACGGCTTCGCCAAGTCGACAGCTGATTATTTTTGATTTTCGTTTTCCTCGACTGCTGGTTTCGATCTTAGCGGGTATGGGGCTGGCTGTGTCGGGATACATCTTTCAGACCATCACCCACAACGAGTTGGCAGACCCGGGGATTTTAGGGATCAATGCCGGAGCGGGGTTGACGGTTTTGATTTATCTAGGCTTTTTTGCGACTGGAGAAAGTCGCTGGTACCTGCCAGTGATTGCCTGTGGAGGAAGCTTTCTTGCCACTGCGCTAGTGTATTATTTCGGCAGACAGTCGGAAAGAGTCACACCGAATCGGCTGCTGCTGTCAGGGGTGGCTGTCAATGCTGGGATCTCGGCATTGACGGTGATCGGAACGATCCGTGTCTCGAAGGACAATTACCAATTTGTGACGGCGTGGCTTGCGGGGACGATCTGGGGAACCACCTGGCATCATGTGTTTTTATTGCTCCCGTGGCTAATCATTTTGATTCCTTTGATCCTGTTAAAAGGGCGTTCGTTGGAGGTTTTGGAGCTGGGGGATGACATTGCTGTCGGATTAGGCGTCAAATTAAAACGAACCCAATTGTTCTTTTTAGTCTGTGGGGTTTGTTTGGCAGCGGTAAGTGTCTCTGTTGCAGGAAGTATCAGCTTTATCGGATTGATCGCGCCTCACATCGCCCGTCAGTTGACGGGAAGGAAAAACAATCAAACCTTGATGATGGCCGCTTTGATCGGCGGGATTTTATTGCTGTTCAGTGATGTCTTAGCGCGTGTCCTGCTACCCAATGGCGAGATGGCTGCAGGGATCATCGTTTCATTGATCGGTGCGCCGTATTTTATTATACAATTGCTGAAAAAGAGCAAGTAAGGAGAATTCAGATGAATTGGACGACGATATGGAGTCATGCACATCGCGGGATTGCCGGACACAGCCCATCAGAAAGGGCGGTTCATTTAACGTTGCGGCAAATTGCTCCAGTAAAGAGCCTTCGTTTTGTGTTTGCGAATACCTATGGCAGTCATACCCAGCAGATTCAAGAGCTGACGGTGATCACCAATGAGCAGCAGCAGCGTATTCCTGATTTTTCTCTTTCCCCTGGTGAGGTAGTGACGACAGCTCCCGTGACGATCGACTCTTCAGCAAGAAAATGGCAGCTTCATTATCGAACGAATAGGAGTGAGAGCGGCTTTCCGACAATCGACGCGGACTTTTTAGCAAGCCCTGAGTCAGCCGATTTTTGTTCAGGACTCGCGGCAATCGAAGCAGTGGTCGAAGGCACCTGTGTCCTTGCCTTGGGGGATTCCTTGACCGAGGGGGCAACTTGGACGACGCCCTTGCAGCGCACCTTGCGGAAGCAGAATATTTTTCTCGTCAATCAAGGAATCAATGGCAATCGCTTGCTGGAGGCGGCCAGCGATCAGCCTACAACGGAAACGCAGCGGCTGTTTTACGGGTTCGCCGCGATGCAGCGGTTGCGTGCTAGTTTGGCGAGTCACCGGAATGTAAGTAAAGTGATTTTGTCCATAGGGATAAACGACTTGATCAATGGCGCGCTCACGTTGGCTTCCTTCCAAAAAGGGATCGGTGATTTGATTCAGCTTTGTCAGGAGCAAAATTGCGCGTATCAGCTATGCACCTTGATGCCCTGCTTAGGGTATCCTGGAATGGATCAAAGAAAAGAAGCGGTGCGCCAAGAGATCAATCGCTGGCTGTTGGCAAATTATACCGATGTGTGGGATTTTTCAAGCATGGTTGAAAACGGTCAAGGCCAGCTAAATCCAATGTATGACAGCGGGGATCATTTGCATGTGAATGCGATCGCCGGCTTGACGATCGCACGGCAAATTTCTAGTGATTTTGTTAAAGGGGTGTAATCCCCTTTTTATTTTGTGCTGAGTTTGTTAGTATTTCTAGATAAGAAGGTGAATGAATGGAAAAAGAAAAACTTCGGCAGCGTGCTATCACGCGTTTGCAGGTCCTTGCGACGAAGGAAGAAAGACAGGCGCAAATCGAGCGGATCTACGAGCAGTTTTTCCGCAGCGACAGTTGGAAAACGGCTAAAAGTATCGGGGTCACGATGGCGACACCCTTTGAGTTTCCTACCGCGCTAGTGATCCAACGGGCGCTTGAAGCGGAGAAACGAGTCGCTGTTCCAAAGTCTTTGCCTAAAGGTGAAATGGTCTTTCACTGGATTACGTCAGATTCGTCCTTTTACACGACCAATTTTGGTGTTGATGAACCCGCTCACGACGCAGTCGCAGAATCTCATGAGCTGGATCTATTGATCGTTCCCGGGCTAGTATTCAATCGGGCGGGGTATCGAATTGGCTTCGGCGGCGGGTACTATGATCGGTATTTGGCGGAGTATACAGGAAAGACATGCAGCTTCGTCTTTGCGGAGCAATTGATGGAAGAGTGGCAGACCGAGTCCTTCGATCAGCCCATTCAGCAATTATTTCTTGCCTAGTTCGTTCCATTGAGAATCACAAAATGAGAGAGGTTGGTATATGAAAAGAGAGAAACCTTATGTAATGTATACCCTTTTTGCAATCAATACGGTTGTTTTTTTAATGCAATACCTGCTGCCTGGATTAGCGATCGAAAATCAATTGGGGATGTTTTCCCCGTCCATCGTTTTCCAGCATCAATATTGGCGGTTTGTGACCCCGATGTTCATCCATTTCGGCTTGACGCATTTTGCCTTGAATGGGGTCGTCCTCTATTATATGGGTCAGCAATGTGAAGCGATTTTTGGTCATGTCCGTTTCGCGATCGTTTACCTGTTGAGCGGCGTGATGGGGAACTTCGCAAGCTTCGCCTTCAATCAGCCGACCACCTTGTCAGGCGGCGCGAGCACGGCGATCTTTGGTTTGTTTGGTGCTTTTTTGGTCATCGGAATGCACTATCGCGACAACGGAGCCGTTCAAGCACTAACACGGCAATTTGCTTTGTTTATTTTGATGAACCTCGTCTTCGGGTTATTTGATTCAACGATCGATATTTGGGGACATCTAGGAGGAATCATCGGAGGGGCGCTGACAGGCTGGGCTGTTGCTGTGCCACACGCCCAAGACCGTTTTTCTACTCGAGCACGGGTGACGTCCGGGATGTTCTTCATTTTTGCGATCGTCCTGTTTGTCTTTTTCGGGCTAAGAAAATTTAATCTATTTCTATGAAGACTGGCGGGCAGAAATGTCCGCTTTTTTTATGAAAGAAGGCGTAGTGTATGAGATATCTAGCATTGTTTCGCGGGATCAATGTAGGTGGAAAAAATAGTGTCAAGATGCAGGAATTGAGAGAACTATTCTTAGAGCTGGGCTTCAAAGACGTTCGCAGCTATATCCAAAGCGGGAATATCGTCTTTCCAGTGACAGTGAATTGGAAAAGATTTCAGAGGACGTGAGCGAAGGCTTTTTAGAACGGTTCGGTTTTTCTGTACCTGTCATTTATCGCAGAGCAGAAGAAATGTCCTCGCTGGTACAAAAGCTCCCCTTTACAAAAGAAGAGATCGCGGCAGCGGAAAGTACAGATCCAAAGGTAGCCCATCTCTATGCTTATTTTTCCGGGTCAGACATGGGAAATCAAACGCTGACAGACGTGGGGGAAACTGCGGTGATTTCAGCGAAGGATGGCTATTATTTAACAGAAAAGAGTATTCGTTTTTCAAAATTGGTGTCAAAATTGCAGCGTCTATCGGACGATCTGACCGCACGAAATTGGAGGACGATCGTCAAATTGGCAGCGATGCTGGAGGAATGAGCAGGCTTCGATTTGCGAGGGAGGACACAATGCTATAAAATGGAACAGGAATTGTCCTTTAAGAAGAAAGAAACAAGGAAAATAAAAATCGGACTATAAAAAAGGAAGATTTTTCTGTATAATATTAGGGATGTGGTTTGATGGAAAGTTTATACGATGTGCAGCAGCTGCTAAAACAATTCGGGATCTATGTTTACGTAGGCAAGCGGATCTACGATATTGAATTGATGCAGATCGAATTAAAAAATTTATATGAAAGTCGCGTGATTGATCGTGACACGTATTTACGAGGTTGGGCCATTTTAAAACGAGAACATCACATTGAAGAAAGTCGAGAAGGTGACTAGAGTGGATAAAAAATTATTAGGTATTGACCTAGGCGGGACAACCGTAAAATTCGCTATCTTAACAGAAGCTGGCGAAATTCAGCAAAAATGGAGTATTGAGACAAACATTTTAGATGACGGTTCGCATATCGTGCCGAACATCATTGATTCAATCAACCATCATTTGACTTTATATGGAATGACACCAGAGCAATTTGAAGGGATCGGCATGGGAACACCCGGCAGCGTCGATATCGAGGCGGGAACAGTCATCGGTGCCTATAATTTGAACTGGACCACCTTGCAGCAAGTAAAACGTGAAATCGAAAAAGGAACAAAGATCAAATTCAGTATCGACAATGACGCCAATGTGGCAGCATTGGGCGAACGCTGGAAAGGCGCTGGCGACAACGAACCTGACGTGATCTTCATCACATTAGGAACAGGTGTTGGCGGCGGGATCGTTATGAACGGTCAGTTGCTTCACGGAATCGCTGGCTGTGCCGGTGAGATCGGACACGTCACAGTGGATCCTAACGGTTTTGAGTGTACGTGTGGCAAGCGCGGCTGTCTGGAAACTGTAGCAAGCGCAACCGGCGTGGTACGTGTAGCACGTCAATTGGCGGAGGAATACGCAGGCGGCTCACAATTAAAAGCGCGTCTAGACAATGGGGAAGACATTACAAGTAAAGATGTTTTCGAGTTGGCTGAAAAAGAGGGCGATGACCTTGCATTAATGGTCGTTGATAAAGTGACATTTTATCTAGGTCTGGCTTGTGGGAATCTTGGAAATACACTGAACCCATCAACGATCGTTATCGGCGGCGGCGTTTCTGCGGCAGGCGAATTCTTGCGCAGCCGCGTAGAGAACTATTTCAAGGAGTTCACGTTCCCGCAGGTGCGTGAAAGCACGAAAATCAAGTTAGCAGAATTGGGCAATGAAGCCGGAGTCATCGGCGCTGCTTCATTAGCTAAATAGATAAAAGGGTAGAGGGGAATCAAGTTATGTCAATTTGGTGGAAAATCAATATCGTATTAATCGCGGTACTTGTTTTATTTGGTCTGTATGAGCTGGTCGTTCGAATCATGATGCGACGTTCCGCAAAAATCATCACGCAAGAAGAATTTCAAGCAGGAATGCGTAAAGCGCAAATCATTGATGTCCGTGAACGAGATGAATTCAATGCAAAGCATATTTTAGGCGCGCGCAGCTTCCCATTCAGTATGTTTAAAGAAACGTATGCCTCTTTGCGAAAGGATCAACCGATCTATATTTATGATCAAAACAAAGCAGTCAGTGCCCGTGCGGCAAATCTGCTTCGTAAAAAAGGGTACACAGATCTTTACATTCTTAAAGGCGGTATTCAAGAGTGGACTGGGAAAGTGAAACAGAAAAAAGTGGATTAACAACAAACGGCTGACCAAGTGTCCAGCCGTTTTTTCACGTTTATCAGTGGTAGAGGATACGGCTGATTCAATTGACGAGGCATTGTTTTATGCTTATTATGGAAGTTGAGAAACTTCTCATGTAAGTATCTTGAAAAGTTTGCTGTATAGAAACATCAAATAAATGTCTGTAAAAAGCACTGCGGACAATTTATCAACAGGTTAGGAGAGAATTATGAGTATAAAATTGGTTGCGATAGATTTAGACGGAACATTGCTGAATGACCACCACGAGATCAATCAGCCTGTAGTGGCGAGCATCAAGGCAGCTCGAGAAGCAGGGATTTATGTCGTTCTTTCAACCGGCCGCCCGTTATCCGGAACAAGAGCGCAACTCGAAGTTCTAGGACTAAATCAGCTGGATGATTACATCATTACCTACAATGGTGCGTTAGTATTGAACACCAATACTTGGGATGTGGTAGCTGAACACAATTTAACGCGAGAAGATTATTTGGAAATTGACTATTTGGCACGGTCACTCGATGTGCATTTGCATCTTGCAGATAAAGAGTCGATGTACACAGCCAACCGCGACATCAGTCCTTACACGATTTTAGAGTCGTATTTAGTAAATATGCCGCTTCATTATCGGACACCTGAAGAAATCGCGAAGAACGTGCTGGCTGTAAAAATGATGATGATCGATGATCCAGAAATTTTAGGCGAGGCCTTCAAAAAAATTCCAAAAGAATTATTTGAAAAATATACGATCGTTCGAAGCACGCCGTATTTCATTGAAGTATTGAATGCAAATGCCAGCAAAGGCATGGCATTGAAAGAGTTAAGTGAACATTTAGGCCTTGAGCCTTCAGAAGTGATGGCCATCGGGGATGCAGAGAATGATCTGTCTATGATCGAATTCGCCGGCACGGGCGTGGCGATGGGAAATGCCAGTGAGACAGTGAAGGCCGCTGCGGATTACACAGTAGCAACGAATTTGGAAGACGGCGTGAAAGAAGCATTTGAGCGCTGGGTATTAAAATAAGTCATGCAGCTTCTGATGATTCCGTCACCAGAAGCTTTTTTAATTTGCTTATTTCCCCATTTTTCACTACTCTAAAAGAAAGGAATCTATCGAAAAATGAGGAATGTGTATGAAAAGAATCGCAATTATCGGGGCAGGCCCTTACGGCTTGATCGTTTTGGACCGTCTGATCAAGCAAGCACCCAAAGAAGAAAAAGTAGAACTGCTGCTATTTGATCCTGATGGCCCCGGAGGAAATATCTGGCGCAAAAATCAAAGTGATCAAGTAATCATGAATACCGTCATGCAGCATGTCACCTTGTTTTCTGAAGACGAAGGCCCAAATTTAGCAGAGTGGAACAAGACAGAAGCACCGGAGTATCTCTCTTCTTTTGATGAAGAGCACTCTTTTTCAGCAGAGAGGGCACTTGGAAAGAATGACTATTGCCAACGGCGGTACTATGGTGTCTACCAAAGCTGGTTTTTCGACCAGCAACAGAAGCATTTACCGGAAAGCGTTACGGTTACTTTGATCAAAGAGCGGGTGGTTGATCTGACTGAGGAGGAGACGGGGATTTCGTTGACAGCAGATCGTGTCTATCACGTCTCGGATGTGGTCTTGGCAACGGGACATTCTGCAAATTCCCTCAATGAGGAGGAGGCGGAAAATAAAACTTACGCGCAAGCACACGGACTCTTTTACCAAGAACCGGGGAACCCCTCCGACACCCCGCTTGAAGAGCTTCCCACGAGTGATTGTGTGATCCTTCGAGGGTTAGGATTAAGCTTTTTTGATTATATTGCTTTGTTTGTCGCTAAATGGGGCGGCCGCTTCATTGAAGAAGAAACGGGATTGAACTATGAACCTACGGGAAAAGAGCAGCAGCTGATCGTTGGTTCAGGCAGAGGCTTGCCTTACCATGCGCGTCCCGATAATCAAAAGGAGCCTGGCGAAGATGCGCAGCCGCAGCTATTGACTCAACCGTTCATGGAAGACTTTGACGGCGGCGTGGAGGCTCTGGTTGATTTATTACGAAAAGAAGCCGAATTGGCGTATTATGAAATAAAATTAGCTGACACGGCAATCGATGAAACGACCTTTTTACGGGAATACCGCAAAGGCGATCGGGAAGCTGTTTTAACGAAGTATCAAATTCCTGATGCGCTTCGATTGGACTGGTCCTCGCTTTTTGATCCGGCAAAAGAAGTCTCAGCGACAGAATTTCCAGCGTTTATCCAAACCTATTTAAAAAAAGACATTGAAGAAGCGGAGTTGGGCAATGAAACAGGCGCCATCGCCAAGGCGATAGATACGTACAAAGAAGTGCAAGAGCCCTTCAACGATATGCTGGATCAAGAAAGATTTTCACCAAAGGACTACTATGAAGAATTTTTCGGCCGCTTCAATCGGAACTACAGTTTCTTGACGATCGGTGCGCCCGTGATTCGCCAAAAGCAGTTATTGGCATTGGTGGAAGCCGGCGTGGTGACATTTTTAGCGCCTGAGATGGTCGTGGAAAGAAAGAACAAGAAATTTATTACCTACAGTAAGAAGGACCCTGAGCGGACGTTTGTCGGAAGCAGCTTGATCGAGGCGCGGTTGCCTGCAACGAGCTTCACACGCACGAAAAATCCGCTGCTGATCCAAATGCGTGAAAAAGGCTATTCGGCGCCACATCAAATAAGCTTTGACGGGAAAGACCATCCGACTGGAGCGATCAAGGTTCAACGCCAGACACATCAACTCATCACTCAAAGCGGGCGGGTCATGTCTTGTATTTATTGCTACGGCATCCCGTTGGAAGGCTTGGACTGGCTGAATGCGACCTCGCCGCGTCCTAAAAGCGACGACCGCATTTTCAAATTAGCGAATCGCATCACACGATCAATCTATAAATAGAAAAAAGAAAGCCGATTTGGCTTTCTTTTTTTTAACGAGCGATTCGTTTTCTACGTGCTTTTTTACGATTTTCATCGATTTTTGTTTCTTTTTCTTCGATCGGGTCGATCACTTTCTTTTTCACACCCATCACCACGCCTGCAACTACTGCCGCCGCAGCAAAAGTACCAGTAACGAATCCTGAAGCAAATTTACGCATCGTTTCATCACTCCTTTCTCAGTTATAAGGAATGTACTTCCCACAGAGAAATACATTTGCTTTTCACATTAGACGTCCATAAACTGTCGTTTTCGATCAGGTTCTTTTACCGAGAAGAATCTCTAAAGGAGCCTCTAAAGAATCAAAAAAGTCAGCGCTCTTTTAACAAAAGAGAACGTCTTCTTCCATACCTCCATTATGAAGCAAAATCAAAAAAATAGAAAGTTTAATGAATGGGAGATTCACTTGCATTTATTTAGTAAACAAACTATAATTTGTTTACTAAATAAAAATGACAGGAGACAATCAAATGGCAATTTTAGTTTTAGGCGGTGCAGGATACATCGGTTCTCATACAGTGGATAAGCTGGTTTCTCAAAATTATGAGGTTGTCGTAGTAGATAATTTATTAACGGGCCATCGCAAGGCAGTCCATCCAAAAGCAACATTCTATGAAGGTGATTGCCGCGACAAGACGTTTATGCGAGATGTTTTTACGAAAGAATCGATCGAAGGGGTCGTTCATTTTGCCGCAAGCTCGTTAGTTGGCGAGTCAGTGGAAAAGCCATTGAAATATTTTAACAATAATGTGGTGGGCATGGAAAGCTTATTGGAAGTGATGGAAGAATTCAAAGTGAAAAACATCGTCTTTTCTTCTACAGCAGCGACCTATGGTGAACCCGGTGTCTCACCGATCACAGAAGAAGTAGCCACAAATCCAACCAACCCTTATGGCGAAAGCAAGCTGATGATGGAAAAAATGATGAAATGGTGCGACAACGCTTATGGGATGCGGTATGTGGCATTACGCTATTTCAACGTCGCTGGCGCAAAAGCCGATGCAAGCATTGGTGAAGATCATGATCCGGAAACGCATTTGGTACCGATCATTTTACAGGTGGCACTGGGCCAGAGAGACCATTTGACGATCTTTGGCGAGGATTATGATACGCCGGACGGTACGTGTATCCGTGACTATGTGCAAGTAGAAGATTTAGCGGCTGCTCATATTTTAGCGTTAGAATACTTAAACGCTGGAAATCCAAGTAATTTCTTCAACCTTGGTTCGAACAATGGCTATTCTGTCAAAGAAATGTTGGATGCCGCTCGCGAAGTGACCGGAAAAGAAATTGCTGCGGAGGTTGGTCCACGTCGAGCAGGAGATCCAAGTCGTTTGGTGGCTTCAAGCGAGAAAGTCAAAGAAACATTGGGCTGGAATCCAGAATATACAGATATCAAAGCGATCATTGAGACCGCGTGGAACTGGCATGTCAGTCATCCACATGGCTATGAAGACTAGGAGGAAGTCACGTGTCGATCAGTCAAACAATTAGAGATTTTACCACATTAGCTATTCAGTCAGGCGGATGGATGGAGATGGATCGTTACTATTTAGAAAACCGTGTCATCGCCATGATCGGTGAGGAGTCCCTTGCCAAAGCGGAACTGCGCAGTGTTTCAACAAGCGCAGTTCCGCTAGTCGATCGCCTGCTGATCCAAGCAGAGAACAATCAAGTAATCACAGACCATCAGGCGGAGCGAGATATGCTAGAGGCACAACTGATGGATCTGATGACACCGCCGCCGTCTGTCGTGAATGCGTATTTTGCTCAATATTATTCGAAAGATCCTGTCCAAGCGACAGATTATTTCTTTAAACTCAGCAAAGACAACGACTACATCAAAACGCGGGAGATCGCGCGGAACATCATTTTTCCTGCGAAAACGGAATATGGCGAGCTAGAGATCACGATCAATTTGTCAAAACCAGAAAAAGACCCAAAATGGATCGCCGCGGAACGGAAGCTGAAGAAAGTCGGGTATCCGGAATGCATGTTGTGTATGGAAAATGAAGGCTACAAGGGCCGATTGAACTACCCGGCACGAACCAATCACCGGATCATTCGAATGAATCTCGATGGCGAAAGCTGGGGATTCCAATATTCGCCGTACGCTTATTATGACGAACACTGCATCATTTTGTCAGAAGAACACCGTCCGATGAAAATCACAAAGGCGACCTTCCAGCGATTGTTAAAAATTACAGAAGTCCTGCCTCATTATTTTGTGGGATCAAATGCCGACCTGCCCATCGTTGGCGGATCGATCCTCTCTCATGACCATTACCAAGGCGGACGTCACACATTCCCTATGGCGGTGGCTGAGATGGAACGGACGATTGAATTGTCAGCTTTTCCAACTGTTACGGCAGGAATCGTCAAGTGGCCAATGTCTGTGATCCGTTTGCAAGGGAAGAGCCAGCGTGACTTAGTTGAAGCCGCTCAAATGATTTTTGAGAAGTGGCAAGTGTATTCGGATGATGCCTTGCAGATTACAGCAGCATCAGAAGATGGCACACCGCATCATACGATTACTCCGATCGCGCGCCGAAAAGAGGGGCTTTTTGAAATCGATCTGGTTTTGCGGGACAACAATGTTTCTGAGGAATATCCAGAGGGGATTTTCCACCCGCATCCTGATGTACAGCACATCAAGAAGGAAAACGTCGGATTGATTGAAGTGATGGGTCTTGCTGTGTTGCCGCCACGTCTGGAACCAGAGCTTAAAGAAGTAGAAAAGTATTTATTAAATGAGGCGAATGAAATCGCCGAGTATCACGTGGCGTGGGCGGATGAATTAAAACGCGTCAATACGATCACCCAAGAAAATGTTACAGACGTCGTTCAAAAAGCAGTTGGCGCTGCGTTTGCCCGTGTATTAGAAGATGCGGGTGTCTTTAAACGAGACGTTGAAGGACAAGAAGGCTTTACCCGCTTTATCAATACGTTGTAGAAGGGAGCCGCGATGGCAACTATTCGAGATATTGCAAAGCTGGCTGGTGTGTCACCGGCCACCGTTTCCCGTGTATTAAATTACGATCAAGAATTATCCGTCGCTCACGAAACGAAGCAGCGTATCTTTGAGGTGGCGGAGGAATTGAACTATACCAAGCACAAACGCGCCAACAAAATAAGCAAATCGGTGATTCGGCTGGTCCAGTGGTACGATGAGGCCGAAGAGCTTGCGGATCTTTATTATTTATCCATTCGATTAGGCATCGAAAAAAAAGCCGAAGAATTAAACATTCAGATTCGGCGAGAGGCGCTGACAGAATTATCAGATGCTCAGGTTACGGGAACGATCGCTCTTGGAAAGTTTGATGCAGAGCAGATACGACAGTTGAAGAATTTAGATGAGAATTTATTGTTTGTGGATTTCGATGGAATGACTCAAGGACTCAATTCGCTCGTCGTCGATTTTGATCAAAGCGTGGATCTGGTGATTGATTCATTTGTCCAACGCGGGCATCAAAAAATCGGTATTCTTTCTGGCGAAGAGCAGACCAAGCATCATTTTCAGCCGATCGAGGACCCGCGGCTGCGTGCATTTAAAACAAAGATGCAGCAAATCAATTTGTACAAGCCGGAATTTACGATGACGGCCGCCTTTTCAATGGAAGCTGGAAAAGCCGCGATGACGACTTTTTTAGCTGACAACCAAGAGTTTCCAAATGCCTTGTTTGCTTCAAGCGATGCTTTGGCTGTAGGGGCGATGCAAGCGATCCAAGAATTTGGACTGCGGGTCCCAGAAGACATCTCGGTGATCGGGTTCAACGATGTCAGTGTTGCAAAGTATGTTTCTCCCGCGTTGTCGACGGTGAAGGTAGAGACAGAGTGGATGGGGGAATTGGCGGTAATGACCGTCTTGGAGTTAGCTAGAGAGGGTGCGCCTGTCCCAAGAAAGATCATGCTGGGGACAAAGCTGATTCAACGAGATTCGACCAACTAGCGTTTCATCAAATTTGCTTCAACGAAATGGCTATTACAAATGGAAAGTCAAACGCCTTTTTACTATCTTTTTAGAAAGTAAAATAGCTGTTTGGCTTTTCATTTGTAAAGTTTTTTATTAAAAGACTTTTCAAATGTTTTTTGCTGTTTAAAAATCTAAGGAAAGCAAATCGGGTTTGTGTTAAAATATGGCTATCTTAAATGCGAGGAAATGAACTTTTATGAAATTACTAGCGATGGATACATCGAATCAAACATTAGCCGTAGCGGTCTTAGAGGACGAGAAAGTACTGGCACACTTTCAATTGAACCGAAAAATGAATCACAGCTTGACTTTGATGCCAGCGATCGAATCGGTCATGCAGGCAAGTGGACTGACGCCCGCTGATTTGGATCGAATCGTTGTAGCAAAGGGACCAGGTTCTTACACAGGTATCCGAATCGCGGTAACGACTGCGAAAACACTGGCAGAAACATTGAAAATCCAGTTGACGACTGTGTCGAGTCTGGCAGTTATCGCAGGAAATGTTCAAACCGAAAAAGTGATCATTCCTCTGATCGACGCCCGCCGGAACAACGTGTACGCAGGCGCCTATCGCTGGGAACAAGGAAAATTAATCTCTATTATGGCGGATCAGCATATGTCATTGACGGACTTATTACAGAAGATTCAGGAACCGGCATTTTTTGTCGGTGAGACAGCTAAGTTTAAACAAGAAATTAACGCCGCATGGCCGACTGCGGAGGTTTCTGAATCAGACGAGCAAAATCTTCCAAGCGGGATCGTACTTGGAAAATTAGGCTTTCTCGCAAAACCCGTTGACGATATTCATGGATTGGTACCAGAATATCTGAAGCGCGTGGAGGCGGAAGAAAAATGGCTAGAGACACATCAACCTGAGGATGAGGACTATGTTGAAAAAATTTAGCGGATTCGTTAAGACGATTTTGTACGGGAAACAATATCCTTTTACTTCAAAGTACGTGAAGTTGAAGGAGGAGGAATACCTGCTGCGAAAAATTAACGACCAGGACATCAAAGAGCTGATTGCCTTGGAGCGAGATGTTTATTTTGGCGAGACGCCATGGACGAAAAGTGCATTTCTGTCAGAGATCCATTCACCGATCCCACATCTATATATTTGTATTGTAACGAAGAAAGAGGAGCTTGCCGGCTTTATCGGCAGCCGATTGATCGGAAATGATACGCATATTACAAACATCGCAGTTGGAACATCTTTTCAAAATCGCGGGATCGGAATGCTGTTGATTGACGAAGTAGAAAAATTCGCTATAATGAACGATTGTGAAACACTCTCACTGGAGGTGCGTTTAAGCAATACAGATGCGCAGCGATTGTATCGTCGGTTGGGTTTTTCTGCCCGGAACATTCGCAGAAACTATTACACCGAGAATAATGAAGATGCGCTGGATATGATCAAGCGGTTGGAAGTGGGATAAAGATGAACGAGTTAGCAAACGTATGTTGGGAAATCAGCCAGGCGGCCTATACATTTGATTCGCCGTGGTCAGCAGACCAATTTGCCAGTGATATGATGCAACCTCATAGCCATTATTTTACTGAAGGAACGGAAGTCCTCGCATTCTTGGGCTTTCACCAGGTGTGTGATGAAATCGAGATTACCAATATTGCTGCGAAAGTAAAAGGTCAAGGTCTCGGACGTCGCTTGATGACACGTCTGATCGCCCACGCAGCAGCAGAAAATATAGCGAGTATTTTTTTAGAGGTGCGTGCTTCGAACCAAGAGGCGCGTCTTTTTTATGAAACATTTGGCTTTCAAGAAATAGGAAAGCGGAAAAATTATTATCAGCACCCCCAAGAGGATGCGGTGCTGATGGCTTTGAAAGTAGGAAATGCAGATGAATGAAACGGAATTGATTCTAGCGATCGAGAGCAGCTGTGACGAAACCAGTGTCGCAGTGATTGAAAATGGTGAAACCATTCTATCAAATATTGTGGCTTCGCAAATAAAAAGTCACAAACGTTTTGGCGGTGTCGTGCCTGAAGTTGCCAGCCGGCATCACGTGGAGCAGATTACGATTTGTATTGAAGAAGCGCTGAGTGAAGCAGGCGTTGAAGCGAGCGACCTTCGAGCCGTAGCGGTTACTTATGGACCAGGGCTAGTCGGCGCGCTGTTGATCGGATTAAGTGCAGCGAAAGCTTTTGCTTGGGCGAATGGTTTGCCTTTACTGCCGATCAATCACATGGCGGGACACATTTATGCTGCCCGTTTGGTCGAACCGCTGGTATTTCCTTTGATGGCCTTGCTTGTTAGCGGAGGACATACCGAGCTTGTCTATATGAAGGAAGACGGGTCTTTTGAGATCATTGGTGAAACACGCGATGATGCTGCTGGGGAAGCCTACGATAAAGTAGGGCGTGTACTAGGATTAAGTTACCCGAGCGGAAAAGAAATAGATGAATTGGCGCATCAAGGAGAAGACACCTATGACTTTCCCCGTGCAATGCTGAAGGAAGATAATTTTGATTTCAGCTTTAGCGGGTTGAAAAGTGCATTTATCAATTTGACTCACAATGCAGAACAACGCGGCGAAGTGCTGGATCACCAAAATCTAGCAGCAAGCTTTCAAGCAAGTGTGGTGGAGGTGCTTGTTTCAAAAACGATCAGAGCCTGCAAAACGTACCCAGTCAAGCAATTGATTGTAGCTGGTGGCGTGGCGGCGAATAAAGGCCTTCGCGAGCAGATGGCTGCGGCGATTGAGAAAGAGCTGCCTGATGTGAAATTGATCGTGCCGCCGCTGCGCTTATGTGGTGACAACGCCGCGATGATTGGTGCTGCTGCACATGTGGAATTACAAAAACACCACTTTGCTGGGATGAGCTTGAATGCCAATCCAAGTTTGGCTTTTCAGCATATCTAGATTTTCTAAGTCAAGCTTTCCCATAGAAAAGGATTTGGATCAAGGAGCAGGCAGTCCCTCTAGTCTTTCAATAGAGAAAAAATCAGTCAGTGAAGTTCAAATGAGAAGTCTTTTTAAAAAATACTTTACAAATGTAAAGCCAGACCGTTTTTTACTTTCGATTTGAAAAGTAAAAACAGGTTTGGCTTTTTTTATAGATAGAGGGAGAATCAAGGTGTTTTAACGATCGTTAATGATTATAGCGAAGCTGATAATTTTTTTAAGGTGTTGTTGCAAATGCAGTGACCTGTAAATTAAATCGAATCAAACTGTCACAAGTGAAATAGAAGTAAGGCTTCCTCAAAAATGCTTGAGGAGGGTTTTTTTATGGAAGATGCTCAGAATGTGGTTGTAATTTCATATTTATTCAGTTATCATGAATAAAAATAATATTTATCAGATGATATCGAATGAATATTCAAAAATGGAGGAGTTAAGATGGAAAATATTTTTCAAGGGAAAAGCTTTTTGAAAGAGATTGATTTTACTAAAGATGAATTGCTCTATTTGATTGATTTCGCCGCGCATTTAAAAGAATTGAAGCAAAAGAATTTGCCGCATACTTATTTAGCGGGAAAGAACATTGCCTTATTGTTTGAAAAAACATCTACACGAACACGTGCCGCCTTCACAACAGCTGCTATCGACTTAGGCGCGCATCCTGAATATTTAGGGAAAAATGATATCCAATTAGGGAAGAAAGAGTCCGTCGAAGATACGGCGAAGGTTTTAGGAAGTATGTTTGATGGGATCGAGTACCGCGGCTTCTCTCAGGAGGCGGTGGAAGCATTAGCCGAACATTCAGGCGTCCCTGTGTGGAATGGATTGACAGATGAATGGCACCCGACGCAAATGCTGGCTGACTTCTTAACGATAAAAGAACATTTTGGCACATTAGAAGGATTGACGTTGGCTTATGTAGGCGATGGGCGCAACAATGTCGCAAATTCGCTGCTGATCACCAGTGCGATCTTAGGAGTGAATATTTCGATCGTCACACCAGAGAAGCTATTTCCTGAACAACAATTGATTCATCTTGCTGAGCAGTATGCCGAAGCATCGGGAGCGAAAGTTCTTGTCACGGCTGATACAGATCAAGGCGTGGCACAAGCAGATATTATTTACACGGATGTTTGGGTATCCATGGGTGAGGAAGAGGCCTTTGAGGAGCGCATTGAGTTATTGCTGCCGTATCAAGTCAATCAAGAATTGATGGAAAAAACACAAAAAGCAGAAACGATTTTTCTGCATTGTTTGCCAGCGTTTCATGATATAGAAACCGAAGTAGCAAAAGAAATCAAAGAAAACTACGGGTTGGCTGAAATGGAAGTGACGGACGAAGTCTTTCGCGGAAAGAAGGCCTACCAATTTCAACAAGCTGAAAATCGGATGCATACCATCAAATCGGTGATGGCTGCCACTTTAGGAAATCTATTTATTCCTAAAGCATAAAATCTCCCTCTCGACTAGTCAGATGACGATTTTTCTGTTAATATGAATGCCAGATAAATCATTCATCAATGAAAAAAGAGAAGTCTATGGTCTGTTTTTCAGCGAGTTCGGGTAGGTGGGAGCCGAATAGACAAAAATAGAGGGCGCACTTTTGAGATGAAACGGCAGCTACCGTTATAGCCTAAGCTGGTCGCATGCGACAATAAGAGTGGTACCGCGGGAATTCTCGTCTCTGATGTATTTTATACATCAGGGACTTTTTTTGTGAGCATCACTTTTAATGGTTAAAGAATACGATGTCTTAATGATCGATCCAGACTTATTTTTGTGAATAAATCCAAGCATACAGAATATATTAGGGGGAATTTTGGATGAATAATAAAGAAATCGTCGCACAAGCTGTTTTTGAAGTAGTGAAAGAAAATCTCACGTTGCCGGAAGTAGAACGTTTATTGGAAAATCCTAAATCAGTTGACCACGGAGATGTGGCATTTCCAACATTCGCCTTGGCGAAAGTGTTTCGTAAAGCGCCGCAGCAAATTGCGGCAGAGCTAGCTGAGCAAATCAATCCTGATGCTTTTGAAAAAATTGAGGTCGTAGGTCCGTATCTAAACTTCTTTATGAAAAAGGAAGTTATTTCAAGCATGGTCTTGAAACAAATCGCCAAAGAAGCACATCATTTTGGGGACAGCAATATTGGAAATGAAGGCAACGTAACGATCGATATGTCTTCTCCAAATATCGCAAAACCTATTTCAATGGGACACTTGCGCTCCACTGTGATCGGAAATTCCATCAGTTTGATCTTGGGCAAGATCGGGTATAACCCAATCAAAATCAATCATCTTGGTGACTGGGGTACACAATTCGGTAAATTGATCGTAGCCTATAAAAAATGGGGTTCAGAGGAAAAAGTGAAAGCTGAACCGATCAATGAATTGCTGCGTCTATATGTAGAATTCCACGAAAAAGCAGAAGAAGAGCCTGAACTAAACGATGAAGCACGCGCTTGGTTCAAAAAATTAGAAGAAAACGACGAAGAAGCATTAGATTTATGGACATGGTTCCGCAGCGAGTCGCTAAAAGAATTTAATAAGATCTACGGAATGCTGGAAGTTGATTTTGATTCTTACAATGGAGAAGCTTTCTACAACGATAAGATGGATGAAGTTGTAACGATGTTGGAAGAAAAGCACCTGCTGCAAACCAATGAAGGGGCAGAGATCGTAGACCTTGAAAAATATGACTTGAATCCAGCCTTGATCAAAAAATCAGATGGCGCGACATTGTACATTACGCGTGACTTGGCAGCTGCTCTTTACCGTAAACGTGAATACAATTTTGTTAAGTCCCTCTATGTGGTGGGAAATGAACAAAGTGGTCATTTTAAACAATTAAAGGCTGTTTTAAAAGAAATGGATTTTGATTGGTCAGATGAAATGATCCATGTACCATTTGGTTTGATCACTAAGGATGGCAAAAAATTATCTACCCGTAAAGGCAAGATCGTTCTATTAGAAGAAGTGCTGAATGAAGCAAATAGTCTTGCTTTGAACCAAATTCAAGAAAAAAATCCGGATCTTCCAAATAAAGAGGAAGTGGCACACCAAGTGGGCGTTGGCGCTGTGATTTTCCACGACTTAAAGAATGACCGCTTAAACAACTTCGACTTCAGTTTGGAAGAAGTGGTTCGTTTTGAAGGGGAAACAGGCCCATACGTACAATACACACATGCGCGTGCAATGACTGTTTTGGAAAAAGGAAACTTCGCCATTGATACGGAGGCTGTTTATGCCTTGAATGATAAAGATAGCTGGGAAATCATCAAGCTGCTGCAAAGCTATCCAGAAGTAGTCATGCAAGCGGCGGATCAATACGAACCATCCGTGATCGCAAAGCACTCGATTCGATTGGCTCAAGCATTTAATAAATACTACGCTCACACAAAAATTCTAGTGGAAGACGATCAAAAAGAGGCACGGCTTGCATTGGTACACGCGGTGACTGTCATTTTGAAAGAAGATCTGCGTCTATTAGGTGTTCATGCCCCAAATAAAATGTAATTTTTTATCTCTCCAGATGAGACAGTACCGTTAAAATGAATGATGAACGAATAAAAAAGCCAAACACTCTTTTTCTTTCTAACTTGAAAGTAAAAAGTCGTTTGGCTTTTTTTGTCACGTAGTTATCTAAAATAAGGGTCCATTTGATTTAACTAAAAATGGAGGTGTTTGTCGGATCTTGTAAAAAAGCAGTGACTTGTTGAGCGTCTTCAGCGGTTCTAGAAATAATAATGATCGTGTCGAAGCTGGCCATCGTTGCGACGATCAACTCACTAGAAAGATCGTCTAATACGGAAGCTAACAAGTGCGCATTGTCTGGCAATGTGCTGACGATCGTCATGAATTGAACCGTATCGACTTTGACGATGACTTCTGTGGTCATCCGAATCAACCGTTTGATATCGTCATCATCCGTAGAAACCTGTTGTTCTTGAAACAATTCAAAACGCGGCTTTCCAGATTCATCAATGGTCTTTACGATTTTTAGATCGCGGATATCACGCGAAATAGTCGCTTGAGTCGCTGAAACCTGGTGGTGCTGCAGGTGATCCATCAATTCATTTTGATTGCGAATAGGATTTTCTGTAATGATTTTTTTAATTAATTCATGTCGGTCTTTTTTGCGCATAAAAAAACTCCTTAGTTATATGTAATGAAGGAACGTTTCTAAAGCTTTCCAGCTCCAGCAGCCTATAAGCCGCAAGAAGAGGGATGTTCAGAAAAAAAATTTAGAAAAGAGCATCGATAAAATGATAATTATGCACTCAGTATAGCAGAAAAAGCTTTTTTAAGCAGTATTCCTTTATAAATATTAATTCATGGAGTACTAAATAAAAAAGATTGATTTATCAAAAAGAGTCTTGTATAATTACTAATTGTGTGTGGGCGACTATGCACATAAAATCCACATTCTGACTTGATTTGTAAGGCGGTGCTGCTTGTCAGTTCCTTATAAAGAAGAGAGCAGGAGAGGAAAACAAAAAACCAATTGGAGGAAACACAAATGTCAGTATTGTCTATGAAACAATTACTAGAAGCCGGCGTACACTTTGGTCACCAAACACGTCGCTGGAACCCAAAAATGAAGAAATATATCTTCACAGAAAGAAACGGAATCTACATCATTGACTTGCAAAAAACAGTCAAATTAGTAGATGCAGCTTACGACTACATGAAAGATGTTGCTGAAGACGGCGGCGTTGCATTGTTCGTAGGTACAAAAAAACAAGCTCAAGAAGCAATCAAAGAAGAAGCTGTCCGCGCTGGTCAATACTATGTAAACCACCGTTGGTTAGGCGGAACTTTAACTAACTGGGACACTATCCAAAAACGTATTGCTCGTTTGAAACAAATCAATGCAATGGAACAAGACGGTACTTTTGAAGTATTGCCTAAAAAAGAAGTTGTCGGTTTGAATAAAGAACGTGAACGTTTAGAAAAATTCTTAGGCGGTATCGCTGATATGCCTCGCATCCCTGATGTTATGTATATCGTTGATCCTCGTAAAGAACGTATCGCTGTTCAAGAAGCACACAAATTAAACATTCCAATCGTTGCTATGGTTGATACAAACTGCGACCCAGATGAAATCGACGTAGTAATCCCTTCAAACGATGATGCGATTCGTGCCGTGAAATTGATCACTGCTAAAATGGCTGATGCGTTCATCGAAGGTAACCAAGGTGAAGATCAAGTAGCTGAAGAAGACTTCGTAGCTGAAGATGGCGGACAAGCCACTTCAATCGAAGAAATCGTTGATGTAGTGGAAGGCGACAACGCTTCTACTGAATCAGCTGAATAATTTCGTAGCATATGCTGCTTCAAAGTAAATATATTCCTTTGAAGCAGCTTTTTTAGAAAAACTAAGGAGGCCCTTAAAATGGCAGACGTAACAGCTAAAATGGTAAAAGAACTACGCGACATGACCGGCGTAGGTATGATGGATGCAAAACGTGCATTAGTAGAAGTAGAAGGCGACATTGAAAAAGCTGTTGATCTTTTACGTGAAAAAGGTATGGCTAAAGCAGCGAAGAAAAATGACCGTATTGCCGCTGAAGGTTTGGCTTCAGTTGCGATCCACGGAAATACTGCTGCAATCGTAGAAGTGAACTCTGAAACAGACTTCGTTTCTAAAAATGAAATGTTCCAAGACCTAGTGAAAGAAATCGCAGCATTAGTTGCTGAACACAAACCAGCTGACATGGATGCAGCAATGAAATTAACAAACGCTAAAGGCGAAACGTTAGAAGCTGCTCTAATCGAAGCAACACAAGTAATCGGTGAAAGAATCAACTTCCGTCGTTTTGAAGTTGTTGAAAAAGACGATAACGCAGCATTTGGCGGCTATTTACACATGGGCGGACGTATTGCTGTTTTAGCTCTATTAAACGGTACAACTGACGAATCTGTTGCAAAAGACGTTGCGATGCACGTTGCTGCAATCAACCCTCGTTATGTAAACGAAAGCCAAATCCCTGATTCAGAATTAGAACACGAAAAAGCTGTTTTAACTGAACAAGCATTGAATGAAGGCAAACCAGCAAACATCGTTGAAAAAATGGTGATTGGCCGTTTGAACAAATTCAAAGCAGAAATCGCTTTGGTTGACCAACCATTCGTTAAAGATCCTGACATGACTGTTGAAAAATATGTATCTTCTAAAGGTGCGACAGTTGAAAGCTTCGTTCGTTTCGAAGTTGGCGAAGGTATCGAAAAACGCGAAGATAACTTTGTTGAAGAAGTTATGAACCAAATCAAAAAATAATTCTGTTTTTAAAACAGTCGGGAACGCACGAACGATGTGCGCTCCCTTTTTTTAAGCAAATTCAAATTTGGCTCGCTTCAAAGACAGAGTATGCTAAAATATCATTAGAGTGACAGTGGAGGTATTGAGATGAATGAACCAAAGTATAAACGTGTAGTATTGAAACTAAGTGGAGAAGCCTTAGCAGGGGATGAAAAATTTGGGATCAATCCACCCGTGATCAAGGAAATCGTTGAAGAAATCAAAGAAGTTCATGATCTAGGAATCGAGATGGCCATCATCGTCGGCGGCGGAAACATTTGGCGTGGACAGATTGGTGCCCAAATGGGAATGGAACGTGCACAAGCAGATTATATGGGAATGTTAGCGACTGTAATGAATGCATTAGCTTTGCAGGATGCATTGGAAAATATTGACGTACCGACTCGTGTTCAAACATCGATTGAAATGCGTCAGATCGCAGAACCATATATTCGCCGTAAAGCAGAACGCCACCTTGAAAAAGGCCGGATCGTGATCTTTGCAGGTGGAACGGGGAATCCTTACTTCTCAACGGATACAACTGCGGCATTGAGAGCAGCAGAAGTCAATGCTGACGTCATCTTGATGGCAAAAAATAATGTCGATGGTGTTTATTCAGCTGATCCAAAACTTGATGAGAATGCAGTGAAATTTGAAGAATTGACGCATTTGGATGTCATTTCTAAAGGCTTACAAGTGATGGATTCAACCGCTAGCTCGTTAAGCATGGACAATGATATTCCGCTTGTTGTCTTTAATTTGAATGAACCAGGAAATATTAAACGTGTTGTACTCGGTGAAAACATCGGTACGACTGTGAGGGGGAAATAGCATGGCAGATGAAGTAATGAACGCAGCAAAAGACAAAATGAAAAAGGCACAAGAAGCCTTGCAACGTCAATTAGGTCAAATCCGTGCAGGACGCGCGAACGCAAGCCTACTTGATCGCATCACTGTTGATTATTATGGTGTGCCGACACCTGTGAACCAAATGGCTTCCATCACGATTCCAGAAGCCCGCGTCTTAATGGTGACACCATTTGACAAAAATATGATCACTGACGTGGAGAAAGCGATCATGGCGAGCGATATTGGCTTAAATCCAGCGAATGACGGAAATGTTCTTCGTCTAGTGATTCCACAATTAACGGAAGAACGTCGTAAAGAATTAGCAAAAGAAGTAAAGAAAGAGTCTGAAGGTGCGAAAGTCGCTGTTCGTAACATTCGTCGTGATGCGATGGATGAGTACAAAAAGCAACAAAAAAATGGCGATTTGACAGAAGACGATTTGCGCAGTGTTGAAAAAGACATCCAAGCGTTGACGGATGACAACATCAAAGCGATCGATTCAATCGTGGCTGAAAAAGAAAAAGAATTGTTAGAAGTTTAATTCTCAAAAACCTGAAGAGTCTTTCTTCAGGTTTTTGTTGTGTACATAGACAGATAACTAGTTGGAAATTCATTGAAAAACCCTAAAGGTATTTAATTTTCATAGGAATACCCGCATTTTATTGTTATAATGGCAGATGACTTTTCAAAAGTATTTTTAATTTGTTAACTCAATAAAGGAGGAAAAAAACATGGTGTTACGATTTTTTCCACAAAAGCAAAAATACACACCAGAGGAATCGTCCTTCGTTTTCGATCCAGAAGGAGCTGTCCCAAAACACATTGCGGTTATCATGGACGGCAATGGCCGATGGGCGCAAAACCGCCGTTTGCCGCGGATCGCTGGTCATAAAGAGGGTATGGAAACAGTAAAAAAAATTACAAAGCATGCCAATCGGTTGGGTGTAAAGGTTTTGACACTCTATGCTTTTTCAACGGAAAATTGGAAACGTCCTGAAGAAGAAGTGAGCTTTTTGATGCAGCTGCCGGTAGATTTTTTTGATACATTTGTGCCAGAATTAATCGAAGAAAATGTCCAAGTCCACGTAATGGGCTACGAAGAATACTTGCCTTCACATACGCAAGACGCAGTGAAGCGTGCCATCGAACAAACTGCGCAAAACGACGGGCTTGTTTTAAATTTTGCCTTGAATTATGGGAGCCGCGCGGAGATCATTACGGCAATTAAACAGATGGCAAATGAGGTCAAAGAGGATGAATTGGACATCGAAACCATTGATGATGATGTCGTAGGCGAACATCTAATGACCGGTTTTCTGCCAAAAGAATTAAGAGATCCCGAGCTGGTTGTTCGAACAAGCGGTGAAGAGCGGATCAGCAACTTTTTATTGTGGCAGTTGGCGTATAGCGAATTGTACTTCACAAAAGCACTATGGCCAGATTTTGATGGCGACCATTTAGAGGCAGCGATCGCTTCCTTTCAGCAAAGAAATCGTCGTTTTGGCGGATTGAATAAGGATATTCGTACCACGTGATCATTCAGCTCTTTAGCTGAAGAAGGTACCGTGGCAAAAAAATTATTATTTTAATAGAAACAAGGGGGATGAACAATGAGACAGCGAGTCATTACAGCGGTCGTCGCATTAGCGATCTTTATACCGATCTTGTACGTTGGCGGGATCGCCGTAGAATTAGCGGCAGCAGTACTAGCTGGGGTAGGTGTCTATGAGCTATTTCGAATGAAGGGTCTTGCGATCCTAAGTTTTGAAGGAGTACTTTCTATTTTAGGCGCAGTCTTTTTAGTTTTACCAGCGGAACGCTGGATGCCATTTTTAAGTGGTTCTAACAGCAACTTTTTATTATTTTATTTAACAGTGATGATTATCCTAGGATTTTCTGTTGTGTCTAAAAATACCTACACGATCGATGAAGCGGGTTTTCCGGTCGTCGCTAGTTTATATGTAGGTGTTGGGTTTCAGAATCTAGTCACGGCTCGTGCGGATGGTCTGCCTATTCTGCTTTTCGCATTCTTTGTTGTTTGGGCAACAGATATTGGGGCATATATGGTAGGACGCCAAATAGGAAAGCATAAACTTTGGCCGGATATTTCACCAAACAAGACGATTGAAGGCGCGCTTGGAGGGATTGCCAGCGCAGTGGTCGTCGCTGTTGTTTTCTTTTTAGTCCAACCAAATATATTCCAGCACAATTTAGTGACGATGATCCTCTTTACAATTGTATTCTCAGTTGTGGGTCAATTTGGCGATCTTGTTGAATCAGCGATCAAACGTCATTACGGAGTAAAAGACTCAGGAAACATCTTGCCAGGACACGGTGGAATTTTAGACCGGTTCGACAGCATGTTGTTTGTTTTTCCGATGATGCACTTATTAGGGGTATTTTAAAAAGAGCGGAGACGCTTTTTTTTTCGTGCTTGAATATATGAAACGATTCAAAGAAGCTCAGTTGTTAATAATCCCGCAAGGCAAAAAATAAAAAGCTGTAGATGATTTGATAAGCAAGTCTTGAGTTATTCACGGACTTTTTTTAAATTTTCTATGAAATGATCGGGAAAGGAATATCTTTTTGACAGACTATGATAAACTATTTCTAAGAAACTAGTGAAGGTAGGAAAATTATGCGTACGATTATTACATTTTTAATCGTTTTTGGTGTCCTGGTGATCGTTCACGAATTTGGACATTTTTTCTTTGCGAAACGTTCAGGTATTTTAGTTCGAGAATTTTCAATCGGTATGGGACCAAAACTGATTGCTCATATGGGAAAAGACGGGACCACTTATACATTGCGTTTATTGCCAATTGGCGGATACGTACGAATGGCTGGACTGGAAGACGAAGAGACTGAATTAAGTCCGGGTATGCCGTTATCGGTTGAGCTGACACCGAAAAACGAAGTAAAACGAATCAACGTCAGCAAAAAGATCCAATTGCCTAA
This sequence comes from Enterococcus gilvus ATCC BAA-350, assembly GCF_000407545.1. NCBI lineage: Bacteria > Bacillati > Bacillota > Bacilli > Lactobacillales > Enterococcaceae > Enterococcus > Enterococcus gilvus. The sequence goes on along the minus strand of NZ_ASWH01000001.1, from coordinate 1,995,321 downwards.
CAGCATCCCGATGGAGCTTATTTCAGCCGATTTGGTGGATGATTTGACGATCAAAGGCTACATCAATGGTGATGAAAGCCGAGAGACTACGTACCAGGTGCAACATGATGCGACAGTCATTGAAGAAAATGGGACAGAAGTTCGGATCGCTCCGAGAGATGTTCAATTTCAATCAGCGAAATTAGGCTCGCGTATTTTGACCAATTTTGCAGGACCAATGAATAATTTCATTTTGACGATCCTGTTGTTTATTGTATTGGCCTTTTTACAAGGCGGCGTGGCTGACTATAGCACTAACCAAATCGGGACGGTTCAGGCAGACAGCCCCGCAGCTGTTGCCGGGGTAAAAGATCACGATGCGATCGTATCTGTGGACGGCAAAAAGATTTCTTCTTGGGATGATCTGACGGACACTGTCACGAAAAAACCAGGAAAAGAGTTGGCTGTTGTCATTGAACAAGACGGCAAAGAAAAAACCGTGCATATGACACCGAAAAGTGTAGAGAGTAATGGACAAAAGGTCGGTCAGATCGGTGTGAGCCCCTTCATGAAGACTGGGGTTGGCGATAAGATCGTTGGCGGATTCACTCAATCTTGGGATTTAATGAAGCGTATTTTTGGCGCTCTAGGCTCACTTTTTACTGGTTTTAGTCTGGATAAGCTTGGCGGACCTGTGATGATGTATCAAATGTCAGCAGAAGCGTCACGTGCCGGAGTTAAAACAGTCATTTACTTAATGGCGCTGCTTTCAGTCAATTTGGGTATCGTCAACTTGCTGCCGATCCCAGCTTTCGATGGCGGGAAGATCCTCCTGAATATCATTGAGGGACTTCGAGGGAAACCACTCGATCCAGACAAAGAAGGACTGATCACCATGATCGGCTTTGGGTTTATTATGCTTTTGATGATTTTGGTCACATGGAATGACATTCAACGTTTCTTTTTTTAAATGAAAGGATCGAAATTTTTTCGATCCTTTTTCTAATGCAATCATAAAAAAAAACAGGTATACTGAAACATACTTGAAAAAGTGAAGGAGATGTCCTTTTGTCTAAAAATCGTGAATTATTTGAAAATTTACTACGACAAATTGAATTGGCAGAGTCGGATCAGCAACACCCAATGATCCAAGCGTCAGAGATTAAGGAAGTGATCGTTCACGAAAAGTCTCGTGTGTGGGAGTTTTTCATCCAGACACCGCAAATTCTACCAGCAAAGCTATTTTATACGTTCTATCAAAAGCTGCAACTTGCCTTTCAATCTATAGCGAAAGTGAAAGTACATATTGTTCCGGAAGAAAATCAGTTTGAAGAGGAACTGTTGCAGAATTATTGGCAATTGGCCTTAGGAGAACAGGATTGCGATACCCCGCTAGTGAAGCAGGTATTGAGCAAGCCCTTGCCGTTGATCCAAGGAAAACGGATCGTTTTATTGATAGATAACGAAACCGTTATTCCATTTTTGAGACAGCAATATTTGCCATTGATTGAAGAAAATCTAGTTTCTTATGGATTCCCACATCTGCGGGTAGATCCAGAAGTAGATAAAGAACAGGCAGATAAGAAGTTACAGGAATTTGAAGTACGAAAACAAGAGCAGGCCCAAGCCATGCAAGAACAAGCGGCAGCCAGCTTAGCGCAATATGAATCAAAGAAAAAAGAACAGAAGGAACAAGCCGCTCATTTTGACGGTCCGATCCAAATGGGGCGCAACATTCCCTCAGACGAAGCAATTACACCAATGGGCAACATTATTGAAGAAGAACGCCGCATTACTATTGAAGGGTTTATTTTCGATAAAGAAGTTCGTGAATTACGCTCAAAACGTAAAATCTTGATTTTGAAAATGACAGACTACACCTCTTCTTTTGTGGTGAAAAAATTCTCTAATGGTGAGAAAGACGAGGCGATCTTTGAGGCAATCGCTAATAAGAGCTGGATTCGTGTTCGAGGAAGTGTGCAAGAGGACACGTTTATGCGTGACCTCGTTATGAATGCGCAGGATATCCAGGAAGTGAAGCATCCTGAACGTCAAGATACGGCAACTGAAAAACGATCAGAATTGCATTTGCATACCAATATGAGCACCATGGATGCCATCAACAGCGCCAGCGATTTAGTCGCTCAAGCAGGAAAATGGGGACATCGAGCAATCGCCATCACCGATCATGGGGGCGCGCAGTCTTTCCCAGATGCCCATGCGGCAGGGAAAAAAGCAGGCGTAAAGATTCTTTACGGCGTGGAAGCTAATGTCGTATCTGACGGTGTTCCGATTGCTTATAATGATGCACACGAATCATTAACGGATGCCACCTATGTCGTATTCGACGTAGAAACCACCGGGTTGTCTGCCGTCTACGATACGATCATCGAGTTAGCCGCTGTCAAAATGCACAAAGGAAATGTCGTTGAGACCTTTGAGGAATTCATTGATCCAGGACATCCGTTGTCAGAAACGACCATCAACTTGACGGGGATCACGGACGAAATGGTTCGAGGGTCTAAGCCAGAAAAAGAAGTCATGGAATTGTTTGAAAAGTTCTGTGAGGGTGCGATTTTAGTCGCCCATAACGCAACCTTCGATATCGGCTTTATCAACACGACGTATGTTCGTCATGATATGCCGGAAACACCAAATCCAGTTATTGACACGTTAGAGCTGGCACGTTTCTTATATCCTGAATTTAAGCGTTTCGGTTTAGGGGTTCTAACAAAGAAATTTGGTGTGAATCTGGAGCAACATCACCGAGCAGTGTATGATGCGGAGGCGACAGGCCATTTAGCATGGATCTTTGTCAAAGAAGCGATTGAGAAGCATGAGATGACTTATCATGATCAATTGAACGACCATGTTGGGGAAGGCGATTCTTACAAACGCGCCCGTCCTTTCCATGCGACGATTTTGGCAAAAAATCAAGCAGGATTGAAAGACCTATTCAAATTGATCTCTATGTCCAACATCGAATATTTTGAACGGGTACCGAGAATTCCACGCTCTCAATTAAATAAATTACGAGAAAATTTATTGATAGGGTCTGCTTGCTCGCAAGGAGAGATCTTTGAAGCAATGATGCAAAAGGGAGTCGAAGAGGCGAAAAACCGCGCGGCATTCTACGATTATATTGAAGTTATGCCCAAAGCAGTTTACGCACCGTTGATTGAACAGGAACTGGTGAAAAATGAAGCGGACTTAGAAGATATCTTGCGGAATTTGATCCAAATCGGAAAAGATCTTAATAAGACGGTCGTGGCAACAGGGGATGTCCATTACTTGAATAAAGAAGATGCGATCTATCGGAAAATCTTGATTAGTTCGATGGGGGGCGCAAACCCGCTGAATCGTCATAGCTTACCGGATGTCCATTTCCGAACGACGGATGAAATGCTGCAGGCGTTTAGTTTCTTAGGTCCTCAATTAGCCAAAGAAATCGTCGTTGATGGACCCAACGCCATCGTAGACACCTGCGAAGAGATTGTTCCAGTTAAGGACGATCTATATACACCGAAGATCCCTGGTTCGGAAGAAGAAATCAAAAAATTAAGTTATGACCGTGCGCGGGAATTGTACGGTGATCCGTTGCCAGAGATCATTGAAAAACGGTTGGAAAAAGAATTGACTTCGATCATTGGAAACGGGTTTTCGGTTATCTATTTGATCGCTCAAAAATTGGTTCATAAGAGTAATGCGGATGGGTACTTAGTTGGTTCTCGTGGTTCCGTGGGCTCTAGTTTTGTGGCGACCATGACAGGGATTACTGAGGTGAATCCTTTGCCGCCTCATTATTATTGCCCTGAATGCCAATACTCTGAATTCTTTGAGGATGGTTCTTACGGGTCCGGCTTCGATATGCCTGAAAAGGCGTGTCCGAAGTGTGGCGCGCGCTTGAATAAAGACGGCCATGATATTCCTTTTGAAACATTCTTAGGTTTCCATGGAGATAAAGTTCCCGATATTGATTTGAACTTCTCAGGTGATTATCAACCTGAGGCCCATAACTACACGAAAGTTCTGTTTGGGGAAGAGTATGTGTATCGTGCAGGTACGATCGGTACGGTCGCTGATAAAACAGCCTTTGGATTTGTTAAAGGGTATGAACGAGATCACAATTTGCATTTTCGGAATGCGGAGGTTGATCGGTTGGCAAAAGGCGCTACAGGCGTCAAACGTACGACAGGTCAGCATCCGGGCGGGATCATCGTAATTCCGGATTATATGGATGTGTATGATTTTACACCGATCCAATACCCGGCGGATGATCGGAATTCAGAATGGAAGACGACACACTTTGACTTCCACTCGATCCATGACAATGTATTGAAGCTTGATATCCTGGGCCACGATGACCCAACGGTTATTCGGATGCTGCAAGAATTATCAGGTATTGATCCGAAAACGATCCCGACAGACGATCCTGAAGTAATGAAGATTTTTGCTGGCCCGCAAGTCTTGGGTGTTGAATCTGATCAGATTTACTCTAAAACCGGGACACTAGGTATTCCTGAGTTTGGAACACGTTTCGTTCGGGGAATGTTAGAAGAAACGGGACCAACGACGTTTGCTGAGTTATTGCAGATTTCTGGGTTGTCTCATGGTACGGACGTTTGGTTAGGAAACGCTGAAGAATTGATCAGCCGCGGCGAAGCCAACTTGGCAGAAGTTATCGGCTGTCGTGACGATATCATGGTTTATTTAATCCATGCAGGACTTGATAGCGGAATGGCCTTCAAGATCATGGAAACAGTACGTAAAGGGCAATGGAATAAAATTGACGACGAACTTCGTGAGACCTATCTGACAGCGATGAAAGAGAACAATGTGCCGGACTGGTATATTGATTCCTGTTCGAAGATCAAGTATATGTTCCCGAAAGCCCATGCGGCCGCCTATGTACTGATGGCGCTGCGGGTTGCTTATTTCAAAGTCTATTATCCGATCCTTTATTATTGTGCATATTTTTCTGTTCGTGCGGACGATTTCGATCTCGTTGCGATGGCAAAAGGGAAAGATGCAGTCAAAGCGGCGATGAAAGCTATCACTGACAAAGGAATGGATGCGTCAACGAAAGAAAAGAACCAATTGACTGTCTTGGAATTATGCAACGAGATGCTAGAGCGGGACTTCCATTTTGGCATGATCGACCTGTATAAATCAGATGCTCAAGATTTTGTCATTGACGGGGATACCTTGATCGCACCGTTCCGTGCTGTGCCTGGTCTTGGTCTGAACGTGGCAAAACAAATCGTTGAAGCTCGTAAGGATGGCATTTTCCTCTCTAAAGAAGATTTAGCCTCGCGCGGGAAGGTATCCAAAACATTGATCGAATACATGGATACTCATGGTGTATTGAAAGATTTGCCTGATGAGAATCAGCTTTCATTGTTCGATATGTAAAGAAAAAGATAAATTCAACCTTCGAATGAAAGAAAATTCCAGCATGAAAATGATGCGGTTGAATTTTCAGTAGATTTATGCTACTATAACAATGTAATCATAGACTGATGGTGAGTGAGCGGATTTTTCGCTCACTCTTTTTAATGGATTAAAGGAGGCTGACAGTTTGAGCAGTGTAGTCGAAACAGTGACTGACTTAGTAACACCAATTTTGGATGAACAAAACTTCGAACTAGTCGAAGTAGAGTTTATTAAAGAAGGAAAAAGCTGGTTTTTAAGAGTATTTATTGATAAAGAGGGCGGTATTGACATTGAAGAATGTGCCTTCGTCAGTGAAAAACTCAGCGATAAATTAGATTCGATCGATCCTGATCCAATCCCTCAAGCTTATTTTTTAGAGGTTTCTTCGCCAGGGGCCGAACGTCCATTGAAAAAAGAAGAAGATTACCAAAACGCGATGGGACAATACATCAATGTTTCCCTTTATCAAAATATTGATGGAGAAAAGCAGTATCAAGGCTTTTTAAAGGAATTGACTGAAGATGAATTGACATTGACAGTGAAAATTAAAACGCGCACCAAAGACATGGTCTTTGAGCGGAAAAATATCGCGAAAGCCCGTTTTGCGATCGAATTTTAATTAATAAAATGGTATGCGTACGAGATTCTCTGGAATTTTTACGTTAGAAAAATCCATACGTTATTAACGAGCTAGCCTTTATATTTAGTAAGCGAACTAAATAATATGTATAGCGAATTTTAAGAATAGATATATTAGTAGGAGGAAAGTTAAAATGAGTAAAGAAATGCTGAATGCGTTGGATACTCTAGAAGCAGAAAAAGGTGTTTCGAAGGAAATCGTGATCGACGCGTTGGAAGCAGCATTAGTATCTGCTTACAAACGTCATTATGGTCAATCTCAAAACGTTGAAGTGGAATTCAACGAAAAAAAGGGAGACATTCATGTTTATGCCGTGAAAGAAGTTACGGAAGAAGTAATGGATTCACAATTGGAAGTTTCACTGAAAGATGCGATGGAAATCAACCCAGCGTATGAAATCGGTGATACGATCCGTTTTGAAGTAACACCCAAAGACTTCGGTCGAATTGCTGCTCAAACAGCCAAGCAAGTAATCTTGCAACGTGTTCGTGAAGCAGAACGCAGCATTATCTATAACGAGTACAGCGCCTATGAAAAAGATATTATGCAAGGTGTAGTAGAACGTCAAGACAATCGTTACATCTATGTGAATTTAGGGAAGATCGAAGCTGTTCTTTCAAAGCAAGATCAAATGCCGAATGAACATTACAAACCACATGACCGTATCAAAGTGTATGTTTCTCGTGTAGAAAATACATCAAAAGGACCGCAAGTTTTTGTAAGCCGTAGTCATCCAGATTTACTGCGTCGTTTATTTGAACAAGAGATCCCTGAAGTTTATGATGGAATCGTGGAGATCGTCAGCATCGCACGCGAAGCTGGAGATCGTGCAAAAGTGGCTGTTCGTTCTACGGACCCTAACATTGATCCAGTCGGAACCTGTGTTGGGCCAAAAGGACAACGTGTTCAAGCTATTGTAAATGAATTAAAAGGCGAGAATATGGATATTGTTGAATGGAATGAAGACCCAGCGGTATTTATCGCAAACTCTTTAAATCCAGCGCAAGTTGAAGATGTCATCTTTGATATCGACAATCCAAAAGTTTGTACCGTCGTAGTTCCGGATTACCAATTGTCATTGGCTATCGGTAAGCGCGGTCAGAATGCGCGTCTTGCTGCTAAGTTGACCGCTCATAAGATTGATATCAAATCTGAATCGGACATGGAAGAATTTTATGCAAACTATGACGAAACAGAAGTAGAAGAAATCGTAACTGAGGTAGAAGAAATCACTTCTGAAGTGGAAGCAATCGAAACGGAAGTAGAAGACATCGAATCAGAAGCGGAAGTTACAGTCGATGACATGATCGAAGACGAAGAAAATATCCCTTCCGATCAAACGGACCAATAATTCATTAGGAGGACAGCAAATGAAAAAAAGAAAAGTTCCTTTGCGAAAATCGGTTGTATCCGGTGAAATGTTCCCCAAAAAAGAATTGATTCGTATCGCCAAGTCCAAAGAAGGAGAAGTTTCGATTGATCCTTCCGGCAAAAAACCGGGACGAGGTGCCTACGTTGCGTTAGAACCGGCGGAAGTCGAGGAAGCGTGGAAAAAGCACATCTTAGATCGGACATTGGGAACCGAATTGAGTGATGATTTTTATCAAGAATTGCTTGATTATGTGAAACACCAAAAAGCCAGAAAAGAGCTCTTCGGCAATGAATAAACAGAAGGCCTTGAACATGTTAGGCCTTGCAATGCGTGCAGGCAAACTGATCACAGGAGAAGAAATGACAATCAATGAGATCCGGAAACACAAAGTGGCTCTCGTGATTGTTACCACTGATGCGAGTGAAAATACTCAAAAGAAAGTATCAGATAAAAGTAAGTACTATCAAGCGGCATATGTTGTCGAATTTACGCAAGGAGAGATTTTAGGTGCGATTGGCAAACCTCGCAAAGTTATCGGGGTTTTAGACCAAGGGTTCGCCAACAAAATTATGACGTTAATAACAGGTTAGGAAGGTGATTGCATGGGAAAAAAGAGAGTATACGAATTTGCCAAAGAAGTGAATCAATCGAGTAAGGATGTTGTAGAAAAGGCACAAACTTTAGGGATTGATGTGAATAATCATATGGGTTCATTATCCGGGGATGATGAATCAAAATTGAAACAAGCTTTTTCTAGCAAGCCGAAACCAACTACTCAAGCAAAACCATCAGCTAACCAGCACGAAAAACCAAAATTCCATGGAAAGAGCTCGAAGAACAACCCAAATTTCCAGAATAGAAAAGGGAATAAAGACTTGACACAAAATAATAGACAGAACAACTCAGCGAACGTAAACCGTTCAAACCAAGGACAACAACGTCCAACTCAAAGCAATACAAACAATGCGCAGCGTCAAAACCAAGGACATCAACGTCCAGCGCAAGGCAGTGGGAACAACAACGCACAACGCCAAAACCAAGGCCAACGCCCAGCACAAGGCGGAGCAAACAACGCACAACGCCAAAACCAAGGCCAACGTCCGGCACAAGGTAATGCGAACAATGCACAACGCCAAAACCAAGGCCAACGTCCAGCACAAGGCGGAGCAAATAATGCACAACGTCAAAATCAAGGCCAACGTCCGGCACAAGGCGGAGCAAACAACGCGCAACGCCAAAACCAAGGCCAACGTCCGGCACAAGGCGGAGCAAACAACGCACAACGCCAAAACCAAGGCCAACGTCCAGCACAAGGCGGAGCAAATAATGCGCAACGTCAAAATCAAGGCCAACGTCCGGCACAAGGCAGCAATCAAGGCCAAGGACAAGCGCAACGTTCAAACCAAGGCGGATCAGGATCAACTCAAAGCAACAACCAAAACCGCAATAAAAATAACTATGGCAACCAAAACCGCAACAACAGTTTTGGCGGCAATCAAAACCGTAATAAAAACAGATTCAACAAAAAAGGAAAAAAGGGCAAACAGCAACAAAGCAACAAGCCTGCTGTACCGCCACGTAAATTCCGTGAATTGCCAGAAGTATTGGAATATACAGAAGGCATGAACGTAGCGGATATCGCTAAAAAAATCTATCGCGAACCAGCTGAGATCATCAAGAAATTATTCATGATGGGTGTGATGGTCAATCAAAACCAACCATTGGATAAAGATACGATCGAACTGTTAGCTACTGATTACGGGATTGAACCCCAAGAAAAAATCACGATTGATATTGCGGATATTGACCGTTTCTTTGATGCGGAAGACGCAAACGAAGAAAATCTAGTCTCTCGTCCACCAGTAGTTACGATCATGGGGCACGTTGACCATGGTAAAACAACGTTGCTTGATACATTACGTCATTCACGCGTAACAAGCGGCGAAGCAGGTGGTATCACGCAGCATATCGGAGCGTACCAAATCGATATTAACGGAAAACCGATCACATTCTTGGATACACCAGGGCATGCGGCGTTTACAAGTATGCGTGCTCGTGGAGCGAGTATCACCGATATCACGATCTTAGTCGTTGCGGCTGATGATGGTGTGATGCCGCAAACGATCGAAGCGATCAACCACGCGAAAGCGGCGAAAGTGCCGATCATCGTAGCGGTGAACAAGATCGATAAACCAGGTGCGAACCCACAACACGTGATGCAAGAATTAAGCGAATACGAATTGATTCCTGAAGCATGGGGCGGCGATACGATCTTTGTTGAGATCTCAGCGAAGTTCAACCAAAACATCGATGAACTATTAGAAATGATTCTGTTAGTTGCTGAAGTGGAAGATTTGAAAGCTGATCCGACACAACACGGAATCGGAACAGTTATCGAAGCTCGTCTAGATAAAGGTAAAGGACCCGTTGCAACGCTATTGGTTCAACAAGGGACGATGAACGTCGGAGACCCAATCGTTGTCGGGAACACGTATGGTCGTGTTCGTGTGATGACAAATGATATTGGTCGTCGTGAAAAATCTGCAGGACCTGCGACACCAGTGGAAATCACTGGGTTGAACGATGTTCCGCAGGCAGGCGATCGTTTTGCGATCTTCGATGACGAAAAAACAGCTCGTGCTGCAGGGGAAGAGCGTGCGAAACGTGCATTGCTTGAACATCGCAGTGCCAGTGCCCGCGTCACCTTAGACAACTTGTTCGAATCCCTTAAAGAAGGCGAATTGAAAGAAGTTAACGTCATCATCAAAGCAGACGTTCAAGGTTCGGCTGAAGCATTAGCGGCATCATTGAACAAAATCGATGTTGAAGGCGTACGTGTGAAGATCGTCCATTCTGCTGTTGGTGCCATCAACGAAAGTGATGTTACCTTAGCTGCGGCAAGTAACGCGATCATCATTGGATTTAACGTTCGTCCGACACCGCAAGCAAAACAACAAGCAACTGCTGAAGAAGTAGATATTCGTTTACACCGGATCATTTATAAAGCAATCGAAGAAATCGAAACAGCGATGAAAGGGATGCTTGATCCTGAATACGAAGAAAAAATCACTGGTCAAATGACCGTTCGTGAAACGTACAAAGTTTCTAAAGTCGGAACCATTGCTGGTTGTTACGTTACTGAAGGCTCGATCCAACGGGACAGCGGCGTCCGTATCATCCGTGACGGCATCGTTATCCTTGAAGGCAAACTTGCAAGTCTGAAACGTTTCAAAGATGACGTGAAGGAAGTCAAGATGGGCTTTGAATGTGGTGCGATGATCGAAAACTTCAACGATGTCAAAGTGGACGATGTTATTGAAGGCTTTGTAATGGAAGAAATCAAACCAAAATAATCTCTGTTTTCTGCTAGCGTGCTTTACCTAGCAGAGCGGAAAACTAACAAAACGAACAAAGGAGCAATCGATATGCCAAATTATCGCGATCGTCGTCTCGCTCAAGAAATTCTGAAAGAAGTCAATGACGTCTTACGGAAGAAAGTTCGTGATCCGCGGGTCCAAGACGTGAACATCACCGATGTTCACGTCACTGGAGACTTGCAGCAAGCGACGATTTATTACAGTTTATTGTCTGATAAAGCTTCAGATAAAGAAAAAGCGCAAGAAGGATTGACGAAAGCAAGTGGCTTGTTCCGTCGTGAATTGGGCCATGCTTTGTCTATCTATAAGACACCGGAATTGTTTTTTGAATTGGACGAATCCGTTGAATACGGTTCTAAAATTGATCAAATGATCCGCAACTTAAATAAAGAATAAATTTGTTAGAACCTGGAAAATTTTTTCGGGTTCTTTTTTGCAATATTGAGTAAATCCTGTTACAGTGTATGATGTTTGTTAGTAATCCTTTTGCTGGATATTGTCAAGGAGGCAAAGTCTAAAATGACTACAGAGTTTGAAGAACGGATGAAGGCTCTTCATAAGGAGTTTGAAAATTTAAGTCCGGAAGAGCGTAAAGCCGTGAAACAAAAAATTAAACGAATCAGTGTTTTGACTTCACGCAAGTTGGAACGAATGAAGCATGAATTGTTACGTATGGAAACGAAACGGGCCCAGCTTTCATTAGATGGTGAATCGAAAGAATTAACGGAGCTTGAGGACCGTATTATCAATAAAAAAAGAGAGTTTTTAAAATTATTATTCAAGGCAAAAGAGAATTGTTCCAAGAGGTGAGTGAATGGGCTTAATTGAGATCATCATCATTTTAGCCATTGCCATAACCTTATCGAATGTTTTAGCAAAAGTTTTTCCGTCTTTTCCGATATTTATGATTCAGATCATTGTTGGGATCATTCTTGGCTTCACCGAAGTCGGCAATTCCATCAACTTTGAACCAGAAGTATTTTTAGTAATGATCATCGCGCCGCTGTTGTTTCGTGAAGGCGAGACGGCAGATATCCCATCGATCTTGAAGCATTTCAAATTGATCTTGGTTCTTGCATTTGGCGGCGTGATTTTCACGTTGTTTGGTCTAGGCTATGTATTGCACGGGATTATTCCTACGATCCCTCTTGCCGCCTGTTTAGCGTTTGGGGCGTCGTTAGGACCAACAGATGCTGTTGCAGTCAATTCGCTGGCTAAGCGTCTAAACATTCCTGAATCGGTCATGCACGTCTTAGAGGGCGAGGGTCTGATCAATGATGCGACGGGTGTAACCGCCTTTCAGTTTGCCGTGGCGGCGTTGCTGACAGGCCAGTTTTCTGCCGCGGATGCGTCGATTTCCTTATTGGAATCGAGTATTGTCGGCGTGCTGGTTGGATTAATGATTATTTGGATCAAAAATGAAATCATAAAGATCATTGAACGAATTTCGGCACAGGATGTTTCGGCGTATTTATTGATTGAATTGATTTTGCCCTTTGCGGCGTATTTCATTGCAGAGCTGTTTCACGCTTCAGGGATCATCGCAGCGGTCGTGACAGGCGTACTGCAGGCCACGGGATTCCGTCGAGTCAATTTATTCGAAGCGCAGTTGTCCAATGTAACAGAAATTTCATGGAACACCATCAGCTTCATGCTGAATGCATTAGTATTTATCTTTTTAGGAATTGAGCTGTCACAAGTATTTTCACCTGTGTGGAATAGCAGAAATTATTCAAATTTCCATCTTTTGGAAATCGTATTGATGCTGACAGTACTTCTCTTTGTTCTTCGTTTTTTATTTGTCAGTAGTTTTTATTTCTTTACACAAGGCTGGAAGAAAAGTCATGAGCAGTTAAGAGATCGATTGTTACTGACTTTTGGCGGAGTAAAAGGGACCGTCAGCATTGCGACGATTTTTATTTTACCAACGTCTATCAACGGCATGGATTTTCCTGAACGATCATTGCTGCTATTCATTACGGCAAGTGTGACGTTTTTGACCTTGATCATCGGGATGATCTTGTTGCCGATCCTCTCTGAAGGGGAGGTCGTTCCTCCTACCGATCCAAAATTAATGTTGATTCTTCGAGAAGTCACCAGTGAGCTATATGGCGACTTAGATACGAAAAAGCTTAGTGAAAAAGAACGCTTTGCTTTGTTGGCCGTTATTGCGAATTATCAAGGACGGATTCAGCAAGTCTTCAATAATTCAATGCCCGAAAGTGCGCAGCAAGAATTTCAGGAGATTCAAGCGTTGATCATTTCCGTCGAACGGGATGGGTTGGATGAAAGCTTTAGAAGACATCAAATCGATTCGGGTGCCTATCGTCTGTATTCTCGTTTTATCTCGAATGTTTCGGAATCTGTGACCACTCAAATGCTTTCTCTGCTTAGTTTTTGGTTGATTTTTGTGCGGCGGATCATCCGCGTGATCATGCATCCGAAAATGTTTTGGGAACGGCGTCAAAAGCGGAAAGAAACCGTGGACAACCAGGATATTTCCTCATTGAGAAAAATATTTATTCGCAATAGTGAAGCAATATTAGACAGTTTGGAAAACTTGAGAGATGTGTATGACGAAGAATTGATTGATTTCTTCGTTGATGAGCGAAAGAATTTGATGCATCAGGTGAGCGGACATGGGTTGTTCGGAACGTATTTGATCCAACAGGACCCATTGTACGCAAAAGAACTGATTCGCGGCTTTTACTTGGAGAGAAAGATCATTGATGAATTCGAGGCGGAGGATGAGATCACCAATATTGCGGCGAATAATTACCGCCATCAAGTGAATCAGTTGGAATCCTATGCGATGCAGCAGCCCTCAGAACCAAGTATTACCTTTGCGATCAACCGTCGACGACAAAAGAAAAAAGCAAAAGAGAAGCATTATTAAGCTCAACCGTCATTTAGCGATGACGGTTTTTTTGCGTTTCAAATGAAAAGTAAATCCTGTTTTTCCTTTTCAAATGTAAAGTTATCGGGTCGAATACCTTTCATTTGGAAAGTGGTTAGAGAAAATCCTTTTCATTTGTAAAAGCAGATAAGCTGTTCAAAAGTCTTTGTGAAGTGTTTTTCTCGCAGCAGGTCTTTATCAGTAGAAAACCTGTTTGCTGCGGTCACGACTTGCCAATTCTGAGATCAGCTATGCTATAATGGGAACGTTGATTATAGAAGGAAATGAGGAAACAGCGATGGACGGTATTTTACCGTTATGGAAAGAGCGCGGTATGACGAGTCATGACTGTGTCTTTAAATTAAGAAAAATCTTACAAACAAAAAAAGTTGGTCACGGAGGAACATTAGACCCTGACGTGGATGGTGTCCTGCCGATCTGTATTGGAAAAGGAACGAAGGTAATCGAATACCTGCAATACAGCGGAAAGATTTATGAGGGAGAAATTACTCTGGGCTTTTCCACTACTACGGAGGATCGCAGTGGCGAAATCGTAGAGAAAAAAGCGGTAGAGGCTCCGTTGACCGCTGAGGAAATTGATCAAATGATGGCGACTTTTATCGGTACCATCACACAAATACCGCCAATGTATTCTGCTGTCAAAGTCAATGGGAAACGCTTGTACGAGTATGCTCGCGCAGGCGAAGCTGTAGAGCGTCCAACACGTGAAGCAGTCATCGACCAGTTTCAGCGAACGACCACGCCAGTATACGATGCTGAGAACCACACGCAAAGCTGGCGCTTCCAAGTGACCTGTGGGAAAGGGACCTACGTGCGGACTCTGGCTGTCGATCTTGGTTCAAATCTTGGATACCCGGCACATATGTCTGACCTGACTCGGCTAGCGAGCGGCGGATTTTCAGCAGGACAGGCAGTCACATTGGCAAAAGTCAGTGAACTGATGGAAGAGGGACGCATTGATCAGGCCTTGCAGCCGATCGAAGAGGCGATGAAAGACTTTCCTCGAATTGACTTGAGCGACGAGGCGTGGCAAAAAGTGAAAAACGGGCAGGTCTTGCCTTTAAAAGCATTCGGCTTAAAAAGCATGCCCGATGAGCTGATCGCTTTTTTCTATCGAAATCAATTAGTTAGTTTATATAAACAGCATCCAGAAAAAGCAGGGCTTTTAAAGCCAAGTAAAGTGATTCGAAATGAGGTATAGCACATGGAAATCGTAAAGCTGCGTCATCCGTATAAACCAGAAGAAATTCCCGCAGGAGACTGCGTATTGGTACTGGGTTTTTTTGATGGCGTGCATAAAGGACACCAAGAAGTCATCAATAGAGGAAAACAAATCGCGCAGGAGAGACAATTGAAGCTTGCTGTAATGACCTTCAACCAGCATCCTGCGGTCGTATTCCAACAGGTTCAAAGCAAGCCGATCCAATATCTTTCTACATTGAAGCAAAAGGAAAAGCGGATGGCGAAATTAGGCGTGGACGTATTGTATGAGGTAGCCTTCACTTCGTCATTTGCAGCTTTGAAGCCGCAAGCATTTGTGGATCAATACATTGTAGGGCTCCACGCGAAAGTAGCTGTTTCAGGCTTTGATTATAATTTTGGGAAAGATCAAACAGCGGATGCCAAAAACTTGCCTAAATATGCGAAGGATCGGTTTGATTCTATTATTGTGGCTAAAAAGACCGAAGAAAATGAATCAGAAAAAATCAGCTCTTCGCGGATTCGACGCTTGCTTTCCGAAGGACGCCTAGATGAAGCGAATCATTTATTGGGCTACGTGTATGAAACGACAGGAACGGTGATACACGGAGAAGCACGCGGCAGAACGTTAGGATATCCTACAGCGAATATCCAGGTTCCAGAGGATATGAAGCTGCCAAAAGAAGGCGTCTACGTGAACCAAATCAAAGTCGGCGAACAGTGGTATCCGGCAATGGGGTCTATCGGACACAACGATACCTTCGGGACCAACCGGATGCTGACAGTTGAGATCAATATTTTGGATTTTAACGAAGATATTTACGGGGAAAAGGTTGTTGTTCGCTGGTACCATATGCTGCGGGGACAAGTGGCCTTTGAATCAGCAGAAGGTCTGATTCGTCAGTTGGAGCAAGATGAACAAGCGACCAGAGACTATTTTGAACATTGAGCAGGGAGTCAACTGTAAAGTATTTTTGATTAGCACTTACTATATGTAAAGCCAAACACCTTTTTACTTTTCAAATGGAAAGTAAAAGAGCGTTTGGCTTTTTATTTGGAAAATCAGATACTTTTGACCTCTGGGTATCCTGAAGACGAGGGAATTTGATATCATAAAATAAAAAGGAGTGTTTCGATGGAAAATCGGTGGTATATCCGCGCGTATCAGAAAGCGGATGAGGAGGCGCTGTTCTCAATGATGAAAAGAGAGACCGATTGGGAGGCGTATTGCTTTGGCGAGGGAAGAAAAAAGTATACACGGGCGTTGCAGACTTCTTTGACCTATCTTCTTTTTGAGGAAGAAAAACTTTGCGGCTATGCACGGTGTCGGGAGGATGATGGGTTCGGCGTGTATGTTTATGATCTGCTGGTTGACGCCTCCTGCCGAGGGAAAAACTTTGGACGCTATTTAATGGAGCAAGTGTGCACAGAGTATCCAGAGCAAACGGTCTATGTCATGAGCGATGTCGATCCGTATTATGAAAAACAAGGCTATCAAAAAGAAGGAACGATCTTTATAGTTATCCCCCGTGAATAAATTTTTTACGCCTCTATCCCCAAAGCCTATGCCGCAACAATAAAATTCATTGAAGCAAACGGGTATGAGATCGCAGGTCCTGTTCGAGAAAATTATATTGATGGCATTTGGAACAAAGACAGTGAGTCTGAATGGCTGACAGAAGTTCAGATTCCTGTAAAGAAAATCGACTAGATAAATCACTTTTTTCACTATATTTACAAATGCGATGGCGATGAACAATTGTTTGTCGCCATTTTTCATGGTAATCTGGCCTTGCTTATAACGTTTTATAACATGAAAGGGGGAGTAAGAAATGGCAAAGGATCGTTTTGTAAAGGTTTATTCTCAAGGGAAATTGGATGCACTCACAATTTTTGTTGATCGGGAGACAGGTGTGAATTACCTATTCAATAAGGTAGGGTACGCTGGTGGTTTAACGCCCTTGCTAGATCAAGAGGGCAAGCCAGTAATCACTGCAATCAATGAAGTAGAAAAGCAATAGAGAGCACTGGGGAACAAGCCCGGACCTCATTCTTATGCTAGACTTTTAATAGAAAGATAAAACGGTCGGGCATGACAAGGAACCTGAATAAGAATGTCTCTTCAAGGTTTCCTGATTGTATGGAAACAAGATCACTTAAATCTTGAGTCATTTTTTGATAGAAAGAGAGTCATTGGATATGTGCCGGTACTTGAAATCTTTTTATGACAAGGAGGAATGAAGATGCACGCTTGGGAAGCTATTCAAAAATCAGTGGATCATATTGAAGACCATATCAAAGAAGACGTAACGATCGAAGAATTGGCAAAAGTGTCTTATTTATCGATGTATTATTTTCAAAAATTGTTTAACCGCTTAGTCGGAAAAACGGTACATGAATACATCAAGGCACGAAGAGTCGCAAAGGCAAAACCGCTCTTAAAGGAAACGAATAGGCGAATTGCTGATATTGCTCTTGAGTATGGGTTCAATAGTCACGAGACATTTACGCGAGCCTTCAAAGAGTTGTACGGGGTAACACCTGAAGCCTATCGTAAGAATAAACTGTTACTAACGGATTTTTTGAAGCCTGATCTCTCGATTCATTATACAGTGGTCGATGAACATGTTCCGCTGATGGTGGATGACATGGTATTGGAAATCACGCAACGGCAGATCGATGAAAAGGAATACTACACAGGGGTATCGAAGCAGGTCGATTCGAAAGAGATGACTCAGGTGGGTGTCAATACGCTGATCGAATTATGGGATGCCTTTCACGAGAAGAAGGCATCAATCCCAAACTTAGTTTCAGAGGGCGTAGAGATTGATTATTTTACCTCCGATACTACACCCGGGAAGGTTCGGTATTTTGTGGGTGGCAGATCGGATAGTAGCAGGATCGATGCCTTCCATTTACTTAGTATAGAGCCGGGCACTTATTATGTATGTGCTTTCGAAGCCGAAAACTTTAAATACTTAGTAGAAGATGCGCTGTATAAGGCAAACCGATATTTCTTTGATACATGGCTCAAAAGACAAGGGATCGAGATGGAGGACATGGAGCCTTTCTTGATTCAAAAATATATAAATGTGACGGATTAACCAAAAATCGAAATCTGGATCAAACCGACAAAAACATCAGTAAATGACTAACAAAAACCTTCGGATCATTAAAAAGATCCGAAGGTTTTATTGTCTTTTTTCTTTGCTTAATGAGACGGGTTGTTCCTTTTGAAGGATATAACCCCAGAAGATCCCCGTCAATTGCGTGATCAAAAAAAGAGCGATCAGCGGGATTGCGGTGGTGAAGGGCGATGAGGAATGGTAAAGGCTGATTAGCGGACTCTTAAAAAGAATCAAGCCGCAGCTCAATAGAATATTGATGATATTGCCGAAAATCAATAGCGTAAGCTGCTGTGTTAGTTTTGCATAAAAGCCAACCGCTACTGTGAGCAATAGGAACAAAAAGATTCCTACGATTGAGTCAAATAAATAATCTATAGCCAATGACAAATGGGTGTAAGGAATCAGGTAAAACAAAAAGGGTAGGCGCATAACGAGTTTCTTTTGCATCACATCCAGCCTCCATAAAACTCTTAGTATGGTTATTTTATGACTGATAAATGGTCAATTCAATGAAGAATCGGAAATTAGCATAAATTATGAAAGTTATTTTATGTGGCTATCAATAAACCGTTACCTGTTTAGAAGAGAACTCTCGCCTTTATTAAATGAAACCTTTTCTTCGCAGACGGAATGAAGAATCCCTCCCGCTTACAGACCGCAAATAGAACAAACGATTAGAGGTGAAAAGAGTTTCCCCTTTGGCAGTACGGGAAAAGAGTGAAGAAATATTTTTTCTTTACTATCTGAGTGATTGTGATAATATGATTAGAAATGGAGGGGTTATATGAATAAATTGCATGATCGATTTAACAAAAATGTGTATGAAATTGCCGTCTCTTTGATTCGTCAATTTGATGAGAAAGTGTCGGGAATTCCGAATATGCTGAAGCTCACACTGGGAGAACCGGATTTCAACACCCCTGAGCATGTAAAAGAAGCAGGGCAGCAAGCGATTAAAGACAATTTCAGTCATTATACCGGGATGTCCGGGTTGATCGATGTTCGGGAAGCAGCGAGCCGCTTCATGTCTGAAAAATACGCGGTTCATTACGAACCGACAACAGAAGTTCTAGTAACGGTGGGAGCGACAGAAGCATTATCTGCTAGTCTGCTGTCGATTTTAGAAGCCGGCGACAAAGTATTACTGCCTGCACCCACTTACCCTGGCTATGAGCCGCTGATTCTATTAGCAGGGGCAGAACCTGTCTATATTGACACGCGGGAAACCGGATTTGTTCTCACACCGGAGCAGATCGATCGGGCGATGGAGGCGCACGGCGACAAAGTCAAGGCCATCATCATTACGTCACCATCTAATCCTACGGGGGTTGCGTACAATGAAGCAGAAGTATCTGCACTGAGCGAAACATTGAAAAAATATCCGATTTTTGTCATCAGTGATGAAATATATAGTGAATTGAATTACGAAGCAGCACACGTTTCATTTGGGAAATACTTGCGGGACCAAACGATTTTGATCAATGGTCTCTCAAAATCACACGCCATGACTGGCTGGAGAATTGGCTTTATCTTCGCTCCGGCAGAGCTGGTTGAGCAGATCATCAAAGTTCATCAATATTTAGTTACGGCCGCTTCGACGATCTCGCAAAAAGCAGCCGTCCGAGCTCTAGTTCAAGGGATCTCAGATGCTGAAGTGATGAGAGAAGAGTACCGTGAACGCCGTGATTTTGTTTATCAAGCCATGACGAAATTAGGCTTTGAGGTCGCTCGTCCTTCGGGTGCCTTCTATATCTTTGCCAAGATTCCTGCGGGACAGCAACAGGATTCCATGGCGTTTTGCGTAGAACTAGCAGAAAAAAATCAACTTGCGATCATTCCAGGGATTGCTTTTGGACCAGAGGGCGAGGGCTATGTCCGAATCAGTTATGCCGCTTCAATGGAAACCTTGGTGGAGGCCATGAATCGCTTAGCTGCCTATATCGAAAAATAAAAAGAACGATCAAATCTGAAAAAGATTTGATCGTTTCTTTTTATTTGTTCAAGTAATTGAATAATCCGCTGATCGTTTTGTCTTCCAAGCTGATTTCTTTTCCATCGACTGTTGCTTCCACAACATGATAATAGTCAGGAAGATCAGGCACTTCTTTTAATTGAGCAGCCACAAAATCATTGGCACTGGCATAGGTTTTTTCTTTTTTTGCATCGTTCATTTCATAAGTAATCACTAACATTGTTTTCGCTTCTCTCATGTGTAATTTTCATTGCAAAGTTATTGTACACCAAAGCTAATATAAAGTAAGTTATTTTGTCTTTACCTAATATTTACAGTTCTTTACGGATCATTTACATCTCTTCAACAAGATATTTACGTTCCATTGGTAAAGTAATCATGTACTAAAGATAAGGAATACGACGCAGTCAAAACGGTCGATTTCTTAAAAAGGAATGCAGTATCTATTATAAGGAGTGTACAGGATGAAAAAAATTATTTTGGCATTGGCTTTTTCAGGAATTCTATTAGCTGGGTGTGGAACCAGCAATGCAACGAAGGATTCTAGTTCAACAAAAGAGGAGACAGCGAAAATTACCGCGGTGGGCTCGACGGCATTACAACCGTTAGTTGACGCGGCTCAAGAAAGCTATACTCAAAATCACCCCAATGTTCAAATTTCTGTTCAAGGCGGCGGCAGCGGGACTGGATTGAGCCAAGTTGAAAGCGGCTCAGTGGAAATCGGAAATTCAGACGTGTTCGCTGAAGAAAAAGACGGTGTCGATGCAAGCAAACTTGTCGACCACAAAGTAGCGGTCGTTGGTTTTGTGCCAGTCGTTAACAAAGATGTAGGCGTGAAAAACGTGACGAAGCAACAATTGATCGATATCTTCACAGGAAAAATAAAAAATTGGAACGAACTTGGCGGAAAAGATGAAACCATCCAAGTAGTGAACCGTGCATCAGGCAGTGGTACTCGTGCCACTTTTGAAAAATGGGGCTTAGACGGAAAAGAACCGATTCAGTCACAAGAACAGGATTCATCGGGAACGGTGAAAAAAATCGTGGCGCAAACACCCGGTTCAATCAGTTATCTTGCCTTATCATACGTAGATGACAGCTTACAAGCGTTAGAATTAGACGGTGTCACAGCGAATGAGAAAAACATCACCACGAACAAATGGCCAATCTGGTCTTATGAACACATGTATACAAAAGGAAAACCTGAAAAAGCATTAGCAGATTTCTTAAAATACATGACTAGCGATGAGGTTCAATCAGGTCCAGTTAAAGAATTAGGTTACCTGCCAATTACTTCAATGAAGGTAGAACGTACTTCAGACGGCACAGTCAAATAACTCTCTTTTTAAGAGTGAGAGAGCAAGCAGTACCCCTTCCCCTAAATAATTGCTATAAAAAGAAAAACGCCTATTTACTTTCTTTATTGAAAGTAAATGGGCGTTTCGCTTTTCATTTGTAAAGTGAGCAGCAATAATTCTTTTTACGTGTTACTTATTAGGAAGCGTAATCGTGAAGGTCGAGCCAAGTTTCGGGTGGCTTTCTACGGCGACTGTGCCACCAAGGATCTCGCTGTACTCTTTGACGATGGCTAATCCTAATCCAGTGCCGCCGGAGTTTCTGGCGCGCGCCTTATCTACCCGATAAAAGCGTTCGAAAATACGTTTTTGATCGTCTTTTGACATGCCGATGCCGTGGTCAGTGACCGTTAGGACCAACTCATCTGCTAGACGATAGCTTAGCGTGATGTCACTATTTTCTGGTGAATACTGCACCGCATTTTCTAACAGATTTTTGATGATCGGTTGGAAGAAGGTCAAGCGTGTCTGGTAGAAGCAATTCTCCGCGCCGTCAATCGTTACGGTGATCTGTTTGTTCTTCAAAAGATGCTGATACAACCCAATTTGCTGTTGTAAGAAATAATGAAGCTCGATCGTTTGGCGATCCTCTGACAAGTCTTCGCTGTCCTTAGATAATTCAATAATGTCTTGGATCAATCGCTGCAAACGTTTCGCATCATTTTGCATGATCGTTAAAAATTCTTCGGTTAATTCAGGGTCGTCCTTCGCCCCATCCAATAATGTTTCCGTAAAACCTAATAAAGAAGTTACAGGTGTTTTTAACTCATGAGAAACATTTCCGACAAAATCGCGTTGAATTTTTTCCAAACGTCGAACATGAGTCAAATCGTAGACGGTTCCCATGATTTGGTCGCCTTTGATCTCATTTTCAATGTAGCGCAAGCGGATATCCAAGTTCATCGAGGTAGGCAGCTTTGCGGAAATTTCTTGATGTACCTGGTTTTTATCCACCAACACCTGTTGGATCAATTGGATAAAGCGATTGTCTTCAATGACTTGCCAATAATAATGGTGTGCAGCACCGCCAATCTGCAATAATTCTTCCATCGCCGGATTCACCATGACAAAACGGCCGTCCATATCAATAATAAAGACACCGATCGTCAATTCATGGAAGAGGGTAGAAAATTGCTCCTCTGTAGAAGTGTAAGCGGCATAGGTCTCATTCAATTGTTCACTGATCTGATTGACCGTCACATAAAGTTCTTGCCATTGTGTCGAATTCTGCATCACGTAGTTGCTCTTTTCAGGCTCCTTCAGCATACGTTGTAAAACAGGCAGCACCGTTTCGATCGGACGGTTGCGTTGATAGATCAGGTAGCAAATGATCAAATAAATAAAAACATAAAATAAAAGCAAGATAATAAAGATCGTACGCTGAAAATTACGTGTTTTCGGTTGAAAAGCGGAGGTTCGTTTTGCGACCCGTAGGATTCCGACGGTTTGATCTTCCGAACGGATAGGCTGCGCAGTATAAAGCAGTTCTGTTTTTAACGTCGTACTGTAGCGAACGGAAGAACCGACAGCGTTACTGTTTAAAACAATTTTTACCTCTGGACGATTCTCACGGCTCCCTGAAAGTGTAGGCTCCGTGCTGTCAAAAAGGATTTTTCCTTGCGCATCGAGTAAGGTAATTCGATCGTGGGCTTCCTTAGAGAATGTTTCAATGGCAGCCCGATTTGTCTCAGAATCCAGCTGATTCAAATCCAACCGATGGATGATCAATTCACCATTGCTCGTCAGAAATTCTTCCTGCTGCTCCAGCAATTCCTTGGTGTAAAAATGATTGGCTAATTTCCAACTGCCGAAAAAGAGCAGGCACAGAAGGACTAGCGGGACAAAATAGTCAAGGTATTTCCGCTTCATTGGACGGGCACCAGGAACTTGTACCCGAACCCACGAACCGTTTGCAAGTATTGAGGATGCTTCGGATCGACCTCGATTTTTTCTCGCAGATGCGACACATGGACATCGACGATTCGGCTTTGACCAGAAAAATCATATTGCCAAATTCTGTCCAACAGTGTATCACGGTCAATGACCCGCTCCTTGCGCTTCATGAAATAGACCAGCAGTTCAAATTCCTTAGGCGTCAATTCGATTTTCGTACCTCGTACAGTGACTTGATAATTTGAAAGATCGGCCTTGATTTCACCAGCGGTCAAAAATTCGTGTTCCTCCTTTTCTTGACGCGGTTCGACGCGGCGAAAGATCGCCTTCATGCGAGCCAATACTTCACGTGGAGAAAAGGGTTTGGTCAAATAATCATCTGCGCCGATCTCTAATCCAAGAATTCGATCAATAGCGTCATCTTTGGCAGTCAGCATCAAAATGGGGGTGTCGATCTTTTCCTGCCGTAATTTTTTGGCGATTTCCAACCCATCCATTGAGGGGAGCATCACGTCCAAAATAATAAAATCAAAATTTTCATTCAAGGCCAGCTCATAACCGTCTTTTCCATCCTCAGCGGTGGTTACCCCATAGCCTTCTTTTTCCAGATTGAAGCTCAATAACTTTACGATTGAAGGTTCATCGTCTACGACTAGTACACGTTTCATAAGTGTCTCCTTTTTTTAAAAACTTTTCATTTGTGAAAGACTATTTCCACACCTGAATAAATGGTATAATGGGAAGGCAGTTTTGTCACCTATTATCTATTAATTTGATGGGAGAATCAATGATGTTAGGTATAAGCGCTTGTTTAGGCGGCGTAGCTTGTCGTTATGACGGCGGATCGAATGAGATCACGGCGTTAAAAAACTTTGTTGAAACAGGGCAAGCAGTCCTGATTTGTCCAGAAGTTCTAGGTGGTTTGCCTACACCCCGTTGTCCGGCTGAGATACAAGGCGGCGATGGCTTTGCTGTGTGGCAAGAGCAGGCGAAAGTTTACGATACTGAGGGGACCGACCTGACGGAAGCCTTTAAACAAGGAGCCATCACCGCTTTTGAAGAACTAAAGAAGTTGCAAATCACGGCATTGGTGCTAAAAGAAAGAAGTCCTTCTTGCGGCAGTCGTTTGATCTACGATGGCAGTTTTTCCGGCAATCGGATCGAGGGTGTCGGTGTGGCAACAGCGTATTTTATCCAACAAGGATTACCCGTTTATTCTGAAGAAAATTGGCAAGAAATGAGGATGACGTAATGGAGATCGAAAAAACGAATCGCATGAACGCGTTATTTGAATTCTACGCGACGCTTTTGACTGAAAAGCAGATGAATTATATGGAATTGTATTACGCCGACGATTTTTCACTAGGTGAGATCGCCGAGGAATATCAGGTGAGTCGACAGGCGGTTTATGATAATATCAAAAGAACAGAAAAAATCTTGGAAGATTACGAGCGTAAATTGCATTTGTTTTCTGATTATATCGTCAGAGAAGAGCAGTTAGACAAATTGGAAGTGTATGTGACGGAGCATTATCCAAAGGATGAATTTTTAGCCGAAGCAATCACAGGCTTGCAGGATTTAGATGAATAGAAGTGCCTCTCGTTTTTAGGTTGGAGCACTGATCGAATGAGTTATCCGAATAAAAAGATGAGCAGAAGACGCAGACAAGAAATTTCTTGAGGGAAATGTGTATTTTAAGAGGAGAAAGGAAAATCATTAATGGCATTTGAAAGTTTAACGCAGCGCTTGCAAGCTGCGATGGGAAAACTACGCAAAAAAGGAAAAATCACAGAAGCTGACGTAACCGAAATGATGCGTGAGATTCGTTTGGCGTTATTAGAAGCCGACGTTAACTTGCAAGTAGTGAAGCAGTTTACGAAAGAAGTGCGGACGCGTGCGTTAGGAGCGGAAGTATTAGACAGCTTATCACCCGCGCAGCAAATCGTCAAAATCGTAGACGAAGAATTAACGAAGACTTTAGGATCAGAAGCCGTTGGTATTGAAAAATCACCGAAGATCCCAACTGTGATCATGATGGCCGGTCTGCAAGGGGCAGGGAAAACGACCTTTGCCGGAAAACTAGCCAATCAACTGATCAAAAATGAAAAAGCGCGTCCGTTGATGATCGCAGGAGATATCTATCGTCCAGCCGCGATCGACCAATTAAAAGTATTGGGTCAACAATTAAATGTTCCAGTCTTTGATATGGGGACGGATGTGAGCCCTGTCGAGATCGTACGCCAAGGGATGGAACAAGCCCGTGAAAACAAAAACGATTATGTGTTGATCGATACGGCAGGTCGTCTGCATATTGATGAAGCACTGATGGATGAATTAAAACAAATCAAAGAAATCGCGCAGCCAAATGAAATTCTTTTAGTTGTCGATGCCATGACTGGTCAAGATGCGGTCAATGTGGCTCAAAGCTTCAACGAACAATTAGGAATCACCGGGGTCGTTATTACGAAGTTGGACGGCGATACTCGTGGTGGTGCGGCGCTATCGATTCGTGCAGTCACAGGCGCACCGATCAAATTCATCGGGTCTGGTGAAAAGCTGACGGATCTAGAAGTCTTCCATCCAGATCGGATGTCTAGTCGAATCTTAGGTATGGGGGATATGCTGACTCTGATCGAGAAGGCCCAACAAGATTACGATGAGAAAAAAGCCGAAGAATTGGCTCGTAAGATGAAGGAAAATACCTTCGACTTCAATGATTTTATTGAACAATTGGATCAAGTAATGGGTATGGGACCTATTGAAGACTTGTTGAAGATGATCCCCGGCATGAGTCAAATGCCCGGTATCGAAAACATCAAAGTAGACCCGAAGGATGTAGAGCGTAAAAAGGCAATGGTGTATTCAATGACCCTTGCTGAACGAGAAAATCCTGATTTGTTGAACCCAAGCCGCCGTCGCAGAATCGCTGCCGGTTCAGGAAACTCCGTTGTGGAAGTCAACCGGATGATCAAGCAATTTAAAGAATCGCGGAAAATGATGCAGCAAATGAGTAAAGGCAGTATGCCAGCCGGAATGGATCAAATGTTCGGCTCCGGGATCAAAGGCAAGATGGGTAAAATGGCGATGAATCGCATGGTCAAGAAAAACAAAAAGAAAAAGAAAAAACGTAAATAATAAAAATAGCGTCTGTCTCAAAAAATGAGGCAGACGCTATTTTTATAAGAAGAAACGCCAATGATAAAGGAAGAATACGCCAGCAAGACTAAGAAGTACATAGATCAATGGTTCTTGTCGTGGGAACGAATGGATTTCCTTCGGCATTTTTTTGAATAAAAGCTGGTAAATTTTCCAGAGTAGGAAGCCCAGCAAAGCTCCTAACGTATTCATTAATAAATCATCAATATCTGTTGCTCGTCTATTAAACAATTGAAGAAACTCGATCAACAAGGAAAACTCAAAACCTAAAAGAACAGTGATCGATAGCTTACGAGACTGTTCCCAAATTAGAGGCACTAAAAACCCAAAAGGCATGAACATGATAATATTCAAGATGTTCTGTATGCCGAATCCAGATGAGAAAGGAAGGACGTTTATTTCTTCTGGTCGGATCACTTCCGGGTAGCTAAGGAGATCTTCGAGTGTACCGATGCCTGTAACGGATACGACTAAATAGAGATAGAAGATAAATGTCCAACGCCAAATCATAGATGTTAGTAGAATGCTTTCTTGCTTCCGCCTCAAAACAAAATATTGATAGATCAGACAGGGGAGGAAGACACAGGCAATTTGATACATAGGAAATAGGATAGCCAAGTCACTCACCCCTTTCGATGAGCGACTTTTTCAAGAGTCTTCACTGAACGACTCGTCACTTCTTGGAAAAAGACGACCAATGCACAAATACAGCCGACGATAAGAAAGACTAGGATGTTTGACATGATTGGAAGCATGATTGAATTTTCAATATGATTGATTCGATTGTTCAAATAGATGATCCAGGGATTAAAGACATTGAGACTAAGAATGAAAGAGGTAAATAGTGTCATTATTGCCCAAATCGGCCAGCGGGATTCCTTGTGAAGCAAGTAAGCATTATCGTTTTCCAAAGATAAGGTCTGATATTTTCGATAAGCCCAAAGCAGCAAAAGAAATCCAAGAGTGATCATCATCAGATTTACCAACAGATCACCGCCAGTTTTTCCAACAGAATCAACAAAAAGAGTTCTTGGAAGCGGATCATCAAAGGTGCCCCGCCAAAGCGTGAGGATGTCTCCAAAAGAGTAAATCGCATTTGGCAACCAGCTTCTTAAAAATAGAAAGACAACAAATGTCAATGGCCCGAAAAACGCATTCCCCACCATTGAGCCGATAAAGGCACTCGCACAAAACAAAAAGAATAGTAAAGAAAAATTGCTAAGGACGGATGTAAATAATTGTCCCAGCGTGGCATTCATATAAGGCGCTGGAATCAATGTATGAATCAGTAGCGCGTATAGAAACTGACCAACCAGTGTGGCTAGCAGAAAAGGCGCGGCGACAAACTGTATTTTTTTTCGGAATAAGTCCTTGCGGGACGTTCCTAATGAAAAAAGAAATTGGTTGAAGCCGGTTTTTTGATCGACAAAGAAAAGCAAGAAGCCCATCAATGGAACGATCAGCAACAGAGCGCTATTGAAATAGGTGGCAAAGTTTGATTGATAGGCAACGGCCTTAGAATAGTCGGAAGCGGTGACTATTTTCGGGTACGATTCATACGACCGATAAAAAATCAGTTGCGCATTTTGATATTCCTTATAAGAAGAAAAAGGAACGTTGTCCTCCTTTTCATCGTCCCAATAGGTGATCTCATGACGATGCTTCTCAAAATTTTCTTTACCGTGGGGATCATTGTAGACACTTTTCCACTGATTGTTTTCAATCACTACGTTAAAAACGCCAACGCCGATCACGAGCAAACACGCAGTAAGCAATACTTTTTTATAGCGCTCCGCAAAAATAGAACGAATCATTTCAATAGCCCCTTTCTACGTGGTTTTAAATTTGCTTCGAAAAGATCTTCCAAGGTCAAAGGCAGCTCCTCGTATACAAGAGGGTCCTGTTCCTTGATTGCCTCTTCAAGTTCTACTGAAAAGTCTTCAAAGACGACAGTGACGACCCGCCCTTGAAAATCAATCAGCTTAGAATGCTCCTTTACTATAGAAGGAACTTTTTTTGTTTTGAACACTAGCTGAAGCTTCTTGGCTTTTTGCCGCATGTCTTCTAAACGATAATCTTTAATGATCGTATGCTCTTTTAAAAGGAGAACGCGATCGATCAAGCTTTCCAACTCTAATAAATTATGAGAAGAAATCAACGCGGTGCGGGAATGCTCACTTAAATGTTCCATCAGCAAACCGATGATTTCTTTTTTTACAATAATATCCAATCCATCAAAGGGTTCATCTAGTAATAAATAGTGTGCGTTTGAACTCACAGCTAAAATGATCTGATACAAGGCTTGCTGCCCTTTAGAAAGCTGCCGATAGTTTTTGGATAAGACAAAGGCGTGCTTGTTCACCAGCTCTGTAAATAAAGTTGTATCAAAGTTTGGATATGCCAATTGATAAAAGGCTGAAATTTTTTTAAGAGAATACGTACGTAGAAAATTTTCTTTTTCATCAATGAAAAAAAGTTCTTGCTTCATTTCTGGATATTCAAAAATGGAGCGCTGGTCAATGGTAATATCTCCGGCATCTGGAAGATAGTGCCCAGCCATCACACGTAAAAGGGTCGTCTTTCCAGAGCCGTTGCGACCAACAAGTCCTACGATTTCATGTTTAGCTAATTCAAGCGTAATATTTTTTAAAACCACACGCTGATCCATTTCTTTATTTATATTCTCGATTATCAAGATGACGAACCTCCTAAGCTTTCTTCTGATTCTTTGACCCAGTGTATTAACTCTTCTTGCGAGATCTGTAAATGACGGGCTTCGATGATGAGTTCATTCAGTGTCTGCTTCAGCTCTTGGACACGAAGCTCATCACGGGGACTTTCTTCGATGGCACGAACAAATGTCCCTTTACCTTTGACCGTGACAAGGACGCGTTCATTTTCTAAGACTTTATAGGCTTTACTAATGGTATTTGGATTCATCAATAGCTGCTTCGCCATTTCTCGAACAGAAGGAATTTTGTCTCCGGGCTGTAAGATTCCGTGTAAAATATCTTCCTTGATCCCTAAAACCAGCTGCTCATAGTAAGCGCGGCTGCTATTTTTATCAATACGCACCATTTTATCACCACTTTCATGTAGGGTGTCTTCGTGTGTACTAGTATACATAGTACACTGAGAATAAGCAATGACTTTTTTTGAGTTTCTGCTATACTAAAGGGGAGCGTACGTTCGTGTTAAAATAAAAAGTAGGAGTGAGGACGATGTATCGATGTCAATGGTCTGGAAATAATGAAAATATGCAGGTGTATCACGACACAGTGTGGGGTGTGCCAGAATATGAGGATCAGCGCCTTTTTCGCAAGTTGATTTTAGA
This sequence comes from Enterococcus gilvus ATCC BAA-350, assembly GCF_000407545.1. Taxonomy (NCBI): domain Bacteria; kingdom Bacillati; phylum Bacillota; class Bacilli; order Lactobacillales; family Enterococcaceae; genus Enterococcus; species Enterococcus gilvus. Next base: position 1,965,565 of record NZ_ASWH01000001.1, on the reverse strand, counting down.
CATGAATCAAGCAGGGTTGAGTTGGCAAACGATTTTGAACAAAATGGAAAATTTTGATCAAGCCTATGACCAGTTCGATATTGAAAAAGTAGCACGTTATGATGAAGAGAAAGTGGCATCACTGATGCAAGATGCAGGAATCATTCGCAATCGTCGGAAAATAGAAGCGGCGATCATCAATGCACAGAAAGTGTTGGAGATGCAGGCAGAAGGTCTCAGCTTTTCTGATTATTTGTGGGGCTTCGTCGATCACCAAGTCGTTGATAATAAAATCAGCGCGGTGTCAGAAATACCTGCTAAAACCGAATTGTCCGATACGATCGCAAAGGACTTGAAAAAAAGAGGGTTCAAATTCGTCGGAAGTACGACGATCTATGCCTTTTTGCAAGCAGTGGGAATCGTTAATGACCATGAAACGGCTTGTTTCCGCTATCAGGAGCTAAGCAAGAAAGTGTAACTACGCGACGCTGATTGGTACAATGAGGAGACAAAGAGAAGAGGTGCAGTCGTGGCAAGAGTAGTATTTTACGGAGCGATCAGTTTAGATGGCTACCTAGCAGATAAGGAAGATAGACTCGAATGGTTGTACCACCAAGAAGGCGGGGAACACATTCCCTATGATTCCTTCTATCAAACGGTGGACTATACGATGATGGGCCGCCGAACCTATGACGTGGTAAAGCGCGATGCCGAAATGGAAACCATTTACCCGGAGAAAGAGAATTATATTTTTAGTCATTCAAAAATCAGCGTGGACGATAACATGCAGGTAGTTGATGAAGATCCAGTAGCCTTTATCCAAAATCTCCCAGCAGATAAAACCGTTTGGGTCGTTGGCGGCGGTGCGTTGTTGCAGCCAGTGATCGAAGCAGGTCTCATTGATGAATGGTGGATTCAAATTGTACCGATTCTACTTGGTGAAGGCTTTCCGTTGTTTTTACCGCAAACGAATCAGCAAAAACTGCGTCTGATTGAAACAGAGCAGTTTGGTCAATTTGCGCAATTGCACTTAAAGAAATAAGAAATGGTCGGTAGACAATTACCGCCAAGAAAAAAACCGAACGATTCTCTACTATCCTTTTGCATAGTAAGAGGTCGCTTCGGCTTTTTTTAACGGAAAATTTCTCAATAGACTTTTTCGTCACGCTCATTTACAGCAGCTTCAAATGCTGCTTGGTGAGGGAGGACCCGTTTCTCTTTTTCAGGGAATGTTTGATCGTAGGCTGCTAGACCATCCGGATCAGGATACATTCCTTCTGAGAAAATTATGGTGCCATGCACGTGATCAAGTGCGCCTTCTTTTAAAGGAAGAGCCATGATCCCGGTGTAAAACTGTCCATCGGGCATAGAAATGTTGTATTTCTTTGATCCAACAAAACCATAGGGATGGTAGTGGTAAGGAAAGCCGGCAATAACGATTGCCTCATACCCAAGATTTTTTGCCTCAGCGATGGCGTGCTCAATCAGCATACGACCATAGCCTTGCCGGTGATACTCAGGTGCGATACTGACTGGACCAAAGGAAATCACCGGATAGTTTGTACCAGTCTCATCGACGACTTTTGCCTTGCTGAAAAAAATGCTGCCAATGATTTTTTCATCTATCTCAATGACAAAGGTAAGTTCTGGAATAAAATCCGGGTGCTTGCGGAGCATGTGAGCAATGTAGTGTTCCTCAGCGCCGGGGACATATAGATTCCAAAAAGCCTCCCGTGTGATTTCTTCTACGATTCGATAATCCTTTTCTTCCTCTAATCGGATAGTAACAGTCAAAACATTTCCTCCAATCTCTTTTCTCACTTTAGTATAGCATGGCAGACGTCCTATAAAGAATAAAACAACGACTGCAACATTCATTCAATAATGAAAGCTGCAGTCGTTGTTGTTACGAATTCTATTTAACCAACTTGTTAAAGAATTCGATGTATTTATCTGTAATTGTCTTGAAGAATTCTACCGTTCCATCAGCGATATGACCATCGTTATCTACTAAGTTCATAATGCCGCCAATGTAGGCCTCAGGTTGCTGCAACGTTGGAACATCCAAGAAAACTAATGATTGACGTAAGGCATGGTTTGCACCGAATCCACCAGGGCCGCCAGGAGATACTGTTACTACTAGACCAGGCTTGCCGCCCCAAACACTGCTTCCCATTGGACGAGAGCCAACATCTAGCGCATTTTTCAATGCCGCTGGAACTGAACGGTTGTATTCAGGTGTGACAAAGAATAATCCATCGACTTCGCCAACTTCTTTACGGAAACGATCCCAGGCTTCAGGAACAGCCCCTTCAACTTCAAGATCTTCATTGTAGAAAGGCAGGTCATCGATCTTAATGAAGGTTGATTCAAACCCTTCAGGTAATAATTCTGCAAATTTTTTCGCAACCATTTTGTTGTAAGAATCTTTACGCAGGCTGCCGACTAAAATACCAATTTTTTTTGTCATGATAATTCCTCCTCATTCGATATAGCATTACGTTTGTTATCGTATGAATCTATCTTACAAAAAATAAGTAAAAGGTGCAAAAGATATGCTTTGAAAGAAAAATTAGACTGTAAAGAAAAAACTCTTTACAGCTACTCAAAAGCGTGTTAGACTACATCTTGTGATTAATTATATGGAGGTGTAGTTATACAATGGCAGTTAAAATTCGCTTGAAACGTATGGGTTCTAAAAAGAAACCTTTCTACCGTATCGTTGTTGCTGATTCTCGTTCTCCTCGTGATGGACGTTTTATCGAAACTGTGGGTACTTACAATCCTTTGAAAAACCCAGCAGAAGTCGTATTAAAAGAAGAAGATGTTTTAAACTGGTTACAAAAAGGTGCACAACCTTCTGATACAGTTCGTAACATTCTTTCTAAAGAAGGCATCATGCAAAAACACCACGACGCTAAATTCGCTAAGAAGTAAGGAGGGTCAATCATGCAAGATTTAACGAACCTTGTGTTGACCATTGTTCACCCTTTGGTGACAAAACCTGATGAAGTGAAGTTAGAGATCGAGGAGTCTAAAGATTTCTTGGAGCACAACTTAACAGTTGCACCTGAGGACATTGGCAGAATCATCGGAAAACAAGGCCGAGTAGCCAAAGCGATCCGCACGATCGTGTACAGCGTTCGGACGAATGGCCCGAAAAAAGTTCGTCTCAACATCGTGGATGGTAAATAAAGTTAGAACACTCGAGTCAGTTTGATTCGAGTGTTTTTTTGTTAAAAGTACGGTAAAATTAGGGTGGAGGTGTTTCATGATGAAAAAATTTTTGTTCTTGTTTAGCGCGCTATTTGTTTTAGCTGCCTGTAATTCAGGAAATAATGATTCAAACGATAGCACCACGAAATCGACTGCCACAGCAACTACAAAAAGCAGCACATCACATTCGACAGCAAGCAGCTCAAGTACGAGTAACCAGTCGTCGGCCAATTCAACGACAAAGACACAAGCTAGTTCAACACAAACGGATTCGTCTCACAGCGATCATGCGATGTCTGCACTAGATGAATTGAAGGCCAATTATCCTAACGATCGTTTTCCTGATCCTGCCTCTTTTAGCGGAGGGAAGCCCGTCGGTATTATGGCTTCTGAGGAGCAAGGGACTTTGAAGGTGACATATTATGCTGTTGCTGAGGAGACGCCTTTTAATGATCCCGCTTTAAGTGGACAAACGCCCATCGCACAATTCCAACGCCATACGTTTGATTCAAAAGAAACGGCACAAAATGAAGTTGGTCAGACCTATGACCCGAACGGACAGCAAGTCGATCTCGGTCATAACATCACAGGATATCAAAGTGCCGGTGCTGGTTCTGTCTATTTAGGCTGGAAGGAAGGCAACTGGAGTCTGACTGTACGCGGAAATAATTTGGAACAAGAAGATCCTGTTCCATTGGCAAAACAGACAGTGGACTATTTAGAAGGAGCATTCTTACCGGTCCCTCATGACGCAGGGCAAATCACCCTAAGAGTATCACCCGGAGAGTTTCAAACAAATACAGTCGTTTGGCAGAATAACCAGACTGTCTATACGATCATGAACGGTGATGCAATGACTAGTTTGAAAATGGCTGTATCAATGGCAAAATAGATAAAACAGAAAGAGGAAACTACGTGACTAATTATTATAAAGTTGGAAAAATCGTCAATACACATGGCATCCGCGGAGAAGTCCGGATCATTTCTACGACAGACTTTACGGAAGAACGGTATCAAGTCGGAGAAACGCTTTACTTGTTCCGTGACGGCCAAGATGTTTTGACCCTGACGATCGCCAGCTATCGCAGACACAAGAATTTTGATTTATTGAGCTTTGAAGGGTACCCAAATATCAATGATGTCGAAGCTTTTCGTGACGGTATTTTAAAAATCTCTGAGAAACAGCTAGGGGCACTCAACGAACACGAATATTATTATCATGAGATCATCGGATTGACGGTCGTAGATGATGAAGAGAATGAAATTGGTAAAATCACTGAGATTTTATCTCCTGGCGCAAACGACGTCTGGGTAGTCAAACGCAAAGGCCAAAAAGATGCGTTGATTCCCTACATTGAATCCGTGGTAAAAGACATTGATCTCACTGAAGGTGTCGTGCACGTCGAGATCCCAGAAGGGTTGTTGGACGATGCGAATTGATGTCTTAACACTTTTTCCAAAAATGATCGAAGAACCTTTAGGTGAATCAATCATTGGGAAAGCTGTTGAAAAAGAGTTATTAGAGATCAATGTTCATGATTTTCGCCAATACTCAGATAATAAACACAAACAAGTGGATGATTATCCTTATGGTGGCGGAGCAGGAATGCTTTTGAAAGTCCAACCGATTTACGAGAATCTAAAAGCGATCGAGGAAGAGTCAGGAAATCAAAAGAAACGCGTGATTTTACTTGATCCAGCGGGAAAACCCTTCAATCAAAAAATGGCAGAGGAATTTTCTCAGGAAGAGCAGCTCGTGTTTATTTGTGGACACTATGAAGGCTATGATGAACGGATTCGGTCACTGGTGACAGATGAAGTCTCACTAGGAGATTATGTTCTGACTGGCGGTGAACTTGGGGCAATGGTCATGATCGATGCCACGGTACGCCTCTTGCCAGATGTCTTAGGAAATCAAACATCTGCAAAAACAGATTCGCATTCGACTGGACTATTGGAGCATCCGCAATACACACGTCCCGCGGAATTTGAGGGGATGGGCGTGCCAGAGGTTCTGATGAATGGCAACCATCGTTTGATCGAGGAATGGCAATTGAAGGAGTCTTTACGACGGACGTATTTGCGCCGACCAGATATGCTGGAAAAAGTAACTCTGACACCAGAAATGGAAACATTTTTAGCAGAAATTAAACAAGAAGAATAATTTCTGGGGAAGCCTTTTAGAAATAAGAGGCTTCCTTTTTTGACCTATAGCACTAAGAATGAGAAGCGCGGGAAGTTCCTTGTTTCTATGCCATCGAATCATTTAGCCATGTATACTGCTCAAAATTAAAGTTCCTCTGACAAGAATTTTGTCTTTACAGATAGAACTTCCTCTGTTAGAATATTCAGGTGAGTGTAAAACTCATCTATTATACGATGTTCCGCTGGGGCTTCTGTCCTAAGAATGTTTGGAATAAGGAGAATGATAAATATGAATCCATTGATTCAAGAACTAACTCAAGAACAATTACGTACTGATATCCCAGCATTCCGTCCTGGGGACACTGTTCGTGTTCACGCGAAAGTTGTCGAAGGAACTCGCGAACGTATCCAGTTATTCGAAGGCGTTGTAATCAAACGTCGTGGAGCTGGCATCAGCGAAACTTACACTGTACGTAAAATCTCTAACGGTGTTGGTGTGGAACGTACGTACCCACTACACACACCACGTGTTGCGAAAATCGAAGTTGTTCGTTACGGTAAAGTGCGTCGTGCAAAACTTTACTACCTACGTGCATTACACGGAAAAGCAGCTCGTATCAAAGAAATTAGAAGATAGTCCATTCAGAGATTGTCTGTCGAAGCAAAACTTGCGAAATCCCTTGTATATCAAGGGATTTTTCTTTTACCCTTTTGACTAAAAAATCGTTTTTTAGGTGCTTTTACCCTAGATTGCCTCAAATTGTCCCACTTTGACTACCTATGCAGTCAAAAATGGGTGATTTTTAGGTAGTCAGCTGACTACGAAAGTCATACCTAAAATACCAAAACGATGCTCGAATTGGTTAAGTTTGAAATCTGGTTTAACCAAACCGAGAAAAATACCAAAACAGGTAATGACTATAGTCAAAAGGTACAAAGTCGCAATTTCTATAAATACTTTTATGGAGAGTTTGCTATGGCAGTTAAAGACAATCGAATTATATGGAAAGAAAAAAGTAATTTATTTTTGTTGAACACAATCGAGAATTTCTTGACTAAATATGAAATTAAGACAGTTCGACAATATCAAAAAGAGCTTGGCGATCACCCAAAGGAAGCGCCTAGTCTTTGGTTCATTAACGATACTTTTGGTTCTTGGGACAAGTTGCAATTGGAGTTAGGAAAGAAGCCTTATGACAGATACAGATGGGATAGATTACCTGACCAAGAACTTTTTAACTTGGTTGAAGATTTCATAGTAGAAAATGATATTAAGTCCTATCGTCAATATGAGAAACTGAAAGTAAATAGTGACTTACCCTCCATCTCTACTTTAAAAAAACGATTTTTGAATCTTGATATTTTCTTTAAAGCAAAGAGAGAAAAAGAAAATGCCCGTAGCGATTTTGAATTGTTGTCAGCATTGAGAGATGAGATTATTCGTTTAAAATTAGAGAGCAGCTTATCAAGAACCGCTTTTGAAAAATCTTTTAATCGAAACAATGTTCCAGCACCTCAAGTTCTCATGAGAAGAATGAACAAAACATGGGAGCAGCTATTAAAAGAAATAGGCTTTGATTATCGAGAGGTCAAACTCGATAAGTTATCTAAGAATCTTAAAAATCAAAATTGAATAGGTACTCTATTAAAGGATCAGAAAAACAATCTGGTCCTTTTTTTTGTGTTTTGAAGGGAGTAGAGAAATATTCTAGTAAAAATTCGTTTTCCGCCTTAACGACATTTTAATATCAAGGATAAAAAATCGAGAGGAGAAAAAAATGAATACATCAAAATTAAAAAATTGGCGAGTAGCTGTGGTCGTGTTTACGATCATTCAACTACTCGCTTCTTTTGTTTCTTCAATCGTTGTTCACGCGGATATCAATCATCCCGAACAAGTATCGATTGAATATGGCGTTGGAACTGGGTATCGCTTCAAAGGAAAGAAAGCGAATGGTGAAAACTTTGAAACAATTTCTTCACCGTTGACGGCTGTCAGTGGAGGAAATCGAACACCTGTCTTTTGTATTGAACCTGGTGTTCCGATTAATGGACCATCGAGTGGTGGATACGTGAAGAATCCACTACCGAATATGTCGCAAAAGGCAAAATTAGTTTCTGCTTTATGGAATCAAACGGGAAACAACACGGATTATCAAATGGCTGCACAAGCGATGGTTTGGGAAGAAGTGAACCATTATACCACTGCGGAAATCACAGATTTAAGTTCTGGACGTGTGATTGATTTAAGTGGTATCAAAACAAAAATCAATCAAGCCATTGCGGATTACCAAAAGAAACCAAGCTTTGACCAAGCAACTGCGGAAGTAACTTTAGGCAAATCCATTACGTTAACCGATCAAAACAATAGCCAGTTAGCGAGCTTTGACCATGTGTTGAAAAATACTGCCAATGTGAACTATCAGCTAAATGGAAATAATCTGATTATCACACCAAAAGCTGATTCCAATGAAAGTGGAGAGTTAGTTTTTGAGAAATCCATTCACGCCGGTACACCAGTTGCCTACAAGAAAGCTGGCGAACAAACGGTAATGGCTGGCGCGATTGACCAAACGAATCAATACACCGTGAAAATCAAAGTCCAAAAGAATGGTGACTTGAAAATCGTGAAACGAGATAAGGAATCCGGAGCGTTAGTGCCAAACACTGTCTTCCAATTAGACTTTCAAGGGAAGTTACCAAACAAAGAAGTGACAACAGGCAGTGATGGTTCGGCGACTTTAAAAAACATTCCTCATGGGACAGAAGTCATCATTACTGAAAAATCAGTACCTGCACCCTATGTCATTGATCAAACACCAATGAAAGCAACGATTAAAGCGGGTGAAACGATTGAAGTGACTTCTCGCAATCTGCGAGCCAAAGGACAAATCATTGTCGATAAAGTCGGCAAAGAGACGGGAACGAATCTCTGGAATGAACACTATTCCTTAGCGGGCAATCAATTCGAGATTCATAAAGATAAACCAGATGGTGCCATCGTTCAAACGATTGTGACCAACGAAAAAGGTCATGCCGAAACACCAAAATCACAAGGGGATGCCTTGGAGTTAGGAACTTATTACGTGGTTGAAAGTAAAGCCAGCAATGGGTTTGTGAATACTTTTGAACCAATCAAAGTGGAATTAACTTATGAAAACCAAACTGTGCCATTGGTTATCCAATCCGTAAAAGGCACCAATCAAGAAGTAACAGGTGAAGCGATTCTAACTAAAGTCGATAAAGAGACTGAAGAAGAAACACAAGGATCGGCAACGTTTGAAGGCGCAGAATATACCCTCTATTACGGTGAAGATATCGGAACTCATAAATTAGGTTCACCAGTGAAATGGACGGATAACTTCAAGCCAACTGTATTAAAAGGAACAAAATCTAAAACACCTGTTTCAAAAGATGCCGTGACCTTAGTGATTGATAAGAATCGTCAAGTGAGTGTGGGACATCTTGCCGTGGGAAAATACTTCTGGCTAGAAACCAAAGCACCAGTTGGTTATACAGAGGACCAGACGAAATACACCTTTGAAATTAAGAAAAAGGATGATGTCCCGTCAAATGCGATTGTAACCGAAGCTGTCACAGGTAAAGAACAAGTCATTCGCTTTGGTTTTGATTTTTTCAAATTCGCTCAGTCAAGTAATGGTTCCGCAAGTAGTGGTTTCAATGACCTTGAGTTTAAGCTAACGCCATTAGAAGGCACGAAGGAAATCACTGGCGCAGAAGATACGGCAACCACTCATTGCCATGAAGGACTTGGCTTTGATGGCTATGGGAAGTTTGAACAAATTCCGATTGGGGACTATCTCTTTGAAGAAATTGAAGCGCCAGTTGGCTTTCAAAAGATTCAACCACTAGAAATTCATAGTCGTTTTGAAGAAAACAAATCGGATTACCGTAAGAGTCAGTATATCTTCACCATCACGGAAGTGGACCAAAAAGAAACGATTAAGACCGTCAAAGTCCCTTATGAGAAACTAACAGACAAAGCCTTTACTGTCAGTTTGAATCGTTTAATGTTGTATGACTTACCAGAAGAAAAGAATCAACTCACTTCCCTTGCCACATGGGAAGATGGGGAAAAAGTTCTCGAATCTTTAGAGAAAACCAAAGCCATTGATACCGTCAGCTACAAGTTGACTCAAACAAAAAAAGATTGGTTCTTAGTTTCCCAAGTGATAGATGTGGATGCCACAAAAAAAGCGTTAGAGAAAGATAAAAAAGCAGAACCTGTCGTAATTTCTGAACAATGCCATACACTAGAAAATGAAACCAAAGAAGGCAAATGGGAAATCAAGCAGGAATTGGAGCCGTCAAAATTAAAAGGAAAAAATTATGTGCTATTCAATTTCCTTTACGCTTCTGAAAAAGCCTATAAAGATGGCGAAGACCCTGTTGCGTTGGATAATCGTTTAGACAATCAAGGGCAAATGCTAAAAGTCAATTTAAAAAAATCAGTAGCCATCAATACAAAAGCGCATTTGAAAGATGGGGGCAATACTTTTACCTATGGGGATGTCGTTGATATGTACGATGACGTGGAAATCACTCACAGTGAACTGGATGGCACAAAAGAAGCTTTTGAAACAATTTTAGTGGCACTGTTTCCTGATGGTAAGAGTGAAGAAATTTGGAAGTCTGGGCTTATCGATTATGTGGTGAAAGATGACCTCTTCACCAAAACCATCGTGACGGAAAAGGTAGACACTGGTAAATATCCAAAAGGTACCAAATTCACGTTTAAAGAAATCAACTATGACCAAGAAGGTGAAATCAATGCCAAACACAATGAGGACTTACAAGAAAAAGATCAAACACTCTACCCCAAAGAAGTTGAACAACCGAAAACTCCCGAAACGCCAGATGTACCACAAGAGAAGTCGTTGCCGCAAACAGGGGAACAAGTAAACTCGTTATTCTTAGTGGTAGGAACGGTTCTGATTTTACTAGCAGGTATGGTTTATCTGATGAAGAAACCCACTAAGTAAGTGAAGCCAATGAATCAAAATCAACAGATACGAGCGCCAACATGAAGAGTGGAACCCCAATCAACTAAAAAAAGAAAAGAGGAAATGAAATGGAACTAAAATATGTCGTCCCAAACATGAAAGAAACTTTTGGCAATTTAGAATATGCTGGCGAAGGAAAAGTGACCCAACGCCGCATCAATGGTCGTTTAGCGGTGGTCAGTCGGAGCTATAATCTCTATTCTGACAAGCAACGAGCCGATGATATTGTGGTGGTCTTGCCAGAAAGTGCTGGTGAGAAACATTTCGATTCAGAAACGCCCGTGAAGTTAGTTAATCCACGCATCACGGCAGAAGGCTACAAAATTGCCGAGCGTGGGTTTACCAACTACATTTTAAACGCCGATGATATGGTGAAAGCATAAACGAGGAGGAAACAAGAAATGAGATTAGCAGAAGGTATTGTGATTGATAAAGAAAAAACGTTTGGGGTTTTAAAATTTTCCGCTTTACGTCGTGAGGTTCGTCAAACCAATGAGGATGGCACAGTCAGTGATATCGTCAAAGAACGCACCTATGATTTGAAATCATTGGGGCAAGGTCGAATGATTCAAGTCAGTATTCCCGCTAATGTGCCACTACGAGAATTTGATTATAATGCTGTCGTAGAAATCATTAATCCAGTGGCGGATACAGTTGCCAATGCGACGTTCCAAGGAGCAGATGTTGATTGGTATGTGAAAGCGGACGATTTGGTGTTGAAGAAAACAGGAAATCAACAACCAACACCGAAGCAAAATAATCAACCAAAATAAAACGTCAAAACTAAAAACTAAATAAGTAGATGGACTCAAAATCAGAAACCACGATTTTGAGTCCTTTTTTAATTGGAGGAAACGTATGTTTAAAAACAAAGGCCACCGAATTCGTGCGGGAGATAAACACTTAGTAGTGACCACTTATTCAAGCATCACAATTGGCTTATTCCTAATCTTCTTTATTGGTGTCTATGGGAAATCAATTTTTGATCAAAACTTTAATGCCATTGTCTTGAATGATAGGAGCCTTCTAATCGCACCATCCTTTTATATCGTTCTATTCGTTTGGCTAGTCATCGCACTGTTCCTTTTTTACTGGTTGCGATTCAAACAGGTTGATTTCTATAAGCAACTTCTTCATCGGCAAAAAATGGCGCAAATGATTTTAGAGAATCGCTGGTATGAATCCGAGTCAGTTTCGGTAGAAGGTTTCTTTAAAGACCTTTCCCCTTCCAAGTCAAAAGAACGAATTCTGTCTTTCCCAAAAATCTATTATCGTGTGGAAAATGGGCTGATTCATATCCTAGTGGAAATCCGTATGGGGCAATACCAAGAGCAATTGTTAAAGCTAGAGAAAAAATTAGAGAGTGGTTTGTATTGCGAACTGGTAGAGAAGGAACTGAAAGAAGGTTTCGTGGAATACGTCTTATTCTACGATATGATTGCCAATCGTTTATCTATTGAAGAATGCGAGTCTAAGCCTGGTGCCTTACAACTAATGAAAACTATTTGGTGGGAATACGATCAATTACCTCATATGTTAATCGCTGGCGGAACAGGTAGTGGAAAGTCGTACTTCATTTTGACGTTGATCGAGCACCTTTTAAAAACGGAAGCCACCTTGCATATTCTTGACCCAAAGAACGCCGACTTAGCCGACCTTGCCACTGTCTTACCAGATGTGTATTCCAAAAAGGAAGAAATCATCACGTGCATTGATTCTTTCTATGAACGCATGATGGCACGAAATGAGACCATCAAGCAACTATCAAACTATCGCACGGGGGAAAATTATGCTTATGTTGGACTGCACCCGGAGTTCCTGATTTTTGACGAATACGTTGCGTTTATGGAGCTCTTGAATACAAAGGAAACCGTTGCGGTATTAAGCAAGCTGAAACAAATCGTCATGTTAGGTCGTCAGTCTGGATTTTTTCTAGTCTTAGCTTGTCAGCGACCGGATGCGAAATATCTTGGGGATGGGATTCGCGACCAGTTCAATTTTCGAGTAGCGCTAGGTCGTATGAGTGAGCTTGGGTACACGATGATGTTCGGTGAAACCAATAAAGATTTTTTCTTAAAACGAATTAAAGGTCGTGGCTATGTAGATGTGGGTACAAGTGTGATTAGTGAGTTTTATACGCCACTTGTACCGAAAGGACATGATTTTTTAGCCGTGATTCATGCGTTGTATCAAGCGAGAAAAGAAGAACAATTCATTGAAACAAATGAAAAGGAAGAGGACCAATGACTTTTTTAGATTTATTTGCGGGTATCGGTGGTTTTCGCTTAGGTTTGGAACAGGCAGGTCACGAGTGTCTTGGCTTTTGTGAGATTGACGCCTTTGCCAGAAAAAGCTACAAAGCTATCCATGATATTAGAGGGGAGGTGGAATGGCATGACATCACCACCGTTACAACTGACACTCTTCAACGAATGCGACAGCCCGATATACTCGTTAGCGGATTTCCATGCCAGGCTTTCAGCGTTGCGGGAAAAAGGTGAGGTTTTGGCGATACTCGAGGAACTTTATTCTTTGAGATTGCACGCTTGGCATCTATACTCCGACCTCGGCTTCTATTCCTTGAAAACGTCCGAGGACTCCTCCATCACAACCGAGGGGATACGTTCGAGACAATCTTGCGAACCTTGGATGGATTGGGGTATGTCGTGGAATGGCAAGTGCTTAACTCTAAAGACTACCTTCCCCAAAATCGAGAGCGGGTTTTCATTATTGGACATGCTCGAGGAACAAGTTTCACCCAAGTATTTCCTTTCCAAAGAGAAGACAGCAACCTTCTTGATTCAGAAAAAACAGCGTTAGGAATTCAAACGTTAGGAAATATCAATCCATCTGGAAATGGGATGAGTGGAAAAGTCTATCATCCAGAAGCGTTATCGCCAACGCTAATGACAGGCTCAGAAGTAAAAATTGCGATTCCGAGCAAACGTAGTGAGAATGGCTTAATCGTAGCTGGTAGTCTTGAAGGGAAGTATGCACAAAGTAATCGTGTATTTCGAAAAGAGGGGAATGCCCCAACACTAACCACCAAATCAGATGGACTAAATATTTTAGTGAAGGAAGCCACTAGAAAAGGTTATCAAGAAGCACAACCGGGAGACTCTATCAATCTTTCCCATCCAACTTCTGAAACTAGACGAGGCCGCGTGGGAAAACAACTAACCAATATATTATTAATCAGTGAAGAACAAGCCGTTGTTACAGAGAACCCTCAAATCAGAAGACTCACCGCAAAAGAGTGTTGGCGTCTCCAAGGGTTTCCTGACTGGGCCTATGAACGAGCAGCCAAAGTCAATTCAGAGCATCAACTATATAAACAAGCTGGCAATTCTGTAACTGTTCCGGTTATTTATGACATTGCTAGACGTTTAAACTGAAAGAAGGGCTATTTTATGGCGTTTGATGAAGTCATTTACACGATTTCCTCGATCATTCGACAATCGAAGGATGGGGAATTAAAAGAGAATTTGATGGCGTTAAATTGGGAAGTAAAAAAGAATGGGATTCCTACGTCGTCAGAAGATACGACAGAAACATCTTCTTTTTCACGACTCATTCAAGACCTCGAACAATTGTCAGAACAAGCCAACGACTATTCTGACCGCATTCATCTCAATGAGTTAAAAGAAGAGTTACTCTCTGATGGCATCGAAGTGTCTTAACACTTAACGGCTCCCTCCGCTGGCGGCTGCGGAGCTAATGCCGTCAGTGGAGGGAAAGCCGATTGGAAAGTGGTTTTTGCTTTCCAATCTTTTGTGCCCCCGTTATCTAACAGGGGGGCACAAAAACAGTAAAAACTACCCACTAAACCGCCTCGATACTAGATGGGAGTAAGGAAACAAGCGATAAAAACAACCTGTCCACTTTCTGAGAAAAGTTGACACGATATGGGAGGGATAACTTTTGAGTGCAGTCTTTAACTACCAAAGACTAAAAGAAACACGAGTAGACTATGGCATTTCGCAAAATCAATTAGCTACAGCTTGTGGGATTTCACGACAATACCTCAATAGCATAGAAACAGGTCGCAAAATTCCCTCGCAAGCCTTAGCGATTTATTTACACGACACACTAGAACGATTCAATCCTGATTTACCATTAACGTTATTGATTGACTATGTACGGATTCGTTTTCCAACAACTAATGTTAAGAAAATCATCGAAGAAATCTTGCGCTTGAAGTTTAGCTATATGTTAAATGAAGAGTATGCTTTTTATGGCTACCAAGAACAATTTGTCATGGGAGATATCATCGTGATGTTTTCCAATGATGAAGAGAAGGGTGTTTTACTCGAACTGAAAGGTCGTGGCTGTCGTCAATTTGAAAGTTTCTTACTGGCACAATCTCGAAGCTGGTACGATTTTTTCATTGATTGTTTGGCAGTCGGTGGTGTGATGAAGCGCTTGGATTTAGCCATTAATGACCGAACAGGTATTTTGGATATTCGAGAACTCACGAAAAAATGTCAAAACGAAGAATGTATTTCATTGTTTCGTAGCTTCAAAAGTTATGGCTCTGGTGAGTTGGTTCGAAAACAGGAAAAGGAAGGCATGGGTGAAACCCTTTATATTGGAAGTGTCAAAAGCGAAGTGTACTTTTGCCTGTATCAGAAGGATTACGAACAACTGATGAAGTTAGGCATTCCACTGGAAGAGGCAGAAATTAAGAATCGTTTCGAGATTCGCTTGAAAAATGAGCGCGCCTTATTCGCGGTACGAGATTTGATTCGTTATCGCAATGTGGAACGAACGGCATTTTCGATTATCAATCGTTATCTGCGCTTTGCGGAAAAAGACGAAACCAAGCGACGAAGTCAGTGGCAAACCAATGAACGTTGGGCGTGGTTTATTGGCAAAAATCGACAAGAGCTACGCTTAACCACCGAACCAGAACCTTATACTTTAGAACGAACGATTCGTTGGATTGGTCGGCAAGTGGCACCAACTTTAAAGATGGCGCAAATCTTAGACAAAATCAACGACACGACCATTGTTAAAGATATTATCAAACGAGCAGAATTAAGCAAACGGCACAAAAAGATTATTGAGCAACAAGTCGCAGGGATTGAGAATTTAATTGTTATACCTAATACAAGAGAGGATGGATAGAAATGAATTTTGGGCAGAATTTGTTTAACTGGTTTACCACCAATGCTCAGTCGCTTGTCTTATTAGCGATTGCGATTATTGGTGTTTTTCTTGGTTTCAAACGGGAGTTTTCCAAGTTGATTGGCTTTTTGATTATTGCGGCGATCGCCGTTGGATTGGTTTTTAATACAGCGGGTGTGAAAGATGTGTTGTTGCAACTGTTTAATCGGATTATTGGTGCGTAATAAAAAGAAAATTTAGTTATGATATACTCAGATAAAACGCTATCGGAGGGAAATCATGGCTAAATCCAAAAGAAAAAAAACATCATCAGAAAAAATTATTCCTTTACTTTATAAGAGTATGTTACAAGAAAAAAATGGTGGAAAATTCAAAAAGACCCTATTTCATATTCACACACCTGCTTCACATGATTACATCTTGATTGATGAGCATACTCAAAAAGAGTTAGGGATAAATAAGGTGGAGTGTTGGACTGAACTTTCTGATGACGAAATGTTGAAGATTTTAAGTCATCTGAAAGTTTCAATTTTTAAAGATCATAGTATAGCTGATTTTAATCAACTACTTACAAAAGAGTATACTGACGTAAAGGAATTGTTAGCATACTTAATTTTAGGGCATAGTTTATTGAAAGAGAAAATTGAATTTTGCATTGTCACCGACCACAATAGCATAGAGGGATTCAAAAAATTAGATAAGGCGATTAACATCCTTTTGAGACAACGAGCTGATTATGAAGTAAAAACAAGAATTGAGTTAGGGATAGAAATATCTTGTTCGGATAAAAATCATATCGTTGCAATCCTGGATAAACGGAACAAGCAACAAATTAGAAAATTGTCATTCTGGATAGAAGATAATGTTTTGTCCTCAAAGGATGGTACGATGAGAACTTCATTCGATGTTTTCAAGAAAATGAAAGAAATCGGGGCTATTAGTTACATTGCTCACATTAATTCTTCAAATATTTTCGATAAAAATTACCTATCTGGCACCTATAAGAAAGAATTATTCAACTCGAATCTATTTAATATAATTGGAATCACCGATGTTAGGCAAATCGACTCAATTAAAAAGAACTTGACTACCTATACGAAAAGAAAGTTTGATTTCGTTATTGATAACGATGCGCATTGTATTAACGATATAAGAACTAAATTCTTCTATATAAAAGGAGATAAGCTCAATTTTACAACACTCCAATCAGCTTTAAAAGATTTTGCTTTATCTATTTGTTATGAATTGGTTGAAGAACCAAAACAATTTATTAAGGCTCTGTATGTTGATGGAAACGAGTTCCTCCGAGGTAAAGAACAGGACTATTTAATTGTCAATTTTTCGAGTCAAATGAATTCAATTATAGGTGGCAGAGGTACTGGTAAAAGTACTCTTTTGAATGTATTAGGTTTTCTAGCTTCTCAATATGCAGAAACTAAACTTGATTTAGAAAAAATTTTAGCTCAAGGAACAAGTTGTATGGTTTACCATTATGATTATACAGATTATTATGTTTTTCTTCATTCGACAAATGAAGAAAATAATAAAATTTTTGTGGAAAATTACTTTAACCAAACGCAAAATTATCTTCAAAACACAGAAGAGGATGAAGAAAAAACAAGAAAAACAGCGATTAGCGATAGAATTCAAGTATTCACTTATGACGGGAAAACTATCAGAATACCACGTAACCAAACGGAAATTTTGAAGAATATTCTCACTCGTAAATTTACTATTAATGATTTGGTCCGCATCGCTGGCAGTGAGTATGAGCTAACTGAATTTTTTAATAAAATGTTGTTCGAAAATAAGGATATAAGAAACCGACAAAATTATTATAAATATGGGAACGGATTTGAGGGGCTGTTTAAAAAATACTCTCAAAAGGAAGATATATTAACTAGAAGAAAAGAACAGGTCAATAATTTGATTTACCCTTTTAATAAGACTGAGTTAGGCAAATTGCGTGTAACCTTTTCACAAAAAAATATTGACGATAACTATTTTAATTGGACGGCTGCATTAGGCATTACAAGATATGCAAGAAGCAACTATTTTAAAAAGTATGCAGTTCTTTATAGTGATATAGTTGATTACTTGGCTTCTATATCAAAAAAAGTAGGCGGTTCTATTGAACTACTTCGTCTCTTTCATAATGAAGAGTTTGAAAAAATAATCAACATTGTTCCTATCAGAAAGCTTTTTGTTGAAGCAAGCAAAGAAACGACTGATTTAGAGTTGAAGTTCCTTAAAAATGGAGAAGAAATTTTGGAATTTTATCATATTTTGAGAAATGCTCTTATTACTAAAGCTTGTGAAAAATATGCGAAAGATTTTTTAACTAATTACTTCAGGAATAGTGAGAATTTCTCTTTAGAGTTCAATATCAATAATAAAGAATCTATTGAGACTAGAGCCGTTGATTATAGAGATATATCGACTCTTTCTTTGGGACAGAAAGTAGTAGCAGTTTTATCCTTTCTTTTATCTTATAGTGAATATACTAATGATTATTCGCCGTTCATTGTAGATCAACCTGAAGACAATCTAGATAATCCATATATTTACAAAAACTTAGTAACGGACCTCAGAAAACTGAAGGCAAAACGACAAATTATTCTAGCCACGCACAATTCTACAATTGTAATGAATAGTGGAACTGAACAGGTTATTGTTATGGAATCAAATAATAAAAATGGTTGGTGTGAAACGAGTGGCTACGTATCTAACCCAAGAATTGTAAATCATGTTTTAAATATCTTAGAAGGTGGGAAAAAAGCCTTCTCAGATAAATTCTATTTGTATAGAGAAAAACTTTCGAATAACTTACCAGAAATTACTTCTGATTACCTGCCTGCTAGGGATAATGAACAAAATATTTTAGATTGCATTCGTGAAATTCTGTACTCTAATGTTTCTTTGCAAGATCAAGATAAAATAAATGATATATTAGATGAACTAGGGAAATTACTGTGAGGGATAGTTAAAATTACTATCCTTTTTTATTTGGAGGTGAAAAAATGGCAGAAATGCGTGTCTATATCGCAAATCTCAAAAAACACAACGAAGGCGAACTCGTGGGCGCTTGGTTCACGCCACCTATTGATGAAGATGAAATGGCAGAACGAATTGGGCTGAATGAATCCTATGAAGAATATGCCATTCATGATGCAGAGTTACCTTTTGAGGTTAACGAATACACGTCCATTAGTGAACTTAACCGCTTATGTGAAATGGTCATGGAGCTAGAGGGTTCGCCTATCTATGATGAACTCAAAGAAATTCAAGGTATGTGGTTTAGTTCTCTTGAAGATTTACTTGAACATCAAGAGGATATCATCTGTTACTCGGATTGCGATTCGATGGAAGATGTCGCTCATTATTTCGTAGAAGAAACTGGACAACTTGGAGAAATACCAAGTAATTTACAAAACTATATCGACTACCAAGCACTTGGTCGGGATATGGAAATTGAGGGGAACTTCCTTGTAACTTCTCATGGGATATTTGAATATATTGGATAAGGAAATCAGGCAGATCAATCATGGTCTGCCTTTTTTCATTTTTAGGAGGAAAACATGTACAACTACATCATCAAAAATCCAGAACGTCTGGAAACAGAAATCGACAACTTACTGTCCTTTCAAAATCAGAAAAACTTATTGAAGCACACACTGTTTGCGAAAATCACGGAAGATGCCAAAGAAAATGTTGGGCAAATTACACCAGAACAATTATTTGACCCACAACGTTATGGTGTATGGTTTCATTCAAAGTCATACCCAGCTTTTGCTTCCAATACCGCTCGTTACGACACGTATGTTGGCTATTCTTGCCAACTTGCAGACAATCGCAAAGATGTACTCATCACACTCGAATAGGAGGACCTATGAAAAAAATCAGAAGCTATACCAGTATTTGGAATGTGGAAAAAGTGATTTATGCCATCAATGATTTGCAATTACCCTTTCCGATTACCTTTACACAAATGACGTGGTTTGTGTTGACCTTGTTTCTCGTCATTTTCCTAACCAATGTCCCGCCACTTTCTTTCATCAATGGTGCCTTATTAAAGTATCTAGGCATACCGGGATTTATTGCGTGGTTCATGTCGCAAAAGTCATTTGATGGAAAGAAACCAGTTGGATTTGTCCGTTCGATTTATCGCTACTACACAGAACCAAAAGTCACTTATGCCGAAAAGAAAGTCAGTGAGCAACGAATTGTTCTGCAACCAAGCGTCACGTATGTAAGGAGTGAAATTGTGTGAAATATCCGATTAAATATATTGAAAACAACTTAGTCTTTAACGAAGAAGGGGAATGTTGGGCGTACTACGAATTAATCCCCTACAACTATTCCTTTCTGAGTCCCGATGAAAAACTGAAAGTCCATGACAACTTTCGTCAACTAGTGGCGCAATATCGTGAAGGGAAAATTCATGCCCTACAACTAAGCACTGAATCTAGTATCAAAGAAGTCCAAGAACGCTCCAAAGCAACCGTCAAAGGAAAACTAAAAGAAGCAGCTTTGCAACATATTGACGGACAAACAGAAGCATTAGTCGAATTAATTGGGGAACATCAGGTCGATTACCGATTTTTTATTGGCTTTAAATTATTGCTAACAGACCACGAAGTCAACTTGAAAAATATTTGGAATGAGTTTGTGTTAGGCATTCAAGATTTTGTGCATGGGGTCAATACGAAACTCATGGGGGATTTTGTTCAGTTACCAACCAGTGAAGTGTCTCGATTTCAAAAATTGGAACAGTTGTTGGAGAACAAATTATTACGCCGTTTCAACTTCCGTCCATTAACCAAAGATGATTTTGGCTATCTGCTAGAACATTTACATGGTAATGATGGCATGGCCTATGAGGATTATTCATTTCATTTACCTAGCGAGGAAGTTGAGGGTAATAAGCGAGTCAAACGCTACGATTTGATTAAGCCCACTCGTTGTTTGATTGAACAAAAGCAACGTTACTTGAAAATCACCAATGAAGACAAGGAACTCTTTGTCGCTTACTTTACCATTAACTCGATTGTGGGGGAGTTGGAATTCCCTCAAAGTGAACTCTTTTATTACCAGCAACAACAATTTTCTTTCCCGATTGATACTTCCATGAATATTGAAGTCGTCCCGAATCGGAAAGCTTTGACAACGGTTCGCAATAAGAAAAAGGAACTGAAAGATTTAGACAATCACGCATGGGAAAGTGAGAATGAAACGGCAAACAATGTGGTGGAAGCTTTGGATTCCGTCAATGAATTAGAGTCTACGTTAGATCAAACCAAAGAATCCATGTATAAATTAAGCTACGTTATTCGAGTGACAGCACCAAGTTTGGATGAATTGAAAAAGCGGTGCAATGAAGTTCGTGATTTCTACGATGATTTCAACGTGAAGTTGGTCCGTCCTTTTGGCGATATGTTGGGGTTGCACAGTGAATTTATCCCATCTGCCAAACGATTTATGAACGACTATGTACAGTATGTGACCAGTGATTTTATTTCTTCACTAGGGTTTGGCGCCACCCAAAATCTTGGAGAACGAGAAGGAATTTACGTGGGCTTTAATGTGGATACAGGGAGAAATGTCTTTATCAAACCTGACTTAGCGGCGCAAGGAATCAAAGGCACGACGACTAATGCACTAGCAGCAGCTTTCTTAGGAAGTTTAGGTGGTGGAAAGTCCTTTTCCAATAATTTGTTGGTTTATTATGCCGTTCTCTTTGGCGGAAAAGCAGTCATCCTTGATCCAAAATCGGAGCGAGGCGATTGGCAAGAGGATTTGTTTCATATTGAAGAGGAAGTCAATATCATTAATCTCACCAGTGAGGAAAAGAATCGAGGGTTGCTTGATCCCTTTGTCATTTTGAAAAATGTCAAAGATTCGGAAAGTTTAGCGATTGATACCTTAACCTTTCTAACAGGGATTTCTTCTCGTGATGGGGAACGATTCCCAACTTTACGAAAAGCGATTCGAACCGTGGCGCAATCAGAACAACGAGGCTTACTTCGGGTTATTGACGAATTACGTCAGGAAGATACGACAATTTCTAACAGCATTGCCGATCATATTGAATCGTTTGTAGACTATGATTTCGCTCAACTATTGTTTAGTGATGGGCAAGTCGAGAATACCATCAGTTTGGATAAACTACTGAATGTCATTCAAGTAGCGGATTTAGTTCTACCCGATGCCAATACGACAATGGAAGAATACACCACGATGGAAATGTTAAGTGTGTCCATGTTAATGGTTATTAGTACCTTCGCTTTGGATTTTATTCACTCAGATACGTCCATTTTTAAAATCGTTGACTTGGATGAGGCGTGGAGTTTCCTTCAAGTTGCACAAGGAAAAACCTTATCGATGAAGTTGGTTCGTGAAGGACGTGCCATGAATGCCGGGGTGTACTTTGTAACACAAAACGCCAATGACCTGTTAGACGAAAAGATGAAGAATAATATCGGGATGAAGTTCGCTTTTCGTTCGACAGATATCAATGAAATTAAAAATACGTTAGAGTTCTTTAGCTTGGATAAAGAAGATGAAGGGAATCAGAATCGTTTGCGTAATCTTGAAAACGGGCAAGCGCTGTTCCAAGATATTTGGGGACATACAGGGGTGATTCAATTCGATTATATCTTTGAACACTTGTTTGAAGCCTTTGATACCCGACCACCGATTTATGCTGGAGGTGATTAGGTTGAATAAGAAGAAAGTCTTTAAGCTACTGATGATTCTAGTCGGTATCTTTTTTCTTTTGTCCATCCTATCCACTTCGGTGAATGCGGTGGGTTTGATTGATGAAACGATTGATGCTAGTAAGAACTATTCCAAGTATCCCGTTGATAATTATCAGTTGGATTATTTTGTGGATTCCAGTTGGGATTGGTTACCGTGGAATTGGGGAGATGGTATTGGAAAATCCGTAATGTATGGGATTTATGCTCTTACCAATTTACTCTGGTTGTTCAGTATCTATTTGTCCAACGCCACAGGTTATTTGGTAGGTGAAGCTTATTCGCTAGATTTCATCAGTGACACTACCGAAGCGATTGGGCGAAATATCCAAACACTAGCAGGGATTAATGAACATGGGTTTATGAATCAAGGTTTCTATCCGGGTTTGTTGCTTTTATTGGTTCTAGTGTTAGGAATTTATGTGGCTTATACAGGATTATTCAAAAGAGAAACCACCAAAGCCGTCAGTGCCGTAGTTAGTTTCTTAACGATTTTTCTATTATCCTCATCCTTCATTGCCTATTCCACTAGTTACGTTCGGCGAATCAATGAATTCAGTTCCGATATTAGTAACGCAGCATTAACAATTGGTTCAAAAATGACGGTGCAAGATTCGGGAAGCAGTGGAAAAAGTAGTGTGGATGCCATTCGAGATTCCTTGTTTGAAATTCAAGTGAAGCAGCCGTGGATGATTTTACAGTATGGTGATTCCAATCTTGAAACGGTAGGGAAAGAACGAGTGGAAGAATTGGAAAGTACGAGTCCCTTTCAAAACAAAGGAAAAGATCGCACAGAAATCATCAAAAAGGAAATCAATGATTTGGAAAATGACAATATGACCATCACTAAAACGGTAACTCGATTAGGGGTGACGATTTTCATTATCTTATTCAATCTCTTCATTTCGGTTTTTGTCTTTATTCTGACGGGCATCATGATTTTCTCGCAAGTCCTGTTTATTATTTTTGCGGTGTTTCTACCGATAAGTTTTCTCTTATCCATGATTCCTACCTTCAATCATTTGATGAAAAAGACGATTATGCGCTTGTTTAATGTCATTATGATGCGAGCGGGAATTACCTTAGTGTTGACCTTAGCTTTTTCACTTTCTTCGTTGGTTTATGGCTTAACGGCATCGCAACCATTCTTTATTGTAGCGTTTATGCAGATTGTGATTTTTGCGGGAATTTTCTTTAGACTCAATGACTTAATGGGCATGATGGCTTTAACCAGTGCGGATTCGCAAAATATGGGTAGTCGTGTGATGCGCAGACCACGGTGGATAGCTAATCGAGCAATTCGAAAAATATCTGTTGGTGGATTGTTGCTAAAAGGCTTGGGACATTCTCGTAGTAATACAAAAAAGAAATCGGGAGGAGAAGGTAAGAATAACTCTGAAAATAAACAGACGAATTCTTCAAATAATCGTCAAAAACAAACGGAAACCAAAACGTCCACAGAAAAGAATAAGCAGAAACGTTTAGATAAACCAAAAGAGAAAAGCAAACAGCCTGATTCAAGAAAACCTGATGATAAGCAACAAAAGAAAAAAGCTCTCGAACAAAAGAGTGCCAGTCAACAGAAATACGGGACACCAAAGAAAAAAGTAACAAAACGAGGAGAATCTCGAAAACGGACACTAGGACAACGGAAACAACCGGTATCACCACCATCACCTAAACGACCAAGTAATCCTAACCAAGGAAAGACTTTAAATCATCCACCTAAAAGGCTGATACCAAAAAATCATGAAAATCCTTCATTCCACCAAAAACAAGAGCGCCAACTTCAAAATGGCGAAACCTTCAATCGAAAACTTTATGCAAAACGAACGGTTGAGGAAAAACGACAAGAGAAAAGTAAAGAAGTCAAAGAATTACGTGGCAAAGGAATGAAGCGCCGATGAAGACGATATTTAAGCTTTCAGCGCCAGTGATCGGCTTATTTGGATTGATGTTTTGTTTCTTATTCGGCGTCATCTTAACAGGAGAAGAAGACCAAAGTGCCTCTCCTTCTGTTGAGGTGGGGTTAAATCTTTCCCCAGAAGTGTTGAAGCATCAAGCAATGGTGGAGAAGTATTGTAAGGAATTTGGCATTCCAGAACATGTCAAAACCATTCTCGCCATTATACAAGTAGAAAGTGGTGGAACAGCTGAAGACGTGATGCAAAGTTCGGAGAGCTTAGGCTTGCCACCCAACTCACTAAGTACCGAAGCTTCCATTAAGCAAGGTTGTAAGTATTTTTCTGAGCTGATTCAAGGGATTAAGGCGCATGGTTGTGACGAAAGCACTGCCATCCAAGCATATAATTTTGGCGGCGGCTTTATAAATTATGTAGCAAATCATGGCAAAAAATATTCTTATGAATTGGCTGAAAGCTTCTCCAAAGAAAAAGCTGGTGGGAAGAAAGCTGATTATCCTAATCCGATTGCCATTCCTATCAATGGCGGTTGGCGTTATGCATATGGAAATCAATTTTACGTGAAACTAGTCGAACAATATTTAACCAGCACACCAACTAAATTTGATGATGAAACTGTGCAAAAAATTATGGATGAAGCATTGAAATATCAAGGGTTCCCTTATTGCTTTGGTGGGAGTTCACCGCAGACTTCCTTTGATTGTAGCGGTTTGATTCAATGGTGTTTTGCCAAAGCAGACATCAATCTCCCACGAACAGCACAAGCGCAATACAACGTGACGAAGCACTTACCACTAAGTGAAGCAAAACCAGGTGACTTGGTGTTTTTTCATTCCACCTATGCCACTGCGGATTTTGTGACACACATTGGGATTTATGTTGGGAATAATCGTATGTACCACGCGGGTGATCGTGCGAGACGTTCCTAACTGAAAAGGTTAGGCAGTTACAACCTCGCAAAAACAAAAGTTGTAACGAGAACTGATAATTCGAAAAGTCGAATGACGGAGTAACGCCCTGAAAGGCTTTAGCTAAAACTGCGACAGGCGATAAATTATTAAGGATTTCATGGTCTGGAGCTCGCAGAAGTCGACTGAGAAGACGCCCTAATCGTATTTTGAGAATACGAAAGGAAATGCGAACTAGAGGTAGTCGAGTGTCCGATAGGTCGGGCTTCCATAAAATACTCATGGTAAGAATGTGCGAAAAGCACTGACGAAATTCTGAATGTACGTGTCTACACCGCGAAGTTGTCTAACGGCAGCTACTACAAATCGTAGGGTTTGTGGGGTGGAGTAAAACTGGTCACTATGAAACTCCCTATATCGTTACAGGCGATATCAAGCAAACAGGCACAGAGGGATTACCTAAAAGTATGATGTACGGATAGAATTATCGGAACGTCGTAAGCTGAAAACACGGATACGCTTATTCGTAAATGAAGTGTTTGTAAGGAAAAGCTTTGACTATAACTTACATTAATTTCAGTGAAAGTGGTGGCACAGTACCTACGAAACAGTGATAACAAGCTGTGGAGGGATAGCCACTAGTCAACAGTAATTCAATCTATTTGACTGTTCATGAATTAGGTTCGGGTAAGACTAAGATAGGAAAACTTCATTATTACGGAAGGAACCAACTAATGACAGTCAAAGTTAGTAACAAAAAGGCACTGAGGTTCAATGAGTATTACGATACTCAGAAAATTCAAGACGAACTCTATCAATTATCTGCCGAAGGCAGTCATGTGTTTAGAGATTTAATGAGCTATATCACACAAGAAGAAAATATTTTATTGGCTTATCGAAATATCAAAAGCAATAAAGGCAGTAAAACTGCTGGAACAAATAAAAGAACGATTATTGATGTTGGTGAAGAAAACCCATATCAATTAGTTCAATACGTTCAAAATCGATTTAACAACTTTCAACCTCACTCCATCAGAAGAGTCGAGATTCCAAAGCCAAATGGTAAAACCAGACCGCTAGGAATCCCAACAATTGAGGATAGATTAGTACAGCAATGCATAAAGCAGATCCTTGAACCAATTTTGGAAGCAAAATTCCATAAGCATTCTTATGGATTTCGACCAGAAAGAAGTTCGCACCATGCCATAGCGATATTTCAGCAATGGACATTTAAAGGATTTCACTATGTAGTGGACATTGATATTAAGGGCTTCTTTGACAATGTAAATCATGGAAAATTGCTTAAGCAACTCTGGACAATGAAAATTCGAGACAAGACATTTATTTCAATATTGTCGAGAATGCTTAAGGCAGAGGTAAAAGGCATTGGAAAATCAACCAAAGGAACCCCACAAGGTGGTATTCTTTCTCCTCTTTTAGCTAATGTGGTGCTAAACGAATTAGATTGGTGGATAGATAGTCAGTGGGACGGATTTCCAACCAAAAGAAAATACAGTAGTCTGCTGAGTAAAACTCAATCAATAAGAAAGTATTCAAACTTGAAAGAAATCAAAATTGTCCGTTACGCAGATGATTTCAAAATCATGTGCAAAGATTATCATACTGCCCAGAAAATTTTCCTCGCAACAAAACAATGGTTAAAAGTACGACTTGATTTAGACATAAGTCCTGAAAAGTCAAAAGTAACTAATCTGAGAAAAAATTATTCTGACTTTCTAGGATTCAAGTTGAAAGTGAAAAAAGGAAAAGCAAACGGATATACCAATCGAAGCCGAATGTGTGATAAGGCAAAGATTAATGCGGTAGATAAACTAAAGAACAATATCAAAACAATCGCCGCTAATCCAACTGTAGATAATGTCAATAAGTACAACTCTGTTGTTCTAGGTTTGCATAACTATTATAAAATTGCGACTCTGGTCAACTTAGATTTTGTAGATATTGCTTTCACAGTAAATAAAAGTCTTGATTGTCGAACCAAAAATATTCGCAATAAGCACGGAACGCTAACCAGTACCTATCAAAAATTCTATAAACAATATAACTGGAAGAAACGATTCATAGCGAACATGATTTTATTTCCAATAGCCGGGATAAAATTTACAATGCCAAGAATCTTTCCGAAGGACTGGAATCGATATACGCCTGAAGGTAGGCTGTTTATTCATCAAAGATTAAAGATGGATATGCATACCGTTTATTACCTGCTGGAAAATTCCAATCCGAATAAGTCTGTAGAATTTAACGATAATCGAATCTCTCTGTTCATAGCCCAACAAGGAAAATGTCATGTTAGTGGTGAAAATTTATCAAAAGATAATATGGAAGTTCATCACATTAAGCCGTTATCACTTGGTGGGAATGATAACTATAAGAATCTTGTGATTGTTACAAAAGAAACACACAAATTGATTCATGCGACTAAAAGAGAAACGATAGTTCATTATTTACCTTTGGTATTAAAAAAGGAAAGATCATTAGAAAAGCTGAATAAATTACGTGCTTTAGCTGGGAATAGTGAAATAGAAATGAATTACTGTTGATGGAACGCCGTGTGAGGGGAAACTCTCATGCACGGTGTGAAGCGGGGGAAAAGATGGAGATAACCTCAAAGTCTTACCTATCGCTATCCATTGGTTATACAGATTTAACCGATTCCTATTGGCAAGCTCACTTGATCGGAGCAGGCAGAGTCAACTAACGAAAGGAAATGATAAAAGAGATGAAAACGAAGAAGATTGGATTACGGAGAAAAACAACAACTGGATTATGGCTACTTTTGATTGGTAGTGTCCTTTTTGGTGTGTATAAAAATTTCACCGCCATTGACCAGCATACCATCCACGAAGAGAAAATCATTGAAACCAAAGTCGAAGACACCCATTTGATGACGAGTTTCGTGGAAGACTTTGTCAAAGTTTATTATAGCTGGGAACCGAATAAGGAACAGTTAGAGAAGCGTAACGAGCAGCTTAAAAACTATTTGCCCGAACACCTACAACAATTGAACCAAGAGATGATTCGCTCAGATATCCCCACAAAATCAACTGTAACTAGTATCAAAATTTTGAATGTGACACCGATTAATGAAACAGATTATTCCGTTCGTTATGCATTGAAACAAGCTGTTGAAGAGGACACTGGTAAAAAGAAGGAAAACCGAGAAGTAGCTTCGGCATTTTCAGTCAATGTACGAACCAATCACAACAATCAGATTAGTATTTTAAGTAATCCAGTGCTTTCGGCATTACCAAAAAAGATGGCGATTAAAGAAGAACTTGTTCAAGATGATATGAGTATTGATCAAGAAACTAAAGGAGACATCAAAGAATTTCTAAGCACCTTTTTCAAAATCTATCCAACGGCTAAGAAAACAGAACTGGGTTACTATGTGAAAGATCAAAATATCAAAGAAATAAATAAGTCTTACACCTTTTCGGAAATCCAAACGATTAACTACTTCAAATCAAAAAATGGCGTCAAAGTCAAAGTTGTCGTAATTTACTTGGATAAAGAAACTAAAGCCATTTTACCACTAGAATATGAATTGGAATTACAAAAGGTTGAAAGTAAATGGCGGATCACGAATGAATTTTAGGCTTACAAAATCATCGTCTTGCGGTAGAATAAATGAACGATTAACAGAAGAAAAGGTGACGTTATGACATTTCATTTCTATTTTGCATGGCTACTTACGGGGCTCATCGCCAGCTTTTTTTACCGAAGGCTTCATAAGACACCTAGATGGATTCTTGCACCACTATACTTTGGGTTGTTCTTGCTTTTCGGCGGCTCATTTTTGTTTGGGCTATGTATTGTGTTTTATGAAAAAGTGTTGAATTAAGGTTCTTAAATTACTAGGAATAGTAAACCAAGCGGAGAGAGGGGGATCTTTGTTTGGTTTACTTTTTGTCTTTGAATCTTATGATAAGGACTCAAATCCAGAACTTGTTTGATTTTTTTCCAATCTCTCAATCAAATTCAATCTGTGTTGACAATTACGATAAGGTACTTATATATTCTTTTTTACCTTTAATGGCATTCTTTACTACAAATCTTTCTCGTGATATTTGTTTCTTATACATTTCTATTATTATTAACGATATTTTTATCGGATGTTCCGCTGTTGGTGACACTCTGAAAATCCTAAGTAACCCTGTTGTCTAAAAAAAGGACAATAGTTAGTGGTGCATTCTCATTCTTTATAATTGATCATCAATAAGGCCTTCAAGGAAACCATCTATAATTTTATCTTTACGTGACTTGTGGACTAACATAAATTTATTTTTGACTCTGACTAAAGGGTTATCAATCTTTTCTTGTAGTTCTGTATTGGTGCCCTTAATCAAAGCAATTGCTTGTTGATAGCCGAAATTATTCGTTTCGATTGGACTATAGTGAAGTGTTGTGCTGTACAGTTCAATAGCGCTACCTTTTTCAAGTAAGAATGTCTCCATTAAAGAGGCGTCGTACTGGTTATTTTCAATGTCATATCGATGCCCCACTACTAAAATTGAATCAGTAACTGCAACAATAACTTCGCTTCCTTGATGAAATTCTACAGCTGTAATTGTTTTGTTGTGACCAGCTCCCGAACCAAATTGAATTGGTAATCCGCCGAAAATATTTTTTCTTATCCAATCAAATTCGGGTAGATTCTCAATCGCTGGAACGGAAGCTATATATTGATTTCCAGATTCAGGAATGCTAATCAGATTCTTTTCGATGATTTCATCAATCATTTGTGAAAAATTATGATTTGTAATCACTTGTCCGTAATATTTGAAACTTCTGTGGTTTATTTTTTTCATAATATCCTCCATCTCGACTCTCTCTGCTCCGCTAGTAACTATCCTCTTAACTGAAATCGTTATCAAAAATATTAATCGACGA
This sequence comes from Enterococcus gilvus ATCC BAA-350, assembly GCF_000407545.1. NCBI lineage: Bacteria > Bacillati > Bacillota > Bacilli > Lactobacillales > Enterococcaceae > Enterococcus > Enterococcus gilvus. Next base: position 1,935,575 of record NZ_ASWH01000001.1, on the reverse strand, counting down.
AAAGTTTGATAATGTTTAATTATTAGCTAATAATACGCAAAAACATTCTTGTCGTCAAACAAAAAAGAACTCAAAGCAACATTTTGTGTTGAATTAAGTTCGATAATGTTTTATCATAGGGGTGTGGAGGGACAATGTATGTTGAAAACAGAGCGTCAACAATCAATCTTAGCCATGTGTGATCGCTATGGGACGGTCACGGTTAAGTTTATTCAAGAGACCTTAGGGGTTTCTGATATGACCATTCGGCGAGACCTAGAGGAACTCGCGCAAAGGAAGCAACTTCTGCGTGTTCATGGTGGCGCGCAGAAAATGAACAATCAGGAAAACGCGACTACTCACATAGAAACAAACGAACTTTCTCATAAAGAGAAGAAAAAGCTACACACTAAGGAAAAGGAGTATATCGCCAAAAATGCGGCGGCGTACATTACCAAAGAAGATGACACCATCTTTCTTGGCTCAGGAACGACTATCGAGCTGATGACGCAGTATATCAACGCCACTTCCTTGCGAATCGTGACCAATAGTCTACCGGTGTTCAATCTATTGAGTGATACCAAAAGCTTTGAGCTGTACTTGATTGGCGGACTTTACCGAGAAAAGACCGGCGCTTTTGTCGGCTCGATTGCCAATGAGGCAGTCCAGAAAATCGGAATTAAGAAAGCCTTTGTCGGTGTGAACGGGCTAAAAGGGACAGAAGTTTCGAATTTCAGTATTGAAGAGGGGACGTTGCAGAAGATTGTGTTAGACAACGCCGCCGAGAAATGTTTGGTTTCCGATGCCAACAAATTTGATCATAGCGATTTTTACACTTTCTATGATTTGCGCAAGATTGATGCACTATTTACGGATACTACTCTTTCAGCCGAACTGAAGAGTTATTATCAGCAATACACCAAGATTATTCAATAAATAGGAGGAACGAACAATGCGTGTAGTGATTGGTTCAGACAGTGATGGAATGAGATTAAAGGAAGTCATAAAGGCAGACTTGCTTGAGAAAGGCTTTACTGTGGTAGATAAAAGTGAAACTGCTTCGGCAGATTTCGTGGAATCGACCTTGGCGATTGCCAATGATTTGAATGAAAACGAAGGGAGCTTAGGTATTGCTATCGATGGCTATGGTGCCGGTAGCTTTATCACGGCGGTCAAGGTAAAAGGTATGGTGGCGGCTGAGGTTTCCGATGAACGTAGCGCCTACATGACACGGGAGCATAACAATTCACGCATGATTACTCTAGGGGCGAAGATTGTCGGTGATGAGCTGGCGTTGAATATCGTCAGTGAATTTTTACAAGCGAATTACGATGGCGGTCGTCATCAGATTCGGGTCGATATGTTAAACAAAATGGCGTAATCAGAAAGGATGAATAAAATGAAAATCGCAATCGGCTGTGACCACATCGTCACAGATACAAAAATAGCTGTGTCAGATTTCTTAAAATCAAAAGGACATGAAGTATTGGATATGGGGACTTATGACTTTACCCGAACCCATTATCCGATTTACGGAAAAAAAGTCGGGGAAGCGGTCGCAAATGGCGCAGCGGACTTAGGTGTTTGCTTGTGTGGGACCGGTGTTGGTATCAACAATGCCGTCAATAAAGTTCCCGGTATTCGCAGTGCGTTGGTTCGTGATATGACCACTGCCATCTACTCGAAGGAACAATTAAACGCCAATGTGATTGGCTTTGGCGCACGAATTACTGGCGAGTTTTTAATTTGTGATATCTTGGAAGCTTTCATTAAGGCAGAGTATCAACCAACCGAGGAAAACCAGAAGCTCATCGCTAAAATTGACCATGTTGAAAAAGCTAGCGAAAATCAGTCCGATCCGCATTTCTTCGATGAGTTTATCGAAAAGTGGGATCGTGGCGAGTACCACGATTAAGAGGGCGGAGCGATGATTCTTACGATTACAATGAATCCTTCAATCGACATCTCCTATCCTTTGGAAGCCTTCAAGCTAGATACAGTCAATCGAGTGAAAAATGTTCGCAAAACCGCCGGTGGTAAGGGCTTGAATGTGACACGTATTTTAAAACAATTAGATACAGAGGTAGTTGCTAGCGGGTTGATTGGCGGAGCCTTAGGTGAAGAAATCAAAAAAGATTTAGACCGCAATGGCATTGCCCATGATTTTCTACCGATTAGCGGAGAGACACGGAACTGTATCGCCATCTTACACGAGGGACAGCAGACCGAGATTTTAGAAAGCGGACCGGTGGTTTCAGCACAGGAAGCCGAGGCTTTTCTGAAGCACTTTGAAAAGTTAGCGGCTCAGGCGGAGATTATTTCCATTTCAGGGAGCCTGCCGGAAGGACTGCCGGTTGATTTTTATCGTCAAATGATGCAGGTGTGCCACGGAAAGCCAGTGGTTTTGGATTGTTCGGGTGAAGCTTTGGCAGAAGTGCTTAAAGGGGACGTTAAGCCATCTTTGATTAAGCCGAACGCTGAGGAGCTGGCGGGGTTATTAGGGCGTAGTATTTCTACCAATGTAGATGACTTAAAAAATACGTTGTCAGATGCAATGTTTTCAGGTATCGAATGGATTGTTGTTTCGCTAGGGAGTGCGGGAGCCTTCGCCAAACACCAAGACAAATTTTACCGTGTAACGATTCCGAAAATAGCGGTCGTTAATCCAGTCGGCTCTGGCGATGCGACTGTCGCTGGTTTGACGGCGGCTATCGCAGAAGCTTGGTCGGCAGAAGCTATTCTCAAACAAGGCAATGTCTTAGGAATGTTAAATGCACAGGAGGCAACGACCGGACAGGTTGAATTAGCCAATTACCAAGCATTATTCGACCAAATTCAGGTAGAGGAAGTATAGGAGGATATGGATATGAACGAAGAAAAGCGTCAATTTATCAAGCAATTATGCAACGAAGAGGGTGTAATCGGTGCCCTAGCCATCGACCAACGTGGCGCATTAAAGAAGATGATTACAAAATTCAAAGGTAGTGAAGCCGAGGATGCAGAGATTGTCGAATTTAAGAAAATCGTTTCGTCTCAATTAACGAAATACGCATCATCGATTTTACTAGACCCAGAATATGGCTTGCCCGCAGCCGAAGTGCGCACGGACAATGCAGGTTTGCTACTCGCCTATGAAAAAACCGGCTACGATGCGTCTACACCGGGACGGTTGCCTGATTTACTGTCTATCTGGTCCGTTAAACGCTTAAAGGAAGTTGGTGCGGACGCCTGCAAGTTCCTGCTGTACTATGATGTGGACGAGGCTGAAGAGATCAATAAGCAAAAACACGCTTTTATCGAACGAATCGGTTCAGAATGTCAGGCGGAAAACCTGCCGTTCTTCCTAGAGCTAGTATCCTATGATGCGACTATTTCCGACGCAACCTCAAAGGAGTACGCCAGCAAAAAGCCCCACAAAGTTATCGAAATGATGAAAGAATTTTCCGACCCCCGCTACGGCGTAGATGTCCTGAAAGTGGAGGTGCCGGTTAACATGAATTATGTTGAAGGCTATGCTACGAGTGAAGTTGTTCATACCAAAGCCGAAGCCGCCAAACTTTTCAAGGAACAAGCCGAAGCAACGAATCTGCCATTTATTTTCTTGAGTGCTGGCGTGAAAGCAGAGCTATTCCAAGAAACACTCCGCTTTGCGAAAAAAGCGGGTTCCACCTTTAATGGTGTACTTTGCGGTCGGGCAACATGGGCAGATGGAGTAGAAAGCTATATTGTTGATGGCAAAGAAGCTGCCGTCGATTGGATGAACACCCAAGGACGTAAAAATATCGAAGAATTAAACGCAGTGCTGAAAGAAACAGCAACTTCATATCAGTTAGATTAGTTATGAAGAAAGATAGTTTATTGAGGTAGATTTTCTTTTCTGCTTTTCTATTTTTAAAAGAGAAGAGAGTGATATATTTGAGCTATTACGTATTGGAAAACCATGAACTAAAAGTAAAGATAGCTAATAAAGGAGCAGAATTAAGAAGTATTAAATCAAAAGTCGATGGAACTGAGTATCTTTGGCAAGCTGATGTTGTTTTTTGGGGACGTCATTCGCCAATTTTATTCCCGATTGTTGGTAAGTTGAAGGAGGATTGTTATAATTTTGAAGAAAAAAGTTATAACATGAATCAACATGGCTTTGCAAGAGACCGTGAATTTTCAATTAGTAAAAACGAACCTAATACCATATCATTTACATTGACTGATGATGATGAAACTCTAAAAATCTACCCTTTCAATTTTGAATTGACGATTGAATATAAGTTAATGAATAATAGTGTGCTTGTAAATTATCTTGTCAAAAATATTTCTGAAAAGAAAGTGATGCCTTTCAGTATTGGGGCTCATCCTGGCTTTAATCTTCCTTTAGATGATAGAACTTCGTTTGAAGATTATTATTTTGAAATATCTCCAAAGAGAACCCGTAAATATATTCCAGTTTCTGAAGATGTATTACTACAGATGAATAACGCTGAACTAGTTTCAAAGAATGTCTATGATTTAAAAAGGGAGTTATTCTCAGAAGGAGTATTGATTTGGGAAACATTGGGTAGAACTCGCATAGCGTTAAAATCAGATAAAACTGACAAGACAATTATTCTTGACTATGATAGTGTACCCTATTTAGGTGTTTGGTCCACTTACCCTCAAGAAGCTTCTTTTGTTTGTATAGAACCGTGGTGTGGTATTGCCGATACCATAGACTCAAATGGCGTTTTAGATGAAAAAGCAGGGATAAACATTTTGAGGCCACATGAACAATTTCAGACTAATTTCAAAATGACTTTTAAGTAAATCTAAGTGAAGGATAGATTCTAGTGTTTATTGATGTCATATCTTTTTTGGCAAAAATAGTAAAGAATGTTACGAACAGATAGTCGATTCACGAATACATCAGGGGAGCAAGTCACATTTTTGATAGGAAAAAATTTTGAAAAAGAGGGACGAAAAGCGTTTACATTTAAGATTGATGATGTTATACTGTGATAGAAATGACACATAAGAGATAACTTTTGTTTGTTGTGGAATGTAACTAATTCGATTAGGCATGACCACAAATCAAAATGCTTTCGGGCGCTTTGATTTGTGGTCTTTTTGTGTCTTCAAAAGGGGGAAAGAATATGTTTGTGATCAAGCAAATTTTCAATAATAATGCCGCTTTAATTCAAATTGATGAACAGTCACAAGCAGTTGCAAAGGGAAAAGGGATCGCTTTTGAGAAAAAAAAAGGGGATTTTGTAGATGTGAAACAAATAGAAAAGTTATTTACTCTAGATTCGGAAACATCAATTAAAAATTTATATTTTTTATTGAAAGATATTCCTATTGATGTGGTTACTGCTACTTATGAAATTATTCAAATGGTACGTGAAGATTATGGAATCAAAGTATTGGATTATATATACATTACCATAAGTGATCATATCTATGGAGTTTATCGCCGATATAAGGATGGTAAGTATCAGGAAAGTATGTTGCCAGATTTTTCCAAGGAGTATCCAACTGAGTATAAAGTAGCAGAAAAGGCACTGAATATCGTGAATAGAAGTCTTGAGATCAGCCTTCCGAAATCAGAAATAAAAAATTTAGCGCTGCATTTCATTAACGCTGGTGGTGAAGTAGAAGAAGAGAGGGAGTTGAACAAACAAGGAGATGCGAAAGCTTTGGTAGATATCGTAAAAACGGTTCTTACAAACCATGGTATCTGCCGAAAAAATTCTAGCGAAGATTATTATGATCGCTTGATGATTCACCTACAATATCTAATTGAAAGAATTCTGGAGAGCAAGGGAACTCAAGCTATGATTAGTTCACAGATTGTTGCAGATGTAAGAAGAAATTATCCTGAGTCCTTTGAGATTGCGACAGAAATCTTCAATGAGGTTAAAGAGAAATTGAATCGAGATGTTGGAATCGATGAACACTTTTATTTCATTATCCATATTCAGCGAATTATCTCAGAGATGCCGTTGAATAACAAAATTTAGTATAACTTGGGAGGAACTAAAATATGACAACAAGAGAAGAAGTATCAATGATTGGATTTGCTATTGTGGCTCATGCTGGGGATGCTAGATCAACTTTATTGGAAGCTATGGATTGTGCAAAGGGAGGTGATTTTACTCAAGCCCGAACATTAATTGAAGAAGCAAACGAATCCATCGTGGCGGCCCATAAAGAGCAAACAAAATTGTTAAGTGAAGAAGCTGGTGGCTCAGATTTAGAAGTATCTTTTATTATGATACACGCACAAGATACATTAATGACTACAATGCTCTTCAAAGATCAAGCCGAGTATTTTATCAATAGCTATGAAAGAATTACACAGCTTGAAGAAAAACTTAAATAGAAAAATATTGTAAAACTATAATAGTTGAATAAGAAGGAGTTACTTAAAAATGTTGAATCGTGTTAAAGAATTACCGAAAGGATTTGTTTGGGGAGCCGCAACAGCTGCTTTTCAAGTTGAAGGTGCAACCTCTATTGAGGGAAAAGGAAAAACAATGTGGGATGATTATTTAATTGAGCAAGGCAGATTTTTGCCAGATCCAGCTTGTGATTTCTATCATCGTTATGAGGAGGACGTGAAACTAGCTAAAGAAAGTGGTTTGGATGCGCTGCGAATCTCTATTGCTTGGTCGCGTATCTTTCCTGACGGTACAGGTGAACCGAATCCGTTAGGAGTCGATTATTACCACCGAGTATTTGCCGCATGTCATGAGAATAGTATTGAACCTTACGTTACACTGCACCATTTTGATTCTCCTAAAGCAATTTTCGATAAAGGAGATTGGTTAAATCGTGAGAATATTGAGGCTTTCGTATACTATGCTGAGTATTGTTTTAAAGAATTCTCAGAAGTTGAAAATTGGTTTACGATTAATGAACTGTTTGCATTGGCAATGGGGCAATATATCACTGGAATTTTTCCACCGTGTCATCACTTTGATGTGACCAGTGCTATTCAAGCACAACATAATGAGTTGTTAGCTCATGCGAAGGCAGTCAACCGTTTCAAGGAGCTGGGGATACCTGGGAAGATTGGCTTGATACACTCTCTACATCCGGTTTATCCGTTAACAGACTCTGAAGAGGATAAACATGCTGCAAAATTAACAGATGCTTTCCGAAATCGCTTTTTATTAGACGGTTCATTTCTCGGTTACTATTCGGAAGATACGATGGAGGCTATCAATGAGATACTATCGTTAAATGATGCCGAACTTGAAATTTTACCAGGAGATTTGGATATATTAGCGAGAGCTGCTATCCAAAATGATTATTTTGGTTTGAATTATTATCAAAATGATTTTGTCAAAAGCTATGAAGGAGAAAGCGGAAATACCTTCAATGGTACAGGAGAAAAAGGGACGTCTTCTGCGCTTCGATTTAAAGGGATGGGGCAGATTGTCAAAAAGCCAGGTATACCGACAACTGATTGGGATTGGAATATTTTCCCTCAAGGAATGTACGATATTCTGAAGGACGTATCTGACAGCTATCCGAATTGTCCGACAATTTATGTGACTGAAAATGGTTTGGGCTATAAAGATGTTTTAAAAACAGATGGCACTGTATGTGATGACGAAAGAATTGATTTCATTGATCAACACGTTGCGGCAATCTTGCAAGCGCGGGCTGACGGAGTAGATGTGGAAGGATATTTTGTTTGGTCTTTGCAAGACCAATTCTCTTGGGCTAATGGTTATAACAAGCGCTATGGTTTAGTGTATATAGATTTTGATACTCAAAAACGCTATTTAAAGAAAAGTGCGTTTTGGTTCAAAAAATTATCTGATACAAGATCGTAAAAAAAATCAGTGCTGAGTAGCACATATCAAATTGAAAAGGAGATGAAATATATGAATGCAATTATTTCACGTATTGAAAAGCATCAAGCGTTTTTTGAGAAAGTTTCTCGAAATATGTATCTGCAATCTGTTAAGGATGGATTCCTAGCAGTTATGCCAATTATTTTATTTTCAAGTGTTTTCTTACTTGTCGCGACACTTCCTAAAGTATTTGGGGTAGAATTGCCAGAATTTTTTACTGTTGGTTTGATGAAAATCTACAACTATACGATGGGTGTTGTTGGAATGATGGTGGCTGGAACAACTGCTAAATGTTTGACTGATTACATGAATCGTAAAATGCCTGAAGGCAGAGTCATTAACGGGACGTCTGTTATGATTGCAGCGATGTGTGGTTTTTTATTGTTAGCGGTATCTACAACTAAAAATGGTAATTTCACGGTAGGAAATATGGGGACAAAAGGCTTATTATCAGCATTTGTTTCAGCGTTCATCATTTCCAATGTGTATCGCTTCTGTATTTCAAGAGATATCACAATCCATATGCCAAAAGAAGTTCCAGGAGCGATTGCGCAGAACTTTCGCGATATTTTTCCGTTTTCTTTTTCCGTATTAGCTTGTGCAGTAATCGATATTCTTGCTCGGAATTTTCTAAGCGTACCTTTCGCAGATATTTTGATTAAGTTGTTCGAACCATTGTATATTGGTGCAGAATCTTATCTAGGGATTACGGTTATCTGGTTCTTGATGTCAATGTTTTGGTTTGTCGGAGTTCATGGACCATCTGTTGTCAAACCAGCAATCCAAGCGGTATTACTTTCAAATACAGCAGATAACATGGCTCAGTTTATTGCGGGGGATAAACCTAGTCACGCCCTGACTGAAAATTTCAGTAATTTCGTAGGAGCGATGGGAGGAACTGGAGCAACGTTTATCGTACCATTTTTGTTAATTTTTTTTATGAAATCAAAACAGCTGAGAACGATTGGTAAAACTTCGGTTATTCCTTGTATTTTTGCAGTGAATGAACCACTATTATTTGGAGCACCAATGATTTTAAATCCATATATGCTAATACCATTTGTGGTGGCGCCAATCGTAAATGTATGGATCTGTAAATTTTTTGTGGACAATTTGATGATGAATGGATTTATCTACGTACTTCCTTGGGCAACACCTGCGCCAATCGGAATTTTCTTAGATACTAATTTCCAGCTGATATCAATCGTATTGATCGTGTTGTTGCTAACATTGGATGCTTTCATCTATATGCCATTTTTGAAAGCTTATGACAAAGTATTGCTAAAACAAGAAGCAGCACGTACTGAAGGTGAGGCTATTTCTGGTGGGATAGTAGCAGAGAAACCTATTGAGGAAATGAAATCAGCTGATCCTGACCCAGAGATTAGCCTACAAATCAACAAACTTTCAGATAGGGAAAATTCTTTAAAAGTATTAGTTTTATGTGCAGGAGGAGGGACCAGTGAACAACTAGCTAATGCGTTGAAAATTGGAGCGGAGGAAACGAAATTCAATTTAGTTTCAAAAGCTGCAGCTTATGGGAATCACTATTCATTATTGCCGAATTACGATGTGGTTGTTTTAGCCCCTCAAATTAAGTCTTTCTACAAAGATATAAAACAAGACACAGATAAACATGGCATTTTATTGATTCCGACAAAAGGTTTTGAATATATTGAATTGACGAGGGAACCTGCAGGGGCTATTAAATTCATTACGGAAAAATTAACAGATTCAAAATTGAAGGACGAGCTAGCGTCGTATCTTTCATAATGGAATCATTATCGATCAATTGTCAGATTACGAAAATTTCAAAAGATAGAAGGAGTTCAAATGAAGATTACGGGATATAAAACGTATATGGTGCCTCCTAGATGGCTATTCTTAAAAATCGAAACGGATGAAGGTATTGCCGGTTGGGGCGAACCCGTTATTGAAGGAAAAGCGGCAAGTGTCGAAACAGCAGTTCATGAGTTTATGGATCAGTTGCTAGGTGATGATCCATCAGCTATTGAAGGCTGTTGGTCAAAAATGTACCGCAGCAGTTTTTACCGAGGTGGTCCCATATTGATGAGTGCTATTGCGGGTATTGACCAAGCACTTTGGGATATCAAAGGGAAAACAATGGGACAGCCGGTCTTTCAATTACTGGGTGGTGCAGTCCGAAATAAAATCAAAGTGTATTCTTGGGTAGGAGGTGATCGTCCTCACGATGTAGGGGCAGCGGCACTAGAAAGAAAAAATTCAGGATTCAAAGCAATTAAAATGAATGCAACAGAAGAAATGCAGATTATAGACAGCTATGAAAAAATCGATGAAGTAGTGCATCGCATTGAGGCGGTCCGGGATGCTTGTGGTCCGTATTTCGGTATAGCAGTTGACTTTCATGGTCGAATCCACAAACCGATGGCAAAAGTGTTAGCGAAAGCTATAGCACGCTTTAATCTGTTGTTCATTGAAGAACCGGTATTGTCAGAAAATAATAAAGCACTAAGTGCGATTACACAACTGGTGGAGACCCCAATTGCGACTGGCGAACGGATGTTTAGCCGCTGGGATTTTAAAAATATTTTAGAGAGCAACAATGTTGATATTATTCAACCGGATTTATCACATGCTGGAGGGATTACTGAGTGTAAAAAGATCGCAAACATGGCAGAAGCGTATGATGTTGCTGTAGCCTTCCATTGTCCGCTAGGCCCGATCGCTTTAGCTGCGTGTCTGCAGCTAGATGCTGTTGTTCAAAATGCATTTATTCAAGAACAAAGTCTTGGAATCCATTACAATGATGGCAATGATCTGATGGACTACATTAAGAATCCAGAAATTTTCGAGTATGAAGACGGTTATGTAAAAATCCCACAGTTACCAGGATTGGGTGTTATCGTGGATGAGGAGTTGGTGATTGAAAAATCAAAAATCCCTCATAATTGGCATAACCCCGTTTGGCGACATGAAGACGGAAGTATCGCGGAGTGGTAGATGAATATATGATAAAAGATATTATTACTATTGATGTAGGAACAACAAATACTAGAGTTAGCTTGTGGCGAGATGAAGAATTACAGGAAGTTTTTGTCTATTCACAAGGTGTTCAGAAAGCATCATTGGCGGGGAATAATGATACGGTGAAAAAAATTTTGGAGTGTTCAATCAAAAAATTGTTCAAAAAATATAATATTTTGGCGGAGAAAACAGTGATTATCGCTTCAGGAATGATAACTTCTGCTTTTGGACTTGTTGAGATTCCTCATTTGAATGCACCAGTAGGAATTCAAGAATTAGCAATATCGATGAAGCAATTTTCATTTCCCGAGGTTTGCCCGCAGCCTATCTGGTTCATTCCTGGTGTAAAAACTCAATGTCAAGACAAGTCACGGCTTTCTTCGATTCAATATGATGTGATGCGGGGAGAAGAAACAGAGGCGATGGCAGTATTTTCATTGCTGAAACCGACGATTTCTGATGAGCATATCTTTGTAATGCCTGGAACACATACCAAGTTTATCAAACTGGATAAGAACGGTAGGATTGTTAAATCAAAAACTGCTACCACAGGGGAGATACTTTCATTATTGACCAAGAAATCGTTGATAGCTACAGATGTTCATCATCGTTTCTATGATGAATTAGATGAGTCATATTTGTTATCAGGATTTCATTCTGCTAGGAGTAACGGTATTGGCAGTGCTGTATTTGATGTACGCATATTGGGGCAAACTCATAATGCTTCGCGGAATCAGCGAGCAAATTATTTGTTGGGGGCCGTACTTTCTTCGGATATCCAACTATTAGAAAATTTTTTAGAACCCAATGAAACAGTAGTACTGACTGGCAAAAAGGAGCTTAGAGAGGCGATACATGTCATTCTCAATGACTTAGATAATTTTAGCCATCCTATCATAATCATTGAAGCTAACGATTTAGCTGGTCGAGGTGCATTATTGGCTGGAAAAAAAAGGGGATTGTTAAGAAAAGAGGGATAAATTAATGGAATTGGAAAATTACCCAAAAGCGACCGCTATCCTGCGTGGATATACTTATGAAGAGGCAATGCTAATTATTCGTGTTCTAAGTGAGTTTAAGCATTTTATAGGAGTCGAAGTTACAACAAATAATAGTGACCACTTAAAAATTATCCATGATGGAAAAAATAGATTTGGGGATAAAATTTCGATTGGTGTTGGAACAGTCGTAACTGTCGAACAAGCAGAGGAAGCAATAGAAGCGGGTGCTGAGTTTATGTTAGGCCCGCAAAAATTTAATGACAAAATTTTTAAACTAGCTAAAAGAAAGGGTGTTCTAACAATTCCTGGGGCCATGTCGCCCACAGAGATATTCAAAATGTTTGAGATGGGTGCTGATATTGTTAAGGTGTTCCCCGCCAACTGTCTTGGACCGGAATATTTCAATCAAGTGCAAGCCCCTTTAGGAAGTTTACCTTTGATGGCTGTAGGAGGGGTAGATCAGACTAATGCACAAAACTATTTGAACAATGGAGCCTCTTATGTAGGAATTGGTTCAAAATTTTTTGAAAAAAGTGCTGTTCACCAACTAAATTACGAGAGGCTAATGGAGTTGGCTGAATCTTTTATAGATAGTTTAAGAGTTGAATAGAACCCATTTGCGGAATACAACTTGTTTTATAATATGGCGTTATCTGTATAAAACATAGTATCACAGTGAATGAGATTGAACTGGTAGATTGATTTTTCGACCAGTTCTTTTTGCGCGCTCTGATGCTTGATATATTCCCAACGAGATAAAAAATCCCCCAAGATACTAAGATGAAGCGTTTATCCAACCTCATACTTAGATAAAAAGGAGGAAATGTTCTGAATGATAAACAAAAATTAGCGCGCACAATTTGGCGATGAAAAAATCATATTGTATTTACGTCAAAATATCACCATCAAATTATTTATGGAAAACATAATAGGCATAAACCCGATTGCTCGGCTACTATGTGGACACAATTATAGTTTTAAAGATAAGTTTCAATTACTTATTTTACACCTCTTCTTTAGGGATAAAACTTTTCCTAACGGTCAATTTTGCGCCGATTAATGTTTTCTTTGATATGTCCCGCGAATATACCAGTTGATCACTTAATAAATCTACACAGGTTTTAGCTATCTCTTCGATATCTATCTTAAAAGTTGTAAGTGGTGGTGCAACGAATTTTGCGATGTCGTCATCATTAATACTTATTACTGCCATATCTTTAGGGATGTTAATACCCAATTCATGGCAGCCCTGAAGAACGCCGGCAGCTATAGTGTCAGATGGTATGAAACATGCTTCGGGCATATCTTCATTTAACTCAGCTTTCATTTTAAGAGATAATTGATACCCTTCGTCAACAGTAAATGATCCTTGGGAGAAAATATACTTTTCATTGAGTAGTCCGCTCTTTTCTAAATGATATCGGAAGGCATATTCACGGCTATCAATCTCTTCTTTACCCGTTTCTAGGTTAAAGAAATTTCCTCCAATAAATCCAATTTTTGTGAAACCTTCATTAATAAAGTAGTTAATTGCTTGTCTGGCCATTTCGTGGAAATCAGGTTCTACAGTATCGAAGTGTTCAGGTAATGGGTTTATTCCTCGGATTACCCCCTTATACCCTTTTTGATTTAAGTAGTACAATTCCTTTTTTGTCAATTGTCCTATTGCGATAAATCCAGTAATATCGTCAGGAATGCTTTTTACACCATCGTTTTTAGAGATGAAAATCAAATCTAGATTAGCTTTTTTACTATATTTTTTCAAATCATCTTTGACATGTTGATAGTAGACATCCTCTTTTAACTGTTCCTCTGAGATCCAAAAAAGAATGGCAATCTTGTACAGAGTAGTCTTAATTTTTGTCAGATCATATCCTAAAGATTTGGCTGTAACGATTATTTTGTTTTTAGTATCAGATGTAATAGAGAGTGACTCATCACCTTTAAAAAGTCTTGATATAGTAGCCGTTGAGTAACCGGATTTTTTTGCAATATCTCTAATAGTAACCATTGTTCATCCTCCTAGGGATATAATAATCCTTTTCTTTGTTAAAGTAAATCGAAACTGCTCTTTTAGTAACTTAAATTACTTTTTCTAGCAGGAAACGAAACTCTGATATTCGCAGAGAGCCTAATCCATTAACAGAGAAGATTGAATCGATAATGGATAGCCACTTGGAGAATGATTAGTAGGTGGGATTGATTTTTAGTGGGAATCAGTCCGTTTTCTTGTTTCGTGTAAATTAAATTAGTAAAAAGATAAATTTATTTTACGAAAAACGTTTACAAAGTGGTTTTTGAATGGTATATTTATTTTACATCAAGGGATATAAGTGCTTGTATATCGCAATAAAATAGATATTCGAGGTCGATTTTTCGTTGTGTAAAAAAATTTACTTATACATGTTAAAATTATGCTGAGGTGATTTATGGATTATTGGCATATTGATCAAACTAATTTTCAAGGAGAGATTAAAATGAATTTTAAAACTTTACCAGAAGACTTTATTATGGGAGGAGCTACGGCAGCTTATCAAGCAGAAGGCTCTACAAAAGAAGGTGGAAAAGGGCAAGTAGCGTGGGATACTTTCCTTGTAGAAAAGGGACGCTATACTGCTGATCCAGCTAGTGATTTTTATAATCAATATCCAGTTGATGCTGAATTATGCAAAAAATTTAAAATTGATAGTATTAGGATGTCTATTGCATGGAGCCGTATTTTTCCAAAAGGCTATGGGGAAGTGAACCAAACAGGAGTTGAATATTATCATAAGGTATTTGCTGAATTGAATAAGCAAGGTATTATTCCTTTTGTAACTCTTCATCATTTTGATACCCCTAAAGAACTATTTGATAATGGAGATTTTTTAAATCGAGAAAATGTTGAACATTTCGTAAACTATGCACAGTTCTGTTTCGATGAATTTTCTGAGGTTCATTATTGGAGTACATTTAATGAGATTTATCCAGTAGCTTCAAATCAATATTTGATCGGATCGTTTCCTCCAGAAGTTCAATTTGATATAGAGAAGACTGTAACTTGTTTACACAACATGATGTATGCGCACGCAAAGACAGTAAACATTTTTAAAGATGGTGGATATAAAGGGGAAATTGGTGTTGTTCACTCGCTAGAGACAAAATATCCAGCAAGTGACAAAGAAGAAGATAAGCATGCTGCGAAATTAGATGATGCGTTATCAATTAAGTTCTTATTAGATGCTACTTATTTAGGGTATTACTCAGATGAAACAATGGCACATATTAAAGAGATTTTAGCAGCAAATGGGCAATCTGCAGATATTGATTCTAATGATTTTAGAGAGATGAAAAAAGCAGCAAATCGAAATGATTTTCTTGGTATCAATAACTATGGTAGCCATTGGGTTAAAGAGTACAAAGGAGAAAGCACACTTCACTACAACACTACCGGAGAAAAAGGTAGCCAAGTCTATTGCATTAAAGGGATTGGCGAGAGAATCGTGCGTGAGGATCTTCCGAAAACTGATTGGGATTGGATCATTTATCCAAAAGGGTTATATGATTTACTTGTACGAATCCAAGACGAATATCCAAATTATAATAAAATATACATTACTGAAAACGGGCTAGGGTATAAGGATAATTTTGAAGATGGGATTATTCTAGATGATGATCGAATCGATTATTTACGCCAGCATTTTAATGCGATTTCCGATGCTATCAAAATGGGAGTTAATGTAAAGGGGTATTTCATTTGGTCATTAATGGATGTTTTCTCTTGGGTTAATGGATACACTAAGCGTTATGGACTATTCTATGTAGATTTCGATACACAAAAAAGATATCCGAAAGAGTCTGCATATTGGTATAAATTTGTTAGCGAAACAAAAACGATAATATAAAAATAGTTAGGAGGACAAGGAAATGGATAGGAAAGAATTGCAATTATTAGGATTTGAAATTGTTGCTTATGCAGGAGATGCCAGAAGTTCATTATTAACAGTGTTGAAGGAAGTGAGAAAAGGTAATTTTGATAATGTTGAACGATTATTAGCGGATGCTGATGAAAATTTAACCTTAGCGCATAACTCACAAACGAAATGTTTAGCTGAAGAAGCGTCAGGGAACGAAATGGAAGTAGGCGTAACTTTTATTCATGGGCAAGACCATTTAATGACAACGATTCTATTAAGAGAACTTATCAATGATTTTGTTGAATTGTACAAAGAAAAATTTGCTAAAGCATAGGAGGAGAAAAATGAATACGATTATTAAGCAAATTGAGAAGGGAAAACCGTTTTTTGAAAAAATCTCACGTAATATTTATTTAGGGGCAATTCGCGATGGCTTTTTAACTGCTATGCCAGCTATTCTATTTTCAAGTATTTTTATTATGATTGCGGCTGTTCCAGAAGTATTTAACGTGACGTTACCAGAGGCATTCTCGACGTGGCTTTGGAAAGTTTATGGTTATTCAATGGGATTAGTTGGTCTTTTGGTTGCTGCTACAACAGCTCGATGTTTAGCTAATTCAATGAACCGTCAATTATCTGATTCAGGTAAGCAGATTAATGAAGTTTCTGTTATGTTAGCGTCAATTTGTGGTTTTGTAATGATGGCAGCTGATCAAATTGATGGTG
Organism: Enterococcus gilvus ATCC BAA-350; assembly: GCF_000407545.1. NCBI lineage: Bacteria > Bacillati > Bacillota > Bacilli > Lactobacillales > Enterococcaceae > Enterococcus > Enterococcus gilvus. The sequence continues at coordinate 1,919,132 of NZ_ASWH01000001.1, read as the reverse complement.
GGATAGCTACTGATTATTTAGGGACAAAGGGATTATTAGCAGCTTTCGTTTCTGCGTTTGTTACTGTAAATGTGTATAAATTCTGTGTTAAAAGAGATTTGACGATCCGTATGCCAAAAGAAGTTCCCGGAACAATCACACAGATGTTTAGAGATATTATCCCCTTTTCAATTGCAGTATTTATTGCCGTTTTGATTGATACGGGAGTTCGTCAATTTTTTGGAACATCATTTGCAGCAGGTGTAATTCAATTATTGCAGCCATTATTTGGTGCTGCTGATGGATATGTCGGTATTGCAATCATTTGGGGAGCCATGGCAATGTTCTGGTTTGTTGGTGTTCATGGACCATCGATTGTTGAACCAGCGATTGCTGCAATTATTTATGCGAACGTAGAAACTAACTTTGAATTATTTAAAAACGGTGCACAAGCCTCAAAAGTATTAACAGTTGGTCTAGGAAACTTTGTTGGAACGATGGGTGGTACTGGAGCGACACTAGTTGTTCCTTTTCTGTTCATGTTGTTCGCTAAATCAAAACAATTGAAAGCAGTTGGTAAAGCTTCATTTATTCCAGTTTCGTTTGCGGTAAATGAACCGTTACTATTTGCTACTCCTATTATTTTGAATCCGTACTTTCTAATTCCATTTTTATTAGCACCAATCGCTAACGTATGGATATTCAAACTTTTTGTCGATGTCTTGGGGATGAATAGCTTTATATCCGTATTGCCTTGGGCGACGCCCGCACCGATTGGCTTGGTTTTAGGAACCGGGTTTAGTGTGTTGGCGATTGTATTAGCGGTAGTATTGATTGTTGTCGATGCGATTATTTATTTACCTTTTGTTAAGGCCTATGATTCTGAATTAGTAGAACAAGAGTTAAAAAACATTGCTGCAGAAGAAGTAAAAGAAGAATTGGTCGAAGAAATCCAAGAAGTTGGTGCAACTGCGGCAGTTATAGTTGATGAAGCAAAAGCATCGGTTGGTGAAGGAAAGCGCGTTTTAGTACTTTGTGCTGGTGCCGGAACGAGTGCAATGTTGGCTAATGCATTAGAAGAGGGCGCAAAAGAGACAGGTGTTAATCTTTCTGCTAAAGCAGGAGCTTATGGTTCTCATTATGATATGATGAAAAATTTTGATTTAATCGTTCTAGCACCTCAAGTGAATTCCTATTTGGATGATCTCCGTAAAGATGCAGACAAATTAGGGATAAAAGTAATTGCAACTAAAGGTGCAGAATATATCAATTTAACACGTGATCCTAAAGGAGCAGTTGATTTTGTATTGAAGCAATTTTAGAGCTTGCTTAGATTAATAAAGCGCTAGCCAACTTAGCTAGCGTTTTATCTTAAACACAATGGTAAGCGCTATCTTTTTTTGCTATTTAAATTTCGGGTGTTCTTTTTGAGGATAAAAAAATTAAAGTGGTGGTGCCTATAATAGAAATGTCGTAGATCGTGTTTTCAAATTAAAAAAGAAGGAGTTAAGTTAATGAAATTAAAAAAAATACTATCTGTTGCTATATTGTCATCATTGAGTTGTGGACTAATCTTAGGTTTAGGGAAGACGATGGAGGCCAACGCAAATTCTGACGAATTTTATATTGAAAAGGTTGACAACATGCCGGAGGATTTCATTAAGGGAGCAGACATTTCAACCTTAATTGCTCAAGAACAAAGTGGAGTTAAGTATTACAATGAATCGAATCAAGAAGAGGATTTATTCACAATTCTTAGTGAAAATGGTGTAAACTATGCGCGAATTCGTATTTGGAATGACCCCTATAATGCAGAAGGCCAAGGATATGGTGCAGGTAATTGCGATGTAGATAAAGCGATAGAAATGGGAAAACGAGCAACATCTGCCGGGATGAAAGTCTTGATTGATTTCCATTATTCTGATTTTTGGGCAGATCCAGGTAGACAATTAGTTCCAAAGGCTTGGAATGGATATTCTGTAACTGAAAAAGCGGATGCATTGTATGCATTTACTAAAAATAGCTTGGAAAAAATCATTGCTGCGGGTGTTGATGTTGGAATGGTCCAAGTTGGCAATGAAACAACTGGAAGTGGAATATGTGGTGAGTCGGGAAATGGCAGATATGATTTATTCAAAGCGGGTTCAAGAGCAATTCGTGAAGTGGACCCAAACATATTGATTGCTTTGCATTTTACAAACCCTGATCGGACAAGCACTATTTTGAATTATGCGAGAGACTTGAAAAATAATAATATCGATTATGATGTTTTTGCTACTAGCTACTACGCATTCTGGCATGGGTCTTTGGAAAACTTAACTTATGTATTAAAAACCGTTTCAGATACTTATGGAAAGAAAACGATGGTTGCTGAAACAAGCTACGCATATACATTGGAAGATGGTGATGGTCAGAAAAACGTTGTAAATTCAGTTTCTCAGACTACCACTGGTGGCTATGCTGCTTCTGTCCAAGGTCAAGCTGATTCGTTACGGGACGTAATGGATGCTACCGTCAAAGCTGGAGAAAATGCTTTAGGAGTCTTCTATTGGGAACCAGCTTGGACTCCTGTTGGTTCAAGTGATCGTGATGTTAATATGCCTATTTGGGAAAAATTTGGTTCTGGTTGGGCATCAACAGCAGCAATTGGCTATGACACGGCAGTGAATGAATCAAATTATGGAGGGTCTGAATGGGATAATCAGGCATTGTTTGATTTTAACGGAAAAGCATTAGACTCTCTGAAAGTGTTCAAATATGCAGATCAAGGTCTAGGCACGGTACCAAAAGAAGAGAGTCTTTTAAAAAATGGAAGTTTTGAAAATTCTGATTTAAGTGATTATTCGATTTCACAGAGCTATGTCACAAGAAAGGCCGATACGCCCAAATCAGGTAACTATGCACTTCATTTTTGGAATAAGACGGCGGTTGATTATTTGGTAGAGCAAAGTATTGACTTGCAGCCAGGAACATATCGCTTTTCCCTTGCGGTGCAAGGGGATGAGACTGGAGCTTCCGAGGATATTTTCGCCTATGTGAACATCGGAGAAGATACTTTAGGAAAAAGTAATCCATTGCAATTAACTGGACTATCAGAATGGAAGGAAGGAAAGGTCGAATTTACGTTGACCGAACCGACGACTGTTAAAGTCGGATTGAGCGTTAAAGCAGACGCCGGAGCCTGGGGAACAACTGATGATTGGAAATTAGTTGAAATTGAAGCACCCGAAATTGTAGAAGTAGACAGTATTAAACTCAATGTAAATAGCTTAAATATCTTAAAAGTAAATAAATCTATCAATCTATCACCACAAGTACTTCCAGAAACGGCGACAGATAAAACGATAACCTATACTTGCGATAAAGAAGGAATTGTACAGATAGATAGTAACGGCACGTTGACTGCGAAAAAAGCAGGAACTGTTAAAGTGACTGCTTCAAGCATAAATGGAAAAACGGAAAGTTTCACTGTCAGAGTAACAAAATAAGGAGCGTGTACTGAATGGGGAAAATGAAAAATATCTTGGTGACTATGCTGATTTTATTATTTTTTGGTACTTCTCAAATTAGCGAGGCTGCTGGTTATCTTGTATATGAAGTATCTTTCCCTTTAGGGACGTATACTAGTAGTAATGATTCTTCAAAAGAAGAAACCAAAAATGCAGGAGCTTCTCAATCAACTACTGAGGGCTCCGATAAAAAAGAGAATTATTCTAGTTCTGCTTCTGAGGAAATTTCAGCAAACCATAGTACGGAAAGTCCCCATTGTATTGAGGAAAGCAGCTTTTCAGAAATGATAGTGGATTCTACTGTAAGTTCTAGTGACCAGAAAAAAGAGTGAGGATATGAAACTTTTTAGTAAGCTTCTTTCCATAATTTACATTGGAGTAATGCTTTTTTTGATTGCTTTCTTTACTATGATTCAATTAGGTGGAGAATCTTTTCCATTACAGTTAAAAACAGTTCTGTCGGGAAGTATGGCACAAAGTTTTCCTCAAGACAGTTTGATCATTGTAAAGAAGGGAAAAATTAGTAATCTCAAGGTTGGTAACATAATCACCTTTGAGAAAAATCAAGATGAAGTTAGCCACCGAATTACTGATATCAAAAAGAGAGGAAACGAGTATTTATTTGAAACTAAAGGTGATAGTAATTCAGCTATAGATAGTGATCTAGTTGATCCAAAAGCGATTAAGGGAAAAGTATTATTCTCTCTGCCAAAAGTTGGACGTGTTTTGTTGATAATCCAGACTCAAGCAGGGAGAATTGCTTCTGTTTTAACCTTTTTAGATTTAATTTTATTGGAGCAGTTTATCCGTTTACTTTTTGCTTCGCAAAAAAAATCAAAAAGCATTGGAATAAGAAAGGTGAAAAGATGAAAAACAAAAATATCAAATTGATTTTAGCAGGTTTAGCAGTTTTGTTAGTAACAGTTGGAACGACTTACGCATGGTGGACAGCATCTCAAAGTGTTACTCAGAAGGTTACAATGGGAAATTTGAATATCAGTGCAACCTTTGATGAATTAGAAGATCCAATAAATTATGAGCCAGGACTAGATGTTGAACAAGATGGAAATATAGAGAATACTGGTTCTATTGCAGCTATAGTAAAAGTTGAAAATACTTCACAGATTAAGTTTTCGGGGGAGTCAAATTTTCAAGAGGCTGATAAAACAGCAGTACAATTTAGTTTGAAACCTAACGGTGGAGAAGGGTATTGGTATAACGATAATTCAGGAAATGTTTATGTATTGCTAGATCCGGCAGAGAAAGCCAACGTTTCCGGTTACACTTACTTTAATGGTGAGAATATGGGGAATGAGTACATGAATGCAGAAGTGAAAGTTTCAGGAAAACTCAAGGCTACTCAAGTAATAGATGGAGCAATCAAAACAGAATTTGGTATTGATGCGTCAGAACTGAGAGAATATAGTGATCCTTCTTCGCAAGTATTGAATGCTCGTAAAGCAACTACTGCAAATTCGGAAGCGATGAACAAATTGCACGAATTGTTAAATCGTGGAAAATGAGCGATTATTAGCAACGAGTATACTTCTAACGGCATAACGAAATAACAGGAAACTTGTTTATTAATGGACAGTTGTATCAATCACCTGCTTTTGATATTCCATCAATTGTAGATCGAGTTGGTGGCGGTGATGCTTTTGCTTCAGGAGTATTGCATGGACTTTTATCAGACGAGTCACCTCAGACGATTATTGATTTTGCAACCTTGGCAACTGCAATGAAGCATACAGTTCATGGAGACGTCAATCAATTCTCAGTTGAAGAAATCCAACTATTAATGAAAAATGGGACTAAAGAAATTAAGCGCTAATCAAATAAAGGTGTATACTGTGTAATTTGTTCAAAATTTTCTAATGTCTTCTAAAGTGGCGATTCGATGAATTGTCACTTTTTTTTGTATTTTGGTTTCATTTCTATTTTACGAAGTTTACTTATTTATGAAGGTAAACTATGGAAGGAGATATGAAATTGAACATATGTGAAGAAACAGAAATTATTTATAACTTGATGAAAGAAATCATTGCTGAAAGAAGAGAATTAAGTAGGCAATATTATGACCTAAAAAACCGTTTGGATGAACTAAAGAAGCCATCTGTTAGCTCACCAAATCAGACTGCCGAAAACTCAAAAGTAGAAAACAGTCAGGGTGAGAAAGAAAGTGATTTTTTCAGTATAGTTTCTAACCGAACGAAAAAAATGCCGTTTGAAAGAATAGCTTTCTACATTATTGAGATACTTAGAAATTCAACAGAACCAGTTAACAATAAGGATATTATCAGTATTTTATCTAGTGATTACGGAGTTTATCTAAAGTATTCAAATTTAGTTAGTAACATTTTGCCTCGTATGGGCCAATCCAAAGATTTTAAAATTGAAAAAGTTTCAAGGGGTTATTGGCAATATAATGACGGAGGGCAAAAGTGATATGGTTGATGACAAAGGCATAAATTACCGTTTTATTAAATATATCTATCAAGCGATGTTGAATGAAAAGATGAATTATATTCGCTCCTCAAAGAAAAAAGGAATTGTTGTTGTTCATGATAAAACTCTTCTCGAAAATGCGCAGTATCAAAACGAACAGCTTTTGGAACAATTAACAGAAGATCATGCCTTCAACTTAGAGGAATATGTAAATGATGTTGATTTATCCAACTCTATCGCGAAGCTCACGGATAGAGAAAAATACATTGTGTATAAAAGATTTATTGAAGGAGAAAAAGACCCTGCAATAGCCAAAACACTAGGTATTAGTAGCCAAGCTGTATCAAAACAGCGCAGAAAGATTATGAAAAAACTGAAGACTTACTTCGAAATGGCTCCATAAAAGCTTTAACAAAAAATAGATCTCCTCCTTATGCTCAATCAAAATAAGCATAGAGAGGAGAAAGAATGGAAAACTATGTAAATCTATTACCTTTGATTTCTAAAGCTAAGGATGGTGACAATGAAGCAATGGAAAAACTGCTCGAACAGTTTCAAGGAATGCTAATTAAGCTTTCCAAAAATTACTATGGCTTCATTGATGAAGATTGCTATCAAACGCTTGCTGAACGATTTGTTAAAGCAGTGAGACAGTTTGATGTCAATTACAAAAACCAACCAAAGAATTAAATCATAATAGAATAGAGTAAGTTTTTTCGAGTAGCAGCTCGTAGAAACTTGCTTTATTTTTTTATAGTTTTCCAAACTCATTTTACTCCATATTAAGAAAAAGTCACAAAAATTCTCTATGTCTGCTGAGAATAGAATGAGCTTCCGTTTTCAAACTAATTTTTCCTTTTCGTTTTTTCTATATCATATCTGAATTGACGAGCATAATTTTCAATATCGTCCTTCTAGTCAAACCTCCCAAAATTAGTAGTCGTACAACCTTACCACATTTTACAACAAATGAAAAAATCAGAAGTTGGTTTCATTTTCTGAACCAAATGTTTATTTACTATACGAAAGCTACATCGTTCCTTGAAAACTGAATACAATCTGTTAGACACGTTTAATTCCAAGTTGAGCGACAATCAAGCTTACGCCATGAAGTTCAAAAAACTGAGCGAGAATTAAGTTATGATTATCTGCGGGCACGCTACCGTAGAAGCGATGACGCTTGGAATGATAATGATACTTCTGTAAAGCTCGGCGTAAATTGCGGAGAGGTGAGAGTCCTATGTTTCCATTTCAGCAAATGGAAAGTCTAACAGCTAACAAACTTACATCACAAAGGAGAATGACTAAAATATCAGTATTATCGCCTATTACAATTTTCTTTGGAGGAATTATCGGCGTTAGCTTGATGTGTATTATTCAAGTTAGAGATACTTCGGAGAAAGAGTTTTACGCAGAAACAAAGTCTTCAACGGTACAAAATAATAGAGAGTGGTTGTTCTCAAAAGACAAATCTACTCTCTCCAAGTTACAATCTCAGCAGACAAATTTCTATTGGCATACTCAGTCAGTTTAATTGCATCAGTTAGGTTCATTCGTTCTATTGAACGTTCGCCACTTTTCCATTTTTTTATATTGCTGAGACTTATTCCAGTATTATCAGATAGCTTCTTTGCGGTAGATTGTTCCAAAATTTTTTGAATTTTAACAATATCAGCAATCCCTTTATTCATAGGCAATTGCACTCCCTCCTACTTTTCACTAATCATACCACTAGAGTGGCATTTTTAAAATAGGAGAGGGTACTAAAGTGGTTTTTTATGATTTTGAGAGATAGTAATAGATTTATGTGTAAAAACAGTTCCAAAAGTATAGGCAATAAAAAAACAGTAACGTGATGGGAGGAAACCAAGATGAGTATTTTTGGAGGAATTGCACTTTTCTTTTTAGGAGTCTTGTTTGGAGTAATAATCATGTGCTTACTTCAGGTTAGTTCCGCAGCTGATGATCAATATTATGAGCTTGAGGTAAAACGAATTCGAAGTGAAAAAAATGATGAATGAACAACTTGAACTATTTCTAAAAAATGAACTTTATCCCCTGCTTCAAGAGGGTTTAGACAACTACACTGAAAAAATCATTGCTATTCACAAGTTACCTTTAGTCTTAACCAACGAAGATTTAAAAAAGGAATTCCAAATCAGCGAAAGCACATTGAATCGTTTAATGAAGCTAACGGATTTTCCAGAATGTTGGTACGGGATTCGAGGTCACTATTCAAAGGAAAAAGTGTTGCAATGGTATCGAGAAATGAATTATCAAGAGTTTATTGAGAAAAAAAGAGAATTGCGTTCTTTGTAGCGTTTATTTTTCGAAGGGAGCGTATTATAATAGACAGTATAGAATTGCTTCGGCGTCATTTTTTAATGGATTCAGATTTCCTTCGGTAATATTAGGAGGGAAAAATGGAAAAAAAAACAAGATTCAAAAAACAAATAAACTCTTATGGGAAAGTCACATGGTCTTTTCAAGCATTTCGAACAACTAGAAGAGGTTTTAAAACAAAGCGTGAAGCTCAATTAGCTTATTTAGAATTGGAAAAGGTACACCGATCCAGAAAAAATTTGGTCGGCTTTCGAGAAAAATTTTCAGTAGTTGGCGAACAATGGTACAACTACTATCGACTTCTCGATGAACAAAAGGAATCCACATATATTAAGCGTTGGGAAATGCTCCAAATATTAAATAGGTGGATTGGTGATATGGAATTAATCGAACTATCACCAGATTATTTAGAAGAGCTTTTTTTTCAACTGAAGAAAAAAGGAATTGACGGGTCTTCTCAAGGCTATGCCAAAAACACGCTTTATAGTATAAGGCAGACATTGAATATGGTTTTAAAGTATTGTCTCAAAAAGAATATGCTCAATGTAAATCCGTTAAGTGGATTGCCAATGCCTAAGTACAAAAAGAGTGTCGATGATTTAAAACAGTCCCTAGAAAGCCTAGATAACAAATACCTAACTATTGAAGAGCTAAGAACGTTGTTAAACTACTCTACTGTTCATGAAGAATTACCTTTATCCACTTTGTTTTACGTTCTTTTTTATACAGGCTGTCGGATTAGTGAGGCTTTGGCGATTCAGCCAGAGGATATTGACTTTGAAAAAAATGAAATACTTTTCTATAAGCAAACAGCCACTAAAGGAAAGCAAAGTGATTTCAAGATTTCAACAACTAAGACTGATAGTTCAGCAAGAAGAGTTGTTGTCACCCCTCTAGTTATGGAGAAACTAAAAATCTTGATTGATGCTTTAGAGGACATGAGGAAAAAGGTTAACTTTGATGTAGAGAGAACTTATCTATTTGTTTACTTGGAACCAAACAAAAGAGGGCTTCCTTTCCGAAAAGAGTACGTGAATGACCACATAAAGAATTGTGTAGAACGTTGTGGAATTTCAAAACCTTTTCACACTCATTTAGCAAGGCATACAATGGCTAGTTTAGTTGCACCTCATTGTAGTTGGGATGTGCTGAGAGCCAGATTGGGTCACGCTGATAAATCTACATCAGAAATTTATCGTCATTTGACTGCGGATGAGCGGCTTAAACCATTGAAAGCTTTTGCTGAATTGGAGAGCTAAAATAGCCGATTTTTGCAGTCAAAATGTAGTCAGCTAAATAAAAAGGTTGATATATCAGCCTTAAATCGATTTCGCAAGTATCAAAGAAATCCGTCGTTAATTCGAAAGATGTCTTTCGAACCCTTGAGAAATCAAGGGTTTTTTTATACCAAAAGAGCGGCCTAATTCTATAGGACCGCTCTCTTTTTAGCTATTTATCTGGCTGTTGCCCCTCATGAGCAGGCCATTGACAGTCTGTTAGCTGCATTTTTGTAAAAACCGCTTTAAATGAAGAGTCTTCGGGGGAGCAAGCATAGATGCCAAAGCGCACTTTACCATTTCCATTGATCAGATGGCAGATACGCATCTGCTGAAAGTTTTCCCCATCCACAGAGCATTCAATGCGATAATCATCTTCTCGTCTGCTCAATCGGTACCACATGGAGTGGATAGAGGCCTCTATTTCCGTTGTCGCCCAATCGGAATACCCGTTATTCGTCACGACGCTTCCTAAATGCTGATAGGAGTCGTTCTCATATTCGATAGAGCCCTTTAACCAATTTTCGCTGTCTAAATACAGAACGATCCCGCATTGATCAAAGCGATGATGACTTTCTGAAAACTCTGTTTTTACAATAAAACTGAAGTATTTTTCTTCGGTTTCCATTTGGAAAACAGGGGCATTGTCGTTTTGAAAATGATAATAGGTATTTTGCCAAAGGTCTGTGTGAGGCTTTGTGACGACCTCAATCCCCTCTGTTAACAAGGTGAAGCTTTCTGGGAAACGCGTCCAGTTAAAATTTTTTAAATCCATCAAACGAAGCCCTCCTGACAATTGTCTTATTAAAAGGGTAGCAAAAATCGACGCGATTCGCTAAGAAAAAGTTTATGCAAAGTAAGAGAAATCAACCACATCGAGACAAAACTTTGCAAACAATCCGCTAAATGCTATTCTAAGTAAATGGAGAACGGTTATTGGGAAGGGTGGAATGTATGAAGAAAACACGTGTACTCTATTTAGAAGTTGCGGAGAAAATAAAAGAGGATATTTTTTCTGGAACGTATCCAGTTGGAACGATGCTGCCGACCGAAACGGAGCTGGAGCAGCTTTTTAATGTAAGTAAGATCACCGTGAGAAAAGCGATTGAGCTACTGGCAGCAGATGAATACGTAGAGAAGAAAAGTGGAAAAGGGACGACTGTTTTGAGTGAGCGTCCTTATAATAAATTATCGAAAGCGATCAGCTTTACTCAGATTTTGGAAAATTCGAACTTAGCAGTCAAAAAGGTGATTTTGGATGTAAAGAAAGTAGCGTTGACGGATAAGGACAACGCGTTTAAGTATTTCGGCTCAGAGGCGATTTGCTTTCAACGGATGTATTCGCTAGATGGGAAACCGTACATTTATTTTACGCATTATTTGCCTACGGGATTGAAAAGGGTTACTAAAGAAGCGCTCGAGCAGGAATCACTGTATAGAATCCTTTATCAAAATGAATTGGATATTGAACGGTTTATGGATGATTTTGTGGCGATTGCCTTGACGCCAGAAGAGCAGACGCTTCTTCAAACAGAGGAACAGCTTGCGTTGAAAAGAATTCGGAAATCCTACGATTACAATGGAAAAGTGATTGAGTATTCAGAGGGGCTTTATAATACCTCTGATCATGCATACCAAATTGAATACGAGACATAAAACTGTGATGATTGTTCATCACAGTTTTTTTAATCGGATTAAAATCGCGAATATTCTTGTTAAAATGAAGGGCTAAGCGCGGTTGTTTTAGTTATATTCATTCAATATTTATAGAAATAAAATAAAAAATAAACTTGAAAAGCGTTTACAGCAAAAACTGAATATGGTACTATTCGTTTGTAAACATTATAACGTTATAAACGGAGGTTAAAAAATGGACAGATTAGTAAATTCGATTGAACAGAAATTGATGCCCTTTGCGAACAAGATTGGAACGCAGCGACACATGATGGCGATCAGGAAAGGAATCGTCGCGACGATGCCGTTGACGATCGTCGGATCATTCTTCACGATCTTTTTAAACTTCCCAATTCCTTCAGTTGCGGCAATGATTGAACCGTATTTAGCAATTTTAGACATTCCTTTTCGTTATACAGTAGGTATTTTGGCACTTTATGCAACATTTGGGATCGCATCTCAATTGGCGAAGAGCTATAAGGTCGACTCTCTGACAGCGGGCATCTTGTCTGTGATGGCTTTTCTCGTAACAGCGGCTCCGCCGATTCGAGTATTTGACAATGTGGAGGGTGTCATTGATGCAGGACGGTACTTGAACATTGCCAATCTTGGCGCGGCTTCATTGTTTGGGGCAATTGTGACAGCACTCATTTCTGTTGAAATCTATCGTATTTTTATCGAAAAGAACATCACGATCAAAATGCCGGATGGGGTTCCGCCAGAGGTAACGAACTCATTTATGGCATTGATTCCTGGGGGTGCGATCTTAGTTCTATTTTGGGTGATTCGACACATGATCGGATTTGATATCAATGGGTTCTTGAGTAATTTATTAATGCCGTTTAAAGATGTGTTAGCTGGGAATAGTTTGTTTGGTGGTTTGTTGACTGTATTCTTGATTTGTTTCTTCTGGGTGTTAGGGATTCATGGACCAGCGATCATGGGACCGGTTATTCGTCCATTCTGGGAATTATCGATTGCTGAAAATATGGAAGCTTTTGCGGATGGTGCAAGTGCAACTGCAATGCCAAATATCTTTACGGAACAATTCTTACAATGGTTTATCTGGATTGGTGGCGCGGGGACGACCTTGGCATTAGTCGTATTCTTTATGTTCTCAAAATCGAAATACTTAAAGAGTTTAGGACGTCTATCTTTCTTGCCAGGCTTATTCAATATTAATGAACCGATGATTTTTGGGGCGCCGATCGTCATGAACCCGTTATTGGGAATTCCATTTATCGTAGCACCGTTAGTGACAACAACCCTTTCTTATTTCTTAACCATTTCAGGGGTGATCCCAATGATGGTCGCTCGTTATGGCTTTACCATTCCAGCACCGATCGCCGCTTGGATGAGTACGGATTGGAGTATTGCCGCAGCAATTCTGGTCATTGTGAACTTCCTGATCTCCATGGCTATCTATTATCCGTTCTTCAAAGTGTTTGAAAAGCAGCAATTGGCACGTGAAGCGGCAGAATTGGAAGCGGAAGAGAAAGCGAAAAAAGAAAAAGCTGCAAACCTACAGGGTGCAACTTCGAATTAGAAAAGAATTATTCAATCGTAGAAAGGAGAGAGGATGGTCAAAGGACTATCCTCTTCGGTGATACTATGAACTTTATTTATTTAATCTTTCTTTTTCTAGCGAGTCATATTTATCTGGAAAAGGGAAAACTACCAGCAAAACTTGAACAGATGAAACTTCGCTACATTTTACTTGGTTCATTGGCAACTATCCTGTTTGCCGTAGTGCTAGGTGTAGCGCTGAATATTGCGTCTTTCTTAGTAATGACAGTCACTGTTTGTACAGCGTCATTGATTGCGTACAAATACCGGTCAAAAATCGATGAGATGGAAAGAGGAAAAAGTGTATGAAACGTGTATTAGGAATTTCGGTTTATCCGGATCATAGTGATATCAACCAGGATAAAGCGTACATTGAATTGGCCCATAAGTATGGCTTTGGTCGTATTTTTATGAGTATGCTGGAAGTCACTGAAGGCAAAGAGGTCGTTAAAAAGAAATTTAAAGAACTGATTTTCTTTGCGAAGGACTTAGGCTATGAAACGATCTTAGACGTTGCACCGAATATTTTTGAAGAACTAGGAATCTCTTATGATGACATGAGTTTCTTCCATGAATTAGGAGCAGACGGGATTCGTTTAGACTTGGGATTTGATGGAAACAAAGAGGCGATGCTCACATACAACCCATTTGGTGTAGCAATCGAATTGAATATGAGTAATGATGTGGCCTACTTAGATAACATCCTGACCTATGAAGCCAATACGCCTTATTTGTATGGGTGCCATAATTTTTACCCTCAAGAAGGAACCGCACTGCCCTTTGATTTCTTTGTAAAATGCAGTGAGCGTTTCAAAGCTAAGGGTATACGAACGGCAGCCTTTGTGACTTCACAAGTAGGAACGATCGGCCCATGGGACATCAATGATGGGTTGCCAACTCTAGAGATGCACCGCCATTTACCAGTGGAAGTTGCGACAAAACACTTATTTGCGACAAAATTGATTGATGATGTGATCATCGGAAATGCCTATGCCTCCGAAGAAGAGTTGAAGGCAATGGGCGACGTCGATCGTTACCAAACAGAATTTTCTGTCGAATTTGTTGCAGGAATCAATGATGTAGAAAAGCAGATCGTATTGAATGAACAACATTACCGTCGTGGGGATATCACGGATCAAATGGTTCGCTCAACATTCGTTCGTAAAAAATATGGTCAAGAAGCAAATGCTCCCCATGACAATGAGATCGAATTTCAACCGGGGGACATCGTGATCGGAAACGATGACTTTGGCAAATACAAGAATGAGCTGCAAGTGGTGCTAAGCGCCCATAAAGATTCACGCAAAAATAAAGTCGGACAGATTGTTGCAGATGAGCAACTCTTATTACCGTTTATTCATCCTTGGTCAAAATTCAAATTTACAGAAAAGTAGGAACGCGAAATGTTGGATTTAGTTGTACGAAATGGCAAAACGATTGACGGAAAGAAAATGGAAATTGGTATTTCTGATGGCAAAATAGTCGCATTAACAGAAAAAATTGATCAAGAGACCCGCAAAGAAATTGTTTTGACAGACGATCAATATATTTCTGCCGGATGGATCGATGATCATGTTCATTGCTACGAAAAAATGACACTGTATTATGATTATCCAGACGAAGTTGGCGTCAAACGAGGCGTAACGACAGTGATCGACGCTGGAACGACAGGCGCTGAAAATATTGGTGACTTTTGCGAGTTAGCAAAAAAATCTAAATCCAATGTTTATGCATTGCTGAATATCTCGAAATGGGGGATCGTTGAGCAGGATGAATTAGCCGACTTAACGAAAGTCCAACGGGATGCAGTAAGGACTGCGATAGAAAAATTCCCCGAATTTATCGTTGGGTTAAAAGCTCGCATGAGTAAAACGGTGATTGGTTCAAGCGGCATCGAGCCTCTTCGGTTAGCAAAGCAATTTCAACATGAATACGGCGAGTTGCCGTTGATGGTACACGTTGGTTCCGCACCACCTGAATTGTCCGAAATTCTGGATCTGATGGAAAAAGGTGATGTGCTGACGCACTGCTTTAATGGAAAAGAAAATGGTATTTTTGATCGAGAAAAACAGCAAATCAAGGATTTTGTATGGGATGCATATACGAAAGGCATTGTTTTTGATATAGGTCATGGGACAGACAGCTTTAATTTTGACGTGGCGAAACAAGCGTTGCGTGAAGGAATGAAGAGCACATCTATTAGTTCAGATATTTATGTGCGAAATAGGGAGAATGGGCCGGTTTACGATTTAGCAACGACGATGGAAAAACTTTTCGTGGTAGGGTATTCTTGGGAAGAGATTCTTACGCAAGTGACAGAAAGACCTGCTGAAAATTTCCATTTAACTACTAAAGGGAAATTAGCTGTGGGCTATGATGCAGATATGACGATCTTTACGATCAAACATTCAGAAAAAGAACTGATCGATTCCAATGGAAACACGCGTAAGGCGAGTCAGGAGATTCTTCCTATGGAAACGATCATTGGAGGTCAGGTCTATGACAATTAATTTCGACAAACTTGGATTAAAAGAAGTCATCAATGCTTCTGGGCGCATGACGATTTTAGGCGTTTCAAAGGTATCTGAGTCCGTAATGGCTGCTCAACGGTTTGGCGGCGAGCATTTTTTTGAAATGGCGGATCTAAGCGAAAAAACCGGCGCGTATATCGCAAACCTTTTGGATGTGGAGGATGCACAGATCGTTTCTTCTGCTTCAGCGGGAATTGCTCAGAGTATTGCGGCAGTGATCGGTCAAGGAGCGGTCTATCATGCCTACCATCCTTACACGGAAAAAATCACGAAGCGGGAAGTCATCTTGCCTAAAGGACACAATGTGGATTACGGGACGCCTGTTGAAGTCATGGTAGAACAAGGCGGCGGAAAAGTTGTCGAAGCTGGTTATGCAAACGTGTGTTCAGCCGAGCATCTGGAAATGATGATCAGCGAAAACACCGCGGCTATTCTCTATATAAAAAGCCATCACACGGTTCAAAAAAGTATGCTGAGTGTGGAAGAGGCGGCGGAAGTTGCGAAGAGATATCACGTGCCATTGATCGTGGATGCGGCTGCCGAGGAAGATTTATTCTTCTATTATAAAGCAGGTGCTGACCTAGTTATTTATTCTGGAGCAAAAGCGATCGAAGGACCGAGTGCCGGCTTAGTGATCGGAAAGAAAGCACCGATTGAATGGGTTCGCCTTCAGGGGAAGGGGATCGGCAGAGCGATGAAGATCGGCAAGGACAATATCCTTGGTTTTACGCAGGCGATCGAAGACTATTTAACAAACGGCAGCGAATCGGGTAAATCAATGCAGGCACGATTAAAACCATTTACGAAAGCAATCAATCAAATCAATCATCTAACCGCTACAGTCGTTCAAGATAGTGCCGGACGAGATATTTATCGAGCAAGTGTTCACGTATCGGGAGAGCATTCAGCGAAGGATGTAATCGCAGCGTTGAAAAAGGAATCACCAGCGGTCTACACGAGAGAATATCAAGCCAACAATGGTATCATTGAATTTGATATTCGCTCGGTGAACGAAGAAGAAATGAATAAAATCGTGGCGCGTTTGCACGATATCATGGAATAAGAGGGGATCAGGAAATGTCAGTAGAACCAAATTATTTAGAGGATCGAATTTGTTTAAATGTTTTGGCGAATTCTGTTGAGAATGCCAAATCTTGCTATGAAGCGGCGGAAGGACACGTGGTTTTAGGCGTACTGTCGAAAAATTACGAGAGTGATGAAGCAGCCATCAAAGATATGAAAAAATATCAGGAGGCAACGAACAATGCCCTGTCTGTTGGTCTAGGTGCTGGGGACCCGAATCAGAGTCAAATGGTCTCGCGTATTTCTGGTGAGCTTCAGCCGCAACACGTGAATCAAGTATTTACTGGCGTGGGGACCTCAAGAGCGCTATTGGGTCAAGAAGAAACGATCATCAATGGATTGGTTTCGCCAACAGGAAAAGTCGGCTATGTCAATATCGCGACAGGGCCTCTAAGTTCAAAAGGGCCAGAAGGCGTCGTGCCGATCGAAACAGCGATTACGTTGCTTCAAGATATGGGTGGTAGTTCAATCAAATACTTCCCAATGAAAGGATTGGCCCATAAAGAAGAATTTAAAGCAGTTGCGGAAGCGTGCGCCAAACATGATTTCTATTTGGAGCCTACTGGCGGTATTGACTTAGAAAATTTTGAAGAAATCCTTCAAATCGCTGTTGATGCAGGTGTTAAGAAAATTATTCCGCATGTGTACAGTTCGATCATTGATTCTGAAACAGGAGACACACGTCCTGAAGACGTAAAACGATTGCTTGAAATGTGTAAAAAAACATTGGCTTAAAGAAGGAGCAGAAACGATGAAATTTGCGGCTTTTGGTGAAGTGATGCTGCGATTGTCACCACCGGAGTATTTATTGTTAGATCAGACGAATGAATTGCGGATGGATTATACTGGGACGGGTGTCAATATTATGGCTAATTTGGCGCAATTTGGCTATGATTCTTCGTTAGTGACCGTGCTTCCTGAGAACCGTCTGGGACAGGTCGCTAAATCAGCGTTGGCAAAGTATGGAATCAAAACAGAGCTGTTGTCATTCGCCCATCATCATATCGGCAGCTATTTTGCTGAAAATGGGTATGGACAACGTCCAACACACGTTACGTATCAAAATCGTCACCATAGTTCCTTTGGTGTCAGTGATCACACAGCCTATAACTTTGAGAAGGTGGCGGCTGAAAATGATCTGATCCATATTTGTGGAATTTCTTTGAGCTTGACCGATGCTACTCGGGATGCCGCACATACATTAGCACAAGAGGCTGCGAAGGCAGGAAAAAAAGTCTGCTTTGACTTTAATTTCCGTCCCAGTCTGAACACAGAACCGAATAAATTGGCTTTTATGAAAGAACAATACGAGAAAATCTTGCCTTATTGCGCTATTGTTTTTGGCAGTACGAGAGATTTGCTGGACCTGTTACAAGTCCCAAAAACGGGATCAGAGGATGAGATGATTTGGCAATTTATGGAAAAATACGCGATTGATTGGTTTGCCGGGACACGAAGAACGACTGCGGACAGTCGCAAACAAATGCAAGGATTTTTATATAATCGTAAAGAGCGCGCAGTCAGTGCTGTGAGAGACCTGGTTGCTTTGGATCGGATTGGCGCTGGCGATGCTTATGCAGCAGGAATCTTAACGGGATATGCTGAAAACTGGCCCTTAGTCGAGACAGTTGAGTTTGCAACAATGAACGCGGTGTTGGCGCATACGATCCATGGTGATGTGCCGTTGACAACAAAAGAACAGGTTTTCACAGTATTAAAAAATCCTGAAATCGATTTGATCCGATAAACACGAAGTGAATCGTCGGGAAAAGAATGAGTGGCATTTTTGCCAGTCATTCTTTTTTTTTCCTATTAGAAGGATAAAAAAGAAATTTTAGGCTTTTCTAAGGATATTACAGTTTTTTTCCGTAATGATGCGGAAGTTTTAATGTTGAACCGTAACCGTTTACATTCTATTCTTGGAGTGTACTAAGAACGAGAGATAACAAAAATAGGAGCGTGTGTAAGATGAAAAAAGCATTGATTATTTGTGCAGCAGGAATGTCTTCTTCAATGATGGCAACCAAAACAACGGATTACTTTAAACAGAACGGAAAGGACATTTTTGTGGATGCCGTTTCAGCAACAGAAGGCGACAATATGATAAAAACGAGTGATTTTGATTTATTCCTGATCAGTCCTCAAACAACCATGTTTTTGGATAAATTTGTTAAGCTAGGAGATACCGTCGGTAAGCCTGTAGTGAGCATCCCATTTCAAGCGTATGTCCCGATTCCTACTGGGATACAGAAAATGGCTGAGGTTATCGAGGAAAATATTTAGCTGGGAGAGAGTAAGATGAAACAGAAGGAAAAAGCTTTGTTGAATCGTTTGATCGATCATAAGAATGAATTTGTGACCAGCAAAGACTTAGCTTCTGAATTGTCGCTATCCGATCGTACGGTTAGAAATTATTTGCAAGATTTAAAAGTGCTGGTGGAAAAAAATGGAGGAGAAATTCTAGCAAAGCAGGGACAAGGCTATCAATTGAGAATTGTTCATAAAATGGTTTTCGATTTATTTTTGAGTCACGAGAACTTAGTAGATCCCTTTTATAGAAATGCGAGTGAATTTTCCGAAGTGGAGGATCGGCAAAAATATATTTTGAATAAGCTATTACTTGAGGATCGAGTAATTGTTATAGATGATCTAGCGGAAGAACTTTTTATTAGTCGGTCGAGTTTAGCGAAAGATATCCAAGAAATAAAAGAGAAATTACAGGAATATTCTCTCGTGATCGTGTCAAAACACGGCAAAGGGTTCTGGGTAGAAGGTGAAGAAAGAAACAAACGACACTTTATCATGGATACACTTTTCGGCAAAACGTATGCCAACTCAATGAAGGAATATTTAGGAAACAGTCATTTTTTTAATGAAATCACGTTTGAAGAATTGACGATCATTATTTTAGATGAGACGCGAGAGGCAAAGCTAAAAGTATCTGATGTGGTGATCCAAAATTTGGTCTTGCATCTTTCTTTAGGAATCAAACGCATGCGTGAAGGTTTTGAGATCAAAGATTTAGGACTGCAGCAAGATTTATTAGGACGAATAGAGTACCAAGTGGCGGAAAAAATCGTTGAACGAATTGAAACGGTCACCAATGTGGTGTTTCCGATCGAAGAGGTGTCTTATCTAACGATCCATCTGATGGCAAAATCCAACCACGAGGCAACAACAGAGAACCAAGAGCTTTCTTATGAATTAGACAACGTCATCCAAAGCATTTCTCAAGTGATCGGCTATCCGCTGATGGAAGACTATCAGTTAAAAAGCGGGTTGCTGGGGCATTTAGGTCCTTTGCTGATTCGATTAAATCGCGGAATCACCTTAGACAATCCTTTAACGACAGAAATCAAAGAAGGCAATTCAGAAGCATTTGAATTAACGAAGCATTATTTTGCTGAAATGCCGATGCTGAGAAAATTTGTTATAAGTGAGGACGAATGGGCCTATCTTGCGCTTCATTTGCTGGCAGCTTTAGAAAAGGTCAAAGACACACATAAAGTGCGGGCGTTGATCATCTGTGCAACAGGGTATGGCAGCGCACAATTGTTGAAGAACCGAGTCTCGAATGAGTTTGGCAAACATATAACGGTCGTCAATGTGAAGGGCTACTATGAAATCAACGAAGCGACGTTGAAGGGCATCGATTTGATCATCTCTTCTGTGGATCTATCAACCATGGTCTTTAAAGTTCCTGTGTTGCATGTCAGTGTCTTTCTAAATGATGAAGATGTCCATAAAATACGTAAATTATTGGATCGTCTGATTTCACGCCCTACAAGGATCGAAGAAACCCATCGCTTGCCGCTTAATGAGCGGAAACGCTATTTTGAAACGCAATTATCAGAACAATTTTTCAAAAGATACGAAACAGCGCCCACGAAGGAAAGTGTCGTGGATGATTTATTAGATGTGTTAAGTGTGAATGAGGAAGAAAACTATCCAATAAAAATGAAGCAGCAGATTTCGCAACGAGAGATGATGGGACAGATCGTGTTTAGTGACACCGTGGTCGTTCCCCATCCAGCGATTCCAGTAGGAGTGTCGACGAAGATTGCTGTTGCCTTGATTCCTGATGGGATGACGTGGGATGAGAAGGAAACGGTGAATTTTGTCTTTCTGATCTCGCCTTCATATATTGAAAATGAGGGGATCACGGTTGTGACAAAAGCAATTGTTCAGTTGGTCGATCGGCTGGATATCCAGCAGGCAATTTTAGCTGAACCAACATTTGAAAACTTTAGTAATGAACTTATAAAGATTATTTGATAAGGAGGGAGCCATGTGGCTGAACAAATGAATAGTGAAGAATTACAGGTAGCCGCTTTTGAAATTATTCTTCACAGCGGAAATGCACGAACGGTCATTCATGACGCATTCGCTTCGATGCGCAAAAAAGAAGATGAGAAAGCGAAGGAACAATTGGAGGAAGCCAACGAGCAGCTTTTGAAGGCGCATAAAGCTCAGACACAGCTTCTGAAAGAGTATGCCGGCGGAAAAAAAATTGAAATGGAAATAATCATGGTCCATGCACAAGATCACCTGATGACGACAATGACGTTGTTGGAAGTCGCCAATGAGATGCGCTATTTGTATCAGCAGCGCACGGAATGAACGGAGGGACACTATGAATGAGGATAAGAAAAAATTGCACATGGAAAAGCAGCAATTTAGTTTAAAAAATATGTACTTTAACCGTTATTTGATCGTGCGGTATTTGACAGCACTGTTCTTTTTCATCAATCTTTACTGGCTGATCTGTCTGTCATTGTCAAAAAGTATCTGGCTCTGGCTCCCGTTAGCGTTGATCGTCGGAGTGATCCCAGTAGCTGCGGAACAGTTTCAATTGTATCGCAAGCATCAAAATAATGTGCCGAATACAGACCGCTACTTCCTCATTCAAGGAATACTCAACCTCGTTTTGATGTTCGTAACCGTAACGCCGTTGTTTTCTGGATTCTTTCCTTTTATGAATGATGATGGGCAAGGACGTGTGTTTATTTCTGTATTAATGGCTAGCGGATTACTCCTGTGTGTGTTTGTTAGGAGACGCTTAAAAAGAATTCGTACCAATCGTGACAAGCATTATGATCGCATTCAGCAATACGAAAAAGCAGTACAATAAAGAGAGGAGCACAATGAATGTTTAATTTCTTGCAGAAGTATTTAATGGGACCGATGGGTAAAATTGCCCAGTTAAAAATTGTCCGCGCCGTTATGGCGGCTGGGATGGCATCGATTCCCTTCACGATCGTAGGGTCCATGTTTTTAGTTTTAAATGTTTTGCCCGTATCTTTTCCATTTTTAGAGGGATTCTTTAACGCGACATTTTTTAAAATAAGTGATCTCTATATGATCGCCAACACAATGACTATGGGAATTCTTTCCGTTTATTTTGCAATCGTTTTCGCTTATGAGTTAACCTCTATTGAAAGAGATGAACAAAACATCAATGTCAATCCATTGATGGGCGCGTTATTATCAGTATTTGCCTTCTTTATGTGTATACCAGAATTAATTCTCGACGGAGGGAAAATTAGCTTAGTTTCTTCAATGACAGATACAGAAACAATCGTCAGCGGGATTCGTATGGGAGCCTTTGTGGATAGACTGGGGACTTCCGGTATCTTTACGGGAATCATCATGTCGATCATCGCTGTTGAATTGTACTGCATGTGTGTAAAGAGAAATTGGATCATTAAAATGCCGGACGTAGTGCCGCCAGGTGTGTCACGTTCCTTTACAGCATTGATCCCAACATTCGTCATTGCGTTTGTCGTAATGATCATCAATGGCGGTTTAGTTGCTCTTGGAACAGATATCTTCAAAATGATCGCGATCCCATTCAGCTTCGTAACCAATTTGACAAATACATGGCTTGGAATCATGGTCATTTATTTCTTGATCCATGCACTTTGGATCGTTGGGATTCACGGGGCAAACATCATTACGTCTTTCTTAACACCGATCGTGCTGGCAAATATGGCAGCAAATGCAAACGGTGCCAATTTTCCGCTCGCTGGTGAATTTAACAATTCGTATGTTACTGTTGGGGGATCTGGGGCAACATTAGGGCTGATTATCTTTATCGCCTTTATGGCTAAATCGGACCAATTGAAAGTTTTAGGAAAAGCATCGTTGGTTCCAGGGATTTTCAACATCAACGAACCGATCATTTTCGGGATGCCGATCGTCTACAATCCTTATCTAGCGATCCCATTCTTTTTAGCACCTATGGCCTCAGCGTCACTTGCGTATTTCGCAATCAAATTAGAGATCGTTCGACCAATGCTGGCCCAAATGCCATGGCCGTCACCAGTAGGACTCGGTGCCTTTGTTGGTAGCGGGGGCGACTGGAAAGCAGCGGTATTGGCAGTGTTATGTGCGGTATTGGCCTTTGCGATCTGGTTCCCATTCATCAAGTTTTATGACAACAAATTACTTGAAGAAGAAAAAGTAAAAGCAGCAGAACTTGCCGCAAATCAAGCATAATCACTTGTTGCAGAAGCAGCGTTTAAAGATCCTTGGTGAACCAAGGGTCTTTTTTTTATTTCAATTTTTAGTACAGAATTTTTAAAACTGGTGCGCGTCTGCCCCATACTTCTGATACAATAATTATAGACAGACGAAAGCGCTATTTTTAGTGAGAGTTAAATTAGGAGATTGACTATGAAAAGGAAGGAAGTGAAAGGATAACTATTTGTGAAATAAACTACAAATAGAATTTCCGAAAATATGAATCGTAAAGCATTATGGGTTTCGCAAACGGGGGTATTATTAGCATTATTGATCGTTGTCCAGGCGGTGACATCGGGATTAGGCAACACGTTGGTAACAGGTTCTCTCGTAAATTTGATTTTGATTGTTTCTGTCACAACAGGAGGGTTGGCGAGCGGCTTGACCATCGCTTTATTGTCACCGATCTTCGCGTTTATCTTTGGGATCGGTCCAGCATTTCCACAAATCGTTTTCTGTATCGCTATTGGGAATGCGGTCTTAGTGACGATCTGGCATGTCCTCGCAGGCTTCAATACCAAGCAGGCAATCACGAATTTTGTCTTGGCGACGGTTGTCGGCGCAGTCGCAAAGTTTGGTGTATTGTATCTGACGATCGTACAATTTGTCGTTCCTGTTTTGCTTAAAATGCCGGCTCCTAAAGCCGCGATGGTATCAGGGGCATTTTCAGTTCCGCAATTGATCACAGCGTTGATTGGCGGCGGGTTGTCCATTTTAGTCGTTCCAGTCCTTTCAAAGGCATTGCATCTTCAAAGAGTTCGGTAGAAGAAAAGAAGCCTTGATCGATAACTTATCGATCAAAGCTTCTTTTTTATGCATTCACGTCCATGCGGTCGCGATAGCTTGTGTGGAGAATGTGGTGTGCTTTTAAGCTGCCCGGTTTTTCTAAAAACTCTTGATAGATTTTTTGGACGATCGGGCTTTCGTTTGATTTGCGTAAGCCTTTGTCTTTGTCTTCTGAGTATAACGCAGCGGCACGTTTTGTTTTTAAATCAACAAAGTTGCGTACAGAAGCTGGCTGGACAGGTTGACCACCGCCATTGATACAGCCGCCAGGACAACCCATGATCTTGACAAAGTGATAGAATTTTTCGCCAGATTCGATTCGTTCTAACAATTTCTTCGCGTTCCCGATGCCAGAGGCGACCGCAACATTGATGGTTGCGCCGCTCATTTCATAAGTCGCTTCTTTGATCCCCTTCATGCCGCGCACTTCTGTGAATTCTACTTGTTCCAAGGAATGACCGGCCAATGTTTCAGCGGCTGTTCTTAATGCCGCCTCCATCACTCCGCCTGTGGCGCCGAAGATATAGCCTGCACCGGTCGCTTCACCTAATGGATTGTCAAAAGCTTCGTCTTCTAATTCTACGAAACGGACACCGGCTTTATCGATCATACGTGCCAGTTCACGGGTCGTTAATGCGACATCACAATCCGAGTAACCAGCGGCATCTTCGTCCTCCCGTGTGACTTCAAATTTCTTCGCGGTACAAGGCATGATTCCTACCACAAAGATATCTTTTGGATCAATGCCTTCTTTTTCGGCGTACCAAGTTTTCGCCAGCGCGCCAAACATTTGCTGCGGCGATTTACAGGTCGACAGGTTAGGGATCAATTCTGGATGATACGATTCACAGTATTTGACCCAACCTGGTGAACAAGAGGTAAACATTGGGAAGGGGCCATTGTTTCCAACACGTTCTAGGAACTCATTGGCTTCCTCCATGATCGTAAAGTCCGCCGCGACGTTGGTATCAAAGACGCGATCAAACCCGATTCGCCGCAAGGCTGCCACCATTTTGCCTTCGACATTCGTACCGATCGGCATGTTGAAGGCTTCGCCTAATGTGACTCGAATCGAAGGGGCAGTCTGTACGATCACGTGTTTAGTAGGATCTTCTAACGCATCCCAAACTTCTTGGGTCTGATCTTTTTCGTGGATCGCACCTGTTGGACAAACGACGATGCACTGACCACAGGAAATACAAGGAACGTCTCCTAGATTTTGCTCGTAGGCACTTCCAATATGGGTGTTGAAGCCGCGATCATTTGGCCCGATCACTCCGACAGCCTGCCATTTTGAGCACGCGGCGACGCAACGGCGGCAAAGAATACACTTATTGTTGTTTCGGACCATATGCACGGCACTGTCATCAAATTCGTATTCGCAGTTTTCGCCGTTGAAGTAGTCTTCATCCGCGACGTTGAATTCTTTACATAGCTTTTGCAGCTCGCAATTGCCGCTGCGGATACAGGAAAGACATTTCCGTTCGTGGGTCGATAAAATCAATTCCAAGGTAACTCTGCGAGAATCAAAGACTTTCTTGGAATTCGTCGTGATTTCCATCCCTTCAGTGACTGGGTACACACAAGCCGTTACAAGACTGCGGGCACCTTTCACTTCAACGACGCACATACGACAGGCGCCGATTTCGTTGATTTCTTTTAGAAAGCAGAGGGTAGGGATCTCAATATTGTTGATTCGTACTGCTTCGAGAATGGTCGATCCTTCTGGAGCAGTACAGATTTTTCCGTTAATAGTAATCATAACTTCTTTCACTTGCTCCACCTCCTATATGACTGTGATTGCATCATAGCGACAAGTATCAATACACAAGCCGCATTTCGTACAGATCGACTGATCAATTTCATGCACTTGTTTCACTTCGCCGCTGATGGCACTGACTGGGCATCCTTTGGCACAGGCACGGCAGCCGGTACGATCCGGTACTGAATCAAGTTTTTACAGACACCAGAAGGACAGCGTCGTTCTTCGACATGTGCTAAGTATTCCTCTTTGAAATAGCGGAAGGTGGAGAGTACGGGATTCGGAGCTGTTTGCCCAAGCCCGCAGAGTGAGTTTTCTTGAATATGGTGGCAAAGTTCTTCCATTCGATCTAAATCATCCAACGTTGCTTTTCCCATCGTGATTTTATCAAGGATTTCCAATAGCCGTTTTGTTCCGACGCGACAAGGCACGCATTTTCCGCAGCTTTCTTCTACTGTAAATTCTAAGAAGAACTTTGCGATGTCCACCATGCAGTTGTCTTCGTCCATCACGATCAAACCGCCAGAACCCATCATTGAACCGATCTTTTTCAGATTTTCATAATCGATCGGCACATCATAATGCTCTTGTGGAATACAGCCGCCAGAAGGGCCGCCTGTCTGAGCAGCTTTGAATTTCTTCCCGTTAGGAATACCACCGCCGATGTCTTCTACGATCTCCTTAAGTGTAGTTCCCATCGGAATCTCAACAAGACCGGTGTTTTGGATTTTGCCGCCAAGGGCAAAGACCTTGGTTCCTCTTGATTGTTCTGTTCCGAAACCGGCAAACCATTCTGGTCCTTTAAGGATGATTTGAGGAATGTTCGCCAATGTCTCCACATTATTAACGATCGTTGGTTTTCCGAATAAGCCTTTGACTGCTGGAAATGGCGGTCGTGGACGCGGTTCTCCACGGTGGCCTTCGATACTTTCTAGTAAGGCCGTTTCTTCGCCACAGACGAAAGCACCTGCACCTAAACGCAGATCCAAATCAAATGAAAAATCACTGCCGAAGATGTGCTGCCCTAGAACGCCTTCCTGCCGAGCTTGATCGATCGCGATTCGTAAACGATTCACAGCGATCGGGTATTCTGCGCGCACGTAGATATAGCCTTGGTTGGCGCCAATCGTGTAGCCTGCGATCGCCATCGCTTCAATGACCGCATGAGGATCTCCCTCTAAGACGGATCGGTCCATGAATGCTCCCGGGTCGCCTTCATCGGCATTACAAATCACATATTTTTGATCTGATTGACTGGCCTTGGCAAAGGACCATTTCATGAATGTTGGGAAGCCGGCGCCGCCTCGTCCCCGCAGTCCAGAGGTTTCCAATGTTTGCAGCACCTCGTCGCGAGAATACGTATTTACCACGGCAGCCAAGGCTTGGTACCCGTCAAATGCAATGTATTCTTCAATTTTCTCTGGATCGATCCGACCGCAATTTCTCAAAGCAACACGCTTTTGCTTGTGGTAGAAGGGCGTATCCATCAGCTTATTGATGATTTCCTTAGTATCTGCATCATGATAAAGCAATTTCTCGACCAAGTTGCCTTTGATCAAATGTTCCGAAACGATTTTTTTCGCGTGCTTTGGCTGAACTTGATGGTAGAAGACCGCTTCTGGATAGATGATCACGATCGGTCCTTGGGCGCATAAGCCGAAGCAACCGGTTTTTACGATATTTACTTTCTCCGTTAATTGGTTTTTCGCCAATTCTTCTTTTAGTGCATCGACAAAATCGCCGCTTTTAGAGGAGATACAGCCGGTACCCGCGCAGACGAGGATTTCTTTCTCATACTCATTTTCTGAGACCGCATCTTCATCTAACCGCATCATGACCGCGTGACGATACGTGTCTCGAAGTTCTTTTAACGCATTCCAATCTCTCATATTTTTACTCCTGACTCTTGAGGCTTCGTCTGACAACAACAAAATTCCAAAATTCTTTTTAACATCAATAGGAAGGGAATCTTTGGAAAAGGCGGTTCATGATCATTCTTTCTTTTGATACGTAACCAAGACTTTATCGGCTTTTTTCTTTGTCAAACGACCATAGACTTCTTCATTCACCGTCAATACAGGTGCGAGTCCGCAGGCGCCGATACACCGGCAAGATTCTAAAGTAAACTTGCGATCGGCAGTTGTTTCCCCGGGATCAATAGCCAGATCCGTCGCATAAGAATCTAAAATGTCGCCGGCACCTTTAACGTAGCAGGCGGTTCCCATACAGACACTGATGGTATAGTCGCCTTTAGGCACAAAGGTAAACTGTGCGTAGAAGGTCGCTGTGCTATAAAGTTCTTCCATAGGAATAGCTAATTCTGTAGAAAGCCTTTTCATTATTTCGATAGGCAAGTACCCATAAATTCGTTGTACCTCTTGCAGGGCGGGCATCTGGGCACCGCGTTGTCCTTTTAAGTTCTCGATGCTGGATTGAAATTCTTGGTGTTGACTTTCTGTTTCAATAAATTCAAACACTGCTTCAGTATTCATCTGTTTTTATGTCCTCCTTTCTTGCCTCAATTATTCTAAATAATTACAAAGTAACTCCAAAAAAATTATTCTATTTAAAATAAGTATATCAAAAAAAGGTACAAGTTTGTGATTAATTATACAAATGAGAATGAGAACTGTTCTCGAAGTAGAATAGTTAGATGGAAAATAATTAGAAGAGTGTCCCATTCGATTTCTGGCGTCGAATGGTTGTTTCCATAACGTTATAAAAAAAGACAAGGATATGCTAGAACGTTAATTTTAAGCTATTCGTTAAAGATGACGGGTGTTTAGTTGGTTATTTTAATTTTTATGCGTAGAAGGTTCTAATCAAAGAACGTGCAATGAATGCTTTAGGACACACATTCTAAGATAAGAATGGCTGTTGCTGTGGCGAGAAAATGGAGGATGCCCGTCGGTCTCCGTAAAAAAGCGGCAAAAAATAGTTGACATGGGACGCGTCCCATCGTTTATAGTGAATACAGGATCTATAAGGAGGGGAGTTCATTGGTAACTATCCGAGATATCGCTAAGATGGCAGACGTTTCGAAGACCACCGTCTCACGAGTGATCAATAACCATCAATATGTTTCAGAAGAGATTCGGGAAAAGGTCCAACGTGTGATTGAAGAGACAGGGTATGTGGTCAACGGCAACGCGATCAAGCTAAGCAATGGCAAAAATTATACCTTGGGTGTGACGCTGCCTTATAATAGCTCCTGTTATGATCGTCTCGTGAACAGCTTGTTGTTTCATGCTAGAGAAAAGGGCTACCAGGTGCTTCTATTGCCCACCTACTATGATGAGCAAACAGAGAATGATTACTATGCTTTACTGGAAAAGCGGATGATCGACGGCTTGATTTTGGTTTCGCGGGCGAAAGATCTAGGAAACTGGAAAAAGATCAAGTCAAGAGGCAGGATCATTTCTACAGAAAAAGTAGCTGAACCAAAAATACCGATGATCTATCCCAATCGAAAAAGTGCCTATGAACAGGTGTTTAAGGAACTTTCGCAAGAAGGCGTCTCTAAAGTCAGCTTTACGAATAAGCGGCCTTTATCGCAAAGTACCAGTGCTCGCGACAAGGCGGAATGTTATGAACGCTACTTTGGCGAGGTCAGTGAAGGAACCAATTTTTTTACTGGTATAGAGGGCTATGAGGAAGGGTATCATTGGGCAAAAGAAACGTATAAAAAGTTGCCGCTTCCTGAAGTGATCTATGCGAACGCCGATGATACCGCGGCTGGGATCATTCATGGGCTGCAAGAGCTAGGCTTCACTCACAAAAAGGAGTTCCGGCTTATTGGGGAAGGAAATTTACCCTATAGTCAGCTTCTGGAATTCACAACGATTGATTTTTTACCTGATGAGATTGGACCGAAAGTCATTGATTACCTCTTATCGGATCAAGAAACAATAGATCTAGCGCTGGAACCGCGGATCATAAGAAGATAGACGAAGGTTTGAAAAAAGAAAGGATTGTTTAAATATGCATATTGAACATGTAGCAATTTGGACCAAGGATTTAGAAAAAATGAAAACATTTTACGAAACATATTTTCAAGTCAGCAGTACAGAACGTTATCATAATAAGAAGACCGGGTTTATGTCGTATTTTCTCAGCTTCGATTCTGGCAGCCGGTTGGAATTAACCTCCAAGCAGCATCTATCGAATCGTGTGGCTGATAGCTTGGGCTATACTCATTTGGCGATCTCTGTTGGAGGAAAAGAAGATGTCGATCGGTTTGTTGAACAATTTCTTGCCGACGGCTTTCCATTATTGAACGGCCCAAGAACTACAGGCGACGGGTATTATGAAGCGGTCATTCAAGATCCAGAAGGAAATTTGATTGAATTAACAACGGATTAAAGGATAGGGGAGTGTCTCGCATTTTTCGAGAGACTTTCTGTTTGGAAAGTAAATGCCGTTTTTACTTTTGATTTGAAAAGAAAATCCTCTAAAAACTTTACGAATGAAACGTTTGAATAGATCTTAGACAGAGAAGGCAGCGTCCAATAGGCACGCTGCTTTTTTTTGCTTGCGTAGATTTTATAAAAAATAAGTCATTTAGGATTGACTCGCACGCTACGTGGGACTCTATACTATAGGTAAGCTAGCAAAACAAGAAGGAGAGCAGACAGATGTTTAAAATTGGAGAATTCTCAAAACTATCAAATACGACCGTCCGGACACTGGATCATTATGCCGCATTGGGCTTACTGACACCGGAAAAAATTGATGAGCAAACCAACTATCGCTATTATTCCGCAGGTCAGTTGTCCCGCTTGAATCAAATCAAACTGCTGCAGCAAACCGGATTGCCTTTAAAAACGATCAAAGAGATTATTGAAATGAATGATTTAGAGTTTTTAGAACAACATTACAAGCTGCAGGAAGTGCGGGTGCAGGAAGAGTTATCAGAGCTTGTGAAGAAACAGCGCATGATCGCACTTCTCCAGCAGCAAATGAAAGAAGGAAAGAAAATGTTAAACTACCCTGTCGTAGTAAAAGAAATCCCAGAACGAACGATCTTAAGTGTGCGGGAAGTCATTGCTGATTATTCGCTGGAGGGTGACCTGTGGCAAAAGCTGCAGCACAAGATGGAAGCCGCCAAGGCAAAAATGACACAGCCGCCAATGAATCTGACTGTCTTTCATGATGTGGAATACGTTGAGAAAAATGCGGATGTGGAGGTTCAAACAACGATCGTGGATGAAGCTGGAAACGTTGGGCGTGTTGACTATAAGAAGGAGCCAGCTTTTACGCTAGCATCGGTCACCTTCAGCGGCAGCTTTGATCAAATGCCAAAGGTCACACAAACCATTGGGGAATGGCTGGAGGCGAATGGGTATTCGATCGTCGGACCAATGATCAATATCAGCCATGTCTCTCCGGCAGAAGATCCAAATCCAGACAATTGGGTCACCGAATCTGGCTTTGTCGTAGCTAAGGATTAAACAGGCGCGCACGGCGGATTTAAGCAACGCTCAAAAGACCAAGTAAGTTAAAAAAAGGAAGTTCGGAATGGTCCATTATCCGCTCTTCCTTTTACTTATTCATTTAAGTAAGCCAATTGCTTGATCAAGGTATTCATCCTGTATTCTTCGATCTTCTTGCCTAACGCAGTTAAATTTTTAACAGAGGGAACATCCTCCACAACAAATAGCCGTTCCTTGGGTATCGCTGGGGTTGAAAAATTCGTGACGTAAAGATCGGAGCGTAACGATTCCGGTGACTCATTGGAATAAATTTTTTCAGGACGTATATCCAGAGCGACTTTCTCTTGGTAATGCTTCTTTAAATAGTAGGCCAAGAGCTGGGCATGCTTTGCGCCCAAATCGCTGCAGATCTCTGTCGTGACGGGTTTTCTAATGGCGTCTAATTGTTCGGGCAAATCTTCCCAGTAGATGAATAACCTGAATAAGATCAGATGATAAAACATAGAGTACCAAGGAAACTGAGTCTTTGCTTCTTGGTCACGCAGTGTTTTTTCGAGGACTCTGCTAAAAACAGAGAAATCTCTTTGAACATTCAAACTATTGTAAAGGTCTCGGTTGTAGGCAATGTATTTCTCATAAGAATAAGCTTTGTAAGACGCGTAGACAGATTTTAGCAATTGCAGGCAGTTCTCTCGACTCGTGTCAGATATGCCTACGTTTAACGCGTCGATAATAAGATCGAGAATATGATTGCACAGCCGTTCGATGCGCAGCGTCTCCTCAGCATTGTCCCAAGCGAAATCATACCAAAAAATGGTTTGGCACAGATCATCCCGTTCCTTTTCTGTCAACGGTTCTCGAAATTGAGCGACTAATTCATTGAGCGGCTGTTCAAACGCTTCGAAGTGGGCGATCGACAGTTCGTTTTGTCTAAGATGATTGAAAAATCCTTGTTCTTGCCGAATCAGTGAAACTGCCAATAAAAAGGCACATTCAGTCTTTTGATAAAAATTCAAGCTTAAACCAAATTGGTCGTCCAGTTGATCAACGGCTTTAAGAATCCTCTGCTGATCCATTTCAAACGGCCATTCATAGCAATCATAGACCTCCATAAAATAGCCCGCCATGAAAAAGCGAACTTGTCCCTCATCCTCTCCAACAAGCTCCAGATGATTTCGATCGATCTCCAATCCGCGCATTTGCAGCCCTTCATTTAATTTCACGATCCGTCTGTATAAACTTGAAGAACTAAGAAATAATTCTTTTTCAAGATCGGTACGCAATTTCCCCGGTTGAAAAAAAAGCACTTCTAAGAGTTGAAAGGAGGGGGATTCCTTTAGAATATCTGAAAAAATCTCGTGTACGGTGTGGTTGTCTTTTTCGGTGAGATGGAACTCACCAGAACTATTTTTTTCGATTTGAACAATGTCGCTCCATTGGTCCTCGATTTCTTGACAATCGTTGATGATCGTTTTAGGAACGGCGTCTACTCGTGCAGCTAATTTTTTCACGGATACATAATTATTTGCAATTCGCAGCAGTTCAATTAATTCAATTTGACGATTTTTAGTAGAAGATAATGCATGTCTCATGGGAAACCTTCTTTCAATCAATTGATAATATTAGTATAAATCAAAAAAAGTTCACTGAAAATAATAAACATAAAATTATAAGCAAACTATTTTTTAATAAATAGAGATAGTATTGTGAAATCATCTGTGTCATGCTTGTAGTATCAAGGAATGAACGAGGAGAAAGCTATGACTAAAACAGTTGATACCTTTTTAGCAACTAGCTACCGCTTTAGGAGTGCTTTTGGTGATCCCTCTGCTTGTCAGTTATAATGGAAAAAGGGGCTACTCCCCGGAATATCCTCTATTGAAGGAATTCTTGTATCAAGCAATTTTCCAACGGGATGAGAATGCGTTGATTCCCAGATCCGTACTCAATGACCCTTCGATTGCTGTTTATATCCGCGATTTTGGTAAGGAAGAGGACGACCTGTGCTTATGTGCGGAGGTTGAGATGAATGTTATCGGTGCTGTTTAGGTAAGAAACATTGAGGGCTTTGGTTCGATCGATGCCGGTACGCCTGAATTTGCGCTCTCTCTTTATCCGACATATCGAGGATATGGTATCGGAACAGCATTGATGCGGAGAATGCTGGAAAAATTAGAAAAAGCGGGATACGAACAAGCATCATTGGCTGTTCAAAAAGAGAACGCCGCGAAGAACATGTATCTGCGTCTCGGGTTTGAAAGTTGTGATGAGAATGAAGAAGAATTTATTATGGTCTATAGGTTTGGTTGATTGACTTTCTGAAGCGATTCAGAACGTGTAAAAAGAGGATGCCAGTCAAAAAGGGAGAGAATAGCAATGACAAAAAAGCTTATGTTAAGTGTGTTTTTAACGATGGTCGTCGGGTTAGCAGGGTGTTCTGCCCAGCCAAATGAGACTAGTGAGTCGACCACAGCCTCACAGGAAACGAAGCAAACGAAAGATCACCAATCAAACAGTGAAGGGAGTGGCGATCCTAATGTAAAGGTGAGCGTCGAGGAGGCGATCGGTGCTTATCAGGAGGCGTATCCAGACAGTGACATCACATCGATCGAATTGGACACGTCTTTTGGAAAGTATCTTTATAAGATCGAAGGCGTCGGCGACAAAAAAGAGTATGAGCTCCACGTGGACGCGGAGACTAAAAAAGTTTCCAAGGAACACGAAGAAACGCTGGATAGAGACGAGCAAGAGGGCGTAAAAAGAAACGAAGACAAAATAGATGCAACGAATCTCTTGAGCATTAAAAAAGTTTCTGAGATTGCCGCTGATCATGTGGGGAAAGGAAAGGCTTCTGAGTGGACGTTAGAGCAGGAACTTGGCACGACGTATTGGGAAGTCAAGGTAGTGGATGGACAGACTGAGACAGAGGTCAAGGTAGATGCGCACTCTGGCAAAATTTTAGAGACAGAATCAGGCGATTAAGTAGAAGAAGGTCACTTTAAAAGATCCGAAGAACGGCAGTATCGTTCTTCGGATCTTTTTTTGGTTTGGAGGATACCTGCTGAGGAATAAGCTCTCTTAAAAAGCAATAGTAAAGCAAATAGAAAGCAAATAGGAAAAATACATTTCAAATGTAAAGTATTTTCCGCATTTACTTTCTATATGAAAAGTTTTTTGCTCATTTACTTTCCATTCACAGGAGAACTATGAAGTTATCCGTTGGCTTCTTCCTTCAGGCTATCTAGGGTGATTAAGGTGTGTGTTTCACCAACGCCTCGAACCTGCTTTACTTTCGTCGATAAAAAAGTTTCCAATCCAGGAATATCCGCCGCCTCGATCTTCAGTAAATAATCATAGGCACCTGTTACTTTGTGGCATTCCAAAACAGAAGGATATTTAGTGAGGGTATTCTTGAAATTACTGGTGTTTCCTGTACGGTCTATTTTCACTAAGGTAAAAGCAAGGATCGAGCGTCCGCAGCTTCTTCGATCCTTTTTGATCGTGTATTGCTGGATCGTCCCGTTGCTTTCTAATTTCCGTATTCGCTCTGTTACGGCGGGTGCGGTCAAGCCCGCCAATTCACTGATCTGTCGGGCAGACATCCGACTATCTTTTTTTAAAATATCAAGTATTTCCAAATCATGCTTATCCATCTGATTGCTCCTTTTTGTTCGTTTTGTTCACTTACTATGCTATCAAACAAAGGGGCAAAGTACGAATTCAATTTAATAGAGATATTTAAAAAATAAGCGAACCTTTTTTAGAAAAAATACAAATGGACAGTCGTCATCGCTGCGGAAAAATAGGATGGGCAGAAACTTTAATAGTAGGTTAATGTTTCTTATACATTCGGGAAACCCTCCTTCTTTATAGTTGAGATAGAAAGAATGGAAGCGGGTAGGAGTGAGCGGAGATGTTTGGAAAAATCATAAAAAATGATGTACGGGAAAGTAAGCTGATCACGGCTGTGCTGACGATTTTCATTACGGCAGCCGCACTGTTTGTTGCGTTGGCGTCGATATTAAGTGTGAATTTGGCCGGGTCGATTGATACATTGATGGAAAAATCGCAATCTCCTCATTATATGCAGATGCATACAGGAGAGATAGATAGCGAGCGCTTGGCAAGCTTTGTAAAAACACAGGGGAATGTAGAAAACTATGAGGTCACTGAATTTCTAAATCTCAACGGTTCGGACATTGAACTGGGCGGGCACAGTTTCGCGGACAGTGTGGAAGACAATGGACTCGCTGTCCAAAGTACAAAGCTCGATTATTTATTGGATATGAACAATCAGCCAATTCAGCCAAAGCCCGGAGAATTGTATGTTCCGGTAGCCTTCAAAAAGCAAGGAATCGTCAAACTTGGAGATTCTGCGACGATTGCCGGAAAAGCCTTTACCGTCAGTGGTTTTCTTCGGGATGGGATCATGAATTCTCAAATGGCTGGGTCGAAGCGTCTGCTGGTTCATCAAAAGGAATACGACGCGCTGTTTTCTAAAGGAAAGCTAGAGTACATCCTCCAATTCCGTTTAAAGGACCCTAGTAAGCTGAATCAGTTTGAGGCGGATTATAAAAAAGCGGGACTAGAGGTCAATGGGCCAAGCGGCAGCCATCGCTTATTTAAATTAGGTAACGCGATGTCTGATGGCGTGATGATCGGCATCCTTTTAGTGATCAGCTTATTGATCGTTTTGATGACGTTTATGTGTATGCGATTCACACTATTAGCAAAGATCGAAGAGGATTACAGGGAAATTGGTGTAATGAAAGCCATCGGATTGACCGTCACAGATATCAAGAGAATCTATTTAGCGAAATATGCAGCAATCTCAGTGATCGGCAGCGTATTTGGTTACCTGCTTTCCATTCCGGCCAGCTATCTTCTATTGAAAAATATCAAACTTTTTATGGGAGAGAGCAGCAACGAAGGGTTGAGTTGGATAATGGCGGTCGTTGGAGCAGGTGTGGTGATGGCATCAATGATTCTTTATGTATCTGTTCTCTTGAATCGCTTTAAAAAAGTGTCCGCAGTAGAGGCACTGCGCTTCAGCGGGGGAAATGAGAAGATCCATACCAAAACACGGGGAAGCCTGCAAAAATTTTTATTTTTATCTCCCAATGTTCGAATCGGACTTATTGACAGTTTGAATCGAAAAGCGCTCTATGGGACGATGCTGCTGGTTTTTATCCTAGCGACCTTCATAATGATCGTTCCGGCGTTGGTGTATCATACGACGGCCTCTGAAGCATTCGTTGAAAGTATCGGTTTTGGGCGAGGCATTGATATCAGTACCAGCTTGTATCAATCAACGAATACAGACGAAAATCAGAAAAAAATCGAGACCTATCTGGCGCAGGATACCGATGTAGCAGGCTTCAGTAAACTTGTTACGAAAAACATTCAGGTCAAAGAAAAAAATAAAGCAGACAGTGTTCTCGCTGTTGAGTTAGGCGAACATCAAAAATTTCCAGTGGACTATCTGAAGGGAAGAGCACCTAGAACGAAAAAGGAGATTGCCTTATCGACCATCAATGCCGACGAGTACAACAAGAAAACAGGAGATTCGATGGTTTTGGTGGTCGATGGGAAAGAAGAGACGGTCACCGTGTGCGGCATCTACGCCAATCTTTTCAATGGAGGAAAGACGGCGAAGGCTACGTTTGACGATACGACAGCACCTACTATTTGGACGGACATCTCCATCAAATTGAAACACCCAGAAACAGTCCCCAAAAAGCTGGAGCAATACAAACGAGATCTGCCTTTCGCTAAAATGAACAATGCAGAAAAATTTCGTGACCAAACCTTCGGCGCGACGATCCAATCGCTGTTTTTCGTTTCGATCGGGGCCTTGGCTGTCGCACTACTCGTCACCTCATTGATTACAGCGCTATTCATAAAGCTTTTGTTAGCGAAAGATAAAAGGGAGATCGCGATTTTGAAGGCCACGGGTTTCACCAACCAAGCGATCGGAAAACAATACCTTTCCCGCAGTCTGATCACACTTTTTTGCGGAGTAGGACTTGGCACGCTCTTCGCGATGACGGCAGGCACGGCGATGTCCGGTTTTGTTTCCGCCTTGCTGGGAGGTGTCACTATCCAACTTACGGGGAGCGGATTGATCTACCTAGGTTGTCCGTTACTGATGCTGATGGTCACAACGGTCACAACAAAAATAGTCACGGCACACGCAGGAAAAATCAGCCTTGCTGAGAATCTTAAAAACTAAAAAAGGATGTGGAGAAGCATGGCTATGCTTATTGAAGGAACAGCGATCACGAAACATTTTGGCGGTGAGGATCAAGCCGCTGTCTTGAATAGACTTACGATCAACATACCTAAAGGACAATTTATTTCGATCATGGGTCCTTCCGGTTCTGGAAAATCCACGCTGCTGTATGCACTCAGTGGGATGGATACGATTGATTCAGGTACGGTGCGTTTTGAGCAGCAGCGACTCGATCAATTAAAAGAGGAACAGCTTGCGGAGGTGCGCAGAAAACAAATGGGGTTTGTCTTTCAGCAGCCAACGTTCCTGAAGCATCTTTCGTTGATCGACAACATTATTTTACCTAGCCTCAGTAAAAAGAAGCCGATGAAGGTGCTAGTCGATCAAGCAGAACGGTTAATGGAACGTGTGGGAATTCTTGAATTGAAGGATCGAAAAATCACACAAGTGTCTGGCGGACAACTGCAACGAGCGGGAATTTGTCGTGCCTTGATGCATGCCCCCAGCGTTGTCTTTGGTGATGAACCGACGGGCGCGCTGAATTCAACAGCCGCACAGGAAATCATGGATATTTTGCTTCACATCAACGAACAAGGCACGACCGTCGTGCTCGTTACTCATGATGTGAAGGTCGCGGCTCAGAGCGAGCAAGTGTTCTTCATGGAAGATGGTCAGATCAATGAGGAAGTGTATTTAGGGAAATACATTGGACAAAACCTAGAGAAACGAATGGAAATAATCAATTCGTATATGTTGGCAGCCGAAGGGGGAGAATCGCCGACTGTTCTTCAGAAGGGGTATGGTAAAATTAATAGAAAGGATGAAGAAGTCTAAGGGGGCGCATTCGACAGATGGCATACAATATTTTACATGTGGATGATGAAAAGGAAATCATCAAATTACTGAAAATGTACTTAAAAAGTGAAGACATGGTTCATTTTGAGGCAGTCAGTGGACGTGAAGCGCTGGCTATTTTAGCTGCGACTGACATGGATTTGGTGATTGTGGATATCATGATGCCGGAAATAGATGGGTTTGAATTGATTCGCACACTTAGAAAGAGCAGCAATATCCCTATCCTAGTCCTTTCCGCACGAATCGAGGCTTCCGATCGCATCTTTGGTTTGGAGCTCGGTGCCGATGATTATTTGACCAAACCCTTTGATCCTCACGAAGCGATCGCTCGAGTGAAGGCGCTTTTAAGAAGATACCATGACTTAGGTGTTTCAAGCCACGCTCAAAATATGCGTTTAACAGTGGGCACTCTCGAATTGGACACAAAAGCTTGTATTGGGTACGCCGAAGGACAACGCATCGAGCTGACAGCCGTAGAATTCCGCGTGCTGAAGCTGTTGATGGAACAGCCTGGGCGCGTATTCACCAAGGAACAGCTTTATGAACAAGGGTGGCAAGACCCTTTGACCGGGGACAATAATGTTCGCGTAATGATGAGTAAGCTTCGAGATAAAATCGGCACTGAGCGCATCAAAACGATACGAGGATTGGGGTATCGATTGGAGGCCGTTCATGAAACAACTTAGAAATGCTATCATGCGTGCCTTCATTGTGTACTTTTTAGGACTGTCGATCGTTGGAGATGTAACGAACGAGTTGATCACGGAACTGGATAGCTGGTTTTTTGGTGCCGAGTATCAAGTGATTACACCAATGATCGCTGGAATGCTGCAAATCCTGATGGTGCTCTTGTTTTCTTTTTTATTTTACCGCAGCTTGAACAAGAAAATCGAGAAAGAGAGTCAACGGCGGGCAAAAAAGCAAAGCACTTTATTTGCCAATATTGCCCACGATTTGAAGACGCCCTTGACCAGCATCACGGGGTTTTCCAAAGCGCTGAATGAGGATATCGTAGAACCAGAGGAAATCAAAGAGGTCACAAGTATTATTCATCAAAAATCGGTCACGGCGAATGAACTCTTAGACCTGATGTTTCAGTACACCAAATTAAACTCGGCTGACTTTCATTTAAACAAGCAATCCTACGCAGTGAATTTGTTATTGAAAGAAACCGTAGCCGCGTATTATGATGTGATCGAAAAGCACCAAATCAACTTCACCTTTGACATCCCAGAGGAGCCGGTCATACGAGAAATAGATCAGCTTGAGATGCGAAGGGTGTTCTCCAATCTTTTGATCAACGCCTGCAAGCACAACCCAATAAAAACAACGTTAGCGATAACGATGGTAAATAAAGGAAACAAAGCGGAGATCATCTTTGCGGACAACGGAACTGAGATCCCTCAAAAGGATCGAGCGCAGCTCTTTCACCCATTCGTCAGCGAAAATGAAGTGGAACGATCGTTTCAAGGCAGCGGATTGGGGCTGGCAATTGTCAAAACGATCATTGACAAGCATGGATTTACGATCGATCTGCTTGATGACGATGAATACACCAAGAAATTTGTGCTGACGGTCTGATTAAATAAGAATAAGCTGAAACTTAAACGAATGAGATAGGAGATCAAGATGAAACAGTACATTGCCTTATTGCGAGGAATCAATATCAGCGGCAAAAATAAAATTTCTATGCCGTTGTTAAAGGAAGCTTTTGAAAAGAAGGGCTTCTCCGAGGTAAAGACATACATCAATAGCGGAAACGTTCTTTTTTCAAGTGAAGATCGGGATCAAGAACGATTGATCCGTGCCTGTGAAGCCTTGATTGTCGAGGCATTTGATTTAGTTATTCCAGTTGTAGTAGTCGAGGTCGAGGAGTTGCGCCGTTTGCTGGAAGAAGCGCCTGAATGGTGGGATCAAGAGAAGGAAACGATCCATTATGTTATTTTTATGATCCCTCCCATGACGGTATCGCAGGTTTTTGAAGCAGTAGGAGAAATAAAGCCTGAGTATGAAAAAATCGCTCATTCTGGCAACGTGATTTTCTGGTCGGCACCGCGGAAAACATTTAATAAAGCACGCTGGTCAAAAATCGCGAGTTCTTCAGTGAATCCCCACGTGACGATCCGCAATGCAAATACGGTCAATAAGCTGCTGCATCTAAGTACAATAAAATAGTCTTATCACGCAATCAACTAAAAAGCCAAACGCTCGTATACTTTTCATTTGTAAAGTATAAAGAGGTTTGGCTTTTCGCTTGTAAAGTATTTAGTGGAAATGCTTTACATTTAGTCGATGGGGTTAAATGAGGGGAAGAAGCTCATTTTGGATAAAATCAATTCGATCAAAGACGTTTTCTTTGAAGAGTGCGGTGATCGCAACGACAAGCTGCTTCTCATGATCGATGTACAACACGTTTCCGCCATCTCCCATAGCTGCCACAATTGGTTTAGAGGAATCCAAGACCCACCATAGATAACCGTAATCCAACTGTTCTTGCTCCCAATGGCTGTGAGGCTGCTGCATCTGCTTTAACCAATGGTGAGGAATGATCTGCTGCTTGTTCCAGCTTCCTTTGTTTAAAATCAATTGCCCAAGGGTAATCAAATCTCGCGTGGATAATGTTAGCCCCCAGCCTGCGGCATTGAGCCCTGTGTGGTCAGCGACCCAACCGTTTGATGTCAGTGATTGATTAAAGAGCGTTTGTTCCTTCGCGGTTTTTAACTGAATCGAAGGTCCAACAGTTATTCCTAACGGGTCGAACAATTCTTTCTGCGCAAACGTTAGGATACTTTGATGTGTCCTGCGAGTCAGCAGGGCCGACAAGAGATCAGGACCAATCAACGGTGTATAGTAAAACTGGCCCAAAGGCTGTTTGCCGCCTAGTTGTTTTAGGGTGAATGTGGTCCAATCCTTGCTCATAAAATACTTGATATAGGCAAGAGGACCAGGACGGTACGCATAAGGGACCGTCATCGTCAGTAAATTTTCCAGTGTGATTTTTTTGATAGACTCATTTTTCGTTGTGAATTCTGGAAAATAATCCAAGAGCGGTTCTTCAAGCGTATCGATAAATCCCTGTTCCTGAGCGATACCCAGCAGCAAAGAAAGAATACTCTTCGTTATGGAATAAATATGGATCTTGCTGGTTTCTGTGCAGCCGTTGAAATAGTCCTCGTATAGCCGCTGTTTATTTTTTTGCACAATGATCCCTGTGATGTTGGTATGTTCCTGGTTGATTTTTTGCTGGATTGGTTGAAATTTTTCTTCGTTCATTGGTTTCCTCCATTTCCGAAGGCGCCTTCTATCTCTAGAGTAAGGGGATTTAAAATCATAATCAAGTGTTATTTTAAAAATAATGAAACTGCTCATTTTTTATTTTTAATATACTAGATGAAGAAGGGAAGATATTCTCTTTTTTTTCAGGAAAATTGTCTGTTTTAATCGGGAATTTTTAAAATGAAAAAGAAAGCTCGTGTTGAAAGCGCTTGTTAAACTGTGTACAATGTCACTAACGAAGGGGGTTGGGGTAATGGGTAGAAAGGACAGTGTGTATACTTTTTTATGTGAACAAACAGAAATTTTTCTTCAAGATACGGGCGTTCCAAAATTAGAGTCCACCAGCATTTCAGAGGCAACTGGAATCGCTCGCTATAACGTAAGTCGTGATTTAAATCGATTAGCAGAGGAAGGAAAAGTCCTCAAGCTTTCTGGCAGGCCCGTTCGATTTTTGACGAAGGAGCTGGTCGAAGCAGCGATCGGTAAAGGATGTTCCTTGAAGGCATCTTTGACAGTGGAAGAAGTTCGAGGATTGCTGGAAAATAAAGATTCCTGTCCTGGGGACTACCCTTTTACGGAGCTGATTGGGTATGATGGCTCGTTGGAAAATGCGGTGCGACAGGCAAAGGCAGCACTGCTTTATCCACCCTTTGGACTGCATTCGTTGCTGACGGGACCCTCTGGCTCAGGAAAGACGACATTTGCACGATTTATGTACCAATACGCAAAACATGCCGGAAAGCTGCAGGAGGATTCTCCTTATATCGTATTCAACTGTGCGGATTATTCTAATAACCAGCATCTGCTATTGGATCATCTTTTTGGTCACGTTAAGCATGCCTTTACTGGAGCAGAGACCGATAAGGATGGACTGATCGCCGCAGCGAACAATGGCATTCTTTTCTTGGATGAGATTCATCGGTTGCCGCCAGAAGGACAAGAGATGCTGTTTTCGATCATGGACCGCGGGGAATATTATCGCCTGGGCGAATCCTCCAACCCTCGAAAGGTTCGTGTGCTGATTATTGGTGCTACGACTGAGGCGATCGAAGGGAATATCCTGTCTACTTTTTTACGTCGTATTCCATTGAAAATTTTTATGCCGAGTGTAAAGGAACGAGGATTGGCTGAAAAAATCAAACTGATTTATTTTTGTTTTAAGCAAGAAGCTAAAAAGACCGAGCGCAAACTGCAAGTAAACGAAGATGTGATCCGGTTCTTTTTACAATACGATCCAGTCGGAAATATCGGACAAATGAAGAATGATATTCAATTGTTGTGTGCCAATGCGTTAGTCGACAGTATCTCCAATCACTCCCAGGTCATTCAAGTAAAACTGTCCCATTTATCGACCTATTTGATCGACCAGTTCTATTATGCCCATTCTTCTGAGATCAACGCTGAGATGCGAGAAAAACTGAAACTGCTGCAAATTGACGAATTTGTTTTCACACCTGAAGAGGAGCGGGATTCGGACCCATTTCTTCTGGTAGATGAGGAAGAAAGTGTGTCCCACGATGTTTTGGAGACGTACCACAAGTATCTGGAAGGGAAAGGCTCGCTTTCTCCCCTCAAGTCGATCATACAGGGCAAAGCACAGCAGTTAGCAGAAAAGCAAGGCAATCAGCAGCAGGCCATCTTCAAAATCGTTTCTCGTAAAAATTATGAAATCACCGTCAATATTTTAAAACGTGTAGCGCAGAAGAAGCATTATCACTTAGACGACAGCAACATCAAAAGCTTGGCTTTGCATCTGGATACCTTGATCGAAAAAATCACGGAGGGCTATTCCTTTAGAGACAATTCTTTTTTAGAACATAAAAAACCGAACGAATTGGCTATGGAAAAAGAAATCGAAATGGCTGAGCAGATTTGTCGAGAAATCTCTGATCAATTAGAAGTTCAATTGCCTGAGAGTGAAAAATATTTTATTTCTTTGTATTTAAAGGCAATGAATGAAAAGTATACAGAGAAGAAAACTGGTGTTTTGATCTTGATGCACGGG
Organism: Enterococcus gilvus ATCC BAA-350; assembly: GCF_000407545.1. NCBI lineage: Bacteria > Bacillati > Bacillota > Bacilli > Lactobacillales > Enterococcaceae > Enterococcus > Enterococcus gilvus. The sequence goes on along the minus strand of NZ_ASWH01000001.1, from coordinate 1,875,855 downwards.
ACGACCGCGGCGACAGATCTGGCGAACACGGCCAATCAATTGTTAAATGTCGAGCACGCAGTCGGATTAAATATGCCGCTGTCGCAATCCGTTGGCGATACCTTGGAAAAGGCCACTTCTTTGGTACAAAAGATCGATCAAGGCAAAGGTGTCGTGATTCTTAGCGATATGGGGTCGCTCAATATGTTCGGCGATATTATTACGAAGAAAACAGGCATCCCCACACAAACGATCAAGATGGTGACGACACCAATGGTCATTGAAGCGACGCGTAAATCCCTGCTTCCAAAAATGTCCATCACTAAGCTGTCTGAAGACATCGTCGAACAAAGCGCATATATTGGGAACAGCGTAGAAGACTTTCAAGACAAAGCGATGCAAGACGATACCAATCCCTTCACTGATGATCGACGAAGCAAGATCATCTGTATTTTAGAGGAGAGCTTGATATTTTTAGATGGGGCGACGATCTATGATTTGTTAGAGATCGAAGCGAAGAAAATCGCAGATAGCTATAGCATTGAAAACTTCGAGGATTTTTGGATCAAGTTTCTTTTCCATACAAGCAACATGATCGAACGGTCGATTCGCAAGGAGCAATTTTTACGGGAGGATGCGGAGGAAATCATCCAAAGCGATCCGGCGTTGTACAGCTACTTAAAGGAACTTCTTATCCCTTTAGAAAATCGGTACGCGATCGTGATTGAAGACAGCGAGATCAGTTATATGATGGAACTGATCGAAGTCAACACAAGCTTGATGTATTGACAGCACACTAAATTTTAATTGACAGCACACTAACTAAATAAGTTGTTCATTCAAAAGCATCAAATCATTTCCGTCTGTTTAACGTTGATTTGATGCTTTTTTTCTATTGTTCAGTAAATTGGCACGCTTATTGCAATATATAAAAGCGAGGAGGTGGAAGAATGATCGGTGTATTACTATTGACCCACGGAGAGCTTGCCGCCGGATATCTCTCCGCATTGAGACTAATTACAGGAGAGGCGGAGAATATCGACACATTGGGTCTTTATCATGAGACAAGTATCGAAGCATACAAAGAAGAGGTTGCAGAGAAAATGCTGGAGTTGGAGCAGGGGCAAGGGGTTTTGGTCTTTTGTGACATTTTTGGAGCTAGTCCTTACAATGTGACTGCTCAAAACTACCAGACGCTGAAAGGCAAAGTAGACTATCGTTCTGTAACAGGGGTGAACCTGCCGATGGTGATCGAAGCTGTATGCAGCAGAGAGACGATGGATTTGGACGAATTAACAACCTATATCCAGACAGTCGGAAAAGACGGCATCAAAGAACTTTTTGAAAATTATGGGAAGGATGAATAACATGAGCGAAATCGTATTAACGCGAATTGACGATCGATTGATCCACGGACAGGTAATGACAGCGTGGGTGAAGAAAACACGAGCAAATCAAATTTTGATTATTGACGAAGAAGTCGCAAAAGATGATTTTATGAGTGAGATATTGAAAATGTCTGCTCCTTCAGGCATCGACATCATCGTAAAAGGATTGGAGGATGCGGTCACCTTTTTGAAAGAACAGGAGTCAGAAAATAAACGCCTGATTATTTTAGTGAAAGCACCAGTCACCATTGATGCGCTGGTCAAAAACGACATCGCGATCGATAAGCTGGTTGTCGGCGGTATGGGGGTGAAAGCCAATCGACGCGTCCTTTATAAAAACATTTCGGCATCGGATGAGGAACGTACCACCTTTAAACAACTGATCGACCAAGGGATTCCAGTCGTGATTCACATTATTCCCGATCAAAAAGAAACTGATTTGTCGAAATATTTATAAGCAAGAATTCATTCATTACTAGGAAAAAGGAGGAAAAAAAATGCTTTTATCCGCAATTTTAGTTGCTATTATTTCAACGGTTTGTAATTGGTGGCCGAGTCATTTGATTACGCGCTCGTGGTTGTATCCGATCTGGTCGGGATTCTTGGTTGCTTTGGCTATGGGTGAGCCATTGATAGGGATGCAGGCAGCAGCGTATATCAACTTGGCGTATCTCGGTTGGATCACTGCGGGAGGAACGATGCCGGGGAACTTGCCGGTGGCCGCTGTTTTTGGTACAGCGATGACGATTTTATCAGGGGCAGACCCAAGTTTGGCAGTCACTTTTGCTGTACCATTTAGTCTATTCGGTATTCTGACCTTCCAGTTGACGATGTCGATCAATGCGTTATGGGTCCATCGTGCAGAGAAATTTTTGGATAACGGAAATATTCGCGCGATGCGCATGATGAATTATGTACCTTCGGGAATTTTGAATTTTATCATTACGGGAGTACCTGCGTTTATCTTGGTTTACTTTGGTGCAGAGCCGATGAAAAATCTTTTGAACATGATTCCTGATTCCTTTGTAGATGCGATGCAAGTCGTCGGGGCAATCATGCCTGCATTAGGGATCGCCATGCTGATCAGCTTTATGGGAAATAAAAAGATCATGCCCTTCTTCTTCTTCGGCTTCATATTGGCAGTTTATTTGAAATTGGACGTTATGGCAGTAACAGCGATCGCTGCCATCATGGGCTTTGTGTTCTACAATACTGGATTTCTTGACATGAAACCTGCTGGAAGGGAGCAATCATAAATGGAAGCAAAATTAACGAGAAAAGAATTACTAAAAAACTGGGCGCTGACCTATTCGAGTGAAACGGCTTATAACTATGAACGATTGCAGGCGTTAGGCCAAGCAAATGCGATGGTGCCAGTCATTCGGAAGCTCTATCCGGAAGACAAAGAACGGCAAGTGAAAGAATTGAAAAAATATTTTGTGTTCTATAATACGGAACCGTCCTTTATTGGAACGATGATTCCAGGTGTTGCGGCCGCAATGGAGGAGCAGCGTGCCAATGGCGCGGAAGACATCACAGATGAAACGATCAATTCGCTTCGGACAGGGCTGATGGGGCCTATCGCAGGGATCGGCGATACAGTCAGTCAAGGGATCGTTTATCCGATTTTAGCTGGTATTGCTTGTTCACTGGCAATTGACGGCAGTTATGTCGGGCCAATCTTCTTTGAGATTGCCTACAAGATTTGTTTGATCGGCTTTGGCTGGAACATGTACCGCTTAGGTTATCAAAAAGGAAAATCCTTCATCTTAACAATGCTGCGTGAAGGCACGATCGCTCGTTTGACGGAGATTTTCAGTATGGTGGGATTGATGGTGGTAGGGTGTATGACTGCCTCCCGAGTGAATATTGAGATTCCGTTGATTTTGAATATCAAGGGCGTCAAATTAGGAATTCAAGAGCAGGTTATCAATGCCTTGATGCCAGGGCTCGTTCCATTGGGGATCACCATGCTGGTCTACTGGCTGGTACGGAAAAAAGTAAATATCAATTTGATTATTTTGATCATTTTTGTTCTGGGAATCTCCCTGTCGTATCTAGGCGTTTTAGGGATTCCAAAATAAGTGGGAGTGAAGGAAAACATGAAGGCAGTTGAGTTAAAAGCAATCAATCAGTTGGAACTCGTTGAAAAAGAAAAGCCCGTGCCGAAAAAGGGCGAAGTGTTGGTCCAGGTCATGGCTTGCGGGATTTGCGGCTCTGACATCCCGCGGGTATACGTGACGGGTTCGTATCATTTCCCAACAGTATTGGGGCACGAATTTGCCGGAGAAATTGTTGCTGTCGGAGAAGAAGTCAGTCAAGAATATTTAGGAAAAAAGGCGGCAGTATTTCCACTGCTGCCCTGCAACGAATGTGAATTCTGCCAATCGGGCTATTACGCACAATGTAAAAAGTACAATTACTTTGGCTCAAGAACAGATGGCGGGTTTGAAGAATACTTAGCTGTTCCATTATTTAATCTAGTTCTTTTAGAAGATCACGTGAGCTATGAAGAAGGGGCAATGGTAGAGCCTGCGACGGTTGCCCAGCACGTGATTAATAAGGCCGACCTGAATGTTGGCGACACTATTGTTATTTACGGAGCAGGACCGATTGGTATAATGGTCGCTCAGTGGGCACAAATCAATGGTGCTGGGAAGGTATTGCTGGTGGATATTGATCCGACTAAAGTCGCTTTTGCTCGTGAATTGGGTTTTACGGATGTCTGTAATAGTCAAGAGCAGGATGCGGAAGCCTTTATTTTAGAAACTTTAGCTGGCAAACTAGCCGATGTCGCAATCGAAGCAACGGGTTCCAGTGCAGCTTTTGATCAATGCGCAAAATCGATTCGGACATTTGGTCGGGTGGTCTTATTGGGTAATCCTCATTCAGACATGGTGATGAAACAGAAAACCTACGATCAGTTTATGCGTAAGGAAGGCACGATCGTTGGGATGTTCAATAGTATCTATGAACATTTTCCCAAAAATGAATGGCAGGTTACAGCTCAAGCGATAGCGAACAAACAATTGAATTTGAAGCCATTGGTCACTCATAAAGTTCTGATTGAGGATTTGATTTCAGCGTTCGATATGATTCATGAGAAAAAAGAATTTTACAATAAGGTGTTGATGGTGAATGAGAAGTTATGGTGAGTCAAGTAAAGCTGTAATGGACGAATTGAGCCTGCTGCTAGGAAAAGTTTCTAATGAGGAAATCGAGGCCTATGTAGAGGCATTGCTCGGTGCGCGAGAGGTGTTCTTTGTTGGTGTTGGAAGAGTTCGATTGTCTTTAGAGGCTGCGGTGAAGCGTCTGACTCATTTAGGAATTTCCTGTCATATGGTGGGTGATCTGAATGAGCCGCCGATTACGAGTGACGATCTTTTGGTTGTCGGCAGCGGCTCAGGAGAGTCAGTCATTCCGCTGGAAATAGCAAAAAAGGCTAAAAGCTATCAGGCAACGATCGTCCACCTGACTTCTAGTCCAGAGAGTTCGATTGCGCAGTTGTCCGATTCAGTGGTTACATTTGAAAGTCCATCTAAAAGCAATCAAACCTTTACGTCGATTCAGCCAATGACGACGGTCTTTGAACAAGGACTTTTGATATTTCACGATGTATTGGCGTTACGATTGATGGAAGAAAAACAGATGACGATGGAGGCATTAAAGAGCCGCCATGCAAATCTAGAATAGAGGGAAGCTGAAAAATGAGTGAAGAAAAGAAGGTCGCATTTATCACGGGGGCCGCTGGCGGGTTGGGTACAGCAGTCGTCACGAAATTACTTGCTAAAGGATTCACAGTGTTAGTAAATGACAATAATAGCGAGAATGTCCAAGCTTTGCTAGACCAGTTTAAAAACAAAGAGATCCATGCCTACTGCTTCGATGCAACAGACGAAGACGCGTGGCTGCGTACGGTCGCTGACATCAGCGAAAAATATGGCAAGGTGGATGTGCTGTTCAATAACGCAGGCATCTTTAAAATCGAGACGATCGAGGAGACAAGCGTAGAGCTTTGGAAGAAGACGATGGATGTGAACGCATTAAGTATTTTCTTAGGTGTAAAAACAATGTCGCCACTGTTGGGTGAAGGCAGTAGTGTCATCAATACGAGTTCCATCGCGTCCTTTTTAGGATCGAAAAATCGAATTGCCTATGCTGCGTCAAAAGGTGCGGTATCCGCATTGACAAAAGCAGCAGCAATTGAGTTTGCGCCGCGGGGCATTCGGGTAAATTCAGTACATCCCGCCTACATCAAAACACAGATGGCGGCACATGCAGCAGAGGCTACTGAACGGACGATGGAAGAGATGGGCAGCCGAATTCCTTTGTATCAACGCATCAGTACAGCAGATGAGGTGGCAGATGTCGTAGTTTTCCTAGCTTCAGAAGCATCCCGATTCATGACGGGGTCAGAAGTGGTAGTGGATGGCGGACAATCTGTAAACTAAAGAATTTACGAGGAGAGAGGAACCGAAAATGGTAAAAATTGCTCCATCATTAATGTGTATGAACATTAGTAAATTTGCAGAACAAATTAATTGCTTGAATCAAACGGTGGATTATTACCATATCGATATTATGGATGGGCATTATGTCAGTAATATGACATTGTCCCCTTGGTTTATTGAACAATTAAACAACCACACGACGATTCCGATGGACGCGCATTTAATGGTCACCAATCCAATCGATTACGTAGAACCATTGCTGGATATTGGTGTGGAAGTGATCAGTATTCATGCTGAATTTTTGAATGGTCATGCGTTTCGATTGAGTGAAACAATCAAAAAACGAGGGAAAAAACTAGGCGTTGTTCTAAATCCAGAAACCCCCTTGAATCTGATTTTTGATTACATCCATTTGATTGATATCGTGACCGTAATGACTGTTGATCCGGGCTTTGCTGGACAAACATTTATATCGGAGAGTTTGGAGAAAGTCAAAAAATTAACGGTCTGTCGAAAAGAAAATAATCTTGGGTTTGACATTCAAATCGATGGTTCGTGCAATGAAAAAACCTATCAAACAATGATTGAAGCCGGAGCAGATATTTTGATCGTAGGAACAAGCGGTCTATTCAATCTGAACGAATCCATTGAAAAATCAGTGGAGATTATGCAAGGACACCTTGATGCAGCCGTAAGTGAAACGTAAGATGAACACTAGAAATTTGTGAGAATATCCAAAAAAAGACCTCGTAATGATCCATCATTGACGAAAAAAAATCACGTTTCTGATATATCCCATAAAGGGAGGCACAGCAACGTTTGAAGCATTAGTCAATGGGGAACGGAGGTCTTTTTTAGCGGTGAAGTGTTGATCAAAAAGCGTATTCGCAGAACCCAATCTAGTACAATCAACTGTTAAGCCTTTTAATAAAAAACCCTGCATATGAAAAGTAAAAGAGGAATTTACTTTATAAATGGAAAGTTATTTGTTGTTTGACTTTTCATTTGTAAAGTATCTTTTTGAACACGAAGCGGTAAGCCAGTCAAAAAACACACTAATCTGCACAAAAAACCAGCCAACGGAATCGTTGGCTGGTTTAGTGATTAACGTTTTATGAAATGATGCGGGATGCAGCGTTTCTCATGCTTGTTGAAATAGAAAGCTTCAAAGGCCTTCTTTCCACATTCCGCTAAATGATGATCAATGGTGGAAAAGCCCATTACTTCACTAATCAATTGTTTTTCTCGCCCAATGACCAATGGCTTCTTCCCGTCATAATTCTGCAAGATCGTGGCTGCGATATCGTCGCCAAAGGTCAAGATCCCGTCTACCTTTTGTTTCTCAAAAAAGCGCGCACCTTGAACCCCATCCTCCGCCATGATGCAATCCCAAAAAATATTGGCTTCGTCAAAATCAGGGTAACTCTCCTTCGCTATCCGAATAGAGAGCTTTGAGTTGTGGCTGATATTTTTACTGCGCCCCAAAGTCATTCCTGGTCGTTTGATCCCCTGTTCCTTCATATAGGAAAAAGCTTCCTTCAATGAATTTTTCAAGTTGATATAGACAGTGCTGACATCCGCATCTGGAACCTCTTCACAGAAAATAATCGGACCGTATTGGAAATAGTCAAAAAAGGCCTCGATCGGGTTTGACTTGGTCGTGACGATCAAGCCATCGAATGAACGCGTGGCAAACTCAGCCAAATAAGTCTTCTCCAACTCTTGATTGTAATTTGTGGGCAGCAAACTGATTTGATAGCCATGATCAAAAGCGGCCTGCATGATGCCGCTAAGCATCTGATCGTAGTATTCATGATTGACAAAGGGCAAGATCACACCAATATTTTTGGTTTTCCCATAACTTAAATTTTGAGCAGAGCGGTTAGGGACATAGTTCAACTCCTGCATGACCGCCAATACGCGAGCGCGTTTTTCGTCATCGACGTAAGGATGATTATTGATGACGCGTGAGATCGTAGAGACGGAGTAACCAGTGATTTTTGCGATATCGCGGATATTTGCCATGGGGGACACACCTCTTCACGTTTGATTAAGCGACTAAATGCTCTTTTAAATATTCAATGACAGCAGGGCCAAATTGGTAAAATGTATAGCGGCGATCCCGATAAAAGAAGCTGACGATCGGGCTGCCCATTAATTCGTTGATATATAAATGCTTGATTTCTGTTAGTTGAAGGTTTTGGATCGTCGGACGTCTAAACCCTCGGCTTCTGAAAAGTCTTAGCTGGTCTTCAGAAAAATGCAAAGAAACTTGAAAATGTTCTTGTGTATTTTCTTGCTGAACGGTCACATACGTATTCATAAAAAATTCCTCCTTTTTCTTTACAAGGGAAGTATAAGTTATGAAACGAGTTTCAGAGCAAGCGTTTTAGTTCATTTTTTTTAAAATAATGACAGCTGCTCTCGTTTGTCTTCAAATTCGTGTAAATACTGAAACACGTCATCTGTCCTCCAAAGAATAGCATGTTTTTCGCATGTTTCAATAAAAAGTTTCATGAGCTGTTCATGATTCGGACTATTACAGACATAGCTATCACCAAAAGCATACTGGTATTTTTTCTTCATTCCGGGAAAATGCTTGTCTAATTGCTGATAGAAATAGTCACGATTCCCCGCCCGCATCGTCACGCCAAATCCGAAACACAGAATCCCCTTGACGCCTGCTTGGATACAATAGTCTAAAAGCCCGCGTAAATTCTCCTCGGTATCATTGATAAAGGGTAGGATAGGGGATAACCAGACGACTGTGGGGACACCGACTTCTTTAAAGGCCATCAATGTTTCAACACGTTCTTTCGTTGTAGAAACATAAGGCTCCAAAATTTTACAAACTGTCTCATCGTAAGTCGTCAAAGTCATTTCGACTACCGCTTTCGTTTTTTTATTGATGGAAGACAATAAGTCCAGATCACGTAAAATTCGATTGGACTTCGTCTGGATGGCCACACCGAATTCATAGGTATCGATCAATTCTAATGCGCCTCGAGTAATGTTTAGTCGGGACTCCAACTGGATATACGGGTCTGTCATCGCGCCAGTTCCGATCATGCACGGTTTTCGGCGCCGTTGCAGCTCCTGTTCTAAAATTTCTAAAGCATGGGCCTTTACTTCGATATCCTCAAAAGGATGATTGATCTGATAGCAATCGCTGCGACTGTCGCAATAGATACAGCCATGAGTGCAGCCGCGAAAAAGGTTCAAGCCGTTCTTCGCGGACAAGATCGATTTATATTCTTTATAATGCATCGTGTACCTCCCGAAAACCAGAATTAAGAACAAATGTTCGTATATCTATTATCCCATATTTTTTAGCTGTTAACAATCAAAAGTATCGGTATAATAAGGAATGGAGGTGTTTTCATTGCTGAAAATCGGTGAGTTTTCTCGCTTAGGACAAGTATCGATTCGCACGCTGCGTCATTATGATGAAATTGGATTGCTCCACCCCCAGTTAGTCGAAGAGGACTCTGGGTATCGTTATTATTCAGTAAAGCAGCTGGAGCGGCTCGCACAGATCGTTTTATTACGAGAATTGACCTTCTCATTAAAAGAAATCCAGCAGCTGCTTCAGGAGGACGCGACGAAATTTACTGCGGCGCTGGAAAAAAAGGAGCAGGAAATCGAACAGGAGATTCAACGGGATCGTTTTCGCCAGCAGCAGATCCATCAAATGATGCAGCGGATGCAGCATACCGAGGAATACCCAGTAACACTTAAAAAAATTCCTGCCTGTTCTATCGTCAGCCTAAGAAGGACAGTCAAAAGTTTCTACCATGAAGGATTGCTTTGGGAAGAGTTTCTGACGTTGTTAATTAGTCAAAGCGTTACTTTACCGACAGCAGCGGATCAGTTTTTGACGATTTTCCATGATGAGGAATATTTGGAAGAGTGGGTAGAAATAGAAGTCGCCATTGTTTCCGATCACCCTGTTCAGCCGCCGTTGCAAAAAAGACAGCTTTCCGAATTAGACCCTGCCGCGATCATAATGGTTGAGGGAAACTATCATCAGTTACCAGAGGCGTATCGCTCCTTTGCTAGATGGCTGGAGGAGCATCCTGAGTATGAACTGCTGAAAGCGCCTCGGCAAATTTGTCATGTGGGTCCTGAACACACGTCTAATCCTGAAGACTATCTAACAGAACTACAATTGCCATTGATTCCTCTTGACTCTCACCTAACGTGAGGCTGTATCTTCATATCAGAGGTCGCGACTCTAAAAAAGTCTAGGAGGAGTCATCATGAAAATTAACGAGATCGGTAAAGTAAAGCAAACAGAATCAGGTGTCTATTTGGAGCTGTCTCCTGAATATCAGGAAGGACTGATCGGACTGTCTGACTTTAGTCATTTGTATGTTCTGTATTGGTTTCATCACCTCGATATTACTGAATTACGGGGAACGACGGTTGGCAAGCCGTATGTTCACGGACCAGAAAAATTAGGAACCTTTGCGACTAGGGGACCGGTCAGACCGAATCCTATCGCTTTATCAGCCGCGAAAATCATTAAAATAGAAGAGAACCTTGTTTATCTTGAGTATCTTGATGCGGAAAATGATAGTCCGATTCTGGATATCAAGCCTTATACGGCCAGTTCAGATGTAATTGAAAATTTTGAAGGACCTGCGTGGTGCAGTCATTGGCCGCAAAGCTATGAACGTTCAGGTGAGTTTGATTGGTCGGCGGAATTCAATTTTACTGAATAATGCGAGAAGTCTCAGAAATGAGGCTTCTTTTTTTGGATTTTGATAAAACAATTATTCGTGATGTTTCATCGTTGATAAATTAATAAATTGATGCTATATTAACGAATGTAAGTGATACAGATTTTAAGGAGATGTAATACAGTGAGTAAAAAAGGTGCAGAAATCATTGTTAATAGTTTAGAAAACCATAACGTGCCATTTATCTTCGGAATTCCCGGTGCCAAGATCGACGGCGTATTTGATACATTAGAGGATCATGGGCCACAATTGATCCTAGCTCGTCATGAACAAAATGCGGCGTTTATGGCACAAGCCATTGGGCGTTTGACGGGAGAACCGGGTGTAGTGATCGCCACGAGCGGTCCCGGTGCAAGTAATTTAGCGACTGGATTAGTGACAGCTACAGCAGAAGGAGACCCTGTTCTTGCATTAGCAGGACAAGTAAAACGTTCAGATCTTTCTAAGCTGACTCATCAAAGTATGAAAAATACAGAATTATTCGCACCTATTACAAAATATAGTTCAGAGATTCAAGATCCTGAAATGCTATCGGAAAATATCGCGAACGCCTACCGTATCGCTAAGACCGCTAAAAAGGGTGCAAGCTTCTTATCCATTCCTCAAGATGTGACGGATGGCGAAGTGAAGGGTGAAGCAATCAAACCAATGTCAGCCCCAATTTTAGGGTCTGCCTCTGATGAGGATATCGATGATTTGGTGAAACGAATCCATGAGGCAAAGCTGCCCGCTTTGTTAGTCGGAATGCGCGCTTCAGGTGAAAAGGAAACGGCAGCGATTCGCAAACTTGTTGAAAAAACAGGGCTGCCAGTTGTTGAGACCTTCCAAGGAGCGGGAATTATTTCTCGGGAACTAGAAGATCATTTCTTCGGCCGTGTCGGACTTTTCCGCAATCAGCCGGGAGACATGCTGTTAAAACGCAGCGACTTAGTTTTAGCGATCGGCTATGACCCAATCGAGTACGAAGCGCGAAACTGGAATGCTGAAAAAGATGCGCGTATTGTAGTAATAGATGAAGTGCCGATGGAAATTGACCAATACATGCAGCCAGAAGTAGAATTGGTCGGCAGTATCGCCAAAACGATCGATCGATTAGGAGATGCCATTTCAACGTATCAATTATCAGACGATGCACAACACTATCTTTCAACGCTGCAAGAAAAATTAACGAATGGCAGACAAAAGAGTGAAACGACGGAGGGGCGTGTGCATCCACTAGAAGTCATTGATACGCTGCAAAAAAATGTCACCGATGAGATGACGGTCACGGTGGATGTCGGTAGTCATTACATTTGGATGGCTCGTCATTTCCGCAGCTATGAACCACGCCATTTGTTATTCAGTAACGGGATGCAAACACTGGGTGTAGCCTTACCATGGGCGATTTCCTCCGCATTGGTTCGTCCGAATACACAAATTTTCTCTGTTTCTGGAGACGGCGGATTCTTATTCTCCGCTCAAGAGCTTGAAACAGCGGTGCGTTTAAAACAAAAAATCATCCACTTGATCTGGAACGATGGCAGCTACAATATGGTAGAGTTCCAAGAAGAAATGAAATACGATCGTTCTGCGGGTGTCCACTTTGGACCCGTTGATTTTGTAAAATATGCTGAAGCCTTTGGCGCAAAAGGATTACGGGCGACATCGCAAGCCGAATTAGAAGCAGCGATCCAGGAAGGCTTGGCAACAGACGGTCCCGTGATCATCGATATCCCGATTGATTATTCAGATAATAAGGAATTAGGAAAAACCATTTTACCCGATCAATTTTATTAAGAAATCCGTAGATACACGACAGTCAGAAGAGAGATAGAAGGGGATTGTACATGACAGTGAAGACAAAAAGTTATATCTACCAACACGGTACACTTGGTGGATTGATGCAAGATTTGATGGATGGTACTGAAAAAATCGGTGCCTTGTCCAATTATGGCGATTTTGGCTTGGGCACACTTGAAGGATCAAATGGAGAAGTGCTTTTTCTAGACGGTGTGATCTATCATACAGATGAAACAGGGAAGGTAAGACGACTGACCGGCGACGAATGGACACCTTATGCAGCAGTGACTCGTTTTGATTCAGATCAAGAATTTTCACTTGAAGCAGTGTCTGATGAGCAAGTGAAATCAGAAGTCCTAAAAAAAATCAGCCACAATTTATTTGCGGCTGTTAAAATAGAGGGAACGTTCAAGCACATGCATGTGCGAGTTGCCCCGAAACAAGAGAAACCGTATCCGAGATTCGTAGAGATCGCTCGCAACCAGCCTGAATTTGAAGCAGATAACCTGCGGGGTACCATTGTCGGGTTCTTTACACCAGAGCTGTTCCACGGTGCGGCCTCTGGGGGGTTCCATTTACATTTTATTAGTGACGATGAAACCTTCGGCGGCCATGTATTGGATTTTGAATTAGCCGATGGACGCATTGAATTAATGGAATTAGCGGAATTCCGTCAACATTTCCCAACAGAAAATGCAGATTACTTAAACAATGAAATCAAACTAGATGAAATCGCAAAAGACATTTCAGAAGCAGAATAAAAAAGGTACAGAACAAGAATCAGAATTTCTCTGACCATTGTTCTGTACTTTTTTGTTTTGTTTAAACGCCTAATAGTGGAGCAGGATTAACAAACCCAGACCACAATGCAGTGGAGACACCAAAGTGTAAATGCACACCTGTAGAATTACCAGTTGTTCCCATGCCGCCTAATACTTGTCCAGCGCTAACCTCTGAGCCTACGCCGACACTTGGGGCTGAAACCATATGCATATAGTATGAATAGTACCCATCTGCATGCTGGATCACTACGTGGTTCCCAGCGGACCAATGAAATCCTGACTCAACCACTTTTCCACCTTTAGAAGCCATGATCGGTGTTCCCGCGGCACCGGCAAAATCGACGCCATCATGTTGAGAACCAGATGCACCTGTTGGATCTTGGCGCTGACCAAATGGGCTAGTTACTACTAAGCCGATGGATAGAGGAGAAGCCCAACCGCTGCTTGTTGCAGCAGGAGCTGCTGGTTTTTCTTCACTAGCGCTTGGTGTTGCTGCTGGTGCTACCGGGTTTGTAGTAACCTGAGTAGCACTCGTATCAGTAACAGTCTGAGCTTGTTCTTCTTGTTGTTTTGCTTGTTCTTCTTGCTTCTGAGCTTCCAATTGCGCGATCTCAGCTTCTTGCTTTTGTTTTGCCGTCTCTGCAGCAGCTGCTTGCTTTTCAGCGTCTTCCGCTGCTTTTTGCGCTTCTTCTGCCGCTTTCTTCGCTTGTTTTTCAGCTTCCGCTTGCGCTTTTTCACGGGCTTCCGCTTCTTTTTTACGTTGTTCTTCTAATGCTTTCAACGCTGCTTGTCGTTTCTTTTCAGCGTCTTCTTTTTGCTTTTCAAATTTCTCTTTTTCGCCCTTTTCTGTAGCGATACTTGCTTGGATATCATTGATTTTTACTTGCTGATCTAACTTGGCTTTTACAAGCTGTTCTTGCTTGCCTTTTAGTTCAGCAGTTTTTTTATTGATTACTTGCAGGCGCTGCTCGGCTTCTTTTTCAAGCTTTTGAAGCTCTGCCTTGTCTTTGGTCTGCTGTTCCATGATATTTTTACTAGCTGTTAAAATGGTTGAAACAGCCATGGTTTTCTTCACAGCATCGCCAACAGATTTCGCATTGATCACGACGTCAACGATTGATGCAGAATCGTGTTTTGTCTGCACGTCACGCGCTTGGTTTCTGATTTGTTCGTCACGTTTTTGGATTTTTTCTTGAAGAATAGCGATTTTAGCAGTTAAGTCGCTTAATTTCTTTTCTTCAGTCGTCTTTTCTTTTAAGACTGCGTTGACTTCTTTTTCTATTGCGGCAACTTCTTGCTCTAACGCCGCTTTTTGATCCTCTACAGATTGTTCAGTTTGTTGCAGTTCAGAGATTTTTTTATCCTGATCAGCAATTTTTTGATCGTATTCATCTGCTAAGACGCTTATTGGTGCAGTAGTCAATGTCAAGGCACACAAAGTCAGTGCCGTATATTTTTTCAACTTAATCAATGGTTTCCCTCACTTTTTTCATCTTTCGGATTCAATTATATAAGAAGATATGAGAAAAAAGTTTAAAGTAGTTGATTCTTCATGCAACCGTATATTTTGTAATACGAATGAAATATTAATTAGAAGAATTAAGGCTTTATACCCTTGACAAATCGTAAATAAGACGAATGAAATCGTTCTAATGGCTTAAATAAAGGCTATTTTTAAAAATAGCGTTCTTGCTGTAGTTAGGGTAGAATAAACCAAAAGTTCCTTATTTTCTAATGTTACTCGATGAATGAGGAATTATTATTGGAGGAAAAGACTATGAGTTGGAAAAATCAAGAAGCAAAAGAAGAGGCGTATAAATTATTATTGATGCAGCAAAAAGCACTACTGGAAGGGGAAACAGATCTGATTGCGAATCTGGCAAACTCATCAGCTTTATTGAACCAGACATTGCAAGAAACAGTTTTCGCTGGATATTATTTGTTCAAAGAAGGCGAACTGATTCTGGGACCTTTTCAAGGAAATGTCTCATGTGTGCATATTGCAATGGGAAAAGGGGTTTGCGGAGAGTCTGCTGAGAAGAATCAAACACTGATCGTCGAAAATGTAATGACGCATAAAAACTACATTGCTTGTGATTCTGCGGCGCGATCAGAAATTGTTGTTCCTATGAAGAAAGGGGATCAGTTGATTGGTGTGCTGGATTTGGATAGCTCTGAAGTAGGAATGTATGATCAAATCGATCAATTTTATTTAGAACAATATGTGGCGTTATTGTTAGAAAACGTGGAATAAAATTACGTTCGTTGCTTTAAAAAGAGGCTTATTTAATAAATAACACCTTTAAAATGGTTTTTTACTCCACTTAATGCTACTATATAAGTGTAGTATAAAACATGAATGAGGTGGTTGAATGAATAAAGAAGCGATTATTGTTGGAGAAAGCTATGAATGCCGTAAAACGGATTTTGCTCGGCCGATCATTGGGGAAGTAATACGTAAAGAAAAAAATGGCTGTATTGTAAATGTAGAACGTTTTTACGGGTTGGATGCAGATAGGATTGACCAAGTAAATGGTCAAGTATTAATTAAATATGCGGAAGTAGCAGGTATCGTTTCTAAAGAATGTTTCTTTAGTTAAATCGACCGTCCTATTACAAAGCTCACCTAAAAGACCGATTATCGGCTTTTGGGTGACTTTTTTTGTCTTGATTTGAATATCCATAAAAGGACGGATAATTAAATAACGCAGTTTTTTTCTTATGAAAGCTAAAGAAAATGGGTTCTAGTTCAAGAAATATAAAGTAAAAATCCCTGATGGAATAAGCTCGATCTGCTCTCCATCAGGGATTTTTTAAATAGTTTGAATCAGATACTCTGCGAATTCCGAAGTTGAAAGCGCGTCAATTGCTAACATCTGTGCGAAATCATGTGTCATCTGTTTATTTTGAAGTGCCTCTTCAATGGCTTTTGGAATTTTTTTACCCGCTTCAGACCAGCCGAGATACTCGAGCATCATTGCGGCTGAAAGGAGTAGGGAGCAAGGATTCGCCCAACCTTTTCCTGCAATGTCCGGCGCTGTTCCATGTGTTGCTTCAAAAATTGCGTGTCCAGTGCGGTAATTGATGTTTGCCCCTGGTGAAATCCCGATACCTCCAACTTGTGCAGCTAATGCATCTGAAATATAGTCGCCGTTCAGATTCGTTGTAGCCACTACTTGGTACTTCTCAGGATAAAGCAAGATTTGCTGTAAAAAATTATCCGCGATGACGTCATCAACAATGATTTTTCCATCTCCTTTGGCTTCTTTCAATGCGCTCTCTGCTTTTTCAGGCCCTATTTCAGCGGCGATCTTTTTATAGTCATTCATAGTGAAGGCCTGAGGATAATTCTTTTCAATGAAATCGTAGCCCCAATTTTTGAAGCCGCCTTCGGTAAATTTCATGATATTGCCTTTGTGGACCAAGGTTACTCGTGTTTGCCCTTGATCTACCGCATAATCCAAAGCCGCAGCAATCAGGCGTTCGCTACCTTCTTGCGAGATCGGTTTGATCCCAAGCGCGCTTGTTGCAGGGAAACGTACTTTCGTGACCGATAGTGCATCTGTCAAAAAGGCCAAAAGCTGTGCGACTTCTTTAGAGTCTTTTGCAAATTCGATCCCCGCGTATACATCTTCAGTATTTTCTCTAAAGATAGTCATATTTGTTTTTTCTGGTTCCTTCAACGGAGAAGGGACCCCCTTAAAATAACGAACAGGACGAACGCAAGCATAAAGGTCCAGCTCTTGTCGCAGGGTGACATTCAATGAACGGAAGCCTT
Organism: Enterococcus gilvus ATCC BAA-350; assembly: GCF_000407545.1. Lineage (NCBI taxonomy): Bacteria > Bacillati > Bacillota > Bacilli > Lactobacillales > Enterococcaceae > Enterococcus > Enterococcus gilvus. The sequence continues at coordinate 1,858,956 of NZ_ASWH01000001.1, read as the reverse complement.
CTCCAATAGGTGTGGTCAGAGGTCCTTTGATAGCAACCTTGTGCTCCTTGATGGCAGCTAATGTTTCTTCTGGAAGCCAAGTGCCGGTTTGGTTGAAGGCTTTTTCCCCAGCGAGAATCTCGAGCCAGTGAATCTTTCGACCATCTTCATACGTGGAAGCGACCGCTGCATCAACGACTTTTTGTGTTGCTTGCCATATTTCTGGACCAATACCATCGCCTTGAATATAAGGAATGGTCGGATTTAAGGTAGTTGTCATTAGGCCTGCTCCTTTTGCATTTTTTTATTTATGACTAAAGACAGAATGTCTTTGTTTTTCCAGTAAGCAATATCTGCCTCCGAATCAAAGCGCAGTTTTACTTGGAAATGCTGCTCGTTTTCACCCTTAGCAGTCACAGCGATCAGCTGATTGATCACAGGTTCTGTTGGAAAATCAAACGTATAAGTTTCCAATCCAGTCAGGCCTAAAGATTCGGCAGATTCACCTGGAAGGTATTCGAAAGGAATCACACCCATCATTACTAAATTGCTGCGGTGAATACGTTCATAACTTTCTGCTAAAACGGCTTTGACCCCCAATAAATTTGTTCCTTTGGCAGCCCAGTCGCGAGAAGAGCCCATGCCATAATCTTTGCCAGCAAGAATCACTGTACCGATTTGGTCCTTTTGGTACTGCATAGCGGCATCATAGATAGACAATTCTTCACCATTTGTGGCTAGCTTCGTGTACCCGCCAGTCGTTTCAGGAGTTAATTGGTTTTGAATTCGGATATTTCCAAAGGTCCCTCGCATCATTACCTCATGATTGCCTCGACGAGAACCGAATGAATTGAAGTCCTTATAAGCCAAACCATGTTCTTTTAAATAACGGCCTGCAGGCGATTGCATCCCGATGTTTCCAGCAGGTGAGATATGATCCGTAGTTACAGTGTCACCAAATTTGGCTAGAACGCGCAAGTCGGCCAACGGATTTTCTGTGTTTTCTGTTTGGTCAAGATCCGTAAAGAAAGGAGGATTTGCTATATAGGTTGACGCATCATCCCATTCGTAGCATTCTCCTTTTGAAGTCTCAATTTGATTCCAGCGTTCATTCGATTGATAGATATTTTCATAGGCGGCACGAAAGTCTTGAGGATTTAAAAAGTCATTGATATAGGTATTGACCTCTTCTTGAGAAGGCCATAAGTCTGCTAAATAAATATCCTTTCCCTCGATCGTCGCAAGGGCTTCTTTCGTCAAATCTTTTTTAATCGTACCAGCCAAAGCATAGGCGATCACAAGCGGCGGAGATGCTAAATAATTCGCTTTGATCAAAGGGTGGATTCGCCCTTCAAAATTTCTATTTCCTGAAAGGACAGCGGACACAACCAAATCGCTCTCTTTTAAAGTTGCTTCTATTTCTTCTTCCAAAGGACCGGAGTTTCCGATACAGGTCGTACAACCGTAGCCAACGATGTCAAACCCTAATTCGGCAAGTGGTTCCAGCAGATTGCCTTTTTCTAGATATTGAGTGACGATTTTTGAGCCGGGGGCAAGGGAGGTTTTAATTGTCGAAGGCACCTCAAGTCCCAATTCAACGGCTTTTTTAGCCAACAGCCCCGCGGCCACCATTACAGAAGGGTTGCTGGTATTTGTACAACTAGTAATTGCCGCTAATGCAAGGTCGCCGGTTTCAATGACTTGATCGGTTCCTTTTGTGGTTTCTTTCCGATTCAGCTCATCAGGAGACAATCCGAATCCCTTTGGTCCGCTTGGATTTGTTAGCGATGTTTGGAAGTTTTCAGCAACTTCGGCTAACGGCACCCTATCTTGAGGACGTTTGGGCCCAGCAACAGACGAATGGACCGTCGATAGATCTAATTGGATCACTCGTGTGTAGAGAGGTGTCTCTGATCCATCATAAAAGAGATGATTCTGCTTTGCATAAGCTTCAACTAGTTTGACTTGCTCTTCCTGACGACCTGTCAAACGAAGGTAATTCAAGGTTTCTTCATCAATTGGGCAGAAGCCGCATGTCGCACCATATTCAGGCGCCATATTTGCGATCGTTGCACGGTCAGAAAGGCTCAGGCTCTTATAGCCTGTTCCGAAATACTCAACGAATTTTCCAACAACTTTTTCATTGCGCAAAAGCTCAGTGAGGTAGAGAGCCAGGTCAGTGGCAGTTGCTCCAGGGCTCAAGCTTCCAGTCAGCTCTACACCGATGACTTCGGGAGTCGGGAAATAGGAAGCTTCTCCTAAAATCGCTGCTTCTGCCTCAATACCGCCGACACCCCAACCGAGTACGCCTAGTCCATTGATCATCGTTGTATGAGAATCTGTCCCTTCTAGGGAATCAGGGAATAGTAAATCATCGTCATTTTTTAAAATGACGTCTGATAAATATTCCAGATTGACCTGGTGGATGATTCCTGTTTCAGGAGGAACAACTTCAAAATTATCAAAGGCTTGTTGTGCCCATTTAAGAAATTGATAGCGTTCATGATTGCGCTCAAATTCTTTTTCCGTATTGAAGGACAGGCTTTCCTTTGTTCCCGCGGAGTCTACTTGAACAGAATGGTCAACTACTAAAGTGACGGGAATTTCCGGATTGATTACTTTAGGGTCTCCCCCTAACTTAACGACTGCATCTCGCATCGCTGCCAAATCCACGACTGCTGGAACGCCAGTAAAGTCTTGTAAGACAACCCGTGAAGGGCGGAAAGGAACAACGCCTGCAGGTTTTTTTGCATCGAATGCTATCAAGTTCTCCAAATCTGCGTGCTCTTGATGGCGTGCCAAGCTTTCTAATAATACGCGAATGCTGTATGGATAATCAGTAATATTTTTTTTATACGTATCGACAATCGATGAAAGATCAAAGTATGTATAATGTTCGTCATTGACGACAAGCTCTTTTTTCCAGTTCATTCCAAAATCCCTCCTGAATACGTTATCGTTTAAAATCAGATGGGTTTATTATACGAATAAAAAAAAAGAAAGTAAATGAAATTATTAAAAGTATTTCATTTTACGCCAATGGTGTTATAATGTTTCTTGACTCGATTGTTAAACAAATGATGGTTAGGAGGACACAATGATGTTAGATTTGAACCAAATGGCTGAGATATGCCGAAAAGAGGACTATTTAGACGCTTCTTTATATAGGAAACATAATGTTAAAAAAGGACTGCGAGATCTTGATGGTAAAGGCGTTTTAGCTGGTTTGACCAATATCTCCACGATTCATCCGCAAATTATGGATGGAGACAAAGTCATCTCTAAATATGGAGAATTGCGGTATCGCGGTATTGATATCAATGAGCTGGTGAACGGGTTTGTATCCGAAGGGCGTTTAGGGTTCGAAGAAATCAGTTATTTGTTATTATTTGGCTCGCTTCCGACCCAAGAAGAGTTAGTGGAGTTCAACACTTTAGTAGGTAAAAGACGAACACTCCCAACCAACTTTGTACGTGATGTTATCATGAAAGCACCTTCGCATAATATTATGAATATGATGTCTCGAAGCGTTCTTACATTAGGATGTTATGATAAGAAAACGGATGACGTCAGCATTGAGAACGTATTAGATCAATCATTGTCGTTGATCGCTACATTTCCGATGATCGCGGTCTATTCCTATCATGCTTATAATCATTACACTAAAGGGGAGAGCATGTACATTCATCGTCCAGATGAGAGATTGAGTACAGCAGAAGCCATTCTAACTATGCTGCGTCCTGATAAAAAATACACATTTCAAGAAGCACAAACGCTGGATATGGCATTGGTTTTACATATGGAACATGGCGGGGGAAATAATTCGACGTTTACGACTCGTGTAGTTACTTCTAGTGGTACAGATACCTATTCAACCATCGCAGCGGCATTAGGGTCTTTAAAAGGACCAAAGCACGGTGGCGCAAACATCAAAGTGACCCGTATGATGGAAGATTTAAAAGCGACTATCAATGATTGTGAAGACGAGAACGAGATACGCGACTACTTAGAAAGAATCTTAAATAAAGAAGCCTTTGACAAACAGGGATTGATTTACGGAATGGGCCATGCTATTTACGCGGAATCCGATCCGCGGGCAGAAATATTCAAACGCTATGTGGAAAAATTAGCAGCTGAGAAAGGATCAGAAGCTTCAGCAGAGTTTAATTTGTACCGCAAAGTAGAGCGGTTAGCTCCTGAGATCATTTCTGAAAAGCGTAAAGTTTATAAGGGCGTTAGTGCCAATATCGATTTCTTCAGCGGGTTTGTTTATCATATGTTAGATTTGCCGCCAGAATTGTATACCCCTATGTTTGCGATTGCTCGAATCGTAGGGTGGTCGGCGCACCGCATTGAAGAACTGGTCAACGTGCAGAAAATTATACGTCCGGCATATATGGAAGTCTCTACGGATCAAAACTATCAGACAATCAACGAACGTTAAAAAAATTCCGCCAAGAGTTATTTGGCGGAATTTTTTTATTCGGTGATCAACCCTAACTCAACACAGGCATTCCAGATGCCATTGTCTGATACGGAAGAGGTGATATGGGCAGCTTTTTCCTTTAGTGCTGGCGCTGCGTTCCCCATAGCAACAGGAAATCCGACTGCTTCAAACATAGTGAAGTCATTTTCTTCGTCTCCAAATGCCAAAGCTTGTTCAGCTGTGATCCGCATGGACGCGCATATTTTGTGGATACCTTCTGCCTTCGTGCCGGTTTTCAGATGAATATTGGCTGCGACAGGTGCTACCTTTTCAGCAATTAACGGGGAATGTGGATCTAGTTTAAAGTCTATCTCTTCTGTCCAAGGAACAATCAATTGAAGAACGTTCTCAGGTAAAGGATCATTTTCCTTTAGAAAAGTTTTTTCTGCGGGATGGTCTCCATGATATTTATTACTTTCATAGCAATAGATACCACGAGAAGTCTCAATTAAAAATTCGATGTCTTGCTCTCGAAGATGGTCGACGAGCTGAGTCAGTAACGTTGGCGGGATACTATTTTCATGGATCATTTGGCCACGATAATGGACGCAATTGCCATTCGAAGAAATAATGCTGTCTACGCCAAGTGTTTCGGCTAATTGAGTGATCGTCTGATAATGACGGCCGGAAGCGATGACCGGTTCAATATTCTTTTCTTTTAATTTTTTCAAAGCAAGTTTTGCTGAATCGGGGACACGCTCAGCGAAAGGCAAGTGATGGGGCAGATGATTATCTGCTAAAGTACCATCAATATCAAAAAAAGCAACACGATAAGTTTCCATTTCAACACTCCTAAATGAATTCGATTACACTAAGTATAAAAGAAATCGCTGAAAACATCATTACAATTTTGAAGGAAAGTGCATTTGGTTTCATTGTAAGATAAACTCTCAAGACCAAAACGAACGATCAAGAATGCGTCTTTATTTTCTATTATATGAAAGAATAGCTGCCAGCGGCGGTGTTTTTAGAGTAGTTCCTTTCCATTCGGTACGAAATTCGCTAAAATGAGTAAAAAGACAGTTGGAGAAGCACGGATGAAAAAAATCACGATTAAAGAGGTTGCCGAAGAAGCAGGTGTCTCAAAAACAACAATCTCTCGATATTTAAATAATAACTTTGGAAATATGTCAAAAGAGACAAAAGAAAAAATCGCTGAGGTCATTCAACGGCTGAATTATCGGCCCAGTCGACAAGCACAGGCGTTGAAATCAAAGCACAGCTATTTAATTGGTGTAGTCGTAGCCGATATTTCTAATATGTATTCGTCATTGCTTCTAAAAGGCATCGGTGAAGTATTGGAACGAAGTGGTTACCAAATGATCATTATGGATGCCGCAAATTCAGTGGAACAGGAAAAGCATCTTTTAGAAAAACTAGTGGATCAGAGTGTTGAAGGGATTATTTTGCAGCCGTCCTCTCGCCAGTCAGCCAACTATGTGTATATCTCAGAGCGAAACATTCCTCTTTTATTAGTCGATCGGCAAACAGAGCCGGAACAATGGTCATCCGTTTTAACGAACAATCGCGCTGCGACCAAAGAGATTTTAGAAAAAGCATTGGCGCAGGGCTACGAGAAAGTGGTCGTTGTGAGTGAACCAATCAAAGATGTCAGCACGCGGGAGTTGCGTTACGAGACAGTAAACAAGGTCGTAAAAGCTGCTGGAAAAGAGTGCCGATTGCTGGAACTCCAGCATGAAGATCAATTAAGCCGCGACTTAGCAGAGATTCTGAACAATGATCAGACACGAACACTGCTCTTTGCATCAAATGGACGTACACTAATGGATGTCCTATCTTGGTTGATCCATCAAGGAATAAACATTCCTGAACAAGTAGGCGTGACAGGATTCGATGACTGGAATTTGACTGAACTTGTTGGGCCGGGGATCACGAGTGTTGAGCAGCCATCCAGAAAAATCGGAGAAGCGGCAGCGGAACACCTGCTTGAAAAACTTGCACAACCTTCAATGGAAACGGAAGAGGTCATCGTTCCGTCAACTATACGTTGGAGAAATTCTGTTTAGAACGTTATTAAATGAAAAAAACAAAACAAAAATAAGCGCCATGTGGAAACCGGTTTCCATGTGGCGCATATTTTTTTATAGCTCGGCAATGTTTTTTAATTATGAAACCGTTGACAATTCATGGAAACCGGTTTACTATTTGTTTTATAGAAACCGGTTAACTAATTGAAGGGACGGGTATTATGAGTGATGATAAATTAGTGCTAAATTTTTTAGTTTTTTCCGATAAAGTAGAAAGCGGAGTGCTTCAAAGCGACTTGTTGCAGGAATCAGCAGATTTAGGATTTCAACAAGTAGAAGTTCGACGTGAGTATTTTAAGGATCTTGAAAATGAGATTCATGTTATTCAATCTGAAGCACAGCGATTAGGGCTGACGTTGTTTTACAGTGTCCCTGATGACATTTATGTAAATGGAGCCCTGAATCCTAAATTAATGGCTTATTTAAAAGAAGCAAAACAAATGGGAGTGAAGCATATTAAATGGAACATCGGGGACTTTGATGGAGAGCTTCATGAACAAGAATTGAAAGCGCTTGTTGACGAGGGAATAGAAATATCTATCGAAAATGATCAAACGCAGACCTCCGGCACGATAAAGGCAATCGATGCTTACATGAAGGCTGTGACAAATGCTGGAATAGCGATCGGTTATGTGTACGACTTAGGGAACTGGCGCTTTGTCGGTGAGAATGAAGTACGAGCTGCCGAAACATTGAGAAACTATGTTCATTATATTCATGTAAAGGATGTTCGATATGAGGGGCATCAGCCGCAAGCTGTTGGTTTAGATCATGGTGAAATTGACTGGCGAAATGTGCTAAAACAACTGCCGCAGAATGTTCCAGTTGCCATTGAATATCCAACGACCGAAAATGCGGAAATAGTAGAAGCAAAAGAATTATTGGAGGGTGAACTCTAATGACAGATCAACAAACAAAAATCGATCCTGAAACATTTGCGTATCATTTTATGGAAACGATTCATCGACCTGAGATCGATAAGGAAAATATGGAAACTGCTGCGAAAGAAGCATTAGCAGCGTATTTAACTGGGTATTACCTCATTCAAAAATTTAACCACATGGAAAATGATTTCTTTGTGGAGGACCATGCAAAACCAGTGTCAAAATATCAACGTATTTTAAGCGAGTTGAATAAATACTAGGAGGTGAACAAGCATGGGGAGTGCGATAACAGGGATTTTACTAGCAGTAACCTTTATCATTTTTGTTTTATACGCGATGAAAGGTGGAAACTTAACCGTTGGCTTCTTCGTAATGGCAATTTTGTGGACGATCATCGGAATGGTACCCTTTAACACCGCTGTAAAGGAAATATTTACTGAACCGGTTCTGAATTATGGGAAGACAGCGGCCTATATTATCTTTGGTTCTTGGTTTGGCCGAGTCCTAGTAGATACTGGAATTGCAGGAAGTATCAGTCGGAGAACTGAAAAGGTTGGGAAAAAGAGTCCCGTATTGGCAACAATTCTAATCGCTCTTGTAATCGCTTTAATTTTTACGAGTTCTTACGGTGTTGGGTCAGCCATCGCTGTTGGGGTCATCTTATTTCCGATTATGTTCTCGATAGGCGTACCAAAGAATATTGCCGTTTCGATTTTTACGCTTGCCATTGGTGCTGCAATGTACGTAAACAATGTACTGTTTGTCCAATTTCAGGTGTTCTTTCCTAAAGTAGAATGGGGTCCTCATTATCAGCGCTTCGGCTTCGTTGCAATGGGTGTCCAAATGGTCATCTTGATCTTGTTCATTTTATTTAATGCGAAGAAAATTCGTAACGGGAAACCTGAGATCGTAGAAAGTGATACGGAAGAAGAAATTGTAGATGTTCCAATGTGGACCTACATTTTGCCAGTAATGCCTGTAGCACTAAGTATTTTTGCCAAATGGGATGCCGTACCGGCCCTTCTTCTTTCAACGATTATCGCATTTGCGGCGACTGGAAATATGAAACGCTACAGCAAATTTGTCACGATGATGAACGAAACCGCTAAACATGCGATTAGTGATATTGCAGGATTATTGATCATGTTGTTCGTCTTAACGATGTTCCAATCTGCAGCGGTACATGCGATGTCTGGATTTACCAGCGTTTTCCAAGCAATCATACCTGATAGCAAACTTGTGATGATCATTATTATCGCCATCATCGCTCCGCTATCTTACTTCCGTGGTCCGTTGATGCTTTATGGAGCAGGGGCTGCCACCGCAGCGATCTTAGTTGGAACAGGGATGTTTGACCAATATTTCTTGTATGGGTTACTAGTTGTTCCATCCATGATGGGTGTCTCTGCGTGTATCACGCAATCTTGGAATTTATGGTCTGTACAATACGCGGGATTGGATACAAAAACATTTCTACTCACTGGCTTGCCATGGGCGTGGGCCGCAACGGTATTGAATTTGATTGCTGCGTATATCTTACTTTAACGAAAAAATACATTAAATTGAAAAAGGAGTAGTGAACATGAGTGAATTTTTAACGATTGGTGAACCGATTGCTTTGTTTGGATCAGAGGAAGTAGACAAGTCTTTGAAGGATGCGTGTCATTTTCAAAAATTTTTAGCTGGAGCGGAGGTTAATGTGGCTGTTGGGGTTTCTCGATTAGGACATAGCAGCGAATACATTACACAAGTGGGAAAAGATCCCTTTGGTGAATTTATCATTGACCGTCTGCACGAAAATGAGATCGGTACTGATTATATCTCAGAAAGTGCTGATTTTTGGACAGCTTTTCAATTGAAGGATCGTGTCAGCGAAGGCGATCCAAGTATTTTCTATTTCCGCAAGGGTTCAGCAGCGGCACATTTCGACCAATCCGTATTAGATACGATTGATTTTTCGGATGTTAAGATGGCCCACTTGTCGGGGATTTTCCCGGCGATCTCGAAGGAAGCGCGTGAAGCTTTCCGTTATTTGATCCGTTTATTGGAAAAAAATCACATCCGTACAACTTTTGATCCTAACTTACGCCCTCAACTGTGGGTAAGTACAGAGGAAATGGTAGAAACAATCAATGAACTGGCTGCTCATGCGGAAATTGTTTTGCCTGGCATCAATGAAGGTGAAATTCTGATGGGCAGTCGTGATCCAGAAGCCATTGCAGATTTTTATTTAAACAATGGCGAAGCGACACAAACTGTGATTGTTAAATTAGGAACGGAAGGCGCCTATGTTAAGCAAAAAGACGGCACACAATTCACAGTTCCAGGTTTTAAGGTTGCTAAGGTAGTAGACACAGTCGGTGCAGGAGATGGGTTCGCTGTCGGATTGATTACTGCTTTAATAGAAGAAAAAACGTTGAAGGAAGCAGTAGTGCGAGCAAACGCGATCGGAGCGATGGCAGTCCAATCACCCGGCGATAACGATGGCTACCCAACACAGCAAGAGCTGGAAGCTTTTTTACAACAACAGGAAGTGAACGCATGAAATTACAAGCAGCAATCGACCGTGTTCCGCTAGATGACGCAATTGCATTAGCGAAACAATTAAATGGAAAGACAGATATTTTAGAGATGGGAACATCACTCGTCAAAGATTATGGGAATTTGGCGATTGAGAAATTGAGTGCGGTCTTAACAGAATCGCTTCTACTGGTAGATAGCAAAACTATTGATGAAGGTGCTTATGAGTTTCGTCAGGCTTTTCGTTATGGTGGAGAGATCGTCACTGTGATGGGGGCAGCATCTGTAGATACCTTAAAGGCCTGTTATGACGTAACTCAAAAAGAAAACAAAACAATGATGATCGATTTACTTGAAGTGACCGATGAGAAAATTGAACAGATCAAAGACTTTCCAGAAGCGATCTATGCATTGCATCATTCGGTTGACCGAACAGATCAGTTTGATGCGGCGGCAAGCGTAGAAGCCTTTCGCCAAAAGTATCCGAGTATCAAGCGATTGGCGATCGCTGGCGGAATTGACTTGAAACAGGCTGAAGCTTTGGCTGAGCAGGGGATCATAGAAGTCATTATCGTAGGATCAAAAATAACAAAAGCGGAAGATCCGCTCAAAGCAGTAAATGAATTTATGGGAGCTGTTCACAAATGAAAACAATCAAAACGATTATGGAAGAAATCAACCAAGTAATGGCGTTAGTAGATGAAACGGAATTGGAGGAAGCATTACCGCTGTTTCAAAAAGACAAACGAATCTTTGTCATAGGTGCTGGTCGCAGCGGATTTCAAGCGAAGGGATTTGCGATGCGTTTGATGCATATTGGCTATACGGATTACGTAATGGGGGAAACCATCACTCCTTCTATTCAAAAAGGGGACACGTGGGTTGCGATCTCCGGCTCGGGTACGACAAAGGGAATTGTCGCAGATACAGAAATAGCGAAGAAATTAGGTCTGGATATTGTTGCATTGACTAGCGATAAGAATTCGCCATTAGCCAAGCTTGCAGATCAAGTGATCGTGGTTCCGGGTGCTACAAAAACGGGTGCTGGAATCAGCTCCGTCCAATTATTATCGAGCCTATTTGATCAGACCGTGCACATTACGTTGGATGCCTTGACCTTAAAACTCGCGCAGCGGGACCAAACATCAAATGAAGATGCCCTTCATGAACATGTCAATGTCGAGTAGGTCGATCAAATGAAAAAGGTGGATGTATTAAACCGGATAGAAAAAGCAGGAATCGTTGCAGTGGTTAGAGAAGCATCGGAGGAACAGGCTCTTCAAGCGGCGGAAGCTGTTATTAAAGGCGGGATCAAAGGAATCGAGGTCACATTTTCTGTTCCTCATGCAGATCAAGTGATTGCAGAACTGAAAAAGAATCATGAAGCAGACGCTGCTGTAATTATCGGTGCTGGAACGGTTCTTGAGGCAGTCACAGCGCGCTTAGCGATCTTGGCTGGAGCGGAGTTTATTGTCAGCCCCTGTTTCGATCAAGAGACAGCGGAATTGTGTAATTTGTACCAAATCCCTTACATGCCAGGCTGCATGACAATTACGGAGATGCGACAGGCAATGAGAAGCGGAGCGGAGATCGTCAAATTGTTCCCAGCAACTAGCTTCACGCCACAAATGATTCAATCAGCAAAGGCCCCGTTGCCACAAGTAACCATTATGCCGACTGGCGGAATCAATTTGGATAATTTGTCAGAGTGGAAACAAGCAGGAGCACTCGTTGTGGGTGTGGGCGGCAATTTATTTAAAGGTGTAGCAGCCAGTGATTTTAACTTGGTGACAAAAACTGCGGAGGAATATATGAAAAGATGGGACGAACAATAATCCTCGCTTGAAAATAGTTTTCCTGGGTCCTTCTGGAGACCAGGAAAACTATTTTTTTGTTATATGAAAAGGTGTCTTGACTATTTAATAAAAATTCGCTGTATTTTTATCTAGCAATGAAGAAATTTCTAAAAAATTCCTATCTATTTATTTTGTAAATAAAAATTAATAATTCTGTTTTTTTATTTTTTAGAAACCCTGTAGCGATGAGGTGAAATGTGCTATTATTTATTCAACAAATCATTTTATTCTTTAGGGGAGGAAAATATGAAGAATTTTGCAGAAAATTTGTTAAGGGCAATTGAATCAAAAAAGGAGCGCATGATTGAGATCCGACGTTATTTACATGCGCACCCGGAGTTATCTTTTAAGGAACAGAAGACGGCTGCATACATCACGGATTTTTATCAAGACTTGGAATGTACAGTGAAAAAGAATGTTGGCGGTTACGGGGTGGTCGTGGAGATCGACAGCGGCAAACCAGGGAAAAATCTTGCTTTGCGCGCGGATTTTGACGCATTGCCGATCCAAGAGGAAACGGGGCTCCCGTTTTCATCTGAAAATCCTGGAGTGATGCACGCGTGTGGTCACGATGCTCACACTGCTTACATGTTGATTTTGGCAGAAAGCTTGATTGAGCTGAAGGATCAATTGACAGGAAAAGTAACGATTCTGCATCAACCTGCGGAAGAAACACCACCAGGGGGAGCGATTCAAATGATCAAAGATGGCTGCCTTGAAGGGGTAGATCATGTGATTGGGTGTCATGTGATGTCAGGCTTTGATCTTGGCACGGTCTATTATCATGCCGGTCCTACTCAAACGGGGCGTGCGACCTTCAAATTGAAAGTGCAAGGAAAAGGAAGTCATGGCTCTATGCCTAACGCCGGGATTGATGCGGTTTTAGTCGGCAGCCAAATTGTCGTAAACTTGCAAAGCATCGTAAGTCGTCGCGTGAACCCATTCGATATGACGACATTGACAGTGGGATCTTTTGATGGAAAGGGATCTGCCAATGTCTTAAAGGATGCCGTTTATTTGGAAGGGGACATTCGCATGATGGACGAAGCCAGTCGTCCTATTATCAAAGAGGCCTTCGAGAGTGTCGTCAAAGGGGTTTGCGAAGCTTATGGCGCGACTTTTGATTTGGATTATGCAGATGATTATCCTGTTTTAATGAATGATCAAAAACTGACTGAATTTGTTGCGAATAGTTTACAAGAGCACTCATTTTCTGAATTAAAAGCAGTTGTTGACAGCGGCCCGATCGCTCCATCAGAGGATTTTGCCTATTACTGCCAAGAACGGCCAAGCTGCTTCTTTTATATTGGTGCGACTGGAGAGGGACAAGTTTCTTATCCCCATCACCATCCGAAATTTGATATTGATGAAGACTCTATGCTGATTGCTGCGAAGTCGATGGGAACGATCGTGTCAGATTATTTTGGTCAGGAGAGCTAATATGAAAGAAAAGAAGCTGTTTTATGGATGGAAGGTCGTTTTTGGGTGTGTTTGTATCACCGCGACGATTGTTCCGATGGTTATGTCTTTAGCCAATGTCTACTTATTATCAGTGACCGACGATTTAGGGATTTCTCGTAGTGCATTTACCCTGGTCAACACGATCACGCAATCAATGGGGATCATTTTTTCGCCTTTTGTAGCGAAAAAATTAGCGACAGGAAATTTGAAGAAAATACAAACGATCGCCTTACTGTTTTTCATTGCGGCGTATTTCAGTTTTTCTTTTGCTACTGCGGCATGGCAATTGTACTTGCTGGCGATTGTATTAGGAATTGCGTATACGAGCAGTACCTTGATCCCAGTCAGTATGATCATCACCAACTGGTTTGAAGAAAAGCGCGGCTTAGCGATGAGTATCGCTATGGCGGGGATTGGTCTGGGCGGATTTATTTTCAGCCCGGTACTAAGCTATTTATTAGCAAACTTCGGCTGGCGGGCATCTTACCGGATGATCGCGTTCCTTTTGCTGATCATCACGCTTCCAATTTCATTATTTGTTTTGAAGAAAAGTCCTGCCGAGATGGGCTTAAAGGCTTATGGTGCAAGCAACCTAGCTAGTCCGACAGAAAAAACGGAACAAAAGACGTCATTGAACATCCAACAGTTAATCAAACAACCGATCTTTTTGATGTTGGTTATTGGAATTTTTTGTAATGGGCTGTTGAATTCCGGTTCTTTAGGACAATTTCCTCCTGCTTTAGAAGAAATGCACGGAGTCGTGGTGAAATCTTCCATCATTTCCTTGTATTCGTTGGTAGGGATTTTTGGTAAATTGATTTTAGGCTGGATCGATGATCGCTTTGGTACGGTGAAAAGTACCATTTTCGGTTGTGGATTCATGACGCTGGCATTTATTTTATTGTTAAATGGTCATCAACTGGTGATGATTTATTTAATGGCTTTCTGTTTTGGATTGGGGACTCCGATCGGGACAGTCTCGCCTCCATTGATCACTGCGCGTATTTATGGAAGAGAACACTACGCAGAAGTCTATGGGATCATTAGCAGTATTACCCAAGTCGGATTGACACTTGGCTCATTGATGATCGCCACTATTTATGATCAGACCGGTTCTTATCAACTAGGATGGCAGCTCTTGATTGCGCTGACAGTCATCACAATGGTGACGTGGATTTTCTCTATGAAAATGGCGAGAGGAAAGAGCGGCGTTTTAGAAACAAAATAATTCTTATAGAATGAAGCAACCCTCGAACACAGTCCTTACGTGTTCGAGGGTTGTTTGTTAATCAATTTGAATGACCTTTACGCCCGCATTCCTAATTTCATTTACTATATTTTGCGAAGAAAATTTGTCCGTAATCAAGTAATCAAAAACTGAGATATCAGCGATTTTAAATTTTGAGGTCAATCCAATTTTTCGATGATCCGCAACTAAAATTTTACATTTGATGGTTTTATTGATCATCATTTCATTGATGGTAGATTCGTTTAGGATCTTTGTAGTTACGCCATTTTCTAAACTGACGCCGCTGCAGCCGATCACACAGACATCCGCATTCATCGAAGAAATGGTGTGCAGAGCAATATCTCCAACGAGTGCTTCTTTTGGAAAACGCATTTCCCCACCTGTCAATATGTAGTTGCAGTTGTCTTTATGGGGAGAGTAATTAACTTTTACATTATTTGTCACGACGGTTAAATGATTCGAATGGATAAAATCGAGTGTTTTTAGTGCAGTCGAGCTTGAGTTGATAAACAGAGTGTCGTAATCACTCACATATTTACTAGCTTCTCTGGCGATCGCCTGCTTGATCCGCTCTGGGCCAGACTGATCAAAGTCCGTTTTGTTCTCATAATTGTAGGAACAGTAACCATAGTTTCGAATAATCTCATTTTTTTCTTCCAATAAATTTAAATCTCTTCGAACTGTACTGATGGATACGTCTAAGGCTTTTGCCAATTCATCAGTCGTCATTTGTTCGGTCAATTGCAGTAGTTCCAAAATATTCTTTTGACGTTTATTGATATTGATGAGCGAGTTCTTCATTATTTGACCTCCTAAAGGAATGTTCCGTTGAATAAATGATTGTGTTTAGCGAAAAGTTCATTTAAAATTCTTTAACCGCTTACATTATACTAAGAAAATCATTAAAAATGGATAGAAAATCATATAAACTGTAGAAAGTCATATAAAAGGGTTTTCATAATGTCGAATACGCTTTAAGATTTAATTGTAAGTCATATCAAATTTATGTGAGGAGCAATTATAATGGGCAAAACAGTCAATGACGTAACGAAAGAAAGCTGGGTATTAGATACTTTTCCTGAGTGGGGTACCTATTTAAATGAAGAGATTGAAGCAGAAAAAGTGAAGGAAGGCACCTTCGCAATGTGGTGGTTAGGCTGTACAGGCATCTGGCTAAAGAGTCATGAAGGAACCAATATTCTATGTGATCTGTGGTGTGGCACTGGAAAAAGAAGTCACGGAAACGGCATGATGAAAAAGGGACATCAGATGATGCGCATGAGCGGTGTTCAGAAGATGCAACCAAATTTACGGACACAGCCCTTTGTGATTGATCCATTTGAAGTGAAAAATGTGGACGCGTTGGTAGTGACCCATATTCACTCGGATCACCTTGACATCAATACCGCTGCTGCGGTGCATCAAAATTGTCCAGAGGCTAAATTTGTAGGGCCTAAGGAAGTTGTCAATACGTGGTTAAAATGGGGAATTCCAAAAGAGAAAACGGTGATCGTTAAGCCAGGGGATGAAATCAAGATCAAAGATATCAACGTGGTTGCCTTAGAAGCTTTTGACCGGACCGCTTTGGTTACTTGTGAAGATCCAGAGGTCACTTTAAAAGGAAAGATGCCTCAAGACATGGATGAAATTGCGGTGAACTACTTGTTTGAAACCTCTGGAGGCAGTCTTTATCATGCAGGAGATTCTCACTATTCAAATATGTTCGCGAAGCATGGGAACGAGCATAAAATTGATGTTTGTTTGGGAGCCTACGGGGAGAATCCAAGAGGTATCACGGATAAGGTAACGTCGGTCGACATGCTGCGGATGGCGGAATCTTTAAATGCGAAGGTAGTTATTCCTGTTCATTATGATATCTGGGCGAACTTCATGGCCGATCCAAAAGAAATAACAGAAATTTGGAAATTTAAAAAGGATCGATTGAAGTACGCGTTTAAACCGTACATTTGGCAAGTAGGAGGCAAGTTTACGTATCCGACAAATAAAGATGATCTTGAATTTAATTTCTATCGCGGCTTTGAAGATGCCTTTTCTGTAGAAAATGACACCCCATTCCCATCATTCTTATAAAAAGAAAGGAGACTCTCATGCTTAACTATTTTTATGACAACGGATTGATCAACTATTCCGACAAAGAGATCACGGATTGGCGAGAAGCGATTGCGGAAAGCTGCCAATTATTATTGGATAAAAAAATCATCGATCAAACGTACGTAGACGAAATCATTCGATGTGTCGAAGAACATGGGCCGTACATTGTTATTGTGCCAGAGGTCGCTATGCCGCATTCCTCGGAAGAAAGCGAAGGCGTCTTCGGAACAGCGATCTCATTTACGAAAATGAAGCATTCGGTGTCCTTTGAAAGTGCCGACGAAGAAAAATCTGCGGTCTTATTTTTCACTTTAGCAGCCAAAAATCCAGAAGAGCATATGGAAAACATTCAAAATTTGTCTGAATTATTGATGACGGAAGGGCTGATCGAACGGTTAGCAGAAACACAATCAATCGAGGAGTACAAAGCTGTGATGAAAGAGTTTAACGTATAGGAGGAAAAAGGAATGGGTGACTTTTTGTTAAGTATTTGGACATATTTTGCGACAAAC
The DNA here is from genome assembly GCF_000407545.1 of Enterococcus gilvus ATCC BAA-350. NCBI lineage: Bacteria > Bacillati > Bacillota > Bacilli > Lactobacillales > Enterococcaceae > Enterococcus > Enterococcus gilvus. The sequence continues at coordinate 1,841,849 of NZ_ASWH01000001.1, read as the reverse complement.
ATTTTGACACAGCCGGCGTACCTGATTGGATTTATCGTGTTGCTGGGGTACATTTTGTTAAAACGGCCATTGTATGAATGTGTCGCGGGTTTTCTGAAGGCGACCGTTGGGTACTTTATTTTGACGGTTGGTTCAGGCGGCTTAGTAAACAACTTCCGACCAATCTTAGTTGGATTAAAAGAACGGTTTAACTTGAATGCGATGGTAACCGATCCCTATTTCGGACAAAATGCGGTGGATGCTGGATTGATGGAAACCTTTGGTCGAACCTTTGGCGATGTCATGATTCTGCTATTGATCGCCTTTGTCATGAATATTTTGCTGGTTCGTTTCCAGAAATACACGAAGCTGCGTTCTGTTTTTACGACAGGAAATGTGCAGATTCAACAGTCGGCGACAGCCTTTTGGATTCTCCTGTTTTGCTTTCCTGATTTAGGCAGAGTGCAGGTATTGATTTTCATGGGATTGATCCTAGGCTGTTATTGGGCAGTCGCTTCCAATTTAACTGTAGGAATTACGCAGGAGCTGACCGAGGGCGCGGGTTTTGCCGTTGCCCATCAGCAAATGTTTGGAATTTTCATCTTCGCAAAATTAGCGGAGTGGATGAAGAAACGCGATGAAAAGAAACACAAGTCTGAAAAAATGGACAAAAAACTTGAGGATATCGAACTGCCAGGGTTCTTATCGATATTCAATGAGAACATGGTGGCGACTTCGTTACTGATGCTGTTCTTCTTTGGAATCATTCTATTAGTATTAGGTCAGGATTACCTTGTACAGGCGAAGTTTATGGAGGAAGGGCAAAGTTTCTTATTTTACATTATGACAACCTCGCTGAATTTCGCCGTGTATCTAGCGATTTTACAATTAGGCGTGCGGACCTTCGTGGACGAATTGACACAGTCTTTCCAAGGGATATCCAATACGATCTTACCTGGTGCGGTGCCTGGGATCGACGTGGCTGCGACCTTTGGGTTTGGTTCGCCAAACGCTGTAACGATCGGCTTCCTGTTTGGTGCTTTAGGACAATTCTTAATGATCGGGTTATTGATCTTATTAAAATCACCAACGATCGTCATTGCCGGATTTATTCCATTGTTCTTTGACAATGCGGTCATTGCCGTCTTTGCGAATAACCGCGGCGGATTTAAAGCGGCTTGTCTATTTCCCTTCTTATCAGGGATTATCCAAGTGGGGGGGTCGGCATTATTTGCCACATGGATCGGTATGTCAAAATACGGCGGCTACATTGGAATGTTCGACTGGGCAACTGCTTGGCCGGTGTTCGCCGTGATCATGAAGGTTCTCGGATATGTTGGAATCGCAGTGGTAGTAATTGGGCTCCTGATCATTCCGCAATTGCAATACCGCAAGAATCCAGATGGCTACTTCATGATCGTAGAGGATTACGAACAGTATGCAGAAAAATACCAAGAACAACAGTAATTAGTTAAGACAAATAAGGAGGAAAATATAATGAGAATATTAGTATCTTGCGCGAATGGCTCTGGAACAAGCTTGATGATGATGAGAAGTGTGGAAAAGGCGATGAAGGAATTAAGTGTCCCTATTACAAAAATCCACCATTGTGCGATCTCAGAAGGAAAAAGCTCTGCAACGCAATACGATGTGGTTTTTACACCTGTAAACTTTCTTAATATGTTCACTCAAGCGGAGAAAAAGGGCGTGACGGTTATCGGCATCAAAAATGTCATGTCAGCGAAGGAAATTGGTGAAAAATTTTCGGAATCAGCATTGTATCAAAAAACTAAGTAAAAGAGGAATTCAAGATGAGCAGACCGAACTTACAGATTGCATTGGATCATAACGATTTGGAACATGCGTTGGCGGACGTTTTTAATGTTGGCGCGATCGTTGATATTATTGAAGTGGGAACGATTTTGTGTTTACAGGAAGGGCAAAAAGCCATTCGCTGCATTCGCGGGATGTACCCTGAAAAGAAATTAGTCGCGGATACGAAATGTGCGGATGCTGGCGGAACCGTGGCGAAAAATGTCGCGGATGCAGGTGCGGATTTCATGACAGTGATTTGCTGCGCGACGATCCCGACAATGGAGGCCGCAAAAAAAGAAGTAGAAGAATTGCAAGTTGAATTGTATGGTGATTGGACCTATGAACAAGCAGCGGCGTGGCGTGAGATCGGCATCAAACAAGCGATCTACCATCAAAGTCGGGATGCCTTACTCTCTGGTGAAACCTGGGGAGAGAAGGATTTATCCAAAGTAAAAAAACTGATCGACATGGGATTTAACGTTTCTGTTACTGGCGGATTGGATGTGGATACCTTGAAGTTGTTTGAGGGGATCGATGTTTATACCTTTATTACAGGTCGTGGCATTACCGCAGCGAATGATCCAGTGCAGGCCGCTCAAGACTTCAAAGATGAGATCATTCGTATTTGGGGGCAATAATATGGCTCAAATCGGTATTTATGAGAAAGCTTTGCCTAAGGATCTTTCATGGAAAGAACGGTTTGCCTTGGTGAAGGACATGGGGTTTGATTTTATTGAGCTGTCGATCGATGAGACTGACGAACGGTTGGCGCGTTTAAATTGGACTGAAAAGGAAATCCAAACGCTGAGAAATGAGATGTTCGAAGCGGATGTTCGAATCAACTCTATTTGTTTAAGCGCCCATCGCCGCTTCCCCTTTGGTTCCCGTGATTTGGAAAAACAGCGAATGGCTCACGAGATCATGCAAAAAGCGATTCATCTGGCGCATCAATTGAGTATCAAAGTGATCCAAGTTGCTGGTTATGATGTCTATTATGAAGAAAAGTCAATGAATTCGAGGGAAGATTTCATTGCAGGAATGAAGGAAAGTGTGAAGGAAGCTTCTAAATACGGCATCATTCTCTCCATCGAGATCATGGATGATCCTTTTATGAATTCTATTTCAAAATTTCTAGAAATCAAAAAGCAGATCCACTCGCCTTATCTGCAAGTCTATCCCGATCTGGGGAACCTGTCGGCTTGGCCGGAAAATGATCCAGCGCACGAGTTGGAAAAGGGAATCGACTGCATCACGTCGATCCATTTAAAGGATACGTACCCTGTAACGGAGGAATCCACTGGGCAATTTCGAGATGTTCCCTTTGGCAAAGGCTGTGTTGATTTTCTCGGATTGTTAAGAAATCTAAAACGATTGGATTATGACGGGACCTTTTTGATCGAGATGTGGAGTGAAAAAAGCCAAGATTTTCGAGCTGAGATCCAACAGGCAAAAGCCTATCTATATTCAAAACTAAAGGAGGCAGGGTATGATGTCGCGTGAAGAAATAATCAACGCAATGAAGCAACGCGTTTTTGAAGCGAATGTGGAACTGCCTCAATACGGGCTAGTGAAGCTGACGTGGGGCAATGTCAGTGAAATCAATCGTGAGTTGGGCGTTATCGTTATCAAGCCCAGCGGTGTAAAGTACGAAAACATGCAGGCTGATCAAATGGTCGTAACAGATTTAGCAGGAAAGGTGCTTGATGCCCAGAGCTTAAATCCATCATCCGACTTGCCGACCCACGTCGTCTTGTATCAGGCTTTCGAGGAAGTGAAGGCGATCGTTCATACACATTCGACCCATTCGGTGATGTGGGCGCAAGCGGGACGTGACTTGCCTGCATACGGCACGACACACGCAGATGCTTTTTATGGAACCATCCCCTGTACACGCCAGTTAACGGAGACTGAAGTCAAAGAGGCTTATGAAATCAATACGGGACATGTGATCGTTGAAACCTTTAACGAGAGAAAGCTGAAGGCAAGCGAAGTGCCGGGTGTCTTGGTGTATGGGCATGGACCATTTACGTGGGGTGAGTCGCCAATGAAAGCAGTCGAAAATAGCTTGATCTTAGATGAGATTTGTTTGATGGCGAAAGAAAATGAGCAGATCAATCCCGATATTTGTGAGATTCCTCAATATTTATTAGACAAACATTATTACCGTAAACACGGTGCCCACGCCTATTATGGACAAGGGTGATCCTTGAAAAAATGCACAAATCAGGATAATGAAAAAGAAAGTCAAAAGGTGAAATACTTTCCATTTGAAAAGTATTTCTTGATTTGACTTTCTTTTTGTATTGTTTTTTTGCTAAATACTTTCCAAATGAAACGTCATTTGTCTTCGAAAAGTTTTTTGAACAGGCGTTGCTCTCTCTTTTCGCTCAAGCGATAAAAGACATTAAAAACACTGATCGCTAAGACAAACACAACCGCGATGACCAGTCCCCATACAGAGAGATGTGGGAAAAATTGTTCTATCAGCGCATGAGTCGCTGCGATTCCTCCCAATAGTCCTGCCAAGGAGACAAAAAACCAGGCGGTTGCTCGATCGAAAAAGAGCAGCATTTGCTTCATTTGCTGCTGACTGAGTGCGGCATGACGCATGATGGTCAGTGCACGTTTTTTTTCTAAGGATAGTTTCCAAAGCGGCAGCAGCCAATACCAGGGTGAGACTTTTTTATAGTCTGAATTTTGTTCCGTAAGAATGTCGATCGTATTCGCTTGTTCCTTCATTTCAAGACATCCCTGAAAAAGTGGAAACGTAAAAAGCAGCCAGTTGCCAAAAAAAGAAAAGAATAGCATTAAATTGTCCATTTGCAACACCTCCTAGCAAGGGCAACTATTATTCATAAAGAATGCTGTCCTTATAGATACCGTCACCCCAGATCTCGGCTTCCGAAAGAGTCGTTTCAATCAGCTCGATGGGTTGCTGGTTCACTAAAATCATGGCGCAGCGGTAATCAGCGAAGGGCTGGTACAAAGGCATTAAGATTGTTTGTCCGACCAATGCTTTGTCAATATCGCTGACTTTGAATGCGACATGGGGTTCCTTTTGGATCAAGGGGTCAAGAGTAGAATTTGGTCCGAAAGCATGTAGCTCAATCGGTAAAGAGAGGTCATTCTTTTTATCCAAAGAGTACATATCAAAGAGCGGACTGTATTTTACATCCGGGTGGTTCTTAAGTTGTTCCAGAGGGACAGGTTTTCCAATATGGTGAAAAGATAAGTGAGCATCGTTCATTGTCATTCCTCATTTCTTGAAAAATAGTGTACCAGAAGACGGAGAAATAGAAAAAGGATAACCAATCGCATCTAAGGAATCACCATTGACAAGCAGCCGCTTCTTTGCTATTTTTATAACAATCGATGAAACGCAGTGAGAAAGAAAGTAGAGTAATTACATTTGCCAAAGAGAGTTCCCGTCTGGTGAAAGGGAATGCAGATTGATTAGTTGAAAATGGCTTTTGAGCGGATTTCCCGAACGTTTAAGGGAATACGGATGCCCCCGTTAGCAAGGCACAGTCTCCGAAATCTCTATTTTGGGTACTGATTGAGGTAAAGTCTGCGAGGATTTTACGTATAAAGGTGGTAACGCATGTTAAATGCCCTTAGCAATTTTTTGCTGAGGGTATTTTTTTGTGTCTGCACTCAAGCGATTGCGTGGATTCGAGGAACAATGTTTAAAAAATCAAGTTGGAAGGTGGAAAAGTTATGGCAGGTTTTTTAGTAGTTCAAACGGATTTTGGTTTGCAGGATGGTGCGGTGAACGCAATGTACGGGGTGGCGTATCAAGTGGAGGCCTCATTGACGATCAACAATTTAACCCATGAGATCGAGCCCTATAATATCCACGATGCAAGCTACCGGTTGTTACAGGCAGTGACCTACTGGCCGGCAGGAACGGTTTTTGTGTCAGTGGTTGATCCTGGTGTGGGCTCAACGCGACGCAGTGTGGTTGCAGAATTGCAGGGGGGACAATATGTGATTACCCCTGACAATGGCACATTGACCTATCTGGCACAATATGTGGGAATCAAAGAAGTCCGTCAAATTGATGAGGAAACGCAGCGTTTGCCGGGATCATCAGAAAGCCACACATTCCATGGGCGTGATGTCTATGTTTACAATGGCGCACGACTTGCCAGCGGAAAAGTACGATTCACAGAATTGGGTTCGATTATTCCAACGAATGAGCTCGTAACGTTCCCATTGATCGCACCGATGCAGAATGAAAATAAGATCGCTGGGACGATCGATATCACAGATATTCGTTTTGGCTCGCTATGGACGAACATTCCCGTGGACTTTTTCAAAAAATGGCATGTTGAATATGGACAAAGCCTGCTAGTAAAAATATACTATCAAGGTGTGGTGCGTTATCAAGATGACGTCGTCTTCGGACGGTCCTTCGCACAAGTGGCGCCAAAAGAAGCGGTATTGTATATCAATTCATTATTAAATGTAGGGTTAGGGATCAATTTGGATTCATTTTCTACAGTGTACAAGATCGGAACGGGGAATGATTGGACGATCGAGTTCACGAAGATTCAGCAATCATAAATGCAGCATGTTGTAGTTTAATAGAAGAAAAAAATAAGAGTAACAAAAAGGAGTAGGACAAATGAATAATAAATTTACAGTAAAACACATTGTCGCGATTGGTATTGGTGCAGCAGTCTTCTTTATTTTGAAGCGTTTCGTGACGATTCCAACAGGTATTCCAAATACAGACATTGCAACAGCATACCCATTTTTGGCTTTGTTGGGTGTCGTATATGGTCCGGTCGTAGCTGGTCTGGCCGGCTTTATCGGACACGCATTGGGTGATTTGACCACTTACGGTGCTTGGTGGTCTTGGATCGTGGCGTCAGGAGTCCTTGGCGTTTTCTTCGGTCTGCTTGCGAAGCGTATCCCGATCGAACAAGGAATATTTGGCAAGAAGCAAGTCACGACATTTTTAATCGGAGAAACGATTGCTAATTTGATCACCTGGATCATCATTGCACCGATCGGAGATATTCTGATCTACGCGGAAGCACCGAGCAAGGTCTTTACTCAAGGCGTCGTAGCGGGAATCACGAACTCCGTGGTTACAGGGATCATCGGATTTATTTTATTGAAGGCTTACGCACAGACGAAAACGAAAAAGGGCAGTCTGAATAAAGAAGCCTAGAACGTGAGGGCATAGAATGATCGAGTTTCGTGAGTTTACATTTCAATATGATAGTCAAGCAGAGCCGACATTGAAAACTATCAATCTGACCATCGAACAAGGGGAAAAAGTGTTGATCATGGGTCCAAGCGGTTCTGGGAAATCAACGTTAGGAAAATGCTTGAATGGGATCATTCCGCAGAATGAGAAAGGGAGCTTCACTGGAAGTTTGACGATCAACGGCAAGACCTTCAGTGAGGCGTCGATCTATGACCTTTCGTTAGATGTGGGAACAGTATTGCAAGATACCGATAGTCAGTTTGTCGGCCTGACCGTCGCAGAAGACATCGCGTTTTCTTTGGAGAATGAGATGGTAGCGCAAGTAGATATGCGAAAGGCCGTTAATTATTGGGCTGAAAAAACCGATCTGGCGACACAACTGGAAAAACGGCCGCAGTATCTTTCTGGTGGACAGAAGCAGCGCGTAACGATGGCGGGGGTTCTGATCGATGAAACGCCGATCCTGCTGTTTGATGAACCTTTAGCCAATCTTGATCCTCAGACTGGGTATGAGGCGATCCAAATGATCGATCAATTGTACCAATCGCAAAAATTTACCACGATCATTATTGAGCATCGGCTAGAAGAAGTATTGGCCGCGCCCATTGATCGAGTGATTTTGATGGATGAGGGGACGATCATTGCGGATATGGCACCGACCGATTTGTTGAAGAGCGATCTTCTGGCAGCCTATGGCATCCGCGAACCTTTGTATATCACAGCGTTAAAACGAGCGGGGATCTCGCTTGCAGATATTCCAGATTTAACACAAGTGGATCAATTGGTCTCACCGGAAATCTCCGCGGCTTTAGCACGATCACGGGGAACATTCAAGGAAGCTTTGCAAAAAGAGCAGCCGCTGCTGTCATTAAAGCAGGTTTCTTTTGGTTTCGGGCAGGAGCCTGTCATCAAGATGATCGATGTTACCCTTTACGAAGGAGAGATGGTCAGCTTAGTCGGACACAACGGTGCGGGAAAATCCACATTGTCTAATTTGATCACAGGATTCTACCCATTGCAGACGGGGGAATTGCTTTGGAAGGGTGAGTCGATCGCGAAGGAGAGTATCAAAGAGCGGGCGGATAAAATCGGCTACGTTCTGCAAAACAGCAATCAAATGCTGTCTAAGAACATGATTTTTGAAGAAGTCGCTTTGGGGCTGGAAAATCGTGGAGTTGACCCCGAGCGTATCCAAGAAAAAGTCTTTGATACATTAAAGGTCTGCGGACTTTATGAATTTCGCAATTGGCCGGTCTCAGCTTTGAGCCATGGACAAAAACGACGTGTGGCAATCGCCGCAATTTTAGTGCTGGAGCCTGAATTGCTGATTCTCGATGAACCTACAGCGGGGCAAGATTATTACCATTACAATGAAATGATGCTGTTTTTGCGCAAATTAAACCAACGAGGGATCACTATTCTGATGATCACTCACGATATGCATTTGATGCTGGAGCACACTGAAAGAACCCTTGTTTTGAAAGAAGGGCAGATTCTCGCAGACGAAACACCTGCAATGGTATTGTCTTCGGCGGATTTAGTGGCTTCTGCCAGTTTGCGCGAGACGAGCCTGTATCGTTTGGCTGAAAATAATCAGCTGCCGGATGCCACAGGGTTCGTGTCAGCATTTATCCAACATGAGGAGGGACCTTATGGCGGACAGTAATCTAATCGGCTATTTGCCGAAACATACACCGATCCACCAACTGAGCGGCTTTACGAAATTGCTGTGCTTCTTGATGATCTCAGTGGTAGGAATGATTTCCTATGACACGCGATTTTTACTTGTATTGGCGGTCTTTTCCGTCATTCTGTTCCGAACAGCAAAAATCAGTTATCGAGAGATCTCATTCGTCGTGAAATTCATCGCGTTCTTCTCCATCTTGAATTTGTTGACCGTTTATCTGTTCGCGCCGGAATATGGGGTAACGATCTACGGAACGCGCCACGTGATTTTTGAAGGCATTGGCAGGTACACGCTCACGCAAGAGCAATTGTTTTATGAATTCAATTTGCTGATAAAATATTTTGTAACGATTCCGCCGGGTCTGATATTCATTTTGACCACAAATCCTAGTGAGTTGGCATCCAGTATTCATCGGGTGGGCGGTTCTTACAAGATCGCATACGCTTTTTCCTTGGCGTTACGCTACATTCCAGACATCCAAGAAGATTTCCGAACGATCTCAAAAGCGCAACAGGCTCGAGGAAACGAACTTTCCAAGAAAGCGTCATTGATGAAACGTGTCCGAGGGAGTTTAACGATCGCGATTCCATTGATTTTTTCAAGTCTGGAACGAATCGAGACGATTTCTTCTGCGATGGAGCTTCGACGCTTCGGAAAGAAAAAGGGACGAACCTGGCTATTGGCTAAGCCATTGAAGCGCAAGGACTACATCGCCTTGTTCCTCGTGCTTCTGCTCTGTTCAGCGGGTATTTTATTATTAATAGTCAATGGAGGACGGTTTTATAATCCGTTTCGCTAAAAGAAGAAGTACTCGAAGCTTTATTGAAAGGCTACAAAGAGTATAAGCAAAAAGTTTCCTATAAGCTGATTCCACTGATTATTGAGTAATTTTTTAGCACACAAAAAAAGCTCTTGGCTTGCAAGCCGAGAGCTTCTTTTGATATCTATTGTTCATGATCTTAGTTGTTCAACAAAAGACCAACGGATTTATTCAGTGCGATTCGCAATTCCAGGGATAAATTTTAAACAGTAAAGCGCACATAGTCCGACCACGATGTAAATAATTTTAGCAAGGATCGCTGTGCTTCCACCAGATATTGCTGCAACTAAATCATATTCAAAAAGACCTACTAATAACCAATTAATGCCACCGACAATCAACAATATAAGCGCGATAATATCTAGATATTTCATCTGTAAACCCTCCCTTCTGATTGGTTCAACAGTACCACAGTTACTAGAAGCGCCATATTCATATGCTCATAATAGAAATTTTTTTATTTTATAAGACAAAAAACCGCAGAAAAGTTATGAGAGACTGCTGTTGTCCTTTGGTCTAAAAGGCTTTTATCTCATTTGCGGCAAAAAAGGGCGGTGGTACTGCTGTTTTTTATGAGGTCACGAGAAATAAAAAATCTTTTATTTAATAAAACGTACTTTTTTTAAGAAATGAAATGTTCGGCTGTCTTCGCGGGTATAATGGAGGTAAGAAAAGATACGAAAGAAAGGGAGCGACGAAAATGCTGAATCCATTTATCAATGCTGGTTTGGAGGTTGCTTTAAAGGAGTTGTTTCACGGGAACCCTGGAACGGAGCAAGTCTATCCAGCACTTGCAACAGATGTCTCCAAAGAACGGTTGATTGTGTATGTTTCTCCCCATCAGCTGCAATTTTTCTTCGTAGAACTAGAACAAGAGGTGCTGCAGGAAGTTGAAGAATAACGTATTAGAAAGAGCAACGAAGGCGTGTTTAAAGTAAGAGACCTCATACAAGAGCCGAACAACCTAGCTGTTGTTTGGCTCTTGTTTCGTAAACAATCCAAAATAAAAAACGATCCGATCCCGAGTAGCAAAGGATCTGAATCGTTTTGAAATGGATCGAACTCTTTAATGGAGACGGCGGGAGTCGAACCCGCGTCCAAACACATCGACACCTAAAAATCTACGCTCATAGTCATACTATTTAAATTTCGCTTTGCCCTCTGCCGCATGACAGGCCGCGGACATTGCTAGTCTGATAGGCTCTTTATCAACTTACAGACGGAAAGTTGATACGTATCCCACTTAGAATAGGACCCTTACTCGAGCACATGGGCGATACCGAGAGGATCTACGCTAACTGTTTTTAGGCAGCTAAAGCGTAAGAGTTATTGTTGTTTTTAGCAGTTATATTTAACTGTAACGTTTTTACGTAGACGTAACCTACGAAGCGCAATTCAGGCTCAAACTATGCCTGTCGAATCCGTAACGTCCCCTTTATGAATAATTTTACTGCAAGAGAAAGTATACCATCCCGTTATAAAAAATGCAAAGATGTAAATGATTCAAAAGAAATTTTTCAGATTCCTGTGAAAAAATTGAAGAAAAAACAAATTGTTAATGAAGATACGGGTAAGGTAATGGTTGAAAAAAATGAAATAGAGTATACTTATAATGAGAATCAGACGATATCAGGGGGTTAATGTATGAATATTTTAATGATCGAAGACAACGAGTCCGTTTCTGAGATGATGCAGATGTTTTTTTTGAACGAAGGTTGGGAAGCAGAATTTAAATACGACGGAAAAGAAGGGCTAGACACCTTTAAAGCGGACCCTGAAAAATGGGATATGATCACGCTTGATCTGAATTTACCAGGGATGGACGGCATGGAAGTCGGTCGTGAGATTCGCAAAGTTTCTAAAACAGTGCCGATCATCATGCTGACAGCAAGAGATTCTGAAAGTGATCAAGTCATTGGATTGGAAATGGGCGCGGACGACTATGTCACGAAGCCGTTCTCACCGCTGACATTGATTGCACGAATCAAGGCGTTGCACCGTCGCAGTGAATTGACGTCAGAGCCGCAAAAAGAGTCCGCGACATCAAGCGACAGCTTTGATATCCAGACGGATCATTTTAAAATGAATTTAAAAACTCGGGAAGCCTATTTAGATGATCAGCCGATTGAAGGGCTGACACCGAAAGAATTCGACTTACTGTATACGATGGCGAAAAAACCGCGGCAAGTATTTACCCGTGAACAATTGCTTGAGCTGGTTTGGGATTATCAGTACTTTGGTGACGAGCGTACAGTGGATGCGCATATCAAGAAATTGCGTCAAAAAATTGAGAAGGTCGGTGCACAAGTCATCCAAACTGTTTGGGGCGTAGGCTACAAATTTGATGACACCGAGGTTGGTCGATGAAATACCTTTACCAACAATTGCTGGCTTTTGGCGGGTTGATCCTATTGATTTTGCTGACGCTGGGGCTGTCGTTTACGCAGTTCACCCGCAAGACGCTGGAGGACAATAACTACAAGGAATTGCTGGGCTATGCGGAATCGATGGAGAAGAATAACAATTCCTTGAGTCGAGACATTCGTTTTGAAGGCATGTCCAGCAATGAAATCTTCCAATTTGCGATCGGCGTGACTGAATCAAGTCTTAATCAACAGGATGTTTCCTTTGTTTTTATCGATAAGGATCGGAACGTGCAATACCCTGAGAAATCGGGGAAAGTCAATCAGCATTTGGTAAGTGACGAACAATGGAAGGCATTGAAGGTCGGGCAGCAGCAGAAAGAGACGAGTTCAAAAAATGTCATGGGGCAGAATCAAACAACGTCCTATGCCATGGTGCCGTTTTTTACAAACGGTGAATTTTTCGGTGTTCTACTGGTGAGTCAGCCGGCGATGAATGTCGAGTCGAGTGTCAACTCGATCGTGACCGATTTGTTCAAGGCGTTTATCATCGCCTCGATCATTGCCATCATAGTTAGTTATTTCTTTGCCACGCAGCAGGTGAAGCGGATCAATCGGATGCGCTCGGCAACAAAAGAAGTGGCATCAGGAAACTTTGACGTGATCGTTCCGAACCGAAATCGCGATGAGTTTGATGACTTGGCGGATGATTTCAATCAAATGACGGTCTCTTTGAAGGCGTCACAGGAGGAAATCGAACGTCAGGAAGAACGTCGGAAGCAATTCATGGCGGATGCGTCTCATGAGATGCGCACCCCGTTGACGACGATCAATGGGTTATTGGAAGGATTGCAATACAATGCGATTCCTGAGAACCAAAAAGAGAAGGCTATCAAACTGATGCAAAACGAAACGTCTCGGCTGATCCGATTGGTCAATGAAAATCTGGACTATGAAAAAATACGCACCAACCAGATCAGTGTTGTCTTGCAGAAATTCAACGCGACGGAGGCCGTCTCTACACTAGTTTCTCAATTGCATGGGAAAGCGGAGGCTTCAGGGGATGAATTGATCTTACAGGCGGACGCGCCGATCGATGTGTATGCAGATTATGACCGGTTTGTTCAGGTGCTGGTAAATCTGATCCAAAATGCGATCCAGTTTACCACGAATGGAACGATCACTGTGGCCATCAAGAAGCTGGAAAAGGCGACAGAGATCAGTATTGCAGATACCGGCATCGGAATGACGGAGAACCAGGTGAAAAATATTTGGGATCGTTATTACAAAGCCGATCCGTCACGGAAAAATACAAAATACGGGGAATCGGGGTTAGGATTATCCATCGTACAAGAGCTTGTTCGCCTCCACAATGGAACGATCGAAGTGGTGAGTGCTTTGGACAAAGGAACGACGTTTACGGTCGTCTTTCCAGATAAACCTGAGGACACGGATCAAAATGAAGAGAAAAAAGAATCGTCACCCGCTTAATGGGAGACGATTCTTTTTTTGTTTGTAAGGATGTTTCTCTACAGAATTGCTAAGATGATAAAGTTCATGATGAATAAAATATCTACGACCCAAAGAATAGGCGAAATTTCTTTTGTTTTTCCTTTGATCACTTTAACGATGGTGTAGAAAATGAAGCCGGCAGCGATCCCGTAAGAGATGCTGTAGCATAATCCCATAAAGACACTGGCAAAGAAAGCAGGAACCGCTTCTTCTAAGTCTAACCAGTTGATATCAGCGAAAGAAGCCAGCATCATGACACCGACCAAGATCAATGCAGGAGCAGTTGCTTGCGCCGGAACTACGGCGATCAGTGGTGAGAACAAGCTGCTTAGGGCAAAGAGAAGTGCAACGACGATCGACGTCAGACCAGTCCGTCCGCCAGCGCCGATCCCAGCAGCCGATTCAACATACGTTGTCGTGTTTGATGTTCCAAAAATCGCACCGATAGATGTTGCGATCGCATCTGCGAATAAGGCTTTATCCATTTTCGTTTTAAACCCGCGAGAGTCATTTTCAAGTGCGTTTTCGTCTTCTTTTGAGAAGATTCCTGTCCGACGGCCCGTACCGATGAAGGTTCCGATCGTATCGAAAGTATCAGAAAGACTGAAGGCCAAGATCGTCATTAACACTTGCGGTAATTTTGCAGAATTTGAAAACAGAGAACCCATACCTTCAGAACCAAAAGCGGCACCAAAGGTCGTCCCTAATTCTTGGATCGAGCTGCCTAATGAATTGGCGTGCCAATCAATTGCGCCTAATTGAACCACACCCATAGGAATTCCTAATAAGGTCGTGACCACGATCCCAATCAAGATCGCTCCACGAACGTTTTTTACGACTAAAATAGTTGTCAGCACCAAGCCGATCACAGCTAACAAGATCGGTGCATTGTTGAAGTTTGCTAACGCAGGAACGATTCCGCTGTTGATAGTCACATTGGTCGCTTTGCCGCCTTCAACAACACTGCTGGTAATAGCAGAAGAATCAGCACTAAAGGAAAGAAGTCCCGCATTTTTGATCCCCACATAAGCGACAAAGATCCCGATCCCACCGCCGATTGCATGCTGCATACTTTCTGGAATTGCATGAATGATCAGTTTACGAATCTTTGTAACAGTGATCAAAATATTAATGATCCCACAGATAAACACCATTGCTAACGCTTGTTGCCACGAATAACCTAGTCCGAAAACGACGGTATAGGTGAAGAACGCATTCAATCCCATACCGGGTGCTTGTGCGTAAGGAACATTGGCAAATAGTCCCATGACTAACGTGCCGATGACCGAAGCGATGATCGTTGCCAAAAATACTGCTTGGAAAGGCATCCCTGAAGCAGACAAGATGGTCGGATTCACGAATAAAATATAACTCATAGCAAAGAATGTAGTGATTCCTGCCATTACTTCAGTGGAAATGTTGGTGCCGTGCTCTTTCAATTTAAAGAATTTCTCCATTATAATTAAACGCTCCTTAAGAATAAGTTCATTATATCGGTAAAAACCGAATACTTTTTTAGTATAATGAAGGAACGATCGACTTTCAATCATAACTTTTAGTAAAGAACAAATTTAAAGGCGAATGTTCGTGTTTAACGGACATTCGCCTTTTTGAAGGAAGTATTTATCAGATAGAAGGAGAGGATCAATACGCAAAGAGAGAGAAAGATATAAGAAACAGCTTTGAAAAGCGAGACGAAGAATAAATCCAGCAATGTCGTAGAAGATAATTCAAACGAAAGAGAGGAACGGATCGAATAGGCAATGCCGCTCGTCCCATTGCTTAACACAAAGTTGGGCAATTCTTTCATCTGGTTTAACGCCTGATGGTAGAACGATTGCAGAATCGTTTGGTAAAGTGGTTCAAAAAGAGTAAACAGCAAAACGAGACAAATCGTAGCGATCATCAGACCGATGAAGAATTCCAAGCCAATCGCATAGAATATTTTCTTTTTCGGAAGGGGCTCCTTTTTTTGTTGGTGTACTCTGTAGCCAAAGAAGGCCAGCAAGAGTACAAAAAGAATAAGCCCACTGATCAGCAGGCGGTCAGAAAAATACCGCTGCAATTGATCAATTTCTTTTGCTGTAAATAATTGAATTTGATTGGAGGAATCTAATTGATACAAGACCAATTTCAACATACTGAAGCTCGTCAGCACAAAGAGAGCGACCAGACAGATCACCCAAGATAGTGAAAATTGCAGACGATGCCGTTTAATTGTTGAAAGTGTCGTTGAAATAAGTTCCATAGAATGCCACCTCTTAAGAATAAGTATAAAATCCTAATTTGAAAGAAGTATGAATTCTATCGGAAGAAATACGTGCAGATAAAAGAACCCCCTTCACATCTAGGTGAAGGGGGTTCGAATTCAACTTATTGTTGTGGAGTTTGTTCTTGGTATTGCTTGTATGTCTCGGTTTTGTAAAGATCCTGTGTGGATTTCTTTCCGTGCTGATCAAAGATGCTGGTTGATTTGTCACCTAGTTTGTTTTCGATTTTTTCCATCTTATTCAATCCGTCTTTGTAATCAAATTGAGAGGCATCGATTGGTTTCAAACCACTAGCTGAATAGAAGCGGAGCAGGTCGCCATTGTTGATATTGTCTGACGTATGCAATTGCTTGGAGACAGCTTCTTTCCAACCGTCAGCTTGTCTTTGAAGGATCTCGCTAGGTTCAGAGATCGGCATGCCGTTTTTATTGTCATACAAGTTTCCGCTGTAATACGTGTAGTTCGGTGTCACATAATCCCCATCACGGAAGGCAACGATTTGGCTATTGTCTTTAGACAACAAATCTTGTCCTAGCTGGATGTACTTGCTCGTGTCTGTTCCTAACAGATGAAGCAACGTTGGCAAGGCATCGACTTCACCACCATAGGTATGGTTGATGCCGCCTTTTTCTTGACCAGGAATGTGAACCATATAAGGCACACGCTGCATTTGTGCGTTGTCAAAGTTTGACCACGTTTCTTTAGACTTGCCTAGTAATGGTGCCAAATCAGGATTTCTTGAATTCGAGATCCCGTAGTGGTCGCCGTACATAACAATGATCGAATTATCATACAAACCAGAAGCTTTTAGATAATTGAAGAATTCTTCGACAGCTTTATCTAAATAGTTCGCTGTGGCAAAGTAGCCGTTGATTGTTTCATCGCTCGTGTTTGCCATAGGGAATCCAGCTTCGTCATTCTTGAATTCACTGTATGGATAGTGGTTCGATACGGCGATAAATTTTGAGTAAAATGGCTGTTGCAGACGTTCCAAGTACTTCACAGATTGTTGGAAGAAGGGTTTGTCATGCAAGCCATATTGGAATGAATTTTCGTCATTTACATCATAGTAAGAAGAATCAAAGAAATAGTCGTAGCCGAGATTTTTATACGTTTCTGAACGGTTCCAGAAGCTTCCTGAGTTCCCATGGAATGCCGCACTCGTATAGCTTTCTGTCTGCTTCAAGATATCTGGAGCTGCTTGGAAGGTGTTTTTCCCGCCTAATTGCGAGAACAGCGAGCCTTGGTTCAGCCCAAACAATGAATTTTCCATCAGGGTCTCAGCATCGGAGGTTTTTCCGGCTTTTACTTGGTGGAAGAAATTGTCAAAGGCAAACGTGCTGTTGCTATGGAAAATACTGTTCAAGAACGGTGTAACTTCATGTTCTTGTCCGTTTTCATCCTTCAATTTGTAGTCGATCACAAATTGCTGCAGGCTTTCTAAGTGGATCGTGATCACGTTGCGTCCTTTAGCAAGTCCAAAATACTCACTATTCGGTGCCGCATGATGTTCTTTTACATAATTCTCAACTTCTTTTAAGTCATTCGGACTTGCTTCGGCGCGGACTTGGTTGGTCTTATACGTTTGGATACCGTCATAAACAGTGAAGGCATTAACACCAAGATATTTGATCAAATAGTCGCGAGAGAAGGTACGAGTCAGTAATTCTGGACGATCTGCTTCGGCTAAGAAAAGATTTCCTGAGAAGATCATGATCGAAAGAGCCGTCATTGCGAAGGCCATTCGTGCACGAACAGGACGTTCTTCTTCTTTGATTTTTTTACGCCACAATAGAATCGGTAAAATCACGATATCGATCAGGTATAAAAGATCAAACGGACGAAAGAGTCGAACCGCGCTTTCACCTAGACCGCTGGCAACTTTCCCAGCGCCTAAAAAGGTGTTGACGGTGATGAAGTCGGTAAATTCACGATAATATACGACGTTAGCAAACAATAAAATACTTGCCAGTGCGTAAATGATCATCATCGTTAAATAGGATGCTTTCGAACGTCGAACATATAAAGCGATCGACAGTAGAAACATTGTCGATGCGATCGGATTAATAAAAAGGATGAAATACTGTGTCAGACTTTCGATCCCTAAATTGAATTCAAATAAGTATGCAAAAATACTTTTCGCCCATAATAAGAATGTCAGTAACGCATAAAAGCCGAGACGTTTATTCAAAAATGCAGGAGCTTTTAGTTTTTTCAATAGTAACTTCCTTTCTGCCGCAAAAAAAGCGGAATGTTCACTTGTTAACAGTTTACTCGCTTCCATCAACCCAGTCAATTCATATTAAAAAGAGAGCAATGATGCTTAAAGAAAACTTTATAAGCGAAAAATACAATTTTTTTTTGCTATACTAGATAAGAAAGCAGGGATGAGAGTGAAAATTGAAGTAACAAACTATGGAATCAAACGAATTCGACAAGGAAATCCACTAATCAAAGAGGAAGATTTAGCAAAGAAACCAAAGGAGCTTCCTTTAGAGTGGGTCGAGTTTGTTGATCAAAAGCAGGCCTACGTTGCTACCGGATACTTGGGAAAACAAAACAAAGGGATTGGCTGGGTCCTTGACCAAACGAGACGGCCCATCGATCGCTCTTTTATAAAGGAAGTCTTTCTTCAAGCCATTCAAATGCGGCAAGCTTTTTTTTCAGATGAAGGAACGAACGCATTTCGTTTATTTAATGGCGAAGGGGACGGCTTTGGCGGTGTCACGGTGGATTACTATGCGGACTATTTGGTGATCTCTTGGTACAACGAAACCATCTATCATTTTCAAAAGCTGATCGTTGACAGCTTGCTAGAGGCGTATCCTCATGCAAAGGGCGTCGTTGAAAAAATCCGCTTCAAGAGCGAATTGAAGGAGAGTCGCTGGCTGGCGGGAGAAAAACCGGAGGAACCGTTATTAGTAGTGGAAAATGGCGTTTCATATGCCGTATACTTAGATGAAGGCTATATGACTGGAATTTTCTTGGATCAAAAAGACGTGCGCGGGCGTTTGACGGAGGGTCTAGCAGCAGGACAAAGGGTCTTGAATATGTTCAGCTATACGGGGGCCTTTTCCGTAGCGGCAGCGTATGGTGGCGCGCTTGAAACGACCAGTGTTGACTTGGCGCAGCGGAGTTTGCCAAAAACGCAGGAACAATTTGAAGTAAACGGACTGCCTTTGGAACAACAGAAAATTAGAGTAATGGACACTTTTGATTATTTCCGCTATGCATTAAGAAACAACTTAAGTTATAATTTGATTATCTTGGATCCGCCAAGCTTTGCTCGGAATAAGAAAAAAACATTTTCTGTTGCGAAGGATTACGGGCGGTTGATCGAAGACAGTGTGGACATTCTCTCAGATGAAGGAATGATCATCGCTTCCACCAATGCGGCGAATTTACCGATCAAAAAGTTTAAGCAGTCGATCGAAACGGCTCTGAAGAACAAAAAGGTCGCGTATCAATTAGTAGAAACGCACCGGCTGCCGGCTGATTTTCCTAGCGGCAACTTCGAAGAGAGCGATTATTTAAAAGTATTGTTTTATCAAATAAGCAAGGCGTAGCGAACGCGCCCTATGGTTGTTCGTGAAGCTGAGATCAGAAAAAAATGTCATAAAGAAGAAACTGACAAAGGGACTTTACGAATAAAAAAATTGGAAAGCGGGATGGGATGCTTATGATGGATATTCAAGTAAGAGAGGTGCGCTTTGATGCAGGAAAACCTAAAATCTGCGTGCCGATTGTTGGAAAGACTTTCGAGGAAATCATCGAACAAGCGAATGAAGCGAAGAAGATCGCTGAAGTGATCGAATGGCGCGCTGATTATTATGAAGACGTGTTGGACGACGACAAGCTGAACTCTACGCTGTTGGCTTTACGGGACGAGATCAGGAACATTCCCTTGATCTTCAATTTGAGAATGGCAGAATCTGGCGGAGAGATCGACATTACTCTCAATCAGTATCGCCATGTCAACGAGTTCGCGGTATCTTCACGCGCGATCGATTTAGCGGATGTAGAAGTATCGATCATCGACCAATTATCCACGACCTTCATTAAATGGATGCAGGCCTTGGATGTGCGGGTCATCTTGAGCTACTATAATTTTGAAGAAACGCCAGAAGACGCAGTGATCCTGTTCCGTTTGAATTTGATGGAGCATTGGGGTGCGGATATCGCAAAAGTAGTGGTCCAACCGCAAAATGAAGCGGATGTTCTACGTCAGATGGAGATCGTCATGAAGGCCCAGACCTTCGTTTCACTGCCTGTGGTATCGGTCTCGTTGGGACGATTGGGCAAGTTTTCGCAGGTCAGCGGATCATTAGACGGGTCTTGCATGACTTACGGCTGTTTAGAAAACCATCCTTCTCCTGATGCACAGATCGAGGTAGAGAAATTGGCTTTGATGATCGACGTACTGAGATAATGTTTACTCATTGAACAAAATCAAAAAGAAAGCGGATCGCTGCGAAACTATCGATTTGGATAGTCAACGAGCGATTCGCTTTCTTTTTGTAAAGAATTTCCTGAAAAAACTTTACACTTGCTAATTCGTGGTTACTTCATGACATCAATGTCAAAAACCTCAATGTTGTCTAGGCCACCGTAAATTTCATACCAAGGCTTAGCATATTTGCCTAAGATGTCATTTAATTCATTGATATTTTCACGGCCTTGCGTATCCAGCCAATCGATCAAAGCGTCTTTGCCGCCGTCAGCATATACTTGAACACCGTCGCGCCAAGTTGCACGACCTCCGAGGATGCCGCAGTAATTTGCACCATGCTCACCAGCGAAAGTCAGTTCTTCACGGAAAACATCCGCAGGCACACCCGCGCTCAAATAGATAAAAGGTCGTGTCGCTGCTTCTCCTGCTTCTTTGAAGTAGGCGGCCGCTTCTTCTTGCGTGTAAACGACAGGATCATTGCCTTTGTTAAAGCCTTCGACATACTTAAAGAGAACAGGAACTTCTACTTTCAAGACATCGATATGGTATTTATCCTTCGTGAATTCCTTAATGGTGTCGATCACCTTTTGCGGTTTGATCTCTGCGAATTCAGGGGAGTGATCGTCAGTGATTTTCGTATCGTAGACGATCGGTTCAACGAATACAGGAATGTCCGCCGCAAGGGCTTCTGTCCCTAAACGTTCTAAGAAAGCGTGCTTGACGTCCAAAATTTCTTTTGGTTCATCTGGATCATAATAGACGAGAACCTTCGCTGCATCCGCGCCTTTTTCTAATAAGCGATCCAACGATTCGTTTGGCAACAATTCTGGGAGACGACCGGGGGTATTGGCATCGTAGCCGGTTTTTTCATAAGACAGAATCAATCCGCAGCTTGGGTCTTTTGCTTGGATGCCCTTGAAGCCATATTGTTCGTCTAGCAGGATCGCGCTAACGTGTTTTGTCAATTCTTGTGAGACGAGCTCTTTGAATTCGTAAACTTGATCCATTGAAAACTTGTCTTCACCGACAGCCGTTTGCATCATCTTTTTCATAGAGCCTCGTTGATCGATCGCTAAGGCCGCAATGACACCTTGATCATTTGACAATTGTTGCATCTTCTCAAACTTTCCTCTTGAAATTCTTTTCATGATGAATGCATCCTTTCTCGTACAAATTCAGTGTAGAACTTTTAAGAAAAAAGACCAAACAAAACGACCGATTTGTCTCACTTTCGCTTTTTTGCTAGACTTTAGAAAACAAATGAAGTGAGGGATTGATTTGGCTAAGAAGAAAATTCAAAAGACCAATGCGGTTCGTTTAGTGGAGCAAAAGAAAATTGCTTATAAGGAACATGAATACGCATGGAGCGAGGATGACTTAGGGGCAGGGCATGTCTCTGAACAGGTCGCGATCGCTCCTGCGCGCATCTTTAAAACACTGGTGGCTGTTGGAAACAAAACAGGTCCTGTCGTAGCGGTCATTCCCAGCGATCATGAATTGGACTTGAAGAAAATTGCGAAGGCCAGCGGCAACAAAAAGGTGGAGATGCTGCATCTGAGGGATCTGGAGGCAACGACAGGGTACATTCGCGGCGGCTGTTCACCGATCGGGATGAAGAAGCTGTTTCCAACTTTTGTGGACGCTTCAGCTGAAAATTTTGAGGAGATCGCCATCTCTGCGGGCCGCAGAGGGCTGCAAATAGAAATTGCCCCCGACGCCATCGTAGAGCTGACGCGAGGACAATTTACTGAGCTGACACATTAACCAAATGCGTGATAGGCAGCATTTGTACCTGCCACATAGCCGGTACAAAAAGCCGTCGTAATGTTGTACCCGCCTGTATACCCATTGACATCTAGCACTTCCCCGGCAAAATACAGGCCGGGGATTTTTTTGCTGGCTAATTCCTTTGGATTGACCTCTTTTAGCTCGACCCCGCCGCCGGTCACGAAGGACTTTTCCAAGCCGAACGTCTTGTTGGCGGTCATCGTCCAGTTCTTACAATAGGAAACAAAGGTCTCTATATCCTCTTTTGATGTTTGCGCATACGTTTGTTCGCTGATCCCGATCTGTTCTAAAAAGAAGAGCAGCAAGCGCTCTGGTAAAAAGCCGGTCAAGGCATTCTTTAAGTGTTTTGTAGAGGATGCGGCGCGTTCGCGAATGTCCGCCATTAAGTCAGAGGCCGAGGTTTCAGGGAAACAATCAAGTGTTAAGGTTGCTGTTTCTTGTGTGCGCAATAATTGGTTTACAAAGCTGGAACAGCGTAGAGCGGCTGGTCCTGAGACACCGAAATGCGTAAAGAGCAGATCCATCTCATGGCTGGTCACACGCTTGTTTTTAGCGTCGAGCACAGAGAGCCGAACGTCTTGCAGTGAAAGACCTTGCAGCGTTTTTTCTTCAACGAAAGCATCCGTCAGAAAGATTGGAGACTCTGTCGGGTATAACGGCGTGACATGATGTCCGACACTCTTAGCAAAGCGATAGCCGTCGCCTTGTGAGCCGGTGGAAGGATATGTGATGCCTCCGGTCGTAATGATCACGCTTTTAGCGGAGTAATCGCCTTCTGAAGTACGGACACCCTGAATGGCAGCACCGTCACTGATGATTTTTTCAACGGGTTCTTTAAAGTGCAGGGAGACGTTTAATGTTTCCAGCTCTTCTTTTAATGTATTGACGATGGTGGCAGATTTGTCCGAGACAGGGAAGATACGCCCGTGATCCTCTTCTTTCAAAGCGACCCCGCGTTCACTGAAGAAACGCATGACATCTTGGTTGTCGAATTGCGAAAACGTACTATATAAAAAGCGCCCGTTGCCGGGAATATGGACGATCAAATCATCCACGGATCGATTATTGGTCACGTTGCAGCGGCCGCCGCCCGTCATCAATAATTTTTTTCCAAGTCGTTTATTCTTCTCAAAAAGAGCCACCTGAGCCCCGTTCATTGCGGCAGTGATTGCGGCCATCATCCCAGAAGGGCCCCCGCCGATCACGATGACATCGAATTTTTTACTCATTTAGTTATCCTCATTTATCTGTAAATTTATAGTTTCTATCTTACTTTAAATCCGAACGATTGACATTCAACTTGCAGTGTATCATGAATTTCTTTCCACTTTTATTAAAAAATGATGTAAACTATGAGTATTAACTGTGAGGAGGAATTTGATGGAAGTAAAAGAATATGTTGAACAGGTTCAGAAAAACTTAGAGGCAAAAGATCCGAATCAGGAAGAATTTTTACAAGCGGTGGATGAATTTTTACCAACGGTGATCCCGTTTCTTGAAGAGCATCCAGAATATGTAGAGAAAAATATTTTAGGCATGATACTGGAGCCGGAACGTATGGTCCAATTTCGTGTGCCTTGGCAAGACGATGAAGGAAATTGGCAAGTCAATCGCGGCTACCGTGTCCAATTTAACTCAGCGATCGGCCCATATAAGGGTGGTCTGCGTTTCCACCCAAGCGTAAACTTAAGTATTTTAAAATTCTTAGGTTTTGAGCAAATCTTTAAAAATAGTTTGACTGGCTTGCCGATCGGCGGCGGTAAAGGCGGATCGGATTTTGATCCAAAAGGAAAATCTGATTCAGAAGTGATGCGCTATTGTCAAAGCTTCATGACGGAATTGTCGAAGCATATCGGGCCAAATCTGGACGTACCAGCAGGAGACATCGGTGTTGGCGGACGCGAGATTGGTTATTTGTTCGGTCAATACAAGCGTCTGCGTGAATACGACATGGGCGTGCTGACTGGTAAACCTTTAGGCTTTAATGGCAGCCTTGGACGGACGGAAGCGACAGGCTACGGGGCCGTTTACTTTGTGAAGCATCTATTGGAAGACCGCGACGATTCTTTCGAGGGCAAAAAGGTCCTTGTTTCAGGAAGCGGGAACGTGGCGATCTATGCGATTGAAAAGGCACAGGAATTAGGTGCAACAGCGATCACGTGTTCAGACTCGAATGGCTATATCTATGATAAAGACGGCATTGATGTGGCCTTATTGAAAGACATCAAGGAAGTGCGTCGTGAGCGTTTGACTGAATATGCAAAAGAGCGTCCAAATGCGGAATACCATGAAGGTTCTGTCTGGGCGTTTGAAACAGAAGCAGACATCGCGCTGCCATGTGCGACACAAAATGAGATCGATGATGAAAAAGCGGAGATCTTAGTGAAAAATGGTGTGAAAGTGGTCGCTGAAGGCGCGAATATGCCTAGTACGAACGGTGCAGTGAAATTGTATCATGAAAATGGCGTGCTTTACGGACCAGGAAAAGCAGCGAATGCTGGGGGCGTAGCAGTATCTGCTCTAGAAATGAGCCAAAACTCGCAACGTTTGGCTTGGACCAAAGATGAGGTCGACGGAAAATTAGACGACATCATGAAAAATATTTATGAAACCTGCCGCGATACCGCAGCAAAATATGCTGATAAAGATAATTTTGCAGCGGGGGCAAATATAGCTGGTTTTGAGAAAGTCGCTGCTGCGATGTTGGCGCAAGGAACTGTCTAATATTTAATGGTTTACGCTTGAAAAATAGTCAAAAGAAACGTAAAGTATAGATTGTTATGAACTGACTTTCAAGGAGGAAAAACAATGGCACACATACATTTCGATTATTCGAAAGTAGCACCATTCGTGAGCGAACATGAAATGGACTACATCAAATCTGAAGTAGCTCTAGCTCACAAAGAATTACGCGAAGGAACTGGCGCAGGAAATGATTTCCTAGGCTGGATCGACCTTCCAGTAAACTATGACAAAGATGAATTTGCTCGTATCAAAAAAGCAGCTGAAAAAATTCAATCTGATTCTGAAGTATTAGTCGTAATCGGAATCGGTGGTTCATACCTTGGAGCTCGTGCAGCAATCGAATTCTTACACCAAACGTTCTTCAACGTGTTAGACAAAGAAGATCGCAAAGCACCGCAAGTATTCTTTGCAGGAAACTCAATCAGCTCAACATATATCGCTGACTTGATCGAAGTGATCGGCGACCGTGATTTCTCAGTTAATGTGATTTCTAAATCAGGAACGACGACTGAGCCAGCAATCGCATTCCGTGTCTTCAAAGAATTATTGATCAAAAAATACGGTGAAGAAGAAGCAAACAAACGTATTTATGCGACAACAGATAAAGCCCGCGGCGCAGTTAAAGTTGAAGCAGACGCAGCAGGTTGGGAAAGCTTTGTCATTCCTGATGATGTTGGCGGACGTTTCTCTGTATTAACAGCAGTGGGTCTATTACCAATCGCAGCCAGCGGCGCAGACATCGACGCCTTGATGAAGGGTGCAGCGGATGCTCGCGAAGCTTACTCAAGCGAAAACTTAGACGAAAACGAAGCGTATCAATATGCCGCTCTTCGTAATATTCTATACCGTAAAGGGAAAGTGACTGAAATCTTGGTCAACTACGAACCAGGTATGCAATATTTCAACGAATGGTGGAAACAATTATACGGCGAATCAGAAGGAAAAGACTTGAAGGGGATCTACCCATCAAGTGCCAACTTCTCAACAGACTTGCATTCATTTGGACAATATATCCAAGAAGGCCGCCGCAACATCTTTGAAACGATCGTGAAAGTGGAAAACCCTCGTAAATCAGTGGCGATCCCTTCACAAGAATCTGACTTAGATGGCTTAGGCTACTTAGAAGGCAAAGATGTTGACTTCGTAAACTCTAAAGCGTACCAAGGAACGTTATTAGCACATACAGATGGCGGTGTTCCGAACTTCGTATTGAACATCCCTACAATGGATGCTTACACTCTAGGCTACGCAATGTACTTCTTTGAAATCGCAGTGGGTATCTCTGGCTACTTGCTAGGTGTGAACCCATTCAACCAACCAGGCGTGGAAGCATACAAGAAAAACATGTTTGCTTTGCTTGGCAAACCAGGATTTGAAGAGTTAGCAAAAGAATTGAACGATCGTCTGTAATCCATTAAGGAAGAGACGCACGTTAAATGAAACTAAAAAGCACCGCCGCTATCGGGATACGTCCGGACAGCGGCGGTGTTTTTGCGCAGCTCAATAATAATTAGAACAGTTCCTCACAAAGAAAGGACTGCTTTTTTTCCAGAAATTAAAACTTTAGCAAAAGAAATGGGTTTAGATTTGTCGCAAATCAGGAGGAATCTGGGTGGGAAAAGAGGCGCTTTTGATTGGTATACTAAAAATAATGTGTGACTAATCAAAAATAATGATTAAAAGCATAAGTATCGCACAATGAAATCGTTTTTAAACAAATAAAGATAAATAGAAAATGAACGTAAGATTAAAAATAACCGCAGTTGTTTAAGTTGATGTTTTACGAATTTTCTAACTATTGTGACATCTCCCTTGCTACAAAAGCAAAAAAAGTAATAAAAAACGTTTTCAATTTTTTCTCATTGTGTTATTATAAAAACGTAGAATTAAAGGGGGATTTATTATGGAAACTATTGAAATTGGTCTTACTTATCAATGCCGAGCGATCGGAATAGAGAAAGAAGTTGTAGGGGCGGTCGAACAACTCTACAATAATACCGTTTTGATCAATGTCGTGACATGTGATGCAGCAGATCGCGCGACAGTCATCGAACTACAAAATCGCTTATTAGTGAAATACGAAGATATCTTAAGCTGTATCGAAATCGAATGTACAGCATAATCGTTTGCAAACATGTGAAAGAATTATTTTGACAGGAAGGAGACCCGAATCATTTTTTGATTGGGGTCTTTTTTTGAAACAAAAAAACTGTGAAGAGACTTTCAGGGAGGCTCTTCACAGTCGATTTGCTTAATTGAATTGTAGAATACTGGCAGTTTTTCCTTTTATATCGTCTCCGTAGTGGGACAAAAGGCGAAGGTCATCTGTCAGAAGCCCATTGACGTGCAAGTATGGGTAAATAGACGCTTGCTGCTTGGAATGGATCGACCAGACATATACTTGTTTCTTTTGGTGCTGCAAATTCCGAATGAGCTCACCGTTGGCAGTCCGCGCTTCGATGTTCACGAAATCCAAGTTGTTCTTTGGTGCGCCTAAGAGATCAAAGGGCAAGATGTAGCCGACCTTCCAAGTAGGGAAGCGTTCCTTTAGCTGATTGGCAATGTCTAGATCCATACTTTGCAATTGATGATCCGCGAGCTGCTCTTTTAAAGGCAGCAGCTGTTGAAGGATCGTCGCCTTCGTTTTATCGGTGACTTTCAGCTCGATCAGTAGTTTCTGGTTGATCTCGTTTGCCGCCGCCAGATAGTCGGAAAATAGCGGGATGTCGCTCGTATACCCGTTCTCTTCTAAAGTGAGCTCCTTTAATTCTGCCCAAGTCGCCTCGTCGACACGAAGCTTCTTATGGGCGAGTGCTTGCAGGTCCTCATCGTGCATCACGACCAATTGGTGATCTGCGGTTTCCTGTACGTCCATTTCAACAAGATCAGGATGGTACTGGCTGCTCGTCTTTTGCAGCGCGGCGATGGAATTTTGGACACCGTTTCGTCCTGAGACGCCCCGATGAGAAATCGATATAGGCGTATTCGGGCGTTGCGTCGTGAAGGATTGCATGTATTGCAGCGTATAAAGACCGAGACAAGCAAAAACTGTCAAACTCAACCAGACGATGGAGGCCTTATTTGGGGCTTCCTTGTCTACGACCTTCTTGTCGGAGGCCGCTAAATAAAGGAAAAAGAGCGCCCAAAGGGAATTTTGGACCACGCGATAAAGCAGCAGCAGGCACATCGCACCGCTTTGACTGACTAATAGACGCGTCAGACCAATAAAACCGAGCTTAACGAGCAGGCTCGTTGCTAAAAATGCGAACGGGATCAGGAAAAAAATGAGCAACTGTTTGACTGGTCGCTTTTTCGTTTTTTCCCGACTGAGCTGAATACTTTCCTTGAGCGTCAGTCCTCGTTTCAAATATCGTGGCACCAAGATCACCCGATAAAGACCATAGAGCAGCAGCACGTATAAAAGCAGCAGCACAGGTAAAATTTTCCAGCGATACAGGAACAGAAAAGAAAGGACATCTGCTGGAAGCGGGCGCCACACTAGCAGCAACTGATAAAAACGAAAGAAAAAGAGGGGTGACAGCACGAGCCAAAACAGAAAGCTGACAAATGCCCCCTTTAGAGAAAAATTCTGAAATAGTTTTTCATTGGATTGCAGTTGACTAAAAAAGTTCCCATAAAGGAAAACCAAGGCTAAAAAAAGCACGAAATAAAATGGGTGATAAAGCGAATTCAATAGGCTTTGCCTAAAAAATAAAAAGAGACTCTCCGATAAAAAAGGGAGACCAAAGGCAAGCAGTAAAAAATTATAAATAGAGAACGTACTAAAAAAATGCGTGATCCGTCGACGTAAATAAGTCATAGTTCCTCCTGTGGTTCGATAAGCAAATATACGATATAAAATAAAATCCTGTAAAAGTGATTGTTTGCGAATTTTTTTATGGTTGGGTTTTCCCAACAGCTAAAGAAAGTATCCCTTATTATTATCGAACTTTCAAATGAAAAATGTGTGAATTTTTCTGCTGGAAAAGTCAGAATTTCCAACTATGCCTAAAGAAGGAGGAATTTTCGCAAAAAAAAAGCCCACTAAAATTAGTGGACGAGTAG
Organism: Enterococcus gilvus ATCC BAA-350; assembly: GCF_000407545.1. Lineage (NCBI taxonomy): Bacteria > Bacillati > Bacillota > Bacilli > Lactobacillales > Enterococcaceae > Enterococcus > Enterococcus gilvus. The sequence goes on along the minus strand of NZ_ASWH01000001.1, from coordinate 1,813,137 downwards.
GTGAGAGAGTAACGTGCCGCCTTGCAGCAAAGCCAAGCTGTATAAAAAGATGGAGGCAGGTTTTGCTAAAAAGATGATCGCACTGTATTTTTTAAAGGACATATTCGTTAAACTAGCCATCAAACAGAGGGCATCGTCTGGTGCGACTGGCAAGAAAATCGCGAGTGCGAACCATTTGTCGAAGCGCGGATCATCCAGCCAATGCTGGTATTTCTGGTAGATCTTGTCGCTGACAAGATGCATGATCAGAGGCTTGCCGTAATGTCTGCCCATTAAGAATAAAATCAAGGAACCGATCACGATTCCGATGTAGTTGTAAGCAAATCCCCAATAAGGGCCGAAGATCAAGACGCCAGCCGCAAGACTGATGCCCCCCGGAATGATCGGGATCACCACTTGGATGATTTGGATCAATACGAAGATGAGCGGTCCGGCAATTGGTGACAGCCCGACAAGTTGTCGCAGTGAATTCATATCGTTGAATACGCCTAAGCGATAAAAATAGACAGATAAACTGATCGTTATAGCAATTCCCATTATCGAAATAAGGTTTAATAGTCTCCTGGATTGAACGACACTCATTTAATTCATCCCCTTTGTCTTTCTAAAATGAAGTATAAAGGATAAATTCACAAAATGCATACGTCTGAGGTTGTAATTTGTAAATTTCCTGTGAAACTTAAAATTTACTTAGAAATTAGCTGGGAACGCTTGCATTCTTTTATGAATAAAAAGCAGGAAATAGACTCCTGCTCCTTCGAGTTACTTTGTTCTAAAGTTCGAGCGTGTCCGTTTTAACGCCCGCTCGATCAGGTTCGTGAACATGAACCCGATGGCGATCGCTCCCGAAGTAACCAGAACAGTCACGACTTTTTCCATGGATTCAGTGAACTCCTGATTCATCATATGACGAACGGCCATATAGGCGGGGCCCCCCGGAACCAACGGAACCAAACTCGGAACGTTAAAAACGATCACCGGCATGTGCATCATACGAGAGAAAAAAATACTAATAAGACCGATCATCAAGGCGCCTAAAAAATTCGAGATCCCAATATTTTGATGAAAATACGTTTGCAAGATCCAAAAAGTCATCCAACCAGCCGCACCAGTCAGGCCGCAGGCTAAAAAAGCACGGCGCGGAATATTCGTGATGACGCTGAAGGCGATCGTACTGAACATGCTAAAAAGAAAATTGATAAGAAAATTCATGAGAGACCTCCAAGTATAGTTCGTTCTATTAAAAGAAATTAAACGCGACGATGATACCGCCGCCGATCGCACCAGCAATGAATAAAGCTTCTGTGCCACGGGCAACGCCGCTGATCAAATGACCCGCCATGATATCGCGAAAGGCGTTTGTGATAGCCAGTCCGGGCACGAGGGGCATGATGGACCCAATGATCAAACTGTTGACCTCAAGTGCAGCAGAAGAAGAGACCGCCAATAAGGATAAGCTGCCGATGACCAATGCGGCAACGAAATCATTTAAAAATTTCATATGGAGCTGGTTGCCGAAAAACGTATGGACGGCAAAACCAATCATTCCGATGACAAAGGTTGGGAGAAAATCAAACCAAGTCCCATTCAAAATGATCATAAGTGTGCTGCTGACGACACCAGCCGCAATGATTTTCCACAGGTACGGAAAATCCGGTGTAACTGAATCGACTTCCTCTAAATAAAGATAGAAGTCTGGCAAAGAAAGCTCCCCATCAGCGAATTGGCGCGAGCCCTGGTTGACCGCGGTCACTTTTTCTAGATTGATGGATTGCGGTGTGATTTGAACCACTTGGCTGTTCTGCTCCGAAGGGAATCCGACGATCAAGCCTGTGGCGGTCACATAGGTTTGTATATCATCAAGGCCTGCATTGAGAGCGATTCGTTTCATCGTGTCTTCCACTCGATAAACTTCTGAGCCGGATTCCATCATGATCTTCCCAGCTTTCAAGCAAGTATTTAAAACAAGTTGTGCGTAGTTTTGCTGTTCCATTCAGTTCCTCCCCTTTACTATTTCTATACTATAGTAGATAAAATAAATAAATTAGACAAGAAAAAGAATAATGATTGTCACTGAAGGCTCAAGAAAGTATAATAAAGTAACACCAAAATTTTTTAATGAAGAGACTCATTTTAGTTTAAAGAAACAAAAATGTCTTCAAATGTATAACGATACTTTCGTTTTTTAGTGAAATAAGTTAAAATTTACAGAAATTATAAAACGGTTCCACTCTCTTTGTAAGATAAAAACGAAGGATAACACTTCATATTTGAAGAAATATCCACTAAATTTAGATAACATCTTGCATAAGGGTTGCAAAACTAATCAGTTTTTGATTAAAATAAAATGACGATAAAAATAATAACATTCTGGGAGGAATCAAAATGAGAAGAAAAGTTTACACAAAAGACCAGATTCTAAAGGCTGCCTATGAAGTTGTCGAAAATGAAGGTTTTTCTGGATTTACTGCACGTAACATCGCCAAAAAAATGGGAATCAGTACGCAACCGATCTATTTAGAATTTAAAAATATGAGTGATCTTAAGAACACATTGTTAGATGAGATCTGCAATCACCTATATTATGATATTTTCCCAGAAGTTCGTACAGGTGATACCATCATCGACTTAGGCTTGAATTATGTTTATTTTGCAAAAGAGCAAGGCAATTTGTACAATGCGCTGTACGTTCAAGAATACGGCGGCGGGAAGAAAATGCACGACTTTTCTTACAACTACTTCCACCAATTGATGCTTGAGCATCCTAAATACAGCCAATTATCTGAAAAACGCATCAACGCATTGCATGTAGGAACGTGGATTTGTGTGACGGGGATCGCGACACTGATGTCTTCTGGTATCATTGAACCGACGCAAGATGAAATCGTTCATTTGATCAATCGTACGATTAACAATATCTTAGAAGAAGAAGACACTTCTGTATTAGATTCATTATAAAATCTTGACATTTAAACGAAAAAAGGTAAGATAAATGATGCGGAAGGTTGGCAGAGTGGTAATGCACCGGACTCGAAATCCGGCGAGCCGCAGTAATGTGGTGCACGGGTTCAAATCCCGTACCTTCCTTTTATCTTACCTAAGCCCTTAGAAATTAACGTTTCTGGGGGCTTTTTTTATTTTGACCCAGACATTGACCCAGAATTGATGTAGTCAGTCATTTGGTCGACTGTTTCACGTTTCCTTTTTTCTGTGATATGCAGATAGTGAGCGCTAGTAACAGATATATCAGAATGACCCAATCTATCTTGAATATCTTTTAAGGTAGAACCAGACTCTAGCATCATTACAGCTCCGCTATGGCGCAAACCATGAATAGTTATCGTTTTTAGGTTTTCTTGTTTTAAAATCGTGAGAAGCCATTTTCTAGGTTTGGACAATTGAATAAATGAGTTATCCAGCGCTGACGAAAAAACAAGCTGATCTGGTTTCAATGAATTGTGACCAGTAATCAAGAGTTCTTTTCTTTGTTTCTTGCGCCATTTTTTCAACCAATCCATTGTAATCTGATCCAGTGGAATATCTCTAGCTGAGCTATTCGTTTTAGGTTCTTCCAAGTAAAGCCGTCTATTTTTTCCTCTAGCAAGCGTTTGAGTGATAGATATATAATTATCCTCAAAATTTACATATCGCCATTCAAGCCCTAAAATTTCGCCCATACGAGCAGAAGACATTGAGAGCAATCTAAAGAATGTTGCTATCTTCATATTTTCGTGCTTCTCTAAAGCATTCAAGAAAGTTAGCATTTCATTCCTTGAAAAATAGTTTTCTCTCTTTTTGCTGCCAATATCTTTTTTTGCTTTTGGAATCGTGATAGATTTACAAGGGTTATTATGAATTAATCTAAGTTTGATGGCATAGTCAAAAATTCGTGAAGTGTTACTAACAAATTCACGATAGCGAGCAAACTTATTTACTTTTTCATTTGCGAATTGTTGTACCATTGCTGGAGTAATTTTTGAAATCAATGTATCCCCGAAAAATGGTAAAATGTGAACTTTGTATTGCTCTGTTTGTTTCACAAAGGTAGATTCCTTAACCGTAAGCTCATAATTACCAACCCACAAATCATAGACTTGTTGGAAGGTAAGTTTGTCAGTTTTTTTGAATCCATTTTTGCTAATGTCAACTTTTAGACGGCTCAACTCTAGTTGGGCTTCTTTTTTTGTCTTAAAACCACGTCTTGTAGTAAAACGCTGCTTTCCTTCTGAATCAATACCTAAATAGGCTTTGAACATCCATGCTTTTGATCCATTTTTCTTTTCGTACTGTTTAATCATAATCTTTCCTCCATAGTGTAACAAACCGTGGGGGCGGTAGGAGGAGGCGAAAGTTAACTTAAAAAGTTTCTTACATCGTTTTGAATATTTTGAATTAATGTATTTAATTCTTCTCTTTTCAAATTACTTGGTAATTTATCTAGAGTGTCAAAAATACTGTTATACATGTAAAGATAATCATCATTATAATTTGCTTTCAGAGGTTCAATTGCAGAAGAAAGATAAATTAATTGTATAACTGATAGCTGAGAAACATCTAAAGAACTAAAAAAAGAAATCACTTCATCTTTAAAGGTGTTTTGAAAAACCGAATCAAGATTAACTGGTGAAGGACTATTCCCTCGTCCTTTTATATAGTCATCAAGTTCTTTGTTCGGAAAAAGGTCTTTAATCGTTTTTTCTCCTTCTAATAAATACAGAGTAGAAACATGAAATTTATCAGAAAGTGTCTTGATTCTTTCATTGCTAGGAATACTGATACCTTTTTCCCATCTTGACACTATACTTTTGCTTGCGGGTGGATTAAATAATTCTCCAAATTTTTGCATAGTTAGACCATTTTTAGTACGTATGGCTCTTATCCGTTTGCCAATTTCTTTTTTTTGATTTTCGTCCAAGATAACCCTCCTTTTGAAAAAAGTTTCGTGATGTTACTTGACATTAGTTTAAATCAGTTTTAAAGTATAATCAAGATGTTACGCAAAGTAACGTCTAAAAAAATAAATATAGGTTACGCAAAGGGACGTAAAAGGAAGGAGGATATAAAAATGCAATCAATGGAAGAAACATTAGCGACTTGGCGCAAAGAAGAATTTAGCCAAGCGTTAGGAATGATGAAACGCGCAATTGAGGTTCTATCTGACGAACGAGATATTGTCAAGCAAGGCGAAGCAGCAAAGTATTTTAACGTTTCAGTAAATACATTGAAAGATTGGGTGCTGCAAGGTGCACCAGAAATTCGGTTAGATTCTGGAATGCCGCTCTATTCGAAAAAAGCAATTACAGAATGGTTATTATCAAAACAAAAGTAATCACATGCCGTGGGGGCAAAGGAATTAATAGGAGGAACTGAAATGAAAGAATCATCAAATTATAAACAAGTCATTAATTTATTAGATAAAGCGCACGACGAGGCAGACGAAAAAACGGCTAAACTTTTAACTTGTGAAGCATCCAGTCGCTTAGATGATTATTTGGAACAAAAATACAATGTTAAACAACCAACGATCACTGAGCTTGTCCGAAGTATTTTTGAATTATCAAATATAAGTTTAGTCGAATCGGACCTTAACATTGACGATTTGCAAGACTTAATAAATCGAGATGTATGGTTACTTAGTGAAATGTTAGGAATCAAACTATGAGCAAAAACTATGATCGAGAACAAAGAAAAAGCCTTATCCATAACAGTCTTGGCGGACTGGATAAAGGCAACTTAATTGGGATAAAACCCGATATTCTTTGATCCGATTATACCATAATAAAAAATCGGAGGGAATCATTATGAAACGAAACTTAATTATCGCAAGTATATTAATCGGCGGAATTTTCGGCTTATTACCAGAAATCATTAAAATAGCCATCTTTACAGGTCTAGCGGTGTATCTATTCTTCAAGTATGACGAATGGTCTTACAACTATGAGCACAAGGTCGGAGGTGCTGAATGATGAGTAAGGATGAATTAATTAGAGAAGCCAATCATTTGGAAAATTCCTTAATTGGGCTGGAGGAATACGTCTCCGATAGATGTTCAATGAGTAGTTCAGTTACAGCAGATGATCTTAGTGGATTAAACGGATTGGTAGTTGCTATCAAAGCCTTGTCAGAAAAGCATGCAGAACATTCCATTAATTATTTGGAGGTGTCCGAATGATTTATATAGGAATATTATCATCTAAAATTTTGGAGCGAGGTGAAAGTGCATGAGTAAAACTTTACTGGAAAAACAATATGATCCGACAGGCAAGCCAACTGGACGAATACTTATGGTGGATCGCTGGGGCTTCAAGGAAATTCCTATCGATACACCGATATTATCTCATGGGGCTACGGTTGGAGCTGGAAATGATATAGATAGAGAAAATACTATTTCTGTTTTAACGGATGTGGATGGTGATAGTAATCCACGATGGATCAGTTTTGAAGCCCAACAGGTGTGGCTCGTGTTTAACGATCGATTTAATGAAGATGGCACACCAAAGGCAATTTTTGCTAGTTAGGGGAGGGAAGTTTATTGGCATTATTAGCAACCGATAAAATACGTGAACCAGTTTGGGAAAACATTCCGGATGAAATGAAAAAATACAATCACTGGCTTTGTTGGAAGGCTGTTCCTGATAAAAAAGAACCAGAAAAAATGAATAAAGTCCCTGTCGATTTAAACGGGCAATTTTTATATGGGTGGCAAGAAAGGAAGCTTTTTGAATTTTCAGAAGTGAAGCGAGCTGCCAAAGCTGATTATGCTGATGGTATCGGTTTTTCTCCAATGAATACACCTTTTCAATGTGTGGATTTAGACAATGATAAAGGCATTGAATTCATCAGTGGAGAACTTCAAGCAATCGCCAACTCTAGCTATGCTGAAAAAAGTCCGTCTGGACGTGGATTACACGTTTGGGTAATTGGAAACGTTCCTAGTGATATTGGACGTAAACGCAAAACAGCGAACGGTGAAGAAATAGAATTTTTTACTAATACTGGATGGGTGACAGTCTCCGGAGATCGCTACAACGATTTAGAACCACAGAAAAGCCAAAAAATGATTGATTTTATAATTAAAGAATATGGTTTTAAAAAAGAGAAGCCAAAACCGCAACCGATGATTGTAAATTATGAACCTAATAATTTAAGTGAAGCTGAAATTATTCGAGTAATGAACCAATCAAAAGCAGGTAGCAAAATTTCTTCTCTAATGCGTGGAGATATTAGTGACTATAACGATGACCGGTCATCAGCAGATCAAGCATTAGCAAATTATTTAGCCTTTTTCTCTAAGAAAGATTATGGAATGATGGACACCATTTTTAGACAGTCGGGGCTATATCGTGAAAAATGGGATAAGAAACACCGAGGCGACGGCGCTACCTATGGACAAATTACATTAGAAAAAGCGATTGCAGATACTACAAACGTTTATGATCCTAAAAAGAAAGATAGCTATTCCATATCATTGCCAGGGCTGACAGCAGAAACTCATGAATCTATTCATATTAATAACGAATTAAGCGAGATTACTAAACAATCTGAAAAAATTATTGATCTGGAAGAAAGATCTGCTTTTGTAGAAGGTGCCACAAATCGATTGAATAATGACACACCTAAATGGTTTTGGATTTCCCCAAATATTAAAAAAGATAAAGATGGTCATGCAAGTAGCGCAACTTTTAAATATGGATTTAATCATGAGGTAATGGGAAATCTAATTATCCAAAGGCACCATTTACTACGATTTCCTAAGTTGTTAGAAGGTGCTGTTTATGAATCAGAAAAAGGTGCATGGCGGTATTTTGGTAAGAACGAGCTGGTAATGTTTGCTGAGAAAATTTGTCTTGAGGAGTTACAAATTTGGGGTTTTTACAATCAAAAATATATATCACCAGTTAAAACATATGTAAAACAAAAAACGTACGATCCTAGTTATTCAAATAGATCACCTTTTGAAGATAGTAACCCAGCGTTAGTACCATTCAAAAATGGAACGTATAACATTTTGACCGATGAAATAAGTTCCCATAATCCATTGAATTATATCCTTATCTCTTATGATTACAACTTGGATATGTCGGATAAAGCAACAAAAGCAACTGATAGATTTTTTAATGATTTCTTTGGTGAGGCAGCATTATTCATGAAACAGTTCATTGGTTATACATTCTATCGAAGTCATGCACCAGCCCAAGATTTAGTGTTTTTATACGGTGAAGGTGGGGAAGGAAAATCAAGTTTTCTGAATATGGTGGCTGAATATTATGTTACAAAAGAAAACCGTACAGCGCTAACACCGCAAGAACTAACCGAAGAAAAATTTTCGATAGTAGAATTATTGGGTAAAGCCTTCAATATTAGTGGAGATATTGATGATGACTACATTAGTCAGACAGGGATTTTGAAACGTTTAACAGGATCAGACGCTGTCAAGGGTGAATTTAAAGGGATTCAAGGGTTTACTTTTATAAGCCACGCTAAGCACATTTTTAGTATGAATGCCTTCTTTCATTTTAAAGATATAAGCCCAGGGTTTGCTGATCGTCTTACAGTTGTACCAATTACTATTGGTAATCAACGAAAAGAAGGTGCAACTTTTTGGAAGAATCAAGACTTGGAACAGATTGAGAAAGAAGCGCCTGCATTTGTCTATGAATGTATTAAAGAATTTAGAAAAATATTCGATGGCAAGAAAGCTACTTTCTCACGGTCCGAGGGTATGCGACAAACTAAAGCCGAATGGTTGTTTGATAATGACCGAATAGGGCAATTTGTTTTTGAATGCTGCAAGATTGATAATGCCGAAAATAGAGGGGAAATTGCGACTACTGTTTACTTAGAATACAAAGCGTTTTGTATGCAGAATGGATTTAAGCCGCAAAGTAAGATTGAGTTGACTAAGTACCTAAATAAAAAGTTCGATGTACCTAGAAAAAAGCATACTAGAGGTTTTAACGATGGTGGCAGTCATAAAGAACGGTATACAGGATTGAAATTAATTTCCACATACCACATAACTAATGAATAATTGTCCCTATTCTGTCCGATTTTTTTCTCTATTTTGTCTGACAGAAAACCTTATGTATCAAAGGGTTGTCCCTATTGTCCCTATTTTGTGCTAATTCTTTTAAAAAAATAAAAAAGCAAAAAAGTATCAGTAATATTTTATATAAAGAAGTAGCGTAAAAAGTCGGACAATAGGGACAATCGTTGATATACCAAGCTTTAAAAAAGTTGAACTACGGACAATGAAGGGAAAAAAGACAGACAAGCTAAACAGGAGGAAACAAATGCTAAATTTCATATCTACTAACAAAGCACCGAACTTTCAATATACAAAAGAAATCGGTCAAGTATTAATGAACACCTTATCGTTCAGTGTGGCATTGCAAACGAAAGATTATTCTACCTTTTCCCCCGAAGTGTTGGAGCAAATGGAGAGAGAACCTGAATGGTTGTATGATATTACTAATTGGCTGCAAGTGACAATCGTTAATTCTTTATTGCAGAGTGATAACTACGATAGCATAGATGAGATCGTGAGAGAGTTTAATTGTTTATTAAGCCTTTATGATGTGGCAAGACAACGCGAATTTACACCAAGTGAGAATCATTTATTTTTAAACATTCACGATAAGTTCTTGGCGTTGTTACTGACTGATGAAGAATTAATAACTTATTTATTGGAGGTAGGATAATTATGTATATGGAAAGTATTAAATACTTCAATGGTGAGAAACACATTGAGTATTCAAACACTCAAGAAGATGTAGACTTTATTAATTTTGAAGAAGATAAAATCGCTAAAGTTAATTTTAAAGATGGAACATACTTAAAGATAGTTTCGCCTTATATTGAATACAAATCAAAATGGGAACAAGATGGTTCTGACGAACGAGATCGCTTTGGTTGGTAATCTATGCCAGTTAAAAAACAATGTAATCATGCTGGGTGTAAAGTATTGGTCGATTATAGGCAAAAGTATTGTGAGAAGCACAAAGCGGAACAAACAACGGTTAAACGTGAAGAAAGAAAGCAAAGCGAAGGTAAATATTTTCAATTCTATCAAAGCAGAACATGGCGAAAAGCTTCATATTTGTATCGATTAAATCATCCAGTGTGTGAAGATTGTCTAGAAGAAGGTCTGATAAGAAAAGCTGATGTTGTAGATCATATAATTGAGATAAAAGATGATTGGACTAAGCGGCTTGATGAAAGTAATTTCCGTTCACTATGCCATACACATCATAATACTAAAACAACTAGAGAAAGAAGAAAGCGTAAAAGTGACTCCCTTTAGTTATAAGGGGGCTTGTGTGAAGTCTGCTGACAATCGATGCCTACTCATTTTGGTACAAATAACCATTGTAAAAAGGCATAAGGGTAATTACAAATAACGATTACAGTTGTAACCATAAATGAAAGAGTATATAATGAAAGTAGGAGATTTAGTGGAAAATACAGTTGTCATTACTGATGAAACAGGAAAACAACGTACCGTCACATTACCGCATTTTGGACAGGTAACCATCCAAATGCAGAACGGAAAAATCATTTATATAGATAAATTAGACAAAGAAAAATTCTGATCGAAAAACGAAGGAATGTTGGCTTAATTGCTGGCGTTCCTTTTTCTTTTGTCTGAAAGGAGGACAACATGGGACACCCAAAAATATTAGAAGATACAAAAGGCAATATATCAAGTGAAGAAAAGGCTGTCCGTGTGGACGCTAGAGAAGAATTGTTCAAGCAACAACCGTTAATAAATATCACGCCCCCCGATTGGATGGCAGCGAGCGCTAGAAGTGAATGGAATCGTGTCATCGTGGCATTAAAAAAAGATTATCCATTAAGTGAAACGGATTATGGGTCATTGGTCGCTTACTGTTTAGCTTTTTCGAGAATCAAAACAGCAGAAGCTGAGATAAGAAAATCAGGAACGTTTATCACATGCGAAAACGGAGTAAAGAAAGCTAATCCAGCAGTTCGGGTTCAATCTCAAGCTATGAGTGATTTGAAGAAGCAAGCAACTTCATTAGGTATGACTTTAGAATCACGATCAAGACTAGCTTTGAACAAGGTTAAAAATGATGAACCCGAAGACCCATTCAAAGAGTTGATGAGTTCATGAATGAATATATAGAAAAAGTCTTATCAGGCAAGCTGATTGCACCAAAAAAGATTATCCAAGCGTGTGAACGCCATATAAGCGATTTAGAGCGTTCCAAATCAGATAGCTTTCCTTATGTGTTTGATGAAGAACAAGCCAACAAAGCAATTAGATTCATTGAGTTGTTACCTTCTACGGACGGCAAAGGGATCAAGATGTTGGGTTTTCAAATGTTCATCATTGGCAGTCTTTATGGCTGGCGTACTAAAGAAGGGAATTACAGGCGATTTAATCGAGCGTTTATCAGTAAATCACGTAAAAATGGGAAGACGTATATCGCTAGTGGCATGGCTGCTAATGCGTTGATAGTGGAACAGGAGCCAGCAGAAGCAAGGCAAGTATTGTTTGTATCAAATGCTTTAAAACAAGCTAAATTGGGCTATGATATGCTGTCTAATTCACTTAGAAACGTGGTTAAATCTAGTAAGTTTTTAAGACCACAACTAAAAATTATGAACTCAAAAATTCAGCATTTACCTTCTAATTCATTTGCTATGGCACTAGCTAGTGAAACCAGTACGCTAGATGGTTTTGCACCAACAACCGCAATTCTTGACGAATGGCACGAAGCAAAAACTCGTAAAACTTACAACGTCATTAAATCAGGAATGACCCAACAAAAGAATGGTTTATTGTGTGTTATTAGCACCGCTGGGCTTGATTTAAACGTTCCTATGTATGAAGAATACGTATTGTTAGATCGGGTGTTAACGGGCGAAGAACAAGCTGACAGGTACTTCATAGCGATATGGGAATTAGATGATCCAGAAGAAATTCACGACCAAGAAAAATGGATCAAAGCAAACCCCATTTTTGAAAGTGAAGAAATCAAGAAAGTAATGATTCCAACTATTCAAGATGATGTGAACCTCGCTTTGAAACAAAACAATCTTAATTCTGTACTGGTCAAAAACTTCAATTTATGGAGACAAGCTTCAGAAGATAGCTATATGGCTACGGAAGACTGGCAAGCAACCGAAGTAGAACCACAAGATATTACAGGAAAGCCCGTTTATATCGGAGTGGATTTATCGAAAACAGATGATTTAACCAGTGTTTCATGGATTGTACCTCTAGATAACGGCGAGCTTTATTGTGATTCTCATAGCTTTGTAGCCACTAAATATGGGCTTCAAGACAAAGAAAAGCGTGACGGGTTGCCTTATAGGGAACTAGAAAAAGTTGGTGAGTGTTCCATTACTCAATTAGAAAGCGGGATTGTGGACTATGACCAAGTATTTGAGTTTATCCAAAGCTTAATCGAAATGAACGACTTAGAATGTATGGGAATTTGCTATGATCCGTATAACGCTAACAGCCTAATTTCTAAAGCTGAAAAAGCGAACTACCCAATGTTAGAAGTAAGACAGGGAACGATCACTTTAAACGTTCCGACTCGAACGCTTAGGGAACAAGTCTATGAAGGCAATGTTATTCATAATAAAAATACAATCCTCACTCATGCAGTGAATAACGCTATTTTAAAAACAGATAACAATGGGATTCAGATAAATAAATCGAAGAACAGCAACAAAATTGACCCGATAGCAGCACTTATCAATGCCTATGTATTTGCAATGGATTATTTCACCACAACGGAGGGAGCAAAAGCAGACAATGTTTTCTATACAAGTGAAGAATTTTCTTTCTAATAATATTCATACCGTCCTTTTGTTACTTGGGTTGGTGTGTATCTTAATCGCTATCACCTTACTAACAAATGTCTATTATGGCTTGTTAGCGCTGGGCGTAGTGCTTATTGGGATAGCGATTATGCTAAATATAGGACAGAAGGGAGGTTAAAAGATGGCGTTTTTTAGAGCGAGACAAAATACAATAGGAGATCCTTTCCTGGATCATGTGTTATCCATCCAATCAGATGATTACACCACCAATTTTACAAGCGTTCGTGCATTAAGAAATAGTGATGTGTTTGCAGCTATCCGAATCATTGCCAGTGATATTGCTTCTAGCCCGATTCAATTAGTCAAAAACAATATGCCACAAACAGATAATGCACTGGTGAAGGTACTAAACGAGAAACCTAATTCAGAAATGGACGGTTGGCACTTCAAGTTTGCTTTGGCGGTCAATATGCTGCTAAATGGGAATAGCTTTGCGGAGAACAAACGCAACGGTGAAAAAGTGGAAGAACTTCACTTGTTGCCTAATTCAAATGTGACAGTTACTCAATTAGATAATGGCAACTTGTCTTATCAGATTGGTGATAAAAAAAGACGTGTGAAGTCTAGTGATATTTTACATTTTAAATATTTCACCCAAGATGGATTGACAGGATTGCCACCGCTTTATGCGTTACGTGATGAAATGAAGATACAACAGGCTGGTAATCGAACATTACACAATTTCTTTGCTCGTGGTGTCAGTGGGTCAGGAATATTAAAGGTTCATAAATCAGATTTAGATGGATCAGCTAAAAATGCGATACGTGAAAAATTTGAAGAAGCCAACGGTTCAAGTAGCGGAGATAATGCACTAAGAACAATCATTCTTGATGAAACGATGGATTATAAATCTTTAGAAGTAAACACAGATGTTTTGAAGTTGGTCAATTCGAGTGATTGGACAACGAAACAAATTGCTAAAGCGTTTGGTGTACCGATTGAGCGTTTAGGCGTTGAAAATGAACACTCTAGCACGGTTCAAAGTAACTTGCAGTATATACAAAGCACGCTAATTCATTACTTTAATGTGTTTGTGAGTGAATTGGATACGAAACTTGAAACCAATATCCGTTTTAATTCCGATCAGTTGCTAGAGACTGACCCCGAAACGAAAGTTAAAAATGTGTTGGAGCAGGTCAAAGGGTCGCTACTCACAATTAATGAAGGACGTTCCAAAATGGGACTACCTCCAATGAATGGTGGGGATCGTTTACTCGCAAGTTTGAACTTTACTTACTTAGATACATTGGAAAAATATCAGCTAAAAGAACAGGAAGGAGTTACACCAATTGAATAATGAAGAAGAAAAAGAAAAACGTTTGACGGAACAGGCTGGACTATCCACAGATACCAAAGAAAATGAGCCGCCAAAAGAAGGTAAACAGACTGATAAGGGGAAAACTGTGTCAGGATATGCTTTTAAGTTCGGACAACCTTCAAAGGATTTAGGCGGATTTGTGGAAGTTATTACACCCGAAGCCTTAAAGGAAGTTGACTTGTCTAATGTGTTCTTATTATATGGACACGATTATTCAAAGCCACTAGCTAGTGTCAAAGCAGGTACGTTGAAATTGAATGTCGATGATACAGGATTACATTTTGAAGCAGAGCTAACCGACACGACCTATTCAAATGATGTGTATGAGAATATCTCAAAAGGGGTTGTTGATTCTATGTCCTTCGGGTTCGTGCTTGGATTAGATTCATTCGACAAAAAAGAAGACGGCACAATTGAACGATCAATAGATAAAATCAAAGCACTTAATGAAATTAGTATCGTGACCGTTCCTGCTTATGATTCATCAAATGTCCAAGTAAATAAGCGTTCTTATGAATCGTTTATGAGTAACTACCAAGCAAAAAAAACAAACAATAGCTTAGAATCCACTTCTAAAGCGCAAAAGGAGAGTAATAACATGGAAAAAACTTTAATCGATAACGAAAAAACAGAAATGCGTGGGTATGAAGAATATATCCGTTCACAAGGGGAAGTTCGTGATGGTGTCACTACTGTAAATGCGGCGGCAGTTGTTCCTGAAGAAGTAATCGGTGAAGTCTTTGACTTGAAACGTTCAAATTATAACTTAGCCCAATATGCAACAGTCAAAACAGTATCCAATGGGCAAGGAAAATATCCAGTAGCAACCAACCAACAAGCAGTGTTAGCAACAAAAGCTGAACTCGCTGAAATTGGAGATATCGACGCTGAAATGTTCACGCAAGTTGAATATAAAGCCGAAACACGGGCTGGAAAAATCGCCTTGTCTAATGAAGTTGTGGAAGATTCAGCAGTAAATATTGTACAAGAAGTTAAAGAACAGTTAGCAAAATTGGTTGAAAATACCGATAATAAGCATATCGTGAATTTATTGAAAACATTCACCAAGAAAACGGCTGCTACGTTGGATGATTTAAAACAACTTTATAATGTGGTACTTGAACCAGCGTTAAATAAAATGGTGATCTTGAATCAATCAGGCTATAACCACCTAGATACGCTGAAAGATTCAGATGGACGTTATATCTTACAACCGGATGTGACTGCTCCAAGTGGGAAATCATTGTTCGGCATGCCAGTGGTATTGATTGCAGATTCGTTGTTTGCCAATCCTAAAGCTGGAACATTCCCTATGGTTATGGGGGATATTGCACAATCCGTTTTTGTGGCTCGTAGAAATCAAGTGACGACTCAATGGGAAAAATTTGATTACTATTCTCAAGGTTTAGCGGTGATCGTTCGTAACGACTACAAAAAAATTGATGAAAATGCTTCAGTCTACATTGAATTTACACCAGTTGTAACACCAGAAGGATAGAAAAATATTGGGCGGCGGTTTATCCCGCTGCCTTTTTCATTAGGAGAGATAGAATGGTAAATTTGGAAAGCATAAAAAATAGCATGCGAATCGATCATACTATTGATGATTTCTTTATCAAGCAATTAATTGACACGGCAGGCGAATATATAAAAAGCGCCATTGATAGTAGCGCAACGGATAAAGATATGGATAATTATCAGCAATTTGATTTGGCAGTGTCTTTACTTGCTCAACATTGGTATTTGAACCGTCAAGAAGCCAACAGTGAACGGATACCAGTAACGGTACAAGCGTTGATTCAACAAATAAGAGGTGCTTATTATGCCGATCATTAAAAATGTAAATGAGCTGACCGAGAGAATAGCCTTTAAAAAAATGGAACGTGTGAAAGATGAAGATGGACAAATGGTGGAGAGTGAAGTAACTGTATTTGAATGTTGGGCTAATGTGCGTTCACAGTTGTTGAAAGATGTACTTGCTTCAATAGGAACCGTATTGGAAGGAACGTTGACGTTTATTATTCGATACGATCAAGATTATGAACTAACAAACGATATGAAAGTAGCTTGGAAAAACAAAAGTTATAAAATTATCTCAATTAATGAAGGAACGGCTTATAAAGACTTTACGACCATCATAGCTAAACTGATTTCTTAGACTGATTACAGTTGTAAACGTTGTAAGAATTTAGTATAATAGAGGTAGTAAATGAAGGGGGTAGCTGCCTAGATTTTGCAAGACTTAGCTAGTCGAAAGCTATTGTTGGACTGAAAATTGTAGGTGTGGTTGCAAACATGCTGGACTAGGAAAGACGATAGGTTATGAACGTTCTAAAATAGTCTACTTGAATGGTTAGGTTATTGTCTGGCGATTCAGGTGCGCTCTTTATGTAGAAATCAATTTTAGAACACGTCCTTTGTGGCGTGTTTTTTTGGTATAATAACATGAGGTGATTTAATGGATAAAGTTCAGTTTTCAAATTTTTATTGGAAATACTATCTACACTTGGAAAATGAGTTTATTAATACCACAGAATTTGTGATGCTAGATGAGAATAATTTCGAAACATTTTCTATTGAATATCAAAAGCTACTATTAGCGATTGGATCAGAATGTGAAATCATTTTTAGAGAACTTTGCGGATTTGATAGTGATGATACAAGTAAGAATATTGTTGATTTTAGAGATGAAATTAAATCAAGCAATTTAATGGATTTGAACAATCAGGTTCATATTATGGGAGTCTCTTCATTAAGCTTGATAGAACCTTTTGGGGAAACGTGGCCAAATCAAACACCAACATGGTGGAGAGAATATAATAAAGTAAAACATGGTCGTACTTTGAACTACAAAAAAGCAAACTTGGAAAATGTTTTGTATACTTTGGCAAGTCTATATTTATTAGAAGAATATTTGCATAGGAAAGTAAGAAAACAAAATGAGGAAGATTTTATAAGACCCGAATCAACTTTATTCGCACTATCGTGGGAAAGAAAATATTCTTCTATGGATAAAGTTACGCTTGAAGAAGTTGATCCAAGTTTTGTAGCTCCAATGCTTGATTATAAAAAATAAAAGAAAATTGACCCCCACGGCTTATTGAAGTTTTTGACCAGTCAGTGACCCAGACATGTTTGAAAAACGTTGATTCTGACTGATTCTATTATTATCTGAAAGGAATCCTTTTGCTTTCAAATAAGGGAATATGACAGTGTATTCAATATTTCTGTGATTCCCGTACCTTCCTTTTTATCTTACCTGTAAGCGCGGCTTTCACCGCGCTTTTTTTGTGCGCTGTTTTCAATTGTTTGCATCAGCAAGTCTCGTCTTGCTGGAGAGACTCTGTGTATTCCTTCAGCAGAGGGGCAAAATATTTTTCTTCGGCGGCTTTGCGCGCTTCAGCGGCTTTTTCGAGTGTTTTGAAGGTGCCTAGATAATATCTTTTGCCTTGGCAATCGATCCTCGCTTCATAGTGGTTGGATTTTTTATTGATCGTGACACCACGAACGCCTGTTTTACTGGATCTTGAGGGCTTGTTCGTGAGTCGGGAACGATTGTCTCGCTGAGGATTGTTCTTTTTTGCTTTGCTAGTGTCTTTTTTGGTCTTTTTCTTCGGAGCGGCTTCTGAAGGCGGCAACGTATGCCCATGGGCTCTAAGAAACGCTCCATAGGTGTCGTAGGTAGTTCTGATGGCTTTATAGTGTTTGAATTCGTTGGGCTGCGGGATGCGCTTATGTTCCGCAATGAAGGCGTCCAGTCTCTTCGCTAATTTCTCCTCTAAGGGTTGCGTTTTCCGTCCGGGAGTATTGGGCGGGAATCCTTGGCTGTGAAGAAACGCGTTATAGGAACCGAATTTTCTAACGATGGTCGTGTTCTGACCGAATTCTGTTGACGTTGGCGTCCGTCCATGTCTAGTAACGAAGACATTCAATTTGTCGATCAAGGCCTCTTTAGAAGCGGGATGGTTTCTTGAATCGAGGTAAAGAGAGGCGTAGCCACAGACTTTGATAAAGTTGATGTACGAGCCATAGTATTTATACACGTGACTGGCGAAGCCGAATTCGACGGATTTAGGCGTGCGCTTATTTTTATTTACAAATTCGTGAAGTCGTTTCTCTAGTTCACTTTTTGTCGGATGTGCAATGATTCTCGTTTTGCCAAAGCCTTGGCTTTCGAGGAACGCTGTATACGAGCCAAAAAATTTATGTATGATGCCATAATGACCGAACTCCTTTACTTTTGGGACGCGACCATTTTCTGTTACAAAGCTAGCTAGTTTTTGTATCAAATACTCTCTTGTGATTGCCACGGATGTGTCCTTCTTTCTTTTTTATTTTAAAAAACGTTATTTTATAGATTGTTGATCGACTGGCTTTTTGCTATAAGAAGACGATAGCACAAATAACCAGAGAAGACGTTGCCAACTTTTTTCTGATTTTTAATAGAAAAAAATAGTTCTTTTATTAGGTCGGCTAGTTGAAAGGAGCGTTGAATTCGCGAATCGGTACTTTTACGCGGCTTCTGCTATACTGAATAAAAGGTTTCAAAAAGGAGTGAAGGAAAATGGAAGAAACAGTATTCTTTAATTTGGGGAATGCTCTTGCTGCTAAACGGGACCCTAAAGAGCTGATGAAAGAGGCTCAGATCGTCAAAGACAACCGTGATCCCCTTGGAAAATTGGTGATCGTCGAAGGCGAGGGAAAGGAAGCCCTTATTTTGTTCGACTTGGCCGATCAAGAGGCGCCTTCTGAAAAGACCGAACCATTCAAAGTGAAAAAAATTATTGATTGATTTGACCTGTCCTCGTTGAAAAACGGGGCTTTTTTTGTCGGAAATCACCCCTTTTTACAATTTTTTTCACCTAATTATTGTTATTGATTAAGGCGATCAGGGTTGATGGGACAACAAATAGGGGAAAACTATTTTTATCTATTTTTTTTATTAAAAAAGTTGATAATGAAATATTTTAGGTTTTGATTTATCGTTGGGAGGTAGATATCTCAGACAGACAAGGAAGGAGGAAAAAGAATGGATACACAAGAGTTGACGCGGCAAAAATTGTTTGCGCTTTCTCGAAAAACATTGGAGAAACGAATCCGCAGCTATTACTTTCAAACAAACGATGGCAAGGCCACCATCGAGATGTTGATCACGCTGCAGGTTCGCGAAGAATTGACGAAGACAGATTTTCATATGGTACTGCGGTCACTGGTTCAGCGTATTTTTCTCAAGACACGTTCAACCGCCGCCATGCGCCGCTATTATCTTTATTTTTCTGATTATTTTACTAAGCAAGATTGGCACTTATTAACGGTGAAATTATTTCCCGTATTATCCTATAGCGAAGAAAACGAAGGACTTTCAGGACAAACGGTTTATGCCGCTTTAGCAGGAGCAGCCGAATCATGACAAGAAAAAGGGGAAGGAGCGTGACACTTAAAGAGAGAGGAGAAAACAGATGCACGTAACAACGACATTAGATGCGACATTCGCGCGAGGCGATGGCAAAAACCATCATTTTCGCTTAAAGGATTTTGATACAAGCAAAACCGCGGAAGACGTGAAAGCGTCTCTGACGAAATTAACGAAATTGGACTTATTTGAAAAAGACGGTGTTCGTCTGTTCAAGGAAGTTTTAGGCGCTAAGGAGATTCTCAAAAAGGTGACACCGATTTTTGATTCGGGCGCAAAAACAAAAAGAAAACCAAAGGCAAAAGATCCGTTGACACAGTTGATGGAAGCAGCCGGTGTGACGTCACAGGAAATCGCACCAGAAATAAGACCGGTTTCTGTACCGGAGAAACGTGAGAGACAGGGAAATGAGTTGGCGGCGGGTCCAGCAGCGATCGCCAACATTCGAATCCCAGAAGATCTGTCCATTGTCGAAGAGCGGCCAAAACCGGGCTGGCTGATCCAAAAGATCGCACTTCCAGCAGGTGCCGATCCGCGGGAGCTCACGGAACAGCAGGCGTTTATGCTGATCCTGGGGTGCTTGCCGCCGCATGCCTCCTTAGAGGACGTAGATGTGGATGATACTACGACTCCCGTCAGACTCCTCGTAACTGCCAAAGTGGAGGAGCCGCAGAAAATCAGTATTTCTGCAAATAAGGACTCGCCAACAAAGAAGTCTAAGAAAAAACGAAAGCGGTTACTCGATCGCGTACGTCGACGAGAATACGCATAAAGATGGCCCACGCTCCTGAAAAGTCCAACGTTGGCAGGAGCGGGGGAGCCGCAGAAAGTATTCTTGAGAGTAAAGCTTATTTAGGCTGGTTAGAAAGGCTTGATACAGGCAAATCATTCGACGCAGACCGCTTTTTTCTCTATGCTTAAAGAAAAAGATTTGAGGGATCGTCGATGATTCAGCTAAATGTAGAAATAGAGCAACACGTGACTACTGTTCGCTTTGGTGAACGAGGGGTAATGAACATTTATCGTGACTTGAAAGAACTGCCGAAACTTGAAGAAACCGAACTGCTGCTATATTTTAAGGGACGTGAACCGCAGGCGATCGACTACAGTCCAACGATCGATCCTGCGTCTCTAAAAAAAGCGGATAGTCTGGTGAAGATCTCGGTGCCGTGGGAAGTAGAAGGTCGTGACTTAGCCCAGCAAATGTTGGATGTGTGGCAGGAGAACGCGCTGAAAACGGCCGGGTTATTTGAGACGCAGAAAATTGCTACCAATCATTTTCCAACAGTGTCAGAACAGCAAAAAGAGCTCTTTGCTATTCTGGCAGCCTTTGGCTATGAAAACAAAAAAATCAAAGCCAAACCTGCGAAGGCGCAGCATCGTTGGAATAAAAAGGTCAGTGAAGTTTCTTTTTATGTGGATCACAAGGATTCAAAGGCTGAGGTGATTTGGCAAAAGCGCAATGAAATGCTGGTGAAGGCTGGTGCGAAGCTGACGCGGGAGATCCCTCTAAAAAAGGATGGCTCGATCGGATTTGACGGGCGTTTTGGGGAAAAGCTGAGGGCCGATCACGCAAAGCAATTCTCAGAGTTTACGACGACGGAAGATATCATTTTTAAAAGTGTGAATGAGACAGGACTCTTTCTTTACTTTGGCGGAACCAATGGGTGGCTGGTTCTGAAGGACAAAGATGGAAAGACGATCGACGAATACACAGTAGTGAATTAGTTCGAAAGGGGCGGCTTCTTTAAGAGGCGGCTCTTTTTTTGTAGTTGAAAAGGCCGCGCATTAAGGCGTACTATCGAAGAAAAGGGTAAAGGAGCGGTTCTTATGAAACTGGCAGTAATTTACTACAGCAAGACTGGGCAGACAAAGGAGATGGCGGAGACTATCGTAGCAGGAATGGAAAAGGCAGGCTGTGAAGGACGGCTCTTTTCAGTGGAGGAGCCTGTGGATGCCGCTTATTTGAAGGAATCCGCAGGCATTGTTTTTGGGTCCCCCACCTATATGGCGACGAGCCACTGGCGCATGACGCGTTGGCTGCTGGAGGAAAGCAAGGGAATTTCCTTTGCTGGCAAGCTTGGCGGAGGATTCGCGACTGCTCATTATGCGCAAGGGGGAAGTGACACTGCGATTCTTTCAATGCTTGGGGTTTTGCTGGTAAAGGGGATGCTGGTGTATTCCAGCGGTTCAGCCTTCGGACAGCCCTTTATCCATCACGGACCGGTGGCGTTGGATGCCGTGGGGGATCATTATGAGGAATCGAAGGCGATCTTCGAAGTCTTTGGGCAGCGCTTTGCTGAAAAGGCCATCGAATTGTTTGGAAAATAAAAAACTATGGAAGAGAATCAAAGGATTCTTCCCATAGTTTCTATAAATCAAGGTATTTCGTCAAATAGTCTGCCATACCGTCTTCGGTATTCGGCTTTTCGGTAATGTCGTTCGCAACGGATTTCAATTGGTCAGTTCCGTTTGCCATCGATACGCCCCAGCCGGCAAATTTCAACATATCGACGTCATTGTGTTCATCGCCGAAAGCAATGATGTCTTTTTGATTCATGTCGAGAGTGTCGATCACGCGCTTCAATCCGTGTGCTTTGTGAATGCCCTTAGCTACGACTTCCAAAATAGGATTTGGCCCGCCCCAAGTATTCACTTCCACCTCGTGTCCATACTGCTGCTTCAATTCTTCAGAAACGCTGCCGACATTTTCAGGCTGGCTCCGTAACAAAACAGAGGTTGGATTGGACTGCAAGGTATTGACGGTCAACAAATTCTCGTTCGTAGCAAAGTCGCTGGCGAAGAAATGCTGATCAAAGAAGTTCAAGTCGTCAATAAAGAACGTGTCGCGATTTTCCGCGGCGATAAAGTCCAATTTTAAGTTTTTCTTTTCCGACATCAGATCAAACACGATGCTCCGATTGAAGGATGTTTCTTGCTCGCCGATCCATGATTTTTCTGGCAGGTGAACGAGAGCGCCGTTAAAGTTGATCATCGGCGTAGTAAGCTGCAATTCTTGATAAAAGTTTTTACTCATGCGATAAGGGCGTCCTGTGGCGATCACAACGGAGTGACCATCCTCAATCGCGCGGCGCAGAGTTTTGGCGGTTTTATCAGTAATTTTTGAATCTTGATTCAGTGTCGTTCCATCTAAATCAATCGCGATCAATTTTTTCATAAAATCCCCTACTTCGTATTAGTGTATTTATTCTTTCAATGAAGAATAAGAATCGTTCTAAGCGTATATTTCATTCTGTAAAATGAAACAGAAAGCTTGTTTTCAATTTGTTTCAGTCTAGCACATCCATTAGAAAACGCAACCGGGGCGCTTAAAATTGATGAAAGTATTAATATTTTGTCCCGTTTGATAAGGGAAGAGAAAAGTTTTTTCTGTCTGATTCTGCTATAGTATAGAAATGAAAGAGGTAAGAAAGGGGATACAGAAGATGAAAATCAATTGGCGAAGAAATCTCTTGATTTCATGGATCGGTTGTTTTTTTACTGGTGCGAGCTTCAGTTTAGTTATGCCTTTTTTGCCAGTCTACATTGAAGAATTAGGAACACCCAAGTCGCAAGTAGATTTGTTTGCTGGACTAGCGATTTCAGTGACCGCCTTCTCTGCTGCGATCGTGGCACCTTTGTGGGGGAATTTGGCAGACCGCAAAGGCAGGCGGTTGATGATGGTCCGTGCCGCTGCTGGAATGACGATCACCATGGGCTCGTTGGCCTTCGTCTCAAATGTTTACTGGCTGTTGATCATGCGCTTCATGACTGGCGTATTGTCGGGGTATATGCCGAACGCGACGGCCTTGATCGCTTCACAGGCACCTAAGCAAAAGAGCGGCTGGGCACTGGGGACATTGGCTACTGGCGGAGTCGCCGGGAATTTGATCGGTCCGTTGATCGGCGGTCTATTGGCACAATGGTTTGGATTGCGAAATGTCTTTATCATTACGGGGATCATTTTGCTGATTTGTACGATTTTGACAGTCACGATGGTCAAGGAAGACTTTCAACCAATCGAAAAAGCGGATGTTATCAGCATGAACGAATTGCGCAAACGAATCAACTACATGCCGATTTTGATCGGATTATTCATTAGTTCATTGATCTTGCAGGTGGGTGTCACCAGCATCAGCCCTATCTTGACGTTGTACATTCGTGACCTGAGCGGCAGCAGCAGTAATGCCCTTGTCATCAGCGGGATGATCGTTTCAGTAGCTGGCGTATCGGCGATTGCTTCCTCACCAACATTAGGAAAAATCGGCGACCGCATCGGAAATCACAAGGTATTATTGGCGGGTCTCGTCTTGTCGCTGGTCTGCTTCATTCCGATGGCCTTTGTTAAAACACCCTTCCAGCTCGGTGTATTGCGCTTTTTCTTAGGCTTCTCAACCGGCGCGCTGATGCCGTCGATCAATACGTTGATCAGCAAAATCAGTCCGCCAGAAGGCGTGAGTCGTATCTTCAGCTATAATCAAATGTTCAATAATTTCGGACAAGTCATCGGGCCGATGCTAGGTTCGACGGTGGCGCATTCTCTCGGCTATCCCGCCGTCTTCTTAGTAACGAGCGCCTGTGTATTGGGCAACATTATCTTAAGTACCTTCAATTTCCGAAAATTGCTGTTAACGAATACTAAAATTTAGCTTTTGATTAGTAATTTTACTGAGGCTGTCCAATTTAGGGCAGTCTTTTTTTGTAAAAAATGGACAAAACCTGCTAATTTTTAGAGATGCATCCTAAGAGGGTGTGCGGGTGCTATACTTTAACTTGAGGACTATAAAAATTCTGGATGTATCAAAATGGGAGTGGGAAGCGATGAATAAAAAAAAGTGGTACCATCTTTTTTGGAAATCCGGCTACCAATGGATAGGCGGTGTAATTTTTCTGCTTTTTACGGATTTTCACTATAACCAATTGGTTTCGGCTGTTTGGTTCATAGTCGCAGGGATCAATTTGTATAGAGGTTTTCAGTGGTATCGAGTAGATCGTTGAGTTCTTTGGTTACATCGTTATAGGAATGATATCAGCGTCGCTTCATTCTAAACTGAAAAGCAAGCTGATTAATGGAGCGGGTAAGAGATGAAACATCGCTTATAACTTTCACTAACTCTAAATTTGAAATAAACAAAAAACCAGTTACAATAAAGTAACTGGTTTTGTTTAGGCATTGCTTTTTTTAGGAGACACAAAACGCGCAGCGATGAGCGCGATCACGCCGACAATAAGTGAAATAATCGTAGATAATTCGAAGTTATAAGAACCGCTTTGCAAGGCGCCGCCTAAATAACAAACGGCTTGTCCAATTGCGAAAGCCCAAAATAATGTCACTAAATATTTCATCCAGAGCACCTCTTTTCGCAGGGAATTCTAGGTTCAGTTTAGCATTTTTTTTGAAAATGTAAAGAAAAGACTGATGAAAGAAACTAGAAAAAAAGCGAACGATTATTTTTAAGTATAGAAAGCCATTCTGGCAGTTATTGTTCTGTTGTATAGTATGATAGACTGACAGAAGAAAGAGAATACCAGTTCTCCTTTCCTTAGCACTATGGGAAAGCAATGACACAAATACGAAGTAGGAGGAACTCATGCAAATCCCACAACTTTATACGAAAACTTCCTATTCTTTATTGAAAAGTACGTTAACGATCAGCGACTATGTGGCGTCAGCGAAAGCGCGCGGGTATACTGCTGTCGCGATCACTGATGAAAATGTGTTATACGGTGCGGTGGAGTTTTTCCAAGCGTGCCAAAAAAATCAAATGATAGGGATCATCGGGCTGGAATTGGATTTTTATTATGGGGAATCCACAGAGCGCGTGGTACTTTATGCCAAGAATGTGGCTGGGTATCAGGAATTGATGCGTTTATCCAGTACACGTATGATGGCGGAAAAACCGTTACCTTTGCAGGAATATAACTTAAACGGGGAAAATCTAATCACCGTTCTTCCCGTTGACGGACTATCTAATCCAATGGACGCTGTTTTTTCAGCCTTCGGGGAAATAGGCGAGGGTCAAAGGTATTTAGGCATCTCCCCTGCCACAAACCTGTCGTCGCTGCCGAAAAGCTTGCCGAAAATCGCGATCCATGAAGTCGCCTATTTGGAAACGACGCAAGCTTTTGCGATCAAGGTCATGAATCATATTCAAAACGGGAATCAAATTCCGCGGGAAGAACTGACCAATCAGCTCGGAGACAATTATCTGCTGGAGATGCAGACACTGGCGGACAGCTTCGAGGAGGAAGAAGCGGTGAGGCATGCGCAGCAATTAGTCGAGCAGTGTCAATTTGAGTTGCCGCTGCATCAAAAATTATTGCCTCATTATCCGGTTCCTACACAGCAGACGGCAGACGCCTATCTGCAAGAGCTTTGCTGGCAAAAGCTGCCGGAACGAATCGTCGACGTCACCGATGACTATCGCCAACGTCTGACCCGTGAATTGGGCATCATCCATAATATGGGGTTCGATGACTATTTCTTGATCGTTTGGGACGTGATGGATTATGTCCATCGCAGCAAAATCGTGTCGGGTGCTGGTCGTGGATCAGCAGCAGGCTCCTTGGTCGCGTATGTCTTGAGCATCACGGATGTTGATCCGATCAAGTATGACCTATTGTTTGAACGTTTTTTGAATCCCGAACGAAACAGCATGCCGGATATCGATTTGGATATTCCTGATAACCGCCGGAGTCAAGTGCTGCATTACGTCCACGAAAAATATGGGCATTTCCATGTCTCACAAATCGCGACATTTGGGACGATGGCAGCGAAAATGGTGCTGCGGGATGTAGGTCGTGTGTTCGGCTTATCCCAAAGTGAAGCCAATCGCTGGTCCAAAGCCATTCCCAGTCAGTTGAAAATTACCTTGCGAGAAGCCTATGACAAATCCGAACCGCTAAAACGATTGGTCGCCAGCGATGAACGCAGTGACCTGCTTTTCCAAACGGCTCTGACGCTGGAGGGCTTGCCTCGACACGTATCGACGCACGCAGGGGGAGTCGTGATCAGTGATGTGAATTTGATGTCCGTCGTGCCATTGCAAAACGGGTCTGAAGATATCCTGCTGACACAATTCACCATGACAGACGTTGAAGCGATCGGGCTTTTGAAAATGGATTTCTTAGGCCTGCGAAACCTCTCGATCATTGACAATGCGCAGCAAAATATTCGACGAGTCTACCGTGAGGAATTGAATTTAAAAAATGTCCCATTAGACGACCCGGAGACTTTGGTCTTGTTCCAACGAGGAGAAACTAGCGGTGTGTTCCAATTTGAATCGGCTGGTATCCGCAAAGTGCTGCGCAATCTCCATCCGACCTCTTTTGAGGATATCGTGGCGGTCAACGCATTGTATCGACCAGGACCGATGCAAATCATCGACCAATTCATTGCACGGAAAAATGGACGAGAACAAGTCACGTATCCAGATGTTTCTGTTGAAAAGATTTTGGCGCCGACCTACGGGTTTATCGTCTATCAAGAGCAGATCATGCAAGTCGCGGCTCAGATGGCGGGCTTTACTCTAGGGGAAGCCGACATCTTGCGTCGTGCCGTCAGTAAGAAGAAAAAAGACCTGTTAGATGAAGAAAGACGTCATTTTGTCAGTGGTGCCGTTTCCCGCGGACACAGTCAAAAAAGTGCGGAAGAAGTCTATGATTATATCGAGCGCTTTGCTAATTACGGCTTCAACCGGTCGCATTCTGTCGCGTATTCCTTTATCGGTTACCAAATGGCCTACATGAAGGTCCATTATCCGGGGGCTTTTTACACGGCGCTCATGCAGTCGGTGCGAAACGACCCTAAGAAGCTGCGGGAGTATATCGCAGAAGCGAATCGAGCAGGGGTCAAATTATTGCCGCCAGACATCAACCGCAGCAGCTACAGCTTTACTCTAGTAGAGAAGGACGTGATCCGATTCGGGCTGGATGCCATCAAGGGCATGCGACGGGATTTTGTCAGCGACGTCATCACCACTCGGAAAGAAGAGGGAGCCTTCAAATCACTGGACGATTTCCTGTTGCGAATCGAAACCCGCTGGCTGAAGAATGAATACGTAGCCCCGTTGATCTATGTAGGCGCCTTTGACGCACTCCATGCCAATCGAAAAGAGTTGGCAGATGGGCTGGAAGGCAAGATCCAAAACGTGCAATACAGCGGCGGGAGTATGTCCTTGCTGGATGTCATGAGTTTGAAGGAGCGTCCTTCCGACGATTTCTCGTTGGCAGAACGTCTGGATTACGAGGAACAATACCTCGGGTTGTATGTTTCCGGCCACCCGACTGAAAACTACCCGAAACTATTGAAGCAAAAGGATCTGCTGCCGATCACGGAGCTCACGGTGGGAAATCACGGAAAGATTCTCTTCTATTTAAAAGATATCCGTGAGATCCGCACCAAAAAAGGGGAGCAGATGGCATTTCTAACAGGGAATGACCAAAGCGGCGAAATCTCCTTGACCATTTTTCCGCAACCCTATCGACGCCTCCGCAACGAACTAGAGCTGGAAAAGGTCTATTATGTGCAAGGCAAAGTCGAACGCAGCCGGTATGACCAGGCACTTCAACTGTTAGTAGAAGAGTTGGTATTGGCACAGACGGCAGAAGATGCGATCAGCGACCGGACCCTCTATTTGAGAGTACAGGCGGAGCAAGATTCGCCTGGAATCCAACAAGGAATTGCCGAAAGATTGCAATTGGCCCCCGGAAAAGTGCCCGTAGTGATCTATTATGAAAAAAGCAAACGGAAGATTGTGCTGGATAAAAAGTTTTGGGTGGGGGTTAATGACACCCTCTTAAATGCTTTAAGTGACATATTAGGGGAACAAAACGTCGTAATAAGATGATTTCTTGTAACTTTCAAAAACTTTTTTCAAAATACGCGCTTTTCCCATAGACATCCCAAGACTTTTGGGATGTTTTTTGGTAGAATGTACCATGAATTACACGATGTATGTTTTTTGAGAATACTTATGAGGTGAGAAAATGAAACGCATTGGAATTTTAACAAGTGGAGGAGACGCTCCCGGAATGAACGCTGCTGTTCGTGCAGTGGTTCGTAAAGCGATTTTTGAAGGCATGGAAGTTTATGGCATCAATTATGGTTTTGCCGGTTTAGTCGCTGGTGATATCCGTCGTTTAGACGTTGCAGATGTCGGCGATAAGATCCAACGAGGCGGAACTTTCTTATATTCAGCTCGTTACCCAGAATTTGCTACAGAAGAAGGGCAATTAAAAGGGATCGAACAATTAAAAAAATTCGGTATCGAAGGCCTAGTTGTTGTCGGTGGTGACGGTTCTTATCACGGAGCGATGGCGTTAACAAAACACGGCTATCCAGCGGTTGGTATCCCAGGAACGATCGATAATGACATTCCAGGAACAGACTTTACTGTCGGGTTCGATACAGCGATCAACACCGTGCTAGAATCTGTCGACCGTATTCGTGATACAGCGACTTCACACGTTCGTACGTTCGTTATCGAGGTTATGGGACGTAATGCAGGCGATATCGCTTTATGGTCAGGTGTTGCTGGTGGTGCTGACGAAATCGTCATTCCAGAACACGAATTCGACATGGCGAAAATCGCGAAGAAAATCCAAGCAGGCCGCGACCGCGGGAAGAAACATTGCTTGATCATCCTTGCTGAAGGTGTGATGGGCGGAAATGAATTCGCGGATAAATTAGCGGAATACGGCGACTTCCATACACGTGTCAGTGTATTAGGTCACGTTGTTCGTGGCGGCGCTCCAAGTGCACGCGACCGTGTCTTGGCAAGCAAATTTGGTTCATACGCTGTTGACTTGCTTTTAGAAGGCAAAGGCGGATTGTGTATTGGTATCAAGGACAATGAAGTGGTTGCTGCTGATATCGTCGACGCATTAGAAAACAAAAAACACAAACCAGATCTTTCTTTATATGATCTAAACAACGAAATCTCATTTTAATCTCGTTAATAATAGTGAAAGCTATATATTATAAACAATCAAGAATGGAGCGTATTACGTAATGAAAAAGACGAAGATCGTTAGTACATTAGGACCAGCAAGCAACACGGTTGAAACAATCTCAGAATTAATTGAAGCTGGTGCTAACGTGTTCCGTTTCAACTTCTCACACGGAGATCACGAAGAACAATTATCACGTATGCACATGGTTCATGAAGCAATTGAAAAAACTGGTAAAGACGTTGGTATTCTTTTAGATACAAAAGGTGCTGAAATCCGTACAACTGTTCAAGATACAACAGAAGCAGACTATGGTCGTGCTGGATATATCGAATTTAACGTAGGCGACAAAACACGTATCTCAATGGATTCTGAATTGAAAGGTACAAAAGAAAAAATCGCTGTTACTTACCCTGGCCTATTCGACGATGCACATATCGGCGGACACATCTTATTCGATGATGGCTTGATCGACATGGAAATCGTTGACAAAGACGATGCAAACCGTGAATTGATCATGGTCGTTAAAAATGCAGGTATGCTAGGTTCACGTAAAGGGGTAAACGCTCCTGGAATCTCAATCAACTTACCTGGTATCACTGAAAAAGATGCAGACGATATCCGTTTTGGTTTGGATAACGACATCAACTTCATCGCTGCAAGTTTTGTACGTAAAGCACAAGACGTTCTTGATATTCGCGAAATTTTAGAAGAAAAAAATATGACACACGTGCATATCTTCCCTAAAATCGAATCACAAGAAGGAATCGACAACATCGATGAAATCATCAAAGTTTCTGATGGTATCATGATCGCTCGTGGAGACATGGGTGTTGAAATCGCTCCTGAATTAGTACCAATGGTTCAAAAGCGCATCATCAAAAAATGTAACTATGCAGGCAAACCGGTTATTACAGCCACTCAAATGTTAGAATCAATGCAAGAAAACCCACGTCCAACACGTGCGGAAGCATCTGACGTTGCCAACGCTGTATTTGACGGAACAGACGCTACAATGCTTTCTGGTGAATCTGCAAATGGTAAATATCCAGTTGAAGCTGTTGGCACAATGGCTCGTATCGACATGGAAGCAGAAGCTGCTTTGTCAGAACTAGGTTCATTCCAAATCAACGAATTTGACAAATCAAATGTGACTGAAACAATTGGTTTATCTGTTGCACGCGCTGCGAAGAACTTAGGCGTTAAAACAATCGTTGCTGCTACTGAATCAGGCCATACAGCTCGTATGATCTCTAAATACCGTCCAGATGCTGACATCTTGGCTGTCACATTCGACGAACATACAAAACGCAGCTTGATGGTTAACTGGGGCGTCTTCCCAACAGTTGCTGAAAAACCAACAACAACTGACGAAATGTTCGACTTAGCTGCTCAAAAAGCAGTTGACTTAGGTTTCGCATCAGAAGGCGACTTGATCTTGATCACTGCTGGTGTACCAGTTGGTGAACGTGGAACAACCAACGTTATGAAAGTTCAAATGATCGGTTCTAAATTATTACAAGCACAAGGAATCGGCGAATCAACAGTCGTTGCCCATGCAGTCGTAGCAAAATCTGCTGACGAAGCAATCAAAAATGCAAAAGACGGTATGGTCTTAGTTGTACCAACAACTGATAAAGACTATATGCCAGCGATTGAAAAAGCTGCTGCATTGATCGTTGAAGATGGCGGCTTGACTTCACACGCTGCAGTTGTCGGTATCGCTCAAGATATCCCTGTGATCGTGGGTGCGAAAGACGCAACTTCAACAGTTGTTGACGGCGAATTAGTCACTGTTGACCCTCGTCGCGGTATCGTTTACCGTGGACAAACTACAGCCATCTAAACCATTAGATCGTTGTTTTTAAAGGAAATGTGGGGACTGCGACATATTTATGTCACAGTCCTTTTCTATGAAGAATACAGAGGATGGCGCATTGTCGATATTTCTATGATACCTATAAGCTCAGCTAGCTCAGTAATAAGGTGAGAATTTTTCTGACGTAAAATTCTTTTTGTTTTCGTACGCATACCATTTTTCTAATCACGCTAAAGCGTGAAGAAAAACTGGCAAAGCTGACTAAGCTCATAAAGCTTTTAAGGGTGTCAAGAAAATTTCATTGACAAAGGTTTTTTCCACCTGTATAATATCGATTGTTGCTTAGAGGTGATGAATGATGAAATGGTCGATTGGCGAATTGCGCCGCTATAAAGAAGAAGCACTAAATTTTTCAGAAACGATCGATGTGAATGAGGCATTGACAGCCCGGGATAACGAGGTCTTAGCAGTAGCTCCGGTTGCTGTAGAAGGAATCTTATCTGTCGGAAAAAATGAATATATTTTACATTATCGTTTGAAAACTGTTGTAACTGTTCCTTCAGCCCGCTCCTTGGAACCAGTTGATCTGCCACTTGATCTTTCAGTGGACGAAGTATTCATGACACGGGAGCAATGGTCTTCTATGGAAGAAGAACGGGATGAAGAGATTCTTGTCCTAGACACGGATACGATCGACTTGACCGATTCTATCGAAGACAACATTTTATTAGCGATTCCGATGCAAGTTTTTTCTGAAGAAGAATTACGCACGACTGATTTGCCGAAAGGAAACGATTGGGAAGTCGTCAGTGAAGAAGACTACTTACAGAAAAAAGAAGAGGTCGCTGAAACAATTGATCCTCGTCTTGCGAAATTATCTGAGCTGTTCAACGAATCAGAAGATGACAAGTAAGATTGGAATAAAATGTATCACTAATGATACTTCATTTTATAAGGAGGTGTAACACCCAATGGCAGTACCAGCTAGAAAAACATCAAAAGCTAAAAAGAACAAACGTCGTACTCACTACAAATTGACCATTAAAGGATTAAACGAATGTCCTAACTGTGGCGAAATGAAGAAGAGCCATCACGTATGTGCCAACTGTGGCTACTATGATGGAAAAGATGTTATGTCTAAAGAAGCATAAGCACTTTTTAATAGAGAAAGTCAAAACCTCAAGACTAACCATGGAGTCTTGAGGTTTTTTTCTTAGATTTTCAAGCGTCAAGCGCAGGCGATGCGAAAAGAACAGTCCACTCGTTGGGCATTCTGATCAGCACCGTCTTTACTGGGTGAAAAGCCCGAACTTGTCAAATTTCGTTAAAGCCTTGGAAAAACATGGTGAAAAAAGACAAATAAAGCTTGCTTTTCTCAAAAAAACACTATTCATTTTCCATTCTCACTTTCTTAGGATATAATGAGAAACGTATTGAATAAATAAGTTGACTATGCACAGTTCCAATAAAGGAATCACTGTTTATATGAATTGTTCAAATAGTCGCGCATTTGACCTGTGGAATCATTCAGCGAGTTTACGTGGAGAAGCCATAGGGAGGATCACTCTTATTTTTTCCAATGGGAATTACAGCATGAACTAGGAGGATAACTATGTCAAAACAACAATTCGGCGTCGTAGGTATGGCCGTGATGGGAAAAAATCTAGCCTTGAATATTGAGAGCCGCGGATATTCTGTCGCTTTGTTCAACCGGACTGGGTCTAAAACTGAAGCGGTAGTCGCAGAGCACCCTGACCGTAACTTAAAAGCAACATTCTCAATCGAGGAGTTTGTAGAAGCGATCGAGAAACCACGTCGTATCCTTTTGATGGTGCAAGCAGGTCCAGCAACCGACGCAACTATCCAATCGTTGTTGCCGCATTTAGATAAAGGCGATATTTTGATCGACGGAGGGAACACCTTCTTCCAAGACACCATTCGTCGGAATGAAGAATTGTCGACTTCAGGAATCAATTTCATCGGTACAGGCGTTTCCGGTGGGGAAAAAGGCGCACTCGAAGGCCCTTCAATGATGCCGGGCGGACAAAGAGAAGCCTACGATTTGGTTGCGCCGATCTTTGAACAAATCGCTGCGAAAGCAGAAGATGGCGAACCATGTGTCACGTATATCGGTGAAAACGGTGCGGGCCATTATGTAAAAATGGTGCACAACGGTATCGAATACGGGGATATGCAATTGATCGCTGAATCCTATGATTTGATGAAACATTTGCTAGGTCTTTCTGTTGACGAGATGGCAGAAGTCTTCTCAGAATGGAACAAAGGCGAATTAGACAGCTATCTGATCGAGATCACTGCGGACATTTTGACGCGCAAAGACGATGAAGGATCAGACGAGCCGATCGTTGATATGATCAAAGATGCTGCAGGAAATAAAGGTACCGGTAAATGGACATCACAAAGCGCCTTAGATTTAGGTGTGCCGCTGCCATTGATTACGGAATCTGTTTTTGCTCGTTTCATTTCTGCCTATAAAGAAGAACGTGTCGAAGCCAGCAAAGTTCTTTCTGGACCAGCTCCTTATAAATACGAAGGCGATAAGAAAGAATTAATCGAAAAAATCCGTGAAGCCTTGTATTTCAGTAAAATCATGAGCTATGCGCAAGGGTTCTCTCAATTACGTGTTGCATCAAAAGAATACGACTGGGACTTGCCATTCGGCGATATCGCGAAAATCTGGCGTGCCGGCTGTATCATTCGTGCACGTTTCTTGCAAAAGATTACAGATGCTTACGACAAAGATGCCGATCTTGCGAACTTGATGCTAGATGACTACTTTAAAGAAATCACTGAAAAATACCAACAAGCCGTTCGTGAAGTTGTGGCGATCGCTGTACAAGCAGGGGTCCCTGTACCAACATTCTCATCTGCTATTACGTATTATGATTCTTACCGTGCGGAACGGTTGCCAGCAAACTTGATCCAAGCACAACGGGATTACTTCGGTGCCCACACCTATGAACGGATGGATAAAGAAGGAATTTATCACTATAGTTGGTACCACGAAGAATAGCAAAAGTTATTTATAACATTTAGTGATAACTAGCTATAGCTTTTTGACAGGTTTAGCCCTATAATAATAGAGGTTTAATGAAATTCAACTTGGAAAGGAACTAAAAAAATGAGTAATATTCTGATCATTGAAGATGAGAAAAATCTAGCTCGTTTTGTCGAACTAGAATTGAAACACGAAGGCTATGATACAGAAGTTCATTATAATGGTAGAACAGGACTCGAAGCCGCTTTAGAAAGTGACTGGGATGCAATCTTACTTGACTTGATGCTTCCTGAATTGAATGGTCTGGAAGTTTGCCGCCGTGTTCGTCAGGTGAAAAACACACCGATCATCATGATGACAGCCCGTGACTCTGTGATCGACCGCGTTTCTGGATTAGATCACGGTGCCGACGACTATATCGTCAAACCTTTTGCGATCGAAGAATTATTGGCGCGTTTACGTGCGTTGCTTCGTCGAATTGATATCGAAGGCGATAAGAATGTTGCTAAACAAACGACGATCACTTATCGTGACTTAACGATCGAAAAAGAAAATCGTGTCGTACGTCGCGGAAATGAAATCATTGAATTGACCAAACGTGAATACGAATTGCTATTGACGCTTATGGAAAATGTCAACGTTGTTCTTGCCCGGGATGTTTTACTTAACAAAGTTTGGGGTTACGAAACAGAAGTAGAAACCAACGTAGTGGATGTATACATTCGTTACTTGCGGAATAAAATTGATGTACCAGGCGAAGACAGCTATATTCAAACCGTCCGTGGTACTGGTTACGTTATGCGCTCATGAGAAAATTTATCAAGAAACAAAGAGAACTGAAGGGGCCCTCACTCACCATCAAGTGGGCCTTTACAAGTTCTTTCTTTATATTCGTCGTTTTTACGATCTTCGCTGTGATCACGTATAAATCCTCCGTGAATTTGATCGTCACTAAAGAAAGAACAAACGTCGAGCGAACGATCTCTGAAGTGACTTCTCGTCTGGCAAATGCGGATGAAGAGCTGACACTTGTCAATACGTATCGGACATTGACGGAAACAGACGCGCAAGACAATGCGATGTACGATCAAAACATGACATTAGAAGGCAACATGATGCGCATTGATGACTTTATTTCTGAACTCGGTCAGCGTCAATTATCTCTGGATATCTACAATTTAGATAAGAAACTGATCTTTAAAACACAAAAGGATTACCAGCCCTTAGTTCAAACGAAGCACAAAGCGCCTACGATCGTTACCGTGGATGAAAAGAACGGCTTTTTATCTGTAGAGCCGATTTATTCTAAAAAGACTCGGGAAAAGATTGGTTATGCTCAAGTCTTTTATGAGCTGTCTGATTTTTACGAGATGCGCAGCAAACTGCTGCTGACGCTGATCGTCCTGGAGATCGTTTCGCTATTGTTGAGCAGCTTTTTAGGGTTCCTGTTATCTTCCTATTTCTTAAAACCTGTGAAGATTTTACGAGACACCATGGAAATCATTCGACAAGACCCTCAAGCCGAGGTGCATGTGCCTGAAATTACAACCAATGATGAGTTATCTGATCTGGCGGTGATTTTCAACGATGTGATTGATCGCATCCGCATGTACATCGAGCAGCAGGAACAATTTGTTGAGGATGTCTCTCATGAATTGAGGACACCTGTGGCAGTCATCGAAGGCCATTTGAATATGCTGAATCGCTGGGGCAAAGACGATCCGGAAATTTTGGATGAATCGATCCAAGCCAGCTTACAAGAACTGGTTCGTATGAAGAGTCTTGTGCAGGAGATGCTTGACCTGTCTCGGGCAGAACAAGTCGATGTCTATTATGGAAACGAAACGTCGAAAGCAAAAGAAGTGACGAACCAAGTATTCAATAACTTCAAATTACTGTATCCTGAATTTACATTTACCTTGGACGACGATCTAGATGGTGAGAAGATCCTCAAGATTTACCGCAATCATTTGGAGCAAATCATGATTATTATTCTAGACAACGCTGTAAAATACTCCACAGATCGAAAAGAAGTTCATCTTTCTGTTTCATCTACTCTAAACAAGTTTGAAATCGCGATACAAGATTTCGGTGAAGGAATTCCTGACGAGGACATTGATAAAGTCTTTAACCGTTTTTACCGTGTCGATAAAGCACGCGCGCGGACCAAAGGCGGGAATGGCCTGGGACTGTCAATCGCCCATAAACTTTTAGAGAGCTACAAAGGAAGTATCAGTGTCGAAAGTTCAGTTGGTAAGGGAACTATTTTTAGAATTTTTATCCCAATGATGGAAGAAAAAACAGCCGAGTAATACTTGGCTGTTTTTTTATGCGAAAGTTGCAAAGGAATTCAAGATAAGATAGCGTTATTTTTGTTTTAAAATCGAACGTTATTTTGGAGTTTCAAATGAACGTTCGAAAAATAAAAAAGATTGAAAAAAATCACAAAAAATAGTTGCATTAATGGTTGAAGATTGCTATATTATTAAATGTTCCCAAGAGATAAAAACATCTCGAAAAAAGTTAGAAATAATTGTTGACGGATGGGAAATCTTGTGGTATTTTTATAAAGTCGCTTGAACGAAACGCGAAGCAAATTTGTTTTTTTATCAAAAAGTTTTTAAATAAAAGTTGTTGACTTTTAAATAAAAACCTGATATGATATAAAAGTTGCTGAAACAAAGCGACAAACAACGTAGACCTTTGAAAACTGAACGAATAAAACAAACCAAATGTGTAGGGCGCTTCTATTCTATAGAAGCAAACAACATAGCAAGCAATATGCTAGCAAGTCAATTATTAAATTGAGCTTAACAATCGCAAGATTGTTTCAAACACTTTATATGAGAGTTTGATCCTGGCTCAGGACGAACGCTGGCGGCGTGCCTAATACATGCAAGTCGAACGCTTTTTCTTTCACCGGAGCTTGCTCCACCGAAAGAAAAGGAGTGGCGAACGGGTGAGTAACACGTGGGTAACCTGCCCATCAGAAGGGGATAACACTTGGAAACAGGTGCTAATACCGTATAACAATAGAAACCGCATGGTTTCTATTTGAAAGGCGCTTTTGCGTCACTGATGGATGGACCCGCGGTGCATTAGCTAGTTGGTGAGGTAACGGCTCACCAAGGCAACGATGCATAGCCGACCTGAGAGGGTGATCGGCCACATTGGGACTGAGACACGGCCCAAACTCCTACGGGAGGCAGCAGTAGGGAATCTTCGGCAATGGACGAAAGTCTGACCGAGCAACGCCGCGTGAGTGAAGAAGGTTTTCGGATCGTAAAACTCTGTTGTTAGAGAAGAACAAGGATGAGAGTAAAATGTTCATCCCTTGACGGTATCTAACCAGAAAGCCACGGCTAACTACGTGCCAGCAGCCGCGGTAATACGTAGGTGGCAAGCGTTGTCCGGATTTATTGGGCGTAAAGCGAGCGCAGGCGGTTTCTTAAGTCTGATGTGAAAGCCCCCGGCTCAACCGGGGAGGGTCATTGGAAACTGGGAAACTTGAGTGCAGAAGAGGAGAGTGGAATTCCATGTGTAGCGGTGAAATGCGTAGATATATGGAGGAACACCAGTGGCGAAGGCGGCTCTCTGGTCTGTAACTGACGCTGAGGCTCGAAAGCGTGGGGAGCAAACAGGATTAGATACCCTGGTAGTCCACGCCGTAAACGATGAGTGCTAAGTGTTGGAGGGTTTCCGCCCTTCAGTGCTGCAGCTAACGCATTAAGCACTCCGCCTGGGGAGTACGACCGCAAGGTTGAAACTCAAAGGAATTGACGGGGGCCCGCACAAGCGGTGGAGCATGTGGTTTAATTCGAAGCAACGCGAAGAACCTTACCAGGTCTTGACATCCTTTGACCACTCTAGAGATAGAGCTTCCCCTTCGGGGGCAAAGTGACAGGTGGTGCATGGTTGTCGTCAGCTCGTGTCGTGAGATGTTGGGTTAAGTCCCGCAACGAGCGCAACCCTTATTGTTAGTTGCCATCATTTAGTTGGGCACTCTAGCGAGACTGCCGGTGACAAACCGGAGGAAGGTGGGGATGACGTCAAATCATCATGCCCCTTATGACCTGGGCTACACACGTGCTACAATGGGAAGTACAACGAGTCGCGAAGTCGCGAGGCTAAGCTAATCTCTTAAAGCTTCTCTCAGTTCGGATTGTAGGCTGCAACTCGCCTACATGAAGCCGGAATCGCTAGTAATCGCGGATCAGCACGCCGCGGTGAATACGTTCCCGGGCCTTGTACACACCGCCCGTCACACCACGAGAGTTTGTAACACCCGAAGTCGGTGAGGTAACCTTTTGGAGCCAGCCGCCTAAGGTGGGATAGATGATTGGGGTGAAGTCGTAACAAGGTAGCCGTATCGGAAGGTGCGGCTGGATCACCTCCTTTCTAAGGAAATAGTTCATCTTAGATGAACGTTACGGAAACTACACAGGCTTGCTTTTATTCGTTCAGTTTTGAGAGGTCTACTCTCAAATCGTTCATTGAAAACTGGATACAGAAACAAAATGTTAAACAAACCGAGAACACCGCGTTGAATGAGTTTTTTAATAAGTTCAATTGCTTATTTATTACTAAGGAACATGATCGCTCATGGAAATTAGTAAGACCCTTGACGCAAGTCAAGATAAGGTTAAGTGAATAAGGGCGCACGGTGGATGCCTTGGCACTAGGAGCCGATGAAGGACGGGACTAACACCGATATGCTTCGGGGAGCTGTAAGTAAGCTTTGATCCGGAGATTTCCGAATGGGGAAACCCAGCATCTTTTATAGGATGTTACTTTTCAGTGAATACATAGCTGAATAGAGGTAGACGCAGAGAACTGAAACATCTAAGTACCTGCAGGAAGAGAAAGAAAAATCGATTCCCTGAGTAGCGGCGAGCGAAACGGGAAAAGCCCAAACCAAGAGGCTTGCCTCTTGGGGTTGTAGGACTCCAATATGGTAGTTCAGTGAGATAGTCGAAGGACCTGGAAAGGTCTGCTAGAAAGGGTAAAAGCCCCGTAGACAAAATTTGACTGGCACCTAGGAGGATCCTGAGTACGGCGGAACACGAGGAATTCCGTCGGAATCCGGGAGGACCATCTCCCAAGGCTAAATACTCCCTAGTGACCGATAGTGAACCAGTACCGTGAGGGAAAGGTGAAAAGCACCCCGGAAGGGGAGTGAAATAGATCCTGAAACCGTGTGCCTACAACAAGTTAGAGCCCGTTAATGGGTGATAGCGTGCCTTTTGTAGAATGAACCGGCGAGTTACGATTACTTGCGAGGTTAAGTTGGAAAGACGGAGCCGCAGCGAAAGCGAGTCTGAATAGGGCGAATGAGTAAGTGGTCGTAGACCCGAAACCATGTGATCTACCCATGTCCAGGTTGAAGGTGCGGTAAAACGCACTGGAGGACCGAACCCACGTACGTTGAAAAGTGCGGGGATGAGGTGTGGGTAGCGGAGAAATTCCAAACGAACTTGGAGATAGCTGGTTCTCTCCGAAATAGCTTTAGGGCTAGCCTCAGAGTAAGAATGATGGAGGTAGAGCACTGTTTGGACTAGGGGCCCATCTCGGGTTACCGAATTCAGATAAACTCCGAATGCCATCCATTCATCTCTGGGAGTCAGACTGTGAGTGATAAGATCCATAGTCGAAAGGGAAACAGCCCAGACCACCAGCTAAGGTCCCCAAATAACTATTAAGTGGAAAAGGATGTGGGGTTGCACAGACAACTAGGATGTTGGCTTAGAAGCAGCCACCATTTAAAGAGTGCGTAATAGCTCACTAGTCGAGTGACCCTGCGCCGAAAATGTACCGGGGCTAAATAGTTTACCGAAGCTGTGGAGCACACCATGAGGTGTGTTGGTAGGAGAGCGTTCTAAGGGCGTTGAAGGTAGATCGTGAGGACTACTGGAGCGCTTAGAAGTGAGAATGCCGGTATGAGTAGCGAAAGACAGGTGAGAATCCTGTCCACCGAATGACTAAGGTTTCCTGGGGAAGGCTCGTCCGCCCAGGGTTAGTCGGGACCTAAGCCGAGGCCGAAAGGCGTAGGCGATGGATAACAGGTTGATATTCCTGTACCCGTTGTTTTTGTTTGAGCAATGGAGGGACGCAGGAGGCTAAGGAATCAGACGATTGGAAATGTCTGTCCAAGCAACAAGTCTTGATGTGAGTCAAATGCTTACGTCTCTAAGGACAAGTTGTGATGGGGAGGGAAATATAAGTACCGAAGTTCCCGATGTCACACTGCCGAGAAAAGCTTCTAGTAAGAAAACAATGGCCCGTACCGCAAACCGACACAGGTAGTCGAGGAGAGAATCCTAAGGTGAGCGAGAGAACTCTCGTTAAGGAACTCGGCAAAATGACCCCGTAACTTCGGGAGAAGGGGTGCTGATCTAACGATCAGCCGCAGTGAATAGGCCCAAGCGACTGTTTATCAAAAACACAGGTCTCTGCAAAATCGAAAGATGACGTATAGGGGCTGACGCCTGCCCGGTGCTGGAAGGTTAAGAGGAGTGCTTAGCGTAAGCGAAGGTACGAATTGAAGCCCCAGTAAACGGCGGCCGTAACTATAACGGTCCTAAGGTAGCGAAATTCCTTGTCGGGTAAGTTCCGACCCGCACGAAAGGCGTAACGATTTGGGCACTGTCTCAACGAGAGACTCGGTGAAATTTTAGTACCTGTGAAGATGCAGGTTACCCGCGACAGGACGGAAAGACCCCATGGAGCTTTACTGCAGTTTGATATTGAGTGTTTGTACCACATGTACAGGATAGGTAGGAGCCGTAGAAGTCGGGACGCTAGTTTCGACAGAGGCGCTGGTGGGATACTACCCCTGTGTTATGACCACTCTAACCCGCACCACTAATCGTGGTGGGAGACAGTGTCAGATGGGCAGTTTGACTGGGGCGGTCGCCTCCTAAAGAGTAACGGAGGCGCCCAAAGGTTCCCTCAGAATGGTTGGAAATCATTCGCAGAGTGTAAAGGCACAAGGGAGCTTGACTGCGAGACCTACAAGTCGAGCAGGGACGAAAGTCGGGCTTAGTGATCCGGTGGTTCCGCATGGAAGGGCCATCGCTCAACGGATAAAAGCTACCCTGGGGATAACAGGCTTATCTCCCCCAAGAGTCCACATCGACGGGGAGGTTTGGCACCTCGATGTCGGCTCGTCGCATCCTGGGGCTGTAGTCGGTCCCAAGGGTTGGGCTGTTCGCCCATTAAAGCGGCACGCGAGCTGGGTTCAGAACGTCGTGAGACAGTTCGGTCCCTATCCGTCGCGGGCGTTGGAAATTTGAGAGGATCTGTCCTTAGTACGAGAGGACCGGGATGGACTTACCGCTGGTGTACCAGTTGTCTCGCCAGAGGCATCGCTGGGTAGCTATGTAGGGAAGGGATAAACGCTGAAAGCATCTAAGTGTGAAGCCCACCTCAAGATGAGATTTCCCATTTCTTTAAGAAAGTAAGATCCCTGAGAGATGATCAGGTAGATAGGTCAGGAGTGGAAGTGCAGTGATGTACGGAGCGGACTGATACTAATCGATCGAGGACTTAACCAAAAAAATTGATTCACGGTAGTTTAACCGTTTCTGATCCAGTTTTGAGTGAACGACGTTTACTCAGATAAAGCATAGTGTGGTGGCGATAGCGGGAAGGATACACCTGTTCCCATGTCGAACACAGAAGTTAAGCTTCTTAGCGCCGATTGTAGTGAGGGGTTGCCCCTTGTGAGATTAGGACGTCGCCACGCGTTGTTATTCCGGCATAGCTCAGTTGGTAGTAGCGCATGACTGTTAATCATGATGTCGTAGGTTCGAGTCCTACTGCCGGAGTTTCTCATAAGAGAAATAAGAGTATTGGGCCTTTGTGCTCCTATCTTGGAGAGTTGTCCGAGTGGCCGAAGGAGCATGATTGGAAATCATGTAGGCGGGTATTCCTGTCTCAAGGGTTCGAATCCCTTACTCTCCGTAATATCTTTTTTACTGGCCCGTTGGTCAAGCGGTTAAGACACCGCCCTTTCACGGCGGTAACACGGGTTCGATTCCCGTACGGGTCATTTAATTAAATACCATGGGGGTTTAGCTCAGCTGGGAGAGCATCTGCCTTACAAGCAGAGGGTCAGCGGTTCGAACCCGTTAACCCCCATTCGGTTCCGTGGTGTAGGGGTTAACATGCCTGCCTGTCACGCAGGAGATCGCGGGTTCAAATCCCGTCGGGACCGTTTTGTTTAATTAAAAACTTTAAACTATTTATATATGGCGCGGTAGCTCAGTTGGTAGAGCAACGGATTGAAGCTCCGTGTGTCGGCAGTTCGATTCTGTCCCGCGCCACCATGGAGGAGTAGCGAAGTGGCTAAACGCGACGGACTGTAAATCCGTTCCTTAGGGTTCAGTGGTTCGAATCCACTCTCCTCCATTTGTTTCAGGGGCATAGTTTAAAGGTAGAACAGCGGTCTCCAAAACCGTTAGTGTGGGTTCAATTCCTGCTGCCCCTGTTCTTTTATTAATATGGCGATCGTGGCGAAGTGGTTAACGCACCGGATTGTGGCTCCGGCATTCGTGGGTTCGATTCCCATCGTTCGCCCTTGTAATTATTGGGGTATAGCCAAGCGGTAAGGCAAGGGACTTTGACTCCCTCATGCGTTGGTTCGAATCCAGCTACCCCAGTTTTCTTAGAAAAGTTTCAGGAAACTCTCTTGAAAAATACTTGTTCTAAGGGGAAAACAATAGTATAATGGCGGTATAGCCAAGTGGTAAGGCAGAGGTCTGCAAAACCTTCATCACCGGTTCAAATCCGGTTACCGCCTTAGTACTAGAATATTTATTGACATGCCGGCGTGGCGGAATTGGCAGACGCGCTGGACTCAAAATCCAGTGCCCTCACGGGCGTGCCGGTTCGACCCCGGCCGCCGGTATAAAGAGCTAAGATGTTATTTCATCTTAGTTTTTTATTTGAAATTAAATAGGGTAATGGCGATCGTGGCGAAGTGGTTAACGCACCGGATTG
This sequence comes from Enterococcus gilvus ATCC BAA-350, assembly GCF_000407545.1. Lineage (NCBI taxonomy): Bacteria > Bacillati > Bacillota > Bacilli > Lactobacillales > Enterococcaceae > Enterococcus > Enterococcus gilvus. The sequence goes on along the minus strand of NZ_ASWH01000001.1, from coordinate 1,769,759 downwards.
TGGCTCCGGCACTCGTGGGTTCGATTCCCATCGTTCGCCCTAGCGAAAGACTTAGCAGAAATGTTGAGTCTTTTTTTTGTTGTCCAGAATAGGAAATTTGTCTGTTTCATCTTGGAAGCTGCTTGAGTGAACAGAAGGGGAGGATGATCACAAAAACGGCGCTTCTCTCTTAAATAGAGAAAACGCCGTTTCTATAGAGGAGATTATCCTTTGAAGTTATACAATGGACGAATCACTTCATGTATTTCCATTGTTTCATCTAAATGCGTGAGGAGCTGTTTTTTAGATTTATAGGCTTTGGGCGCCTCGTCTAAGGTCTTTTTTGACACAGAAGTCGTCCAAACGTGCCGCATCATGTGCTGGTAATTCTCCAGATTGATCGAAGCTCTAGCTTGTGTCCGGCTCATCATGCGACCAGCACCATGAGGACCAGACTGATTCCATTCTGGATTGCCTTTGCCGACCCCAAGGAGGGAGCCGTCTTTCATGTTTAATGGAACGATCATTTTTTCATTCTTTCTAGCCGAAGCGGCTCCCTTGCGCAAGATCATCTGATCGGTATCAATGTAGTTATGGGGACTGTCAAAGCTCTCAATGATCTGCTTTTCCCATTTCATTGCTTTTAAAATCGTCAGCGCCATGGTTTGTCGATTGAAGGCAGCGTATTGTTGCGCGACCTTCATATCTGCTAAATAGTTTGCCAAATCATTTTCTGCAATGAAAGAAAATTCGTAAGGAATCTCCAATTCATTCAGTACATCGGCGAGGGATTGCTTCTCTAGACTAGTGCCGGCAGCTTTTAGTTGTGCGTGTATCTCTTGGCGTGCGTCAGTGAGCTTTTGATAGGCGATCTCTTGGTGATAGTCTGCAATTTCTTTTCCTAAAATTCGACTGCCACTGTGAATGACCAGATATATCCCGTCCTTGCCTTCGTTGACCTCGATAAAATGATTGCCACCGCCTAATGTTCCGATACTTCGCAATGCAGCACCCCGATGGACAGGTGCAAGCACGTGCTCCAAATTGAAAGCATATTGGGGTTTGCTGTGGGAGTGATGGCCGCTGGGAATCCGATTTCGAATGACCCGATCGAGTTTATCAAAATTTTGTTTGATCCCTTTTTTGATTTTTGTCACATGGACGCCGCAGCCAATGTCGACCCCCACCAAGCTAGGAGCTACTTTATCCGTTACCGTCATCGTCATTCCAATGACACAGCTCGCGCCGCTGTGGGTGTCCGGCATCACTCGAATCTTTTGGTCTTGTGTAAAGGGTTGATTACAAAGAGTCATAAGTTGCCCTCTTGTACTTTCTGTCAGTGCCTCTGTGTATACAGTAGCAGAGGTGTATTTTCCTTTTATTATTTTCACTATTAATCCTCTCATAGAGGAATCGAATTGTTCCTCTGGTTTAGTTTATTCTTCTTGGTATCCTTTCTTATTCCACTCATAGGAAGCACCTCCGTCGATTATTTATTAAAATCCATACAAAAAAACTGTCAACCGAATGATTGACAGTTTGCTAAATACGCTTTATTTACGAATAAGCAGAGAGTCGGTTGAAAAAGTCCCTCTATTCGAGTAAAACGACACAGCTAGATCAATCATTTGTAGGTTGTTTACTTGGTTAGTCTTAATCATTGCGCTCTCTCCCTTCGTTAGTTTTCATTTCATCCTATCATTTTAAAACACAGGGTGTCAAGGTGTTTTGTTTTACAGTATTTCGTATCATTTGTTTGGTCTATAAATTCTATTCAATCTTTTTTGTCACTGGAATCAATACTTCAAATACCTGATCCTCAGGATGCTCCGATGTGGCTTCATCTTGCCAGAGTAATTCCCAGATATCTCCATTTAAAATCAAGTGATGTTCCTTTAAATAGTTTTTAAAACGATTATTAAAGGTATTGATATAATGAATCTCATCTTTGATAAAACCAGAAACATACTCACCAGCGGGGCGTTTGATGACGCGATGTTCATCATATAGGTGTATTCGGTCTTCAGGGATTTTCACGAGGGCACGATACGGCGCATCATGAAAGTTCTCTTCGTAGAACGCCGCACCGTCGACTAAAAAGCCGATGGGGTAACCGCTAAACAGATCGCTGCTCTCTACGTAGGAATAAAACCGTCCATATACTTGAAAGGAATCAATATCATCGAAATTTTCAATAGTATCAGAAATAACAAAGGACTCTGCTTCACGGTAGGAACAAGTGATAGACTCCAAGTCAAAGTTTTTTAACGTCGTATACCGTTCGATATAGCTGTCTAGAGTTCCGCGAATGCCCTTTAACTTGTTGATTTGTTCGTCGACTTTTTGTTTTTGCCGCATGAATCCATCTAAAACATAATCCACGTTTCGATTCTTCAAAAAGGCATGAATCTCCTCTAATGAAACATCGAGGTTTTTTAATAAGAGAATGACGTCTAATTCAAAATACTGATCAATGCTGTAATAACGATACCCATTTTCGCCAATTTTTACTGGTTTGAAAAGATGGATCTGATCGTAATAAATCAGCGTTCGTCGACTGATGCCTGCGTATTTTGCTAGTTCACTGATCGTTAAATATTTTTTCATAGAAATCCTCATTTCTTGCTTGACTGTGACGTTACGTTGCACTTTATTCTAACATAGGAGAAGGAGGGAAAAAAAGATGAAACTATTCAAAATCTTTTTCAAAGAGTATCAAACGATGTTCTTGGGCACCTTCATCTTAATGATCGTGCAGGCGGTTGGAACACTTATGATTCCTTACTATGTTGCTGAAATTATTGATGAAGGTATTTTAACGCAAGATCAAGGAGCGATTTGGCGAAATGGCGGATTGATGCTGGGGATCGCTGTGTTGACGGGGATCGTGTCGATTATCGCAAGTTATTATTCAGCGATTTTGGCTGGACGCTTCGGCTATTTTCTGCGGAAGCAGCTAGTCAGCAAAACACAGCAGTTGTCCATGGCTGAAATGGATGAATTCGGGACCCCCACGTTACTTGCTCGAACAACCAGTGACATTACAAATATTCAACAAATTTTAATGATGGTCTTCCAAATGATTATTCCTGCGCCGTTGATCTGCTTGGCGTCGATTGTTTTGACAGGAATGATCTCGTGGCGCTTTGTCTGGATACCGATCGCATCGATCGTTTTATTTTCGATCGTTTCGTTTATCGTTATCAAGAAGGCTGTTCCTCTTGCAGATGTGATGCAGCAGCGGATGGACAAGATGATGCAGATTCTAAGAGAATTTTATACAGGTGTGCGAGTGATTCGCGCATTCAATAAAACGGATTTTGAAAAAGAACGTACAGACAAAACATTCTTTAACTATTCTGATGTTATGATCCGTGTCAATAAATTATTTGCTGTTTTGAATCCGACAGTGAACTTAGTCATGGGCTTAGGAATGACTGCTGTCTTAGCATTTGGCGGATTATTAGTTGTTCAAGGAAATGTACCGATCGGCAGTCTGACTGCGATCAGTGAGTATACGATCTTGAGCTTATGGTTCTTGACGATGGCAGCGATGGTGATCGTAATGATCCCGAAGGCGTTGGCTTCTTTGGAGCGTATCGGTGAAGTTTTGGATAAAGAAGAAGAAATCGTCGATGGTCCGAAGACCTCGTTTGCTAGAGTAACGGATACGCCGATTGCTGTTTTCGATCACGTTGATTTCACGTATAGCGGTGCGGAAGAAGCCGTCTTATCCGACATCACGTTTGACATTCCAAAAGGGGTGACGGCGATTGTCGGGGGAACAGGATCAGGTAAAAGTACGATTGCAAAAGCCCTTTTACGTCTACGAGATACGACCAAGGGTGAGATTCGTTTCTTGGATGAACCGATTCAAGGGGTGACACAAGAAGCCCTCAGAGATCGAATCAGCTATGTCCCGCAGAAAGCATTTTTATTTAGCGGCACGGTCAGGGACAATTTCCTCTTTGGAAATCCTGAGGCAACTGAAAAAGAAATGCAGGCGGCTGCAAAAGCTGCTCAGGCAGAAGACTTTATTCATCAGTTAGATGGACAATATGATGCGTTTGTCGCTCAAAAGGGGAATAATTTCTCTGGGGGACAAAAGCAACGGTTGAGTATTGCCAGAGCCTTGATCAAGCCAGCAGATCTTTATTTCTTTGACGATAGTTTCTCAGCACTGGATTATCAAACAGACGCGAAATTACGGAAGGCCTTGAAAACGTATTTGTCCGAGGCGGCGATCGTGATCGTTGCGCAGCGTCTTTCAACGATTAAAGATGCGGATCAGATCATTGTTTTAGAAGAAGGACGAATCGTGGGGAAAGGCACCCATGAAGAGCTGCTGACAACCTGCGGCGTGTATCAAGAATTTGCCAAATCTCAAGGAATGGAGGAGAAAAAGCATGAGCATCAAGCAAGTTGAGGAAAAAGAAGTGGTAACTGAAACACCAAAAGAGCTTAAAAAGACCAGCATTCGTCTGTTGAAGCTCTTGATGGAACAAAAAGGTCGATTTGTCATAATTGTTTCTTCGGCAGTTTTTTTCGCGGCTTTGATGGCGATCACTCCGCTGATTTTAGGTCAGGGATTGGATGCGATCATCTCCTTGATCCAAACAGGTCAGGTAACAGTCGAGAGCTTATTTAATGCACTGGTCCGTCCAGTGGCACTGCTCTTTTTGTCATGGCTAGGCGTCTCCTTGTTTTCATTGCTGCAAGAATACACTATGGCAAGTGTGGCTGAAACGTTAACACTGCGACTGAGAAAGCTGTTAACGGAAAAGCTTAACCGCTTGCCGATGAATTTCTTTGATCAGTATAAAACGGGGGATGTGTTGACACGAGCGACACTTGATTTAGACAAAGTATCTGAGGTTCTGCAAGTAGGGTTGATGCAAATGATCTCCGCTGTCCTGTCGATCGTGATTGGTTTAGGCTTGATGATTTATTTAAGCCCGCTGCTTACCTTGGGGATAGTGATCATTCTACTGATCAGTCTCTTTTTGACAAACCGTCTGGCTCATAAAAACCAAGAATATTTTTCAGAGAATCAAGTTGCTTTAGGAGCGGTGGGAACGAAAGCCGAAGAGGATTACTCAGGAAACTTGCTGATCAAGTCTTACAATCGACAAAAAGAAACGATGGAAGATTTGGATGCATTGAACGAAGCGCAATTCCAAGCCTTCAAAAAAGCACAGTTCGTCAGCTTCGCGATCAATCCTTTGATTCGGCTGATCAACCAGCTAGGCTTTGTGACGAGTGCGGTCGTTGGCGGTATCATGGTGATCAACGGCCAATTATCGATTGGTTTGGTCCAGGCCTATTTACAATACGTCAATCAGGTCTCAGAACCAATCACGCAGGTTTCTTATGTGATCAACAGTTTGCAAAGTGCATTTGCTGCACTGGAGCGAATCTTTGAGATTTTAGATCAAGAGGAAGAAAAGGAAGACGCGATCCACATTCCTGTTCCAGAAACGCTGCGGGGTGAAGTAAACTTCAAGCATGTTTCCTTTGGGTATTCTTCGGACCGTTTGCTCATGGAAGATGTGAATTTCAAAGTGAAGCCGAAGCAGATGGTCGCTATCGTAGGACCGACCGGCGCTGGAAAAACAACGATGATCAACTTGTTGATGCGTTTTTACGAATTAACCGGCGGTCAGATCGAAGTTGATGGAAAAGACGTCAGTCATTTTTCACGAGCGGCCATTCGACAAAAATTCGGAATGGTGCTGCAGGATACTTGGCTGTTTGAAGGAACTGTGGCAAATAATATTGCATACGGCAATCCTGATGCCACCAGACAAGAGGTGGTCCAGGCGGCGAAAGATGCTCAATGCCACCATTTTATTCGTACGTTGCCTAACGGGTATGACACCATCATTTCTTCAGACGGCAGTCAGATTTCCCAAGGACAGCAACAGCTGCTGACGATTGCACGGGCCATTTTAGCCGATCCGCAATTACTGATTCTGGACGAAGCGACATCAAGTGTCGATACACGGACAGAAGGGATGATTCAGCAGGCTATGGATCAGTTAACGGCAGAGCGAACAAGCTTCGTCATTGCCCACCGTTTGTCGACCATCAAAAACGCGGATTTGATTTTAGTCATGAAAGACGGGGCGATCATTGAACAAGGCAGTCATCGCAGTTTAATGGAAAAAGGCGATTTTTATGCCGCTCTTTATGATAGTCAATTCGCCGCTTAAGCTCGACACCTCGTGTCGGGCTTTTCGTTTGTAAAGTCAAAGGAACAATGACTTTTCATTTGTAAACTTTAAATGGGTTTGGCTTTACAAATGAAAAGTATCCAGGTTAAAACCCTAAAACAATTTAATTAGAAAATATTCTGAAAATTCATTGACTTTTAATCTTATGAACTGTATAGTATAAAAAAATGATTAAGATATTATTAGAAAAACGAGGAGCCGATTTTTATGCGCAAGAGTAAATACAATAATTTCGATGGCATCGTCTTATTAATTATTGAGTTGAGGACTTAGAACGCGGGAGAGTATGAACCGTTCGTTTGAGTCCTGTTTGCGTTACAAATGGGATTCTTGCAAGAGCATCCCATTTTATTGATGGGATGCTCTTTTTTTGATGGCAGGGGAGATGTGACTATGAGAAGTGATCAGATTAAAAAAGGAATTGATGCAGCACCGGCTAGAAGCTTATTGTATGCGACTGGCCAAGTAAAGAATATTCACGATATGGATAAACCGTTTATTGCGATTTGTAATTCATACATCGATATCGTTCCTGGACATGTTCACCTGCGCGAACTGGCAGATGTGGCAAAAGAAGCGATTCGTGAAGCCGGCGGGATTCCCTTCGAATTCAATACGATCGGTGTCGATGACGGCATCGCGATGGGACATATTGGGATGCGTTACTCCCTACCGAGTCGCGAATTGATCGCTGATGCAGCAGAGACAGTGATCAATGCTCATTGGTTTGACGGCGTGTTTTATATTCCGAATTGTGACAAGATTACGCCGGGAATGATTATGGCCGCTGTCCGGACGGACGTCCCTTCGATCTTTTGTTCTGGCGGGCCAATGAAGGCGGGAATCGATCCATTGGGACACCAAACAACGTTATCCTCGATGTTTGAAGCGGTAGGAACGTTCAAAGAAGGTAAAATGACCAAAGAGGATTTCCTATTCATGGAACAAAATGCCTGCCCGACCTGTGGTTCCTGTGCTGGGATGTTTACGGCGAACTCCATGAACTGTCTATTGGAAATATTGGGTCTTGCATTACCTGGAAATGGTACGATCTTGGCGGTTTCAGATGAACGCCGGGAGCTGGTAAGAGAATCTGCCAAGCACTTGATGAATCTTGTGAAGAAACAGATTAAGCCAAGAGACATCGTCACGAAAGAAGCGATTGACGACGCCTTCGCATTGGATATGGCGATGGGCGGTTCAACGAATACTGTTCTTCATACCTTAGCTATCGCCAATGAAGCCGAGATTGATTACGATCAGTCTGATATTAATGAGATTGCCAAAAGAGTTCCTTATCTTTCAAAAATTGCGCCGTCCTCCAGCTATTCGATGCACGACGTTCATGAAGCCGGCGGGGTTCCAGCGATCATCAACGAACTGGTCTCTATCGACGGAGCGATCCATTCAGACAGGATCACCGTTACCGGCAAAACGTTACGTGAGAATGTCGCTTCAGCGAAAATCAAGAACGAAGAAGTGATTCATCCGAAGACGGCACCTTATAGTGCGGTTGGCGGCCTGTCGATCTTATACGGGAATATCGCACCTGAAGGCAGCGTGATCAAAGTGGGCGGGGTAGACCCGAGTATCACTGTCTTTAAAGGAACAGCGATCTGCTTTAGTTCTCATGATGAAGCAGTGGCTGCCATCGATGATCACACTGTCACAAAAGGACATGTCGTTGTTATCCGATACGAAGGACCAAAAGGCGGTCCGGGAATGCCCGAAATGTTGGCACCAACATCTAGTATCGTCGGCCGCGGATTAGGAAAAGACGTTGCGCTGATCACAGACGGACGTTTTTCTGGAGCAACGCGGGGCATCGCTGTCGGACATATTTCACCAGAGGCAGCAGCCGGCGGACCCATCGCTCTGGTTCAAGATGGAGATGAGATTACGATTGATTTGACAGATCGTACATTGAACGTCGCTGTTTCAGAAGAAGAATTAGCAAAACGAAGAGAGCAATTAGTAAAATTCCAACCAAAAGTCAAAAAAGGCTGGTTGGCTCGTTACTCAGCGATGGTGACTTCCGCGCACACTGGCGGAGTCATGAAACTACCAGAGGAATAGGGGGATCGTGATGGAAGAAATGAAGCAAAAAGCAGACGCGGAAGAGCTGTATAGCGGCGCAGATCTATTGATCAAGTGTTTGGAAAATCAAGGAGTCGAATTGATTTTCGGGTATCCTGGCGGGTCCGTTTTACCGCTGTATGACTCCCTTTATGATGAATCGATTCCGAATATTCTTACACGGCACGAGCAAGGTGCCGTGCACGCCGCAGAGGGGTACGCGAAGGCGACAGGCAAACCTGGAGTAGTTATTGTAACCAGCGGACCTGGTGCGACCAATGTAGTCACGGGGATCGCAGACGCGATGATCGATTCGGTTCCTTTGGTCGTTATTACAGGTCAAGTAACCACACCCGGCATTGGAAAGGATGCCTTCCAAGAAGCGGATATGTTGGGGATCACCGTTCCCATTACCAAAAATAATTATCAGGTTCGAGACATTGAAGAGCTTCCCCGGATCATCAATGAAGCCTTTCATATTGCGACGACAGGAAGAAAAGGACCAGTGCTGATTGATTTGCCGAAAGACATTACGACATTGAAAGCCAATCCAGCCATTAATAAGGTCGTTCATTTAGAGAGTTACCAGCCGACGACAACACCCTCTATTTTACAAATCGAACGGCTGATGACGTTATTGAAACGAGCAAAAAAACCGCTGCTTCTTGTTGGGGGAGGTGTCGTTGCGGCAGATGGCGGCAACGAATTGCGACAATTGGTAGAAAAATACCGGCTGCCGACAGTAAGCACCTTGTTAGGGCTAGGCCTACTGCCGCATGATCATCCTAATTTTCTAGGTATGGGCGGCATGCATGGAACATATGCCGCAAATATGGCTATGATGGAATGCGATTTACTGATCAACATTGGCAGCCGGTTTGACGATCGTCTGGCCTGTTCATCTGAAGCATTCGCGCCTCATGCCAAAATTGCCCATATAGATGTTGATCCAGTAGAAATCGGAAAGATCATCAAAACAGATATCCCGATCGTCGGTGATGCAAAGATCGCGCTAAGTCAAATGCTGTCGACAGAGAGTGACGCGCCAGAATGCGAAGAGTGGCGGATGCTGTGTAAGGCACGGCAAGAAAAATACCCATTGAAATACACCTGGGATGAGAAAGTCATCAAGCCGCAAGAAGTCATCGAGATTGTTGGACGGATCACCGAAGGGCAAGCTTATGTGGCGACTGATGTAGGTCAGCATCAAATGTGGGTAGCGCAATTTTATCCATTCAAGTTTCCAAAACAATTAATCACCAGTGGCGGGTTAGGGACCATGGGGTATGGAATCCCAGCTGGCATTGGGACGAAATTTGGCAAACCAGAGGAATCAGTGGTCGTCTTTGTCGGAGATGGCGGCTTTCAAATGACCAATCAGGAATTCGCCATTTTGAATCAAAATAACTTGGATATTAAATTCATTTTGATGAACAACCAATCCCTAGGAATGGTTCGTCAGTGGCAAGAAAAATTCTTTAATGAACGCCGTTCGCAATCTGTTTTTCAAGAGCAACCGGATTTCATGAAGATGGCGGAAGCCTACGGGATAGGCAGTAAAAAAATTACTGATCCACATACGTTGGAAAAAGAATTGCAAGCAGCGTTTGCGACACCTGGCCCTATGCTGATCGAGGTGATGATTTGCACGAAAGAGCACGTATTGCCTATGATTCCGGCGGGTATGCCAAATGATCAGATGTTGGGGGTAGATTAGATGAGACGAATGATCACAGCGATGGTTCACGATCAGGCGGGAGTACTGAGTCGCATCACCAGCGTGCTAAACCGCAGACAGGTAAATATGGATAGTGTCTCTGTCGGTCGAACGGAAAGAGACGGAGAGTCGCGCATGACGATCATTATCCAAGCGGACACTTTAGCAGACGTGGAACAAGTAACGAAGCAGCTAAATAAGCAAATCGATGTTGTGAAAGTCTCTGATGTAACGGATGAGCCTCATTTAGAAAGAGAATTGGCATTGGTCAAAGTCAGTGCGCCGGCTGCGATCCGTTCAGAGATTCAAGCGATGATCGATCCGTTTCGCGCAGATGTCGTGGATGTAGGATTAAAAACGATTGTCGTACAGGTCGCAGGCTCGACGGAAAAGGTCAATGCCTGTATCGATGTACTTCGACCGTATGGTATCAAGCAGTTAGCCCGAACAGGAGTAACTGGATTTAGCAGAGGTTAAACGCAAAATAAATTTCTTGTTTTGCTATTAATATAGTTTAATAAATTGGAGGAAAAATGATGGTTAAAGTTTATTATGATGATGCAGTAGCGAAGGATGCTTTAGAAGGAAAAACAATTGCTGTAGTGGGTTATGGGTCACAAGGACACGCTCATGCACAAAATCTACGTGACACGGGTCACCAAGTCGTGATCGGTGTGCGAGAAGGAAAATCCGCTGAGGCTGCTCGTGAAGATGGGTTTGATGTATTGTCAGTAGCTGACGCAGCTAAAAAAGCCGAAGTAGTCATGATTTTAGCTCCAGATGAGATCCAAGGTGCGCTCTATGAGAATGAAATCGCACCAAACTTAGAAGAAGGCGACGCGTTAGTTTTCGCCCATGGATTCAATATTCATTTTGATGTAATCAATCCGCCGAAAAACGTGGATGTCTTCTTAGTGGCACCTAAAGGCCCTGGGCATTTAGTTCGTCGGACGTTTACCGAAGGATTTGCCGTACCTGCCTTATTCGCGGTTTATCAAGACGCAACAGGAACTGCTCAAGAATTAGCGCTGTCTTATGCTAAAGGAATCGGTGCGACACGAGTAGGTGTCTTGGAAACAACCTTTAAAGAAGAAACTGAAACCGATCTGTTTGGTGAACAAGCCGTGTTATGTGGCGGGTTAACCAGTATGATCGAAGCAGGATTTGAAACCTTAGTAGAAGCGGGCTATCAACCTGAATTGGCATACTTCGAAGTCTGTCACGAAATGAAGCTAATCGTTGATTTGATCTATGAAGGCGGCTTTGGAAAAATGCGGAATTCTATCTCCAATACTGCGGAATACGGGGATTATGTTTCAGGACCTCGCGTTATTACGGATCAAGCAAAAGCAGGAATGAAGGAAGTCCTAACAGATATCCAAAATGGAAAATTTGCGCAAGGCTTTATTGATGATAACAAAAACGGCTTCCCAGAGTTTAAGAAGATGCGTAAAGAAAGTGCGGGTCATCAAATTGAAGAAGTAGGTGGCGAATTACGAAAAATGATGCCATTTGTCAGCCGTAAAGATTAGTGGGAGGTGCAGTGATGGATTTGATCAAAGACACCGAGGTTCGCAGTGCTTATCAATTACTGAAAAATTCGGTCAATCATACACCATTGCAATACGATCGTTACTTATCTGAAAAGTATCAGGCAACCGTTTTACTCAAGCGAGAAGATCTGCAAAAAGTTCGTTCGTTTAAATTACGCGGGGCCTATTACGCCATAAAAAAACTTCCAGAAGCGGAACTAAAAAAGGGTGTTGTTTGTGCAAGCGCGGGGAATCATGCACAGGGAGTGGCGTATACATGCCATGAATTAAGAACGAAAGCCGCGATTTTTATGCCGACTACGACACCACAGCAAAAAGTCTCGCAAGTAAATTTTTTTGGTGGCGAATTCGCAGATATTCATTTAGTTGGAGATACCTTTGATGCTTCTGCTTCTGCAGCAAGAGCGTATTGCGAAGAAAATGGCATGACCTTCATTGATCCCTTCAACGACAGGAACATCATTGCCGGTCAAGGAACACTGGCTTTAGAGATGATGACCGATGCAGAAAGTGAAGGCTATAAACCAGATTATGTCATTGCAGCAATCGGCGGCGGCGGCTTGATCAGCGGCGTATCATCGTATGTGAAAAATACATCTCCGATGACAAAAGTAATTGGTGTGGAGCCAAAAGGGGCTGCATCGATGCAGGCAGCTTTTGAAAAAGAGCAACCAGTGAAATTGGCAGAGATTGACAAATTCGTTGACGGTGCAGCCGTTCAATGTGTAGGTGAAATAACGTACCTCCACAGCAAAGAATATGTAGATGAGCTGATGTCGGTGGATGAGGGATTGATTTGCTCTACGATTCTTGATCTGTACGGCAAGCAGGCCATTGTAGTTGAACCCGCGGGTGCGTTGAGTGTTGCTGCTTTGGATTTAATGAAAGAAAAAATCAAAGGAAAAACAGTGATCTGTGTCATCAGCGGTGGAAACAACGACATTAATCGAATGGCAGAGATCGAGGAACGTTCGCTGATTTATCAGGGATTAAAACATTACTTTGTCGTGAATTTTCCGCAACGTCCGGGCGCACTCAAGGAGTTTGTGTCCGAGGTATTGGGTGAAGGAGACGACATCACTCGATTTGAATACACGAAAAAAAGCAATCGCGGGACCGGCCCAGTAGTGATCGGCGTGTTGTTGAAGAAGCCTGAGACACTGCCAAGCTTATTGAAGCGATTAAATGAATTTGATTCTACCTATATCGAGTTAAGTCAAAACAAAACACTGTACAATTTGCTCGTATAGATAAATGACCTCCAGAAGATCCCTTTTGGAGGTCGTTTTGTGTTCATTTTTAGGAAATCAACTGGTAATCGTCATTAAAGTAATCTTTATAAGCAAAATACCCGGCAATGATCGCTCCCAAACTTGTAGCAGAGAGCAGCATGAAGGTCACCATGATCTGATATTTGATGGCATGGACGGGATCAAGGCCCGCAAATATCAAACCGGACATCATTCCCGGCAGACTCACAAGTCCTACCGTTTTAGCAGAATCGATCGTCGGCTGCATGGCCGTTTTGATACTTTGCTGCAAAATAGGCTTAGAGGCCAAGTTGATTGAAGCGCCTAAAGCTAATTTTTCTAATGTTTGTTGCCTCAAATCATGGAATTGGGTATTCAACGTGCGGTAACACAGACCAATCGCTACCATGGAATTGCTCGCAATCATTCCTGTAATAGGCACAATCTGCGAGGGAACAAATTTGATCGCTCCAGAAAAAATCAAGACACCCAGCGTCACATAGGTACTGATAAAAATAGCGGCAAAAGAATGGCGGTATTTCTTACGTGAACCAGGATTTCTCTTATGCGCATTCCAAGCCGCATTAAACACGATAAACAGGCTCATCGCCACTGTTAAGAAACCATTGTTTACTTGGAAAATGTATTTTAGCAAATAGCCTACTAGGATCAACTGAAGGATCGCCCGTATAATACTAAGAAAAATATCTTTAGATAGATGAAGCTTTTCTTTTGAGCTAATAAAGACAGCAATCAAAACCAAGGCAAAAGCGAGTACGAAGGAGAGGTCATTCACAGCTAAAGAATTCATTTTTTTAATCTCCCTTCTTGGAGGATCAGCAGTTCTTTTGCTGCCTGAATTTCGGATTCATCATGCGTCACCTGCATAATGGAGCAGCCTTGTTGCTGCAATTGCTGGACGAGTCGATGGATGATCCCTTTTGTCGATTCATCTAAACCGGTCGTCACTTCGTCGAGCAATAAAATTTTTGGTAAAAATAAAATGTTCCGAATCATCGCGACACGTTGGCGTTCACCGCCAGATAATTCAGTGATCTTTTTTGAGATATAGTTTGAGGGGAGATCAACTAAATTGAGGGTAGTTGCCATCTTCTCCTTATCTGGAAAAAGAGATCGGACGAAATAAGGGAAAGCTAAATTGTCTTCAACAGTATCACCGAACAAAGCAGGCTGTTGGAAGCAATAAGAAACTTGTTGACGATAGTCAGTATAGTCATAGGAACGTTGCTGCTTACCGCTGAAGAGCAGCTCCCCGTTCGTTGGCGATACTAACGAAGCGATCACGCGTAATAGGGTGCTCTTGCCACTTCCAGAGGGACCAGTGATCGTCAAAAAGCACCTTCTTCTAAATTGAAGGAAAGGTGATCCAAAATGGTATTCTGTCCCGCTTGATAACTGACATCATGTAACTCTAAAAGTGCCATCTGATTATTGTTCCTCTCCAGCAGTATAAGGAATCACGACAAAAAGATCCGGCCGTTCATCGACTACTAATTGCTTCAAGGCGAATGCTGGGTGCCTAATGATCTGGCTCTCTTGATCAAACCGTTCAATAAAATAGTCTTTAATTTGATCATCGGTCCATTGTCTGGCAGGAAAGTGCCAATAGTGATCCTTCTCCTTAACAAACACAAAACCAACACTCCAAGCTTCCTTTACTTCATCTGGAATTTGAGCCAACAACGCTTGAAAATTTTCCATAACTTCTTACCTCCATAGTGACTTATCAGGATTCTTTTGTAAATGTACTCTATTATTAAACCAATAATCCATTTTTCTGTACACTCTTTGGTTTTTATTATAGCCTATAATCTCTCATCTAAAGCAAAGTATTTAGCAACAGAAACGATGAGAAGACCGAGTTATTCCTGTCCTCTTCATGACGAGAAACATATCATTTGGAGTTTGACCAATTCTGATGTATTATACTCTCGGATGGTTACTTACAAAAAGTAAAAGTGTAAATCTTTTTCATTTCATTCAAAATGATTTACACTGTATCCGTAAGAATTTTTTAGGAGGTTTGTTTATTATGGCAAAAGAACATTATGATAGAAGTAAACCACACGTTAATATTGGTACCATTGGTCACGTCGACCACGGTAAAACAACATTAACTGCAGCAATCACAACGGTATTAGGTAAGAAAGGTCTCGCAAACCCTCAAGACTACGCTAGTATCGATGCTGCACCCGAAGAACGTGAACGCGGAATCACTATCAATACCGCTCACGTAGAATACGAAACTGAAAAACGCCACTATGCCCATATCGACGCTCCAGGACACGCGGACTATGTTAAAAACATGATCACCGGTGCTGCTCAAATGGACGGTGCGATCTTAGTAGTATCAGCTACTGATGGCCCTATGCCTCAAACACGCGAACACATTCTATTATCACGTCAAGTAGGTGTAAAATACTTGATCGTCTTCTTGAACAAAGTAGACTTGGTTGATGACGACGAATTGATCGATTTAGTAGAGATGGAAGTTCGGGAATTGCTTACAGAATATGGTTTCCCAGGCGACGATATTCCTGTTCTTAAAGGTTCTGCTTTGAAAACATTAGAAGGCGATCCTGAACAAGAACAAGTCATCCTTGACTTAATGGATACTGTTGACGAATATATTCCAACACCAGAACGTGATACTGACAAACCATTCTTGTTACCAGTCGAAGATGTGTTCTCAATCACAGGACGCGGAACTGTAGCTTCTGGTCGTATCGACCGTGGTGAAGTCAAAGTCGGTGATGAAATTGAAATCATCGGGATCAAACCTGAAGTTCAAAAAGCAATCGTAACAGGTCTTGAAATGTTCCGTAAAACATTGGATTACGGGGAAGCCGGCGATAACGTTGGTGTGCTTTTACGTGGGATTACTCGTGATGAAATCGAACGTGGTCAAGTGTTAGCTAAACCAGGTTCAATTACACCGCATACAAAATTCAGCGCAGAAGTATATGTATTGTCGAAAGAAGAAGGCGGACGTCATACACCATTCTTCAACAACTACCGTCCTCAATTCTACTTCCGTACGACGGACGTTACAGGTAATATCATGTTGCCAGAAGGCACTGAAATGGTTATGCCTGGCGATAACGTAACAATCGACGTTGATTTGATCCACCCAATCGCTGTAGAAAAAGGAACAACTTTCTCTATTCGTGAAGGCGGACGTACTGTTGGTTCAGGTATCGTTACTGAAATCGAAAAATAATTTAGACTTACTAAGCACGCAGCGTAAAAAGCTGCGTGCTTTTTTTATCATGCTGGGAAGTTTTCTTGCACCGATTTCAGCAAGTTGCTATGATAAATCAAAAAGGAGACCGCTATGGAAAAATTTTTTGCGAGTCCGATGGCTTATCGACAGGGAAAGAATGTTCTTTGGGCCCATATAGAGGATATTTTGTCTTTTGGAGAAAGAGGATTACTAGTAACGGATGCGTTTGTCTATCAAATGGTCGGAGAAGGGCTGATGAAGGAGCTGGTAAAGCAAGGGGGACAACTCACTGTCTGGTTAGTAGAAGAGGAACAGCCGACTCTGAGTTTTGATTATGTCATCGCTTTGGGTGGCGGAAGAGCGATCGATTTAGGAAAAGCATTGGCTTTTAATACGAAGAGCCGCTGCATTGTTGTCCCCACCTCAGCAGCAACCGATGCCCCTACTTCTCGAATTTCGGTGGAGTATCGAGAGGGATATTTTGAAAACTATGCCTATTATACTAAAAGCCCCGATTTGGTCCTGGTTGATACGGAGATCTTGATCCACAGTCCGGTCCACTTTTTAGCCGCGGGAATCGCAGACGGATTGTCAACGTCAATTGAAGCAAGAACAGTACGAGAAAATAATGGGAAGAATACCTTAGGAGCGGCACCTACCTTAGCAGCAGGAGCCATTGCGGAGAAGTGTCGCGAAGTGTTGTTGGAGCATGGGGAGGCAGCGTTAGAGGCCAATAAAAGACAAGAAATCACTCAATCCTTTGAAGCAGTAGTCGAGGCAAATATATTATTAAGCGGTATTGGGTTTGAATCAGGCGGATTGAGTATCGCCCATGCCTTGCACAATGCGATGGTCAGTTTGTGGGGGAGAGCGATAAAAGGCAGCCACGGACAAATCATCGCGTTGACAACGTTGCAGCAATTGCGAATCGAAGGACGAGAAGAGGAGCTTGCACAATATCAAGCGTTATTCGAAAAGTTCGGGTTGCCGATCACCTATGAAGCGTTGACCATTTTTCCCTCCGCGAGTGAGCTGAAAACAATCACCGATCTTGCATTTTCACCAGAGGACGGGATCGTTCGCAGCGGATCACAAGCAACAAAAGAGGAAGTATATAGAGCGCTAATGACATTTAGAAAAACCCGTGAAATCTAACATGATTTCACGGGCCTTTTTTAAATATTCAAAACTTTGTTCAAGAAGTCTTGTGTTCTTGGGTTGTGGGGATTATTGAAGACTTGTTCTGGTGTCCCATCTTCTAAGATTTTTCCACCATCGGTAAAGATGACACGGTCAGCCACTTCTTTAGCAAAACCCATTTCATGGGTTACGATGACCATGGTCATACCTTGCAGTGCCAAGTCCTTCATAACCTTCAAAACATCGCCAACCATTTCTGGGTCAAGAGCGGAAGTCGGTTCATCAAACAGCATCACATCAGGATTCATCGCCAACGCACGAGCAATAGCCACACGTTGCTTTTGACCACCCGAAAGGCTATCTGGATAATCATCTTTCTTCTCAGCTAAACCTACTTGCTTCAGCAATTCAACACCGCGTTTTTGTGCTGCGTCTTTTGATTCACCCTTTAGATCAAGGGGAGCCAACGTAATGTTTTCCAAAACAGTCAGGTGAGGGAACAAGTTGAAATGCTGGAATACCATACCGATATGCTGACGCACCAAGTTGATATCTGTATGTTTGTCCGTCAGGTCTTGTCCGTCAATGATGATCTCGCCAGATGTCGGTTCTTCCAAATGGTTCATACAGCGTAAAAAGGTACTTTTCCCGGAACCAGATGGACCGATGATACATACGACTTCACCTTCACTGATAGTGATATTTAAGTCATTTAAAACAGTGTTGTCGCCGAATTTTTTAACTAAATGATTTACAACGATTTTATTGCCTGCATTCTTTTCCATCTATTTCACCTTCTTATCTAAACGATTCGCTAACTTAGTCAAGATCGTGATCAAGATTAAGTACATGATTGCAATGATCAAGTAAACGTAAGAGCTTTGTGTTGTACGTGCAACGATGATCTTACCGGTTTGCAGCAATTCTACCACGCCGATTGCTGAAATGATCGTCGTATCTTTCAAACTGATAACAAACTGATTGATGAAAGAAGGGATCATGATTTTTACAGCTTGCGGTAAAATAATTTTTTGCATTGTCCGATTGTACGACAATCCTAAACTACGTGAAGCTTCCATTTGACCGACCGGAACGGCGTTGATACCGCCACGTACGATTTCCGCGATATATGCACTGGCATTTAAGGTTAAGGTTATGATCCCGGCTGCGAAGTCAGGAATTTTGATTCCTGTGATCCCTGGTAAGCCGAAGAAAATAAAGAAGGCCAGTACCATCATTGGAATACCACGGATAATATCGATATAAACACCCGCTAGCAAACGCAAACCACGTACAGGAGATACACGGAACAACCCAAAGATCACTCCTAAAACTAAGGCTAAAGCAAACGATACTAATGCTAATACGATCGTTTTCCATAAACCTTCTAACAACGATTTATAATTGTTTTTCAACAATCCGGTAATCGTGGATTCGTCCACCGCGTCTTTCTTTTCTTCCTGACCGGAGCCGATGTATTTATTGACGATTTCATCGTATTCACCGGTACGTTTCATTTCTTTCAATGCTTCAGTAAACATTTCGCGAAGTTCAGGATTTTCACCCTTCTTCACGGCAAAGCCATATTCTCCGCCGACTTCACGTTTAATTGGTGTTTTTAACGCTTGGCCTTGCTTTACAGCGTAGCCGATTACTGGATAATCGTCCATCATGGCGTCGATTGATCCAACTTTCAAAGCATCATACAATTGATCAGCGGCATCGAAGCTCTTGATCGTGTAGCCATACTCGTCTTTATGTGCTTCTAAGAAATCAGCACTCTCAGTGCCCACTTTTGCGCCTACAGTTTTTCCTTTTAGATCTTTGTAGGCTTTAATATCGTTATCGTCTTTCGCAACGGCTAATTGAATGCCGCTTTGGAAGTAGGGGTCAGAAAAATCATAATTGGCTTTTCGTTCGTCCGTAATAGTCATTCCAGCGATCATACCATCTGCTTGACCAGATTCTAAGGCCTGCATCGCAGAAGAGAAGCCAATGAATTTCATATCTAATTTGAAGCCTTGAAGATCTGCGGCACGTTTCAACAAGTCGACATCGATTCCCTTGTATTCACCATCGCTGTCCTTATATTCAAAAGGAGCAAAGGCGGAATCACTGGCAATAACATAAACATCCTTTTTAGGTTCGATTTTCTTCATGTCACCAGATGCGGCTTTATCACCTGAACCGGTAGAGATGTATTTGCTGACGATTTTATCGTACTCGCCATTCGCTTTTAAGTCTTTTAAGCCTTTATTGAATTTTTCCAACAATTCTTTATTTTCACCTTTTTTAACGGCGAAACCGTAGGAACTGCCTTTTTCTGGATCACCAATTAATTTAAAGGGCTGGCCATTCGTTACAGCATAGCCGAGAACAGGGTAGTCATCGAAGATAGCTTCCACATTCCCGTTAGTCAACGCATTATACATAGCGTCTGCGGCTTCGTACTGCTTGACCTCATAACCGTATTTATCTTTATTGTTATTTAAAAATGTGGCACTTTCTGTCCCAATTTTCGCAGCAACTGTTTTTCCTTTTAAGTCATCGTACCCTTTGATATCTTTGTTGTCGTTTTTAACAGCCATTTGAATACCGCTGTCGAAATAAGGATCTGAAAAATCAAATGTTTTTTTGCGCTCATCTGTGATGCTCATTCCGGCAATCATACCGTCCAATTGATCAGACTGTACTCCTTGGATTGAACTGTCGAAGCCCAATGGACGCAGATCCACTTTAAAATTTTGATCTTTCGCAATTTGATTCAGTAAATCAACGTCGATCCCCACGTATTCACCATCTGAGTTTTGAAATTCAAACGGGGCAAAGGTTAAATCCGTCCCGATTTTATATGTTTTTTCCGCAGCATGTGTCTTGCTGGCAAAGCCAAGTGTGAATAGACTTGCCATTAAGAAAACAACAAATGGAATTAATTTGGTTTTTCTCATAATTATCCTCCTAATTACTTATCGTTTGTTTATTATATGTTAGTTTAAGGATAAAATACAAGTAGGTTCATTGTGAGATAGAAAAAAAGCGAAATATTCATAACATGGTATGTTAAAAAAGCTAACATGATGCTTTTTAAGAACTTCTTATGGTAAGAACAATAAATGGCGAAAATATGTTCGGTATGCTATAATTTTTGATGGAAAATAATTGCTTATTTAAATCAAAAAAGGGGGATTTTGTATGATTGAAAGAATGATGGACAATACGTTCGACCTTCATTCAAAATATCAGCCTGCTGGCGATCAGCCTGAGGCCATTTCACAATTAGCTGAAGGAGTCGTTGGCGGTAAAAAGGCACAAATCCTTTTAGGTGCTACCGGTACAGGGAAAACGTATACGATATCGAATGTTATAAAGGATGTAAATAAGCCCACTTTGATAATTGCCCACAATAAAACATTGGCTGGACAATTATACGGGGAATTTAAAGAATTCTTTCCTAACAACGCGGTGGAGTATTTCGTGAGTTACTATGATTATTATCAACCCGAGGCTTACGTGCCTTCTAGTGATACGTATATAGAAAAGGATTCAAGTATTAATGATGAGATCGATAAGCTGCGACATTCGGCAACAAGTTCATTACTTGAAAGAAATGATGTCATCGTCGTCGCTTCCGTCTCATGTATCTTTGGTTTAGGTTCACCGAAGGAATACTTAGAGCAAGTAGTTTCATTACGCGTGGGGATGGAGATGGACCGAAATCAATTGCTGCGCAATTTGATTGATATTCAATTCGAGAGAAATGATATTGATTTTCAACGTGGTCGCTTTCGTGTTCGTGGGGATGTCGTGGAGATCTTCCCAGCATCACGTGACGAGCGCGCTTTACGTGTCGAATTTTTTGGAGACGAAATTGAGCGAATTCGAGAAGTTGACGCTTTGACGGGGGAAATCACAGGCGAAACAGAACATGTCGCCATTTTCCCCGCGACCCACTTTTTAACCAATGAAGGTCACATGGAAGTGGCAATCAGCAATATTCAAAAAGAGCTAGCTGAACGTTTAGAGGTTCTTCGCAACGAGAATAAACTGTTGGAAGCACAACGCTTGGAACAACGCACTAATTATGACATTGAGATGTTGCGGGAAATGGGGTATACCTCAGGGATCGAAAACTACTCACGTCATATGGATGGGCGTAAAGAAGGCGAGCCGCCTTATACCTTGATCGACTTCTTTCCAGAAGACTTCCTATTAGTAGTCGATGAATCCCATGTTACGATGCCTCAGGTCCGTGGAATGTACAACGGAGACCGTGCGCGTAAGCAGATGCTTATAGATTATGGGTTTCGATTGCCTTCAGCCTTGGACAACCGTCCATTGCGCTTAGAGGAATTTGAAGAACGGGTGAACCAGATCGTTTATGTTTCAGCCACTCCAGGGCCTTATGAACACGAGCAGACGGATACAGTAGTAGAACAAATCATTCGTCCAACAGGTTTATTAGACCCAGTCATTGAAGTAAGACCGATCATGGGTCAAATTGATGACTTAGTTGGAGAAATCAACGAACGTTCGGAGCGTAATGAACGAGTCTTTGTTACGACTTTGACAAAGAAAATGTCTGAAGATTTGACAGACTACTTCAAAGAGTTGGGGATTAAAGTCAAATACCTTCACAGCGATATAAAGACTTTGGAACGGACTGAAATCATACGGGACCTTCGCTTAGGGAAATTCGATGTGCTTGTCGGTATCAATCTTTTACGTGAAGGGCTTGATGTTCCTGAAGTTTCATTGGTTGCGATATTAGATGCCGACAAAGAAGGCTTCTTACGTAGTGAGCGGTCATTAGTACAAACGATCGGACGTGCTGCCCGTAATTCAGAAGGCAGAGTAATTATGTATGCCGATAAGATCACGGATTCAATGCAGCGGGCGATGGATGAGACATCCCGTCGTCGTGGAATTCAGCAGCAATATAACGAGGAACACGACATTGAGCCGAAGACGATTATCAAAGAGATTCGTGATTTGATCTCAATTAGTAAAGTCGCTGAGGAAACGGAAAAATACGATGCGACATCCTTTGAGGAACTATCAAAATCGGAACGTAAAGAACTGATTGCGAAGATGGAAGATGAAATGCGTGAAGCCGCCAAAACACTTGATTTTGAAACGGCTGCGACTTTACGTGATACGATTTTAGAACTCAAAGCAGCAGAATAGACAAAATTGATTCGTAAGAGTATTCTAATTCCACTTTTTGCACCGGTATTCAAGCGGTCGTAAAAAGTGGAATAATAGTATTAATAAATAAGAACATCCTCTTTTTGTTCAGAAGAAGTGGATGCAGTAAATTGAAATAGGAGAAATAAATGGCGAATGATAAGATAGTAATTCATGGAGCGCGTGCTCACAATTTAAAAAATGTTGATGTGACGATTCCTCGTGACAAAATGGTGGTTGTTACTGGTTTGTCTGGTTCTGGAAAAAGCTCACTGGCCTTTGATACTTTATACGCAGAAGGTCAGCGTCGCTATGTAGAAAGCTTATCTGCTTATGCACGTCAATTTTTGGGTCAAATGGATAAGCCTGATGTTGACAGCATTGACGGTCTAAGTCCCGCAATCTCTATTGACCAAAAAACCACAAGTAAAAATCCGCGGTCAACTGTTGGTACAGTAACTGAGATCAATGATTATCTACGTCTGCTTTATGCACGTGTGGGTCATCCTATTTGTCCAAATGATCACATTGAGATTACTTCACAATCCGTTGAACAAATGGTAGACAAGGTTTTAGAATTGCCGGAACGTACGAAAATTCAAATTTTAGCACCTGTTGTCGCTAAGAAAAAAGGGCAGCATAAAAAAGTATTTGAAATGATTCAACGGGAAGGGTACGTTCGGATGCGTGTCGATGGTGAGTTGTATGATGTTTCCGATGCACCCGAATTAACGAAAAATAAAAAGCATGACATTGAAATCATTATCGACCGAATCGTTGTCAAGGAAGGCATTCGCTCACGCTTGTTTGATTCCTTTGAAGCCGCTTTGCGGTTAGCAGAAGGCTACGCTGTGGTTGATGTTATTGGTGAAAAGGAAATGCTCTTCAGTGAACATTATGCTTGTCCTTATTGTGGCTTTACGGTTGGCGAACTTGAACCTCGACTGTTCTCATTTAACGCGCCATTTGGGGCTTGTCCTGATTGTGACGGACTAGGTGTGAAACTAGAAGTGGATATGGATCTTGTTATTCCAGATCCAAGCAAGACCTTGCGAGAAGGGGCGTTGCTTCCGTGGAACCCAATCAGCTCACAGTACTATCCTCAAATGCTAGAGCAAGCGTGCCTAAGCTTCGGGATTGATATGGATACTGCCTTTGAAGATTTGCCTAAAGAGCACCAAGAGATTATTTTGAATGGTTCAAATGGCGAGAACTTTCATTTTCATTATGAAAATGATTTCGGCGGTGTACGGGATGTTGAAGTTCCTTTTGAAGGTATTATCAATAACATCAATCGTCGTTACGCGGAGACAAATAGTGATTTCACTCGTGATCAAATGCGTTTATATATGACAGAATTGACTTGCCAGACCTGTCACGGGTATCGTTTGAACCCTCAAGCTTTGTCTGTGCAAATCAATGGCGAGAATATCGGTCAAGTGAGCGAAGACTCGATCAATGGCGCACTGGACTTTTTTGAAACAGTTGCTTTAAGCGAACAAGAAAAAGTAATCGCTAAACCAATTTTAAAAGAAATCGGAGATCGTCTGAGCTTCCTGCGAAATGTGGGTCTAGATTACCTGACATTAAGCCGAGCTTCTGGGACTTTATCTGGTGGTGAAGCACAACGTATCCGTTTAGCTACTCAAATTGGTTCAAATTTATCTGGCGTTCTTTACATTTTAGATGAACCTTCCATCGGCCTGCATCAACGAGACAATGATCGATTGATTGATTCGCTGAAGAAGATGCGTGATCTAGGAAACACGTTGATCGTAGTCGAGCATGACGAAGATACGATGCGTGCAGCTGATTACTTAATTGATGTCGGTCCGGGCGCTGGCGATCAAGGTGGTGAAATTGTCGCTGCTGGTACTCCTCAAGAAGTTGAGAACAATCCAAATTCTTTGACGGGACAGTATTTATCTGGAAAACGGGAAATCGCTGTTCCAAAAGAACGACGTAAGGGCAACGGCAAAAAAATCAAGGTCACTGGAGCAACAGAGAATAATTTGAAGAACATCGATGTAGAGTTCCCACTAGGAAAATTTGTTGCAGTGACAGGGGTTTCCGGTTCAGGAAAATCAACGTTAGTCAACCAAATTCTCAAAAAGGCACTTGCTCAAAAATTGAATCGCAACTCTAATAAACCAGGGAAATACAAGAAAATCACTGGCTATAAAACGATTGAGAAGTTGGTAGATATTGATCAAAGCCCGATTGGACGAACGCCACGGAGTAATCCAGCGACCTATACAAGTGTATTTGATGATATTCGCGATTTGTTTGCACAAACAAATGAAGCGAAAATCCGCGGCTACAAAAAAGGACGTTTCAGCTTTAATGTCAAAGGCGGACGCTGTGAAGCTTGTCGTGGCGATGGGATCATCAAAATTGAAATGCACTTTTTACCAGACGTATACGTGCCATGTGAAGTTTGTCATGGGAAACGCTATAATTCTGAAACGTTAGAAGTACATTATAAAGGAAAGAACATTGCCGATATCTTAGAAATGACGGTAGAAGATGCAGTCGAATTCTTTAAACATATTCCTAAAATCCATCGTAAATTGAAAACAATCGTCGATGTAGGATTAGGTTATGTAACAATGGGACAACCGGCAACCACATTATCTGGCGGGGAAGCGCAACGGATGAAACTAGCTAGTGAGTTGCATAAGAATTCTAACGGGAAAAATTTCTATATTTTAGATGAACCCACAACTGGATTGCACACAGATGATATTGCACGTCTGCTGAAAGTCTTGGAACGATTTGTAGATGCTGGAAATACCGTTCTTGTTATTGAACATAACTTGGATGTGATCAAGTCCGCGGATTATGTGATCGATCTTGGGCCAGAGGGCGGCGATGGCGGAGGGACTGTTTTAGCTACAGGAACTCCAGAAGAAATCGCGGAAGTAGAAGAAAGTTATACCGGATATTACTTAAAGCGCGTCTTAAAAAATAAATAACTGATAAAGCGTGATGCAAGCAAAGGATTCTCCTTTGCTTGCATTTTTCTTTATGGTATGATTATCGTTGATTTAGAATGAGAAGGTGTAAGAGAATATGAATGAAAAACAAAAATTTGTTCCAATTTTGTTAGGAAGCGACATCAACGTTTATGGTATGTCACGTTCTTTTCATGAAGCCTATGGAATCGTTTCTGAGGCTTATGCCGGCTTGCAACTGGCGCCGACAAAATATAGTAAAATAGTAAATGTACACGTTGTACCAGGATTTGATAAAGATCCTGTATTTATTGAACGAATGCGTGAGTTAGGGAAAAATACGTATAACGCCCCAGATACGAAATATTTACTAATTGCTTGTGGTGATGGGTATGCAGAGTTAGTTTCACAGCATAAAGAAGAACTTTCTGAGTGGTTTATCTGCCCTTATATTGATTTTGATTTGTTACAACGATTAATCAGTAAAGTGAGCTTTTATGAAATCTGCGAAAAATACGAGTTGCCTTATCCAAACACATTTATAATCACTGGAGATATGCTTGAGGCTGGAAAATTAAAACAAGATTTGCCGTTTGACTTTCCTGTCGCATTGAAGCCTGCGAATAGTGTGGAATGGCTGTCTGTGGACTTCGAAGGCCGTAAAAAAGCGTTTATTTTAGACACTCGAGATGAGTTTGATACTATCATAGAGCGTATTTATGAGGCGGGTTATACTAGTGAAATGATTGCTCAAGACTTTATTCCGGGTGATGACAGTCATATGCGTGTGTTAAATGCCTATGTTGATAAAGATCATCAGGTGCGCATGATGTGTTTAGGGCACCCTCTTTTAGAAGACCCTTCACCGGAAGCAATTGGGAATTATGTAGCAATCATGCCTGAATATAATGAAAAAATTTATCAGACGATTAAAGAGTTTTTAGAAAAAATCAATTACACTGGTTTTGCGAATTTCGATATGAAGTATGACCCGCGTGATGGTGAATACAAATTATTTGAAATTAATTTGCGTCAAGGACGCAGCAGTTTCTTTGTGACGCTAAACGGATTTAATTTGGCACAATATGTCACAGAGGATCGCGTATTTGAGAAACCATTTGATGAGACGATTTATGGCAAAGCTGATCCGGCTACTTCTATGTTATGGATGGGTGTACCAAAAGGTGTATTTGAAAAATTTGCAAGGAATAATGCAGATAAAGAAAAGGCCTTAGAACTAATCAAAAAGGATCAATGGGGGACGACCGTCTTTTACAAAAAGGATATGTCTTTGATGCGATGGATTTTAATGAAGTATATGTTCAGCAAATATAAAGGACGGTTTGATTTATTCTTTAAAGAGAAAGAAGGATAAAGATGGAAAATTTTTTCAGTATTCTTGGCGGCATGGGAACAATGGCTACAGAAAGTTTTATTCGGATTTTAAATCAAAGGACTCAAGCCCACAATGACCAAGAGTATTTAAATTATGTGATGTTCAATCATGCGACCGTTCCGGATCGAACAGCGTATATTTTGGATCATAAGCAAGACAATCCTTTGCCATATTTATTAGACGATATAAAGAAGCAGAATGTATTAAAGCCTGACTTCATAGTTCTGACATGCAATACCGCCCATTATTTCTTTGATGAGCTACAGGGAGCAACAGAAATTCCATTATTGCACATGCCCCGTGAAGCAGTAACAGAGGTGGAAAAGCATCATCAACCTGGTGAAAAGATTGCTGTTCTAGCCACCGAAGGAACTATAACGGCGAAGGTATATCAGAATGAGCTAGAAGCGA
The DNA here is from genome assembly GCF_000407545.1 of Enterococcus gilvus ATCC BAA-350. Taxonomy (NCBI): domain Bacteria; kingdom Bacillati; phylum Bacillota; class Bacilli; order Lactobacillales; family Enterococcaceae; genus Enterococcus; species Enterococcus gilvus. The sequence goes on along the minus strand of NZ_ASWH01000001.1, from coordinate 1,742,622 downwards.
AGGGATTTGAAGTTCTCGTTCCTGATAAAGAACTTCAAGGAAAAGTGAATCACTTGATTTATCAAGATGTGAAAGAAAATGATTATATCAACAGTGAGCTTTACTTGGAAATTCTTTCAGATGTGTTTGAAAAATATGGTTGTCAAAATGCAGTCTTAGGGTGTACCGAACTTTCTTTAGTTCAAGAGCTGACAGAAAATGTCCCTTATTCCGTGATTGATGCACAATCGATATTAGCAGACCGAACAATTGAGTTAGCATTAAAAAACAGATCTTCTATCTAGAAGGTCTGTTTTTTTATCATGTTCAACTCTCTTATGAAAAGGTAAAGAATGACAAATAAGTAGCAAAGACACGCCTGGAATGTTATAATTTTTAAGAGGCAAAAGAGAATTGCCTTTTTTTAACGCTTAAATCAAACTTCGAAGTATTCAGTTTTTGCAAGAAGAAACGAGGGACTAAAAATTTTTATACAAGTATTTTAATTAGTGAGAGAGGAGTGACACAAATGACTGAAAGCTTACATTTGGTTGTCATTACAGGGATGAGTGGCGCAGGAAAAACAGTTGCCATTCAAAGTTTTGAGGATATGGGGTATTTCTGCGTGGATAATATGCCGCCAGGTTTGATTCCTAAATTCTGGGAGTTGATTCGAGAATCTGGAAAAGTTACAAAAATTGCTTTGGTAGTCGATTTAAGATCGCGCTCATTTTTCGAAGATATTCAAAACATGCTGATCGAAATTGAAAATACTGGATTCATTGATACAAGTATCTTGTTCTTGGATTGTTCGGATGAGGAGCTTGTTTCTCGCTATAAAGAAACTCGACGTGCGCATCCCCTTGCGATGGATGGAATGGTTTCGGAAGGCATCCGCAAAGAAAGAGCTATCTTGGAGGACTTAAAGACGCGAGCGACCTTAATGATCGATACGACCGATTTGACTCCAAGACAATTACGAGAAAAAATCAATCAATCGTTTAAGCAGCAGGACGACGTTGGGTTTCACGTTGAAGTGGTTTCTTTTGGATTCAAATACGGACTGCCGATTGATGCCGATATAGTTATGGATGTTCGCTTTTTGCCGAATCCGCATTATATACCTGAGTTGCGTCCGCAAACAGGATTGGATAAGCCCGTTTATGACTATGTAATGTCCTTTCCTGAAACAGAGAGTTTTTATACAAACTTTGTCCGATTGGTCATGGATATCTTGCCAGGGTATATTAAAGAAGGAAAAAGTTCATTAACAATTGCGATTGGGTGCACAGGTGGTCAGCATCGCTCCGTTGCATTGACAGAACGTGTTGGTAAAGCCATCAAGGATGCGAATTATAAGGTGAACATTACGCATCGTGACAAGGACAAGCGGAAAGAGACGGTGAATCGTTCATGAAAATGAAAACGTACCGTATCCGTAAGCCGAAAATTGTTGTGATTGGCGGAGGCACAGGTCTTCCCGTTATTTTAAAAAGTTTGCGAAACCAAAGCGCGGACATTACAGCTGTAGTAACGGTTGCGGATGATGGCGGCAGCAGCGGTGAATTGCGCGACTCGATCGACATGGCTCCTCCAGGAGATTTAAGAAATGTATTGGCGGCTTTATCGGATATGCCGAAATTGTATGAAGACCTGTTTCAATATCGGTTTCATGAAGATGACAAATTTTTAGCAAACCATACAATCGGAAATCTATTGATCGCTGCTTTATCTGAAATGCGAAATAGTACCTATGAAGCAATCCAGTTACTTTCCATGATGATGCACGTTGATGGGCATATTTATCCCTCATCTGAAACGCCATTGGTCTTGCATGCTGATTTTGATGACGGGACGAGTGCAGTTGGGGAATCTAAAATCGCCCTTGACCGAAAGACGATCGAAAAAGTATACGTGACTGAAAAAAATGGTGAAAAGGCTGTTCATGCCGCACGCAAAGTTGTCCATGCGATCCATGAAGCCGATATGGTGGTCTTAGGTCCAGGATCACTATTCACAAGCATCTTGCCTAATCTTGTCATTGAGGAGCTAGGTGAGGCTGTACGTACGACAAAAGCCGAGGTTGTTTATATCTGTAATATTATGACTCAAAAAGGCGAGACGGAACATTTTAGTGATGCAGATCATATTCGCGTACTGCATAAGCATCTCCAAAGTAACTTTATCAATACCGTTTTAGTCAATACTGAAAAGGTTCCTGAAGATTACATGGACCCTGAGATTTATGATGAATATTTAGTACAAGTTACTCATGATTTCAACGGCTTAAGAGAAGAAGGCTGCCGCGTTGTTTCCACTGACTTTTTGAAATTAAGAGACGGCGGTGTGTTCCACGACGGAGATAAAGTAGTGGATGAATTGTTCCGAATCGTTTTCGGAGCAAAGATTTAAAATAGAAAAGAAATAAGGAGGGCTCGTCATGTCTTTTGCAGCTGATGTAAAAAAAGAATTAACGAGTCTGACAGTCCAAAGAAATCTCGCGCAAGCGGAGCTGGCTGCGTTGATCCGCATGAACGGCTCGCTCAGCTTGAGCAATCATCAGTTTGTTTTAAATGTTCAAACGGAGAATGCGGCGATTGCTCGTCGGATATTTACGTTATTGAAAGAACATTATGATGTGCGTAGTGAGTTGCTGGTACGTCGGAAAATGAAGTTAAAGAAAAACAATGTCTATATCGTTAGACTAAAGCAAGAAACGCAGAAAATATTGTTGGATCTCGATATTATGGACGGGTTAATGTTTCAATCGCATATTGCCGATGAGATAAAGCAGTCGGACGAGAAAACGCGAGCCTATTTAAGAGGCGCCTTTTTAGCATCTGGCTCGGTGAATAATCCTGAAACAAGTCGGTACCATTTAGAAATTTCTTCCATTTACGAAGAACATAATCAAGATATATGTGATTTGCTAAATCAATTTGATCTGAATGCACGAACGCTCGAGCGGCGAAATGGATATATCACCTATCTAAAAGGCGCTGAGAAAATTGCCGACTTCTTAACATTGATAGGTGCAACGAATTCAATGCTCAAATTTGAAGACGTACGTATTGTGCGGGATATGCGAAATTCTGTGAACCGTCTCGTCAACTGTGAGACGGCTAATATGAATAAAACCATCGATGCGGCATCAAAACAGATCGAGAATATCCATTTTATTGAAACGACAGTCGGACTACAATCGTTACCCGAAAAGTTACAAGAAATCGCCGAATTAAGAATTCAAAACCCAGAAATCAGTTTAAAAGAGTTAGGCGAGATGATTCCCTCAGGAGCAATTTCTAAATCGGGAATCAATCACCGAATTCGTAAAATCAATGATTTCGCTGATAATTTGCGAAAGAAAACCGTTTGATTCTAGTCAAACGGTTTTTTTCTTATTCAGCGATATAAGCTAGTAATGTTTTTTCATCAATCGATTCGTCAAAGATGTGTTCCTCTAAAACGATGGTTGGTACAAATTTGATGTTGGCTTGCTCAGCTTCGTTGCGAATCTCAATTTGCAAGTTTTGATTGGCTTGTTGAGTAAAATGCAAGGTTTCTTCAGCGTATTTGGCAACTGCTTCAAGCCCTAAATTTCCCCATGTTGCTTGAATTTCAAATGCTTGTTGAAGCTGTATTAAAGTCTTTTTAGGATCTGCACTAATATACTCGTGCATGATGTTCCCAGGTTGCAAACTAGTCTTATCTTTATCTAATAATTTGATTACTCGTTGAACCTTTTCTTCAGCTACTGCTGTATTCAGCGTATCATAGGATTCTTCAAACCACTGCTTGCAATAGGGACACCGCAGATTAATAAATTCGATTAATCGTTTTGGCGCTGAATCTGAACCTATTTTGATGCCATTAAAATCATTCACTAAGTTTCCTTTTATAACAGAAATATCCATGTAAACAACACGTCCTTTCCTTTATTAGTGTACAAAATTTTAATGAGAAAACAAACTCTTTTCATACAAATAAGTAAAAAAGGTCCAACTCTTTATTGAAAATAAAAGTAGTTAGTTTATAATGAATCCGTTGTTATAAAGAGTATAAGAATGCCGATCCTTAATTATTGTAAAGAAATCGGAATTTTTTATTCAAAAAGAAAGTTGTTTTATAAAGGAGGAGAATTATGCGTAAGAAAAAAACGATGGATGGAAACACAGCTGCTGCTTATATTTCCTATGCATTTACAGAGTTAGCCGCAATTTATCCAATCACTCCTAGCTCGACAATGGCTGAACTTGTGGATCAATGGGCTTCACAAGGGAAGAAGAATATATTTGGTCAACCAGTGTCAATCACTGAGATGCAATCGGAAGCAGGGGCTGCTGGTGTCGTCCATGGTGCGCTAAAAACAGGCGCATTGACATCGACGTATACTGCTTCACAGGGATTGTTGTTAATGATTCCGAATATGTATAAGATTGCTGGCGAATTACTACCGGGTGTTTTCCATGTTGCTAGCCGTGCCGTAACTACAAATGCACTAAATATCTTTGGGGATCACGGCGATGTAATGGCTGCTCGTCAAACGGGCTTTGCTATGTTGCAAGAGAGCAGCGTCCAAGAAGTAATGGACCTGTCTGCTGTAGCTCACTTGGCTGCAATAGAAGGCAGCCTGCCATTTATGAACTTCTTTGACGGGTTCCGTACAAGTCATGAAATTCAAAAAATTGAAGTATTAAATTACGAAGAATTGGCACCCTTGATTGATCAAGAAAAATTGAAAGCATTCCGCAAGCGCAGTATGAATCCCAATCATCCAACGATCAGCGGGACAAACCAAAATCCAGATGTCCATTTTCAACAACGGGAAACGGTCAATCAATACTATGATGAATTACCTGCAATTGTTCAAAAATATATGTTTGAGATCAATAAACTACGTGGAACCAGCTATGATTTAGTTACCTATTATGGTGCAGAAGATGCTGAAGAAGTGATCGTAGCAATGGGCTCTGTCGCTCAAACGATCGAACAAACAGTAGACTACTTGAATGCAAACGGCCGTAAAGTAGGTTTTTTGAACATTCATTTGTATCGTCCGTTCCCAACGGAAAACTTTTTAGAAAAATTGCCTGATACGGTGAAGTCGATCGCTGTTTTAGACCGCTCCAAAGAGCCGGGTGCAGATGGAGAACCACTTTTGTTGGATGTCCAAGGGGTGATGTATGAAGCGGATGTTCGTCCTAAGATTATTGGCGGTCGTTTTGGACTGGGTTCAAAGGATGTAACACCTGATCAAATAATCGCTGTGTATGATGAGCTGTTAAAAGATAAGAAAGAAGCGAAAAAAAGATTTACGATCGGTATTGTTGATGATGTCACCCATATGTCGCTGGCGACAAAAGGCATTCTCGATTTGACCAGTCCAACCACGTTCCAAGCAAAGTTCTGGGGATTTGGCTCGGATGGAACGGTGGGTGCAAACAAGTCTGCGATTAAGATTATTGGAGATCACACGGATAAATATGCTCAAGGGTATTTTAGCTATGACTCTAAAAAATCTGGTGGGTTAACAGTTTCACATTTACGCTTTGGAGATACACCGATCCGGTCGACCTATCTAGTGGAAAGTGCGGATTTTATTGCCTGTCATACGCCTGCTTATATTCATACGTATGATCTATTAAAAGGGTTAAAACCAGGCGGCACCTTCTTAATGAATACGATGTGGAACGATAAACAGATTGATACGTTGCTTCCGGCGAAAATGAAACGCTACATCGCTGAAGACGACATTAAGTTTTACACTATCAACGCAGCAAAACTTGCGATGGATGTCGGGCTCGGATCTCGCATCAACACAGTTATGCAGACGGCATTTTTCAGTTTGACAGGCATTATTCCTTTTGATGAAGTATTAGGTATTTTGAAGGATGAGGCAGATAAGAGTTACCGTCGCAAATCGTTGGAGATTGTAGAAAAAAATATCGCAGCGATTGACCAAACGATTGAATTGCTGCATCAAGTGGATGTTCCGCAAACATGGAAAATGCTTGAAGTTCCAAATCCTGTGCGCAAGTCTCCTGTTTCTCAATATGTGGAACAAATCGTAGAACCAATTAATTCTCAACAGGGAAATGATCTAACTGTTAACGATTTAGTAGCCAATGGCATGACGGATGGGACTATACCGACGGGGACAACAAAATTTGAGAAACGCGGGGTTGCCTTAGAGGTACCTCATTGGATCAGTGACCGTTGTACAATGTGCAACGAATGTTCATTTGTTTGTCCACATGCGGCGATTCGTCCATTTTTAGCAGATGATGACGAAATGGAAGAAGCACCAGAAGGCTACATTGTTCGTGAAATGCGCGGTGCTGATGGCTTGAAATATCGCATCCAAGTATCTGTTGAAGATTGTACAGGCTGCGGCCTTTGCGTTGAAGCGTGTCCGGCAAAAGGGAAAGCATTAGTGATGAAACCCTATGAAGAGGAAAAAGAGCAGGCAATCAACTGGGCGTTCTCTATGACGTTAAAACAAAAAGCTAATCCAGCGAAAACCAATTCTGTTTTAGGCTCTCAATTTAACCAACCGCTGCTTGAATTCTCAGGCGCCTGTGCAGGCTGTGGGGAAACCCCTTATGTTAAATTGATGACACAAATGTTTGGCGATCGAATGATGATCGCAAACGCAACAGGTTGTTCTTCTATATGGGGGGCTGCTGCTCCTGTAAGTCCATATACAACTAATGAGCAAGGCCAAGGCCCTGCATGGTCTAACTCCTTGTTTGAAGACAATGCTGAGTATGGATACGGAATGTTTTTAGCAAATCAGACACGGCGGAAAGAATTAGCTGACAAAATGAATGAGGTACTAGACACGGTTTCCGTTGATTTACGAGAGTTAATGGAAGACTGGATGGACCACATGTTTGAATCGGAAGGAACGCAGCAGCGTGCGACGAAATTAACAGCAGCGCTTGAAGCGGAGGACTTATCCGACACTAAACTAGCAGATATCTACGAAAATCGAGATCTTTTTGTCAAAATCAGCCAATGGATGTTCGGTGGAGATGGCTGGGCGTATGATATTGGCTTTGGTGGGATCGACCATATTTTGGCAAGTGGTGCTGACGTGAACATCTTAGTAATGGATAATGAGGTCTATTCCAACACAGGCGGACAAACATCCAAGGCAACGCCAGCTTCAGCTATTGCGAAGTTTTCTGCTGGTGGGAAATACCAATCGAAAAAAGACTTAGGTATGATGGCGATGACTTACGGCAATGTGTATGTGGCTCAAATTGCTTCTGGTGCAAACCAAATGCAAACCATCAAAGCGTTAGAGGAAGCTGAAAAATTCCCTGGACCATCATTGATCATTGCCTATACGCCATGTATCAATCATGGTTTGCGTGGTGGAATGAGTAAAACACTGCAAGAAGCAAAAGAAGCAGTCAATTCAGGTTATTGGTCATTGTATCGTTACAATCCTTTACAACGTGAAAAAGGAAAAAATCCTATGACGTTGGATTATAAAAAACCAAATTTTGACGAAATGATTGGTTTCATGAAACAACAAACGCGATTCTCTGCTTTGGAAAGAATTCAACCAGATGACGCGCAACGTCTATACCATAAGACCGTTACTGATGCACAGACACGTTTTTATAACTATGCTCGTTTGGCAGGGCAAGAGGAAAAAATTCGTGCAAAATTAGAAGGATCAACTGTGGAGGTTGAGCAAGCAGCAGTCGCTGCAAAGCCAAAGCGTGAACGGAAAGTTGACCCAGAGGCGGAAGCTCGGCGTGCAGCCCGAAGAGCAGCTCGTGCAGAAAAACGGAATAAGTAAAATTAAAGAGTCTCAGGTTGCTGAGGCTCTTTTTCCTGCTTTATTTTATACTAGACCTTTACCACTGTGGTATAATTGTAGAGAATTTTGGATAGAAAGAGAGGTTATCTATGCCTAGTCGTCTAATAGAATTATTCAGACCGGAATATTGGCTTAGCTTTTTTTCTGAGAATCTTTCAACATGGGATATCATCGTCAACCTTTTAGATATATTTGTAGTTTGGTTTTTGATTTATCGTTTGTTTGAACTTGTTCGCGGAACGAAGGCCGTCCAATTAATTAAAGGTGTGGCGATTTTTATCGGTATCCGAATCGTGGCTGAGTTTATAGGCTTGCATACATTGTCATGGTTGATGAATCAGATCATCACTTATGGTGTGATTGCAGCGATTGTTATTTTTCAGCCAGAAGTCAGACGAGGCTTGGAGCATTTAGGTCGGAGTTCCTTCTTTAAAACAACAAAAAAAGAGGAACGCGATGACGAACGAATGATCTTGGCTTTTGACAAGGCGATTCAATACATGTCAAAAAGAAAAATCGGCGCGCTAGTAACGATTCAACGATTTACAGGATTAGAAGAATACATAGAAACAGGTATTCCTTTAGATGCTGATATTACCGGAGAGCTATTGATCAATATCTTTATACCGAACACCCCATTGCATGATGGTGCCGTTATCGTAAAAAATGGGAAGCTTGCAGTTGCTTCAGCCTATTTACCGCTTTCTGATAGTATGTTGATACCAAAGGAATTTGGGACTCGTCACAGAGCCGCAGTTGGGATCAGCGAGGTCAGCGATGCCTTGACATTTATCGTCTCTGAAGAAACCGGCGGCGTCAGTATCACTTTAAACAATGATTTCTTGCATGATTTATCACAAGAAGAATACCTAGCGGTGATGCGTAGAGAATTATTACCTGACGAAAAAAATGCTGGTAAAAAGAGCCTTTTACAAACCTTTTTAGAGGGTTTGACTAAAGGAGGCCAAAAATGAGAATCCGATTCAAAAAAAGCAATGTGCCCTATATGCTGATTTCTTTAGTATTCAGCTTGATTTTGTTTTTTAATGTAAACAGTCAAAATTTCAGTCGTTTGATCTCTTCTGAAACAAGCTATGAGGAATCCATTCAAAATGTACCAATTACAGTGCTTTATGATTCAAACGAGTATTTTGTTCACGGTTTTTCTTCTAATGTGTCCGTAAAATTGAGTGGAGCAAACCGCATTCAATTGAACAAGGAAATGGATCCCGACACGCGAGACTTCAGCGTGGTCGCGGATTTAAAAAATTTAACCTCTGGGACACATGAAGTTCGCTTAAAAACGAGAAATCTTTCAAGCTCACTTTTTGCAACCATTGAACCGGAAACAATATCGATTACAGTCGAGAAAAAAGTAAAAAAACAATTTGATATATCGCCTATTTTAAGCAGCAATACCAGCAATAACGGATTAAAAGTAGGAGAAATGACGACACAGCCGCAAAAAGTGGAGATTACTACTGGTGAAGATACAATGAAAGAAATTGATCGTGTCGTAGCCTCTGTAGACAGCAATAAGTTGACTGCAAGTCAAGATAGCTTTCAAGCACCGGTTCAAGCATTGAATGCAAGTGGAGAAGCGTTGCCTATTCAATCAGATCCGCAGAATGTGACAGTCAATTTTGAAATTCAAACCCCAAGTAAAGAGGTTTCGCTTTATCCTATTCAAGAAGGTGATCTGCCTTCAGCGGTAGAAAGTGTAAAGATTGATTTGAATCGCACGAAGGCTACAATTACTGGCGCTCAGTCTGTAATTGATCAAATAGACAGTATCGGTATTCCAGTCGATGTAAGTCAGCTTCAAGGAACAGTGAAGAAGTTTATCGATATACCAGTATCTGGTGAGTATCAAGTAAATCCTAAGACAGTAAGTGCGCAGGTGACACCTGCCTTTAAAAAATCACAAGAATCAGAAACAAGCAGTGCAAATCATCCTAGTTCGTCGACAGAAACGAGCACTCATCCGGCTAGTTCCAGCAAGTCTTCAACGACTTCGGAAACAACTAGTACTCAAAGTGACAGCGTTCAAGAAGAATCGACCAATCAATCTACAAACTAGATGAAGAAGGGAAATATAATTAAATGGGTAAATATTTTGGAACAGATGGCGTACGCGGAATTGCGAATAAGGAATTAACACCTGAACTAGCGTTTAAATTGGGTCGTTGCGGCGGGTATGTATTGAGCCAGCATCATGAAAGCGAAGAGCGCCCTCGCGTGTTGGTAGGGCGAGACACGCGGATTTCAGGAGAATTGTTGGAAACAGCCTTAATTTCAGGGCTGTTGTCAGTAGGGATCGAAGTTTTCCAATTAGGCGTTATTTCAACGCCAGGTGTCGCTTATTTAACAAGATTACAAAAAGCGTCAGCGGGAGTCATGATTTCGGCTTCACACAATCCTGCTGAAGATAATGGAATTAAGTTCTTCGGTGGAGACGGCTTCAAGCTAGTTGATGAACAAGAGGCTGAAATCGAAGCGTTGATTGATGCTGAAGAGGATACGCTGCCTCGTCCATCTGCGGAGGGATTAGGAACACTCGATGAATTCCATGAAGGACTTTTGAAGTATTCACAATTTCTAGTTCAAACGATTTCCGGTGATCTTTCTGGATTGATCGTTTGTGTCGATGCAGCAAATGGGGCCACTTCAACAAGTGTGAATCGTTTGTTTGCTGATTTAGAAACAGACTTTTATACTATGGGGACCTCTCCAAACGGCTTGAACATTAATGCGGGTGTAGGATCAACGCATCCAGAAACACTAGCGAAAATGGTCGTTGAAAAGGGCGCCGATGCTGGTTTAGCATTCGATGGTGATGGCGACCGAGTGATCGCAGTCGATGAATTAGGGAATATTATCGACGGTGATCGTATCATGTTTATTTGTGCGAAATATTTAGCAGGGCGCAAACGATTGAAAAAGGATACTGTCGTAACCACGGTTATGAGTAATCTTGGCTTCCATAAAGCAATCGAAGAGATTGGATTAGAAGATGTTATCACACAAGTTGGCGATCGTTACGTTGTCGAAGAGATGCGTAAGAATGATTATAACCTTGGAGGCGAACAATCAGGACACGTGTTGTTCTTAGATTACAATACGACTGGCGATGGCATGCTGACAGGTGTTCAATTGTTAAACATCATGAAGCAAACAGGGAAGAAACTTTCTGAATTAGCTTCAGAAGTAACGATTTATCCGCAAAAACTTGTTAATATTCGTGTGAGTGACAAGTATGGTGCGATGGACGTTCCTGCAATCAAGCAAGCTATTGAAGAAGCGGAAGCAGAAATGAACGGCGATGGCCGTATCTTAGTCCGCCCTTCAGGAACGGAGCCTTTATTGCGAGTAATGGCTGAAGCACCTACAGACGAGAAAGTCGATTATTATGTAGAAAAAATTGCGGCAGTTGTACGTGAAGAGATTGGATTAGATTAAAACTAAAGCACTCGGGTCTGAAGTGAGACCCAATAGTTAGACCATATACCGACTGGAAAAACTGGTCGGTATATTTTTATGCTGTCATTCGCTCTCGGTACTGAACTGGACTACAACCAAGCCGGGTTTTAATTCGACGATGATTGTAGTAATCTATCCAGTCCTCAATTGCCTGTTTTAAGTGCTCAAAACTTGTATATTCGACACCATGATACATTTCTTGCTTTAATAAACCGAAGAAGTTTTCTATCAGTGAGTTGTCCAAACAGTTGCCCTTTCGGGACATGCTTTGAAAGATACTCTTATTCGATAATGGTTTTCTATATTGCTTCAACTGGTAAGCCCAACCTTGGTCAGAGTGGAATGTCCGACGATAGGGACAATCTGCAGTGTAGTCAATAGCTTCTTTTTGACCATCAAGAATGGCCTTTAACGTTGGTGCCTCTGAAATTCGGTAGGACAAAATTTCTCCATTAAACATATCAAGGAACGGGTTAAGGTACAGTTTTTTGATTACTACTCCCCCCGTATTGTCCCGTTCGAAATACTTGAATTCAGAGGTATCTGTAGTGATTTTTTGATGAGGAACCGATGTATAAAAACGGCGGTGAATCCGATTTTTCGCCACTTGTCCAACAGTTCCTTTGTAAGAACAGTACTTACGAGATTTTCGTGTGAACTTCGCGCCTTTCAGTCCAAGCTTACGCATCAATCGACGGATTTTCTTTTGGTTCACTTTTAGTCCGCGTTCATTCAAGGCAATTTGAATGCGACGATAGCCATAATTCCCATTATTTTCTTCGAAAAGTTCTGTAATAATTTTTTCTAATGCGGCGTCTGGATTTTCACGATTGAAGCGCTGTTGCCAATACATATACGTTGCTTTAGGAAATTTCGTCGCTTCAAGTAGAATTCCTAATCGGAACTCTTTTCGGAGTTCGTGGATGATTCGTGCGTCTCGTTCTTGAGTCGATCCGGGATAGTCATCCCTAAAGCTCGGAGCTTTTTTATGAATGCTAGTTCTGCACGAAGTAGTTCATTTTCTCGTTCCAGCTCCTGCTCGCGCGTCAACGGTTTCTTTGGTGTTTTCTTCTTTTTCTTCGTCATGGAAGGTCTTCCTTTCGGTTTGGGTGAAAGACCTTCCATGCCTTCGCGGAGAAATGCTTGATGCCAGTGCTGGAGTAAATCTCCAGATGGCAATCCATAGTTCAACGCAACATCAAGGTAAGAGTCACCACTAGTCAAATAATAGTGTATGACATCTTGCTTGAATTGAGAAGAATAAGTTTGTTTGGCTTTTCTTCGATTTAGAGCGCTAAAGCCAAGTCTTTCAGCGGTTTTCACCCATTTTTCAACTAACGACATAGCTGGAATACCAAAGCGCCGAGCCAACGTTCGATAGCCACCTTCACCATTTTGATACGCTTCTACAACGATTCTTTTGAACTCATAATCATATTTGGCCATTAAAAAACCCCTTAAGTTAGATTTTCTGGTCTAACTTAAGGGGCGCACTTCAGTCGTGTTTAGACCGAGTGCCTTTTTTGTGTTTTTAAATATAAAAAAAGGTTGAGAGAATTCTCAACCTTTATAAAGCTATTCTACTGTTACTGATTTTGCCAAATTACGAGGCTTGTCAACATCATACCCGCGCAATAAGGTTGCATAGTAAGCAATCAGTTGTCCAGGAATCACAGAAACAAGAGGACGTAAGAATTGATGTACAACAGGTAAGATGATTTGATCGCCATCTTTGCTCAATTCTTCTGACACAATCACTAAGGTGTGTGCTCCGCGACTTTCAACTTCACGAAGATTTCCGCGCGTATGTGGTGCGGTCACTGCTTCAGTAATGATACCTATCACTGGAGTTCCTTCCTCTACAAGGGCGATGGTCCCGTGTTTCAATTCACCGGCAGCAAAGCCTTCTGCTTGGATATATGAAATTTCTTTCAATTTCAAAGCAACTTCCATTGAAACGTAATAATCTTCTGCACGTCCAATATAAAAGGCATTGCGAGTAGTTGCTAAATACGCCTCGGCAATCTCTTCGATCGTTGCTTTTTCTGCGATCATGACATCCATAGCATTCGCAGCGATTCCCAATTCTTTTGTCAAATCAAATTCTTTTGCAGCAGAAATGCCTTTCGCTTCGCCAACTGCTTTCGCTAAAACAGTCAAAGCAGCGATTTGTGCAGTGTAAGCTTTAGTTGACGCAACAGCGATTTCTGGTCCCGCATGTAAAAGCATAGTGTAACTTGCTTCACGAGATAGGGTGGAGCCCGCTACATTCGTTACTGTAAGGGAAGGGTAGCCTAAGTCATTTGTCTTAACTAGCACTTGTCGACTATCCGCAGTTTCGCCACTTTGTGTCAGGTAAATGAAAAATGGTTTTTCTGAGAGCAAAGGCATGTTATACCCAAATTCGCTGGATAAATGGATTTCCACTGGAATGTTGGCTAAACCTTCAATGATTTGCTTGCTGGCCCAGCCAGCATTATTACTTGTGCCGCATGCAACGATATAAATTCGATCGCTTGCTAGTAAACTTTGCAGTAGTTCGTCTTCGATAACGACGGTTCCTGTTTCATCTGTGTATTCACTGATGATCCGACGCATCGTAGCAGGTTGTTCATCAATCTCTTTCAACATATAGTAAGGGTATGTGCCCTTTTCCATATCTGAAAGATCAATTTTTGCTTCGTAAGGGGCACGTTGAATTTCGTTGCCGTTCTCATCTTCAATCTCAACATGGTCTTTTGTGACAATGACCATTTCGCCATCATTGATTTCAACAAACTGATTTGTTTGTTCTAACATGGCCATCGCATCACTGCAGACAACATTGAATCCGTCACCCAAACCGATGAGCAGAGGGCTCTTGTTTTTTGCAACATAGATTGTTTCACGGTCTTCTTTATCAATTAATCCAAACGCGTAAGAACCATGAATTTCTTTCAAAGCTAAACGTAAAGCTTCTTTAGTAGAAACCCCTTGATTTGCAAAGTGTTCAATTAAATGAACAACGATCTCAGTATCCGTTTCACCATAAAAAACATCGTCTGCTAAATATTTCTGCTTTAATTCGTCATAGTTTTCGATCACGCCATTATGGACCAATATGAATCGTTTGCTCTGTGACGTGTGGGGATGCGCATTTTCTTCGCTAGGCTCACCGTGTGTTGCCCAACGCGTATGACCAATCCCGATCGTTCCATGAACACCTTCATTGATTTTTTCTGCAAGTTCTTTGATTCGTCCTTGGGACTTTACTAAGAAGTCCTCCTTCTGATCTGCAACAAAAATGCCTGCTGAGTCATATCCGCGATATTCCAATTTCTCCAAGCCGTTCACTAAAATATCTGTTGCTTGCTCATTTCCTACAATCCCTACAATTCCACACATAATGCTTTCCTACTTTCCTATCATTATATGTTTCCGAGCTGTCTGATCACTTTTTTGTTCTTTTATCAAGTTTTTGTAATGATCTGTAGAGCACAGCTGCCCTGAAGCCACCCGCCGAATAATTCGATAAGCTTCTTCCTCGTCACCTTTAAAAAGGTCTGGCGCTATCTTATTGGTCTAATTAAGATTTTTTTGTTTTAATACCGGAAACAATGACTAATATAATATAAACCAAGAGGATAGTCAAATATTTTTTTATTTATATGTAATTGGTATATATGTAATTTGTGAAAAGTGAGAGCATACAGTAAATTTGCTTCTGCATTTCATCTCTCTTGATAATAAGGTAAAATAGAGAAGTATCATTCAAAAGCGCCGTTTTTTAGTTTGTTTGATATGTTTGCCAAGAAAGGCAGTCTCTTGTGAGGACCATTCTCACGGAACAATCGAGGAGGAAAGCAGAATGAATCAACCAAACAATTTAACAGTCGGTGAATTACGCAAGTTTTTAACAGAACTCGATAAAAATAAGGAAATCACTGATGAAACAAAAATTTTCTTAGATACTGGCTGGGATAGTATTCAAGAAATTAATCCGGACGCGTTAAGTATAGAAGACGCACAGGCATTTAAAATCGAGGACCCTTTAACGAAGGAGCTGTTCGGCGGCTATGCATTGCTGGAAAAAGCAGAGAAAATGAAGGGCGAAGGGCCTATCGAAAAGGTATTGATCATCAGAAATCTCTACTGATAGTTCAATGGTAGATCTTATCAAGTACGTTTCAAAGTACAAACTATAGAAAGTAGTATTATTATCGAGGAGGAAAAAGATGAATAAAAGACGTTGGATTGCAGTGGGTATAGCGGTAGTGTTAGTAATTTTTTCGGCACTATCTTCAACAATCAATAAAAAAGAAGCAAACAAAGAAGAGCTTAGCCAAGTAAATGAATTGTTATATGGTACAGGAGAGCCTCAAGAAAAAGTAGAAGAGGCTGGATCAAGCAAGGACAAGATTGCTAAATTAGTAGTAGAAGGAGCAATCATTAATGACGGTACCAGCGGATTGTTTTCAACTGGAGGCTACAATCATGCTTCTTTTATGCAACAATTAACTAAAATAAAAAATGATTCCGATGTAAAGGGGATCTTATTGGAGGTTAATTCTCCAGGCGGGGCCGTATATGAGACCGCAGAGATCACTCGAGCACTGAAGGAAATCCAAGAAGACAGAAAGATTCCAATTTATACTTCCATGGAGAGTCAGGCCGCTAGTGGAGGATATTACATCTCTGCTAATTCGGATCGCATTTTCGCTGCCGAAGATACAATGACCGGATCGATCGGGGTCATCATATCTAGCATGAATTATTCAGGATTAATGGAAAAACTGGGTATCACTGATGCTACGATCAAGAGTGGCGCTCTAAAAGATATCGGTTCTACGTCACGACCTCAAACAAAAGAAGACAAAGAAGTACTCCAAGCATTTGTAGACAGCATGTATGGTCGCTTCGTCAAGGTAGTGGCAACGGGCCGCGGCATGGACGAGAAAAAAGTGAGAGAATTAGCCGATGGCAGAATTTACGATGGGGCTCAAGCAGTTGAAAATGGATTGGTGGATGCGATTGGTTACCCAGACGAAGCGCTGGCTGCTTTACGAAAAGATAAAAAGCTGGAAGATGCGAAGGTAATTTCGTATACCGATGGCAGCACGAATTTCATGAATACATGGTTAGGAAGCAGCCTAGCCGACCTTCAAGGGATTAAACCTTCCCAAGAAGAAGTGGTTGCCAATATCGTTGAGAGTATTGGTACGCCACAAGCGCCTAAAGCGATGTATCTCTATGGAGGTGAGTAGAGATGACTGAAGAGACACCACAAAGACCTGCGGTAGGTCCAGTAACACAGTTGCTTGAGAAGAAAAGACAAAGTCCTCAGTTTCATGACTATCCAAATTATTTTTATGCAGGTTTCTGGATTCGTTTTTTTGCCTATCTTGTAGATCTGATCTGTATTTCAGCCATTACAGGAATTGTCACACGCATACCAATAGCTGTATTCGGCTTAACCAAGAGTAATGAATTGCTTAGCGCTTATGGACTAACTGCAGTGATCCTCTATTTAGCCTATTTCATTTTGCTGACGAAGTTAAACCATGGGCAAACCATTGGGAAAATGATTTTTGGCATTCGTGTGATCTGCTTTATAGAAGAGCAGCTGTCGTGGAAAACTGTTTTAGTCCGTGAAGGAGCATGCCGATTTATTCTGCGAGGCTCGTTTTTTATGCTAGGTTATCTTGTCACGATTTTTACACCTACGAAACAGCACATCGGTGATTATTTTTCAGACACAAGTGTAGTAACATTAAATTTATTAACAGCTAGAGAGGATTTTAAGTAAGGATGAATCCGATAGATTTTCCAAACAACGATCACTATTATTTATCACTTGCGGAAGAAGCATTTTCAGCAGGTAATTATTCTAAAGCATTAGACAACTATAAGCGTGCGTATCAAGAAAACCCTTCACCAAAGCTGAATCGGTTAATCGCAAGTTTAGCTTTGGAGCAAGGAAACTTCTCCGAGGCGTTAGAATATGCGCAAGAGGAGTCAGACAGTTATCTTGAGACACCGGAAACAATTGATTTGTTTTTGCAGATTCAATTGTATGCTCAGAATTTCTTCTCAGCGAGAGAATTCTTTTGGCGAGTGCAAAAAGGAGATCGTTTAACGAAAGAACAAAAGAATCTTTGGTTGATGCGAATCGATGACCAAGAGAGCTTTTATCAGCGTCAACAGCAGGCTCTCATGAAAGAATTAGAAAGAGAACTGAGCGAATTGCCTTCATTGATACCGATGGAGCAGTTGGTTTTAGTCAGAAAAGCGAAAGAACTTCCAGAGGAGCGTTTAAAAGTCGTTGCTGAGGCTTTTATGATCGACTCCGAAGTCGCACCTTTAGTACGCAGTTACTTATTTGAGAGTTTGGCTCGGGTCGGCGTGACTGAAAAAGTCCGCTACTTGACGATCTTAGATGAAATAATCGAGCTGTCTCCAGCAGACTCAGAGTTTGACGAGACTCTGCAATATCGGATCGAAGAAAAGCTAACTGAAAAATTAGAAGATGAAGATCCCGTCCTCTTGTCCAATCTCTTAGAGCAAGTCAAGTTGGAAATGGCCTTTGTCTATCCGATGCAACGCTCTTTCATGAAACCTGAGGCTTGGGCAGCGAGTTATTTATCAGAGTATTCCGTTCAATCAGAACCATTGGATGAAGGGATTGAATTTATTCGCCATAAGATTAAACAACGGATGTTCGATTATCATTAAAAACTGCCGAGAGTAAAAGCTTTATATTTACATTTCACAATCAGTAGTGTAATATTTAATGGTATGTAAAATGCAAGTATATTAGTATTCGGAGGGAACAAAAGTGACTGCAAATTTTGAAAAAACAGGCGCCAACGATGGTGTGTTAACTTTCTCAATTGAACAAACTGAGATTCAAAAAGGATTAACAAATGCATTCAACAAAGTAAAGAAAAATCTTAACGTACCTGGCTTCCGTAAAGGGAAAGTTTCTCGCCAAGTATTTAACCGTATGTACGGTGAAGAAGCGTTATATGAAGATGCTTTGAACGACGTATTACCAGTTGCTTATGAAGCAGCTGTAAAAGAAGCGGGAATCGATCCAGTTTCTCAACCAAAAATCGATGTAGACAGCATGGAAAAAGGCGAAACTTGGGTGATCAAAGCAGAAGTAACTGTAAAACCTGAAGTGAAGCTAGGCGACTACAAAGAATTAGAAGTTCCTAAACAAGAAGTAGAAGTATCAGATGCAGATGTAGATGCACGCTTGAAATCAGAACAAGAATCTCAAGCTGAATTAGTCATCAAAGAAGACGAAGCTGCTGAAAACGAAGATACTGCAGTAATTGACTTTGAAGGTTTCGTTGATGGCGAAGCGTTTGAAGGCGGCAAAGGTGAAAACTATTCACTTGAATTAGGTTCTGGTTCATTCATCCCAGGCTTTGAAGAACAATTAGTTGGTCACAAAGCAGGTGAAAACCTAGATGTAACAGTTACTTTCCCAGAAGACTACCAAGCAGAAGATCTTGCTGGTAAAGAAGCTGTATTCAAAGTAACTATCCATGAAGTAAAAGCAAAAGAATTACCTGAATTAGATGATGACTTCGCAAAAGACGTGGATGAAGAAGTAAATTCTTTAGATGAGTTAAAAACGAAGTACCGTGATGAATTGACAAAACAAAAAGAAGAAGCTGCGAAAGAAGCAAAAGACGAAGCTGCAATCAAGCAAGCCGTTGAAAATGCTGAAATCGTTGAACTTCCACATGTAATGGTGCACGACGAAGTTCACCGTTCAATGGATGAATTCTTAAACAATATGCAACGTCAAGGAATCTCTCCAGAAATGTATTATCAATTAACTGGTTCTACTGAAGAAGATCTTCATACACAATTTGAAGGTGAAGCTGAGAACCGCGTGAAAACAAATCTAGTGATGGAAGCAATCGTTGAAGCTGAAAAAATTGAAGCTTCTGAAGAAGACATCGCGAAAGAAATCAAAGATTTGGCTGAAATGTACCAAATGCCTGAAGACCAAATCAAACGTGTATTAACAGAAGATATGTTAGAACACGATATCAAAATGAAAAAAGCTGTAGAATTAGTAACAGGTACAGCAGTAGAAAAATAATCAACGAATGATTTTAAGCATGTAGCGCGTTTTGTGCTACATGCTTTTTTGTGTCTAAAGGCTGTAGATTGGGAGCCCATCAAGGGACAAAATTAGTTTTCTCTTTTTTATCGATAATTATAACGAATAACTTCAAAAAATCTCTTAAATTTGGTAAAATTGAATTATTAATGACTTTTGTTAATTGGTAATTTTATACTTTTCGAACTATTTGTGCTTTATACCTTAAGGAGGAGAAAATGAAGAAAAAAATTCTTGGATTAAGTTTTTTAACTATTTTGTGCTTAAATTTCTCAGTATCAGTCTTGGCTGAGGAAAATAAAATAGAGAGTAGTACTCAAACTACAGAAACAGTTCCTGTGGTTGATTCAAGTTCTGAGAACACACAAGAGAGAGACTTGGGGTCAACAGACTCGACAGAAAGTAGTTTGGAGCAAGACGAGGCAACCGAACAAACAGAAGAGGAGACAGCAGCTCCTGAGAGACAGATAGATACGCCGGAAGGGACGATGAACTTACCGACTGGACGCTCAGATCTTTATCCGTCGATTCAGCTATTTGCTTCATTGCCTTCAGTTTCAGCGACAAATACCAATACACCGAGTAAAAGCTTCGTAGATATTTCCTCTCATAACGGAAATATTTCTGTAGCGAATTTCCAAAAAATGATGAGTTATGGTGTTACCGGTGTAGTTGTAAAATTGACAGAAGCTACAAGTTACACAAATCCAAATGCACAATCTCAAATTAATAACGCCATGGCAGCTGGAATGAAAGTTTCGGCATACCATTACAGCTGGTTCACGAGTGATGCTCAGGCAGTAGCAGAAGCAAATTATTTTGCTGCGGCAGCGAAAAGATTTGGCTTGAGTGGCGGAACAGTCATGGTTAACGATATTGAAGAGCCTAAGATTTTAGGCAAAGGAAATCATACGAATAATTCACGAGCATTTGAAAATCGATTGAAATCACTAGGATATGGAAATGTTCGTCATTATGTTGGTTTGAATTGGTTGAATACGGGGAAAATCAATGCTGGAGTAATTGGAAATAAAAACATCTGGGTTGCTGCCTATCCGTATAATCTTTCGACAACGAATTTCTATACGCAATATGGTGCTTGGCAGTGGTCCTCTCAATTATCTTTCCCAGGCGTGAACGGGAATTTTGATATCAATGCTGATTACACCTCTACATTTAGTAATCCAACACCCAAGCCGCCAGCAAATAGTATCCAAATGTACCGCGTCTATAATCCTAATAGCGGAGAACATTTCTATACACAGAACGTTGCTGAAAAAAACAACTTGGTTTCTAAGGGCTGGAGATATGAAGGCATAGGTTGGAACGGACCGACCTCAGGCAATCCGGTGTACCGTTTATATAACCCGAATGCTGGAGACCATCATTACACACTTCATGCCTATGAGAAAGATAACTTAATCAAAAAAGGCTGGCGCTACGAAGGAGTTTCTTGGTATTCCGGTGGGCCGAATGCCTTGCATCGCTTGTACAACCCAAATGCTAAAGCAGGCTCGCATCACTACACGTTGAATACAAACGAAAAAAATAACTTAGTTAAGCATGGCTGGAGATATGAAGGATTAGCTTGGTACGCAAAATAGATCAAAAGTTCTCGATTTTTCGAGAACTTTTTTCTTTAAAATTCCTTTCTAATTTCTTTTGGATTCTTTGTGTTTTCAACGCTTTATGTTATTATAGATAAAGACTGCAATCGTGGAAACACTTGTAGAGAAAGAAGCAAGAGGTGAAAGCCATGTATGAGAGCACAGGCGCAGGTGAAACAGTCCGCTGTTCATTTTGCGGAAAGACCCAAGAAGAAGTAAAAAAAGTTGTCGCGGGTCCAGGAGTATACATTTGTAATGAATGTATCGACCTTTGTAAAGAGATTATAGATGAAGAATTCCATGAAGAAGCGATTCGTGAATTTATTGATGTGCCAAAACCAAAAGAACTATTAGATGTGTTAAATCAATATGTGATCGGTCAAGATCGTGCGAAAAAAGCATTATCTGTTGCTGTGTATAATCATTACAAGCGGGTAAATACTGAAAACGACGGCATTGATGAAGTTGAATTGCAAAAGAGTAATATTTGTTTGATTGGGCCTACAGGGTCAGGTAAAACATTCTTAGC
The DNA here is from genome assembly GCF_000407545.1 of Enterococcus gilvus ATCC BAA-350. NCBI lineage: Bacteria > Bacillati > Bacillota > Bacilli > Lactobacillales > Enterococcaceae > Enterococcus > Enterococcus gilvus. Next base: position 1,721,074 of record NZ_ASWH01000001.1, on the reverse strand, counting down.
TCAAACATTGGCAAGAACCTTAAATGTGCCATTTGCTATTGCGGATGCAACGAGTTTGACTGAAGCCGGCTATGTCGGTGAAGATGTTGAAAATATTCTATTGAAGCTGTTGCAAGCTGCAGATTACAATGTTGAACGTGCTGAAAAGGGAATCATCTACATTGATGAAATCGATAAAATCACACGTAAAAGTGAAAATGTTTCGATTACTCGGGATGTTTCCGGCGAAGGTGTTCAACAAGCGCTCCTTAAAATTCTTGAAGGAACGGTTGCCAGTGTTCCGCCTCAAGGTGGACGTAAGCACCCTCATCAAGAATTTATCCAAATCGATACGACAAATATTCTATTTATCGTTGGTGGTGCCTTTGATGGGATCGAAACAATCGTTAAAAACCGTTTAGGCGAAAAAACGATTGGATTTGGTAAAAACAATAAAAAGATCAATGAAGAAGAAAGCATGATGCAAAAGATCATTCCTGAAGATCTTTTGAAATTCGGGCTGATCCCTGAATTCATTGGGCGTTTGCCAGTGACCACAGCGTTGGAAAAACTGACTACTGAAGATTTGGTTCGTATTTTGACTGAACCAAAAAATGCATTGGTCAAACAATACCAAAAGCTGCTTTCTTATGACGACACAGAATTAGACTTCGACGCGGATGCTTTAAGTGCTATTGCGGATAAAGCTATCTCTCGTAACACGGGAGCACGTGGATTGCGTTCTATCATTGAAGATGTCATGATGGATGTTATGTTCGATATTCCTTCAGATGAATCCATTGAAAAAGTTGTTGTGACAAAAGACTCTGTTGAAGGAACAGGAAAACCTATCATTGAGTACCACAACGACAAGAAAAAAGCAGGTTAGTAAGTGAGGGTTCACAAAGTCATTTGTGAACCCTTTTTGAAAGGCGTGAAAGAATGAAAGTCCATAATGCAGAGATCGTTATTAGTGCGGTCTCACCAAAACAATACCCTGAGACGGAGCTGCCGGAGATCGCTTTGGCAGGTCGTTCAAATGTTGGAAAGTCTTCTTTTATCAATACATTAATTGATCGTAAGGATTTAGCACGGACTTCCGGCAAACCCGGAAAGACACAAACGTTAAATTTCTATCTGATTGAAGATGCGCTGCATTTTGTAGACGTGCCCGGTTACGGATACGCAAAAGTTTCTAAAACGGAACGTGCAAAATGGGGAGAAATGATAGAGACCTATATTACCAGCCGTAAGCAATTACGCGCGGTGGTCTCGTTGGTAGATGTTCGCCATGATCCTAGTAAAGAAGACGTACAGATGTATGAATTTTTGAAGTACTATAATATCCCAGTAATCGTGGTTGCTACTAAAGCGGACAAAATCCCTCGTGGAAAGTGGAACAAGCACACGAGTGAAATCAAAAAGAAATTGGACTTTGATCCCGATGATACATTCATTCTTTTCTCTTCCGAAACAAAAAAAGGAAAAGAAGAGGCATGGCAAGCGATTGAAGCAGCAATTGAAAAGGACCAGGCTTAAGCCTGATCCTTTTTTTTATCATTCTGTTCAGTTTTTGGTTTTAAGAACTTTTGAATATCTTCATCTTTTTGCACATCTTTAGTAGGATCTACGACAAATGATTCAAACAACTTGTCTAAATCATCGGTTTTTTCAAATTTTAAGCCCATTTGAACACCTCCATTTTAGTTTTAACACAATCCATTATAGTATACAATTTTTTTCTCCTTAGTAATCAATTTCATAGGGTTTTTTAAATCTTTAAGATATACTTATAATAGAGAGATGAGAAAGGGGAAAGCAATGGAAAACAATCAGAAAATTTATAGTGTCAGCCAGCTTTATGATTTGAAGCAAGCCGATATCCAATCGAAAACCAATGATTGGTTAACGATGAGTCGCCTATTGCTGGAACCAGACATGATGATTATTAACGGGAAAGAGCAGGCGTTTGACTCGATTCAATTGAAACAAAAGATTGATGGTTTTGGTGAAAAAGAGGATTCCTGGCTTCAATTGAAAAATGCGGAAGAAGAAACCACGATCCATGTATTGGGAGATACGTTGTTTGAGAAGGCTATTCTTAAAGAAAAAAATTTCTATTTTTGGGAAACTGTTTATTTGGATTACTTAAAGACGCGATTGATAGAATATGGCTTCTTTTCATACATTCGGTCGTATGAAGAATATTTGTACCACAATACGAGTGATTTGTCTAAACGTCGATCATTTGAAACCGCTGAAGAGACGAATCTTCTGCCTAAAATGAAAGGGCTTAATGGAGATGTGGTCATAGATTGCAATGCATTTCCTGGATATGATGTCTTTTATAAAGGTGTATGCTTAACCGCGTGCTGGTGGCTGTTCCTAGGAGCACCCTATAAAAAACTATTTGCAAAACAATTATTATTAGAGATCCAGCAGGTGGAACGAGTGGAGGCGCTTGGTGAGGGAGTTTTCTTCGAGCTATATAAAGATCCTTTCCAATGGAAGGAAGAAGCGAATCTAAGATTTCAGCAGCTATTTCGGGCGCAATTGGGGATCTCGCAATTGTCTTATACGAACGGCGTCGGATTGTTGAAGCAGCCGTATATCGAGTTTGCTTTTGAGGATACTGTCGTTCAAACGGTGCAATACCAAAATGAGCAGTTTCAGCCAACCGAGAAAAGCGAGGCATCCTACTTTGTGACTCGTACCTATAATTTTTTAACCAATCAATACCGCGTCAATCGCATGAAGGGTGGATTGAACGCACTGGCATATTTTCCTTGGATCGATGATGAAAGTGAACGAATGATGAATTATCATATTCTCTACCCGGAGCTGACCTTGGACAAAGGATTGGCCGCGTTTGAATACTACATTCGTGATTCCATCGAATTTGAAATTCAAGATATGCGTTATAAAGATTACACCGCTGTTTTACAATTATTTATCCCTAAAAAAGCTTTTCTGGATTTTCCTTTAGAGGAATTAAAATCGGTATTGAAAGATATGACGATTCATCAGGTTAGCCGAAAAAATGATTCTTTGACTTTTTCTTTAGAGAAAGAGGCGAAGCATTTAACCGTTTCGTTTATTGATCAAAAGAAAGTTTCTGCGAAGAATCAATTAGACATTCTCGAGATTTAAACGAGCAGTGTTTAAAAAGTATTTATAGTTGTAGGAGAAGTTCTTGTTAGGATAGATAGTTTGAAAAGTCATTCTTTAGTATGAAAAAAGGAGAGGTTAGTTATGGATCTGAGATACGTCAAAATTATGAGTAGTTGTTTACTGATTGTCGGAATGATTTTTGCTTTGCCCCTTTCGTCACTAGAGATTCCTTTAGCCATTTTAGTTTTCTTTATTGGGATGATCCTTTTTACGATCAAACCCAAACCGCAACCTGTTCGCGTTCATAGAAAAGATCGTTGGATGTAATGAACAAAAACCCCCCGCACTCTCATTGAGAATGCGGGGGTTTTGTATTTTTATTGTGCGACAGGTTTTTTAACTAAACCATAGATAACGCCTGAAACGATTGCGCCGATGGCAATGAACAGAAGGTATAACAATGGGTGGCTTAACAATAGAACCACGAAGATCCCACCATGAGGAGCAAGTAGTTTGATGCCGACAGCACCAACTAATCCGCCAGCTAAAGCAGATCCGACAACGAAACTTGGAATCACGCGAATTGGATCGGCAGCAGCAAAGGGAATGGCTCCTTCAGTAACGAAGGAAAGACCCATAACGATATTTGTCAGACCAGCATCCACTTGGCTCTTTTCAAATTTGTTTTTGAATAAGCGAGTGGCAACGAAAATAGCTAGAGGTGGAACCATCCCACCGGCCATAACAGCAGCCATAACGATCGATCCGCCTTGTGCGACAGTAGAAGCTAGCGTTGCAGTACCAAATACATAAGCTGCTTTGTTGATAGGTCCGCCTAAATCGACAGCCATCATTCCGCCAAGTAGAGCACCTAACAAGATTGCATTTGAACCGCTAAGACCAGTTAAGAAACCATTTAAGCCATCATTGATTGCTTTCATTGGAATATTGACTAATAACATCAAGAAACCAGTAATCATCAAGCCAAAGAATGGGTAGAACAAAATGGCTTTGATTCCTTCAAGTGACTTAGGCAAGTTCTTGAAGATTTTTTTCAAGAAAATAATGACATAACCAGCGACGAAACCACCGATCAATGCACCTAAGAACCCAGCACCACCAGCATTTGCTAAAGCACCAGCAGCAAAACCAGCGATGAGACCAGGACGATCAGCAATACTTGACGCGATAAATCCAGCAAGTACAGGAAGCATAAAGCCGAATGCTGCGCCGCCGATTTGGTTGAACCAGCTAGCTGCTTGGTTGTAATTCCCCAGGTTAGCAAGTTCTGATTGCGGAACACCCATAAATTGGTCGATCATGAATGACAACGCGATCATGATCCCGCCGCCGATAACGAATGGCAACATATGAGAAACACCGTTCATTAAATCTTTATAGATGCGTTGTCCAACAGTACCGTTATCACTTTTTTCTTCATTTGATGCGCTTTCTTCGCCGCTTCCACGGTAGATAGGCGCTTTGCCGCTTAATGCTAAATTGATCAATTCTTCTGGCTTACGAATCCCATCACTCACGGGACGATTCACCAATTCTTTTCCATTAAAACGATTCATTTCGACTTTTTTATCGGCTGCAACGATGACACCATCTGCTCGCGCGATTTCTTCATCTGTCAAACGATGTTTGATCCCTTCGGAGCCGTTTGTTTCAACTTTGATGTCTACGCCCATTTCTTTTGCTTTCTTTTTCAAAGCATCTTCAGCCATGTACGTATGTGCGATTCCGGTAGGGCAGGCTGTTACTGCGACGATGTACCGGCGATTGGTGTCTTTGATTTCTTCTTCTGCCGCCGCTTGCGCTTCGGCTTTTTCTTCCGCTTCTTTTGCTTTTTCTGCTTCTTCAAAAGTCGCTTGTACTTGATCCGGTGTTTCAGCAGATTTTAATTTAGCAACAAAGTCTGGATCGATCAAAAGTCTTGATAAGGCAGCCAATGCTTGCAAGTGCGTATCGTTCGCGCCTTCTGGAGCGGCGATCATGAAGAACAGGTAAGTGGGTTGACCATCTAATGATTCATAATCAACACCATTTTTGCTTTTTGCGAATAAAACAGTCGCTTCTTTTACAGCGCGATTTTTAGCATGGGGCATCGCGATCCCATCGCCTAAACCAGTTGAGGTTTGCGCTTCACGGTTTAAGATACCTTCTTTGTAAACAGCAATATCTGAGATTCGGCCAGCGTCGTACATTTTTTGAACCATTTCATCAATTGCAGCTTTTTTTGTGGTTGCTTGCAAGTCCATGATCATGGCATCTTTGATCAACAAATCTTTAATATCCATTATAATTCCTCCAAATTCTAAATTGATACATATTTTTCAACAGAAGGGAGATCCTATTACTTAACTTTAGTGATCTCTACTTCTGGTAATAATTCTTGAATAAATTCTGCAGTGGCTAGGTCATCTGAAAAGGTAGTTGCACTACCGCAAGCAACGCCCCATTTAAATGCTTCAACAGGATCTTGACTCTTCGTATAGTTGCCGACGAAACCGGCGATCATGGAATCTCCTGCGCCAACAGAATTTTTAACGGAGCGTTTCAATACGTTGGAGCGATAGATCCCGTCTTTAGTAAAGAGCAACGCGCCATCACCAGCCATAGAAACTAGCGCATGCTGCGCGCCTTCATCCAATAATCTTTGGCCGAATGGGTAGATATCCTCAACGGAGTTAAAGGTTGTTTGGTAAAGATCGGCTAATTCATGGTTATTTGGTTTTACCAATAGAGGTCCTTTTTCTAACGCATCCATCAAGTCGGCCCCGGTGGTATCAATGACAAAAGAGGCGCCTTGAGACTTGATGATCTCGATCAATTCTTGATAAAAGCCGGTTGGAACACTCGCAGGCTTGCTGCCAGATAAAACAACAATGTCTTCGGAGGATAAATGAGCCAATACTTTTTTTAGTTCATTCATTTCTTCCGCAGAAACTACTGGGCCTTGACCGTTAATCTCTGTCTCCTCTTTGGCTTTTAATTTGATGTTGATCCGTGTGTCATCGCTAACAGGTGTGAAGTTTGTTTGGATTGTTTCTCGTTCCATCCATTCTTCGATGAAGCGTCCGGTAAAGCCGCCAAGAAATCCTAGCGCGGTCGAATCATTATCAATACGCTTCAAGATTCGGGAAACATTGATCCCTTTTCCGCCGGGTAGCTTAAAATCAGTTTTCATTCGATTGACGTCGCCAATCGTAAGTTTATCAACGTGAACGATATAGTCGATAGATGGGTTAAGTGTCACTGTATAGATCATACAGAAACCTCCTTCAGGGTAGTTTGTTCTGTGATTTGATCATGAATAACCAAAGGACAGGTATCTGTGAGGATTGAAGCCGCAGACAATGGAGCGACACTGACAAAGCTCGTTTGGTTGAATTTACTATGGTCAACTAAAACAAAAGCTTCTTCAGATTGTTGAATGGCTGTCCGCTTAAGGATCGCTTCTTCAGGATCGGGCGTAGAAAATCCGCTATCGAGATGAATACCATTCATTCCCATGAAGGCCTTATTGAACCGGTATTGTTTCAACTGTTCTAAGGCTTGGGAACCAACAACGGCATCTGTTGTCAATTTTATTCGACCGCCTAAAACGATGGTTGCGATTTGCAATTCAACGAGCCGGGCAGCAAGACCAACGGAATTCGTGACGACAGTGATTGCTCGGTTTGTCAAATAGGGAATCATCTCAGAAGTCGTGGTGCCAGCATCCAAATAAATGACGTCACCTTCAACGATACATTCTGCTGCTAGTTGAGCAACAAGTTTTTTTTGTTGGACGTTTTTGGATGATTTTTCAAAAATCCCCAATTCTTGTTCCAAATGTTGAGGTCGCTTTGCGCCGCCATGAACGCGTTCCAAAGTTCCCAAATCTTCCAACTCTTGCAAATCACGTCGTATAGTTGATTCAGAAGCGTCTAAATACTGGATCAAATCTTGTGATTTCACTAATCCATCACGTTCAAGCCATTCGATTATTTTACGGTGTCGTTCTTCTGTAAGCATTTTCAATCCTCCTTCACCTGAAATACTATCACAATTATTTTCTTTTTTCAACCATAAACAGCCACAAACAGTCAAAAACATTTAAAACGGGTATTTAGGGCGTCATATTTTGAAGGATCTTTCACTTTCGGTATGATAGATATGGAGGTGAAGGTTATGAGAAAACAAACAATTTTACAAGGATTTGAATGGTATCTTCCTGCGGATGGAAAACACTGGAAAACACTGGCTGAAAAAGCAGAAGAATTACGCAACTTTGGTATCAATGCGATCTGGATGCCCCCGGCCTACAAAGGCTCAGAAGGTGCTAATGATGTAGGGTATGGAACTTATGATCTTTATGATCTGGGCGAATTTGATCAAAAGGGAAGTATCGCCACGAAGTATGGAACAAAAGAAGACTATTTGAGCAGTATTGCTGCATTAAAAGAAGCTGGCTTAAAGACTTATGCGGACATTGTATTTGATCATTTTATGGGGGCGGACGAAACGGAGGTTGTTTCGGCAGTATCTTACCACTTTGATGATCGAACCAAGCCAAGCTCTGGAGAAGAAGAAATCGAAGCGTGGACAAAATTCACATTTCCTGGCCGCAAGGGGAAATACAACGACTATCAGTGGAATTGGAAAAATTTTTCTGGTGTCGATTACGACGCACGTGAAAAGGATCATGCGATCTTTAATTTCGCCGATAAGGGCTGGGAGCCAAAAGTAGATGATGAAAACGGCAATTTCGATTATTTGATGGGGTGCAACCTCGACATGGAAAATCCTGAGACCGTTGAGCAGTTGGACAAATGGGGGAAATGGTACCAAGAACTAACAGATATGGATGGGTATCGTTTAGACGCGGTCAAGCATATTCGTTTTGATTTATTTGTTGATTGGCTATTGCACCGCCGAGGGGAAAAGGGAGAAGACCTTTTCGTGGTAGGGGAATATTGGTCGGATGAATTGGATAAATTGCAGGATTATCTAGATTCATCAGGGAATTTGATTTCCCTTTTTGATGTTCCGCTGCATTTTAATCTTTTCCAGGCATCGTCTACGATGGGAGAGTTTGATATGCGTCAGATTTTCTCAGGGACATTGATCGAGACGCGTCCAGACTGGGCGGTCACATTTGTTGATAACCATGATACTCAGCCCGGTCAAAGTTTAGAATCCTGGGTTGAAGGTTGGTTCAAACTTCAGGCGTACAGCTTGATTTTGTTGAGAAATGAAGGAACGCCCGTAGTATTCTGGGGAGACTTATATGGAACAGATAAAACGGAAGCCGTTGGTAAGGGATTGAACCGCCTAATTAAATTACGCGATACAGCGAATTTTGGAAACCAAGCGGATTATTTTGATGACTCGAATGTCATTGGCTGGACCTTGACAGGAGCGTTTGACGATGAGGATTCTGGTGCCGCGGTTATTATGACCAATGCGACAGGCGGAGAGAAAGAAATGACGATCAGTGCTATCCATGAAGGCAAGACCTTCGTAGACCTGTTAGGCAACAACGACGCACGGGTGACCTTGGATGAAAATGGACAAGGTGTATTCCCTGTCAATGATGGTCAAGTTTCTGTGTACATCAACGAAACCTTAGCCAAAAAGTTGCAGGATTGATACAAAAATAAGAAGATCTGTATTCACTTATAAAATACAATTGAAAAGTCAAACGATAATTTACTTAACAAATGAAAAGTAAAAAGTCGTTTGGCTTTTCATTTGTTAAGAATTTTATGGATTTGCTTTCGATTCAATCGCTGATTGCTTTGTCTTGTTTCTTGGCAATTGCTGCATCGGATCGCTCACGAATTTGTTTCTTGATTTTCTGGGTATACCCTTCATCCGTTAAAATCATAAGCAGGTCGCCGACTTTCATCACGGTATCTCCATGAGTGAGGATTTCAGAAGAGCCTCGCCGAATCGAGATCAACAGCATTTCTTTCGGCCAGTTGAAATCTCTTACCATGGTGCCATCTAAGGTGCTTTCTGCCGTTACGGGAAATTCAATGATCGTCTTGTTTCCTGTGATGCTTGGAAGGAGCCCTTTTAACAGCCGCTCAAGTAACGATTCATAAATCGGATTTCCGCCTAACAAATCATTCACTACATATGCAGTAAGGGAACACACAGCTAAAGGCATCAGATGAGTGATGTTTCCAACCATTTCTGTCACTAAAATAATTGCCGTCAGCGGAGCTTTCCCAATCGCTGTAAAATACCCAGCCATTGCAAAGATCGCGAAGTCCCGAATAAATTGGGCATCTAGTCCGGCCCACTGATGAAGCATTGTTCCATAAATTCCACCAATCAACGCGCCTAATGTCAAAATAGGAAGAAAAATACCCCCAGGAAGATTCGCACCATAGGACACCATTGAAAAAATGAAGCGCAATAAAAATAGAAAAATCAATAAATTCAATGAAAGATTGCGTTCACCAAGTGCTAGAACAATTTGATTCCCGCCGCCCAAATAATGCGGAAAAAAGAAGGCGATAGGAACGATCAATAAGAAAGGAACGATCCCATAAAGGTATTCTGGAAGATGGGTATGTTTATACCAACGCGGCAGAGACAACAAAACTAGTTGATAGACATAACCTAAAAGTCCCAGGAGAACCCCCAGTCCAATTAGCCACCCATATTCCTTCAACGGCAAAGACGGGACATTTGCGATAAACAGGACAGGTCTTAATCCAAAAAAGTTCAATGAAATTAAATTCGCTGTTAAGGCGGCAGTCAGAGATGTCAGCCAAATCAAAGGAGAAAAATGATGGTGGACCTCTTCAATTACGAAAAGCAATCCAGCAATTGGCGCGTTAAAGGCCGCACCTAGTCCAGCCGCAGCGCCGCTAGATATGAAAATCTTTTTTTCAGAAGTAGAGGCCTGCGTAATTTCGCTAAACCCTTGCCCAACCATCGCACCCAGTTGGATCGAAGGCCCTTCTCGACCTAAAAAGAGGCCTGAACCCACAGATAAGATCCCTCCGATAAATTTTTTCCACAAGACCGAAAACCAGCGCAACGAAATTTCTCCTTGAAGCGTTCCTTCTACTTGGGGGATACCGCTGCCTTTAATATCGGGTTCTGATTTGATCAAAAGCCCAACGATACACGCGAAGCTCAGCATTACGAGAATCCATGGGATCAGCCATAAAGGATTTTCTCGGAACCATAGATAAAAGGTCACTATATGAGCCATCATTTTCTCGATTGCGAGACGAAAAAGACTGACGATAATACCGGCAATCCCTCCGATAAGAATGCCTTTCAAGATAAAAATAACTTTCGTGCTATCTAAACGTTTGATTTCATGTTCTTTTTTCATGCTGTACCTTCTTAAGATGATTGTTTTTTTATGCCATAAAAAGTATAATTTCTGTTTACACCATTAATTAATTTAGCGCGATTTCACATGAAAAACAAGTATGAATGAATGAATCCGTTTTTTTAAATTGTTGCTAGTGTCGCGAAACTTTCCGAGATGCTATAATAAAAAAGATTGAATAGAGAAAGGACGTTTTGCATGCCAAACAAACTGGACTTGTTAGCAGGACTAAACCCTAAACAAAAAGACGCGGTTCTTCATACAGAAGGCCCGCTATTGATCATGGCGGGAGCAGGAAGTGGAAAGACACGGGTCTTGACGCATCGCATCGCTTATTTAATAGAAGAAAAAAACGTGAACCCTTGGAATATTTTGGCGATCACCTTTACAAATAAGGCAGCTCGAGAGATGAAAGAGCGGGTCAATGGTATTCTTGGCAAAGGCGGCGAAGATGTCTGGGTATCAACGTTTCACTCAATGTGCGTGCGCATTTTGCGACGTGACGTGGATGCGATCGGTTATGATCGGAATTTTACGATTTTAGATGGTTCAGACCAGCAAACCTTAATGAAAAGAATCTTAAAAGAATTAAATATTGATCCAAAAAAATATGATCCTCGATCCATCTTAGGTGCGATCAGCAATGCAAAAAATGAGTTGTTGACACCTGAAACTTATGCAGAACGCCAAGGCTCATTTTTCGAGGAAATTGTTGCGCATTGTTATGATGCGTATCAGAAAGCGTTGCGGAACAATCAAAGCATGGACTTTGACGATTTGATCATGAACACGATCCGATTGTTTGAAGACAACGCAGAAGTATTGACGTACTATCAAAACAAATTTCATTATTTGCATGTGGACGAGTATCAAGATACCAACCATGCACAATATACGCTAGTAAATATGCTGGCTGCTCGTTTCCGAAATTTATGTGTCGTGGGAGACGCGGATCAAAGTATTTATGGCTGGCGCGGCGCGGACATGCAGAATATTTTAGACTTTGAAAAAGACTATAACGATGCGACAGTTATTTTATTGGAACAAAATTACCGGTCAACAAAGAGTATTCTGGATGCGGCCAACCAGGTGATTCAAAATAACAGCAATCGCCGTGACAAAAACTTGTGGACGGACAATCAAGCAGGGGAACAAATCACGTATTATCGTGCGGATAGCGAGAGAGATGAAGCACAATTTATCGTGAGTAAGATCAAAGAGGAAATCCAAGCCAACAACCGCAGCTATAACGATTTTGCTGTATTGTATCGGACAAATGCGCAATCCCGTGTAATCGAGGATACCCTCGTGAAATCAAATGTGCCCTATACCATGGTTGGAGGTCATAAATTCTATGATCGTAAAGAAATCAAGGATATCATCGCTTATTTGAATATCATCAATAATCCTCGAGACGGCGTCAGCTTTGAACGAGTGATCAATACACCAAAGCGTGGGATCGGTGCAGCTTCTGTTGAGAAATTACGTAATTTTGCAGCGATGCATGATTGGTCGATGGTGGAAGCCTCGCAAAATGTCGATTTAGCCAATATTTCTGGAAAAGCTGGTCGGATGATCGGTGAATTCGGTACGATGATTTCGCAGTTTCAAGAAATGATCGCCTATTTACCTGTGACAGATCTTGTGGATCAAGTTTTAGAACGAACTGGCTACTTGGATGAATTGAAAAATCAGCGAACGCTTGAAGCAGAATCCCGTTTAGAAAACTTAGAGGAATTCCGTACTGTAACGAAAGAATTTGATAAGCGGAATGAGACGCAAGAAGACGATGCAGCAAATGCACCAGAAGAAAAATTGGCGATTTTCTTAAACGATTTGGCGTTAGTCTCCGATTTAGACGATTACCAAGAGGATAGCGCACAAGTAACATTGATGACCTTACACGCGGCTAAAGGCTTGGAGTTTCCAATTGTCTTTCTAATTGGGATGGAAGAAAAAATCTTCCCATTGTCTCGGTCTTTAATGGAAGAATCTGAATTAGAAGAAGAGCGTCGATTGGCTTATGTCGGGATCACCCGTGCGGAAGAAAGCCTGTATCTGACCAATGCATTTTCTCGGACGCTTTATGGGAAGACGCAATACAATCAGCCTTCTCGTTTTGTGGCAGAGATTGATGACAGCTTGTTAAATGCTGTGGGGATGCAGCCGCAGCCTAAAGCGACGTTTAGTAATCCTTTCAGTACAGCTACCACTCCTATGAAGCCTAAGTATCAGCATGCTACCCGAGAACCCAAAATGGATAAAACTGCCTCTGGCGGGGAGAACGAAAGCTGGAACCCTGGCGACAAAGTTCAACACAAAAAATGGGGTGTCGGTACTGTGGTGAAGGTCAGTGGGAATGCAAAAGATGTGGAGTTAGATATCGCGTTTCCTCAACAAGGGGTCAAACGATTGCTTGCCGCTTTTGCACCAATTGAAAAAATACAAAAATAATAATAGAAACCAATTTTAGGAGGGATATTCTTGGAAGCTATGACTTTTCAAGCAGCGGAAAAACGTTCAGCCGAACTTCGAGATGAACTAAATCAGTATTCCTATGAATATTATGTACAAGATCAACCCTCAGTGGAGGATTTTGTTTACGATAAGAAATATCAAGAACTTGTTGAAATCGAGACTGAATATCCTGACCTTATCACCCCAGAATCCCCTACACAACGCGTGGGTGGGAAAATTTTAGAGGGATTTGAAAAAGTGGTGCACGATATTCCTCTATACAGTTTGAATGATGTTTTTAACAAGGAAGAATTGATCGCTTTTGATGAACGTGTGAAAAAAGCAGTGGGACATCCGGTTTCTTATTGTGTGGAATTAAAAATAGACGGGTTATCGATCTCATTGAAATACGAAAATGGCGTGTTTGTTCAAGGGGCTACTCGTGGTGATGGCACTGTGGGCGAGAATATCACTGAAAATTTAAAAACGGTCAAGTCCATCCCCCTACGTCTGAAAGAACCCTTGTCCATTGAAGTGCGTGGGGAATGTTATATGCCTAAAGCCTCTTTTGTCAAACTCAATCAGCAACGAGAAGAGGAAGGAAAAGAAGTATTTGCCAATCCTCGAAACGCTGCTGCTGGAAGCTTACGGCAATTAGACACTCGTGTCGCAGCCAAAAGAAATTTGAGTACCTTTTTATACACACTGGCAGATTTTGGTCCATTAGAATCAACAACGCAGGATCATGCGCTCAATGAGATGTCCCGTTTAGGATTCCGAACAAATCCTGAGCACCGTGTCTGTGAGACTATTGATGAGGTTTGGGAATACATTGAGAATTTCCACGAAACAAGAGAGCAGCTAGATTATGAAATTGACGGTATCGTCATCAAAGTGAACGATTTTAGCATTCAAGATGATCTAGGTTTTACGGTGAAGGCACCACGTTGGGCAACAGCCTACAAGTTTCCGCCAGAGGAAGCACAGACAACATTGTTGGACATTGATTGGACGATTGGTCGGACGGGTGTGCTGACACCTACAGCAATTATGGCGCCGGTTCGTCTAGCCGGCACCACTGTTGGCCGGGCCAGTCTTCATAATAGTGATTATATCGAGAAGAAAGATATACGATTAAAGGACACTATTTTAGTATACAAAGCAGGGGATATTATCCCTGAGGTTTCTCGGGTGATTCTGGAGAAACGGCCATCTGACAGTGAACCCTACCCGATTCCGACGCACTGTCCGATCTGCGGCAGTGAACTGGTTCATTTAGATGAGGAAGTTGCTCTACGATGTATCAATCCAAAATGCCCCGCACAAATCAAAGAGGGGCTCAGCCATTTTGTGTCTCGGAATGCGATGAATATTGAAGGATTAGGGCCTCGCGTGTTAGCACAAATGTTTGATAAAGGGTTGGTTTCAGACGTAGCCGACCTCTATTCTTTAGAGAAAGAACAGTTACTCACATTAGAGAAGATCAAAGATAAATCTGCAGAGAATATCCTACAGGCCATTGACGCCAGTCGTGAAAATTCAGTGGAACGCTTAATTTTTGGCCTAGGAATTCGCCATGTTGGCGCAAAAGCCGCGGGTATATTGGCAGAGCATTTTGGCAGTCTTGAAGGTGTCAGTCAAGCGACGAAAGAAGAAATTGTTGGACTGAATACGATTGGAGAAACGATCGCGGACAGTTTAGTGACGTACTTTGAGAACGAAGAAGTACATGAATTGATGCAAGAGCTGAAAGATCGGCATGTAAACCTTGAGTACAAAGGCATCCGTGCTAGCCAATTAGCAGAAGTGGAGTCTCCATTTAAAGATAAAACGATCGTGCTCACTGGAAAACTCGTAGACTACACAAGGGAAGATGCAAAGGAAAAGATTCAACTGCTCGGTGGAAAAGTTACTGGCAGTGTATCTAAAAAAACAGATATCGTGGTAGCTGGGGAAGAAGCCGGAAGCAAGCTGACGAAAGCACAAAATCTTGGAATTGACATTTGGGATGAGAAACAAATGATTCAAGCAATCGAAGAAAGTCATACAGATTAAGTATTTTTGTCTAAATGACGATTGACGATTGGATTCACGAACGGGTATGATAAAAAGCGTTACATCTATTAGAAGCTGTTTTATTTGTGTTTTATTGATAAGAGCGATTTTTCAAAAAATTTCAGGAAAAAAACGTGAATTCTAATAGAGTTATGATAAAATGATTGAAAATTGACAAAAGAAAGAGGGATATTATGGCAATCAATGAAGAACAAGTGAAACATGTCGCGAAACTTGCGAAGCTTTCTTTTTCAGAAGATGAATTGACCGGTTTTACGGATCAATTAGGCAAAATAATCGACATGGTCGAACAACTTGGGGAAGTTGATACAGAAGGCGTGCCATTTACTTCCAATGTATTAGAAACGATCAACGTCATGCGCGAGGATGTAGCTGATCAAGGCTGGTCGCGTGATGAGTTAATGAAAAACGTTCCGGAACACGAAGATGGCTTTATCAAGGTTCCGGCGATCATTGACAATGGAGAGGCTGGTGCATAATGGAAAAATTATACGATAAATCAATCGAAGAATTACACACTCTTTTGGTTTCAAAAGAAATCACGGCAACGGACTTAACAAACGAAACATTCGACCGGATCAAAGAGACTGAAGAGAAAGTCGATGCGTTCATTACTTTAAATGAAGAAAAAGCATTAGAAATGGCTAAAGCGATCGATGCAAAAGGGATCTCTGATGAGAATGCCTTAGCGGGTATTCCAATCGGTATCAAAGATAACATCGTGACAAAAGGACTCTTGACGACCGCTGCATCGAAAATTTTATCTAATTTTGATCCTATTTATGATGCAACAGTCATGGAGAAGGTTTACAGCTCTGACTTGATTCCAGTAGGTAAACTCAACATGGATGAGTTTGCAATGGGAAGTTCGAGCGAAACATCTTACTTTAAGAAAACGAAAAATGCTTGGGATCAAACAAAGGTTCCCGGAGGTTCTTCAGGTGGTTCTGCCGCAGCAGTGGCTGCTGGAGAAGTCCCTGTTTCTTTAGGGAGTGATACGGGTGGTAGTATTCGCCAACCGGCAGCATTTAATGGGGTTGTCGGTTTAAAACCAACTTATGGACGTGTCTCTCGTTTTGGTCTGATTGCATTTGCTTCATCGTTGGATCAAATTGGACCCTTTACCCGCACCGTGAAGGATAATGCGTTAGCGTTAAGCGCGATTAGCGGCTACGACCCTAAAGATGGGACTTCCGCCGGTGTCTCTGTTCCTGATTTTGCGGCTGGTTTAACAGGAGATATTAAAGGAATGAAGATCGCTTTGCCAAAAGAATTTATGGCAGAGGGAATCGAACCGGGCGTCAAAGCAGCAATTACGAAAGCAGTAGAAACCTTTAAAGCATTAGGGGCAACTGTTGAAGAAGTTAGCCTGCCGCATTCAAAATATGGGGTAGAAGTCTATTACATCATCGCTTCATCCGAAGCAAGCTCTAATTTGCAACGCTTTGATGGTATTCGCTATGGGTTCCGTTCTGAAGACGTTCAAAACTTAGAAGATGTGTATGTCAACACTCGGACTGAAGGTTTTGGTGATGAAGTGAAGCGTCGGATCATGCTAGGAACATTCTCACTTTCTGCTGGATATTATGATGCATACTTTAAGAAAGCTGGACAAGTTCGGACATTGATCAAACAAGACTTTGATAAGGTCTTTGCAGATTACGATCTGATCATTGGTCCAACCTCACCAACTGTGGCATTTGGCATTGGTGAAAATATCAATGATCCGATCACGATGTATTTGAACGATATTTTGACGATCCCTGTGAACTTGGCAGGATTGCCAGGTATGTCTGTTCCTGCCGGATTCTCTGAAGGATTGCCGGTCGGTCTGCAAATCATCGGCAAGCATTTTGATGAGTCAACGATGTACAAAGCCGCCTATGCCTTTGAACAGGCAACGGATTTCCATAAGCAAAAACCAGTGATTTTAGGGGGGGACAAATAATGAACTTAGAGACAGTCATTGGACTTGAAGTCCATGTAGAATTAAAAACAAACTCTAAAATCTTTTCACCTGCGCCCGCTCACTTTGGTGCGGAAGCAAATACAAATACAAGTATCATCGATTGGGGCTATCCAGGTGTGCTGCCAGTTATGAATAAAGCAGCAATCGAATTTGGGATGAAAGCGGCCCTGGCGTTAAACTGTGAAATTTCAAAAAATATGCATTTTGACCGTAAAAACTATTTTTACCCAGATAATCCGAAGGCCTACCAAATTTCTCAATTTGATGAGCCGATCGGCCATGATGGCTGGATCGAGATCGATGTCAACGGGAAAAAGAAAAAGATTCGTATCGAACGCGTCCATTTAGAAGAAGATGCAGGTAAAAATATGCACGGTATCGGTGGCTATTCCTTTGTCGATCTAAACCGTCAAGGCACGCCGTTGATCGAAATCGTATCTGAAGCAGATATGCGTTCACCGGAAGAAGCAAATGCTTATTTAGAAGCATTGCGTTCAATCATCCAATTCACTGGTGTTAGTGATGTGAAGATGGAAGAGGGTTCTATGCGTTGTGATGCCAATATCTCTCTACGCCCCTACGGACAAGAAGAATTTGGTACAAAAACAGAGTTGAAAAACTTGAACTCTATCAGCTTTGTTAAAAAAGGCTTGACCTTTGAAGTACAACGCCAAACAAAAGTATTGTTATCTGGCGGAACGATCCAACAAGAAACACGCCGCTATGACGAAGGAACGAACAAGACCATCTTGATGCGTGTCAAGGAGGGCTCTAGTGATTATCGTTATTTCCCTGAGCCAGATATTCCCCGCTTTGAAATCGATGACGAATGGATTGAAAAAGTTGGGAAAGCATTGCCTGAGATGCCCGCTTCGCGTCGCAAACGCTATGTGGAAGAACTTGGGTTGCCTGAATACGATTCTATGGTCTTAACGTTAAGTCGCGAAATGTCTGATTTCTTTGAAGAAACATTAGCAGAAGGGGCAGATGCGAAACAAGCATCCAACTGGTTAATGGGTGAAGTTTCAGCCTACTTGAATAGTGAAAAGTTGGAATTAGCTGAAACTAAATTAACACCAAATAATTTAGCAGGTATGATCACGTTGATCTCTGATGGAACAATCAGTTCTAAGATCGCGAAGAAAGTCTTCCGTGAATTGATTCAAAACGGCGGCGAGGCCAAAGAAGTCGTTGAGGCGAAAGGACTTGTCCAATTATCTGATCCTGCACAATTACTTCCTATGATCAATGAAGTGCTTGATAACAACGAACAATCAGTTGAAGACTTTAAAAATGGGAAAGACCGAGCTGTTGGTTTCCTTGTTGGACAAATCATGAAAGCAACTAAAGGGAAAGCAAACCCTGGTGTTGTAAATAAATTACTTCAAGAGGAATTAGCGAAACGGTAAGGGGCTTGAACATGAGAAAAGCACGACTGATTTATAATCCAGTATCTGGAAAAGAGATCATGCGCAATAATTTGGCAGATATTTTGGATGCCATTGAAAAAGCAGGTTATGAAGCAAGTGCCTTTGCGACGACCCCTGAACCGAATTCAGCGAAAAATGAAGCGACTCGTGCCGCAAAAGCTGGTTTCGAACTAGTGGTTGCGGCAGGGGGCGACGGAACGATCAATGAGGTAGTCAATGGGATTGCCGGGTTAAAAAAACGGCCTAAAATGGCGATTATTCCTGCCGGAACAACAAATGATTATGCGCGCGCGTTAAAAGTGCCTCGCAACAATGTTAAGGCAGCTGCAGAAGTTATTCAAAAACAGCAAACAGTCAAGATGGATATTGGGAAAGCCGCGGAGACGTACTTTATCAATATCGCTGCTGGCGGCTCTCTAACGGAATTGACCTACGAGGTGCCATCTGAATTAAAAAGCATTTTTGGTTATTTAGCTTATTTGGCTAAAGGAGCTGAAATGCTTCCCCGTATTAAGCCAACAAAGATGCGCTTAGTCTATGAAGGCGGCGAATACGAAGGAAATGCATCGATGTTTTTCCTTGGGTTGACCAATTCTATCGGTGGCTTTGAGACGATTGCCCCCGACGCAAAACTGGACGACGGAAAATTCTCGTTGATCGTAGTGAAAACGGCGAATCTATTTGAAATCGTTCGTTTAATTACGCTTGTTTTGAATGGTGGAAAGCACGTCAATGACTCAAAAGTACTGTATGTTAAAACGAGTTTTTTAGATGCTAGTCTAATTGATACGGATAAAAAAATGATGATCAATTTAGATGGTGAATACGGCGGCGATGCGCCAATGCGTTTTGAAAATCTTCATCAGCACATTGAATTTTATGCCAACACGGATGAAATCAATGATGACGCAATTTTAGGTACAGGTGACCAAGACGATCAAAAACGCGAAGCAGGCATCGAGCTCGTGAAAGAATACGAAAAGATCCAAGACGAAGATCTAGAGAAATAAGACAAAAACGTTTCTGTCAAAATGGATAGAAACGTTTTTTGTTTGCAAGAGTATTCACTGTAAGAAAGTTATTAGTCGCTTATGCAACTCTTAAGATTATAACTCTCGGTGTTACCTTGCTTTTTCTAGTAGAATTCATTAGAATAGGTGAATCAGCCTTGAAGGAGAATATAATGACCACAGTAGAAAAAAATAAAACATATACGGTCTCAATCGACGATTTGTCCCATGAAGGACTCGGTGTCGCTCATATTGATGGCTATCCCCTGTTTATCGAAAATGCTTTACCAGATGAAGAAATGACAGTTAAAGCAGTTAAAGTTGGAAAGAAATTTGGTTACGGAAAAGTAATCGAACGATTCACTGCAAATCCTGAGCGTCAAGATGTAAAAGATTTAGACTTGTTGAGAAGCGGAATTGCACCGTTAAGTCACATGACTTATGACTATCAATTACGATTCAAGCAACAGCAGGTTGAAAAAGTATTGAAAACAATTGCAAAGTTGCCGGATTTGTCCGTTGCTCAAACGTTAGGAATGGATAACCCCTTTGAGTACCGCAATAAAGCACAGATTCCTGTACAAAAAGTCGACAATCAATTAATGACGGGTTTTTACCGTAAAAATTCACATAACTTACTACCGATTGAAGATTACTTGATCCAAGATCCAAAAATTGATCAAGCGATTCTAGCTGTTCGTGATATCTTACGACGTTTCAATGTGAAAGCTTATAATGAACGTGAAAATACGGGCTTTATCCGCCACATTATTATTCGTCGTGGGCACTACAGTCATGAAATGATGGTCATTCTGGTAACAAGAACCGAACGTTTCTTTAAAGGAATGGAAATCGCTGAAATGATCAAAAAAGAGTTGCCTGAAGTAGTTTCAGTGATCCAAAATGTAAATCCAGAAAAAACCAACGTGATCATGGGACGAGAAGAGAAGGTATTGTTTGGGAAGTCGACGATCAACGATACATTGTTAGGCAAGACATACCGCATCTCTCCTCAATCATTTTATCAAGTAAATACGCAGCAAACAGAAGTACTCTATCAAACAGCAATTGATTTTGCGGAGTTAAGTTCAGAAGATATCGTAGTAGATGCATACTGCGGAATTGGAACAATCGGTCTGTCACTAGCAGAAAAGGTGAAGCATGTTTATGGGGTTGAGGTTGTCCCTCAAGCAGTTGAAGATGCAAAAGCCAATGCAAAAATGAATGGTATCGAAAATGCGAACTATGAAATCGGAAAAGCTGAAAAAATTATGTCTCGCTGGGCACGCGAAGGGATCGAACCTTCTGTAATTTTTGTTGATCCGCCAAGAAAGGGACTAGATGAAAAATTCATTGAAGCTTCTGTTGCGGTAAATCCTGAAAAAATCGTCTATATTTCTTGTAATCCAGCGACATTAGCTAGAGATTTGAGACGATATGAGGATCTTGGCTATCATGCTGTGAAAGTTCAACCAGTGGACATATTCCCACAAACTTATCATGTGGAATCAGTGACTCTACTGGTAAAGGCGGTGTAAAAATGAATCAAAAAGAAAAAATGCTAGAATTAATAAAGAAGAAACAAGGCGGCGGTCGTTCGGAAAAAATGGAAAAACCGAAAAACGATCGTAAAAATATGCGTAAGGGACCAAAGATTTACAACAAGTAATTTTTTTAGAAGGGAGCTTCTCCATTGGGAAATATCTGGATGCAGCGAGTAACGAAGCTTTATCAAAAATATGCACATTTCATGCGTGGGCGCTACGGTCGTTTCGATCAAATCAATAAAGCATTGTTGGTTTTATGGGCTATAATGATGATTTTAGATCGTTGGATCCCGTATTATATTGGAAACATTTTGGCAGTCGCGGCATTTGCACTCGTACTTTATCGATTTCTTTCAAAGAAAATCTATCCACGAAGCAATGAGAATCAGAAATTTATTCAATGGATTGCTCAAATGAAAGACGTTTTTAAAGGGAAAAAAGCTACCTATAGCTATTTTAAGTGTCCAGAGTGCAAACAGAAAATGCGTGCTCCAAAAGGACGAGGAAAAATCAAAGTGACGTGTAAAAATTGTCATACGCAATTCACGAAAAAGGTCTAGTTTTTAAAACTAGGCTTTTTCTGATATCCTTACAATAAGAGGGTGAGAGAATGAAGTTGATTTTAGTTCGTCACGGAGAGAGTGAAGCCAATTTTCAAAATTACTGGACAGGTTGGTTAGATGTAGATTTGACCGAGAAGGGCATAGAACAGGCAAAAAAAGCTGGCAAAAAAATAAAAGATGCAGACCTGTTCATTGATGTTGCGTACGAGTCCGTATTAAAACGTTCGATCAAAACAGCAAAAATGATCTTGCAGCAATCAGATGCAAGTTTTGTTCCTGAATTTAAGACATGGCGCCTAAATGAGCGTCACTATGGTGCATTAGTTGGAAAAAATAAAGAGACTATCGCCCAGCATTTTGGAAAAGAGCAAGTAAAAAAATGGCGAAGAGGGTTTGATGAAGTGCCGCCATTGACTAAGGACAATCATTTTGATCGCCGCTACGACCAATTAGATCCTCGACTGATACCGACAGGAGAAAGTCTGCATATGACGTTGAAGCGTGTAATCCCTCTCTGGCAGGAGTGTATCGCTCCAGATTTGTTGGATAATAAGACTGTTTTAGTTTGTGGTCACGGCAATAGCTTGCGTGCATTGGTTCAGTTTTTAGAAAATGTGCCAACAGATCAAGTGGATCAAATTGACATTCCTAACGCCGCTCCAATGGTTTACACGATGGACGCACAATTAAGAATTATAAAAAAAGATATTTTATAAAATTATTATGTTTACTTAGAAAGGTTTACGATGAATTATATTTGGGATTTTGATGGGACACTGTATGATACATACCCGATTATGTTGAAGGCATTGATGAAAACTTTTAACGATTTTGATCTTCAAAAAGACGAAAAACTTGTATACAAGAAAATAAAGGAAGAGTCTATTCGTCAATTGATTCTTGATTGGAAGTTGCCTGCACCGGAATTTGATAGAGTCTATCATGCTTATGAGGCGCAGGACAATAAAGATTCCTATCCTTTTGAAGAAACGAAAGACATGCTAAAAGAATTACAAAAAAAGGGCGGGCAACATTTCATTTTGACACACCGAACCGTGGACTCCACTTGGGATTTGTTGAAACGCGATGGGCTGGATTCTTTTATTGTGGATATTATTGGGAGTGACTCCGACTTCCCTAGAAAACCGGACCCGTCTTCCATTAAATATTTTTTAGATACTTACCAGCTATCTCCGGAAAAAACGGTAATGATCGGGGATCGAAAATTAGACGTAGAGGCTGGAAACAACGCAGGTGTACAAACCGTTTTCTTTGATATCGATCACTTCAATCAAGCAATTCATGCCACTTATTTTATAAATAATTTAAAAGAAATGGTACAAAAATTCTAAGCAAAAAGCTATAATTAAGATAAGCAATAGAAATTTATTTGAGAATCATGCAGACATTAATAAATATTTGAAAATTGATGGATTATTTCTTATGAATGAGGAGTTATGAAATGGAATTACAGCGTGATCCGGAAGTCGTAGAGTCGTTTAATTATGGACTTCCTCCAAAAGACCAAGTGGTCAAACAAAAATTATTGATTAATTTCAGTCCGTTGGAAGCAGTTGATCCAGGGTACCCGGCTGGAAATAGCATCATGGGTGTACGAATTGAATTCGTTATTCCATTTGAGAAGTTCATTATCGGTGGGGTGTTTTCGCAGGTGATCCACGTCATTGGACGAGAAGTCAAACAGCAAAGCGACCTAACTGAAGCAGAAGCGAACGAGATGATCCGACCAATCTTGCGTTTAATCGAACGAATGGTTTACGAAATAACCGAGATTGCCTTAGATCAACCTGGTGTAAAAATAAACTTCTCTTCCAACACCATCTAACTGTTAAAAACCTCCATTTTTAAAATGGAGGTTTTTTTATGAATATCATTATGAAAATTTCTATGGAATAGTGCAAATCATAAGACAGATTATTTTTTCTAAGTTATAATTTAAAGGTCACTAAAATTTAGGAGTCGCGCAGCTATATTTTAGGGTAGGTCGCTGAAGAGCGGATACCGGGAACCTTTACTTCCTTTGACAGACTTGTCATTATAGAAAGTTATTTTAAGGAGGAATACAATGACAACTCTGTTCACTGTATTAGTGATCTTAGCTTTCGTTGCCTTGCTTGTAGTTTTCTACCAAATGCAAAAGAAACATGTGAAATTTTCTAATCGTGTATTTGCAGGATTAGGAGCCGGGATTCTTTTTGGCGGTATTTTACAGCTTCTTTTAGGAAATGGTAGCAAAGTTATTTCTCAAGCGATGGAATGGATCGGGATCGTTGGTAATGGTTATATTTCATTATTACAAATGTTGGTTATGCCGTTAGTTTTTATTTCAATCGTCGGTGCATTCACCAAGATGAAATCAAGTAAAAAACTAGGGAAGATCAGCGCCAATGTATTAGTTACTTTATTAGCAACAACAGCAATTGCTGCGTTGATCGGAATCGTTGCAGTGATGGTCTTTGGCCTTGATGGTGCAACATTCACCAAGGGTGCGGCTGAAACTGCTCGAATCAACGAGTTGGCGGAACGTCAATCAATGGTTCAAAACTTTTCGATTCCGCAACAAATCTTATCGTTTATTCCAACAAACGTATTTGCTGATTTTGCTGGAACACGCCCAACAAGTACAATCGGCGTGGTAATTTTTGCGGCCTTTGTCGGCATCGCCTTCTTGGGTGTACGCCGGAAAGCACCAAAAGAAGCAGAATTCTTTTCTAATTTAATTGAAAGTCTTTATAAAGTTATTATGCGTATCGTGACTTTGGTCTTGCGTCTAACACCTTATGGCGTGTTTGCTCTGATGACAAATGTTTTAGCAACAAGTGATTTCGAAGCAATCGTTAACTTAGGTAAATTTATTCTGGCTTCTTATAGTGCGTTGATCGTTGTACTATTGGTTCATTCGTTGATATTGCTCGGCGTCAAAGTAAATCCAGTTACTTTCTTCAAAAAGGCTTTTCCAGCTTTAAGTTTTGCTTTTACTTCTCGTTCAAGTGCCGGAACATTGCCAATGAATATTGAAACGCAAACAAAAGCATTAGGCGTTGATGAAGCAACGGCGAACTTTGCGGGAAGCTTCGGTATTTCAATTGGTCAAAACGGCTGTGCGGGTGTTTATCCAGCGATGCTTGCAACAATCGTGGCGCCAACAGTCGGGGTAAACGTATTTGACTTGAAATTTATCATCATGTTGATCGCAATTGTGACTATCAGTTCCTTTGGTGTTGCAGGTGTCGGCGGTGGGGCAACCTTTGCTTCATTGATCGTCCTTGGAGCTATGAACTTGCCGGTTGCTATCGTAGGATTGGTCATTTCAGTTGAACCTTTGATCGATATGGCACGTACCGCGGTTAATGTTAGCGGCAGTATGGTCGCTGGTGTTGTAACGAGCGAACGTATTCATGAATTGGATCGAGAGATGTTAAAAGACGAGAATGCTTCAATCGAAGTGAATTCTTAATCATAGAAAAGACTTGGCTAGCGCGACCAAGTCTTTTTTTGTTACACTCACTATAACAGCGCAACTTTGTGCAGATTGTTTTTAAGGCTTTGAATTAACAGTCGCTTCAAAAGCTTCTTTTTGTTATATTAACTATATATTTTTAGAAATTTTTCGAGGAGTGGATACCGTGTTCAATGAACAAGTAAAAGTGATTTTGTATGCAAACGATGTAAAAAAAGCGAGCGCATTTTGGCAAAGTCTTGGTTTTGTCGAGATTAGTTTTGAAGAATTAGATGGCTCGCAGGTTGCGGAAGTAGCGATGAGTAAGGAGAGTACGACGCATTTAGTTATTTATGATCGCGCGTTTATTGAAAATAATGACGACGAACTATCTGAACCAGCACCTGCACTGATTTTCGGAAGTGACGATGTTGTTTCACTATATAAAAAATTGCAAGAAGTGAATGTTCAGTTGGGAGATCTAGCGCAAATCGGTGAAGAATATGTCTTCAATTTTGTCGACACCGATGGAAATTATTTTGTCGTTTCTGGAAGTTAAGATAGTCCTTGGTTGAAGGGGGCAAATAAAATGGATCAAGTTTTTGTAATTGGTGATATTCATGGTGAGTATGAAATGTTTCAACAAGTATTGAAATATTTTCAACCTGAGAAGCAGCAGCTCGTGCTGATTGGGGATTTGAATGATCGTGGACCTAAGAGTAAAGACTGCTGGCTTTTAGGTATGGAACTGGTTGAAAAGTATCAAGCGGTCTACTTAAGGGGAAACCATGAACAATACTTTTTAGAGTTTATGGAAAAACCGGAAGATTGGTTTCCTAGTTATCTTTATAATGGTGGAAAAGAGACCATCGAGAGCTTGCTTCATAAAGGAGCGACAGATGAGTATTCCCCGACCGAAATCGCGATGATGATCCGCAGCCGCTATCGATCATTGGTTTCTTTTTTATCCGAACGGCCTTTTTATTACGAATGGGGCGACTACCTTTTTGTACATGCGGGAATAGACTTGACGAAGAACTGGAAAGAAACTTCGGAATTTGATTTTCTATGGATTCGTGAGCCTTTTCATGAAGGAAAAAATCGCACAGGAAAAACAATTGTGTTCGGACACACGATTACTCCTATGCTTTACGGCGACATGCAAACGACCTCTCTGTGGGAATCAGATGGAAAGATCGGTATTGACGGAGGGGCTGTTTTTGGAGGAAGCCTGCATGGCGTAGTTTTTGACACTAAAGGCATTGTTCAAGATTATGAACTTCCAAATGAGCATGGGCCGTGGCAGCCTGATTTTTAGCAGCTAAGTGAGATTCGACTAGAATCTCACTTTTTTTTGAATTTTCTTGCATGGTCATTTCTTAAATGGCATAGTGGTTAAGTATACAGAGATCAAATGAATTAAAATATTACAACTGATTGAAAGAAGGAGGGAAAGAATGTCAGAGACGGTCAAAGGGCATTTATCCGCAAGTGTAACGGTCATGATTTGGGCATTAACATTTATCTCTACGAAAGTATTGCTAAAGGACTTTTTACCTATTGAAATTCTTTTTATTCGTTTTTTGATCGGTTTTTTAGTTTTGACGGTTGTTTCGCGTAGGCGACTTTCATTCAATGGATGGTCAAAGGAAAAGTATTTTATGATCGCTGGTTTATTTGGTATTTTCTTGTACTACTATTTGGAAAATGTCGCGTTGACCTATACGCTAGCAATGAATGTGGGGATCATAGGCTCGGTCAGTCCCTTCATGACTGCGCTGATTAGCCGATTTGTGCTGAAACAAGGAACGATTCCAAAAATTTTTGTTTTAGGATTTATCTGTTCCATGATCGGCATTTCATTGATCAGCTTATCGGGGACACTAAATGTTGACCCCATTGGCGATGGGCTGGCTTTAATAGCAACAGTTTGCTGGGCGTCCTACTCGCTAATCGTTAAAAAGATCAGTACTTTTGGTGAAGGAACGATTGCAACAACGCAGCGAATATTCTTTTATGGACTGTTATTCATGCTTCCTGTTCTATTCTTGTCGATAGATTCTTTTGATGTTTCTAGATTTGCTCAACTAGGAAACTTTAGCAATTTATTATTTTTAGGCGTGGGTGCATCTGCGTTGTGTTTTGTCACTTGGAACTTTTCAGTCAAAACCCTCGGCGCCGTTCGAGCAACAGTTTATATTTATACGATTCCTATGTTAACAACGATCGCGTCCGTAGCCATATTAGGCGAAACGATCACGATTAAAACAGTTTTTGGCATTTGATTAACTTTAACCGGACTGATTTTATCAGAATTACCAAACCTATTGAGGCAACGAAAGAATATCATTTCTAAATGACCCTTCACTGCGGATGAACGTGAAGGTTTTTCTATGGATGGATAGAAGCAAAGTTCGCTGAACTATGATAAAATAGATAAGATTTTGGATGAAAAGAGGAATGGAAATGGCAGAAGGTTTAAACCAAGAAATCATTCAATTACTGAATAAAGAATTAACGGATTACCGTCCACAGCAAATCACTGTTGTTTTAACTTTATTGACAGACGGAAATACGGTGCCTTTTATCGCCCGTTACCGAAAAGAAATGACAGGCAGCTTGGATGAAGTCCAGATTCGCGAAATCGAAGAACGTTATAATTATTTAGAGAACCTAGAGAAGCGCAAACTGGAAGTGCTGCGTTTAATTGATGAACAAGGAAAATTGACGGAAGAACTAGCACAAAAAATCCAAAAAGCAGTCAAAGTACAAAAAGTAGAAGATTTATATCGTCCGTATAAACAAAAACGTCGGACAAAAGCAAAGATCGCCAAAGAAAATGGATTGGAACCTTTGGCTGAGTATTTAGTAAGCTTTCCGCAAAACGGGGATGTTTATGCAAAAGCGGAAGAATTTATCAATGAGAATGTCGCCAATGCAGATGAAGCCTTGCAAGGCGCGCATGAGATCGTAGCCGAACAAATCAGTGACAATCCGGATTTTCGTACATGGATTCGCACCTTCACGAAAAATAAGGGCGTCTATCAAAGCAAAGTCAAAGATGCTGAGAAGGATGAAAAGGGCGTCTATGAAATGTATTATGATTTCGCTGAGCCTATTAATAAAATGGTCTCCCATCGTGTATTAGCGTCTAATCGTGGGGAAAAAGAAGAGGTTCTAAAGGTTTCGATCGTCGTTGAAGAGGACAAAGTCTTTGACTACTTGGAACGCCAACTAGTACAAAATAGTCGTTCAATCACCGCAGAATTTGTTCGAGAAGCCTATAAAGACAGCTACAAACGGTTTATTGGCCCGGCTATTGAGCGAGAGATTCGAAATGAATTGACCGAAGATGCCGATGAACAAGCCATCAATATCTTTGGCGAGAATTTACGCAACTTGCTTTTGCAACCTCCTTTAAAAGGAAAAGTCGTGTTGGGCTTTGACCCCGCGTACCGTACTGGATGCAAATTAGCAGTCGTAGATGAAACAGGGAAAGTGTTGGCCATCGAAGTGATCTATCCCCATAAGCCAGCACCTCAAGCCAAACGCCAAGCAGCCGGCCCAGCCTTTCAAGCGTTGATCAAAAAGCACGGCGTCGAAATGGTTGCTATTGGGAACGGGACAGCAAGTCGTGAATCTGAATTGTTTGTGTCAGAGCAGTTGAAACAAATACAACAAGAAGTGTTTTATGTCATCGTGAATGAAGCAGGGGCTTCCGTGTATTCTGCCAGCGATGTAGCACGCGCAGAGTTTCCAGAATTACAAGTAGAAGAGCGCAGTGCCGTCAGCATCGCGCGACGCTTGCAGGACCCTTTATCGGAATTAGTGAAGATCGATCCAAAGGCGGTAGGTGTAGGGCAATACCAACACGATGTTTCGCAAAAACGGTTATCTGAACGTCTTGATTTTGTCGTTGAAACAGCCGTTAACCAAGTGGGTGTCAATGTCAATACAGCGAGTCCGCAGTTGCTGCAATATGCTTCTGGATTAAATAAGACCACTGCGCAAAATATTATGACGTATCGTGAAGAAAATGGCGCGTTTACATCACGTCCGCAATTAAAAAAAGTGCCCCGTTTAGGACCAAAGGCTTATGAACAAGCTATTGGATTTTTACGCATTCCCGATGCAAAAAATATTTTGGATACAACAGCGATCCATCCGGAGAGTTATGCTAGTGCGAAAGAGATTTTGGCTCTAGCAAATGTGGAGCTTAAATCTTTAGGCTCTGAAGAAGCAACAGAGAAAATCAAAGGGTTGCAGTTAAGCCAATTGCAGCAAGCGCTCGAAATCGGAAAAGAAACAATCAAAGATATTCTTCAAGCGCTGCTTCAGCCTGGTCGTGACATGCGTGATGAAATGCCCGCACCGTTATTGCGCCAAGATGTTTTGACAATGGAAGATTTACAAGCTGGGATGGAACTGCAAGGAACCGTCCGCAACGTAATTGATTTCGGTGCATTTGTCGATATCGGCGTAAAACAGGACGGGTTGGTCCATATTTCTAAATTGAGCAAAAAATTTGTTAAACACCCAACGGACGTTGTCTCGGTTGGAGATGTGGTAACTGTCTGGGTTGAAGCGGTGGACGTCAAAAAAGGCAGAATCAGTTTGACAATGGTTCAAAGTGATAATCATGACTAATCAAGAGTTACAGGTTCTCGTCGAAAAAATTTCTCAGGAATTTTTTCGACGTCCCTTTTGTCATCGAGCAACATTTAACAAGCGATTAAAAACAACAGGTGGTCGTTACCATCTAAATAGCCATGATTTGGACTTCAATCAGTTGGTCTTTCAAAAATACGGGGAAGAAGAATTGATCAAAATCATCAAGCATGAACTTTGTCATTATCATTTGCATATAGCTGGACGAGGGTATCAGCACAAGGATAGAGAATTCAAACAACTGTTGAAGCAGACAGGAGGTTCACGGTTTACACCGCCGTTAGCTGTGAAAACGTATCAAGTGTACCAGTGCTTAAAGTGCCAACAAGAAGTCATTCGTCGTCGAAAACTCGACACGAAAAGGTATGTATGCGGAAGATGCCAAGGGGAACTAAAATTTTTGAAGATGATTGAAAAATAAGGAAATAAAAACAGCTTGAAGAATAAAAGATTGCTATTTTTACGGATTTATATGATAATGTGAACCGCAAACAATTTTGTACATATAAGGAAGAGGATTAAATGAATAATAAAGATACACTTTATCATTTTGTTGGAATCAAGGGTTCTGGAATGAGCTCATTAGCTTTAGTTTTACATGAAAAGGGCTATCGTGTACAAGGTTCCGACGTTGAAAACTATTTCTTCACTCAACGTGATTTAGAAAAAGCTGGCATTACTATTTTGCCATTTAGTAAAGACAACATTAAAGAGGGTATGAAAATCATTCAAGGAAATGCGTTTCCTGATACCCATGAAGAAATTGCCCGAGCGAAAGAACTAGGTCTGGAAATCGTTCGTTACCATGATTTTATTGGAGAATTTATCCAGCCTTACACGAGTATCGCAGTAACAGGGTCACACGGAAAGACGAGTACAACAGGCTTGCTTGCCCATGTATTAAATGGATTGGCGCCTACGAGCTATCTAATCGGTGATGGGACTGGACACGGTGTACCAGATGCGACCTTCTTTGCGTTTGAAGCCTGCGAATACCAACGCCATTTCTTGGCCTATGCACCAGATTATTCCATCATGACGAATATTGACTTTGATCATCCTGATTACTTCAAGAGTATCGGTGATGTGTTTGAAGCTTTCCAAACATTGGCATCACAAGTTAAAAAAGGTATCTTTGCTTATGGTGATGATGAATACCTGCGTAAACTAGAAGCGGATGTTCCTATTTATTATTATGGACTGTCAGAAAATGACGACATCCAAGCACGGAATATCGTTCGTACGACGAATGGTTCTGCATTTGATGTGTACCATAAAGAAAAATTTATCGGACGTTTCTCCGTTCCTTCATTTGGAAAACACAACATTCTCAATGCGTTGTCAGTAATCGCTGTTGCCTATTTCGAAGGACTGAACATGGACAAGGTGAGAGATGAGATGCTGACTTTCTCTGGTGTGAAACGCCGATTTACTGAAAAGAAAGTTGCAGATATGATCATTGTTGATGATTATGCGCATCATCCTGCTGAAATCAAAGCGACGATTGATGCCGCTCGTCAAAAATACCCTGAAAAAGAATTGATCGCCGTGTTCCAACCACATACATTCACACGGACGATTGCCTTAATGGACGATTTTGCTGAAGCGCTGGATCGTGCGGATAAAGTATATCTATGTGATATTTTCTCATCTGCCCGCGAAGTTGCTGGAGACGTGAAAATTGAAGATCTAGGCGCGAAAATTCAAAAGGGCGGACAAGTAATCAAAGAAGAAAACATGTCGCCGCTTTTAGACCATGAAAATGCAGTAGTTATATTTATGGGCGCGGGGGATGTACAAAAATTTGAACGTGCTTATGAAAACCTATTAAGTAATACGACACGCAACGTGTTATAGTAAGCGGCCCTCGGCAAACCATTGTCGAGGGTCCTCTTCTTTTTTTAATCTTCGCAAAAAATTAATACAAAAAAGGTACAAGCTTGTGTTTTACTTGCTTTCTGATAAAATAATGAGTAGAACAATACACGGAGGGAATGAATTTGTATACTATGAAAGCTCGGAAAATAGGCAAATCGATTGATGAAATTGAGGAAGGTGACTCGTTATCGTTAACGGAATCAATCGAAGATAATCAGATTCTTTTATATTTAGGATTAACAAACGATGCCAATCCTTTGTATATCCAACATGATTACGCAAAAGAAACTGAATATGAACAACCACTTGTCCCATCGGTTATGTTAATGGGGATCATAACAAGTGCGATTTCAAAACATTTACCAGGACCGGGTTCTCATGTCGTGAATTTTTCTATCAATTTTATTGATCCAGTTTTCCATTATGAAACGTTGACCTTTGAGTTTGAAGTGATCAAAGTGGATAAAATGAAAGATGTTGTTACGATCTCTGTTGAAGCGGTGGAGTCCACCGACAATGAAGAGAAACGCATTTTAGATGCAGTGGTAATGGTGAAACCGCCACAGGCACATATAGGAGATGATTTGAATGAATAATCAAGAAACACAAGTTTATGGCTTGAATCGTTTTTATGGAAAGATTTACGCCTTTCTAGCGATGGGAATCGGTATTAGTGCAGTGATTTCATATATGACATTGAATGTTTGGAGCAGTCAAGTCGAACACTTTATCAATAATTTTCCGCTAGGTTTTTGGGGAATCTGGATCGCTGAGATCGCCTTAGTTATCTTTTTAGGTGTGAAAGCACAAAAGAATCCCACGTTAGCAATTGGTGGATTTATCGTTTATTCTGCGTTGAATGGATTGACGCTGGCAGTTACTTTGGCAATGTATGATATTGGTACCGTCACTCAGGCATTCGTTACAGCATCTGCTACATTCCTAGTGATGTCACTGATAGGTTCATTTACTAAACGTGATTTATCGGGCGTTGGACGAGCAGCATTGAGTTGTCTGTTCGGGATTATTATCGCCATGCTGCTAAATGTGTTTGTATTACGTAGTGGTGCGGTAGATTTCTTCATTTCCATTTTAATGGTAGTGGTTATGTCAGGGATCACGGCGTATGACAATCAAATGATTCGAAAGATTTATCAAGGGACGAACGGTGAGGCAGGAAATGGTGTGGCCGTCTTTATGGCGCTACAGCTTTACTTAGATTTCATTAATCTGTTCATTTCATTCTTAAGAATTTTTGGAAGTAGTAAATAGAAAGAGACGAGCGATCGTCTCTTTTTTTTGCATTAAAGAAAGAATCCGAGAAAAAATGGCTCCATTCTTTTCATTTCATAGATTACTTTGTTAAAATGAGGGGTGGAAGATCATCGCCATAGAAAAGTGGCTGGAACATGATGACTGATGTGCTGAAAAACGCATTTATTTTGTAAAAATCAACTACATTAATAGAAATTAGGGGTCGAGTATATGAGTGAAAAGAAATTATTATTAGTAGACGGCAATAGTGTTGCGTTTCGTGCCTTCTTTGCTTTACAC
Source organism: Enterococcus gilvus ATCC BAA-350 (assembly GCF_000407545.1). Taxonomy (NCBI): domain Bacteria; kingdom Bacillati; phylum Bacillota; class Bacilli; order Lactobacillales; family Enterococcaceae; genus Enterococcus; species Enterococcus gilvus. The sequence continues at coordinate 1,688,024 of NZ_ASWH01000001.1, read as the reverse complement.
AATTCTTTGGAGCGTTTTAAAAATAAGAATGGGTTGCACACGAATGCGATCTACGCGTTTAACAACATGTTTGAAAATGTAATGGATCGAGAAAAACCGACACATGTACTAGTAGCTTTTGATGCGGGAAACACGACGTTCCGTACAGCTATGTACTCTGACTACAAGGGTGGGCGATCAAAAACACCGGGAGAATTCCGAGAACAGATGCCCTATTTACGTGAATTATTAGTAGGCTTAGGAGTAAAGCACTACGAGCTCGATAATTATGAAGCGGACGATATTATTGGCACACTCGCGCATCGCGCAGCCGAAGAGGGATTTGACGTAGTTGTCCTATCTGGTGACCGCGATTTGACTCAGTTAACGACGGATAAGATCAAAGTAGATATCACTGTTAAAGGGGTAAGTGAAATCGAATCCTACACGCCTGAGCATGTAGCTGAAAAATATGATGGATTAACGCCTCATCAAATTATCGATATGAAGGGCTTAGCGGGAGATACTTCCGATAATTACCCTGGTGTAACGAAGGTTGGAGAAAAGACAGCGATCAAGTTGTTGAAGCAGTTCGGTAGTGTTGAAGGCGTTTATGAAAATATTGACGAATTGAAGAAAAGTAAAATGAAAGAAAATTTGATCAATGACAAGGATCAGGCGTTTCTTTCTAAAGAATTAGCGACCATCAAACTAGATGCACCTGTGGATGTTTCGATTGATGATTTAGCGTACAACGGGAAAGATTTAGACAAGTTGATCCCATTCTTCAAGGAAATGGATTTTAAAGGCTTTTTGAGCAAATTAAATGTTGAAGAAGAAGAAGTTGAATTAGAGGACATAAAGTTTGAAGTGGTTGATGAATTTACAGAAGAGATGTTCACAGCTGATTCAGCTTTGTATGTAGAAATGTTAGAAGAGAATTATCATCTATCGGATATTGTAGGTGTTGCTTGGGGAACCAAAGAAAAAATATATGTGACCGACGAGTTGGCGCTTTTTGAGAGCGATGTGTTTAAAAAATGGCTGGAAACTGCAAATGGTAAAAAAGTTTATGACGCAAAACGCACGTATGTTGCATTAAATCGTTACATTACTAAAACAGAAGGAATCAATTTTGATGTTTTACTAGCGGCGTATCTTTTAGATACCAACGATAATAGCAATGACATCGCAGGAGTCGCTCAATATTATGGCTATACTGAGATCCAAACAGACGAACAGATATACGGAAAAGGCGCTAAAAAAGGTCTCCCTGAAGATCGTGAAGTCTTCTTTGGACATTTGGCACGGAAAATCAAAGCGATCCATTTCTTAAATGATAAATTGGAAAAAGAATTGGAAGAAAAGAAACAGGATGATCTGTTTTATCAAATGGAACTGCCGCTTTCACGTATTTTGGCTGAAATGGAAATTACAGGGATCACTGTTGACGCACAACGGTTGCAATCGATGCGTGGGGAGTTCTCCAAACGTTTGCAAGAGATCGAAAAAAAGATTTATCAAGATGCGGGAGAAGAATTCAATATTAATTCACCGAAACAGCTGGGCGTTATTTTGTTCGAAAAAATGAATCTGCCAGTAATCAAAAAAACAAAGACCGGTTATTCCACAGCAGTCGATGTGTTGGAACAATTACGGGAGCAAGCGCCAATTGTGGAGCATATTTTAAACTATCGTCAGATTGCTAAGATTCAATCAACTTATGTAGAGGGTCTTTTGAAAGTGATTCAAAGCGACAACAAGATCCATACTCGTTATATTCAGACATTAACGCAAACGGGACGATTGAGTTCAGTTGATCCGAACTTACAAAATATCCCGATCCGTTTAGAAGAAGGAAGAAAAATTCGTCAAGCGTTTGTGCCGCGAGATGAAAACTGGTTGATTTATTCTTCTGACTACTCTCAGATCGAGTTACGCGTTTTGGCACATATTTCTGGAGATGAACATTTGAAGCAAGCCTTCCGTGACGGAATGGATATTCACACGAGTACCGCGATGCGTGTCTTCAATGTTTCTGAAGATGAGGTAACACCGAATATGCGCCGCAATGCAAAAGCAGTGAACTTCGGTATCGTTTATGGGATCTCTGATTACGGCTTGTCACAAAATTTAGGAATCACCAGAAAAGCAGCTCAAGAATATATCGATACGTATTTCGAAAATTATCCAGATGTAAAACGGTACATGGAAGAAAGTGTTCGAGAAGCAAAAGATAAAGGCTATGCGGCTACCTTATACAATCGCCGACGGTATTTACCAGACATTAATGCCCGCAACTTCAATCTTAGGTCCTTCGCTGAGCGAACGGCGATCAACACACCGATCCAAGGAAGTGCTGCAGATATTTTGAAGTTGGCAATGATCGAAATGGCAAAACGTTTGAAAGAAGAAAAATTGCAAGCAACGATGCTGTTGCAAGTGCACGATGAATTGGTATTTGAAGTCCCTGAGAGTGAATTAGAACAGTTAGACGCACTCGTAAAAGAAGTGATGGAAAATACTGTCCAATTAGATGTGCCGCTTTTGACGGACAGCAATTGGGGCAAAACATGGTATGAAGCAAAATAGTGAAAAGCTGGAAGAAATTCCAGCTTTTTTACTTCATTTAAATTGCTGCGGGCATGTTAGAATAAGAATGATTGCCTGTTCTTTCTAGAGAAAACAAATTATTTTTCGCTTTTTTAGAAAAATGGTACCGTTAATACGAACTTGCGCCTTTTTTGCGAGATAAAGATACGTACCGCTTCACTGTTAATATATCCAGAGATGTGAAGGGCGTACCTGGCTCAAGCAAGTTCATAAAATCGAATAAAAGAATAGAGTTAGGATGATAGATATGCCAGAATTGCCAGAAGTTGAAACAGTAAGGAAGGGGCTAGTTTCTTTAGTCAAAGGAAAGACGATCGCAAAGGTCGATGTTTATTGGCCAAGAATCGTTGAATTCCCAGAAGTAGAAATTTTCCAGCAGCAGTTGATCGGGGAGTCCATTGAAACTGTCGAACGTCGGGGGAAGTATTTAATTTTTCAGTTTACTCATTATGAAATGGTTTCCCATTTAAGAATGGAAGGCAAATATGAATACTTTAAACAGCCGACGCCATTAGATAAGCACAGCCATGTACGCTTTATTTTTTCAGATGGGTCAGAACTGGTCTATCATGACGTTCGAAAATTTGGCCGAATGGCGCTGCTAAAAAAAGGGACAGCCAAGGAGTACAAAGGTTTGGCCCAATTGGGACCGGAGCCGACAGATGAAGACTTCGATCTAGCGCTTTTTAAACAGCAGTTAAAAAAATCCTCAACCATGATCAAGCCATTATTATTAAATCAAAAAGTGGTGGCAGGTTTAGGGAATATTTACGTGGATGAAGTGTTATGGCTGGCAAAGATTCATCCAGAGCAGCCTGCTAATACATTAAGTGCGCAATCTGTTCGTCGTTTACGAGAAGCCAGCATTGAAGTGATTGGAAAAGCCAAAGAAGCAGGCGGCACCACTATTCGGACGTATTTGAATGCGCTGGGAGAAGCAGGTCATTTCCAACAAGAGCTGCATGTCTATGGACAAACGGGGATGCCTTGCTCTCGTTGCGGCACACCAATTATAAAGATCAAAGTTGCTCAGAGAGGAACGCATCTCTGCCCACATTGTCAAAAATTGAAGAAGGTGTAAAGATGAGCTTTGTTTTAGGCATTACTGGAGGAATCGCTAGTGGAAAATCGACGGTGGTAACTCTTTTTAAAGAGCAAGGATTCCCTGTTGTCGACGGGGATATTGTTGCTAGAGAAGTGGTTGAACCGGATACGGAAGGACTTCATGCTCTAAAAAAAGTTTTCGGCTCGGAAATCATCAAAGAAAATGGCGCGCTAGATCGAAAAAGATTAGGAACGATTGTTTTTCAAGATGAAGAGCAGAGAAACCTGTTGAATCGAACATTAGATTCCTTTATTCGGAAGGAAATTACGAAACAAACAGAAGAGGCTAAGCGCGTAAGCCCCCTTGTGATCGTGGACATTCCTTTATTATATGAAGGAAAGTATGAAGCGATGATGGATCAGGTCGCGGTAGTGTATGTCACTCCAGAAATACAATTGCAACGGTTGATGATGAGAAATGATTTTTCAGAAAAAGAAGCCTTGGAACGAATCAACAGTCAGCTTTCTTTAGAAGAAAAGAGAAAACGAGCAGATGTGGTCATTGATAATTGTTCCTCGAAAGAAACAACGCAGCGGCAAGTCCTTGATTGGCTAAAAAAAAATAAATTTGTTTCTTAAAGAATTCGGCGTCGTAGCAGTACGACGCTTTTTTTAGCACGCTGGTTATGGTAAACTCATGTTATATAAACAAATAAATTTAATGTCACAGCGAATCGTTGTTTTTAAAAAATTGTTCTATATAACAAAATATATTTCACAAAATCAGTGAATTTAACTAAACGTAAGAAAGTGTGGGTGAAGCAATGCGTTGTCCAAGATGTAATCATAATAATTCTCGAGTGATCGATAGTCGACAAACTGATGACGGACGAGCGATTCGCCGTAGAAGAGAGTGCGAAAGCTGTGGGTTTCGGTTTACAACCTTTGAGCGGATCGAAGCAGCTCCTTTATTAGTTGTTAAGCGAAACGGGGATCGTGAAGAGTTCAGCCGTGATAAAATTTTACGCGGATTGATCCGTTCGGCGGAAAAACGCCCAGTCGCGATGGAACAAATGGAACAAATCGTTGATCACGTGGAAAATCGGGTCCGCAGCATGGGAGAAAATGAAGTTCCAACGAGTCAGGTTGGCGAATTTGTCATGGAAGATTTGATGGAAGTGGATGAAATTGCGTATATACGTTTTGCAAGTGTATATCGACAATTTAAAGATATGTCTGTGTTCTTGAAGGAATTACAGGAGATCGTTGATAAAGCGAAATCAACGGATGAAGAGTAGGAGGCTTTTTAGTGGCAGAAGAACTAAAACCCAGCACCTTTTACACGGTCTTTGGAGAGCCACAGCTTGATCAAAGTAAGCAAGAGGCGTTGCTTTATTTGTATCAGCCGATCATTGGCAGCGCCGCATTAAGTCTCTATTTAACCTTAGCAAGTGACATTACCATCGAAGGAAAAAGTCCTAGTTTGATGCATACAGACTTGCTGGCTGCTGTCGATACTGGACTGATGAATTTGATCAAGGCACGAGAACAGCTTGAAGGAATAGGTCTGTTAGACACGTACCAGCAAACGGATGATGAGATAGGATTGAGTCTGCTGTATCATTTAAGGACCCCGATGTACCCAGTTAAATTTTTCCAAGATCCATTAATGGGTTATTTATTATTAGAAAAAATTGGTACGCGACGGTATGAACGGTTGGTGGAGCGTTTCAAGCCAAAGGATTTTGACACAACCACTGCTAAAAATGTCACGAAGCGTTTTCGCGATGTTTACCGTTTTGATGAGAAAATCTTTGACAGCCAGAGTGAGCTGCTGGAAAAAACACAGGATGATTTTTCAGATTCCAGAGACTTTGATTGGTCATTGTTTAGCCAACAATTGAAACGATTCAATCTTATTTTATCTGTTGATGAACGTGAAAAATTACAGACCTTCCAGACTCTTTATGGTTTGGGGGAACTGGACCTTGCAGAATATGTTGCCAAAGCTGCGGCGGGTGAGAAGACAGGCGTTAATTTTACTTATTTGCGACAATTGATCAATAAAGAGAAGCGGCCGATTATTCCTACTGCTTCACCGGAAGCTGTTACTGAAAATAAAGAGACAACGGGGACTTTTTCACCGCAAGAGTTAGAAATTATTACACAAAGCAAAAAAATCGCGCCGGTCACTTTCTTAAGAGCGATAAAAAGAGAAAAAGGCGGATTTGAAACAAATACGGAAGTTCGATTGCTAGAGGAATTGATCGGTAGAAATTTACTCCCTAAGAGCGTCATCAATATCATCATCAATTATATTTTAGTGATCCAAAATCAAGCTGTAATCAATGCGAATTATTTAAATGCGATCGCCAACGATTGGGCGCAAAAGAAAATCACAACGCCGGAAGCAGCAATCGCGCATGTCCGACAGAACAATCAAAAATTGGTTCGTAAGACTCAACCCTCGCGTTCAAATTACCAAAAGCGTGGAGCGGGTCGTAAAGAGGCATTGCCGGAACATATCAAGCAACCGCCAAAAGAAACAAAATTGACGCCAGAAAAAGAAGCGGAATTGAACCGTAAATTAGCAGAATATTTGAGTAAAGAAGGTGACGATTGATGGAAGATGTAGGAAAAGAATTGAATCGCATCATTAGAAGCCGCGGAGTTGATGGCCGTTACCGTCAAATGATGGAAGAAGTTTTGGCTGATCCGGATGTTCGTCAATTTATTGAAGAACACAAAGAAAAATTAACGCAAGAGGACATTGAAAAATCTTTTGCAAAGCTTTACGAGTTTGTTCAAGAAAAGAAAAAATTCTTGGCCTCTGATCCAACCATGATCGCACCAGGCTACGAACCGCAATTAAGCTTGAATTTTCATTTTATTGACGTTACTTATGTACCTACCGATGAGTTGTTGCGTTTGAAGCGCGAGGAGGAAATCCGTAATCGAGTGAATTCTTTGGATATGCCTAAAGATATTCGTAAAGCCTCTATCCGTACTTTTGAAGTCACTTCAGGACGAAGCGAAGCGCTGGAGGCTTCCTTAGATTTTATAAATCAGTATGAGGGCAGCCCTAAGTCGTTTCATAAAGCGTTGTATTTAGTGGGGACATTTGGTGTAGGGAAAACCTACTTGTTAGGAGCCGTGGCCCATGAACTGGCTGTCAAAGGATTCGAAACCACGCTGTTACATTTTCCAACCTTTGCTGGAGAAATGAAACAAGCAATTTCAAACGATAAAGTGGGCCCTAAATTGAATGAAGTGAAGCGTGCGCCAATTTTGATGATTGATGACATTGGTGCCGATTCTATGAGTGCTTGGATTCGTGACGAAGTTCTAGGTGTTATTTTGCAGCACCGTATGCAAGAACAGCTCCCAACATTCTTTTCTTCAAATTTCAATATGGATGAGTTGGAAGAACATTTGTCTGTTACACAACGCGGGGATGAAGAGCCGTTAAAGGCCAAAAGAATCATGGAACGTATTCGTTATTTGAGTAAGGAAATATTCGTGATTGGTGAAAACCGTCGAAATGGTTAAAAAGCGAAAAGTTTCTTAGAAAAAGAGAAACGCCCTATTAAAAAGCGCTGTCATTTAGCTCTTTTTAAGGGCGCTTTTTTTAAGGAGTGTTATAATTATTTTTAGGATGTGAAAAAATGAACGCGAAAGATTTATCCCTTCGTTTACAAAAAGCGGCGGAATTTGTTCCGCAAAATGCCCGATTAGCCGATATCGGCTCGGACCATGCCTACCTTCCAGTGGCGCTGATGCTTCAAAATAAAATTTCTTATGGTATTGCCGGGGAAGTGGTTGTAGGTCCCTATAAATCCGCTCAGAAGCAAGTAGCAAAAAACGGATTAGAAAATAAAATTGATGTCCGACTTGCAGATGGACTGGAAGCCGTAAAACTGGAAGACCATGTTTCAGCTATTACTATCTGCGGTATGGGCGGTGTATTGATCCGCGATATTTTACAACGGGGAAAAGAAAAAAATCGTTTATCTGGAGAAGAACGACTGATCTTGCAGCCAAATGTTGGTGAACGTCAATTACGAAAATGGTTAGTAGATGAGAAATATACGATTACTGACGAGTCGATCCTCGAGGAAAATCAGAAGGTCTATGAGATAATCGTCGCAGAAAAGAAAGAAACCATTCCAGAGTACACGGAAAAAGAGTTGTTCTTTGGGCCGATTTTGTTGAGAGAAGAAAATGAAGTATTTCTAGAAAAATGGCAATATAAATTATCTAAGAGTGAGAGAATTTTGAACAGCTTACATCAAAGTGATCAAGATGTAGCCGAGAAAATCCGTGAAGTCGCACAAGAAATCGAATGGATCAAGGAGGTACTTGCACATGCAGGGAAATAAATTTATTCAACGATTCAACGAGTATTGTCCTGAGTGGTTAGCTGAAGATGGCGATCCTGTTGGCTTGCATATCGGCACCTTAGATAAAGAAGTCGATCGTATTATGATGAGTCTGGATGTTCGTCCAAATGTTGTTGAAGAGGCAATCGCTAAAAAAATTGATCTGTTGATCGTGAAGCACCCTCCGATATTTCGTCCAGTTTCTCGCTTGACGACGGATGAGGTGCAAACGAAGATGTATGCAGATTTACTTAAGCATGACATCGCAGTCTATGCGGCACATACCAATATGGATATTGTTTCTAATGGATTGAATGATTGGTTTTGCGAAGCCTTGGATGTTTTCAATACGAGTCATTTGGTCCAAACGCACACGATCTCCATGAAAAAAATGGCTGTTTATGTTCCGCAAGAAAACGCAAAAGAAATGCGTCGAGCATTAGCTGAAGCTGGTGCGGGGGAACAAGGGAATTATCAAGCAACCTCGTTTACAGTAAATGGGACAGGTCGTTTTACACCAACGGAGGAAGCGAACCCGGCAATTGGATCGAAAAACGTGCCGGAACAGGTTCAGGAAAGTAAAATCGAAGTTATTTTTCCTGAAACGAGACAAGCAGCGGTTGAACAAGCAATGCTCGCTGCGCACCCCTACGAAGAACCGGCTTATGATATCTACTCGTTAGATAATCTCACCGAGAAATTTGGGATCGGCCGAATTGGTGAGTTGAAAGAAGCACTACCGACGGAAGATTTCATTGAGAAGGTAAAAGAAACATTTCAATTGGACGGATTACGGGTCGTTTATCCTCATACGGAGAAGAAAACAATCAAGCGAGTGGCTATTTGTGGCGGAAGCGGTGAAAAATTTTATCGCGATGCTTTGGCTGCGAAAGCGGATGTTTACATTACTGGAGATGTCTATTACCATACCGCGCATGATATGCAGGAAACAGGGATGCTGGTGATTGATCCGGGCCATTATATTGAGTCATTGTGCAAAGAAAAGATGGTGGCTCTATTTGAACAATGGAAAAATGAAGAAGAATGGACAGTCGATTTCTTCGTGTCTGAGACGTCCACGAATCCTTTTTCATTTAAATAAATAAGCATTAAAGGAGAGAGTAAGATGTACGAAAATTTATTACCACGTTTTTTAGACTATGTGAAGACAGAAACTCGTTCTGATGCGACAAGCACCACAACACCCTCAACACAAACACAGGTAGCATTTGCCAAAGAGCTGATGAAAGAATTAGAAGAAATCGGCATGAAGGATGTTGCTTATAATGAAAATAACGGCTATGTGATTGCTACTTTGCCAAGCAATCTTGACAAAGAAGCGCGGACGATCGGCTTTATTTCTCACATGGATACCGCTGACTTTAATGCAGAAGGCGTCAATCCTCAAATCATTGAGAAGTATGATGGCGAATCAACGATCAAACTTGATGCTGAAGGCAAATATACATTGAACGTAAAAGATTTTCCTAATTTAAAAAATTACAAGGATCAAACCTTGATCACAACGGACGGATCGACGTTGCTTGGCTCTGACGACAAATCTGGGATCGCTGAAATTATGACAGCAATGGAATATTTGATCGCTCATCCTGAGATCAAACACGGTGAAGTTCGTGTTGGTTTTGGTCCGGATGAAGAAATCGGTATCGGTGCGGATAAATTTGATGTAAAACAATTCAATACGGACTTTGCTTACACGATGGATGGCGGGCCAATTGGCGAATTGCAATATGAAACCTTTAGTGCGGCTCAAGCAGAGATCACGATGCACGGCAAAAACGTGCACCCAGGAACAGCGAAAAATACCATGATCAACGCGTTGCAAATGGCGATTGATTTCCATAATCAATTACCAGAGAGTGATCGTCCTGAAAAAACAGATGGACGTGAAGGGTTCTTCCATCTATTAGCATTAGATGGTAATGTGGAAGAAGCGAAAATGACCTACATCATTCGCGACCACGACCATGATAAATTTGAAGAACGCAAACAAATGATTACGGACATCCAATCAAAAATGAACAGCCAATTTGATCAAGAACGTGTGGAAATCAACATGTACGATCAATACTACAATATGGGTGAAATCATCAAGAAAGACATGAGCATCATTGATCTAGCAAAGCAGGCGATGGAGGAAGTAGATGTAAAACCTGTCATTGAACCTATCCGCGGAGGAACAGACGGTTCGAAGATTTCTTTCCTAGGAATTCCTACACCAAACATCTTTGCCGGAGCAGAAAACATGCACGGGCGCTATGAATTTGTTTCATTACAAACAATGGAAAAAGCGGTCGATGTGATTGTGAAGATTATTGAGAATAACGCAAAATAATTTTTTTCAGAGAAAAGCTTTGAGGAAACTCGAGGCTTTTTCTTTTTTTGGTTACGTGCATGTGTTAGGGTAGAACAATAAAGATAAAAATGAGGCTAAAAAATGAACGTACCAATCAATCGTAAATTGATTTTAAATATCCTATTGTTTGTTGTGATGATCGGCATTATCATTTTTGTGATCCGTGATTCCTTAAGCGATATTTTTACTGAACTTGGAAAGACATCCTTGCCGGTACTTATCGGTGTAACAGGTCTAGGGATCGTCAGTCAGATCATTGAAGGCTACACAATCAAAAACATTGCTGGAGAATTCAATCCAGACTTTACCATCCGTGATGGGTTCTTTGCTCCCGCCTATTCGACGTTTTATCGTGTCATTACGTTTGGTACAGGTTCGATCGTCGCGGAGGTAATTTATTACCACAAAAAAGACTTGAAATATTCAGAAGGCACAGGGAGCAGTGCCTTACGCATGATCACTTATAAAATGGCATTGATCGTGTGGGGCGTCTTCTTTTTGATCGTTAAAAGCGATGCGATTCAAGATGTTATTGCAAACGGCATCTTTTGGGTATTAGCGGGTATGCTGGTCACGTTACTGATTATGGCTATTTTGTTACTTTTAAGCTTGAATATCAACGCGCAAGTCGTATTGGTGCTGATTTGTAATCGCATATTTAAACGGCAAAAGCTTCGCGACATTGTTGATAAGGTGAACAATCAGGTCTATTCGTTAAGAGGCGCGATCCAAACATTTATTCGTGATCGAAAAGCAGTGATTCGTGTTTTTTTCTCAAACATGGCAAAGTTGGCAGCATGGTATTTTCTGCCTTACTTTATTCTAGTTCAGGATTATCCGGATATTGATATTTGGTTAACTGTGGCGCTGATCAGCTTTACGGTGATACTCGGGGGGATCTTACCCGCTCCGGGAGGGATCGGAGGCATTGAATTTGTCTATGTGTTATTATTCAGAAATGTCGTAGGCAGAGTAGATGCTGTATCTTCATTGTTGCTGTACCGGTATGCCACCTATTTGCTGCCATTTCTGATCGGAATGGTTTATGTACTGTTTAATAAGCAAAAAGAAATTAATCATGAAATAAAAGAAGCAAAAAAAGAAGTGAACGATTGAATTCGTTCACTTCTTTTTTAGTAATGTACGACAAGTTTGCCGATCATATTGTTTTCTTCAACAAATTGATGCGCTTGATAAAAAACATCTGGTGAGAATCCTGGGATAATTTTGGTCAACGTGCTTTTGATTTTTTTCTCTTGAAGCAGGTGAATCATCAATGCTAAAATTTCACCTTGAGAAGCAATGTTGTAGTCGTAATCTGTCTTAGCGAACATGTACTCCCAATCAAAGCTGCCGGATTTATTTTTTAACTTAGCAATATTCAGATCCTTACTGGATTCTACGATGGAGCCTAAGTGTCCGAAGGGTTCAAGCAGGTCACTCATCTCATCAAAATAACGGTCTGTAGAATGAAGAATCATGATATAAGGCAAAGAATTGTAGTTGATTTTTTTTAATTGCTTTGTTAAATCCTTATGATGGTCGATAACATGATCAGCCCCCATTTTTTCGGACCACTCTTTACTCTCTTTACGTGAGGCAGTAGTGATCACTGTCAATCCAGCCCATTTCGCTAATTGGGTCGCCATTGAGCCAACACCACCCGCGCCATTGATGATGAGAATGGCACCGTTGTTTTGGTTTTCTTCGGGGACCAACTTCATTTTTTCGAAAAGCAGTTCGTACGCCGTCAAAAAGGTCAAAGGCATCGCGGCAGCTTCGTCCGTTGAAAAGCCGTTTGGTAATTTCGCAACGATTCTTGAATCGACCACCTGGCTTTCGCTGTAGCTGCCGAATCGTTTTGTTGTGCCTGCGAATACCACGCGATCACCAATCTCGATAGCGGAAACTTCGCTGCCGACCTGAGTCACAATGCCAACGCTATCAAAACCTAACACGTGAGGCTGTGGCGTGCCTTTTCCAGTTTGTCTGAGCTTTGTATCTACTGGATTGATGGAGACCGCCAGATTCTTTACGACAAGGTCAAATCTATTTAATTTAGGAAGCATTACTTCGTATGTTTCAAAATGGTTTCCGTTCGAAAGGGGGAACCCTTTTTCGAACCCGATGACACGAGAAATCATTGAATCACTCTCTTTCTGATAATGAGAAAATTGTAGCATTTTTTTGTTTTTCTTCATAATAATAAACGTTGATTTTGATGAGTATATCGTTTGACCTTTACTGACCAAAAGGATATACTAGTAGATGTAAATGAATAAATCTGTCGGAGGTATGACTATGAATATCGAAAAAATGACGACAACTTTACAAGAAGCAATTGCGGAAGCGCAACAAATTGCTGTAACAAGAAAACATCAAGAAATCGACATTGCGCATCTATGGAAAATATTTTTGCAACCCAATCACTTTGGGCGCAACTTTTATACGGATGCGGGAATCGACGTTGATCGATTCGAGCAAGAAGTAGACAAGGCATTAGATGACTACCCAACGGTTAGTGGTGGTAATGTCCAATATGGGCAAAACCTTAGTCAAAATTTATTTAACCTGCTGAATGAGGCAGACAAACTACGCGAGAACTTTCAAGATGATTTTCTATCAACGGAAATTGTCATATTAGCATTGATGCAATTGAAAAATTATTCCTTGACGAAATATTTGATTGCGCAGGGATTAAATGAAAAAGAAGTACGAAAAAACATTGAAGACATACGAGGAGGAGATCGAGTGACCTCACAAAATCAAGAAGAAACCTACAAAGCGTTAAAAAAATACGGTGTGGATCTAGTCCAGCAAGTAAAAAATGGAAAACAAGACCCTATCATTGGCCGAGACGAAGAAATACGAGATGTGATTCGGATCCTCTCACGTAAAACTAAGAACAATCCTGTCTTGATCGGCGAGCCAGGTGTCGGTAAAACGGCAATCGTTGAAGGTCTTGCCCAACGAATCGTAAGAAAGGATGTACCAGAGAATCTGAAAGATAAGACGGTCTTTTCTTTAGATATGGGTTCCTTGATCGCTGGAGCGAAATTCCGGGGAGAGTTTGAAGAACGTCTGAAAGCTGTATTGAAGGAAGTTAAAAAATCAGATGGGCGAATTTTATTGTTCATCGATGAGATTCATACGATCGTCGGCGCTGGAAAAACAGAAGGCAGTATGGATGCTGGAAACATATTGAAGCCTATGCTGGCTCGCGGTGAACTTCATTTGATCGGCGCTACAACATTGGATGAATACCGTCAATATATGGAAAAGGATAAAGCGTTGGAGCGTCGTTTCCAAAAAGTTCTTGTTAAGGAACCTACTGTTGAAGATACGATCAGTATTTTGCGTGGGTTGAAGGAACGCTTTGAGATCCATCACGGTGTGAACATCCATGACAATGCACTGGTGGCAGCCGCTACTTTGTCTGATCGGTATATTACGGATCGATTTTTACCGGATAAAGCAATCGACTTAGTGGATGAGGCAAGCGCAAGTATTCGTGTTGAAATGAACTCGATGCCAACGGAATTGGATCAGGTGACGCGCCGGCTGATGCAACTTGAAATCGAAGAAGCTGCTTTGAAAAAAGAAAGCGACGATGCAAGTAAGAAACGTTTGGCTAGCTTGCAAGAAGAGTTGGCAGATCTCCGTGAAGAGACCAATGCCATGAAGTTGCAATGGGAAACGGAGAAAGAGGAAGTAAATGTTGTTTCGAATAAACGGGCTGAAATCGATCAAGCCAAGCATGAATTAGAAGATGCTGAAAACAATTACGATCTCGAACGTGCAGCAGTACTCCGTCACGGCACCATTCCTAATTTAGAAAAAGAACTGGCCGATCTGGAAGAAAAAAATCAAAAGAATGACATCAGAATGGTTCAGGAAGCGGTGACCGAAAACGAAATCGCGCAAGTCGTCGGACGTTTGACTGGTATTCCTGTGACAAAATTAGTCGAAGGCGAGAGAGAAAAACTTCTAAGCTTGAATAGTACGCTCCATAAGCGTGTCATCGGACAGGAAGAAGCAGTGGACGCAGTAAGTGATGCAGTCTTACGTTCACGTGCAGGCTTGCAAGATCCTAATCGCCCCCTAGGCTCGTTCCTATTTTTAGGACCAACAGGGGTCGGAAAAACAGAGCTGGCAAAAGCGTTGGCAGAAAACTTATTCGATTCAGAGGATCATATGGTACGAATCGATATGAGTGAGTACATGGAAAAGCATTCGGTGTCTCGTTTAGTAGGAGCGCCTCCAGGCTATGTCGGTTACGAGGAAGGCGGCCAATTGACAGAAGCGGTTCGTCGCAACCCGTACACGATTATCCTATTAGATGAAATCGAAAAGGCCCATCCAGATGTATTCAACATTTTGCTTCAAGTCTTAGACGATGGTCGTTTGACAGATTCTAAAGGACGTTTAGTGGACTTTAAGAATACTGTTTTGATCATGACCAGCAACATCGGGTCACAGGTATTGTTAGAGGGTGTGACGGCAGATGGAGAAATTCCAGAAGCGACGAAAGAGCAAGTACTAAGTCTATTACGCGGACATTTCAAACCAGAATTCTTGAATCGGATTGATGATACGATTCTCTTTACACCATTGAGCTTAGAGGACGTAAAAGGGATCGTTGAGAAAATCGTTCAGCATTTGTCTCAGCGATTGGAGGAACAAGACATTCAATTGGCTATTACGGAAGATGCGAAAAGCTGGATTGCTGAAAAAGCGTATGAACCGCAATACGGAGCGCGTCCTTTAAAACGGTTTATAACGCGTGAAGTAGAGACACCTTTAGCAAAAGAAATAATTGCGGGGCGTGTCATGCCGAAAACAAAGGTCTCCATCGAATTATTCGATGACCAACTAGTCTTTCAAAATGAACCAATAAACGACTAAGCGTTATACAAACGACGATTAAAAGAACAACAGGAGCGAATCATCGAGAAATGATATCTTGATGATTCGTTCTTTTTTTTTATAACTAGACAGTTATAAAAAAAGCAAGTGTATTCAAACAGAAATATAACAACTATTTCATTACGGATGTTACGAAGTAATGACAAATTAGTGAATTTATGGTGTTTAAATTGTTTGTTAATTGTGATTGCATTATACTTTTAAAGTAACCAAAAATGAGGAGCTCTGCAAAAGTTTCCTGGAGGTATATAATGAATCAATATAAAACACGTACCGAAAAGTATAATTATATAAGAACGCAGCAAAAGGAAAAACGGATAAAGACTGCCAAAAAAACAGTGCCGTTATTAGGAACAGCCATGATTCTTTCTCCCGCTGTTTTAACGATGAATACCGTGAAAGCAAATGCTGCTGAGATGGGTCAAGTACAAAACCAATCAGCATTCATCGAGCAGCTCGGCGCTTCTGCGATGCAAGTGTCTGCATCCAGTGATCTCTATGCGTCGATCATGGTAGCACAGGCATTAGTCGAAACAGGCTTTGGCTCTTCTCAATTGTCTTCTGCGCCGTATTACAATTTGTTTGGCGTTAAGGAATATAGCGGCGGCCCTTCTGTTACCATGAGCACGAAGGAATATTTAAACGGCCAATGGGTCACAATGAATGAACCTTTTGCCGTATATAGCAGTTATGCGGAGTCTTTCCAAGCACATGCCAGTCTTTTAGCGAGTTCGTATTACGCTGGAGCGTGGAAAAGCCACACGAACAGCTATCAAGATGCCGCTGTCTACTTAACGGGTCGATATGCGACAGATCCAGGTTATGCAGGGAAATTAATTTCTTTGATTCAGACGTACAACCTGACTCGCTTTGACACACCAGGAGCCGGGACAGCAGTCCAAACGACCGATCAAGCACAATCGGCAGCGACTCAAAATACGGCTCAATCAGCAGAAACTGCCAGCACATCGCAAGCAAGTGGTCAATCCTACACGGTACAATCTGGAGATTCGATCTGGGGGATCGCAGAGAAATTTAATATCAGTGTAGATCAGTTATTAGCAGATAATGGTTGGAGTTCTGATTCAACGATTATGCCTGGTGACACGATCGTCATTTAATCAATTAGAGATGGAGCAGCTTGCTCCATCTTTTTCTTGCATCAATTTTGTCATAAAAATCAGTATATTTTCTGTTAAGATTCAGAATAGCTCTTCTTTCTTTCTGAAAAGCGAAAAAATCGAAGGGATTCACAATTTTTAAAGGCGAAATTCTCGCTTCTTTGCCCATTATTCGTTAGTATAAACTTACATAAGGTAAGGAATGGAGCGAGGAAAAAATGACAAAAATTTATAATTCAATTTTGGATACCATCGGTGAGACGCCTATCGTAAAACTCAGAAATATGACGACGGATGATATGGCGCAGGTTTATGTTAAACTGGAATCATTTAATCCTGGCGGAAGTGTGAAAGATCGTATTGCTCTGAGAATGATCGAAGACGCAGAAAAATCAGGAAAATTAACACCAGGTATGACGATTATCGAGCCTACGTCTGGAAACACAGGCATCGGGTTGGCGATGGTAGGTGCAGCTAAGGGCTATCCTGTTACACTTGTTATGCCCGAAACCATGAGTATTGAGCGTCGCAAATTGATGAAGGCTTATGGTGCTGATCTTGTCTTAACACCTGGTCCAGAAGGAATGAAGGGCGCAATCGCAAAAGCGTCGCAATTAGCAGAGGAAAATGGTTGGTTTGTGCCAGCTCAATTCGACAATCCTGCGAACCCAAAAGTGCACGAACAAACGACAGCGAGAGAAATCGCCAATGCATTTGAAAAAAATGGATTGGATGCTTTTGTGGCTGGTGTGGGCACCGGCGGAACAATTACAGGTGTCGGTAATGAACTAAAACGTATGTATTCAAACATCAAAATTTACGCGGTCGAACCTGAAGAATCTCCAGTTTTAGAAGGCGGCGCACCAGGTCCCCACAAGATTCAAGGAATCGGTGCAGGATTTGTTCCGAAAATTTTAAATACTGACATTTATGATGACGTGTTGCCGGTTAAAGCTAGCGATAGTATGGAAACGGCACGAGAGATCGCCAAAAAAGAAGGGATTCTTGTAGGGATTTCTTCAGGCGCAGCATTGTTTGCAGCGATCGAAGTAGCGAAGAAGATGGATCGTAATCAGAAGGTATTGGTTCTGTTGCCAGATAATGGCGAACGTTACTTGTCTACCGAGTTGTTTGAATAAAACCAATATGTTTATGAAAGTCATTAATTTTTGAATCCAACTAGTATTTCCCCTCAGATAATAGTATCATTTTAATAGATAATCCAAACAGGAGGGGCTTATATGGTAAATGAGGCAGTAGATCAGGCGGTCAGAGAGTTAAAGACCGGCGGAGTTCGTATTACGCCACAACGTTATGCCATTTTGGAGTATTTAATCCAGTACCGTAATCATCCGACAGCTGATGAGATTTTCCGTTCGCTAGAAAGCCGCTTCCCAAATATGAGTGTGGCTACAGTGTACAACAACTTGAGAAAGTTCGTAGAGATCGGCATCGTTCAGGAAATGAATTACGGGGATGCAGCAAGTCGTTTTGATTTCACGAACAAGCAGCATTATCATGCAATTTGTACAGAATGTGGAAAGATTGTTGACTTTTTCTATCCTGGATTAGAAGATGTAGAAATGGCATCAAGTAAATTGACAGGTTATCAAATCAATAAGCATCGTTTAGAAGTTTATGGTTTGTGTCCAGATTGTCAAACAACGGCTGAGGAATAATTCCTCAGCCTTTTTTTTCATTCAAATGCACGATTCAAATGATTCAACAAATGAGAAAAATCACACAATAAAGTGCAAGCGATTGCACGTTTTTTTATTAAAAGAACTTTTTAAAGAGAATAAAAAAATACAAAATGAAAGTATTCTTATTTAAGAATGCTTATTTAACAGTGTTATAAGAAAAAAATAGTCGGTAAAATGAACGGGGTTATTGAAAAAATGAGATATCAATAACACTTGAGTCGTGTTTGTTGTTTAAAAAAAGCATTGTGATATATTAAACATGTTCTGAAGTTAAAGAACTTCAATAATAATTTTGTAGGAGTGATTTACTGTGAAAATCGGCGTAATCAAAGATCCAAAACAAGGTGAAGCTCGTGTAGGTATGACACCTGAAAATGTAAAAATATTAGTAGAAGCAGGCAACGAAGTATTGGTCGATGACCATGCGGGTGCTGGTTCAGGTTTTACTAATGAACAATATGTTGAAGCTGGCGGAAAGATCGTAGACACAGATACAGCGTGGACAGCGGATTTAATCGTAAAAGTAAAAGAACCAATGGAAAGTGAATATCACTATTTCAAAAAAGGTCAAATCATATGGGGCTTCTTGCATTTAGCTGCAAATAAAGCCTGTGTTGAGAAAATGATGGAAGTTGGCGTGACCGCTTTATCTGGTGAAAACATCTCAATCAACGGTGTATTAGAATTATTGAAACCAATGAGTGCGATCGCTGGACGACGTGCAGTAAACTTGGGTCAATATTATTTAGAAAAACAACACGGCGGAGAAGGCATCTTGCTTCCTGGTATCGAAGGTGTTGAAGCAGGAACTGTTGTGATCTTAGGTGGCGGGAACGCTGCAGAAAACTCAGCAGATATGGCCGTTGGGATTGGCTGTCACGTCATCATTCTTGAAGTCAACGAAAACCGCATCAAACAATTGCAAGAGCGCTACAAAGATCATAATGTAGATGTACTTGTTTCAAATACTGAAAACTTGGAAGAAAAAATCAAAGAAGCAGATGTATTTATCTCAACAGTCTTGATTCCAGGAGCAAAACCACCAAAATTAGTTAAAGAATATATGGTTGAATCGATGAAACCAGGTTCTGTGATCGTGGATATCGCGATCGACCAAGGTGGTACAGTTGAAACGATCGACAAACCAACGAACCATGCAGATCCAGTATTCACGAAACACGGAGTCATCCATTATGCAGTTCCAAATATGCCAGGTGCTACACCAAGAACAGCAACGATCGCATTAGCGAAAGGAAATATTTCTTTCCTTAAAGATGTTAGTGTGAAAGGCTTAGAAGAAGCATTGAAATCAGATGAATCATTAGTATCAGGATTAAGTGTTTATAATGGAAAAGTTGTTTCCAAAGCGTTAGCAGATTCAATTGACGTACCTTTTACTGAAATAGGAGATGTTTTATAATGACGGACACAATGACAAAGCTGCCTGTATCTATCGAAGATATTCATGAAGCAAAAAATGTCGTAAAACAATATGGACGTGTCACACCGTTGATTCAATCAATGTTCTTGACTGCAAACACTGGCGGACAAGTATTCATGAAATTAGAGAACATGCAATTAACAGGGTCCTTCAAATTCCGCGGGGCGTTTAACAAAATCGCCCATTTGACACAAGCGGAAAAAGACAAAGGCGTTATCGCCGTTTCGGCTGGGAACCATGCACAAGGCGTAGCATTGACATCTAAATTATTAGGAATCGAAAGCACGATCGTTATGCCGGAAACTGCACCGAAAGCGAAAGTGGAAGCAACAGAAGGCTACGGCTCAAAAGTGATCCTTCACGGCTCTGGTTTCGACGATGCGAAAGCTTATTGCGAAAAAATCGTTGAAGAAACTGGCGTAACCTACATTCCTCCTTACGATGATGAATATGTCATGGCTGGTCAAGGAACTATTGGTCTTGAAATTTTGGATTCAATTTGGGATGTGGACACTGTTATCGTACCTGTCGGCGGTGGCGGCTTGATCTCTGGTATTGCAGTAGCAATGAAAACATTCAATCCAAACATCAATATCATTGGGGTCCAAGCAGACAATATCCATGGGATGACTGCTTCATTCCGAGCAGGGAAAAAAGTTGGCTATAAAAAAGCCGCAACGATCGCTGACGGCTGTGCAGTAGAATTTCCAGGAAACTTGACGTTTGAAGTTGTTGAAGAGTTAGTGGATGATATGGTTACTGTATCTGAACAAGAAATCGAAGTAGCGATGAAAGACTTGATCCAACGTACAAAAATTGTCGTTGAGGGCGCGGGCGCTTTAGCAACGGCAGCGATTCTTTCTGGAAAAGTAGACAAGTATGTAAACGGCAAAAAAGTGGTTGCTGTCGTATCCGGCGGGAATGTAGACTTGAACCGTATTACAGACGTTATTGGACACTTCTCAGTAGCGAACGAATTGAAATAGAAGAAACCATTAAAATTTAAGTGTAAAGTTTTTTAGCGAAATACTTTACAAATGTAAAGCCGATCGACGATTTACTATGTTTTTGAATAGTAAAATGCCGATCGGCTTTTTATTTGATTTTATAACCTAGGGATCAGTCAAGCATCGTAATCTTTTTTGAACAAGTAAACGCCGCTGACAATGGAGACGATCAATGCTAAAAGGACGACCATGATTGAGCCTATTTCAGAATCATGCCATAGGAGTCCGCCTGTATTGATCCCCCATAGACTGAAGATAAGTGTGGGCAGTGCGAGAAGCAAAGAAGCCGTATTTAAAAACTTCATTAATTGGTTTAGTCGGTTGTCCATCATGCTGTCGATCAAGCCGCTGATCGAACTCAGCATTTCGCGATAGATTTGCACAGAAGTGGTTGCTTGCTTTGTCTGCAATTCGATTTCGATCGCTAAATCTCTATCGGAAGAGACAAGACGTGAATCTAGTAGCTGGTTAATGGTTTTCCGCTGCTCTTTTAAGAGGTTGTCGATATAGACAAGATTTTTCTCAGTATGCGTCGTTAATTCGAGAATGTTTTTATTGGAGCCGTTGGAGGTCCCTTGGCTGATTTCTTCGATGGTTTTTCGTTGTTCCTTCAAAAATGTCAGATAGTGCTGGTTGATGGTTTGCAGCAAGTGAAGGATCAGCCCAGCCTTAGTAAAGATTTCCGATTGATAGGACTGCAATACTTCATCCATCAGCGATTGTTCACTCACGGTGATCAAGACATCCGAAGTGAGGAACACGGTAACGGTCGAAGAGAGGGATTCTGGTTCGTCGATAGACTCAATATTAACAAACAGCATCAAGCAGAGAGGGGTATCATTTTCTGTCTGGAATTTCTTGAAAAAGGACACATTGGAATACTTTTCACCCAATGAGAAAAAGTTTCCAGGCAGGTTATAGTCCTTCCGCAAACGGTTTCTTTCTTCGTCTGTAGGATTGGAGACAGATAACCAATTTTTTTCGGTGGTACTTTCTTGTATGCCTTTATTTGAAATGGAAAAGAAATCAATCAATGGAAAAGCCTCCTTGTCTCTTTCTGATAGTGATCTAATCATCTCAAATTGAGGAATGAATGCCAATTATTTTGAATCGATTCCTTGTTTCACACGTCTTTCTTCCATCAAAGAATAGGAAAACACTTTTTTTAAAGTGAGACAGTCATGGAATTCAACTATCAATCTTCTCATTTAAAGCAATTCCAGTTTACAGATCGTTTCAATCTGCTATAATATTTTCATATTTCATAAACTTCAGTGAAAATTTTCATTAGAAGTGAACTTATATATCGTCATAATATGGATGACAGTTTCTACCTTGTGCCGTAAACGCAAGACTATAAGTAAAAATCGTACGGTTACGTACCTTTTTTGCTTTGCAGATGAGGTGCGTTTTTTGTATTAATCAAAAAACGACAAGAAAAGGAGAAATAATAATGAGAGAATTGACAGATCGCATCAAGGAAAATGGCCGCGTTTTAGGTGAGGGCGTATTGAAAGTGGATGAGTTTGTGACACACCAAGTTGACCCTGAATTGATGGATGCCATGGGCAAACGTTTAGCAGAAGTGTTTGAAGAGAAAAACATCACTAAAGTAGTGACGATCGAAGCTTCAGGGATCGCACCTGCTGTATACGCCGCTCAAGCATTAAAGGTGCCAATGATCTTTGCTCGCAAATCGAAAAGCTTGACGATGGATGAAGAGCTGCTGACAGCTTCGGTTTATTCATTTACAAAACAAGTAACCAGCACGATTTCGATTTCTCGTAAATTCCTTTCTGCAGAGGACAATGTCTTATTAGTCGATGATTTTTTAGCCAACGGACAAGCCGCTAAAGGATTGATTGAACTGTGTCAACAAGCTGGAGCAACTGTTGCCGGAATTGGTATTTTGATTGAAAAATCCTTCCAAGACGGCCGTCAGCTGATTGAAGACATGGGCATCCCAGTTGTTTCCTTAGCGAGAATCGCTTCCTTACATGACGGTAAAGTAACGTTTATCGAGGAGGACGCATAGAGTGACAAGTGAAACAGGAAATGGAAAATCAGCAGTTTTAGGTTTGCAGCATCTTTTAGCCATGTATGCTGGCGCGGTCGCAGTACCCCTTTTGATCGGAACAGGTTTGGGATTCAATGAAGCTCAAATGACGTATTTGATTTCGATCGATATTTTTATGTGTGGCGTAGCAACGCTCTTACAATTAACAGTCAACAAGTTTTTTGGGATCGGCTTGCCAGTTGTTTTAGGATGTGCGATTCAAGCAGTTGCGCCGTTGATCCTGATTGGTCAAACACATGGAGTAGGAACGGTATACGGATCGATCATCGCCGCAGGGGTATTCGTTGTTCTAATTTCCGGTTTCTTTTCAAAGGTAGAAAAATTATTTCCGCCAATCGTGACGGGTACGGTCATTACGACGATCGGGCTAACATTGATTCCCGTAGCAATCACTAAAATGGGCGGCGGCGATGCTGCGGCGAAAAGTTTTGGTGATCCAACAAACTTGATTTTGGCATTTGTAACGATCCTATTGATTTTAGCCGTGCAAGTCTTTGGTCGCGGATTTATCCGTTCGATCGCTGTATTGGTGGGATTAGTCGGAGGCAGTGTTTTAGCTGCGCTGTTAGGTCAAGTGGACCTGACCGCTATCGGACATGCGCCGATGTTCCATGTTCCTCAACCTTTTTATTTTGGCACACCCAAATTTGAGCCATTTTCTATTTTATTAATGATTATTATTTCAATCGTAAGCATGGTTGAATCAACTGGGGTGTACTTTGCATTAGGAGATATCGTCGGGAAAGAAGTAAAAGAAGACGATTTGAAACGCGGCTATCGTGCTGAAGGATTGGCTGTCATTTTAGGTGGGTTATTCAATACCTTCCCGTATACAGGCTTTTCACAAAATGTGGGATTGGTTCAATTGTCTGGCATCAAAACACGACGTCCCATTTATTTCTCCGCCATCTTTTTAATTATCTTGGGACTTTTCCCGAAAGTCGGGGCATTAGCTCAAATCATCCCTGAGCCTGTTTTAGGCGGGGGCATGCTGGTCATGTTCGGTATGGTAGCTGTTCAAGGAATGAAAATGCTATCGAAGGTCAATTATAATGATGAAAAAAATCTCTTGATCATCGCCATCTCCATTGGATTCGGCTTAGGCTTCAACGCTATGCCAATGTTGTTTTCAAAACTCCCTGAAACAGTTCAAATGTTTACTGGGAACGGCATCGTGATGAGCAGCGTATCTGCCATTGTTTTGAATTTGCTCTTTCATGGCTACAAAAGAGAGAAAAACGACTGAATAAAACACAGCTTCGGCTGTGTTTTCTTTTATCCGATAAAAACACGAACAATATATTAAAAAACTCTATTAATATTCGAATTGTCTTTTGACTTCATACATTGGACTTGCTAGAATAAACGTGAATAATAAAAGAACAATTGCTTATCGAGTCTCTTATTTTGATCTGTCAGGAAAAGTGAATGACAGGAAGTGAAGTAAACAGCTCGGAGCAGGTAGTTAGTGACTAGAAGGGAGCAATTTATGAAGCCGGAAATTGCAGTTATTATGGGGAGTACCTCAGATTGGGAAACAATGAAGCACGCGTGTGACAGCTTAGATGAATTGGAGATCTCTTATGAGAAGCGTGTTGTTTCAGCGCATCGCACACCCGACTTAATGTTCGACTTTGCGGAAAAGGCACGAGAACGCGGCATCAAGGTGATTATTGCTGGAGCAGGGGGCGCCGCTCATTTGCCAGGAATGGTCGCTGCAAAAACAACCTTGCCAGTGATCGGTGTGCCGGTTCAATCGAAGGCGTTGAACGGATTGGATTCCTTATTGTCTATCGTTCAAATGCCTGGAGGCGTCCCCGTGGCTACCACAGCGATCGGAAAAGCTGGTGCAACAAACGCAGGACTACTTGCGGCTCAGATGCTTTCAATGTATGATAAAAAAGTAGCTGATCGTTTAGAAAAAAAACGTCAGCAAATGACAGAAACTGTATTGGAAAGTAGTGAGCAACTTGGTTAAATCGTTAAAACCAGGCTCTACGATTGGTATCGTAGGCGGAGGACAATTAGGCCGAATGATGGCTATCAGCGCAAAGGAAATGGGCTTTCGCACAGGAGTGATCGATCCGACGGAGGATTGTCCGGCTGCGCAAGTATCCGATTGGCACATTGTGGCCGATTATGATGATCAGATGGCATTGGAAGAAATGGCCCGCAGATCACAAGTAATTACGTATGAATTTGAGAATGTGGATGTGGATACGATCAACCATATTCAACATTACGCAAACATTCCTCAAGGGACAGATTTGTTAGCGATCAGCCAAGATCGTTTAATGGAAAAATCCTTCTTGGAAAACAACAATATCGTTATCGCACCGTATGCAACAATTATTAGTCCAACGGATATTCAAGATGCTATTGAAGGAATCGGTTATCCTTGTGTCCTAAAAACGACGCGCGGCGGATATGACGGCCATGGACAATATGTCTTAAAAAGTACGGCCGATTTGGCTCCTTCAATGAACCTTTTGCGTCAAGGAACCTGCGTCTTGGAAGCATGGATCCCTTTTGAAAAAGAATTGTCTGTCCAGGTAGCAGGAAATAATATTGGCGATTACGTCACATTTCCAGTAGTTGAAAATGTCCATCGAAACAATGTTCTCCATGAAACGATCGCACCGGCTGGGATCGATGCAGCCGTTGCAAAAGAGGCGAGCCGAATCGCGAAAGTAATCGCTCGTGGGGTAGATCTTGTAGGAACGCTTTGTGTGGAGTTTTTCTTGACCAAAGCAGGCGCGTTGTATGTAAATGAAATCGCCCCTCGTCCACACAATTCAGGACACTACACGATTGAAGCCTGTACCATGAGCCAATTTGATGCGCATATTCGCGGGATCTGTGGGTGGCCTTTAAGCGAACCAAAATTATTATCAAACGCTGTAATGGTCAATGTCTTAGGCGAGAATCTCTTGAAAACCTATGAATTGATCGATCTATGGCCAGACTGGCACTTTCATTATTATGGTAAAGCCATGCCGAAAAAGGGTCGTAAAATGGGGCATGTCACTATCTTGACTGAAAGCATCCAACGAACACTAGACGACATCAAGAAAACGGAAACGTGGGATTAAACCAGTTGTAAAAGGATTACGAACGTTACGTAAGAAAAGTATCGAAATAACAAGTATGTTAAAAGGGAGAATACAATGATAGATCGCTATACAAGAGCTGAAATGGGAAATATCTGGAGTGACGAAAATCGCTATAAAGCATGGCTGGAAGTTGAAATATTAGCCGACGAGGCATGGGCAGAGCTTGGTGAGATCCCGAAAGAAGATGTTGAAAAGATTCGCGCAAACGCGGGGTTCGACATTGATCGTATCTTAGAGATCGAGCAATCGACAAAACATGATGTCGTTGCCTTCACACGTGCCGTTTCGGAAACATTGGGCGAAGAACGGAAATGGGTTCATTATGGATTGACCAGCACCGATGTCGTGGATACGGCGTATGGTTACTTGTATAAACAAGCCAATGATATTTTACGCCAAGATTTGCAAGACTTTTTGACTATTGTCGGCGAAAAAGCGAAAGAGAACAAAAACACAGTAATGATGGGACGGACCCACGGTGTTCATGCTGAGCCAACTACGTTTGGTCTGAAATTAGCGACGTGGTATTCAGAGATGAAACGCAATATCGAGCGTTTTGAGCATGCGGCTAAAGGGGTAGAAGCTGGGAAAATCTCAGGGGCTGTAGGAACATTCGCGAACATCCCGCCTTTTGTTGAAGAATATGTCTGTGAAAAATTAGGTATCCGTCCGCAAGAAGTATCGACTCAGGTATTGCCTAGAGATTTACACGCGGAATACTTTTCAAGCTTAGCTTTGATCGCTACGTCAATTGAGCGCTTTGCGACAGAAATTCGTGGTCTGCAAAAATCTGAGACCCGTGAAGTGGAGGAATTTTTCGCAAAAGGACAAAAAGGTTCTTCTGCTATGCCTCACAAGCGCAATCCGATTGGTTCTGAAAACATGACTGGGTTGGCCCGTGTTGTAAGAGGTCACCTGATCACTGCCTTTGAAGACGTGGCTTTATGGCATGAACGCGATATTTCACATTCATCAGCAGAACGGATCATTACTCCAGATACAACGATTCTTGTGGATTATATGCTGCATCGCTTTGGTACGATCGTTAAAAATCTGACCGTTTTTCCAGAAAATATGAAGCGCAACATGCAGGCGACATTCGGGTTGATTTATAGCCAACGTGTGCTATTGAAATTGATCGATAAAGGAATGACTCGTGAAGAAGCCTATGATCTAGTACAGCCGAAAACAGCTTACGCATGGGATCATCAAGTGCAATTCCGTCCGTTGCTTGAAGAAGATGAGAAAATCACGAAGGTATTGTCTGAATCTGATTTAGACGATGCATTTGACTATAATTATCATTTGAAAAATGTCGATCGCGTATTTGAACGTGTAGGTCTTAAATAAAAAAAATCTCTTGCCGAAGGGCAAGAGATTTTTTTGTTTCACGCATAAGAGTAAACATCTACGAAACAACTTTCATGAAGTTCCTGTAATAAGCAATCCACCAACTGGTACTCATAAGAATGGGTGTTTAATAGAATCTCGATCCGATAAGAATTCTTCAAAAACGAATGATCCTTAAATTGTTTGATCACTAAGGTATCTTGTGCTTGATTAGAGAAATTTAAACATTGCATCGCTTGAGATTGCTTTGGATGCAACATTTTTTTTAAATTTCGGTATGAGTAAAAACTGGTTCCTTGATTGAGATTGTGTGTAGTATCTAGTCCCAATAAGGCATTTAGCAATTGTTGTTTTTCTGTTTCTTCCATTGAATTAAGAAATGTATGAGCTGCTGCACCCGCGTCTAGCATAAGCGATTCCTCCATCTAATTCATTCGAGTTTAATATAGCATCATTTGCTTAAAATGTAAACGCTATCTCTTAGTGGTTAAGATAATTCCAATTGATACGACTAGCTAAAACACGAACGTTATACAGTTTTTGTGATTATAATATCCGATAAAGCGTTGAAAAAGTGAGGGGCAGTTGTTACACTAAAGATGAAGTTGATAAACGAACGATTTGAACATTATGTTTCATAATGTTCAGAAAAAAGGGGCGCGCTAACGTGGAAAAAACGACTTTATTGTATGAAGGCAAAGCAAAAAAATTATTTAAAACAGACGATCCAGCGATTGTTTGGGTCGAATACCTCAATCAGGCAACTGCTTTAAACGGTGCAAAAAAAGATCAAATTAGCGGTAAAGGCGAACTTAATAATCAAATCACTGCTCAAATCTTTAATTTTTTAAAAAGTAAAGGAATCAACAATCACTTTATCGAACTACTGTCGGAGAAGGAGCAATTGATTCAGACGGTCGAGATCATTCCATTGGAAGTAGTGGTAAGGAATGTGGCAGCGGGAAGTTTTTCAAAACGATTGGCTATACCAGAGGGAACCCCACTGAATAGACCCATCGTAGAATTTTATTATAAAAACGATGCGCTGGAAGATCCAATGATCATTGAGGACCATATTGAATTCCTGCAACTTGCAACGACGGATGAGATTGCCCAGTTGAGAAAAATGGCTTTAGAAGTCGACGAAGCGTTGACGGCGCTATTTGACTCGATGGATATTACGCTGATTGACTTTAAATTAGAGTTTGGTCGTCAGAAAGATGGGTCGATTTTACTAGCAGATGAAGTTTCTCCGGATACTTGCCGTTTATGGGACAAGAAAACGAAGGAACATTTAGACAAAGATATTTATCGTCGTGACTTAGGAGATATTATCCCGATATACCAAGAAGTACTAAATAGATTAGAAAAGCGAGGAGAATAAGAATGTATTTTGTGAAAGTTTATGTTACGTATAAGGATTCTGTGTTAGACCCCCAAGGAGAAGCAGTAAAGGGTGCGGTTCATCGTTTAGGCTATGATGAGATCGAAGAAGTACGTATCGGGAAATATTTTGAAATCAAAGTGGCGAAAAATGACCGCCCTGTAGAAGAAATGATTGAAGAAGTTTGTGACAAATTATTAGCCAACGTAAACATGGAGACGTATCGCTACGAAATTTTGACAGCGGAGGAAGTGTAGCATGAAATTTGCAGTCATTGTATTTCCCGGTTCAAATTGTGATTTGGATATGTACTGGGCAATGAAGGAAATCATGGGAGCAGATTGCGAGTATGTTCGATATGATTCCGACAGTCTAGAAGGGTTTGATGGCGTATTGCTTCCAGGCGGATTCTCTTATGGAGACTACTTACGCTGCGGTGCAATCGCTCGGTTTGCGGCGATCATGTCGGAGGTTATTCGGTTTGCTGAAGAAGGAAAGCCTGTTTTTGGGACCTGTAATGGGTTTCAGATCTTGACAGAAGCTGGTCTTTTACCTGGTGCGCTGCGTCGCAATGATTCCTTGAAATTTATCAGCAAGATCACACCACTCACTGTTGTGAATAACCAAACAAAATTTACTTCTGAATATGAAGCGAATGAAACGATCCAAATTCCTGTTGCCCACGGTGAAGGAAGCTATTATTGCGATGAAAAAACTTTGGCTGAGCTAAAGGCGAACGATCAAATCGTCTTCACTTATGAAGGTGAAAACATCAACGGAAGTGTCGCAAATATCGCAGGGATCACGAACAAGGCAGGAAATGTCTTAGGAATGATGCCGCATCCAGAACGAGCAATGGAGACATTACTGGGTTCTGATGACGGAAAGAAATTCTTCGCTTCAATACTAACTAATTTTGGAAAGGTGACTGCAAACTAATGATGAAAGTTGAACCTACAGCTCAAGAGATCAAAGATCAGCGCATTTATGCTGGATGGGGGTTGACTGATGAGGAATATCGCCTGATTTCCGAGGACATCCTTGGCCGCCTTCCGAATTATACAGAAACGGGCTTATTTTCTGTTATGTGGAGCGAGCATTGTTCGTATAAAAATTCGAAGCCTGTATTACGCAAGTTCCCAACAGAGGGGGCGCAAGTGTTGCAAGGACCTGGAGAAGGTGCTGGGATCGTGGACATTGGTGATGGACAAGCGGTTGTTTTTAAAGCAGAAAGCCACAATCATCCTTCCGCAGTCGAACCATATGAGGGGGCAGCAACAGGTGTCGGCGGGATCATTCGCGACATTTTCAGTATGGGTGCCCGTCCGATCGCTATTTTAGATTCATTGCGTTTCGGTGAGTTGACTACCGCTCGTACGAAGTATTTATTAGAAGAAATCGTTGCAGGAATCAGTGGTTATGGGAATTGTATCGGTATTCCGACTGTCGGCGGAGAAGTGGCATTCGATGCTTGTTATGAGGGAAATCCATTAGTCAATGCGATGTGTGTGGGCTTGATCGACCATAAGGATATCCAAAAAGGCCAAGCAAAGGGCGTTGGCAATTCGATCATGTACGTTGGGGCTAAAACGGGTCGAGATGGTATTCATGGCGCAACGTTTGCTTCTGAAGAATTTGTTGAAGGGGAAGAACAACAGCGTTCGGCCGTTCAAGTAGGCGATCCCTTCATGGAAAAACTTTTATTAGAGGCATGCTTGGAATTGATCTTAGAGCATTCAGATATTTTGGTCGGAATCCAAGACATGGGAGCGGCCGGCTTGGTTTCTTCTAGTTCAGAGATGGCTTCAAAAGCCGGCTCTGGGTTAAAACTGTACTTGGATGATGTCCCGCAACGAGAAACACAGATGACCCCTTACGAAATGATGCTTTCGGAATCACAGGAGCGGATGCTGATTTGTGTGGAACAAGGGCATGAAGAGGAAGTTGTTGCATTGTTCAAACGCTATGAGTTGGATGCAGTGACTATCGGTGAGGTAACGGATGACGGGATGTACAGCTTGTATCATCACGGAGAGGAAGTCGCGAATTTGCCCGTTGATGCATTGGCTGAAGATGCGCCTGTGTATGAAAATGAAAAACGCGAACCCGCACGTATCCAAGAATTCGCAGCGATGGCTGATTTTGAACCAGAAGTTTCCGATGGAACAGAAACATTATTGGCGTTATTGCAGCAGCCGACGATCGCTTCAAAGAGAATGATCTATGAGACCTATGATTCTCAGGTTCGAACAAATACGGTTGTCAGACCCGGGAGTGACGCGGCTGTTTTACGGGTTCGTGGAACAAATAAAGCCTTGGCGATGACGACTGACTGTAATGCCCGGTACTTGTATTTGAACCCTGAAGTAGGCGGTCAAATCGCAGTTGCTGAAGCAGCACGTAATATTATTGCTTCTGGCGGACAGCCTTTGGCGATCACGGACTGTTTAAATTACGGTTCTCCAGAAAAACCAGAAGGCTTCTGGGAATTGTGGACTTCGGCAGACGGTATTTCAGCGGCTTGTCGTACATTGAATACACCAGTTATTTCAGGAAATGTGTCCATGTACAATGAGACGAACGGGAAAGCGATTTACCCAACACCAATGATTGGTATGGTGGGCTTGATCGAGGACTTAGCTCACATTACGACTCAGGAGTTCAAGAATGCGGACGACTTGATCTATATTGTTGGCGAAACAAAGGACGATTTCAATGGAACTGAAATTCAAAAAATGCAAACAGGAAAAATTGAAGGAAAATTGATGGACTTTGATCTCGCTGTCGAAAAAGCAAATCAAGACTTCGTTCTTGCTGCGATCAAAGCGGGTCTCATTGAAAGTGCTCATGACTGTGCAGAGGGCGGATTGGCAGTAGCCATCGCTGAGTCAGCATTCACGAATCATTTAGGTGTTGAGATTGCTGTTGATATGCCTATCGAAACCCTTTTTGCAGAAACTCAATCTCGTTTTGTTCTATCGGTAAATCCAGAGAAGCAAGCGGACTTTGAGGCTTTAGCAGGGAAGAAAGCTTTGAAGGTCGGCAAGGTGACGAATTCCGGGAACCTACGCATGAGCGCTGTGGGCGGTGAGATCACAGTCGCTACAGAGGAAGCTGAAAAATTATGGGAGGAAGCCATTCCATGTCTAATGAAGTAAAAAGTTTAAATGAAGAGTGTGGCGTTTTCGGCATCTGGGGTCACCCAGATGCTGCACGCGTCACTTATTTTGGCTTGCATAGTTTGCAGCACCGTGGTCAAGAAGGTGCTGGAATCGTTAGTAATGACAGCGGCAAATTAATGAGTACTCGTGGTCTAGGATTGTTGTCTGAAGTCTTTAAAGATGAGCGTCAATTAAACCAGTTAACAGGGCAAGCAGCGATTGGTCATGTGCGCTATGCGACGGCAGGAAACAGCAGTGTCGATAATATCCAGCCTTTTTTATTCAATTTCTATGATGGGGATTTTGCGTTAGCTCATAATGGAAATTTGACCAATGCAAAAAGTTTGCGAAAGGAATTGGAAATTGATGGAGCCATCTTCCATTCAAACTCTGATACTGAAATTTTGATGCACTTGATTCGCCGCAGTCAAAAGGAAACATTGTGTGAACGAATGAAGGAGGCCCTAAACACGGTCAAGGGCGGCTTCGCTTACCTGATGCTGACAGAAGAATCGATGGTGGCGGCACTTGATCCTAACGGCTTTCGCCCGTTGTCTATTGGACAAATGGTCAATGGCGCGTATGTCGTAGCATCGGAAACGTGTGCGCTGGAAGTCGTTGGCGCCACGTTTATTCAAGATGTGAATCCAGGCGAGATCATCACGATCAACGATGAAGGCCTAAAAGTCGAACATTTTACGAAAGAGACACAACACGCCATTTGTTCAATGGAATATATTTATTTTGCCCGTCCCGATTCAAACATTGCTGGCGTGAACGTTCACAGTGCGCGCAAAAACATGGGGCGCATTTTATCACAGGAAGACGGCATTGACGCAGATATGGTGGTGGGTGTGCCAAATTCATCCTTATCAGCGGCAAGCGGCTATGCAGAAGAATCAGGCATCCCCTATGAAATGGGGTTAGTAAAAAATCAATATGTCGCCAGAACGTTTATCCAGCCAACTCAAGAATTGCGGGAGCAAGGGGTGCGGATGAAGCTTTCGGCTGTCCGAGGTGTCGTTGAGGGCAAACGAGTTATTATGGTGGATGACTCGATCGTCCGCGGGACAACGAGCCGTCGCATCGTAAACTTATTAAAAGAAGCAGGTGCGAAGGAAGTTCACGTGCGCATTGCTTCGCCTCCTTTGCGCTATCCTTGTTTTTACGGGATTGACATACAAACCCGCAAAGAGCTGATTGCGGCCAATCATTCAATTGAAGAAATTCGCGAACTGATCGGTGCAGATTCTCTTTCTTTTTTAAGTGAAGAAGGACTGATCAACGCTATTGGGTTACATTTTGACGCACCCTATTCAGGGTTGTGCATGGCCTATTTTAACGGAGACTATCCGACACCGTTATACGATTATGAGGCACATTACCAAGCAACACTGAAGGAAAAGACTTCGTTTGTTTAAAGCGGCTGATATCAAAGGCCCAGGCGCATGATAGATGCGGTAAAGGGTCTATAAATTTTCTGTTTTTCTAAATGAATCAACAAAAACGAATAAGGGGCGAAACGAGTGGGAAATGCATATTCCAGAGCTGGTGTAGATGTTGAGGCCGGTTATGAAGTAGTGGAGCGTATCAAAAAGCATGTGAAAAGGACCGAAAGATTAGGCGTCATGGGTGCCATCGGCGGATTTGGCGGCTGTTTTGACTTGAGCCAATTCGATGTAAAAGAGCCTGTTCTAGTCTCAGGAACAGACGGGGTCGGAACAAAATTGATGGTAGCGATTCAGGCGGACAAACATGATACGATCGGGATCGATTGTGTCGCTATGTGTGTGAACGATATCGTAGCACAAGGAGCAGAACCGTTATACTTTCTAGATTACATCGCAACAGGAAAAAATATACCCGCGCGATTGGAACAAGTGGTTGCTGGTGTTGCGGAAGGCTGTGTGCAAGCAGGAGCAGCCTTGATCGGTGGAGAAACTGCTGAGATGCCGGGAATGTATGGTGAAGACGATTATGATCTTGCAGGTTTTACAGTGGGAATCGCTGAGAAAAGCCAAATGATCACCGGCGAGAAAATTTCGGAGGGCGACATCTTAGTTGGTTTGCCTTCTTCAGGAATTCATTCAAATGGCTACTCCTTAGTTCGGAAAATTTTCTTCGAAACGAATCATTTTTCATACGACGAGAAGCTGCCGGAGCTTTCTGGCACTCTCAGCGATGAAATTTTGACACCAACAAAGATTTATGTTGACGCAGTAATGCCTCTGATCAAAAAGGAATTAGTGAATGGGATCGCCCATGTGACGGGTGGCGGCTTTGTAGAAAATTTACCAAGAATGCTGCCGGACGCATTGGCCTGCGAGATCCACTTAGATGCGTGGCCTGTTTTACCGATCTTTGACGCGCTAGCAAAGTACGGAAAAATTCCTGAAATGGAAATGTACGAAATTTTCAATATGGGGATTGGAATGGTCTTGGCTGTTTCTCCAGAAAAATTAGACGCTGTCAAAGCGGATCTCACTGAACGAAACGAAGCCTTCTTTCTAATCGGCAAAGTGACGAAAAAAGAGGAAGCAGCGATTCTTTTCAAAGGGAAAAAAATATGAGAATAGCCGTTTTAGCTTCAGGAAATGGGTCGAACTTTGAAGTGATCGCTCAGGCCGTCAAAGATAAAGAGATCCCGGCCGAGTTGGTTTTGCTGTTTTCTGATCATCGCGATGCCTATGTGTTAGAACGAGGAAAGAAATTTTCGATTCCTTGTGAGAGCTTCGAGTTGAAAGAGTTTCCTGATAAGAAAAGTTACGAAGCAGCCCTGTTAAAGAAATTGAAGGATCACGAGGTTGAATTGGTCGTATTAGCGGGGTATATGCGCATTATCGGCGAAGACTTGTTAACAGCATTTCCGAATCGAATCGTCAATATCCATCCAGCCCTGCTCCCTGATTTTCCAGGTTTACACGGGATCAGAGACGCCTATGAGGCAGGGGTAAAGGAAACAGGCGTGACGATTCACTATGTCGATCGCGGCGTGGACACAGGACCGATCATTGCTCAAGGGAAAGTATCTGTTGCTGAAACAGACAGCTTGAGTGATTTAGAAACGAAGATCCATGCAGTTGAACACCAGCTTTACCCTCAGGTTTTAGCAGAAATTGTAAAAGAATCTGACAACTGAGAAGTTTACACATACTAAGCGAATCGCTCTAAAACTTTACAAATGTAAAGAAAAAGCGAGAAAAACTTTTCAATTGGAAAGTCAAATGCCTAATTGCTTGGTATTCGATATACGTATTTAGTCGTTCACAAACAAAATGAATTCATTACTATGAATAAGGAGAATCATAATGACAAGAGCATTGATTAGTGTTTCAGATAAAACCGGAATTGTAGAATTTACTAAAGGATTGATTGACGCAGGGATTGAGATTATTTCTACGGGCGGGACTAAAAAAGTACTAGACGATGCCGGACTATCGACCTTGAGTATTGACGAAGTTACTGGTTTTCCAGAAATGATGGACGGCCGCGTGAAGACGCTGCATCCAAAAATCCATGGTGGGTTATTAGGCCGCCGCGATCTAGCAAGTCATTTAGAGGCAATGCAGGCGCAGGATATTCTGCCGATTGATTTTGTTTGCGTAAATCTCTATCCATTTAAAGAAACGATCTCTAAAGCAGACGTCACGGAGGCAGAAGCGATTGAGAACATTGATATCGGCGGGCCAAGCATGCTTCGTTCCGCTGCGAAAAACTTCGCATCGGTAACGGTCGTTGTTGATCCAGAAGATTATTCACTTGTGTTAGCAGAAATGAAAAGTAATCAGGCGACTACGTTAGAAACGCGGAAACGTTTAGCGGCGAAAGTTTTCCGTCACACTGCGGCCTACGATGCCTTAATCGCAGAATACTTAACGAATCGTGTAGAAGAGCTGGAACCAGAAAAAATGACGTTGACCTATGAGCTGAAGCAAACGCTGCGGTATGGGGAAAATAGTCATCAAACGGCTGCTTTTTATCAAAATGCCCGACCGGTTTCTTATTCGATTGCCAGTGCGGAACAATTACACGGGAAAGAATTGTCCTACAATAATATTAAGGATGCCGATGCGGCTATTCGTATTGCCAGAGAATTTTCCGACCCTACTGTAGTGGCACTGAAGCATATGAATCCATGTGGGATCGGTAGCGGCCGAACGATTGCAGAGGCGTATCAATTTGCATATGAGGCAGACCCTACTTCTATCTTTGGCGGTATCTTAGTCGCAAACCGCGAAATCGACCTAGAAACAGCAGAAGAAATGCACAAGCTATTTTTAGAAATTATTATTGCTCCAAGCTTCAGCAAGGAAGCCTTTGACGTATTATCAAGCAAGAAAAACCTGCGCTTAATGACGTTGGATTTCAGCAACACGAACAGCGATCAGCAAGAAGTGGTGTCTGTTCTAGGCGGCTTGCTTGTTCAAGAGCAAGATGTTGTGACAGAAATTCCAGAAGAATGGGAAGTAGCTACAGATCGGAAACCAACAGACGAAGAGCTGAAGGCATTGGCATTTGCTTGGAAAGCCGTGAAGCATGTAAAATCGAATGCGATCGTTGTCGCAAACGCTCATCAAACTGTCGGCGTTGGTGCAGGTCAAATGAATCGAGTAGGCTCCGTAAAAATTGCTCTTGAAGAGGCAAAAGGCCGGATGGAAGGGGCAGTTTTAGCGAGTGATGCTTATTTCCCAATGGATGACAGTGTAGAATACGCGGCACAGCATGGAATCAAGGCGATTGTTCAGCCGGGTGGAAGTATTCGTGACAAGGATTCAATCGCGATGGCTAATAAATATGGTGTAGCGATGGTCTTCACTGGCGTTCGTCATTTCAAACATTAATTTGAGGAGGATTCAATGAAGGTATTAATTATTGGCAGCGGCGGACGTGAACATGCGATTGCGAAAAAAATGCTGGAAAGTCCAAAGGTAACAGATGTCTTTTGTGCAAAGGGCAATCCTGGCATGAAAAAGGACGGGATTCAGCGCCTCGATATTGCAGAAGATGATCACGAAGCGCTGATCTCATTTGCAAAAGAACAGGGCATCGCTTGGACCTTTGTAGGACCTGAGATTCCGCTATTAAATGGGATCGTGGATGATTTCCAAAAAGCTGGATTAAAAATATTTGGTCCGAATAGAGCAGCCGCAATGATCGAGGGTTCCAAGGAATTCGCGAAAAAACTCATGGTGAACAATCAAATCCCGACGGCGGAGTACGAAGCCTTTACTGACTATGAGGCAGCGTGCGCGTATGTCAGAGAAAAAGGCGCACCCATCGTCATCAAAGCGGATGGGTTGGCAGCGGGCAAAGGCGTTACTGTTGCACTCACCTTAGACGATGCGTTGCAAGCATTGAAAGAAATGATGACGGATCATCGCTTCGGTGAGAGTGGTGACAAAGTCGTGGTGGAAGAATTTTTAGCGGGGGAAGAATTTTCACTACTCGCATTTGTAAAGGACGAAGAAGTCTATCCAATGGTCATCGCTCAGGACCACAAACGTGCTTATGACGGCGATCAAGGTCCAAATACTGGTGGGATGGGGGCCTATTCACCAGTCCCTCAAATTTCTTCAGAGATAGTAACGTCTGCGTTAGAAAAAATAGTCAAGCCAGCAGCTTTAGGAATGATCAAAAACGATACGCCCTTTACAGGAATCTTATATGCTGGACTGATCGCGACAGAAAAAGGGCCAAAAGTCATTGAATTCAATGCTCGCTTTGGTGATCCTGAAACACAGGTTGTCCTGCCTCGACTGACAAGTGATCTTGCACAGATCATTGATGATCTGCTGAACAATTGTAAGCCAGAGCTGACTTGGAGCGAACGAGCGTCCGTGGGCGTCGTATTGGCGGCAGAAGGCTATCCGAATGACTATAAAAAAGGGATGGATATACCAACCTTTAATGACCAAGTGACCGTTTATTATGCAGGAGTCGCTGATAAGAATGAAGCAATCGTGGCTTCAGGCGGACGAGTACTCTTAGTAGAAGCAGAAGCCGACACGATTGAAGCAGCGCAAAAGAAAGTATACCAAGCGTTGGATGAAGCTACTACCAAAAACTATTTTTATCGCCGGGATATTGGTGATAAATCAAAATAATTAAAAAAGGCCGATGGGTCTTTTTTTTTTTTTTTGGTTATAGGAGTAACCGGATTAAAAAAATGACAGTTTTCATTAAAAATGGTAAACTGAATATGAAAAAAACGTTAAAAGAATATATGAAATTGAAGAAAAATAAAAAGAATTTAACTCATACAACCATTGCATTAGTTAGAATTATTTTTCGTTCCACAGCGTATTGAAAGAGGCGAGGACTATGGAAAGAAAACGATCCAAGGCTGATGATGAAAAGAGAGAACTCCAGACGATCTTATCAGGATTGCCAAATTCCCAATATCTAAAAATCTTATTAGCTCAGATCATGAGACATTATGATCCGAAAATCACATACATATTCCAAAAAAAATCAGGCTGGCAATTAGTGATCGAGCAATACAACGGTCTACTTTGTCAAATCAAGATTCATGAAAACTATTTCTCCGTGAGCACTCCCTTCCCAGATTTTGGTATAAGCTATTTGACTCCGATGGTAAAGGTGATGTCGAAGGAGTTTAAGGAAAAATTTGAAGACGTGTCAAAAAAAACGCAGAAGATCGAAATGAATGTGACAAACGAAGAAGAAATGGAAGATGTTATCTTTTTAATCAGTCTACAGGCGAAAAAATTAAGAAGTGCTTTAGTATAAAAAGGTAATGTTCGTGTTTTTTGCGATAAAATTTAAAATCAGCTTGCTTTTTAACCGGATATGTTGTAAATTACATAGGGCGATACTGCCCTATGTTTTTTTATCGTTCGCGATTTACACGTATCAGGTACTGTTAAGAGGGTGTGTATGCATCGGTTGACAGTTGTAACGTTTGTTTTGTGTAAAGCTTCGCGCGACGAGAACACGGTCATTTTTCATAAGTAAAAAAATGACGAGAATAAAACG
Organism: Enterococcus gilvus ATCC BAA-350; assembly: GCF_000407545.1. Taxonomy (NCBI): domain Bacteria; kingdom Bacillati; phylum Bacillota; class Bacilli; order Lactobacillales; family Enterococcaceae; genus Enterococcus; species Enterococcus gilvus. Next base: position 1,649,353 of record NZ_ASWH01000001.1, on the reverse strand, counting down.
AGATAGCTATGTTATCCATTGGAGGCCATTTATGAAAGTATTTGATTATGAAGATATTCAGTTGATCCCCAACAAATGTATTGTGAACAGCCGATCAGAATGTGACACGACTGTTAAATTAGGGAAATTCAGTTTTAAAATGCCTGTTGTACCAGCCAATATGCAAACGATCATCGATGAAACGATTGCTGAATTTTTGGCAGAAAATGGGTATTTCTATATTATGCATCGCTTTTATGAAGAGGAGCGAATTCCTTTCATTAAAAAAATGCAAGCGCGCGGGTTGTTTACATCAATCAGTGTCGGCGTCAAAGGCTACGAATATGATTTTGTAAAACAGTTGGCTGAAGAGAAGTTGAACCCTGATTTTATCACGATCGATATTGCTCATGGTCATTCAGATGCGGTCATCAATATGATCAAACACATAAAAACATACTTGCCGGAAACCTTCGTTATCGCTGGAAATGTCGGCACGCCAGAAGCTGTACGTGAATTGGAAAATGCCGGAGCTGATGCGACAAAACTAGGAATTGGACCGGGGAAAGTATGTATTACTAAAATTAAAACAGGCTTTGGTACGGGTGGATGGCAGTTAGCTGCGTTAAGCTGGTGTGCTAAAGCAGCACGGAAACCAATTATTGCAGATGGCGGGATTCGTACACATGGCGATATTGCGAAATCTATTCGCTTTGGTGCAACGATGATCATGATTGGTTCTCTATTTGCTGGACACGAAGAATCTCCTGGGGAAACAATGGTGGAGGAAGGCGTTGTATACAAAGAATACTTCGGTAGTGCTTCTGAATTCCAAAAAGGCGAAAAGAAAAACGTGGAAGGTAAGAAAATTTGGATACCTTATAAAGGTTCTTTAAAAGACACTTTAGTAGAAATGCAGCAGGACTTGCAATCCTCTATCTCCTATGCTGGTGGCAATGACTTAGAAGCCTTGCAAAAAGTAGATTATGTCATCGTTAAAAATTCGATTTTTAATGGTGATACCATTTAAAAGATTTTAAAAAGACTCCTGTCGTTTGCTTGGCAGGAGTCTTTTTCTTTGTTCAATTGACATGAAAATATAATTGGATTAATGTTAAATCATCCAATTATAAACGGGGGATGACCATGTGGGAACTAGCAGAAAATAAGTCTACGCCGATTTATCAACAAATCATTGAACAAATTATTACGTATATCCAAGAGGGAACCTTGAAACCAGGCGATAAATTACCGGCAGAACGGAAGCTGGCAGAACATTACCAAGTGAATCGGTCAACCGTCGTTCACGCATTGGATGAGCTAGTCAGTCTTGGCTGGATCTTGCGTCGGCAAGGCAGTGGAACAGTGGTGAATGAAGGAAATTGGGGACGCAGTACGACTCCCCGGGTCGATTGGCGCCGTCTATTCACGCAGGAATCGCACCCTAAAGAGTCTTTTCTAGAAAAAATCCACCCCTTATTATCTGATCCTGAGGCAATTGATCTTTACTCAGGAGACCTGCCCCTCAATTTGATCCCTGATTTTCGATTTCCCTCTTACACGTGGGAAGAATTACTGTTAGAGGAACAGAAGCAAAGCCCTCTTGGCTACCGGCCGTTGCAGCAGATTATCTGTAAGCGAATTAAACTAGAACAAAAAATCGACGTTTCGGCAAATCAAGTCTTGATTACTTCGGGCGCACAACAAGCGATGTTCTTATTGCTGCAGGTGATGTTACAAAGTGGTGATAGCGTGGCGATTGAGGACCCTTCTTTTTTATACTCACTACCAATCTTCGCAAGTGCCGGTGTTAAATTGTATGGCGTAGAGATGGATCAAGAAGGGATGCGTATCGATAAGCTGGAGCAGCTCATCCTGACTAAGAAAATAAAATTGATCATTCTGAACCCGACCTTTCAAAATCCGACTGGGACGACCATGTCAGAAAATCGACGAAAAGAATTGATTGCACTTAGTCATAACTATCAGATACCGATCGTGGAAGACGAAGTGTTTAGCGAAATGAATTTTATCGATCTGCCGCCGTCTTTAAAGGAGCTAGCACCACATCAAGTCATCCACTTGGGTTCACTCTCTAAATTGTTGGGTTCGTCCATCAAAATTGGCTGGGTCGTTGCTGATCAAGATCTGATTCAACGGTTGTCCGAGGCAAAACAAATGATGGATTTTTCGATCAGTATTTTCCCCCAAGTAATTGCTCATACAGCATTAACAGACGCGCACTTTGAAAAAAATCAGGAAGCGCTCGTGGCAACCTTGAAGCAAAAGGCTCATGACTTCGCTGCGGCATCGGATCAGATCGCAGACGATTGGGCAATATCTAAAATCGATGGCGGCATCTATGTGTATTTGACCTGGAAACATCAGCGTTTGACGAGAAAAGATTGGGAGATTTTTCTAAGAGAAAAAATAGCGATAGCCCCCGCATTCCTTTTTAGTAATGATACAATGGCAATGAGGGTGAATTATACTCGGCTGACGAAAAAAACACAGAAACAGTTTTTTGATCAGCTAAAACGTATTTCAAGAGAATTAAGGAGGAGTTAAATGGAAGCATTGGAGATTTTAAATCAGCACCGGACCTATAGAAGCTTTGATGAAACGTATCAATTATCAGAGGAGGAACTGCACAAAATCCTAAACGCAAGTCGACAAGCGCCTAGTTGGATGAACGGTCAAATGTATAGCATTGTCGTAATTAGAGATCAAGAAATAAGAAAACAACTGGTAGCGATGAATCCTGGAAATCCTCATATGCTCCACAGTTCGGCCTTTTTAGTTTTTGTAGCAGATTTAAAACGCACGGAGAAAGTTGCGCGCCATTATGGCACCGATTATCCTATTGATTCCGGCTTAGACCCATTGATAACGGCGGTCACAGATACAGCATTGGCATTAGAAAATGCCGTGATCGCAACAGAGGCCTTGGGATTGGGATCTGTTGTTGTCGGCTCCATCCGAAAAGATATTTCAGAAGTCAGCAGACTATTAAACTTGCCTGATTACGTGATGCCTGTGGCTGGACTAAGTATCGGAAAGCCAAACGTAGAAATGAGAATCAAACCACGTTTACCGGAAGAGGCAGTTGTCCATTATGACACTTACCAAGAATACGACTATGGATTGATCGAAACCTATGATGATACGATGGAGAAATTCGCGGAAGCTCGCGAAACAAAACGTTGGAGTAAAAAATTCGCCGACTATTTTGGTGCTGCACCTAATAAAAAAGTAGATGAATTTCTGAAAATGAACAAGTTTTTTCAGCCAAATATTTGACACTTCGTTTTAAGTACCCTATAGTGAGAATGTAAATAAGAATAATTGTTAGGTGAGGCTCCTATATGGACACAGGCTACTGCCCAAAAATGTCGAGAGACGCCAATGGGTAGAACAGGGATCATCGTGAAGGTGATTCATAACGTAGCTGACAACTTTTGTCTACGCCCTATAGTGCTAAAGCTCGACGATGAACATGAATGATTTTTCGCGCGTGCTCATTTTCGAGCACGCGCTTTTTGCGAGTTCTACTACGCGCTTCAGCGCGTTAGTAGAATCGTATGCGTACGAAAATAAACGTATTTTTCGCTCTTCGAAAAATACGATCCAAAGATATGAGCTAGCGGCGAGTTCAACCACAAATTTCAGCGCGTTACTAAAATCATATGCGTACGAAAATAACCGTATTTTTCGCTCTTCGAAAAATACGATCCATAAATATGAGCTAGCAGCGAGTTCGACCACAAACTTCAGCGCGTTAATTTCAGTGAATGAATAGATTCCTTCACGCAGGCTTATTATAGAAGCATTTGTAATGGATGAACAATTATTGCGCACATGGACATGGCTGCGGCAGCTAGTCAAAATGTTGAATCTCTATACGTTTCACTTAGGCAAAAATATAAGATCGAAAGGATGTGAGGAAGATGGATCATGAGGATAGTCGACCGAAAAGCAAATACGATAGGACTACTTCGATTGTCCTGAATTTTAGGAGGAACCATTATGATGAACAAAAAAAACCTTCTTGCTCGCAAAATCAATAAAGATCAAGAATTAAAAAAACTAGCAATTTTACCTGACCGTGACCTTTTTCTAAACTTGCGAACATCTTTACAGGGCTTATCCGAAGAAGATGCGAAAAGTCGTTTGGAAGAATACGGTCCAAATGAGGTTTCCTCACAAAAGCCGACGCCTGGCATGTTATTATTCCTTCAATCCTTTAACGATCCATTTGTCTACGTACTGGCGCTATTAGCAATTGTTTCTTTACTGACGAATGACCTAGAAGCCGCAGTTGTAATGACGATCATGATCTTGGCCAGCGTCTTGATAACCTTTATTCAAGAATACCGTTCGCAAAAAGCGAGTATCGAATTAAAAGAAATGATTGAAAACACCGCAGCAATCACGCGGAACGGAGAAACAAAAGAAATTCCGATGGATGAAATCGTACCTGGTGACATTTTGACGTTAGCGACTGGCGACATGATCCCAGCAGATGCCGTGTTGATTTGGACGAAAGACCTTTTCGTCAACCAATCATCGTTAACGGGAGAATCAATGCCCGTTGAAAAATACCTTGCAGAAGAAAACGAAGTAACAGAAGAAACAACGGCATTGGACTTAACGAATCTGGTATTTATGGGAACAGATGTGTTGAGTGGTCAAGGAAAAGCAATTATTTTAAAAACCGGACAACAAACATTTTTTGGAGATATTGCCAGAAACGCGACCTCAAAGCGTGGAAAAACGTCCTTTGATATTGGGTTAGCTAAGGTCAGCAAGCTGTTGTTACGGATGGTCATGGTTTTATTCCCGCTTGTTTTCTTGATCAATGGCTTAACAAAAGGGGATTGGAGCAGCGCTTTCTTCTTCGCGATTGCCGTAGCTGTCGGTTTGACTCCAGAGATGTTGCCAATGATCGTCAGCTCTAACTTGGCTAAGGGTGCTTTGACACTTTCAAAACACAAAGTGATCGTAAAAGAATTAGCCTCTATTCAAAATTTAGGAAGCATGGATGTCCTCTGTACAGATAAGACAGGGACGATCACTGAGGATCGCGTGGTTCTTGTAGAGCATCTTGATCCATTGGGAAATGAAAATGAACAAGTCTTAGATTTAGCATTCATGAATTCCACCTATCAAACAGGTTGGAAAAATCTGATGGATATCGCTGTTATTAATTATTTTGAAGAACAAGACCGTCAATTGCCGTATCAAGCGGTTCAAAAGATCGATGAAATCCCCTTTGACTTTTCACGCCGTCGCTTAACGGTTGTCATGAAAACAGATGATCATCAATTAATGATCACTAAGGGTGCCGTGGAAGAGATGGCGGAGATTTGTAAATATGTAGAAATTAATGGAGAGATTTTGGAGCTTACTTCTGAGATTCGCCACCAATTGCAAACGGTGAATGAAAAAATGAACCGTCAAGGAATGAGGGTCATCACTGTGGCTGTTCGTCGTGACGCACATGATGAAGCTATCTATTCTACTGAAGACGAAAAAGATATGATCTTGATCGGCTTCATGGGATTCCTGGACCCAGCGAAGGCTTCCGCAAAACCAGCCATCAAATCCCTTCATCAGCATGGGGTAGTGGTGAAAGTCTTGACTGGAGACAATGCGATCGTCGCGCAAAAGGTTTGTCAGGATGTAGGGATCTCAGCAGATGATTACCTATTAGGAAACCAAATAGACGACATGTCGGAAGATGAATTGTATCAAGCTGCAGAAAAAATCAATTTATTTGCGAAACTAAATCCTATGCAAAAATCTCGGATCATTGAATCGTTGCAAAGTAAAGGTCATACTGTGGGCTTTATGGGAGATGGAATCAATGATGCTCCTGCTTTAAGAAAAGCGGATGTAGGGATCTCAGTGGATACAGCGGCGGATATTACAAAAGATGCCAGCTCGATTATTTTACTAGAAAAAAGTTTGGGTGTTCTTGAGAATGGTGTCATTGAAGGCCGCCGTGTCTTCAGTAATATGATGAAATACATCAAGATCACGATCAGCTCGAACTTCGGGAATGTGTTCTCTATTCTGATCGCAAGTGCCTTCTTGCCATTCTTGCCTATGCTGTCGATCCAATTGCTATTGCAAAATTTAATCTATGATTTCGCGCAATTGACGATTCCTTGGGATAATGTGGACGAGGAAGAATTGCAAGTACCAACGAAATGGGAAACAAAAGGTCTCTTGAAATTTACTGTGTGTATCGGTCCGATCAGTTCCGTTTTTGACATCATTACGTTTTTAGTTATGTGGTTTGTTTTTGGTGCCAATACAGTTGGGACACAGAACCTGTTCCAAACAGGATGGTTCATGATCGGGTTAACGACACAATCATTGGTCGTTTTGATGGTTCGGACGAGAAAAATTCCATTTATCCAAAGTCGGCCAGCACCTCAAGTGTTCATTAGCTTGCTGATGGCAGTAGTTGTAGGAATACTTGTCGTATTAACCCCGATCGCTGAACAATTTGATTTTGTACATTTGCCAATTACTTATTGGTTCTGGTATGTCGGAATCGTGATCGTTTATATGTTAGCCACGCAATTAGGAAAAGTTCTTTATATCAAACTTGCTAAAGAATGGATCTGAACTATAACAGAATAGCCTGTGTTGCTATTCTGTTTCTTTTATTGTGAAAAAAGGCAACAAATCCAAAGACTTGAGGAGCGATCCTTGAGTCTTTTTTTGACTTTCCAGACAGGAAGTATCGGCTGGTTGACCAAGAATTGCTGTTCTTTTGGAGTATCCAACTTTATTTGAAATTTATAAGAAGAAAATCCGCTTAAAAACAGGCTGAATGGTCTTTCACATGGCTAAAAGGTGAAACGCTTCAATTCGTTCAAAACCAGTGAGCAAGTTTGTTGTCATTTGACTATAAAAATGCTAATTTAGAGAAGAAGGGGCAATAGCAATAATACAGATTGACTTGCTGTTGCACTGATAACAAGACTGAATTTACTTAAGAGAGGAAAGTGTGACACCATGGCAGAAAAAAAGTTAACGATTGATTTTGAAGCCTTACTAAAAGATGTAAACGCGGATTTCCCCGTGTACCAAGCGCTAGATGAAGACGGAAAGATTGTGAATGAGAATCTAGTTCCTGACTTGTCGGATGACGAACTTGTTGAATTAATGACTTCAATGGTTTGGTCGCGTGTTTTGGACCAACGTTCAACGGCATTGAACCGTCAAGGACGTTTAGGATTTTTCGCTCCAACTGCTGGACAAGAAGCCAGCCAATTAGCGAGTCACTTCGCATTTGAAAAAGAGGATGTTCTATTACCAGGGTATCGTGATGTGCCTCAATTGATCAAACATGGTCTGCCGCTAGCAGAAGCCTTCTTATGGTCTCGTGGTCACGTTGCTGGGAACAACTATCCTGCTGAATTACAAGCATTACCACCACAAATCATCATCGGAGCTCAATATGTACAAGCTGCCGGTGTCGCATTAGGATTGAAAAAACGCGATAGTAAAAATGTTGTTTTCACATATACAGGTGATGGCGGTTCTTCACAAGGTGATTTCTATGAAGCGATCAACTTTGCAGGGGCTTATCATGCAAACGCTGTATTCTACATTCAAAACAATGGCTTCGCGATCTCAACACCTCGTGAAAAACAAACTGCTGCGAATACATTGGCTCAAAAAGCAGTTGCAGCCGGAATTCCTGGTATCCAAGTGGATGGAATGGACCCATTGGCTGTTTATTATGTATCTAAGAAAGCACGTGAATGGGCAGCAAACGGCAACGGTCCAGTATTGATCGAGACATTGACGTACCGTTATGGTCCACATACTTTGTCTGGAGACGATCCAACACGTTACCGTTCAAAAGAAATGGATGACGAATGGACAAAGAAAGACCCATTGGTTCGCTTCCGTAAATATTTAACGGAAAAAGGTTTATGGTCAGAAGAACAAGAAGAAAAAGTGATCGAAGCAACAAAAGAAGAAATCAAACAAGCGATCACAGATGCTGACCGTGTACCGAAACAAAAGGTTTCTGATTTCTTGAAAAATATGTATGAAGTACAACCTCAAAACATTAAAGAACAAGTTGAATTCTATGAAGCGAAGGAGTCGAAATAATCATGGCACAAAAAACAATGATCCAAGCAATCACAGATGCCTTAGCTCTGATGCTTGAAAAAGACAAAGAAGTTTTAATTTTCGGTGAAGACGTTGGTAAAAATGGCGGAGTATTCCGTGCAACTGAAGGTCTTCAAGAAAAATTCGGCGAAGATCAAGTGTTCGATACACCGTTGGCTGAATCCGGTATCGGCGGTTTGGCTTTCGGACTTGCTTTACAAGGCTTCCGTCCAGTTCCAGAAATCCAATTCTTTGGATTCGTCTTTGAAGCGATGGATGAGATCGTCGGACAAATGGCTCGTACACGTTACCGTATGGGAAATACACGGAATTTACCAGTAACGATCCGCGCACCGTTTGGTGGTGGTGTTCATACACCAGAACTTCACTCAGACAACTTAGAAGGCTTGATGGCTCAATCTCCAGGCTTACGCGTGGTGATTCCTTCAAATCCTTACGATGCAAAAGGTTTGTTGATTGCATCAATTCGCAACAATGACCCAGTTGTATTCTTAGAACACATGAAATTGTACCGTTCATTCCGTGAAGAAGTACCAGAAGGAATTTACGAAGTACCATTGGATAAAGCTGCCGTTACAAAAGAAGGCTCGGATGTTTCGATCATTACCTATGGTGCGATGGTCCGTGAAGCGATCAAAGCAGCAGACAACTTGGCAAAAGAAAACATCAATGCAGAAATTATTGACCTACGTACTGTAGCGCCGCTTGATGTAGATACGATCATCAAATCTGTTGAAAAAACAGGACGTGTAGTCGTTGTCCAAGAAGCACAAAAACAAGCAGGTGTCTCTGCACAAGTAATCTCAGAAATTTCTGAACGTGCGATTCTTTCATTGGAAGCGCCAATCGGACGTGTTTCTGCTCCAGATACGATTTTCCCATTTGGACAAGCAGAAGGTATCTGGTTGCCGAACGCAGCAGATATTGAAGCAAAAGTAAAAGAAATCGTAGCATTTTAATTGTCAGGTTTACGAGTCTATTTTAGTAGATTCGTAAACGGGCATGCATCTGAGACTATTGAATTTTATATAAGGAAAATTCATTACTAGCAAGCTAGCTTAAATGCTGGCAAATAGAAATAAGGAGCGAAAATCATGGCTTACCAATTTAAATTGCCTGACATCGGTGAAGGCATCGCTGAAGGCGAAATCGTCAAATGGTTCGTCCAAGCTGGCGACACAATTAATGAAGATGATACATTATTAGAAGTACAAAACGATAAATCAGTGGAAGAAATTCCCTCTCCAGTAACTGGAACGGTTAAAAAAATTATTGTAGACGAAGGAACCGTAGCGAATGTCGGTGACGTATTAGTGGAAATCGATGCGCCGGGACACGAAGACAATGAAGGCGACGCAGGTGTCGCAGCAGAATCTCAAACACCGGAAGCACCAGCAGCAGAACCAACTGTCGAAAGCGGATCAAGCGAAAGCAATAGTTCTGACAATGGCGGCGGCGTTTTCCAATTCAAATTACCAGATATCGGTGAAGGAATTGCAGAAGGTGAGATCGTTAAGTGGTTTGTTAAAGCTGGCGACACGATCGAAGAAGACGATACATTGCTAGAAGTACAAAACGATAAATCAGTAGAAGAAATCCCTTCTCCAGTAACTGGAACAATCAAAAAAGTCATCGTAGACGAAGGTACAGTCGCTAATGTTGGCGATGTATTGGTCGAAATCGATGCACCTGGACACAATGATGCCAGTGCTTCTTCAAGCGAAAGCTCTGCACCTGCAGAAGCGCCAAAAGCAGAAGCAAAAGGTGATTCTTCCGTCGTCGAAGCAAGCAACCCTGACAAACGTGTGTTGGCTATGCCATCTGTTCGTCAATATGCTCGTGAAAAAGACGTTGATATCTCTCAAGTAACAGCTACTGGTAAAGGTGGACGTGTGACAAAAGAAGACATCAACACATTCGTTTCTGGCGGCGGACAAGCTGCACCAGCGAAAGCAGACGAAAAACCAACAGAAACAACGACGTCAACTTCAGGTGCTTCAGCGAAAGCGGAAAAACCTGCGCAAGCATTTAGTTCAACTATGGGCGAAATGGAAACTCGCGAGAAATTGACACCAACACGTAAAGCTATTGCCAAAGCAATGGTCAACAGCAAGCATACTGCTCCTCATGTAACGTTGCATGATGAAGTAGAAGTGTCTAAGCTTTGGGATCACCGTAAGAAATTCAAACAAGTGGCTCTAGACAATGGCACAAAATTAACCTTCTTGCCTTACGTCGTTAAAGCGTTGACTGCGACTGTGAAGAAATACCCAGTCTTAAACGCATCGATCGATGATGCGGCACAAGAGATCGTTTATAAAAATTACTACAATATCGGTATTGCAACGGACACCGATCATGGATTATATGTACCAAATGTGAAAAATGCGGACACTAAAGGCATGTTCAAGATCGCTGATGAAATCAACGAAAAAGCGGCCTTGGCACATGATGGGAAATTATCAGGAGACGATATGCGTAATGGAACTATTACGATCTCAAATATCGGTTCAGTGGGCGGCGGCTGGTTCACACCAGTCATCAACTACCCTGAAGTTGCGATCCTTGGCGTTGGTACGATTGCGCAACAACCAATCGTCAATGACGAAGGCGAATTAGCGGTTGGCCGTGTGATGAAACTTTCATTAAGCTTCGACCATCGCATCGTTGATGGGGCGACAGCGCAAAAAGCGATGAACAATATCAAACGTTTATTAGCTGACCCAGAATTATTATTAATGGAAGGATGATAAAATCATGGTAGTTGGAGATTTCGCCATTGAATTAGATACAGTTGTAATCGGTGCAGGACCTGGCGGCTACGTAGCCGCTATCCGCGCCGCAGAAATGGGACAAAAAGTAGCGATCATTGAACGGGAATATATTGGCGGCGTTTGTTTGAACGTCGGCTGTGTACCCTCGAAAGCCTTGATTTCTGCTGGACACCATTACCACGATTCACTTGACTCGACAATGTTCGGCGTGACAAGCGAAAACGTGAAGTTAGATTTTGCTAAAACGCAAGATTGGAAAGAAAACGAAGTCGTTAATAAATTAACGACAGGCGTAAAATTTTTACTGAAGAAACACAAAGTGGAGATCATCGAAGGCGAAGCGTTTTTTGTTGATGATCAAACATTACGGGTGATTCATCCGGATTCAGCACAAACGTATTCATTTAACAATGCCATTGTCGCAACAGGTTCTCGTCCAATCGAGATCCCAGGCTTCAAATTTGGCGGACGTGTGTTGGACTCTACTGGTGGATTGGCTTTAGAAGCTGTACCAGAAAAAATGGTCATTATTGGCGGAGGCGTCATCGGTGCGGAATTAGGCGGCGCATATGCGAACCTTGGTGCGGAAGTGACGATCCTTGAAGGAACGCCGCAAATCCTGCCAACCTATGAAAAAGACATGGTTCAGCTTGTCGAAAAAGATTTCAAACAAAAAGGTATCAAGGTCGTGACCTCTGCAATGGCACGTGAAGCTGTAGATAACGGCGACAGTGTTACAGTACGCTATGAAGTAGACGGAAAAGAAGAAACGATCGATGCAGACTACGTGATGGTCACTGTCGGACGTCGTCCAAACACGAATGACATGGGCTTGGAACAAGCCGGTGTCGAAATGACGGAACGCGGATTGATCACTGTAGACAAACAAGGACGTACGAATATCCCTAGTATTTATGCTATTGGTGATATCGTTCCTGGCGCAGCGTTGGCCCATAAAGCCAGCTATGAAGCAAAAATTGCCGCTGAGGCGATTTCTGGTAAAAAAGTAGCGGTTGATTACAAAGCAATGCCGGCTGTTGCTTTTACTGATCCAGAATTAGCTACAGTAGGTATGACGATCAAAGATGCGAAAGAAGCGGGTCTGGAAGCGAAAGCATTCAAATTCCCATTCTCTGGTAACGGTCGTGCCTTGTCATTAGGCAAAACAGAAGGCTTTATCCGTTTGGTTACAACAGTCGAAGACAATGTGATCATTGGCGGGCAAATTGCCGGTGTTGGTGCTAGTGATATGGTTTCTGAGTTGGCGTTGGCCATCGAATCAGGAATGAACGCGGAAGACATCGCATTGACGATCCATCCGCACCCATCATTAGGTGAAATTGTAATGGATGCCTCTGAGCTAGCTTTAGGGATGCCGATCCATATTTAAAACGATGTTTTTAAAAGCCAAAATCCTCTAGAGGGGATTTTGGCTTTTTTTGAGTGAACTTCACACAGGCTATAAGAAATCTAAAAGTCATTTAATGCTAAAAAAGTAGGGAAATAAGAGGGAGACAAGGTATCGTTTACGGCATTTTCCGACTAAAGAAACGTGTTTGTGAATCCAAAAAAGCGGGTAAGAATCATTTTATGTTAAACTGTTTTTGAATGGAGCGTGGGAAAGTGGCAAATTATAGTTATCCAATCGATGAAGACTGGTCACACGATGAAATTACAACCGTGATAAATTTTTTCAATTTAGTCGAAGAAGCTAATGAGAATGGAATAGACAAAGAACGATTTCTAAATGGCTACAAAAGATTTAAAACAGTGGTTAAAAGTATTGGCGAGGAAAAGCGATTAGGGCGAGAATTTCAAGAAGTGAGTACGTATTCGATCTATCATACAGTCAAGAAGGCCAAAGAAACGCCGTCTAAGCGGTTTAAAATGTAGTCAGTGTATCAATTGCTTCTGGCGGGACAAAAGCGCTATAAGTACAGCGAGAATCGATTTTTAAGGAGAGATGAAGATGGAGAATGAGATCATTCAATGGATCTATGAAGCAGCGAGTAAAATCAGGACAGGATTGGGCGATGCCTTGAAGGTCGATCAAAAAAACGGTCGCACCGATTTAGTAACGAACGTAGATAAAGAGGTACAGGATTTCATCGTCAAAAAAATCAACGAATATGATCCAGAGGCGCTGATATTGGGCGAGGAAAACGGGCAGGATCAGACACCGATCGACAAAGGGCGTGTCTTTGTGATTGATCCGATCGACGGGACATTGAATTTTGTGATGCAGCAGGAAAATTTCTGCATTATGATCGCTGTATATGAAGAAGGCGTCGGCCAGCTTGGTTTTATTTATGATGTGATGCGGGATGAGCTTTTTTGGGGTGGCCCAAAAGTCGGCAAGGTCTTCTTTAATAAGAAGGAAATCGACGCGCCTGAGAACACTTCTTTGAGAGCAGGGCTGATCGGAATGAATGCGGCTCTTTACCGAAAAAATGCGTTTCATGCACAGGAGATTGGGCTTGAATCCATGGGCATCCGTGTTTTAGGCTGTGCGGGCTTAGATTTTATCGCGATTTTGAAGGGGACTCAAATTGGATATATCAGTATGCTCAGTCCGTGGGATTATGCTGCCGGAATGATTATGATGGATCAATTAGGAATGGTCAGCTATGGGGCGAATAGGCAGCCGCTGACTTATCAAGGAAGAGAATTTTTCGTTGGTGCGACACAGGCAGCAATGGTGGAGATTCAAGCCTTTGACCAGTAAAATCCTTAAGAAAAAACTTTTTCTGAAAAAATGAAAATGTTTTACTAACACTCTTAGGGATTTTCTGTTATAATTGTCAATCGAGTGAGTCTCGCGTTACAAGAAAAGGAGCAATTAAAATTGAATTACAGAGAAGATATCCGCAACGTGGCTATTATTGCCCACGTCGACCATGGTAAAACAACATTAGTAGATGAAATGTTAAAACAATCCGATACCCTTGATAGTCATGTAAACCTACAAGAACGGGCAATGGATTCAAATGCATTAGAAAAAGAACGTGGTATCACGATCTTAGCGAAAAATACCGCAGTAAACTATAAGGATTACAAAATCAACATCATGGACACTCCAGGGCATGCTGACTTCGGTGGTGAAGTAGAGCGTATCATGAAGATGGTTGATGGCGTATTGCTTGTTGTAGATGCCTATGAAGGTACGATGCCGCAAACGCGCTTCGTATTGAAAAAAGCCTTAGAACAACATTTAACACCAATCGTTGTTGTAAATAAAATCGACAAACCTTCTGCACGTCCAGAAGAAGTGGTAGATGAAGTATTGGAATTATTTATCGAATTAGGAGCAGATGACGATCAATTGGATTTCCCAGTGATCTATGCTTCAGCAATCAATGGAACATCTAGTTTATCGGATGACCCTGCGGAACAACAAGAAACAATGGCTCCTGTTTTTGATACGATCGTTGAAAAGATTCCAGCTCCCGTTGATAACAGTGACGAACCGCTGCAATTCCAAGTATCATTACTAGATTACAATGACTATGTTGGACGTATCGGTATCGGCCGTATTTTCCGTGGAAAAATGAAAGTCGGCGACCAAGTTTCTGTTATGAAGCTTGACGGTTCGATTAAAAACTTCCGTGTAACGAAGATCTTTGGTTTCTTCGGCTTGCAACGTTTGGAAGTTCAAGAAGCAAAAGCCGGCGATTTGATCGCTGTTTCTGGGATGGAAGACATCTTTGTTGGGGAAACAGTAACACCTATCGACCATCAAGATGCATTACCAATCTTGCACATCGATGAACCAACATTGCAAATGACATTCCTTGTAAACAATTCACCGTTTGCTGGTCGCGAAGGTAAATACGTGACTTCACGCAAAATTGAAGAACGCTTGATGTCAGAATTGCACACAGACGTTTCTTTACGTGTTGAAAATACAGAGTCTCCTGATGCGTGGACTGTTTCTGGTCGTGGAGAATTGCATTTGTCGATCTTGATCGAAAACATGCGTCGCGAAGGCTATGAATTGCAAGTATCACGTCCAGAAGTTATCGAACGAATGGTTGATGGCGTTAAATGTGAACCGTTTGAACGAGTACAAATCGACACTCCAGAAGAATACATGGGTAGCGTGATCGAAGCTTTAGGTCAACGTAAAGCAGAAATGCAAGACATGATCCATTCTGGTAACGGACAAGTTCGTTTGGTCTTCTTAGCTCCTGCTCGCGGCTTGATCGGATTCACTACTGAATTCTTATCAATGACTCGCGGATACGGCATCATGAATCATACATTTGACCAATACTTGCCAATGATCCAAGGCGTGATCGGCGGACGTCGTAACGGCGCGTTGGTTTCTGTTGATACTGGTAAGGCTACGATGTACTCAATCATGAGTGTAGAAGAACGTGGAACGGTCTTTGTTGAACCAACTACTGAAGTATATGAAGGCATGATCGTTGGTGAAAACAGCCGTGATAAAGACTTAGGTGTAAATATCACGAAGGCAAAACAAATGACAAACGTTCGTTCAGCCAACAAAGACCAAACATCTGTAATCAAAAAACCACGTATTCTGACTTTGGAAGAATCTCTAGAATTCTTGAACGATGATGAATATTGTGAAGTGACACCAGAATCTATTCGTTTGCGTAAACAGATCCTAAACAAATCTGAACGTGAAAAAGCAGCGAAAAAACGTAAAGTTGCAGCAGAATAATTTGTACTTCCAGACCTCACTGATGATAGTGAGGTCTTTTTTTTGTTGCATGAGCGATCGTTGATAGAAGGAATTGTTTGTTTGCTCTTCCTAGTTAAAAATTATTATCTGATATTTTTAAGTTATTTTTACAGGGGGTGAGCGGGATGAATCGGCGATTATTAAACTATTTGATTATTATAATTTATTTTTTATGAATAATTCGGATTGGACTTTCCGAAAGAATAGCAGTAATTTTTTCGTGTAGATATCTGATAAGAATTCTTATCAAAAGGAGGAACTATGAGCGATGGAAGAATACGGATTGACTAGACAAAAACTATTTACTTTAAAACGCGGGACCCTAGAGAAACGCCTGCGCACATATTATTATGAAACTAAAAATGAGAAGGCTACCATCGAGATGCTGATCGCGCTGCAAGTCAGAGATGAACTGACGAGTGAAGCAGATAATTTTTCTCATATGCTGAGAAGCGTTGTGTCTCGCATTTTTTTGCATAGACGTACGACGAAAGCGATGCGTCGTTTTTATCATTATTTTACAGAATACTTTAGCGAAAAAGACTGGCAATCATCAGTAACGAAATTATTTCCTGTATTGACTTATAACGAGGAAACAGCTGAGGAATTCGTCTCGCAAACGTCTGGGGAAGATATTCTAAGAGTTGCGGAGTCATGATCGACTGAACCAACAAGAACAATGAATGGGTGGAAAGGGGAGAGTGAGATGGATACAAGCACAACGATCTTATTGGATGCTAAATTTATGAAAAGCAATGGGAAAAAGCATCATTTCCGCATGAAGGGCTTTGATCCAACCAAGCCGGCGGAAAAAGTAAAAGCAGCACTGAAAAAATTAACCAAGCTGGATATTTTTGAAAAAGACGGCGTTGGCTTATATAAAGAAGTTCTGGAAGCGAAAATGGTAGAAGTTAAAAAGACGGTTCTTTTTAAGGACCATCAGAAGGATAAACCCAAAAAGGAAGAAAAAGACTTATATACGCAAATCACAGAAATGGCGTCTGCGATGGGGTACTCGCTGGATGCGTCCTTCGACATCTTAGATACCCTCAAACTGCCAGAGGAGTTAACGATCATAGAAGAACGACCGAATGCTGAGACACTGATCCAGTTGATCCAACTGCCTAGCGGATTCGATCCAACGGAGTTGTCAGAACAGCAAAATTATCGTGTGGTTGCTTCCTGTTTGCCAAAACATGCGACGTTAAAAGATATTTACCTCGATGATGAAACGACACCTGCCAAACTGCTTTCCGTTTCATCAATCGAAGTGGAAAAAGAGGACACGTCAAGTGCCGCTTCAAAGGCGTTGGCAGCAATCAAGTTGCCAAAGGATTTGACGATTATCGAAGAACGGCCGAATCCAGAAACCTTGATTCAAAAAATTGGATTGCCAAAAGGAATTGACCCAGTAGCACTGTCGGACAAGGACAATTATCGAATCGCTGTGTCTTGCTTGCCTGTGAACAGGATATTAGAGGAGCTCCTCATTGACGATGGGACAACGCCGGCTAGACTACACTCGGTGTCAAGAGCAGCTAATACTGCTCCATCGATCCCCTTGATCGAGAATGCGAGCGCAAAACCAAAAGAGAGCATAGAACCAAGGCCAGTTTCGGCCAGCCCGCCGAAACGAACAGCGGGAGAAAGTCCGCCCAAGCCATTAAAAATAACCAGCCATAAGCGGCGCCATCGACTGATTGAACGTATAAGAAGTCGGGAATAACGAATTTGAATGGTTAACCAAATCTAAATCCAACGTTGGTAAATTGAACTGCTCTTATACAAAACATTTTTATAGAAAATAATAGCTCGCTTAAATCAGCGGGCTATTTGTCGTGGGTGGAGATAAGTGGCCCATAAAGGGCTAGATAAGGAGCGATGAAAAGGATGCGCGCATTTTTAATGAAGAGGCGCGTCAGGGATCGATAAGTAAATTATAGAAAAACGTTATGTTTCATATTTCTTATTTGTTTCACGGAGCAACTGTTCAAAAGGATTGATTTTCTGCGTTTTTATCTAAAGTTTTTGGTTTGTAATCTTTATGTAATATTCGATCAGCTGTGTAAAAGTCAAAACCCGAACGAAGTGTTTAGAAAAAGCTTAGTCTCACGTATTTTTTCACTTTTTGAAATTTTTCTATGTTATAATGTTGGAATCAAGATAGGAGGGAAGCAAAATGGAAAATATTTCTTCTGATTTTGCCGTTAAAGTGTTGCAAGAAGATGCTGACAGGATTAAATTGTTGATTCGTAATCAAACAAATAGTCTGTGTATCTCTCAATGTAAAGCTTTTGAGGAAGTCGTTGATACACAAATGTATGGCTTCTCACGTCAAGTATTCTTTGCTGAAAAGGTAGGTATCTTGAAGCGCGGAGAAGGACAGCAAATGCTTAGCGATCTAGAAGCTGAGTTGAATCGTTTATATACGGAATTGTACGAAACTCGTCAAGATTTGACGGATGCCGGCTGGGAGGCTTAACACTTGCCAACGAAGATAAAAAAACGTCATTTTTTAGATTATAGTATTTTGATTCCTTATTTGATTTTGACCGTGATCGGTTTGATCTTTGTTTATAGTTCAACATCTTATATATTAATTACGAATGATAGAAGCCCAACAAGTCTGGTGATGAACCAGGGAGTCTTTTGGGTTTTAAGTTTGATTGTGATTAGTTTGATGTATAAGATGAAGACAGATGTATTGAAGAGCCAGCAATTGATCATTTTTGCTACATACCTCATTTTTATTCTGCTCATTGTCGTCATGTTCATCGGTGATGAGATCAATGGGGCCAAGGGCTGGATTCGAATTGGTTCCTTTACGATGCAGCCAGCCGAATATTTGAAAATAATGGTCGTCTGGTATTTGTCTTATATTTTATCGAAGCGTCAAGAAACCATCCAAGACAATTTCGTGAATGACATGAAGCGCCCCTTAATGCTGGTTTTCGCTATGATCTTTCTGGTTGCGATCCAACCGGATATGGGGAACGCGGCGATCATTACCTTATTAGCTGTCATTTTGTTGTTAGCAAGCGGGGTCAATTGGTTGTATAGTTTGATCATCGGCGGGACAGGTATAGCAGGTAGTTTCTTAGCAATTGAATTTATGACTCATTTCGGTGAGGCGATTTTGCCTGAAAGGCTGCAATACATTACTAGCCGTTTTGAAAGTTTTAAAAACCCCTTCAAATATGAATTGGATCAAGGTCATCAAATGGTCAACGGCTACTACGCCATGTTCAATGGCGGTTGGTTTGGCCGGGGATTAGGAAATAGTATCGAAAAAAAAGGATTTTTAAGTGAAGCTCATACCGACTTTATTTTTTCTATCGTAATAGAGGAAGTTGGTTTGATCGGCGCTTTAATTATATTAGCAGTATTGATTTTTATGATCGCGCGAATCTTCTTAGTTGGGATTCGTTCGAAAAAACCTTTCAATTCATTGATATGTATCGGAATTGGAAGCCTGTTGTTATTACAAGTTTTTATTAATCTTGGTGGTATTTTAGGAATTATTCCATTGACAGGGATCACATTCCCATTTCTGAGTCAAGGAGGAAATAGCTTACTTGTGTTGTCAGTAAGTGTCGCCTTTGCATTGAATATCAGTGCGGATGAGAAGCGAACGAAACTTGCAATCGAGTATGAATACTTAAAAAGTCAGGAGTGAAGTGCATGAAAAAGGTATTGGTAGCAAATAGAGGTGAAATTGCAACGCGGGTGTTCCGCGCGTGTAGTGAGTTAAACATTAAAACGGTAGCGATTTTTGCAGAGGAGGATCAATACTCCGTACACCGTTTCAAGTCAGACGAAGCTTATTTGGTCGGCAAGGGAAAGAAACCGATCGACGCATACCTGGATATTGAAGACATTATTCGTGTGGCGAAAGAGGCGAACGTGGATGCCATTCATCCAGGTTATGGGTTTCTTTCAGAGAATTTAGGCTTTGCGAAGCGTTGTCGCGAAGAAGGATTGATCTTTGTCGGTCCTGATTTGCACCATCTAGATATTTTCGGCGATAAAATCAAAGCGAAAGCAGCAGCATTGGAAGCGGGGATTCCGTCAATTCCTGGTTCAGATGGTCCAGTAGACACGATCGAAGGTGTACTGGAATTTGCAGAATCACATGGCTATCCGATCATGATCAAAGCAGCGTTAGGCGGCGGGGGTCGTGGAATGCGGGTTGCTCATGATGAAAAAGAAGCACGTGAAGGGTATGATCGTGCGAAAAGTGAAGCCAAGGCCGCTTTCGGAAATGACGAAATTTATGTCGAAAAATATGTTGCCAATCCTAAGCATATCGAGGTCCAAATTTTAGGAGATACTCATGGAAATGTTCTGCACTTATTTGAGCGCGATTGTTCTGTTCAACGTCGCCATCAAAAAGTTGTAGAAGTCGCTCCATGTATTTCTTTAAACGACGAACAACGGGAAAGAATTTGTCAAGCAGCGGTTCAATTGATGAAACACGTGGGCTATGTGAATGCCGGAACAGTGGAGTTCTTAGTGGAAGGGGATAACTTCTACTTTATCGAAGTCAATCCGCGGGTCCAAGTAGAACACACGATCACTGAATTGATTACGGGTGTTGATATTGTTACGTCACAGCTATTGATCGCTCAAGGCAAAGATTTGCATAAAGAAATCGGCTTGCCAGAACAAAAGGATGTCCAAATGTCTGGTGCCGCGATCCAATGTCGTGTCACAACGGAAGACCCATTGAATGGCTTTATGCCTGATACAGGGAAAATCGATACGTACCGTTCCCCGGGTGGTTTTGGTGTGCGTTTAGACGTCGGAAATGCTTATGCAGGAGCGACGGTAACGCCTTACTTTGACTCATTGCTGGTAAAAGTGTGTACCCATGCATTGAATTTTGATCAAGCGATCGAAAAAATGCAGCGTTGTTTGATCGAGTTCCGTATTCGCGGCGTTAAGACCAACATTCCGTTTATGCATAACGTGATCAGTCACCCTGTCTTCCAAAGTGGAAATGCAAAGACGACGTTTATTGATAATACGCCTGAGTTATTTGAATTCCCTCGTGTCCGCGATCGTGGAAATAAAACGATGCGTTACATTTCTGAAATCACGGTAAACGGCTTCCCAGGCATCGAAAAGCAAGAAAAACGTTATTTTGAAACACCACGTGCACCAAAGATTGAAAAACGTGAACTTCTTACTGCTAAAAATGTTTTGGACAATGAAGGCCCTGACGCAGTCTCAAAATGGGTGAAGGCGCATGATTCTGTCTTATTGACAGATACGACCTTCCGAGATGCGCATCAAAGCTTACTGGCTACACGAGTGAGAACCCATGATTTATTAAATGTTGCTCAAGCAACGGGAGAAGGAATACCAGAACTATTCTCAAGTGAGATGTGGGGCGGTGCGACCTTTGACGTGGCCTATCGTTTCTTAACCGAGGACCCTTGGAAACGATTGAAATTATTGCGTAAAGCAATGCCGAACACACTGTTACAAATGTTGTTCCGCGGCTCAAATGCAGTAGGCTATTCTAATTATCCAGATAATGTACTGGAAGAGTTTATAAAAGAAGCGGCGCATTACGGGATCGATGTTTTCAGAATTTTTGACAGTTTGAACTGGATTCCGCAAATGGAGAAAAGTATTCAATACGTACGTGATGCAGGGAAAATCGCTGAAGGAACGATTTGCTATACCGGCGATATTTTGGACCCAGATCGTACAAAATACAATGTACAATACTATAAAGAGATGGCGAAAGAATTGGAAGCCATCGGAGCGCACATCATTGCGATCAAGGATATGGCTGGTTTATTAAAACCGCAAGCCGCATTCCAATTGATCAGTGAACTTAAAGAAGCGACGGATCTTCCTATTCATTTACACACCCATGACACGGCAGGAAATGGGATCATTACTTTATCTGCTGCTGTAAAAGCGGGAGCAGATATTGTGGACGTGGCAACAAGTGCCATGAGTGGTGCAACTAGTCAGCCAAGTATGAGCAGCTTATACTACGCATTGCAATACGGCGATCGTACACCTGAACTGAATTTAAAAAATGTGCGTCAGATCAATCACTATTGGGAAGATGTACGACCATACTATGCCAGCTTTGAGAATGGCATCATGGCTGCACAGACGGAAGTTTACGATCATGAGATGCCTGGTGGACAATATTCAAATCTGCAGCAACAAGCAAAAGCGGTTGGCTTAGGCGACAAATGGGATGAAATCAAAGAAATGTATCAAACGGTCAATTTGATGTTTGGCGACATTGTTAAAGTAACCCCATCTTCTAAAGTTGTTGGTGATATGGCATTGTTCATGGTTCAAAATGATTTAACAGAACAAGATATCTATGACCGTGGAGATGAGTTAAGTTATCCAGACTCCGTAATCAGCTTTTTCCAAGGCGAATTAGGGCAGCCTGTTGGCGGATTCCCTGAAAAACTACAACAGATTGTTTTACAGGGTCGTCCAGCGATGCAGGAGCGTCCAGGTAAGTTTGCGGAACCAGTGAATTTTGAAAAAGTAAAACAAGAGCTGCAAGAATTGATCGGCTTTGAACCAAGCAAAACAGATGTCTTAAGCTATTTGATGTATCCGCAGGTATTCTTGGATTATCAAAAATCGTATGGACAATTCGCAGATGTAACATTGCTTGATACGCCGACCTTCTTCTCAGGTATGCGTCTTGGTGAAACGATCAATGTTCAGATTGAAAAAGGGAAGACATTGATTATTCGTTTGGATGAAATTGGCGAAGCAGATGTCGAAGGAAATCGTACCCTGTTCTTCAACTTAAATGGTCAACGTCGTGAAATCGTCGTGAAAGATGCATCAATCAAGAGTGCCGTGCAAACAAAACGCAAAGTAGAACCAACAAATCGCGAGCAAATCGGCGCGACAATGACGGGCTCTGTTTTGAAGGTATTAGTTAAAAAAGGCGACCATGTTGAAAAGGGGCAACCATTGCTGATCACTGAAGCGATGAAGATGGAAACATCGATTGATGCTCGATTTGCAGGAGAAGTCGCTCATTTATATGTTGAAGAAGGAGAAAGTATTTCTTCTGGTGATTTATTGATTGAAGTGAAAGAAAAATAGTAGTTGTAGGAGCGTTGCCGTGTGAAAAGAGTGATCGGATTTTTTAGTATCTTGTTTTTGGTTTTGGTTGGTTACTATTTACAGCCGGTTCTCTTTCCACCTGCGCAAAAAAATATCCCTATTGAGCATAAAGATCAAACGGTTCGCCACAAGGCGTTAAAGCATCAAACAATTAAGGCGGAAGGGTATGCGACTTATATTTCCCAGCCCATCGAATCCTTTGAAGAGAAGTTTGGTCAACCGACTAAGATCGAAGAGAGCGGATTTTTCTTCCAAACGCGGGATTATGCGTTGGAACAGGGATTATTAGAAGTGAATGTTGAATCCGGCAAAATCAGTACCATCAAAGTAATGGCGAAGAAAAATACTGAAGCAAAGCCATTCAAATTTGGGATGACAAGCAAGCAGCTCTCCGATCAAATTAATTTATCCGCGGATTTTGCTTTGGCTTATGATGAAGAACCGGTAGCAATTGAATTGAGCGAGAATGACATGCGTTTCCGTCCATTAGTCGCATTCGATAACGGGACCTTCGCAATGCTCTTTTTTAATGGTGACAGTGAAAAATTGATCGGTACCGTTTATTTGGACATGGAAAACCTGCTGCGGCTGATGCCTTATCAGATCAACAGCGGCAACCCGTTGGCAAACCGTGTCCAAGAAAGCAATCTCGATTGGAATCTATTGAATCAGCAAAAGCAGACTAGAATGATTGAAGCGATTAATCGATACAGAAGCTTGCAAAAATTGCCCGTTCTTTCCACGTCGACGAAAAGCTCAGAGAATGGCGAAAAGCTGCTAAAAAGTTTCTTAACAACGCCTAAAAGGGTTCTGTCAAATGAGCGTTTAGAAGAATGGCAGACGGATCAAGGGGCTCACTTGAGTAATTTATCTTTTGAATTATCTGACACAGAGTTCAAAGATCTAGCTAAATCTGAGAAGATCGATTATCAGGAAGGCTTCTTCTATTTTCCTATGGTAGACCCTTTATTTAATTTATTTAATTGGATCAGTCGCGATCATTTGAACGAGCTTTTTGATGGGCCTAAATCAGAGCTCGGCGTTGCAATCAATCAAGAAAGTGTGCTAGTCTTGTTACAAGAACCTGAAAAAACAAAGGATAGTGACTAACTTGATTATTAATGATGCTTTCTTTCAGTTGGAAGATCAGAACCAGATCTTGGTTCAAGCGATATTAGCAAGTCAATGCTATAAAAACTATCTGCAGGCGAAAGCACAGATGAATGCTTGTGATGACGTGGCTAAACTGAAAAGAAATTTTCAAGCTGAAAAGGAAAAGTTTGAGCGAATCGCTGCATATGGCGAATACGCGCCAGATTACCGTCAGCAACAGCGGAGTGTCCGTAAGAGCAAGCGTGCGCTTGATTTAAATGAAAAGGTGGCCGCTTTTCGTGTAGCAGAGACAGATTTTCAACGATTATTGGATGATATCGGGCAACGATTGGCAAATACCATTTCTTCAGATATCAAAGTTGATGCTGGAAATCCCTTTTTTGAAACAGGGAATCATAGTTGTAAGGGGAATTGTCATGGATAATAC
Source organism: Enterococcus gilvus ATCC BAA-350 (assembly GCF_000407545.1). Taxonomy (NCBI): domain Bacteria; kingdom Bacillati; phylum Bacillota; class Bacilli; order Lactobacillales; family Enterococcaceae; genus Enterococcus; species Enterococcus gilvus. Next base: position 1,625,067 of record NZ_ASWH01000001.1, on the reverse strand, counting down.
AGAATTTGTAATGCAACATAGACGAGGAATGATCGTTTGGGTCTATTCGTTAAAACAATTGAAAACGTTGAAACGCTTTGGATTGGTTCATTTCGTTTCTAGAAAAATGAAATACGTCGTCTTATATGTGAACGAAGAGGCCGCAGATGAAACAGAAGAAAAACTTCAAGGACTTCATTTTGTGCGCCAAGTAGAACGTTCATACCGACCAGATATTGAAATGAATTTTGCGGATCGCATTGGAACAAAAGCCGCTTATCAGGTGAAAGACGAGGAAGAATTGGATGTTCTTGAGGCCAATACGAAGATTCGTTTAGCGGAAACCGTTTAATTAAGGTGAAAAATGTCTGATTTATTCAAACATTTTTCATCTTTTTCTTTGATAATAACGATATAAATCTCCTTTTTTGCTAGCAATGATCGTTTATCATTCGCAAAACTGGAAGCATTTAGAGAGGGGCATGCACTCATGCGGGTAGTCGCAGGCGAATTCGGAGGTAGAAAATTAAAAACATTGACGGGAAGCAATACGCGACCGACAACCGATAAGGTAAAGGGAGCGATCTTCAATATGATCGGCCCGTACTTTGATGGAGGAAACGCACTAGATTTGTTTTCTGGCAGCGGATCGTTAGGCATAGAAGCAGTTTCGCGGGGAATGGACCAGGCTGTTTTAGTAGAAAAAAACTATCGAGCGATGGAAATCATTCGGGAAAATGTCGCCATGACTAAAAAGGAAGCGGCTTTTCTACTTATGAAGATGCCTGCCAATCAAGCAATCCAGAAGTTAACAGATAACGGACTGCAATTTGATCTGGTTCTGTTGGACCCGCCCTATGCGAAACAAGAGATCGTCAAACAGATCGAAATGCTGCTGCATAATGACTTGTTAACGTCTCGTGCGACAGTTGTCTGTGAAACAGATAAAGAAGTGATTTTACCTGAAAAAATAGGGACGTTAAAAGAACGTAAACGTCAAGATTATGGTATCACCGCCATAACGATTTATGATTGGGAGGATTAAGATGACACGCATTGCGCTTTTTCCCGGAAGTTTTGATCCATTAACGATGGGGCATTTAGATACAATTGAACGGGGTGCGAAATTGTTTGATGAATTGATCATCGGCGTTTTCGTAAATACAAATAAGAAAAGTTACTTTACCTCTGAAGAAAAATTAGCTATTGTGGAGGAGTCTGTAAAACACTTGTCGAATGTTCGGGTGGTGGGTCAAGAAAATGAATTGACCGTCAACGTGGCCGAAAAGCTCGGCGCAACCTTTTTGCTACGGGGAATCCGAAGCGTGAAGGATTATGAGTACGAAAAAGAGATCGCCTTGATGAATCACCACCTAGACCAGGGCTTGGAATCAGTCTTTTTGCTAGCGGATCCGAAATACAGCCACATTAGTTCATCGATTTTGAAGGAAGTCTGGACGTTCAATGGAGATATAAAAGAATACTTGCCTGAAGCAGTCTATCGGGCATTGGAAGAGAAGCGTGAGAATAGTGAAAAATAATAAACTTGTCAAACGATTACTGCTTATTTTTTTAGCCTTAATAGTCGTCGCCTGTATAATTGTGCCGATCCCTTACTATATTGAACAGCCCGGCGAGACCATCAACTTAAAGGAATTGATCACGGTCAATGATAAGAAGGACGAGCATAAAGGCTCCTTCAGTCTAACCTCTGTTGGAATTCGTCGAGCAACAGTATTTACGGCGTTACGATCAAAAATGGAACCCTTTAATGAAATTATTTCTGCAGATGAATTGACTGGCGGTGCCAGTGATGATGAATACATGCAGATTCAAAAGTTCAATATGGAGACGTCGCAAAACTTTGCGATCGAGCAGGCATTGAAACTTGCGAACAAGCCTTATAAGATGGAATACAAAGGTGTATATGTGCTAGGTGTAGAAAAAAATTCAAACTTCGCTGGAAAAATCAATGTTGGCGATACCGTAACCAAAGCGGACGGCAAAACTTTTACCAGCAGTGAAGACTTCATGAAATATGTCAAATCTCAAAAAGTAGGTCAAGAAATGAAAGTGACCTATGTCCATAATGGCGAGACCAAGGAAGCGACAGAGAAATTGATCAAGCTTCCGACTGACAAGAAGCCGGGAATCGGTATTACACTGACGGACCACACAGAGATCGATTCACAGGAAAAAGTGAAAGTCGATGCAGGTGACATTGGCGGTCCTTCCGCAGGCTTGATGTTCACATTAGAAATTTACGAACAATTGATCGATAAAGACCTGCGTCATGGCGAAAAAATTGCCGGAACCGGGACTATAAACGCCAATGGCGAAGTTGGCCGGATTGGCGGGATCGATAAAAAAGTCGCCAGTGCAGCCGCAGATAAGAATAAGGTTTTCTTCGCTCCAGACGATGAGATCACGAAGGAAATGAAAGAAGCACAGCCAGGAATCAAATCAAACTATCAAGAAGCAAAAGCTGCGGCTAAAAAAATAGACACAGAAATGAAAATTGTTCCTGTAAAAACAGTAAAAGACGCCTTAGATTATTTAGAGACGATGAAATAAAAAAAGCTGAACGTGTCCGATTGAAAAATCGGGCACGTTTTTTGTATTTCATAGAAAAAAAGAGAAGCAGCCATGCCATTTCTCTTTTTTGTTGCGTATGTTAAACGAAAAGGAGGGTGTTATGAAAGATTATTTGAAAAAGTATCCTATTTTGTTTGCTTTGCCTCTCGTACTGCTTCCGATCGTTTTTTTCTTTCTTACAAGAGAACCTGACAATGAAATCTCAGACCCAGCATTGTTTTCTACAGAAAGCAGTGCGTCGCTAGATACGAGTGAATCCAAAGATCAAGAATGGTATGTTGACGTAAAAGGCGCAGTAAAAAAAGCAGGAATGTATCGTATTAAGCAAGGCATGCGTTTGATGGATGTGATCGATTTGGCCGGCGGGTTTATGGAAGAGGCAGATCAAAACCAACTAAACTTTTCAAAACTAGTAATGGATCAGGAAATAATTTATGTTCCTAAAGTTGGAGAAGAGATTCCAACTATTCAAGAAGAACCTTCAGAAGGGGGCTCAGGAACTCCTGAAGCAGAAACAGCAAAAGTCAATATCAACACAGCAGATGCAACCGAATTGCAGCAATTGAGCGGGATCGGAGAGAAAAAAGCAGCAGATATTATCAAGTATCGCGAAGAAAATGGCAGTTTTCGCGCGATCGAAGACTTGACGAAAGTATCAGGAATTGGTGAAAAGACGCTTGAAAATTTAAAGGACTCGATTACAATATAAGAAAGATCAAAAGAGAGGACGAATAATGGATGACTGAAAGAATCCCTTGGGATCAATATTTTATGGCGCAAGCCGTTTTATTATCATTAAGAAGTACCTGTACACGTTTAGAAGTAGGAGCAACCATCGTGCGGGATAAGCGAATCATCGCTGGAGGGTACAATGGCTCAGTCAGCGGAGATGTTCATTGTATGGATGAAGGCTGCTATGTGGTTGATGGTCACTGTCTTCGGACGATTCACGCGGAGATGAATGCGCTGCTGCAATGCGCAAAGCTAGGGATCGCCACAGATCAAGCGGAGGTCTATGTCACTCATTTTCCGTGTCTCGCCTGTACAAAAGCATTGCTGCAAGCAGGGATCAAAAAGATCCATTATTTGAAGGATTATCACAATGATCCGTATGCGATCGAGTTGATCAAGCAAGTGGGTGCTAGCATGCATCAAGTACATCTCGAAAGTAAATACTTCACTAAACTACAATTAGGAGAAGATGCTGCCACATTGCCTGAAGGATAGCTGCTGTTCGCAACTACTTAATTTTACCGATCTTGGTTGCTGTATTATCAGGAAGTCTGATCTATCAAATGAATTTATGGCTTCTAGTAATTCTTATCGTTTTGTTTTTACGGATTCTCTGCATGAAAAATCATCGGCTGATACTGCTGGTCTTTTTGTGCAGTTTTTTTCTTTGTTTACGAACGTATTATTATGTAAACCAAAATCAATCACCACAAAAAGAATTCACGAATCAAACGATCGAAATACAACCCGATTCAATAAAAGTTGATGGCGATTTTTTAAAGTTTACAGGAAAGATGAAGAAGAAAAAATACTTACTTTATTATGTGCTGAAAACGCCAGCAGAAAAAGCTCTTTGGACGAAAAGAAACGTGCCGGATACGGCCGTGATCAGTGGAGAAACTGCTTCGTTTGAGGGCCCGCGAAATCTGAACGGGTTTGATGAAAGAAAACATTATAAAAGTTTGGGATTTAATCAAAAAATCCAAGTTGAGTCTATGAAGCCCTATAGACAGAATAAAGTGTCATTAAGCCTTCTACGCCAGCAATTGATCTGGAAAGTCGATCAGCGCTACTCCAAACGTCTAAGCAGTTATGTAAAGGCGTTAGTGCTGGGGTATAAGGATGAGCAGTTCACGGAATACACAGCTGCCTACAAAACTACCGGATTGCTGCACTTGTTTACACTGTCTGGCTTGCATATTCAATTTTACCTCGGGGGTATTCATTTGCTGCTTAAACGTCTGGGGCTGATAAGAGGAACACGCTTGTGTGTACTTACTTTGGTGGGATTGCTTCTAGTATTTTTAACAGGCGGCAGCTATAGCACCATCCGAGCGGTTATTAGTTTCTTACTTGCGTTTGGTTGTCTTACGTTTGAGCGATCATTATCTAAGCTGGATCAATGGAGCCTCATGCTTTATATCTTAGTCTTTTGCTTCCCCTTGGTTTTTTGGTCAGTGGGTGCTCAATTAAGTATTTATTTTGCTTTGATGCTCCTCTTTCTTAATGATCTATCTTTTAAAAATTGGCAGCAAATGTTCATGTTTTCAGCACTGGCTTTGCCTTTGCTGATCTATAGCTTTAGCGAGTGGACCGTTGTTGGAGGGCTACTCACGTTGTTGTTGTTTCCATTATTCGAATGGCTGATTTTACCAGGTTCGGTGGTATTATTTTTTGGTTGCTTCATTCCTGTTTTATCAATAGCTGCACCATTGTTTGACGGACTGTTTAGCCTCTTGGAAAAAGGGTTGGCACTTGTCGCCTTTCCCAATATAGTCATTGGTCACCCAAGCTATTTAACGTTGCTGTGCCTCATCCTATGCGTTCTTCTCCTGATCGACCGCTTGGCCTATCAGCAGCCGATTTATTGGATCGTTTGCGTGTCCCTATTCTTTTTAGCAGCGACTGCTTTTTCTGCGAATGGCCTAGTGGCGTTTGTCGATGTTGGACAAGGAGACAGTATCTTCATCAAACTGCCCTTTAAGCAAGAAACATTTTTGATTGATACGGGTGGACGATTGCATTTTAAACGAAAGAAGTGGCAAACGCGACAACTGAAGAATCCCTCTGATTACAATTTAGTGCCTTTTTTAAAGTCTGTGGGATGCCGCTCGATCGACCATGTGGTGATTACTCATAATGATGCGGATCATATGGGGGAGTTAGGTCATCTATTAAATGAGATAACAGTAAAAAATCTCTATCTAGCCAAGGGGTCACAAATGGAACTAAAAAAGATTCTTCAGCCTATCAATGACACAGCCATCCATTTAATAAAAAGAGGGGATACGGTTGGCGATCACTTGAAGCTTCAAATACTCTCTCCCCAAACTAGCCAAGGAAAAAATGATGACTCGGTAGTGGTCTATTTTGTGGTAAACAAGCAACGCTTTTTATTGACGGGTGATTTGGAAACAACTGGGGAAGAAAAAATAGGTGCCTATTATCCGAAATTAACAACCGATTTTTTAAAAATAGGGCATCATGGAAGCAACACCTCGACTGGAGAAGCTCTGCTAAAGCAACTGCAACCTAAATATGGGATTATTTCAGTCGGGAGAAGAAACCGATACGGCCATCCCACGATGGAAACACTGGATAAATTAAAAAAATATCAGATCATGACTTATCGAACAGATCACCAAGGAATGGTTTATTATCAATGGTCTGCACTGTCGAAAAAGGGAAAAATCAAAGTCTTAATAGATTTTCCTGAGTAATCGTGGTAGCATGAAGAGTCAATGTGTCAGGTGATTTTGGCAAAGACCCTACGTATACCATTCCCCATGAGGATTAGTGATATACTATAGAAATTCAACTTTAATTACTACTGAATTAGGAGTATGACATGAATACACAAGAAGCCCTTCAACAGATTAGAACTGCACCGCTAAAACCGGTTTATCTAGTGACAGGAACAGAAGATTATCTGATTCAAGAAATCCGGCAAGCATTTATTGACCGGATGAAAAAAGATGACCTCGAAGAATTGAATTTCATGTCTTTTGATATGGAGGAAAGCGGTCTAGGCGCAGTCATCGATGAGGCAGAAACGATGCCTTTTTTTGGCGATTACCGGCTCATTTTTATTGAGAAGCCTTACTTTTTAACTGGAGAAAAGAAAAGTAACACGCCAGAGCAGGACACGGATGGTTTGGTGGACTACCTCAAGCGACCGTTAGACACCTCGATCGTCGTTTTTTGGGCGAATTATCCTAAGCTGGATGCCCGCAAAAAAATCACAAAGGCATTAAAGAAAACCGAGATCATCGATGCCGCTCCGCTTCAAGAGCGAGAATTGCGTAATTTTCTGCAGCGTTATATCAGCAATGAAAATGTAAAAATATCAAAAGAAGCATTTGACTTATTTTTACGATTAACAGATTTTGATCTTTCAAAAGCAATGAATGAAATCGAAAAATTATTGTTACTTGCGGGTGATGGAGGGACAATCACCCTTCAATTAGTCCAAGATTTGGTTCCAAAAACCTTAGAGCACAACATCTTTGAACTGACGGAACAAATTTTAAAAGGCGACACGGCAAAAGCTTATCAAACATATGAAGAGCTGCATTTGCAAGGGGAAGAAACGATTAAATTGACCGCGATTTTGATTGGTCAGATTCGTCTGCTGCTACAAACCAAAGTCTTGCAGAAAATTGGCTATCAGCAGGCCAATATCGCGGAAACATTAGGTGTCCATCCATATCGAGTGAAATTAGCGATGCAGCAGGTTGCGAAATTTCCACTCAATCTACTTGTCTCAATGTATGATGAATTAGTCGAAAATGATTATGAAGTTAAGACGGGTCAAGCCGATAAGGAGATCAACTTTCAGCTATTTATCTTAAAAACAACAGAAAAAATAAAAAAATAGTTTTATTATTGAAGAGAAGCCATCGAATCATCGCGTATTCGATGGTTTTTTTATGTGTTTGCGAAGTAAAATTTCAGAAAATCGATTAAAAGCGACAAATTAGTTGAGATGGAAAAATAAAGTTAGAAAAACAAATAGTATCGACTTTTTCAAAAAAATTTAGAATAAAAATCTCTCAGCAATGTTTAATAATTCACATTTTTGAGGTATGATTAAACAAAGGTGTTGAATACCTAAAAATAAGCTTGTTAAGCGCTTCATAATGAAAATAAAGACCTTTAACCGTGTACTCATTTTACTTTTTTTAAAATGCTGCGTGTAATTTTTCTCAATCGATAATAGTCAGCGTCGCTGGCTTTATATATGCAACAAAAATGTATAAAACCATAAAAGAAAGGATGAACAAAATGACATTAGCAAAGATCGTTTATGCAACAAACACAGGAAACACAGAAGGAATCTCTGAAATTCTGGAGGATGCTTTTGAAGAAATCGGGATCGACGTTGAACGCGTGGATGCGGATGAGGCAGAAGCAGATTTTTATGAAGATGCGGATATCTGTGTCCTAGCTACTTATACTGATGGGGATGGGGAATTGCCTTTCGATTTGGAAGACTTGCATGAAGAATTACCTGAGGAAGATCTATCAGGAAAAATCTACGGTGTCGTAGGAAGTGGCGATAGCGAGTTATATCCAGACTATTTCTGCCATGCAGCGATCGCATTTGATGAAGCTTTTGCCAAAACAGGCGCTAAAAAAGCAGCGGAAACTGTGAAAATCGAAAATGAAGCAGATGATGAGGATGAAGAAGTATTGAAAGCATTTGTGAAAACTTTGGTAGAAGCAGCTGAATAAGGATTACCTTGGAGGAATGGAGTGAGATTTTGTTTAAAGTATTGGAACGCAAGGAATTGGCGCCAACGGAGTATGAAATTTTAGTAGAAGCGCCGCGAATTGCCAGCAAGGCACAGCCAGGGCAGTTTGTGATCTTGCGAATCGACGAACAGGGTGAGCGGATTCCGTTGACAGTCGTCGATACTGACAAAGAAGCGGGTTGGGTACGCTTAATTTTTCAAGTAATCGGAAAGTCGACCGCGCAACTGGCCACCGTCATGGCTGGAGAAGGGTTGTCAGATATCGTTGGTCCTCTTGGAAAAGCAACAGACATTGAAAATTATGGTACCGTTCTCCTCGTTGGAGGCGGTGTTGGGATAGCTGCTTTGTTCCCGATCGTTAAGGGATTAAAAGAAGCAGGAAACCGTGTAATTACCGTTCTCGGTGCAAAAAACAAAGAGTTATTGATCTTAAAAGAAGAGTGTGCTGAGTATTCGGATGAGCTGATATTGATGACAGACGATGGTTCTGTTGGCCAAAAAGGATTGGTCACACAAGCAATGGAAGAGGTCTTTCAGCGTGAAACGATCACGATGGCTTGGGCTATCGGACCGAGTATCATGATGAAGTTTTGTACTCTGACTGCGCAAAAGTATGACGTGCCGATCTATGTCTCGTTGAATCCTATCATGATCGACGGAACAGGCATGTGCGGCGGCTGCCGGGTGACTGTGGCCGATTCTATCAAATTTGCTTGCGTGGATGGACCAGAATTCTTAGGCGAAGAAGTCGATTGGAACGAATTTGTCAATCGAATGCAGCAATATCGACCGGAGGAAGTACTGGCCAACGAAAGATACGAAAAGCAGGTGAGTTCAAATGGCTAAACGCAGTTATACGAAAACTCCTATGAAGGAACAAGCGCCGGAGATTCGCAATCATAACTTTGATGAGGTCGCTTTAGGCTACACGCTAGAAGAAGGACAGCAAGAAGCAAGCCGCTGCCTTCAATGCAAAAATGCGCCGTGTATCGAAAACTGTCCAGTTATGATCGATATTCCTGGATTTATCAAAGCAATTGAGGACGGCGAAATGCCATTAGCTTATGAAATTTTAAGCAAATACAGCAATCTGCCAGCCATCTGTGGACGAGTGTGCCCACAGGAAAAACAATGTGAGATGGTTTGTCGATTAGGACGATCGAAGAAATTCGAACCGGTTGCCATCGGAAAGCTCGAACGTCTTGTTGCAGACTGGGCGTTGGAACAGCCATTTGAAGCAAAGGAAGCTTCAGGAGAAAAAGGCCGTGTGGCAGTTATTGGTGCCGGTCCTTCTGGACTTACTGTCGCAGGAGATTTGGCGAAATCAGGCTATGATGTCACTGTTTACGAAGCGCTGCATGCGCCAGGTGGCGTATTGACATACGGGATTCCAGAATTCCGTTTGCCAAAGCGCATCGTTAAAAAAGAGATCGACCGGATCGTCGCACAAGGCGTGAAAATCGAAACGAACGTGGTCGTCGGAAAAACGATCACGATGGATGAGATCATCAGCGACTTTGATGCCTGCTATCTTTCTGTAGGCGCAGGTGCACCAAGATTCCAAGGAATCAAAGGGACTTCATTAAATGGGGTCTATTCTTCCAGTGAATATTTAACGCGTGTCAATTTGATGCACGGGTACGAGTTTCCTAAATACGATACACCTATTCAAAAATCAAAAAATGTCGTTGTTATCGGCGGCGGGAATGTTGCGATGGATGCAGCACGTTCTGCTAAGCGTTTGGGTGCTGAAAAGGTATCGATCGTTTATCGTCGGTCATTAGAAGAATTGCCTGCCCGAGAAGAAGAGTATCACCATTCGGTAGAAGAGGGCATCGAGTATCACTGGTTGACGAATCCAATCGAATATATGGACGATGGTGCCGGCCGCCTAAAATCAGTTAAATGTGTCCAAATGGAATTAGGGGAACCGGATGATTCAGGTCGTCGTCGACCAATCGTGATTCCAGGCAGCGAATTTATTATCGAAGCAGACACAGCGATCGAAGCAATCGGGCAAGGGGCCAACAAAGTGCTATTAGATACATTCCCTGAGCTGGCTCTGAATAAATGGGGATACATTGATGCAGATGAAGAAACCTGTGCAACGTCGATACCAGGAGTGTTTGCTGGGGGAGATATCGTAACGGGTGCAGCAACAGTCATTTTAGCAATGGGCGCTGGGAAAATTGCAGCAAATGAAATTGATCAGTACATTCAAAAGACAAGACAGGAGCAATTGGTTTAAGCGAGGTGCAAATGATGAAAACGATGAAGACAATGGATGGAAATACTGCAGCAGCACATATATCTTACGCATTCACTGAAGTTGCAGGTATTTATCCGATCACCCCTAGCTCAACAATGGCAGAAGTCGTTGATGAATGGGCAGAACAGGGCCGCAAAAATATTTTCAATGAGACAGTAAAGGTTGTTGAGATGCAATCAGAAGCAGGAGCCGCAGGGACAGTGCACGGGTCATTAAAGACCGGTGTATTGACCACGACGTATACCGCTTCGCAAGGGCTGCTTCTCATGATTCCAAATATGTTCAAAATCGCAGGTGAATTACTGCCGACGGTGTTTCATGTAGCAGCGCGTGCAGTTTCTACGAACGCCTTGAGTATTTTCGGCGACCACAGTGATGTGATGGCTGCTCGACAAACAGGATTTTGTATGCTCGCTGAAGGCGGCGTACAGGAAGTAATGGATTTGTCCGCCGTTGCCCATTTGGCGAGCATCGAAGGCAAATTACCATTCATGAATTTCTTTGATGGCTTCAGAACCAGTCATGAACTGCAAAAAATTGAAGTTCTTGATTATGATGATCTAAAAGCGATGGTGAATTGGGAAGCGCTGGAAGAATTCCGTAAACTAGGGATGAATCCAAATCGTCCGAATGTATCTGGAACGGCTCAAAATCCAGACATTCATTTCCAACAAAGAGAAACAGTCAATCGTTATTACGACGAAATGCCGGCGATCGTTCAAAAATATATGCAGAAAATCAACGATCTCCGTGGAACCAATTATGATTTAACGAATTATTATGGAGATCCAGAAGCGACAGAAGTGATCATTGCGATGGGATCTGCTTCACCAACGATCCAGCAAACAGTGGATTACTTGAATGCCAATGGCCGTAAAGTCGGTTTTATTGATATTCATCTATACCGTCCTTTTCCTGCTGAAAATCTATTAGAAAAATTACCTGCAACCGTTGAGAAAGTAGCAGTACTTGATCGTACGAAGGAACCAGGATCAGATGGCGAACCGTTATTATTGGATGTACAAAGTGTACTGTACCGTCACATGAACCGTCCAATCGTTATTGGCGGCCGTTACGGAATTGCTTCTAAAGATGTTACGCCAGATCAAATCGTGGCTGTTTTTGACCATCTTTTAGTACCGATAAACGAAATGAAGCAACGCTTTACGATCGGGATCAATGATGACGTGACAAATCTGTCCTTACCAATGGGTGAAGTATTGGATTTGACACCGACATCTACCTTCCAAGCGAAGTTCTGGGGACTTGGTTCTGATGGTACAGTGGGGGCGAATAAGCAAGCGATTAAAATAATCGGGAACAACACGGATTATTATGCGCAGGCGTATTTCTCCTATGATTCTAAAAAATCAGGCGGCTTGACGAATTCCCATTTACGTTTTGGTAAAGAACCGATTCTTTCAATCTATAACGTAGAAGCTGCTGATTTTGTGGGATGCCATAACAGCGCCTACATCCACCAATATGATTTAGTTAAAGGGTTAAAAGATGGCGGGACATTCTTGCTTAATACGGTTTGGACAGAAGAAAAAGTCAAACAGTTATTACCAAGCAGAATCAAACGCTATTTAGCGGAACACAACATCAATTTCTACATTATCAATGCAATGGAGATCGCGCAAAAGACAGGCCTTGGCGGACGGATCAACCAAGTAATGTCCACAGCCTTCTTTGAATTGACAGATATTTTGGATCATGAGACGTATTTGCCGCTGCTTAAAGCAGAAGTAGATGCCGCTTATGGTAAAAAATCTAGAACGATCGTTGAGCGCAATTGGCAGGCGATCGACGCGACAGTCGCTGAGTTGAAAAAAGTAGAAATACCGGCTGAATGGGCAGAGATTGAAGTAAAACCGCTGTTTAATAAGGAAGATCAAGAGAAACCTGCCTATATTCGCAATATCTTAGAGCCAATCAACCGTCAAGAAGGCAATGCGCTTTCTGTCAACGACCTGATTGAAAATGGTATGTTGGGCGGCGTGATGCCTTCAGGAACAGCAGCGTATGAGAAGCGCGGAATTGCACTGGAAGTGCCTGAATGGATTCCAGAAGCCTGTACGATGTGTAACGAGTGTGCCTTTGTTTGTCCTCACGCAGCGATTCGTCCATTCCTTGCAGACGAAGAAGAGATGGAGGCGGCGCCAGAAGGCTTTATTACTCGTGATATGCGTGGAAAAGACGGGTTCAAATATCGTATCCAAGTATCGTTGGAAGACTGTACAGGATGTGGGCTTTGTGTAGAAGCGTGCCCTGCTAAAGAAAAAGCGTTAGTTATGAAATCCTATGAAGATCAGAAAGATCAAGCAGTTAATTGGGCTTTCGCGATGACGTTGCGTCAAAAAGCCAATCCAGCGAAGAAGTTTTCTGTTAAGGGCTCTCAATTTGAGCAGCCATTATTGGAATTCTCTGGCGCATGTGCGGGCTGTGGGGAAACACCATATGTGAAGCTATTGACCCAATTGTTCGGGGACCGCATGATGGTGGCAAACACGACTGGATGCTCTTCTATTTGGGGCGGTTCTGCACCAGCGACACCATATACTGTTAACGAAGATGGCAGAGGACCTGCATGGAGCAATTCACTTTTTGAAGACAACGCAGAATACGGTCTAGGTATGCACATGGCAAACCAAACCAAACGAAATCGTTTAGCCAATAAAGTGATGAAGGCTTTGGAAAATGGCGTTGGGTCAGAGGATACAAGGGCCCAGTTACAGGACTGGATGAACCACATGTTAGATGGCGAAGGCAGTCAACAGCGTGCGGCAAAATTACGTGCCGTATTAGGTGAAGAAACAGACGAAGACTTGCGTTCAATTCTCGCGGATCATGAGATGTTTGCGAAGCCTAGTCAATGGATCATCGGAGGCGATGGATGGGCCTATGATATCGGCTTTAGCGGTATTGACCACGTCTTAGCTTCTGGTGAGGATGTCAATATTTTGGTTATGGACAATGAAGTCTATGCAAATACCGGAGGTCAGATGTCCAAAGCGACCCCTTCAGCAGCCATTGCGAAATTTGCGGCCGGCGGGAAGAAAACGAAGAAAAAAGATCTGGGTATGATGGCAATGACGTATCGGGATGTTTATGTCGCTCAAGTCGCGATCGAAGCTAATCCGACGCAGGCATTGAAGGCGATCCAGGAGGCAGAAGCCTACCCGGGACCATCATTGATTATTGGGTATACACCGTGTATCAACCACGGGATTCGAGGCGGAATGAGTCAATCGATCGAAGAATCGAAAGAAGCCGTTGAATCAGGCTACTGGCCGCTTTATCGCTACGATCCTGTCCGTGCACAAAAAGGCAAGGACCCAATGCGGATCGACTTTAAGAAAGCAGATTTCAGTAAAATGAATGCTTTCCTTGAAGGTCAGACACGCTTCTCTGCACTGCACAACATCAAAAAAGATGATGAGCTAGTAGAAGAGATGCTGACACAAACCGTCGATGATATGGAAGAACGGGCGAAAAGTTATACGGAATTGACGAACAAATAAAAAATAGCGTTGATACCAATGGTATCGACGCTATTTTTGTATCCAGAGGACAAAATAAAAAACCGATCAAACGATCGGTTTTTATTATTTCGCTAATTTTTTAGCAAGACGCGCTTTGTCGCGGTTTGCTTTGTTTTTGTGGATCAAACCTTTTGATTCAGCCATATCGATTGCTTTAGCAGCTTCTTTATAAAGGTCGTTCATATTTTCAGCGCCAGCATCAGCAGCCTCTTCAAATTTCTTAACAGTAGTACGCATTGCGCTCATTTGTGATGAGTTTTTAGCGTTAGCAGCTTCGCTAGTGCGAACACGTTTGATTGCAGATTCAATGTTTGGCATGGATTTCACCTCCGAATTCAGTCTTATACGGTTATTTCCGTACAATTCAACATTACTCATTATACATAAAGCCGCTTTTCAATGCAATAAAATCGTGACAAGTTTTTTTCCTTAACAGAAAATAAATATATAAGAAGGCAACAGCGTTGATTCATGTGCCCGATTCTATTTTTATGAACAGAAGGGTATACCCGTCCGATCCGATTCTTAATTGGCTGATTTATATAATGGGCAAGCCGTGCATTTTGTCTCATCCAAGTGTTTCGGTTCTTTTAGAGGTAGGAGCATCCGCAACCCATTTATAATCACAAGTATCGTACTTCCTTCATGTCCGATCACGCCAAAGGGAAGAGTGAGAAATTGTAAGAAATTGCTCGCAATCAGCACACAAATGACGCTCAAGGAAAATAGGATATTTTGTCGAACGATGCGCTTCATTTTTTTGGCTAGACGATGACTGTACATTAATTTGGTCAAATCATTCTTCATTAGAACCATATCGGAAACTTCCATCGCAACATCGGTTCCTTCACCCATAGCAACCCCGATGCTTGCAGTCGCCAAAGCGGGAGCATCGTTGATTCCATCGCCAACCATTGCGTTGACGTGAAACGCCTTTTGCTGCTGTTTGACTAATTCTGTTTTATCAGCGGGCAGACAGCCGCTGTGATAATCATTTAATCCCAATTGATGGGCAATGTAACTGGCTGCTCCATAATTATCGCCGGTGAGCATGACGGTTTGCACGTCTTCCTCCTGAAAATAGTGGATGACCTCTTTCGTGTAGGGCTTAGGCAAATCCATCAATCCTACTAATGCGACGATCGTCTCATTGTTACTGAGGACGACCACGGTCTTTCCCTCATCATGCCACTGCTTGATCAAAGGATGCCTCTGCTCGTCTTTCGGTTTGCCCAACTGCCACCGTTCATCTTGATAACTTGCTTCTAAACCGAAGCCCGCCCGTTCTTCAATGGAGAGGTCGAGTGTCTCTTCATTTTTGAAAAACTTCGTAATAGCCGCTGCCAGCGGATGAGCAGATTGGCGTTCCATAGAATAGAAGAGCCGAGGAATCACTGGGTCTTCGTAAAATGTATGGTAATCCGTAACACGCGGTTTTCCTTGTGTCAGGGTTCCCGTTTTATCGAAGGATATGGCCCGCAAATCGGCGAGTTTTTCTATTGTTTTGCCAGATTTAAATAAAATCCCTTTCTTCGCTCCATTAGAGATCGTTGCCAGCGCTGCGGGAGTGGCAGAAGCGACTAACGCACAGGGGGAGGCTACGACTAATAACACCATGCCGCGATAAAAGCTCTCTGTCATACTCCAACTCAATACGAAATGGGTCAGTAGAATCATTACTGGTACGGTAATAAGAACAATTTTGACGTATACATTTTCAATTTGTTCAATGAATGTCGCTGTTGCACTTTTCTCATTTTGAGCATTTTCGACCAATCGCAATATTTGAGCGAATAACGTATTATTGCTTGTTTTTGATACTTCCAATGTAAATGGCTGACCTAAATTGATGGTTCCGCCAAAGGCATCATCATTGACCGCTTTTTCAACCGGAACAGATTCACCAGAGATAGCAGATTCATCGATTGACGAGGCATCGAGCATTCGACCATCAATCGGTACAGCTTTCCCCTTAGGCACAAACACAAGATCTCCCACTTGTAATTCTTCTACGGGAACTGTGAGGTGCTCACCCTCAACAATTTTCAACGCCTCATTGGGGGCAACATTCATTAGCGCGGTGATTTCTTTTGTGCTCTTATTGGTCGCATATTCTTCCAAGGCGCCACTCAAACAAAAAATAAACGTCAACATCGCACCCTCAAACCAATTACCGATCAAACAGGCACCGATTGCTGCTAAAGCCATTAATAAATCGACGTTTAATGTGCGATCCTGTAAGAGCTCACTGAAACCTTCAAAGGTTTGCTTCCATCCACCACAGATAATTGCCAAAACGAAAAAGAGTGGAGAAACAGGCAGGGAGAAGCCGCTTGAAATTTTTCCAATCATCAAAAATACGAAACAGAAAAGGGTAGAGAGAAAGGCATTACGTTCTTCTTTACTCATCACTTTTCCTCCTTTCTAAATACAAAGAAATCTATCAGAACCAATCACTCACAACTGATGAGATGTGCGGGCACTGTTTCTTTCAATTTCATAGTATCATAGCAATCCGCATAATTGATAATTTAAATCGCTAATTGAGAACGAAAGTAATTATCAATTACCATTGAGAATGACTATCATTAGCTTTTAAAATGTTTTTCCGCAGTATACCAACAAAAAAATGAAAATAAACGATAGTAATCCTTATTTAGAATAACTATCGTTTATTCAAGTGTCAGAAAAAAATTTGCAAAAAAAAAGACCTGCAAAAATACAGATCCTACATAGCGATCAGCCAATAGCCGATCAAGATGATACCCAGAACGATTCGATACCAGCCAAACACGGTAAAGTCATTCCGTTTAATATAATCCAATAAGAACTTAATCGCAATGATCGATACTACAAAGGCAGTGACCATGCCCACCAATAATACGATAATTTCTGAAGCACCAAAAGTGTTCCCATGCATCAAAAATTTAACGATTTTTAATCCACTGGCCCCAAACATGACGGGAATTCCAAGGAAGAAAGAAAATTCTGTTGCAACATAACGAGAGCTTCCGATAATAATTGCTCCCAGGATCGTCGCACCCGA
Source organism: Enterococcus gilvus ATCC BAA-350 (assembly GCF_000407545.1). Classification (NCBI taxonomy): domain Bacteria; kingdom Bacillati; phylum Bacillota; class Bacilli; order Lactobacillales; family Enterococcaceae; genus Enterococcus; species Enterococcus gilvus. The sequence continues at coordinate 1,608,147 of NZ_ASWH01000001.1, read as the reverse complement.
GCGGGAGGTTCCAGGAATCAAAGAAAGTAATTGAAAGCCACCCACGATCAATGCGGCTTTATAGGTGAAATCATTTAAATTCGTGCATTTCGGTGTTTTATTTTTATTCATCCGTTCCACCACGATGAAGGCGATCCCGTAAACAATCAACATGATAGCAACTGGTAGAAATTTATGGAAATGTTCATCTAGAAAGTCATCTAACGGCAAGCCAATGACTGCTGCGGGTAAGCAGGCAATAATGACTTTGAACCACAATGTCCATGTTTCCTGTCTCTCTTTATGATTTTTACTAGGAGCGAAGGGATTCAATTTGCTGAAAAACAAGACAACTACGGCTAAAATCGCCCCCAATTGAATCACCACGTTGAACATTTCAATAAAGGCAGGACTCATATTCAGCCGGATGAATTCATCCGCTAATATGAGGTGTCCTGTGGAAGAAATTGGCAACCATTCGGTGATTCCTTCGACGATCCCAAGAATAATTGCTTTAAAAATATTGGCAATAAGCATGAAGTTATACGTCCTTTCAAGTTAATAACAATAATCAGTATACCGTTTCAGCTTTGAAAAGACCATCTAAAAATGGCTAAGCTTTTTTAAAGAAAAAAACTGCCAGCGCTTGCTGACAGTTTGCGAACTATGCTTCTGAATGATCAGAGATCGATTTTCCACGTTCCATATAGCTGATATCATTGATAGCGCGAATGGAGAATTCTCCATTTTCATAACGCAGACGATTGATACTGCCGTTCAACAAGTTGGCACGTACCGGCTGTTTTGAATCAATCAAGCTTAATAAGAAGGCGATCGTCAAACCATGGGAGACGATCAAAACATTTCCTCCGCCTTGTTTTTCACGGCTTTGAGCGATGTCTTCAAAACCATTCCATACGCGATCACGCAATGTTGAATAAGGTTCGGCCCAATTTGCGGTATCCGCTCCTTCGATCGCATTGGCGATTTCTTCAAAGCTGACATCTGTAGCAAACAGGTCATCTTCTGTTTTAAAATTCAGTACACGTGGCAAAACGCCCCACATTTCTGCATCGTAGGCGCCTTCTAAGGAGCCAAAGCACCATTCACGAATACGAGGATCGACGTGATAAGGAATATTTTTTCCTTCAGGGTGTTCATTTAAAAGAATTCGCATCGTTTCGATCGCTCTCCCAGAATCACTGGAGTATGCCTCTTCGAACTTTGTATCTTGCAAGCCCAAGCCGACGTAATGAATCCCGTCACGTCCGCTCTTTGTTAACGGTGTATCACACCAACCCTGCACACGAGCTAACGTATTGAACATTGTTTTACCATGTCGAACAATATAAAGATTTGTTTCTGCCATATTTATAACCTCCAAAAAGTTGATTAATTAAAGAATGGGTTTGTGTCGACCTCGCGACCGATCGTTGTTGCCTCGCCATGTCCTGGATAAGCCGGAAGCTCATGGGGAAGGGTAAACAGGTACGTTTTGATACTGTACAACAATTGTTGCATATCCCCCGTATACAAATCTGTGCGACCAATACTGCCTCGGAAAAGTGCGTCCCCTACAACGACAAAGTCATCAAAGATGAAACTGACACTGCCAATCGAATGACCAGGTGTCGGAACTACTTGAAAAGTCATACCGCCGATAGTGTATTCCTTCATTTCAAATTCGTATTCTGCTGGCTGAAGGATTAAATCCGGCATATCGTCATGACGTCCTAAACCAGAAAGATTTAAGATAGGATCGCCTAACCATTTTTGTTCTAGCGGGCTTACATACACTGGAATGTTGTAGTTATTCCGAATCTGTTCGACCGCCCCAATGTGATCGTAGTGAGTATGTGTTAATAAAATCGCTTGCGGTTTTTTTCCGATGCGGTCGATTTCTTTTACAAGTCGATCACCCTCTGAACCTGGATCAACGACCAATAAGTTTTTTTCATTATGAATCAAATAGCAATTTTCTTGCGCGATTCCGGTAACAAAGCCCTCGATTTGAATCATTATTTTCCTCCCTGAAGCACTAAAAGTAGTTTTCATTGACGTGATTTGTTTTACTAAAAGTCTCAAATGATTTTTTTCTATCAGTAATAAAACGCACGATCACTTAATTCTTCTCTATTATACCTTAAAAGTAAAAAAATTGTGGTTTCCCTGAACGATTTTGGCGATTCTGCTTCCTGCTTGTTATGGAAAGCTAGGATTGCCCAGCGTAGACTAACACTTGACGAGCTACCGAAAATCTTCTATGGTGAAAAAGCAAAACGATTTTAAATGATCGCATATGCAGATACAAGAACGAGGTGAGAAGGTGGCAGTAAAAAGAATCGCGATTCGTGAGTTAGTTGAATTCATCCTGCGCAGCGGGAGCATCGACGAAGGAAAGAATAGCAATCACACACCTCAAGAAGGTGCACGAATCCATCGCCAGCTACAAAAAGAAGGCGGTTCTGGCTACCAGAAAGAAGTCTGGTTGAAGAAACCCGTAGAAATTGCCGATACAGCCGTTCAAATAGAAGGACGTGCCGACGGTATTTATATAGAAGAAGATCACGTGTTTGTTGACGAGATCAAAACATCAGAGATACCCTTTGAGGAGCTGGAAGAAGGGATCATTGACCTTTATTTTTATCAAGCAATGGTTTATGCCTATATTTATAGTGAGCAAGAGAATCTCGCTGAAATCGGTACACGGTTAACCTATTTTCAAACAACAGAGGAGAAGATCACGCGACAAATTCGAACGTTCACTTTCGAAGAATTGGACGCTTTCTTCAACGATTTGATCAAACGCTATGAAAACTGGCTGGTATTTCAGATAGAGTGGCGGGAAACACGAAATAATTCTCTAAAATCCTTAGAATTTCCTTTCGATACGTATCGTGCGGGGCAAAGAGAGTTGGCTGCCGCAGTATACAAAACGATCCACGCGCAACAAAAGTTGTTTGTCGAAGCCCCCACCGGTACAGGAAAAACAATGTCCACCCTTTTCCCTACGTTTAAAGCAATGGGAGAAGGGTTGGGTGAAAGGATCTTCTACCTAACAGCAAAGACGATCACGCGCCAAGTGGCCGAAGAAACGGTTACTAAAATTACTAAAAACGATGAACGGGTAAAAAGTGTGACGTTGACCGCCAAAGACAAGATTTGCTTTTTGACGGAACGAAATTGTACTCCTGAGCACTGTCCTTTTGCGAAGGGCTACTATGATCGCGTCAACGATGGTCTATGGGATATGCTGAATAGTGAGGACCAGTACACACGCCCAGTAATTGAAAAATACGCGAGAAAGCATGAGCTTTGTCCATTTGAACTTTCGTTGGATGTGAGTCGTTTCAGCGATCTTGTTGTCGGTGACTATAATTATTTATTTGATCCAACCGTTTATTTGCGTCGTTTCTTTGAGGAAGAGAATAAATCAAATCTAGTGTTAGTTGATGAAGCTCATAACTTAGTCAATCGCTCGAAAGAAATGTACTCTGCCAGTATCTCAAGGGAATCACTCGCTCAGATGCAAAAGAATTTGGATACCTCTTTTAAAAAATTGCACAAAGCATTTACGCGAGTGGACAATGAATTTGAATTGATCCATCAATCATTGGATGGAGAAGCCTACCATCACCAGCAGGCAGCACCTGAAAATTTGATCAATAGTTTGTTCAAATTACAGGAGCAAATCAAAGAATGGCTAGCAGAGAATCCAGACAATCCGGCGCAACAGAAGATGCTGCCTGTTTACTTTGAAATTATACGCTTTACTCGTATGAGCGAATTTTATGACGATCATTATCAGACAACTGTTGAACATAAAAGCTATGATCTGATTGTCAAAGAGTATTGTATTGATCCGTCTTGGTTTTTAGAGCAGACCATGGATAAAGTTGGGAGCAGCATTCTCTTTTCCGCAAGTTTTTCACCATTGGATTATTACCAAGAAGTCTTAGGCGGAGGGGAAGAGAGTCTTACTTATCGCCTTCCGAGTCCTTTTCCAAATGACAATCGCCTAGTGATGGTGGATGCCAGTATTCAAACAACGTATCAAAGGAGAACGCAAAGTATTCCGAAAATCGCTGCCTCTATTGAAGGGTTGGTGAAAACGAAAACGGGGAATTACTTAGTCTTCTTCCCATCATTTCAATACTTAGATCAAGTAGCAGACTATTTCCATGAAGTATATCCAGAATATGCGATTCAAATTCAAGGATCAAAATTAAACGAAACAGAGCGAGAGGATTTCCTAGCTGCTTTTGTAACAAATCCAAAGAAAACATTGATAGGTTTTTGCGTATTGGGGGGGATTTTTTCTGAAGGGATCGATTTAGTCGGTGAACGATTGATCGGTACAGTCGTGGTCGGAGTAGGACTGCCTCAGGTAAATCACGAACAAGAGCTGATTAAAGAATATTATGACGAAAAACGCAATCAAGGATTCAGTTATGCCTACCAATTGCCAGGAATGAACAAGGTGATACAAGCAGCGGGGCGTGTCATTCGTACGATGGAAGATCGAGGGATCATTCTTCTCTTAGATCAACGCTACACAAATCCTCATTATCAAAGTCTTTTACCCGTTAATTGGTCAGACCGAAAAGTGATTTATGGACCAAATGAAGTGGAACGAATGGCAAATGAATTTTGGCAACAAGAAGTCAAAAGCAAATAAGAGATAGAAATATCGCAAGTGAAATGTTTGCCCCAACTCCTACTAAACTACTAAATAAATAGGCTGAATGATTCAATTACTATCAATAAAGGCAGTAAAGAATCATTCATCCTATTTTTTGTATCTCGTAAAAAATTTATTTCTTTATTACTATCGGTAGTTGATAAACTGAACATCGATCGGTAAATCGATTTCTTTTACTAAAGCAATTACTTGTTGGAGGTCATCTCTATTTTTTCCAGTAATTCTTAATTGGTCTTCTTGAATTTGCGCCTTTACTTTTACTTTGCTGTTTTTGATAGCAGTTGTAATTTTCTTGGCACTTTCTCTATCAATCCCGTTTACAAGTTCAGCTTGTTGTCGGGCGTTTCCTCCTAAGGCGTGCTCAGAAGTAGAGAATTGGATATTTTTTAACGGCACACCACGTTTGATCAGTTTACTAAACAGCACATCTTTCACTTGTTCGATCTTGTAGTCATCTTCAGCTTTAATCACTAATTGATTGCCTTCTAATGTAATGTCGAAGGTACTTCCCTTAAAATCAAAGCGATTTTTCAATTCCTTCAGGGCGATTTGAACCCCATTTTTGACTTCTTCCTTGTTTAACTCTGAAACAATATCAAAGCTCGCATCTTTTGCCATAGACATTCTCCTAATTTACTCCAAATACAGAATCATTCAACGCAATAATTTACAGGAAAACGTGTTTTTGTTTTAGAAAACAAATCCCTTCAGCAAATTAGGATGAATAAAATCAGTATCCGAAAGCTTTTTCTTTAGTTTATCAAAAAATGCTAAGAAAGCCATGATTATTCTCAAATAAGTGATTGAAAACGATTGATTAATATTCATGGAACCTGTTACTCTATTATAGGTTTGAATTAAAGGGGGAATATCGGATGCAGAAGGTTATGAATTATACATCCAAGGATTTGGCAAAAAAAATCCTTGTCATTTTATTTACTGGTTTGACCGGAGCGGTTGGTTTAAATCTTTTTTTGATCCCAGCAAATGTCTTTTCAGCAGGGATGACCGGGATCGCCCAAATTGCCGAGCACTTATTATCAAATGTAGGTTTATCTATCGACACCGGAATATTGATTTTTCTTCTGAATGTTCCAGTATTCGTCTTAGGATTCATAAGACTGGGAAAATCAGCAATGATTTTGAGCTTTGCAAATGTAATTTCCATGTCTTTTTTTACGACATTGGTTCCGGTCGGTCAAGTGACTGATAATGTGTTAATGAATGCGATCACCGGAGGGGTCATGCTCGGAATCGGTGCGGGCCTTTCGCTAAAATTTGGGTTTACGACGGGCGGCTTAGACGTCGTATCCTTATTATTATCTAAAACAACAGGGCGTACAGTTGGAAACTATATGATGCTCCTAAATGGTGTGATTGTAATAGTTGCTGGTTTCTTTTTCACTTGGGAGAGCGCGCTTTATACGATCATCACGATATTCACAATGAGTACTGTTGTCGACTATGTCCATACGAGTCATCAAAAAATGACGGCGTTCATCAATACTGGAAATAGTGCAGTCATGATTGAAGTCCTGAGCAGAGAATTATTGCGTGGGCTGACGGTAATTCCTGCGCGAGGAGGATTTAGCTCTACTGAACGAGAAGTCATCATGGTTGTTTTTACTCGTTATGAATTGTATACATTAAAACAAGTCGTCGCTGACGTAGATCCGAATTCATTTACTAATATCGTTGCAACAGATTCAGTTGTTGGTTCATTCTTGACCCAAGACGAACAGAATTTATTAAAAAAATCACAAATCGCTAAATAATAGTTCTTAAATGAGAATAAGAGGGATTCAATTCTCATTTACAAACACTAAAAGATAGAGTAAAATACTCTTGAAACTCGAAAGGAGTGGAACAAGTGGAAGAGAACACACAAAAATGGTCCGATGCAGAAGTAGCAGAGATTAAAGAAACTATTTTAACTGCTTTAGAATCAGTCATTGACCCTGAGTTAGGAATCGATATCGTTAATCTTGGTTTGATCTATGAAGTAGATTTTGAACAAACAGGAAACACGGTAATTAAAATGACATTAACGACTATGGGATGTCCATTGGCAGATATCTTAACTGATAATATTCAATCCGCTTTAGGCGAGATTCCAGAGGTCACGAATGTAGAAGTGAAGCTTGTTTGGTATCCAGCATGGACGACCGATAAAATGAGCCGTTATGCACGGATTGCTTTAGGTATCCGTTAATTAAATAAGATCGTAGTCTCCTCTTTCATTAAGAGGAGACTTTTTTGTATAATAATCGAAAGGAGTTGTTTAGGTTGGATAACTATGGACTAACTGACTATTTAGCTGCAAAAAAATCGTTACTGTCAACATTACACAAAATTGAGAAAGCGCTTATTTCGTTAGAAGAAAAACAATCTCTTGGGAAAAATAGAAAAGCACAAATTACCTTATCTGAAGAAAGAATCAAAGCGTTGAAGCTCTCCTTGTTATTGATTGATAAGGAAATCAGTAGACTGTCGCAAGACTGTCGCAAAATGAAGTGTAACTATTGATTACCTATTTTCTTTTTTTATATGACAGCTTGTTGTCGTATTACTGTTGATATAGTAGTCATCGAAAGGAAACAGGAAAATGCAGATCGAACGATTGATTAAACTGATTTTTTATCTTGTCAGGCACAAACGAGTCACTGCCAAAGAATTGGCAGAATATCTTGGTGTGTCGACACGAACGATTTATCGAGATATCACGACGGTGTCATTAGCGGGCATTCCAATTCTTTCAAAAAAAGGATTCGGAGGAGGGCTCTCGTTGATGGATGGTTTTACCTTAGATGAATCGTTCCTGACATCTGATGAAAAAATGTACGTCTATCAAGGACTTCAGATTCTCGATGCAGCAAACTATCCTGAGACGGAGCATGTATTAAATAAAATTGGCGCATTATTTAATCAGCCGCCGACAGAGGAATGGCTAGAGATTGATTTTAGCTACTGGGGCAGCGAAGAAACGGAAAAGTAACACTTTCCGAATTACGAAAAGAGATCACTGAAAAGCATCTTTTGACATTCGATTATTTTAATTCTGAATTAACGAGTTCTAAACGAAATGTCGAGCCGTTGCGCTTACTTTTTAAATCTCATGCCTGGTATATTGTTGGTTACTGTCATTACAGTCAAGCAATCAGAATTTTTCGGTTATCTCGTATGAAAAAATAATCGTTTTATCAAATACCTTTGAACGGTCATTACCTAATGATTTTTCCTTAAACACTAGGAAAGATGATACGGAGTGGATAAATTTTACGTTGCTTTTCTCAAAAAAAATAGCCCATCGATTGTTTGATGAATTTCACGAGCATCAAGTTCAACACCTTTCGAATGACGATTATTTGGTGAATGTTCAGTATCCATTGAGCGAATGGACGTATCTTAGGCTGTTGTCTTACGGTCCCTACGTTGAGGTTCTTGAACCTAAAGAAGCTCGTGAAGAATTGAGAATGCGGGCATTAAAAATCACAAAAATATATGAATAAAAGGAGGAAATGCATGAAGGAGTGGGTATACGTCATGATGATAAAAAAAACAAAGGAGTACCGGCGCTTAAACAAAGCTGGTGTCATTGAGCACGTTGAAAATTTGAGAAGTTTAGACGAGGAAAACCATATTGAGCTCGCTGGAGCATTCAAGGGTTATCCCGGAATGGCAGGTATGTTTGTTTTTAAGGCAGCTAGCTATGAAGAAGCAGAGGCACTTTGTCAAAAGGAACCATTGGTTGTCTTAGGATATGCTACGTATGAGCTGCATCGCCTACAACTAGCCACGAAGGAAAATAATTATCTATTATAAAAAAGAAACGACTTTAACGGTCGTTTCTTTTTTAAATGGCTTGAAAAAGGGCCAGCATGTTTTCAGTTCGAGTACGAGAGCGTTCATTCAATGTACTTAATTCTTCAGAAATCTCATCGTGTGATGCTTCTTTTAGCAACAGTAAACGATAAATCAAACGCAAATCTTGGCGACGAACTTTCGGGAAATGCTGCATCAATACTTGATTAAAATCAGCATTCATTTGATTGATGCCAAGCAATGGGTCTTTTTGAATGGTGTAATTGATCAAGTAGCGTTCAAAATCCTGTAATGCGGAGGCGGCTTTTTCAGGGACGAAACCGTTAGCCCAGCTTGCTGTCAATAAGATAAAGCTATCTTCGTCAGATAAATCTTTTTGAAACCCAATAATTGTAGCATTCAACACGTTTTCTTGCAATGCTTCAAAAACTGCGGGTTCATTTTGTTTGATTCGTAGGAAATAATTGGTAAACCCATCACTGTTTAATAGATTTAAGTCAATTGCCTTAAACCAATTGTAATGATGGGAATTTAAATAGGAATAGGTTTTTTCTTGCTTTTTACGTTGGATATTTTCCAATTCTTTCATTGTTTTCATCTTTTTATCGCTTCCTTTACTAAGAGATCTTTATTATTATACTACTTTTACTCAAGCCAATCTTTTTGTCTCCCTTTTTGATTAAGTTATACTGAGAACAGGTCATACTATTGAGAGGATAATTTATGAATGAATTAATCAATACATTTAGTGAAAGAAAAGAAGAGCTATTATCAGCAATTTTTGAACATTTAGCCATTTCTTTGAGTGCATTGTTGATTGCGATCGTCATTGCTATTCCATTGGCGATCTTGTTGAGTCAACGAAAAAAAATGGCGGAAGTTGTGTTACAGATAACGAGTATTTTACAGACGATTCCATCACTTGCGTTACTGGGATTGCTGATCCCTTTTGTTGGAATCGGTACAGTTCCAGCATTGATCGCATTGGTCGTTTATGCGCTACTGCCGATCTTCCAAAACACGTATATCGGTCTAGCAGAAATTGATCCTTCTATTGAAGAGGCTGCAGACGCTTTTGGAATGTCTCGTATGCGCAAATTGATGAGAGTAGAATTACCCATGGCAATGCCGGTCATTATTTCTGGTGTACGTACAGCACTAGTACTAATTATCGGGACAGCGACATTGGCTGCCTTGATTGGTGCCGGTGGTTTGGGTACGTTTATTTTACTTGGGATTGATCGAAACGATCCAAACTTGACTCTTATTGGGGCCATTAGTTCCGCATTACTTGCGATTATTTTCAGTACGCTGATCCGCTTTTTACAAAATCGCAGTGGGAAAGTGACTTTGATTACTCTTGGAATCATTTGTCTAAGTATTGGCGGCATTTTCTTTGCTCAAAGGAACCCCATCGGAACAGAAACAGTCACCATTGCCGGAAAACTTGGTTCCGAGCCAGATATTTTGATCAATATATATAAAGAGGTCATTCAGGATGAGGATTCTTCGGTCAATGTAGATTTGAAGCCAAACTTCGGGAAGACAAGTTTCTTGTTCAGCGCGGTAGAAAGCAATCAAATTGATATTTATCCCGAATTTACTGGAACCGTACTAGAAAGCCTGGTTAAAGTACCGAAGAATATGCCAGATGAATTGTCACCCGAGAAAACATATCAAGAAGCAAATAAATTATTGGATGCTCAATTCGACATGCGCCTATTGAAACCAATGGCGTATGAAAATACGTATGCTTTAGCGATGAAGAAAAGTGAAGCTGAAAAACGCGGTATAACGAAGATTTCCCAACTACAAGCGCAACAAGATCAACTAAAAGCCGGATTTACATTAGAATTTATTGACCGGCAAGATGGGTATCGCGGGATTCAAGAAAAATATGGAGTGAAGTTAAGCTCTGTACAAAGTATGGAACCAGCCTTGCGCTATCAAGCCATCAACAACGGGGATGTCGATGTGATCGATGCCTATTCAACAGATAGTGAGATTAAACAATATGACTTAGTGACGCTAGAGGACGATCTGCATCTTTTCCCACCTTATCAAGGAGCACCTTTGATGAAAAAAGATTTCGCTGATGAACATCCAGATGTTGTTAAGGCGTTGAACCGATTGTCTGGGAAAATCACCGAAGATCAAATGATCGAAATGAACTACCTAGTCAATGTGAAAAAAGAGCAGCCTGCGAAAGTTGCCCATGACTTCTTAGTGAAAGAGAAAATCATTGGGGAGGAGAAATAGATGGAATCGATTATAGAGTTTAAAGACGTAAGTAAAGAATTCGAAGGAAATGTTGTTCTAAAAGATTTAAATATCTCTGTTAAAAAAGGAGAGATATTTGTATTAGTTGGTCCATCTGGGAGTGGGAAAACGACTTCCTTAAAAATGATCAATGGATTGATCGAACCAACGAATGGCGATTTGTACTTCAAAGAGAAGCGAATCAAGGATTACAATATTCAAAAATTACGTTGGCAGATTGGCTATGTCCTTCAACAAATCGCGCTGTTTCCAACGATGACTGTCCGAGAAAATATCGAAGTCATCCCTGAAATGCTTGGATGGGATAAAGGTCGTCGTACGAAACGAGTGGATGAGCTGCTGAAGGAAGTCGATATGGACCCAGAATTGTTTAGAGATCGGATGCCTAGTGAATTATCAGGTGGACAACAACAACGAATTGGGATCATCCGTGCGCTTGCTTCAGAACCAGACATAGTTTTGATGGATGAGCCCTTCAGTGCACTTGATCCGATTTCTCGTGCAAGTTTGCAAGATCTTGTTTTGGAACTACATCGGAAATTAGGGAATACCGTGATCTTCGTTACACATAACATGAAGGAAGCAATGAAAATCGGCAGTCGGATCGCTGTGATGCATGAAGGAAAACTGATTCAGTGTGATACGCCTGAAGAGATTCAGAAACATCCTGCGAATCAGTTCGTGGAAGAATTCTTTGATGAAACCACCGACGAAGTGTATACCCAAACCTTAGAAGCGCTGTATAACGGCGGCTATTACCAGCAATCAGAAGTGGCTGATCCTACACTCACGGCATTGACCGTTGATACTAGCTTGAGCGAAGTTTTTGACTTGTTAGCTGGCCATGATGCTTTCGCCATGAAGCGAGAGGGAAAAATAATTGGGATAATCAATCGGAGTGATGTCTTCCGATTCTTGAGTCAGGAGGGATAAGGAAATGGAAAACTATGAAGTAATCGTGATCGGCAGCGGTCCAGCAGGAAATACGGCCGCCTATGCGTTAAAGGAACAAGGAAAAAAAGTTGCCATCGTTGAGTCTGATTTGTGGGGAGGAACTTGTCCGAACCGCGGATGCGATCCAAAGAAAATGCTAATGAGCGGTGTTGAAGCACAAAAAAGAATTGAAACAATGATCGGAAAAGGGTTCGAACAAACACCTAAAATCGTTTGGGAAGACTTAATGACTTTCAAGAGGAGCTACACCGACTCTGTTCCGCAAAATACGAAAGAGGGATTGGATTCGGCAGAAATTACACGTTATCAGGGGCAAGCTAGTTTTATTGATGCGCATAAAATCATTGTTGATGACCAAACCTTAACAGCAGATCAATTTTTGATTGCTACCGGGCAGCGGCCAGCGGTTTTGCCGATCGAGGGACAAGAGTTATTGCAAAGCAGCGCAGATTTCTTAGAACTCGAGCATCTGCCTAAACGAATTGCTTTTCTCGGTGCTGGATACATTGCTTTTGAATTAGCAATCATCGCAAATGCAGCCGGTTCAGACGTTCACATCATTCATCACAACGATCGTCCGTTAAAAGGCTTTGATCAAGAACTAGTCAGTGACCTGGTCGAGCATATGAAAGCTGATGGGATCACGTTCCATTTTAACGTGGACACAAAAGCAGTAGAATTGATGCATCCAAACTATCGTGTTACAGGAGAAGATTTTGAATTAATCACGGATATGGTGATCGGTGCTACCGGACGTATTCCAAATGTCGAAGGATTGAATTTAGAAAATGCCGGTGTCGAATATGACAAACGAGGCATAAAAGTCGACGATCATTTACGAACAACAAAACAAACGATTTTTGCTTGTGGCGATGTTGTAGCAAGATTCCAGCCTAAATTAACGCCAGTTGCTGGCTTTGAAGCAGGGTATGTCGTCGGCGCGATGAGTGATGAGCAAAAAGCCATCGAATACCCATTGATTCCTACCATCGTTTTCGGGGATCAGCGCTTGGCAAGGGTTGGTTTGAGCGAAAAGGAACTCGCTGATCATCCAGAGAAATACCATTCACAGACCACTGACTTGTCTAGCTGGTATACGTATCACCGGATTAACGATCAAGGAGCAAAAATAAAAATCGTTTACGATGAAGAAGAAAATATTGTAGCGATTAGTTGTCTCAGTCAGTTAGCAGATGAAGTGATCAATTATCTTTTAGTCATTTTAACGAAAAAAATGACACATGAAGAAGTTGAAAAATACATTTTTGCTTATCCAAGTCCAGCTAGTGATCTTTCATATTTTATTTAAAACAGAGGGTACCCTCTGTTTTTTTTTGTGGAGTTATGCTAAAGTTTACGAAAATACGTTCCCATGGTGAGAAAATGAAAACAACATTGACACAAAAAATCGAAAACGCACTTTACTATTATTGCATGGATCTTGGCGGGATTGTCGTTGAAGAGGTGACCATGCCTGATGAACAAGGAATCGTGGATACGCTGGCTTGTTTTTTTAAACCTGGTGAGATGGAATGGCGCTGTTATGAGCTAAAAATAACTAAAGCTGATTTTTACTCTAAGGCAAAATTATCTTTTATTGGACACTATAATTACTTCGTTTTGACTGAAGAGCTGTATCAGAAAGTCCAAGACGATATCCCCAAAGAGATCGGCGTTTTAGTCTATCGTCCCTATACTCAAGCAGAAGACCTACCCGCTGATGGAACATTTATTATCGCCAAAAAGCCAATGAAACGCGCGCTTCAGGTAGAGGAATCGGCATTAACGCAACGATTCATGGCCTCTTTGTTCCGAGAAGTCCGAAAAGCAAAACGGATGTCTTATGGGACAAGCTTTTTCTCAACGGAGCAGCTGTATAAGGAATTACGGCGCCGCTTGGATGAAAAGGATAGCTTACAGGAAAACAATTATTATCAGCGTTTCATCGAGGATGTCCAACAGGCGCGAATTGAAAGTCTTGAAGAGGAATTACGGGCATTAGAACAGGATTATGAATTTTTACGCCGAGAACGTCATGTTCGAAGTCGGCCGACTGAGCCATTGGAGTGAGTGAATGTACTATCCATACTTAAGAGGGAAACAGTTTGATTTATTAGCGGTCTCTACATTGATCCAGGAGAAACGTTGGTCGAGCAGAATCCGACCGATCATTGAACCTGTTAGAGATTCCCCTACACTGAAAAAAACACTTGAATTATTCGATAAAAAAGAGCTGATTTGTTATTTGATCATGAATCCGCAGGTTGGCACAGCAAAACTATTCGATGAAAAAAGATTCGATTGGCCGGTACAGGAAAATTCCAGCGTTAAAAAAGCAGAAATTATTACACAGGATAATCTTTTCCAGGGGGAACTGTATCTATTTAATAGTCATTCACCAAGAAAGATCGAAAAGCTAAAAACTAGCGACGATGCGTTATCTATTATCCCTGATCAGGGCAGATTTAGAGTTTTAGAAGTACCAAATAAAATATTACTCAGAGAAGCCTTTCAATCACAAAAAAATGTTGCAGATTATGGAGAAAAGATAGATGATTTTTATAGTGACGAGCATCTCTATTTAAGAACAAATTCAAAAGGTTTTAGTGATTATACTATTGAGGGCAGCCGCTATTTTGATAAAGGTGGACCTAGTCGTGCGATTGCTATACACATAAGCTATTTTGATGCGTATCTTAATTTAAGAGTAAAGCACTTTGTATCCGATAGTAATGAGAATGCACAAGATCAGGCAGGGAAGTTTTTTGAAGCATTGGAGAAATTTTCAGAGTGGTATTCGAGAAATCAAGATCAGTTGTTACTGACTTTAGGAATGGAAGAATTATTGCACTATCGGGAAATGAAAAAATTTCCGGGATTGGGCACAATTAAAAAGTGGTCCTTGGCGCATCACTTGGAATTGGTTGGCGCCTTTTTGGAAAAAGGAGAACATTGGCAGAGGGGATGGAAAACATATGGGATACGAAGATGAAGATTTTATTGTTAGACAAGCAAAACAAATGGGAGAACTCTTAGGTGGGTTTTTAGGGAAAAAAGATGCCAAAGCGATCTTGTCGTTTGGCGATGAAGCAAAGACAGATGAACCAACGCATCCCGCGTTTGTTTTGCGTCCAAGCACGTTGGAGGACATTCCTGCGATTAACGCAATCATTCAACAGGCAAAGAACTATTTGAAAGAGCAGGGGTCACCTCAATGGCAAGATGGTCATGAGCCTCATGAAGCTGTAATACGTGAAGACATAAGAAAAAAAGCCAGCTATGTACTGACTTTAGAGGAAGAAATCGTAGGTACTGTCGCATTAATTGCTGAAAAAGATCCTATTTATGAAGCAATTGAAGGCGAGTGGCAAGGAAACAACCCTTATGTTTCTTTGCATCATGTAGCAGTCACTCAAAAACACCGCGGAATGGGACTGGGGAAAGCGTTATTGGATTCAGCAATTAAACAAGCGCAATTTCTAGGTTATGGCGATGTTCGCATTGATACCTATCCAGCTAACCAGCCGATGCTGAGGTTGATTGAGAAGTGCGGATTTACCTATTGTGGAATGATCCATTTCCCATTTGAACATGGAGAACGAAAAGCATTTCAGTTACTTCAACGCCTGTCTTAGTTGGCTGAGCATACTATCTAGTGAGGTTTCGCCATCAATTTCAATTAGATTGGGAAACTTTTTTAAACGTTCTAAACTTTCCTGATCCTCTTGGAAAATCGCTAAACGACGTTCTAAGTCTCCGGCAGAAGCTCTTTTTTCTAGGCGAGTAATCATGGTTTCTCTAGAAATATTGATCCAAATTGGGACCATTTGTTCACCAAATACACGATATAAATTAATAAATCCTGTCGTTGTGATGGGATCGTAGCAGTCACCGATCGCTAAAGCCTCGCTTAACGTTGACTTGGCAATGCCGTAAAAGTGGTCGTCATAAACATCATATTCAGCAAATTGATCGTGATTGACCATTTGCTTAAATTCTTTTTTCGAAACAAAATAATAGTCGCGGCCGTGTTCTTCATTTTCACGAGGAGCACGTGTAGTGTAAGAAATAATTTTTTGCTCTGGATTAAAGGCTTTTTCGGCTAATGTGGTTTTTCCAGAACCACTTGGTCCAATAAATAAGTAACAATGATTCATAAAGTAACACGTCCTTTTTTACAGTATAAAGAAAGAGGACAAAAGATGCTAGGGAGGGAACTCTTTTATGGAGAGAAGCACACGTAAGAAACAGAAAATGAACAAATGGCCAATCATTATTATCAGTATCCTTGTATTACTCGTAGTTGGATTTTTTGGAGCCCGCGCCTACCAAGCGAGTCAAGTGAAAAAGCAAGGCCAAGAAACAGTAGAGGCTTTTGTTAAAGAGTTAAAAAAAGGGAATTATAAAGAGCTAACAAATAATTTAAGTGCGGATTCACTGAAAAATAGTGGTTATACAAAAAAAGAAGTAGAGGAAAAATACCAATCAATTTATTCGGGAATCAATGCGTCCAATATTAAAATGAATGATCTGAAGGTAGAAAAAAAAGGCGGGGATCTTCAATTTTCTTATAACTTATCCGTTAATACT
Source organism: Enterococcus gilvus ATCC BAA-350 (assembly GCF_000407545.1). Classification (NCBI taxonomy): domain Bacteria; kingdom Bacillati; phylum Bacillota; class Bacilli; order Lactobacillales; family Enterococcaceae; genus Enterococcus; species Enterococcus gilvus. The sequence continues at coordinate 1,591,820 of NZ_ASWH01000001.1, read as the reverse complement.
GGATTTGGACAATTAAAAAACCAACAATATTCTGGAACATTAACAGACGGTGGAAAAGAAATCAATTGGAAGCCAAACTTAATTTTCCCTGGTATGTCTGGTAAGGATAAAATCAATTACTTAGTTGATCCTGCAAAGCGTGGTGAAATTCTCGATCGGAGTGGGCAAGGTCTTGCGACCAACGGGACAGTGTTCCAATCAGGGATCGTGCCTAAAAACCTTGGCAGTGGAGAAGAACGTACTGCGAAAATTGATGCGATCGCTAAAAGCTTAGACCTAACTGCTAAAGATGTGGATGCCGCTTTATCTCAAGGGTGGGTGCAGGAAGACTTTTTTGTCCCTTTGAAAACGACTGCGGAGGCGCCTAAAGAAACGCCGGATGGTTTAGAAGTCAAAGAAACGACCGGCCGTACGTATCCGTTAAAAGAGGCCGCAGCTCAATTGATTGGCTATGTCGGCAAGGTTACCGCAGAGGATATGAAGAAAAACGATGATCTTGCCAGCGATAGTTTGATTGGTCGAAGCGGATTAGAAATGGCCTTGGATAAACAGCTAAGAGGAAAAGATGGCGGCTCTTTGGCAATTACAGATAAAGATGGAAAAGAAAAGAAAGTGCTGCAGACAATTGAAAAGAAAGATGGCGAGAACATCAAACTGACCATCGATAGCCGTGCACAACAGATTGCCTACAACGGATTAAATGGTCATGCAGGTTCAAGCGTTGTTATGGCACCGAAAACAGGCGATCTATTGGTTGCTGCCAGTTCGCCAAGTTTTGATCCTAATAAAATGACCAATGGTATTAGCCAATCGGATTATGATGCGTATAGTAATGATAAAAACCAACCCTTTATGAGTCGCTTTGCCACGGGGTATGCACCTGGGTCAACATTTAAAACAATCACGGCGGCGATAGGATTGGATGCTGGAACGTTAAACCCTAATGAAGAATTGGCGATTAACGGATTGAAGTGGCAAAAGGACAGCTCTTGGGGTTCTTATCAAGTCACACGGGTCTCAGATGTTAGTCCTGTGAATTTAAAAACGGCATTGACTTATTCTGACAATATTTATATGGCTCAAGAAACACTAAAAATGGGCGAAAAAACATTCCGTGAAGGCTTGAATAAATTTATCTTTGGAAAAGCGTTAGATGTACCGATCGCCATGGATAAAGCACAGATTTCCAGCAAAGAGAGTTTTGACTCAGAAATATTATTAGCAGATACAGGATATGGACAAGGCCAGTTGCTATTGAACCCTATTCAACAAGCGGCTGCCTACTCCGTCTTCCCAAATAAGGGAACGATGGTGTATCCAAAGCTACTTGCTGATAAGGAAACGAAGAACGAGAAGGATGTCATTAAAGCAGAGTCGGCAGAAACGATTACAGGAGACATGCAAGCCGTTGTAAGTGATCCGAATGGGACAGCTCATAGCTTGGCAGCATTGAATATACCGTTAGCAGCAAAGACTGGGACTGCTGAAATTAAGCAAAAGCAAGATGAAAAGGGACAAGAGAACAGCTTCTTATATGCTTTTGATCCCGAAAAGCAAAATTATTCTGTGTTGGAATTTTTAGAGAACAAACCAGAAGGTACTTCCGCGACAGATCTTTCTAAAGACTTGTTGACTTACTTAAACCAAACCTATCAATAAAATACTTGTCTGAATGACCGATGCTTGGTAAGATATCCAAGAAGGACGGTGTCTTATGAACAAGCGACAACGAAAAAAACAAGCCTATAAACAATACATTCGGGCAATTTTCGAAGGGTATGAAAAAATGCTGGAGGATTCTAGTATTAAGGAATTACACTTCACTTATTTAAAAGAAACGACATACTTAGAACGTGACGATCAGGACAAGATTCATTTCACGACTAAGGAAAAATAGGTTTTAAAGAACTTTCCAATTATTTGTGTTGGAAAGTTCTTTTTTGTAAAGCATAACTAACCGGCAGATGCCTCCTACCTTAGACTGAGTAAAATATTAAGAGAGTTTAAGGTTGGTAAATAATTGCTTAAAGAAAAGGTTCTGATTAAGCAAAAGAATGAAAATCAGCTAGAATATGACTATCAAGATACAGGAGGCACGATAATGAAATTATATAAATACGCAATATTAGCAGGCATAGGACTATCATTGGGCGTTGGAATGTTCAAGCAAACAACTGCCCATGCAGAATCCAATGATGGTGCAATCAATGAGCGTTGGGGCAAACCAACCTTTGTGGCCGGAGCTGGATTAAATCAACAACAACTAAATGAAACAATGAATAAATTAAGCATCAATCAAACGAACGTGAAGATGGAAACTGCCACAGGAGCAGATTTAGTCAAATACTTAGGCTATGGCAGTGGGGATGACAGCGTGATGTTGAGCTCGGTAGTTGTCAATCGCGAGGATCAAGGGAAAGGAATCGATGTTCAAATTTTGACCCCGCAAAACATCACACAAATTACGGCCGATCAATACAAGAATCCTCTGGTTACAGCAGGGATCACTGATGCGACCGTTAAAGTAGCCAGTGTGGTAAAGGTAACGGGAGAAAGTGCTTTGACGGGCGTTTATAAAGCCTTTGAGTCAAATGGGGAAACCGTTGATCCGCAACGTGCTCAGCTGGCACAAACTGAATTGGACACGACCTCGGATGTCTCACAATCTGTCGTGAATAAAGCCAATGAGCAAAGCCAAAATCAAAACTTATCAGACAGCGAAAAGGAAAAGGCGGATGAAGCATATAAGGCGCAATTAAATCAGACGTTGGTCGATATAAAAAAAGAGCTTGCTGATTTGAAAGAGAAGCAAGGTGAATTAGCGACAAAAGCTGATGTTGAAAAAATCGTCAATGATGCACTGGAAAAAAATAATTTGTCTCAATACGTCACAAAGGACGACATCAATAAATTGGTTGGATTGGCTCAAAAATACCAAACAACAGACGGTGTCTTAGATAAAGAATCTATCGAACAATTGGACAAAATCAGCAGCGATTTTAAAGGAACAGTCAATAAAGTATCGGATCAATTAGGGAAGTTTGGAGATTCCTTAAAGGGGACGTTGGAAGACAATCAAGGATTCTTTACAAATCTATGGCAACAAATCAAAGGATTTTTTAGTGGATTAACAAATTAATTAAAAAGATTGTGTCATTTTTTAACAAGGACACAATCTTTTTTTACTTTCTCTAACAGTTTATACTTATCATTACGGTCATGCTAGGGTAAAATGGAGGAGTGGGTTTCAATTCTAACATGAAAATGGCGCTTCATTTCTGTTTCGAATTGAATCAAGAATAAATATGGTAATATTTATTATATTATTAATCAAAAAAATAAAGGAGGGTCTTAGATGGAGACTCCAGAAAAACAGGAAGAACTTCAAACTGATACATCCTTCGATTCAGTGAAGGAATCTGCTTCCGATGTGTTAGGTGGGTTGATGGGGCAGATCAAGCGATTAGAAGAGGCAATGAAAGCCGAGCACATGGGCGATGTGTATCAAATATATTGGAATGAACTGCCTCCTGCAATTCAACAATCAAGCAATACCAATCATGAAATTGATAATTTCTTGACAAGTAAATTGGATCAGGAGATTCAACGGACGTTCCCATTTATGATCATGCGGGATGTCGTCTCTCCTATTTTGTTAAATTATCAAATGGGCAGTTACTATCGAGATCGTGCAGTACTGCAAGTAGATGCCACACAACCGACGATTAAAATACTCCCTGAAATTCGCGAACAATGGGAACGCGTTTTAAAAGGAGAGTACAAAGAGCGCTTAACTGAGCTTGAAAACCAACAAGATGATTTTGATGCAAAAACGATCGCTGCGCAATCTGAATTGCGAGAACTGAGCGGGAAAATTGCGCATCAGGAAAAACTTAAAGCAGAGCTAGAAGAATCAAAAAGCTTCATGAACCGGAAAAAGATCGAAGAAGAGATTGACGAGATCAATGATAAGCTCGTTGATTTAAAACAACAACGCGGTCAATGGACACCGTTTGTTGGAGATCAATTGTCCGGGGAATCGAAAAAAATCGAAATTAAAAATCGAATTGCGGACCTTTCTTTAGAACAAGCTATCGCACTAAAAGAATTGCGTATAATCAAGAAACGATTTGGTGGATTAGAAGAAATGGATGCTGCACTGGAGAACTTTATCCATGATTTTTTAACTAAGGGGGCGGAATAAATGACTGAAGAAAAAAACAAAATCAATCAAATCTATGACACATTAGTCGATTCCGAGGAGCCCGGGTTGAATATTAAAGAAAAAGAGATTCTCCATCCTGAAGACAGCAACGGTGAAGCAGCCGAGGAATTCAAATCCTCGCCTCAAACGAAGCCTATGAGCGATTCATCCTTGAATTATTACGATAACCGTGAAGAAAATTATCAAGATCTATTGAACTTGATTGATGATGCGGAAAAAGAGATTGCTGATTTGAAATTCAGAAAGGTTTTGATGGAATCTGATTTTCCTACATTACTTGATTATTTTAAGAAAATTTTTATTGAAGAATCACTTTCTGCTTCAGCGATCGCTAAGGGCGCGCTGCTGGAATATTTCACCTTTGAATTGATCAAACCGTTGCAGAACCATGAATTGCATCTTTCCACAAATGAATTTTCAACTTGGGAAAGCAAACATTTTAATCTTTCTTATCGGTTGACCAGTACAAATGAAATCAATTTTAGTTTCATGATGCCGACGTCTGATGGCAGATTCCGCAGTGAAAAGATCAAATTGATGGAAGTATATCCCGCGACCATGAGCGTTCGCGTTCTTAATGATGCGGTTTTAACTTTACTAAAAGATTGCTACAACAAACATATTTATACGAGTGGTCAAAATTCAATGTTCAGTCGTGAGATGAACGATGTCATGGCTCATATGAAGGACCTTGGGTTTGATTTTGACGAAAATCTATTAGACAACAGTCAGCCGCTAGATGTTGCTGTAGATCTTCACCATACGACACCGACCGATGTATTGGACAAAATTTTCATTACTACGATGAACAATGAAAATTATGATTTCAAAAAGATCGATGAAACCAGTTACTTGATTGTTTTAGATGGCAATCAGACAGTAACGATCAACCAAAACAACGAAAATCAGGTGAGCAGTTTGAAATTGAACACCGATCGAAAAAATAAATCCTTGATTGAGTTTTTTGGGAGCTATCCATTCTTAGTTCCGTTGACGATCACTGATTAAATCGAAATGAAACAACGAGTGTTGCGCCAAATAAAAATTGGTGCAGCACTTTTTTGTGTTTCTCTTTTATAAAGAGTGAGAAATAAGTATTTCCCTTTGGAAAAAATTAATTTTTAATGGTGTTTTTAAAGGGAAATTGCGTCAACTCGTGAAACTAATTTAATCCTATGATATACTTTGAAAGTTGATATGAAAGAGTATCAGTTTACCATGTTTGAAAGAGGGTAGAGATTGTGTGTGGAATTGTAGGATTTATTGATCGTTCAAATACAACGCAAAAAGAACAAATTGTTAAAAATATGATGGATACGATTGTTCACCGTGGACCAAATAGTGCGGGACAATTTATTGATGAAGGGGCCGCTCTGGGTTTCCGTCGTCTGAGCATCATTGACCTTGAAGGTGGGACGCAGCCAATCAAAAATGAAGATGAGACGAAAATCATCACATTCAATGGTGAAATCTACAACTATCAAAGCATTCGTGAAGATCTGATTGCTAAAGGACATATTTTTACAACGCATGCTGATACAGAAGTATTATTACATGGGTATGAAGAATACGGAGTGGATTTATTACAAAAAATCCGTGGAATGTTTGCCTTCGTGATTTGGGATACTAAAAAACAAGAACTTTTCGGTGCCCGTGATCATTTTGGGATCAAGCCGCTTTATTATGCTTTGATGAATGGTACGTTTATGTACGGTTCTGAGATCAAGAGCTTTTTACAACACCCAAATTTTGTGAAGGAACTAAATAAGGAAGCTTTGAAGCCATACATGACCTTCCAATATTCTGCTTTGGATGAAACTTTCTTTAAAAATGTTTACCGTATCAAAGAAGGACACTACTTCATTTATAAAGATGGAAAATTAGACATTCAACAATATTGGGACGTGAAAGAACAAGAAACGACTATGACGCTGGAAGAAACGGTTGAATTGATTGATGGTACGGTTGTGAAATCAGTCGAAGCTCATCGAATCGCAGACGTTGAAGTTGGCTCCTTCTTGTCTTCAGGTGTTGATTCGAGTTATGTTACTGCTGTCTTGAGACCAGAACATTCCTATTCGATTGGTTTTGGCGACAAGTCTTATAATGAATCAATCGAAGCAAAGAAATTAGCTGATTTGATTGATTTAAACAATACGTCTCGCGTCGTTACTGGAGACGAAGCGTTTGAATACTTCCCATTGATCCAATATCATTTGGATGAGCCAGACTCAAACCCTTCGTGTGTCCCATTGTATTTCTTGGCAGAACTTGCTAGTCGAGATGTACGTGTCGCACTAAGTGGTGAAGGGGCAGATGAATTATTTGCTGGTTATCAGGCGTATGGGATGAATACGAAGTCAAAAGCAGTGAAAGTCGTTGCTGAAGGATTGAAAAAATTACCAAAGGGCATGCGCTACTCGATCGCTAAGGGATTAAAAGGCAAAACCTTTAAAGGTGCGTTGCACTTGTATACCTCTTTAGCACCGGCCGAAGAATTCTTTATTGGTCAAGCCAAAGTCTTTGAAGAAGACGAAGCAGTGGCATACTTGCAACCAGAATTCCAGCAAAGTCCTACGATCAAAGACATCGTGGATGTGCATTATGAAAAAGTTCAGGACATGTCTGAAATCAAAAAAATGCAGTATCTAGATATGCACCAATGGATGCCAAAAGACATTTTATTGAAAGCTGATAAATTATCCATGGCTAGCTCTTTGGAAGTTCGGGTACCATTATTAGACAAAGAACTAATGAAGGTGTCTGAAATCGTTCCTACAAAATATTTGATCAATGCTGAAAATACAAAATACGCATTCCGTCAGGCTGCTGCGCGTCATTTACCAGAAGAATGGTACAATCGTGAAAAACTTGGCTTCCCAGTTCCTATTAAAGACTGGTTGCGTGAAGAGAAATATTACAAGGTCGTACGTGACGTGTTCACTCAAGAGTTTGTAAAAGAATTCTTCGATCAAGAAAAAATCGTGAAACTATTGGATGACAACTTCGCTGGAACAGCGGATGGCCGTCGTAAGATTTGGACGATCTATACCTTCTTGACATGGTACCAAGTATACTTCATCAATAATGGGCTAAAACCAGTACCGGCAACGATCGTGTAAAGCTTCAGCCAATTTGACAAATTTAATTTGTCACGTTAGACTGATTATAAGGAAACTTAATAATCATTATGAGGTGTCTTGGTGAGTGTAATTATTTAATTTGGAGTAACTTAATAGCGAAAAATTTCTGTTCGTACAGGTTTATTTCGCGTGCCAAATTAGATGATACCTATCAACGCTGCTGATATTGAACTCAAGCTGTGAAGAGGAATCTTCACAGCTTTTTTTGCGACTTCCGATGTGCGGTCTAGCATATCCAGTGGGACTGTTAACGTAAGAGGATGATGGAATCTTTACGTTAGAAGAATTAGTTGCTTTTAAATGGAGTGTTCAGTTCAATAATATTCCTTATTAAGTTTCCTAGCTGGAATAGGTATCTCTTCGATCGAAAGGAAGAGACGAATGACAAACGAAACATACATTAAAACACAATTTACCGATATTAAACATCAACTAGGCAGTTACGCCATCAGCAGCTTTGGGAAAAGACGAATTGCTGACACGCAGCCGCATTCAAAGTTGTCTGTTGTAGAAAAAAGATTGACGGAAACGACGGAAGCTAGGCAATTGCTCGATAGTAATCTCCACGTGCCATTTATGGGACTGCAAAGCATCGAACATGTGACCAATCAACTTGAAAAAGGGTTTGTTCTTACGCCACAGGAGCTTATGGAATACGCAGATTTTTTACGTAGTCTACGCTTGATTCGGCAATTCTTTGAAAAAAATCAAAGCATTGCTCCGCTGTTAAATCGTTATGGTCAAGGACTGAATGACTTTCATGAGATTGAAGAAGAGATCTATCAGGTGATTCGAAATGGTCGAATCATTGATGACGCAAGCAGAGAATTAAGAAGAGCAAGACGCGATATTGCTGAAACGGAAGACAAAATTCAGGACCTGCTGAAAAAATTTGTTCGCCAAAATAAAGAAAAATTACAAGAAGCAATCATTACAAAACGAAATGACGTATTTACTATACCGATCAAATCGTCCTATAAGAAGCAAGTTAAAGGAACCATTGTTGAGCTTTCTAGTAAAGGGACTACGGCATATATAGAGCCTAACAGTGTTAGTCGCTGGAATGAGCAATTGGTTTATCATAAGATGATAGAAGAATCCGAAGTTTATCAAATCTTAGCAACGTTAACAGGTATTCTGTCAGAAGCTTTGCCTGCGATTCATCAAAATATTGAGATCATTGCAGAGTTTGACCATATTTTTGCTCGAGGAAAATTCAGTCGAGAACTAAAAGGGATCACGCCTAAACTAAATGACGATGGCTATATTTATTTACGTGCGGCAACTCATCCATTAATTGAGAAGGCTGTGCCTCTTGATTTAGCGATTGGGAAAACATATCGCGGCTTAACGATCACTGGTCCGAACGCAGGGGGAAAAACAGTCGTATTAAAGACTGTTGCACTCATGAGTCTGATGACGATGATCGGCTTGCAGATCCCGGCAAAAGAGGGCACAGAAATCGCAATTTTCGATCAACTATTCGTTGACATAGGTGACGCCCAGAGTATAGAAAATGCTTTAAGTACATTTTCTGGTCATATGCAAAACATCTCTGAGATTCTTCGAGTGACTCGAAAAAATAGTTTGATCTTATTGGATGAGCTGGGCAGCGGAACAGAACCAAATGAAGGGGCTGCACTCGCGATTGCGATCATGGAAGAGTTCTATCAAAAGGGCAGCATATTGATCACGACGACGCACTATGGTGAGATTAAACGATTTGCAGAGCTGCACCCAGATTTTATTACAGCAGCTATGGATTTTGACGCAGAGCATTTAACTCCGAAGTATCGGTTATTGATTGGCCAAACGGGGGAAAGCAATGCGCTATGGATTGCGAAAAAAATGGCTATTTCCGATCAAATTCTCGGGAAGGCACAACGTTACTTTTCAGATCGTACGTATGATCTGAATAAAATAAGCGTGAAAAAGAAACGTAATACTAAAAATGAAAAATCAGAGACCGTCGAAAAAAGTTATTACAAAGGAGACAAGGTATTTTTATTAGAAAAACAAACATCTGCGCTAGTTTATCAGGAAATGCCTCTCTCGGAGAACGTAAAGGTGTATCTCGATGGAGAATTTATTGAAGTTCCGAAACGACGAATCGCACTTGAATTTCGAGCGGCAGAACTTTATCCGGTAGAATATGACCTTGAAACCCTATTCGAAGATTTCCACGTTCGGAAGGAACGACGAGACATTGATCGTGGATCAAAAAAAGCACAACGCAAATTGAGAAATGAAGCGCTGAAAAGACAACAAAACTAAAAAACAGACCTCCAATAAAATTTGGAGGTCTGTTTGAATTATTCGTATTGCTGATAGGTTTTCGTCTTATAAAGACCATCCGTTGACTTTTGATTGTTTTCACTATACAGACTAGAAGAATTTGCTCCCTTTTGGCGCTCGATTTCTTCTAATCGGGCTTTTTGATCACGGTAGTCAAAGTCATTTGGATTAATAGAGGTCAATCCGCTATCTTGGTAATACCTTAACAGATCACCATTCGTGATTTTATCAGAAGTGATCAATTGCTGATCAACATCTTGATTGAGCTCGACAAATAATTTCTCCTGCTCAGGAGTTGGTTCGCTAATGACTTGAGCGGTTTGATTGTCATACACTTTGCCGCCATAGAATGTGTATTCAGGGGTAACAAAATCACCATCACGAAAAGCAACGACCTGCTTGTGGTCTGCCGAGAATAAATCTTGCCCTAATTGCAAATAATTTTTCGAATCAAGACCTAATAAATGAAGCAGAGTAGGGAGTGCATCGACTTGGCCGCCATAAGTATGATTGATACCGCCATTTGTCACACCAGGTACATGAATCATAAAAGGAACACGCTGCAATTGCGCATTGTCATAATCAGTCCACGTATCCGAATCTTTTCCTAATAACGGCGCCAAATCTTTATTTCGTGTGTTAGAAATTCCGTAATGATCGCCATACAGTACAAAGATCGAGTCGTCATATAGACCGCTGGCTTTCATGTAATCAAAGAATTCCTTTAACGCTGTATCTAAATAGTTGGCTGTAGCAAAGTACCCATTGATGGTTTCATCCTTCGTATTCGCTAATGGGAAGCCGTCTTCTTCATTTTTAAAGCGAGAATAAGGATAGTGATTTGAAACCGTAATAAATTTGGCATAAAAAGGCTGCTGTAGATGCTCTAAATATTGAACAGATTGATTCAAGAATGGTTTGTCATGCATGCCATACTGAAACGAATTGTCATCGTTGATATCGTAATAAGAAGAATCAAAGAAATAGTCGAACCCTAAATGCTTGTATGTTTTGTCGCGGTTCCAGAAAGAAGCTGAATGACCATGGAACACGGCTGACGTATAATCCGCTTTTTGTTTTAAAATATTCGGTGCTGCTTCAAAAGTATTTTTATCGCCCATTTGCGTAAATAATGCCCCTTGGTTTAGACCAAACAAGGAATTTTCCATCAACGTTTCAGCGTCAGATGTTTTACCGGCTTTGACTTGATGGAAGAAATTATCAAAGCTATAGGTACTTTCCCCGTGATAAAGACTATTTAAGAAAGGGGTCACTGTATGATTGACGCCATTTTCATCCGTAAGCTGATAATCCAGTAAAAACTGCTGGAAGCTTTCCAGATGGATGTAGACAACATTCTTTCCCTTAGCAACGCCGAACATGGAATCATTCGGTTTTGCATAATGGTCTTTCACATAACTCTGTACTTCCTTCAAATCATTTGGGCTAGCTTCTGCGCGGATTTGGTTATTTTGATATGTTTGGTAACTGTCATAAAGGGTAAAGGCATTTACACCTAAGTATTTTACTAAATATTCGCGAGAAAATTGCCGACTCAGCAGGCCAGAGCGATCGATCTCGGCTAAGAAAATATTTCCACTTCCGATCAAGAGAGAAAGGGCTGATAAAGCCGCCGCCTGTCGAAATCTTGGATAATCGTCTGTTATAGGAATCTTCTTTTTGAACAACAGAAGTGGGATTACAATCAAATCTAAAATGTAAAACACATCATACCAACGAAAGAGACGAACAGCACTTTCACCTAAACCGGTGGAAACCTGACCCGCGCCCAACATCGTATTGATCGTAATGAAATCTGTAAATTCACGGTAATACACTGCATTTGAAAAGAGCCAAATGGTCAGCAGCGCATAGATGACAAAAAGGGTTCCATACGCGACTTTCGATCGTTTGATAAACAGGCCAATGCTGAGCAATAACATAGAGACGCTCAATGGATTTACAATCAAAATAATAAATTGCATAAGACTTTGTATGCCTAAATGAAAATCAATGACATAGGCAAACATATTTTTCAGCCATAATAAACCAAGCAATAAACTGAAAAAACCAATTCGTGTTTTAATAAACTGACTATATTTTTTTAAATGAGACATTTGCATGCTCCTTAGAGTTATTTTCCATATTCTTAAATAGTTTATCGGTTTTTCGAGTGAAGGTCAAACTGAACCCAGTCAAAAATGCTGATATATCAATATCCCAAACAGATTCTAATCCGAATATAAATAATTCTTAAGAATCAATGACTTTTGAAGAATTTCTTTAGTCTTTTGAAGGTGAGAGCTTCCATTTCACTGAACGATTTTCAAAATGATATAATCAGCGAATACAATAAAGGGGGATGCTCTAATGCCGTTAATGAAAATCGATATGATCAAAGGACGCACAGATAAGGAGATCAAAGAAATCCTGGATATCTCTTATCACGTGATGTTAGAAACGTTTCACGCACCATCGGGGGATCGCTATCAGATAGTTACACAGCATGAACCTCACGAAATGCAAATTTTAGACACGGGGTTAGGGTTCGATCGGACGAACCAAGTACTTGTTTTCAGCTTGACGACTCGACCACGAACAACAGAAGAGAAAAAAGCCTTCTATTCAGAATTAGTTCGGGAATTAAATGAACAGGTCGGAATAAGAGCTGAAGATGTCATGATCAATTTGACAGTCAATTCAGATGAGGATTGAAGCTTCGGTTTTGGGAAGGCTCAATTTTTAACAGGTGAATTATAAACACAATATTTATAGAGAAGGAGGAGTCTCTTGAAAAAAATATTAGCAATTACAGCTTTATTATTCGTTTTGAGTGGCTGCCAACAAGCATCACAAAATAATAACGCAGCAAATAGCTCATCATCTGCTGAAAAAGCAGTTTCTAAATCAACAACAACGAAAGATTCTACCTCGTCACTCGTTTCTTCGACGAACACAACACAATCAAAGGAGGAACAGTCAATGACAAACGTACCAGGAAGCCTGATTCAATCCGTATCAGCAAATGATACAGCAAAAGTGACCGAAATCTTAAAATCAAGCCCAAATATGATTGATGAAGTGAACGCGAATGGAGAAACCCCTTTACTGATTGCGGTTCATAATAATCAAATCGATCTCGCAAAACTCTTGATAGACGCTGGAGCTGATGTCAACAAGCAGGATGCTAAGAAAGACAGCGCGTATCTTTATGCTGGCGCAGAAGGTAGAACTGAAATTTTGTCATATATGTTGTCACATAGTCAGCCGAATCAACAAATCACAAATCGTTTTGGTGGCAATGCGTTGATTCCAGCTGCTGAAAAAGGCCATCTCGAGAATGTAAAATTGCTGTTAGCGGATGGAAATGTGAATATCAATCATCAAAACAACTATGGATACACAGCATTGATTGAAGCTGTTGCATTAAGAGACGGTTCGCAAGTTTACCAAGATATTGTCTCAGAATTACTTAAACACGGGGCAAATCCAGATATCAAAGATAATTATGGCAAATCCGCAAAAGATTATGCCCATGAGTTGGGTTATGGCAATATGTCCAAGATGCTGCAAGAAAGCAAACGATAAACGGATTCATTTCTATTACTAGATTTAAAGCTGACTAAATTCAGTCAGCTTTAAATTTTTTATTTTAGTTTACATAATATACATTAAACAAAGTTAAATAGTATAAAACTATCAGTTCATATCTAATTAAGCTCCTGATTCAATCGATTTCCGACTCCAGATCATTTTAGTCTTCTTTTTAGTTTTTACATGTATTTTTTAAGTTTCAATCATTTTTTACTTCTTATTACTAGATTTTTCTAAATGACTTTATTTAGATTCGATCGACATTTAATTCGTTGCCGGATTTTTTATTATCAAATCATTTTTATCTTTGATTCATTTACTTATTTTTTAAAAGTGATCGTTGATCATTTTGATAATGCCATTTATTTTAGATTTGATCGCATCATGGAAATTCTTGAGTTAAGATTTTGCCCTCATGTGAAATTTAAAACAGATTCTCTGCATGCTTGCTTATACTAGTTCTCAAAATGACAAAACAAAAATAGCCATCTACGCGTTCATTCTGCGCAATTGGCTATTTTTTTATTTTTGAGCGCAAGGCTCTTATCTTTTCTAGTGAAAGTATTTTTGGCTGTTCTTCTACTGGATGTTCAGCTGCTTCTTCCTTTTGCTGTTGGACAAGTTTGATTCCTCGATACTCAGCCCGAAAAATGGTGCGCTTGATTTCTTCGACCTGCGCCAACTTATCTATTGCCTCGGGAGCATGTTTCAACAGCTCGGTGGTCTTCTTTATATGGATTCGTTCAGTAACTTTTTCATCAAAATAGCTTGCTATTGCCAGATTAATAACTAAACCGATCAATAAAAAATTATCTGTCACACTGGAGCCATTTATATAGCCATTATTGAATAACCATAGAACAAAACAAATCAAAGCGATTGTACTGAAAACTTGATAAACTCTCAACGCTTTTTCTTTTCTGCTTCGATCAGCGAACAAAGGCTTGGCTTCATTGAACAAAGCAAGGTATGTATTGCGTGCTTGAACAAATTCAGGTTGTGTTTTTTTCGCTGTCTCGTAGGCTTCTTTTTTAGAAAACCCCTGTTCCTTCATATAGTATTTCGCAATTTTTCTTTTTCGAATCATTTGAACCCCCTCTTCGATCGTGGAATCATGGATATGTTGAAGATTCATAAGGCTTCTCCTTAATCAACGAATTCTAGTTTTAGCAGTCTCTATTTTATCATTAAGTTAATAGAAAAACTAAGAAATTATTTAATATTTTTCGCCTCGTCTGAATAATGCAAAGAGAAAACCACTCAGATAGGCGTTCTGTCTAAGTGGTTTTATTTCTTTATAATGATTCGATGGCTTCTTTAATGGGTGTGTTTCCGTCCCCCATCAAAATTACTTTTTTAAAGGTGTTTTCTTGTTCAAGCAACTCTGCTAAAACCGCCGATACATTTTCAAGGGCGTTTTCGGTTACTTCTTTGACATTGGTTGTTATTTTTCCGCTGCCAGGAATTTCTTTTAAGCTGCCTGGTTGTAAAATCGTGTAGTTCAAGTTTGTATTGTCGATCAACCAGTGGTCAGAGAAGAATTTTGAGATGTTATAGTCAGTCAATGTGTCGCTCCATTTGTCAGGTTGCAAAGCGAAAAGCGAACTCAAATGAATGTAGCGTTTGATCCCCTTTTGCTCCACGGCTTGCATTAATTTTACAGCGCCGTATAAATCAGTTTGAAGCAGGTCCTTTCCTCGTGATCCAGCAACGAAATAGACGGCTTCTGCATCTCCCAGGGTATCGGCGATTTCATCAACACTACCGTGTAAATCTAAATGAACGGGTTTTACAGAAGTGCTGTCATCAAGCGTTTCCTCATGACGTGCCCCCGCATAAATAAAGTGTCCTTGTTTCACTAAATAGTTGATTAATTCTTCGCCAACTCTTCCAGTGGCGCCAGCTACAAATATTTTCATAAACATGATCCCCTTTCTCATCCACATGCTAACGTATTTCTTTTCGCGGAACAACTATTTGCACTTAGAATTGGATGAGCTAATAAACAACCAATTGGCTGTTTATTTTTATCCTCACCCCTTTATAATTGAAATCATTAAAGATGTCCCTTTAAGCGGCATACCAATAATGACAAAAAACATAAGGAGCTATTCTATGACAAAAACCGTGTTGACTATTGCAGGGTCAGACACGTTAGCTGGCGGCGGCTTACAATCTGATCTAAAGACATTCGAGAATTACCAGCTATTTGGGTTGACAGCGATCACTTGTATAGCAGTCGAGAAAGATGGGCACTTTGAGATAAATGATCTGCCATCTGAATTGCTCCGTGATCAGTTACAGTCAATAGAAAAAAACGTTGCATTGAACGGTGTGAAAGTTGGTCTAGTTCACCAGTTGGAATCTTTAGAAATCGTGAAGGCCTTTCTGCGTGCCTTCGATGGACCAATTGTTTTAGACCCTGTAATGGCTTTTAAGGAAACCGACGATGTTTACAATGGCAGTTATCGAGCGAAGTTAATCGAGCTCTTCCCTTTTGCCTCCATTGTTACGCCGAATTTGAAGGAAGCAGAACTATTGAGTCAGCAAACCATTCGAACCTTGGAGGATATGAAGCATGCAGCAAAAAAAATTCTTTCCTTAGGTGCACACTCAGTGGTAATCAAAGGCGGTGAACGTTTTTCTGGAGCGTTTGCGTCAGATTTATTTTATGATGGAAATGAATTCCATTCCTTCACTAAACCTAAATTAATCACTCCGACTATTAATGGCGCCGGGTGTACATTGGCCTCTGCCATCACAGCGAATTTAGTGTCAGGCAAACCAATGATCGAAGCGATTGAAAATAGCAAAGACTATGTGTATCGAGGAATCGAAAAAGGCCTCCCCCTAAAAAACGGTGAAGGAAATGTCTGGTTCGGAGAGCGCATTGAAACGGAGGTCTTCACATGAAAACAAAAGAGCTCACTAAGCTTGCGATGATGATTGCATTGACGGTCACTCTCTCACTACTATTCATCATTCCAATTCCTGCTACAAAGGGATTTGTGACACTTTGTGAGGTGGGAATTTATGCTTCTGCCTTGCTTTTCGGACCGAGTGGCGGTTTTCTAGTTGGCGCCCTGAGCGGTGGTCTGATCGACATGATTTCAGGTTATCCAGAGTGGGCAATTTTTTCAATTATTATTCACGGTATTCAAGGATTTATCTTAGGGTACCTCTATAATAAATACCCGAGTAAAAGAAGCCTTGCAATTGGATTTTTATTGGCGAGCGTATTTATGATCGCTGGCTACGCGTTCGCTACGGCTCTCTTATTTGGCTGGCCTGCTGGATTGGCTTCGATACCAGGAAATAGTATTCAGAATATCTTCGGTATTGCAGTGACGGTTCCCCTTTACCATGCCTTACAAAGAGTTTTGCGTCATCCTCAATTTAAATAGAAAGAAGTTATCTAAAATGGAAAAAGAAAGTATTCAACAGCAACTGAAGACAATTACCAATGATGTGCTTGATGCTGCGAATCTAAGAGCTGGCGATACCTTCGTGCTAGGCTGTACTACAAGCGAGATCGTTGGCGGAACAATTGGAAAGAACTCAAGCCAAGAAGTGGGCCAATGGGTCATTGAAGCTTTAAAAGAAGTTCTTGATCCTAAGGAAATTTATTTAGCGGTGCAAGGATGCGAACATATTAATCGAGCGGTGGTTGTCGAGCGCGCGCTTGCCGATAGAAAAGATTGGGAGATCGTTTCAGTTAAGCCAGCATTGCATGCTGGCGGCTCTTGTTCTGTCGCTGCTTTCGAGCAATTCAATGACCCGGTTGAAGTGGAGCACATCGTTGCACAAGCAGGAATCGACATTGGCGACACCTCTATCGGCATGCATGTAAAATATGTACAAGTTCCTGTTCGTCCATCGATTAAGGAATTAGGCGGTGCACATGTGACATCTTTGCGGAGTCGACCTAAGTATATTGGTGGGCCGCGTGCCACTTATGAATAAGCCGCAACATCAAAAATAACACAACGAGTGAATTAGAGACTCGTTGTGTTATTTTTTTATTATACAAATCGCGCGATCAATTGAAGAAGTTGTTGAGGCAATGTCGAAATATCAGAAATATCAACGAAATGATTGTCGCCGTACAGATCTCTTAATTGTTCCTTATCTTCTCCTATCGCACAGGCAATGAATAAGATACCCTTTCGTTCATAGTCGTCTAATACGTCTTGAATATCCTGCTTCGCTTTATTTCCTGTATAATCAGGCAATGCTTTCGGTTGCCCGTCACTGATTGAAAGCAGCACTTTTGTATCGGCAGATTGGTGACTTAATTTTTCTGCTAATACTTTTAAAGGGACACCATCGCGGTTGTTTTGCCGCGGCTTCATAGTGGAAATTTTAGCGGCCATAAAGTCATAGCCATCATCAAACTCTTTGTATGAATAAATGGATGTTTTTTCTCGTTGACTAAGGTCTGCCGAATCACCATAGAGCATCAAAGGAATCTTCGTTCTTTCAGCGAAAAGACTTAGAGCTACAGCAGCCAACTTCGCATTTTCGATCCGGTCATCACGCATCATTGATCCCGATTCATCTACTCTGACCGCTAAAGCCAACGAAGGCTGCTCATCGGGAGGATTCTTCTTATCAAAATTACGTAAATCACCATAAGCCACGTGACTAGCGTTGAATCGCGATCCATAATACTTGTTGCTGGCATAATCATTGCTGACCTCTTTATTTAATAAATCATTGATTACACGGCTGAGGCTATCGACTTCAGGCAAGACCTGTTTCGTTAATTCTTGTCCTTGTTGGATCGCTTCCTGATTGATTGCTGGGCGATGAAGAATCGTTCCTTCTTTTGCGTGAATTGTCTCTTTCAAACTTTCACGAATCTCACGATTTAGTTCTTTACGTTTATTCCTATCAATCTCTGCCATTTCTTCAAGCGACATTGCAGAACCTATTTTTTCTTCCTCATCCATTGAAGCAGTTGTACTTTGGGCTTCCGCATCCTCACGTTCAGCCTCTTCGGCGATCGTTCCTGCCTCTGGTTGCTCTTTTTCAATAGAAGCTATTTCTTCCGCTTCCTCTATTTCCGGCTCTTTAGGAAGTGAAGCTTCTGTAGGCTCACTTGTCAGTGTTGCCTCTTCCGCTTCTTCTAAAATATTTCGTTGTTCCGCTTCGGATTGACTGATTTTTCGACCTTTTGTCAATTTCTTTTGATTCTTAACTTGCTGTAGTTCTGTTAAAAGTCTGCTTTGTTCCAAGGCCTCTTGCAAAATTTTTAACTCTGTTTCGTCCGTTGTTAATTTATAAAGTACTTTTGGAAAAATACTTTCTAATGGATCTTGTCCTTGTTTTAAGCTATTGACCCAAAAGAAATAAGAGCGCATACCCGCGACGCCTTTGATTGCATTCGCCTTTGCTGTTTCATCCAGCAAGCGAATGATTTCCGCCATAATTTCTAAATAATCCTGGTCTGCGAAATTGGTTTTGGCGATCGCCCGCGCAATCATTACCTCAATGGACGGCAGATCCATTTTTTCTGCGTGTTGCATTCGGTCTCTTAGTGATTCATTTAATGGACGATTTCCTTGATAATTTCGATTTGTGGTAATAACGACAACACAATCAGAGTGTCTGCGAATGATTCCAGTTGGAATATTCAATAGCCCATTTGGTTCTAATGCGGAATTCAAAGCGACTAGCACAGAAGCATCTCGTATCACTGTCGGTTCTTGAATTTCTAACAAATAGCCTTTTTGCATCGCACGAACGATCTCAGAAGGATAAAATTTGTACTCCAAAGTGGTCGAGCTCTCTATATGATCTATTCGTTCAATCAATGTACTTAATCGCGCTCTTGCTTGATCGCTGTCAATTTGAAAATGTTTTTCAATGACAGACAATACTTCTTGCAATGAATCCGTTTGATAAATTGCTTCTAACAACTCTTGATCGTCCTCATCATCACTTCTCACAACAGGCAGCAAGGCACCGAAAACATCTGTCTTATCCATATCCGCAAAACAAGTTACTTTTGTGTAAGGCAACTGCAAATCATCCGAAAGCGCGCGTGCAAGCTGTGTTTTACCAGAACCCGCATCTCCTTCTAATAAAACATTCATAATTTTCATTTCAGGGTCAAGCCAGTTCAGCTTGATTTCCGAAGCAATTCGCAGTTCTTCTTGGCTAGTTTTATGACTGGCTGGTTTGCGCCAGATCATTTGTTTTTCGACTTTAGTGAATCTCCGTCCTTCTGTTATTACAAAAGGCATTTCCATCATAACTCACCTCATTGTTTGATTTAGTAACCCAATTCGTCTAATAAACGTTTCAATGTACGATAACGTTGAGCTATCAGGTCGCCGTCTTTGTTCATCGTGTCATTGAATAAGACGATGTCTTCATCAATTTTAGGATTTTCAGTATCCACTTTTACTTCCATTCGTCCGCCTTGAAGCCCAAGAATCTCTACTTTTGGATTTTCTGGATCATAAAATTTTTCATATCGATATGCATCCTGAAGATAAATGCTAGATTGAGCAACTAAGATAGCCAGGTCTAATATACGGGTAATAGGTAATTCTTCTGATTGACGTGACCATTTTTCCCCTGTGTGACGCCAGACTTTCCCTGAGATATCCACGCGACCACGGTCGTTCCACTGTGCCAATCCTAATGTAAGACCCTTGGCATCACTGTCCCAGGCGTTATGGCCATCTATTTTATCGTAATCCTCCACGAGAAAAACAGGTTTATGCTTTAAATTTGTTGGTATTTTCATACGATATCCTCCTCACAATAAGTACTCGTTTAGTAAATTACTAAACTACTAATGATGCCAGAATACGCAATTCTTCTCATTTTTGCAACTAACTTACATTCAAACACTTGCTTACTGGCTGTAAAAAAAACTCACTAAACAAAGTTAGTGAGTTTTTTGCTATTTCGCTACGCCAAGGGCAATAGCCTTATCTCCTAAATGAGTCCCGATTACCGGTCCAAATGTACCGATATCAATACTTGCTTCAGGATATTTCTGACTAAGTTTCTCATATTCTTGTTGTGCGAGCTCGGGGTTATTCCCGTGGATCACGAAAATACGCAGCTCTTTTTCATTTTCTTGACGTCGTTCTTCAATGATCTCTTCTGTACGTTGTAAGGCTTTTTTCAAAGAGCGAATTTTTTCAGCAAGAACGATTTTTCCATCTTCAAAAGTCAGGATCGGTTTGATTTTTAATAATCCACCAATGATCGCCGCACCATTCGTTAGACGTCCGCCACGAACTAGATTGTCTAAATCATCCACGATAATGTAAGCGTTGGTCGTGTCTCGGATATCGTCGATTGCTCGCAGTGTTTCCTCCAAAGATTCGCCATTATCGCTCATTTCCAGCGCTTTTTCCACCATATAGCCCATTGGAACACTGGTAATTTTTGAATCATAAGGAATAACTTGCAGACCTTTAATATCTTCTTTGATTGCGGTCAATGTACGGACAAAGCCTGAAATCCCTTCAGATAAATGAATACTAATAACTGTATCATAGCCTTGTTCTTTTATGGAGCGATATAATTCGTAAACTTCTCCCAAAACAGGTTGTGAAGTTTTAGGAAAATCTCTGCTGCTTTTTAATTTTTGATAAAACTCTTCGTAGCCGATATCAATGCCTTCTTCAAAAGGCTGCCCGTCAATAATGACAGGAATCGGGATAACAAATAAGTCTTTATGATTGCGGATGCGTTCATTCAGATAGGCGGTACTATCTGTCACGATCGCTAATTTCATAATCGTTTCCTCGTTTCAATCAAAATTTACAATAATTATAATATAGCATACTCTCAGTTTCATTGGAATTAGAATTGTGTTACTTACCTAAAAACTCCTGAGCCTTTTGCGCATTTACAGCAGTATCGACAGCTAACGCACTCCCAGCGTTACTCGTATCGATGTAAGACCATGAGCCATCGACGGGCAGTGTCAACCGATCAATTCCGCCAACAGCTTTCGCGAAATTAAAGAGATTTCCCAATACAAACGTATTTGACATATCTGTTGATAAATATCCCCAAATTTTCCCTGCAGCGTATGGTCCACGTAATAAAACTAACGGATTAGCCACTTGACCAAAGACAGATTGCATAACCTGCTGTTGCCTACGGACACGACCAAAATCTCCTTCTTCGTCCATACGGAAACGCGCATAATTTAGCAGTGTATGCCCGTCCATTCGTTGAGGTCCTTTACTAATTGGTGCATCAATATAGGAGCTCATATCTTTTTCGGCATCAATGGATACACCACGAGGAAATAGCGCATCTACCCCTTTTTCAAAAGTCTGAAAATCAACCATGGCATAATAGCGGCAGTCAATTCCAAAATTTTGCTTTAAAGTTTGTCGGACCAGATCGGCTCCGCCATAAGCATAAGCGGCATTTAATTTATTTTGACCGACTCCGGGAATGTCCACGTACATATCTCTCATGAAGGAGACTAGTTTAGGCTTTCCCCAACCGCCCAATTGCAGAACCATCATGGAGTCAGAACGCCCGCTGATGTTATCACGTGTGTCACTGCCTAAGAGCAAAATATTTTTCTTCCCATTTTCCGAAGTCGCACCATTAAATTCCTGTGTATCCATTTTCGGCATAGAAGAATCATGCGTTGCGGCAAAATTTCCTACGCCAAAAGCAACGACAGAATAACCTAAAATAGCAACTAAAAGAATGACAACGATACGACGCCAGCTTTTTCTTTTCTTCTTCTTTGGCTGCTGGTCATAGGAATCTGTTGGATATTTTTGTTTACGTTTGAAAGGATTTTTCACCGTCGGAAATTTAATACTCAATCGTTTCTTTTTAGGCTCTTGATAATGATCTTCGTAATAAAACTCCTCCTCAGGTGTATAAGAGGAGTTCTTGGGTTCCTCATTGAAGGTTTCTTGATGATCGGACCGGTTCGATTCGACGGGGTGGTCCTTTGTAACCTCACGACGAAAGCCCAAAGGT
This sequence comes from Enterococcus gilvus ATCC BAA-350, assembly GCF_000407545.1. Taxonomy (NCBI): domain Bacteria; kingdom Bacillati; phylum Bacillota; class Bacilli; order Lactobacillales; family Enterococcaceae; genus Enterococcus; species Enterococcus gilvus. The sequence goes on along the minus strand of NZ_ASWH01000001.1, from coordinate 1,569,581 downwards.
TTTTTCTCTTCCTTTTGACTTTCATCGTGAATCTTTTTATATTTGTCCATTCGGCTCATAACGCACCTCTTCATCTCATTACTATTAGTATAAAAATAGCAAATCCTCTACGCTTTGTCTTATTTTTCTCAAAAAAAATTAGAAAACCTTAACTACTAAGATTTTCTAACTTTTGGAAGGTACGTCGGATAGTCGCCAATCAGCGTCACTTGAAACTGCTGCCTCGCTAGTTTTTCCAGTACATTAGTCAATTTTGGTTCTTTTGGAGTTACGAAATCGATGATGAAAAAATATTCACCCAATTTTGTTTTTTGTGTACGAGATTCGATTTTTGTTAGATTGATTTCTTCAGCAGCAAAAATTTCTAAGCATTGATACAAAGCCCCAGGATGATCTGAAGCTAAATCGAAAAGTATCGTCGCCTTATTTGGCCCCTTTGGTAGTATGCTAGACAATGCGTTTTCGCCAAGTACCCAAAAACGCGTTTCATTTTCACTGATTGATTGCACGTTTTCTTGAACAACGACTAATCCGAATTGCTCCGCTGCCGCTTTGGGCCCAATCGCTGCATATTTTTTATCAGGGTTCTCTGCAACCTTCTGAGCACCTTGCGCAGTGGAGCCAATTTGCTCGATATCAACTGTCGGAAAATGATTCATTATAAAAACTTGTGATTGCGCCAATGCCTGCTGGTGGCTGCAAATCAGTTCTATTTCTCGCCAGGCATTTTTATGCACAGGATGGACCATCAGCTGCTGCTGAATCGGTAAAACTATTTCCGCTTGAATCGTCGGCAACGTTTGGAAGATCACATCTAATGTTGGCAGCACCGACCCCTCAATCGTATTTTCGATCGGTACCACACAATAATCCAAAGCTCCTTTTCGCTGTGCTTCTAATAATGCAGTCAACGATTCGTAAGGAAGCAATGTCTCTTCCTTAAAAAAATTGACAGCCGCACTGTAGGTAAATGAGCCGCGCGGTCCTAAATAGCCAACTTTCATTAGGAAGCGACCTCTACCTGATGGATAATTTCATTGACGATTTCCGCAGGTAATTTCTGAGAAGTATCTACTGTGATCTTCGCCAATTTCTCGTATAATTTCTCTCTAGAGAAGAATAGGCGTTTTAAGTCACCATCATCGTTCTTGATCGCCAGTGGGCGGACATTTACTTTATCTTCCCGAATACGTTGGACTAATACATTGGCATCTGCCTTTAAGTAAACGACTAGCTTATCTGATAACACATGCTGATTTTCTTTTTGCAAAATGACGCCTCCACCTGTAGCGATAATGGATTCTTCATTCAATGCTTCTTTTAAGAGATTGGTTTCGTGTTGTCGGAAAGATGTTTCCCCATGTTCATCAAAATAATCGCTGATTGGCTGACCGATCCGTTCAACCAACACATCATCCATATCCACCACACGGGCATTTAACGTAGCGGCAAGTTCTTTACTAATAGTAGTTTTTCCAGCTCCCATGAAGCCGATTAAGACGATTGATTCCATTAGACATTCTCCATTCATTTTTTAATTTTTATTAATAAGTAAAAATCCCGATTTTTTCTAATCATAGAAAAGGTTAAATTAAAGACGCTAGATCAGTGAAAAAGTTTGGATAAGAAATATTGATTGCTTCTGGATTGGTTAATTCAACAGTCTCTTCTGTTAATAACGCAGTGATTTGAAGCATCATTCCAATCCGATGATCTCCGTGACTATCTACAACACCGCCATGTAATTTGGTTGGTCCATGAATAATCAAACCATCCTCTGTAGGCTCTACATTAGCCCCTAATTTATTCAACTCTTGGGCAGTCGCATCAATCCGATTTGTTTCTTTCACTTTTAGTTCTTGCGCATCACGAATGACAGTCGTTCCCTGTGCTTGAGTTGCTGCTAAAGCAATAATCGGCAATTCATCAATCAATCGAGGAATGATCTCGCCACCGATTGCAACACCCTTTAGCGGTGCTGCTTTAATTGCCAAGTCTGCCGCTTGATTTTTTTGATCAATCGCTGTTTCTACGATATCTGCTCCCATTTCTTTTAAAACATCTAAAATTCCTGTACGAGTAGGATTGACTCCAACATGCTTTAAATGAAGGTCACTGCCGGCTATCAAACTGGCTGCCACAAGGTAGAAAGCTGCTGATGAAATATCTCCTGGGACAGTTACTTCTTGTCCTGTAAGCTGTTGTCCACCGGGTACAGTGATCGTTTTATCATTAACAGAAATAGTGCCGCCAAATTGTTTGATCATTTCTTCAGTGTGGTTTCGTGATTTTTCTTTCTCAATAATCTTTGTTGTTCCCGTTGCTTGTAGTGCTGCAAAAAGGATCGCGGATTTTACTTGCGCGCTAGCAATCGGCATTTCATAGGTAATCGATGATAGCTTTTTCCCTTGTATATCAATAGGTGGAAATTCACTGCCTTCTTGTCCTTGCAGCTCCCCTCCCATTGATCTAAGAGGCCCCATGACACGTTCCATCGGGCGCCGATTCAGCGAAGCATCTCCAGATATTTGTGAGTGAAAAGGCTGACCCGCTAAAATACCTAAGACTAAACGCATCGTTGTGCCGGAATTTCCAGCATCTAAGTTTTTATTCGGTGCTTTTAGCTGTTGAAAGCCGACACCTTCAACATGAATATCTTGTCCAACTTCTTTAATCTTAACACCCAGTTCTTTGAAAACGGCGACAGTACTCATACAATCCTCTGCCCTCAAAAAGTTGTGGATCGTTGTTTTCCCATGACTAATCGCTCCAAACATGATACTGCGATGAGAGATCGATTTGTCTGCGGGGACAGTTAGCGTCCCCTTTAAGCCTGCTTTTGTTTTCAGTAGTTTCATTTGTTTAGCTCCTTCTGCGACAACGAAAATCTGCTTGTTCAATTAATCTTTGCCCTTTTTCCAAGTCTTTTTGATTTTTAAAGGATAATTCTAAAACGCCAAAAATATCTTCCCGTGTTTCTTGAATCTTCAAGTTGATAATTGAGATATCTGCCTCGCTGATGATTGTCATTACCTTCGCAATTGCCCCAGCAATATCAGGAATATCGATATAAAGATCATAGAATGCTGGAATAACACCCTGATTTTTTGTTGGTAACGTATCTCGGGATTGTTTCGCTTGGCTGAAGAAGTCATAAATTGCTGGCTGGTCTTCTTCTATTAAACTTTTTTGTATCTGAGACATTTCCTCTTGCCAACCAGTCAGCAAGTCCAACAAGGTAGAGCGGTTGGTCAGTAAAATATCGGTCCACATTTGTGGATCTGAGGAAGCAATTCGTGTGATATCTCGAAAACCGCCTGCAGCAAGTTGTGTTGCTCGAGGATGGTTGTCAGATAATTGATCACTCATTCTCACCAAACCTGATGCCACGATATGAGGCAAGTGGCTCAATACGCCAACGATCTCATCATGAGAGTCAGGTTCGATCACAACAAATTTTGCTCGAGTCGGTTGTAGTACCTCCATCAATGGTTCAACATTTGTTCCTTCTGTTGGTGTCAAAATATAGTAAGCTTCTTCAAAGAGATTTGGATTGCCTGCTTTTACACCTGATTTATGCGAGCCTGCCATAGGATGCCCGCCAATAAAAGTAAAAGGGAGCGTTTTAGCTAGCTTCATTACTTCATGTTTTGTACTGCCAGTATCTGTTACGATGACAGATTTTTTTAATGGCAAACGTGCTAATTCATGTAAGTAATGCAAGGTAGATAAAATCGGGACGGCTAAGATAATGATATCCATCTCAGATGCTCTTTTAATAGAAGCAATGTGATCAACCAACCCAACTTTGCGAGCAATCTCTCGAGTTTCTTCTGAGTAATCCCATCCGTATAACTCGATCGAAGGATTCTTGATTGCTTTGCAAAGGGACGCGCCGATTAATCCTAGTCCTAAGACGAACACTTTTTTTCTCATAGACGTCCCCTCTTCCTTAAAAATTTTTAACTGCTTCACGGTATTCTGCCACTGCTTGTTTTAATTCATCCATTGTATCAGATGAAAATTTTTCTAGAATTTCTTGAGCTAGAACTGTGGCAACGACATGTTCTGCAACAACTGAAGCTGCTGGAACGGCCGTGCTGTCAGAACGCTCAACGCTTGCTTTATAGGGTTCCTTTGTATCGATGTCTACACTCATCAATGGCTTGTACAATGTCGGGATCGGCTTCATGACCCCACGAACGATAATCTGTTCCCCGTTAGTCATCCCACCTTCGAATCCTCCAAGATGATTGCTTGTTCGACTGTATCCTTCATCCCAAACGATTTCATCCATAACGGTTGATCCAGGCTGACGAGCAGCTTGGAACCCCATCCCGAATTCCACCCCTTTAAAGGCATTGATGCTCATCATAATTTGAGCGATTTTCCCATCCAGTTTGCGGTCCCATTGAACGTAGCTGCCTAGCCCAGCTGGCACATTGTCTGTCCGCACCTCTACGACTCCGCCTATGGTATCTCCTGCTTTTTTCGTCTGATCAATCAAGTTCTTCACGTCTTCCTCAATCGTTCCATCAACCATATTGACTTCCGAAACAGACGTTTTCTCTTTAATTTCTTTAACACTTAAATTCTCAGGTACCGAAGCTTCCAAGCCTCCAAGTATCACTACATGACTTGCAATATCAATATCTACTGCTGCTAAAATTTGTTTAGACAGTGCGCCCACTGCAACGCGCATGGTTGTTTCGCGAGCGGATGAACGCTCTAAGACATTTCTCAAATCGCTATGGTGGTATTTCATCCCGCCAACTAAATCAGCATGGCCTGGCCGTGGTTTTGACACTCTGCGTAATTTTTCAGCTTTTTCTTCTACTGCCTCCACAGACATTACTTTTTGCCAATTTTTCCAGTCACGGTTTTCTACGATCATAGTGATCGGCGACCCTAACGTTTTGCCATGACGCACACCGGAAGTAATACGTACTTGATCTTTTTCAATCTTCATCCGTCCACCTCGACCGTATCCACCTTGCCTGCGCGCTAATTCTTCGTTGATTTTGTCAACAGAGACTATTAGTCCTGCAGGAACCCCTTCGATGATCGTGGTTAATTCTGGTCCGTGAGATTCTCCAGCTGTTAAGTAACGCATAAACTACTTCCCTTCTAATAAAAAGTCTTTGATTTCTGATAACTTAATGTTCTGAATGTAGGCTTTTCCGATTTCTTCAAGTAAAACAATATTCAAATGACTGCCTCGTGCTTTCTTATCATGAGTAATCGCAGTATAAAATTTTTCAGTTTCCCAAGGTTGGTATGCGATAGGTAACTGGTATTTTTGATTCATGTCTTTGATTTTTTCAGTAAGACCTACGGGTGATAAGCCTTTATTTTCAGCTACTTGTGATATCTGTGCCATTCCTATCGCTACTGCCTCACCGTGGCTGATTTTTCCATAGCCGACAGTATTTTCGATCGCGTGTCCAATCGTGTGTCCGAAATTTAATAATAATCGCGAACCATTATCAAACTCGTCTTCTTCAACGACTGCTTTTTTTACATTTAGTGCTTTTGTGATGATGCTTTCACTATGTGTTAAGAGATCTTGGATTCCTGTTAGTTTCTCAAGGTCTTCCCATAGTGAAGCATCACTTATCGCACCGCATTTGATGATTTCTGCGACCCCTTCACGTACGCGAGCGTCTGGTAGAGTAGATAATGTTTCTCGATCAATCAAGACACCATCCGGTTGAGCAAATGTTCCGATCATATTTTTAGCTCTGCTTGAATTGACCGCCGTCTTACCACCAATGCTCGAATCGACTTGTGCCAACAAAGAGGTGGGAATTTGCACAAATGCAATTCCCCGCATATAGGTTGATGCGACGAAGCCAGCTAAATCACCGACAACACCACCTCCTAAAGCAATAATCGCATCACTGCGAGTAAACTGATGATCCGCTAAAAATTCATAAAGGACAGTTGCCATTTCCAACGATTTGCTGCTTTCTCCTGCTGGCACGTTGTAATGACAGACCTCATACGCGGTTAATTGTTGCTGGATCTTTTCTCCGTATAGCGGGAAGACATTTTCATCACTGATAATCGCGATTTTTTTATTTTTCCAAAGTGAAGCGATCCACTCTCCAACGGAATCTAGTGCATTTCGCTTCACAACGATCTCATAAGTTTTATCTGCCAAAACAATTTCCATGAAAATCCCTCCCGATTCAGATAAGTGAAGGTTCTTTAGTTCCTTCATTGATTTTTTTCATCGCTTCGACCATAATCTCCACTTCACTCATCATCGTTAAGTAGTTTTTCTCATTTAATGATTGTTCGCCATCAGACCATGCATGCAAGGGGGCAGGATGAATCTCAACGATCATACCATCAGCTCCAGCAGCGACCCCCGCACGAGCCATTGGCGCAACTAGATCCCATACACCCGTTCCGTGACTTGGATCAACAATGATTGGGAAATGACTCAATTTCTTGATCAATGGAACAGCGCTTAAGTCAAATGTGTTTCGTGTGGCAGTCTCGTAAGTACGAATCCCTCGTTCGATGAAAATGATATTCGAATTGTCCTGCACGGCGATGTATTCTGCCGCATTCAACCATTCTTGGATCGTTCCTGAAATGCCGCGTTTTAACCCGATTGGTAATCCTGTTTTCCCAACAGCCTCTAATAAACGGAAATTTTGCATATTCCTTGCGCCAATTTGAATGATATCTGCATATTGAGAAACGACATCGATATGGGCTTCATCCATTACTTCAGTGATTACTTTTAACCCATGAGCATCTGCTGCTTTGCGCATGATTTTTAACCCTTCTTCTCCCAATCCTTGGAACGCGTATGGGGAAGTGCGAGGTTTGTATGCCCCGCCGCGTAGGATTTTTGCGCCACCAGCTTTTGCCATCCGAGCGGTTTCCATGATCTGTTCTTCTCCTTCAACAGAACAAGGACCAGCCATTGTTACAAAACTACCGTCACCAATCTTTACTCCGTCGACATCCACAACAGTATCTTGTGGGTGGAATTCTCTTGATGTTAGCTTGTAGGTATTTGAAATAGCAACTGCCCGTTCAACAACACTGTATGCTTGGAAAGGGACATTTTGAATGATTTTCGGATCTCCTAACAATCCTAAAACTAGACGATCTTTCCCATGATTGATTTGTACGCCTAGCCCCTCTTCTTTAATGCGGGATAAAATGGGTGACAATTCTGACTCTTGAATTCCTTTTTTTATAATTAAAATCATCGTAATAACTTCCTTCACTTTTTATTTTTTGATTGTTTCTTCCAATAACGGTTGGATTTTTTCAACAGGCATTTCTTTACCTGTCCATAATTTGAAAGCTGCGGCACCCTGATATAGCAGCATGTCTAAGCCGTTGATTGCTTTTGCTCCAGCTTCTTTTGCATCTTTTAATAATTTAGTCTCACTTGGATGATAGATCACATCGAAGACAGGTAAGTCGTGTCTTAATAGCGATGCTTTAGGTAGTGGCGACTGCTCTGTTTCAGGAGCCATTCCAATTGTTGTCGCATTAACCAATAAGTCACTGACCGCTAAAGAGCTACTTAGTTGTTTTTCATCTGCCAAGTCATGCAGGTGGATCTGACAATGGGTTTCTTTAGCGATCATTGCTAACTTGGGTTCTATTTTTTCATAAAACGCATCTTTTCTATTAAATACGTCAATGGCTTTTACGCCATCAATTGCTGCTTGTGTAATAATTGCAGTTGCTGCGCCACCGGCTCCCAGAATCGTCATTCTTTTGCCGATGATCTCAATCCCATTCTGTTTTAAGCTTTCCATACAGCCGATCCCATCTGTAATATGTCCAACCAACTTTCCATTTTGATTTACGATAGTGTTGATTGCGCCAATCAAACGCGCGGCTTGACTTAACTCATCGACATACTTGGTGGCTTCCATTTTGTGAGGCATCGATAAATTGATTCCTAACATTTCAAGATCTCGAATCGCTTGAATACTTTGCTCCAGTCTTTCTGGTTGAACATCAAAACTTAAATAGACGGCATCAACCCCCGTTGTTTGGAACGCTGTAGTATGCATCAATGGTGAGAAGCTGTGCCTGGCAGGCAAAGCATACAAACCAGATAAACGCGTTCTTCCTGAAATTTCATTTTTCATCTTTCCTCACTCTCCTTCTTCATCTTCATTTTTTGTTACCAGGTAAAACCTGTAGCTATCTCTAATAGAGAATAGGGATAAACTGCAATAAGTTGGACTAAAAGCTGCCTTTTGAAATATTTGACTTTTATTGAAAATAGAAGTCGAAAAAAGGCCCACTGTAGAAAATCTACAATGCGCCTAGTCTCCTCCAAAAAATATCAAAAGAAAAAGCCACTATAGATTTTCATCTATGTGGCGTTAAGTCGAACTTAAAATCCTTAGCCATCATAGATACAAACTGGTGTCGTTTGCATCCATGAACCATGAATACAAACCTATCTAAAATAGCTAAAGTAATAGTTATTCAGTTGTGTGTGCGTACTCTTCATTGTGTTCATAAAAACCGCTCCAAACTGATTTAAGATTGAACTAAGTATAGATTTGTTTTTCTGATAAGTCAACCCACTATTTTATTTTTCTGTAAAAAAAATTTATTTACATTACTTCAGCTACTGTCTCACCCTCTTCGAAAAGTAGGAATAGATCGGCCAACGTCATATGTTTCTTCTCGTCGCCGCTGATATCTTTAATGATTTCTCCCTTTGACATCACAATGACTCGGTCACCATAATGCAAAGCATCCTCCATTTTGTGAGTGACCATGAGACATGTGAGATGCTCTTCTTTGATTCGCTGGTCTGTGAGCAGCATTAGCTGTTTGGCTGTTTTCGGATCAAGTGCAGCTGTATGTTCATCAAGCAATAGTAAATCTGGCTTAGTAATTGTTGCCATTAATAGACTCAACGCTTGCCGCTGCCCGCCAGAAAGAAATCCTGTGGGTGTATCTAAATGATTTTCCAAGCCATTACCAACTAATCGGCAAAGCTCTTGATACATTTCTTTCTTTTGGTGGAGCTGACGTTGACGCAGACGCCGCTTCTGTCCGCGTTTTTCTGCCAATCCTAAGTTTTCTGCAACAGTCAGTCGTGGAGCCGTGCCCATTTTTGGGTCTTGGAAAACTCGGGAAATTGATGTCGCCCGCTGTTCTTCAGAAAGCTTAGTCAAATTTTTCCCCATTACAGACACGGTACCGCTATCTAATTGAAGACTGCCAGAAATACTATTGAAAAGTGTACTTTTACCAGCACCATTTCCTCCAAGTACCGTGACGAATTCACCCGGAGCAATCGTTAAGTCTACATGATTTAAGATTCTACGCTTATCGCTGATCCCGTTTTTAATGGTTTTACTAGCTTTTTTTACTTCTAAAGCATTCATACACTTACTCTCCCTTTTCCAATCCAGTCTTCAAGTTCAACGTTTCCTTTAAACGAGGAATCATCAAGCACAATGCTAAAATGATCGAAGAGAAAATCTTCAAATACGTCGTATCCAACCCAGCTTTGATAATAATCAAAATCAATAATTGATAAATAATGCTGCCTAAAACGATTGCCACCAACCGTTCAACAAAGGTTACTTCCCCGTATAGGACTTCTCCAATAATGATTGATGCCAGACCAATGACGATAACACCGACACCTTTTCCGATATCTGCATAGCCGTCATTTTGTGCAATCAACGCGCCAGACAGAGCAATAACACCATTTGATAACGTCAAACCAATGACTTTCATGCGGTCTGTATTGATTCCGATAGAACGTGCCATGTTTTCATTATCACCAGTAGCAATGTACGCTTGTCCAAAATCAGTAAAAAAGAAAAACAACAGCAAACTAATAATAATTAAGATAGCAATCAAGCCTAACAGGACAATATCAAAATGATTCGGCAAGTTAAGATTTGTAAAGAAATCTTGGATCTTTGGTTGTTTTAGTAATGAAAGATTCGGTGTTTGCATGATAAACAGCATCACCGAGTTCAGGCCTGACATAACGAGAATTCCAGCTAGGATTACTGGGATTTTTCCTTTTGTATAAAGCATGCCCGTGATAAATCCCGCGCACATGCCCGCGATGATCCCTAACATTGTTGCGAATACAGGAGACACGCCGTTAGTAATAGCTGTCACACAAACGGCTCCTCCTAAAGGAAATGATCCCTCTGTTGTCATATCTGGAAAATTTAAAATTCGGTAGGTCATGAAGATTCCTAACCCTAATATCCCCCATAAAAAGCCTTGTCCTATTGCTGAAATGATCATCTGTCTACTCCCCTTTAATTACTTCTGCTTTTTCTTTGATTTTATCTGGAATGGTAATTCCTAATTCTTTCGCTTTATCTTCATTAATAATCATATCTCCATAGTCGACGACGTTAACCGGTGTATCTGCTGGTTTGGATTTCCCACTTAAAACATCTGCGGCCATTTTCCCTGTTTCTACGCCTAAGTCAAATTGATTTTGCCCCACAGTGGCAATCCCACCTTCTTTAGCCATATTATCTACTGAAACGAAAACGGGTGTTTTTGTTTTATCTGATTCGCTGATCAATGTTTGAAACGCACTGGCGATCGTATTGTCTTGCGGGATATATAAGAAATCAGATTCTCGGCAAGCTTGTTGTGTTACCGCGGAAATATCATTGCTCGAAGTAATCGCATAGGTTTTCACTGTTAGACCATCTTTAGTTGCCCGTTTTTCAGCACGCGCGACTTGCGATTTTGAATTTTCTTCCGAAGATGAATACACGATTCCCATTGTTTTTGCATCTGGGAACATTTCTTCAGCCATGTCCAATTGTTGATCGACCGGTGTTAAATTGTTTACGCCAGTGACATTGCCTCCCGGCTTTTTCAAGTCCTTTACTAATCCAGCACTGACAGGGTCGCTGATTGCTCCCATGATCACAGGAACATCTGAAGTTGCGTTAGCTAATGCTTTTGCTGCCGGTGTTGCCACACCAACAAGGACGTCTGATTTTTTTTCTAATAATTGTTGGCTCATACTATTAAATTTACTTTGATCTCCTTGTCCATTAAGAAATTCGATCTTGATGTTTTTTCCGTCTTCATACCCTTCTTGCTTTAATCCTTCTACGACACCATCCTTAATTTGATCCAAAGATGGATGACTGATGGTCTGCAAGATTCCTACAGTCTTTACTTCTTCTTTTTGTTCAGTTGCCGCACCGGTTTGACGCGAACCCATTTGATAAGCAAAAACTCCGATTAAAACAACAGCTAAAGCGATAATTGATCCAATAATTCCCTTATTTTTCATGATTGATTCCTCCGATTTTTGTTTTTAGTGGTATTAGTATGTTGAAAATTCATTTACTAATGATAGGTGAACTTTCCCTTAGAAATTAACGAAAAAAGACATAAATTGCAAAAAAAGACAACTACCCAAATGTTCACGGTAGTTGTCAAAAGAAAACAAAAACCGCATAGATAGTCTCTATGCGGGAATAAGCATGAAAAATATCCAGCATAGATACAAAATTTAGAAGTTGTCTAAACGTTGTATCTATGAGTGAATTCATAAATACAACTTATCTACGCCAGTTTTGCCAGCTATTCAATTGATTAGATAAGTTTACTTGTTTCATGAATGTCACTCCTTCTACATTTTTAAGAACTTGTTTTTAGTGTTGACGTTAGTTTATCGAATAAAAATTCGACTGTCAACTCTTTTTATTAAAAAAAACTCATTTATTTTATTCGAAATCTCATTTTACCTTTTGAGATTCCACATCGGCAATCGATTAAGTTCAGGGATGAATTCATTGTTTAGGTCTTTCAGACTTTCCACAACAAAGCGGTTCTTTTCCTTGCCATTGTGAAAAAAGATGAATGTTACTTGGCGTGGATCAAGATTATATTTATCAGCAATTGTTTCACTGTCGTAAACAATCGGATAATAATAAAATTTACGATTTAACATCGTCTTTTGGTTTGGGTCGTCTAAAACGGTCATAACATTTTCAAAGGATGTCCCGTTTGGCTGACTAAACATGATCGAGATTGCTTTTGTATCTTTTATTTTTTGATCGACCATTTGATAATTCAATGGTATCAAATGGTCTGATTTTAAAGAGTCAAAGACTAACTCATCTAATTGATCTTGACGAATGGTTCGTTGAGCCATGACAGCCGAAGCTGAAAAAAGAAAAACAAAAACTACTAAACTCGCAGCAATAATCAAGGTGCGCCGCTCATTTTCAGAAGCGATAGTTATGAACCTTCGCCAAAATATAAGTATTTTATTTTTCACAATCGTTAAATATTGGTCCATAATCATGCCTCCTTCTTATCATTATATTATTTATATCTTAAAATCGCTACCATCAAGATGCTTAATTGATTTTTTGCAGGGTTACGTGAACCAAATCATGTTCTGTAATTGATTGTTCGTGTTTTATTTTAATGCTATTATAATGATGAGAACTTATTTAAGGAGGTTTTTTGATGAGCAGTATTGAACATTTTCCACGTCAAGAGATAACAAAATCGAATCGGTTGTTTTCCAGCATTCGTAGTGTCATTGAGACAGCATTTTATGGAAACAATGTCTCACGAATACGTCACCTTACTGATGCTTACGCTTTAGCCAAAGCTAGTCCAGGAACAATCACGACAGATCTGGATGTTGCTTATACGAGTCGACTTCAATTGCCCACGGATGCAAAGGTATTGGTAACAAATGATGGAAACATCGTCGGACGGACTGCTGCCGCTCGTCGTATCATTGGACAAGAAGGTATTGATAGTGCTTTTTACAGCGAGCTATTAAGAGAAGCTGTTTTTAATGCGCGAAGAAAAACATTTTATTCAGGGGAAGTCATCGTTGGCCTTGATGAAGAGTTCACTATCAAATCGCATCTTATGCTGCCTGAAGAATATAGCCCTAATCTTTACTCCTATCTGTTAAATTTTCAAATCGGTGATGCAAAACATCTTTTTTACCAACAATCAGATAGTATCCATACAGGAGACATCTTTATTTTCGCTGATCCTGATTGGAAACACCCAGACTTTCCTGACGGCGTTGTTGTTATTGATCCCTTGCATAATTGTGCCGGCATTTTGGGATTGCGTTATTTTGGTGAGCTGAAAAAAGCTACGCTCACTTTGGCCTGGGCTACTGCTCATCGGAATGGATTTATTGCCTGTCATGGTGGAATGAAGCAATATTTATTAGAAGAAAAAAAATATACGATGGCCGCTTTCGGGTTATCAGGGTCTGGAAAATCGACGATCACCTTGGCGAAGCCAAAAAACAAAGGTGATGTTCATGTGCTGCACGATGATGCTTTTGTTATATCAAAGAAAAAAGGCTCTACTACTGCTTTAGAACCAGCTTATTTTGATAAAACACAAGATTATCCTATGACCAGCGAACAGATAAAATATATTGTGACTGCGCAAAATGTCGGTGTCACACTAGATGATGAGAATAAGAAAGTATTAGTCACAGAAGATATCCGCAACGGGAATGGCCGAAGTATCAAGAGTCGTTACGCAACACCGAACCGAGTGGATCATATTGAAGAAAAAGTTGACGGACTCTTTTGGATTATGAAGGATGACAGTCTTCCACCGTTGATCAAAATCGAAGATCCGTCATTAGCCGCTGTATTCGGCGCAACGTTAGCAACAAAACGTTCAACGGCAGAAAATGTGGTTGGTGAAGTAAAGGATCAATTAGTTATAGAACCGTTTGCTAACCCATTCAGATGCTACCCATTACAAGAAGACTATCAAGATTTTAAAGATTTATTCCAAAAGCAAAAAACTGCCTGCTATATATTGAACACTGGAGAATTCAAAGGACGAAAAGTCACACCAGATGAAACGTTGGGAAGTATCGAACAAATCGTTGACGGTACGGCAAAATTTAAATCGTTTGGACCGTTGAAAAAAATTACCTACTTACCTGTGAAGAAACATGAGCCGGATTTTAACAGTCATCACTACCTGCTCCATTTGATAACTCGACTTGAAACGCGATTGGCATTTGTACAGTCTCGCAAAACGTATCAAGGAGGATACGACCGTCTGCCAAACGAAGCCGAGCAGCTGCTGTTGCAGTTGCTTGATGAATTACACATTTACCAAGAATCCTTAAGCGTTTAATTCAATTTCTCTTACTTCAGTGACTTAGTTTGGTCATTGGAGTTTTTTTGTTTATAATGAACATATTATGAATAGAAATGAGGGATAAAACATGTCCTTTGACGGAGTTTTTACCCATGCTATGGTACGGGAATTAAAGGAACAGCTCGTTACCGGAAGAATATCAAAAATCCATCAACCGTATGAAAATGAAGTTGTGTTAGTTATTCGAGCGCAGGGAAAGAACCGACGCTTGCTTCTTTCGGCGCATCCTAGTTATGCACGGATTCAATTAACAGAAATTGCTTATAATAATCCTGACAATCCGCCGAATTTTGTTATGATGCTGCGAAAGCATTTGGAAGGTGCTATCTTAGAAGATATCCATCAAGTAGAAAATGATCGTGTCGTTCATTTTACCTTTACTAAGCGAGACGAGTTAGGCGATTTGCAAAATATTGTTTTGATTGTTGAGCTGATGGGGCGTCACTCCACGATTGTCCTGCTTAATAAGCAAACTGGAAAAATACTGGATGCTATTAAACACATTGGTCATTCGCAGAACACCTACCGTTCTATCTTGCCAGGCAGCGACTATATCGAACCTCCAAAGCAAGAACAACTGAATCCTTTCCATGCATCTAAAGAACAAGTATTTACCATTTTATCTACTGCCGAAACATTAGATGGACGTTATTTGCAGCAAAATTTCCAAGGGTTAGGACGCGATACTGCGGAAGAATTAGCTTTTCGCTTCTTAGAACGGCAAAATGAAAAAATGGGCGTTTGGAACGACTTTTGGCAAATGATCCAAGAACAATTAACTCCAACTATTGGTATTAAAAATAACAAAGAATTCTTTGCGCCTCTTGTCTTTGATACGTTTGAAGAGACGATGACTTATGAAAGTTTGAGTCAATTATTAGATACGTATTATGGAGAAAAAGCGGAAAAAGACCGCGTGAAACAATTGGGCAATGAATTGATTCGTAAAGTCGAGAATGAAATCAAGCGGAATCAAACCAAATTGGCAAAGCGCGAAAAAACGCTTCAAGATTCTGAGAGTGCGGAAGATTTTCGTCGCGATGGCGAATTGTTAACGACTTTTATGTCACAAGTTCCTCGTGGAGCAGAACGCGTTGAGTTAGAAAACTATTATGAAGAGAATCACCCAATCACTATTAAACTGAATCCAGCATTAACGCCTAATCAAAATGCGCAGAAATATTTCCAAAAATACCAAAAATTAAAAAATGCAGTAAAATTGATCTATGACCAAATTGCAGAAGTGAAAGAAGAAATTGCCTACCTTGAATCTGTGTTAGCACAATTAGAAATTGCTGGTCCGATGGATATCGAAGTAATCAAAGAAGAACTTATTGCCAGTGGGTATTTAAAGCAAAAACGCAATAAAAAAAATCGCAAACAGTCCCCTTCAAAACCTGAACGCTTTGTTGCGAGTGATGGTACAGAGATTTTGGTTGGAAAGAACAACCTGCAAAATGATCAACTGACATTGAAGCAAGCACGTAAAACAGATATCTGGCTTCATGCAAAGAATATTCCTGGCTCCCATGTCATCATAAAAAATGAAGATCCAAGTGAAGAAACCTTGTTGGAGGCCGCTGAATTAGCCGCCTACTTCTCAAAATTTCGACAGTCCGCACAGGTACCCGTAGACTATGTAGCAGTCAAGCATGTCCATAAACCAAACGGTGCTAAACCGG
This sequence comes from Enterococcus gilvus ATCC BAA-350, assembly GCF_000407545.1. Taxonomy (NCBI): domain Bacteria; kingdom Bacillati; phylum Bacillota; class Bacilli; order Lactobacillales; family Enterococcaceae; genus Enterococcus; species Enterococcus gilvus. Next base: position 1,553,724 of record NZ_ASWH01000001.1, on the reverse strand, counting down.
GATTCGTCATTTATGAAAACCAAAAAACTTTATTCGTAACCCCTGAAGAAGAAGTTGTAGAACAATTACGAAAAAACGGAACAGCCTAATCCGGCTGTTCCGTTTTTTTTGTTTTTTTGGTAGCTATTTTTACACCTAAGATTTCTAAAAAGAAATTGAAGATCGGGATACCTACGATCAATCCCCACACGCCAAGAAACTTTTCACTGACTAGCAAAATAACGAACGTATAGAAGATCGGCAGCTTCGTCCGACTCGACATGAATTTCGGATTTAGGATGTATGCCTCGACGCAGTGAACGATCACGATCAGAATTAAAACATAGATAACTGTCTGAATACCGCCTGTTGAATAAGCAATCAGAGTTAACGGGATACAAGAAAAAATCACTCCTGCAACAGGAATCAGACTTAAAAAGAAAATCATAATTGCTAGGGTTGGCAATTGAGTAAAACCAATGAACCCCAGTCCTATGGTAGTAATGACGGTGTTAACGATAGCTATTAGTAGTTGTACCTCCAGCACGACACCAAACGTATTCACAAAAACTTTCCCAAAATAAAATAAATCTTGGAAAAACCACGCATAGTTGCTGCTTAGAAAATTCTTTGAAAACAATACGGTCTTTTCCTTTTCTACCATAAAGAAAAAACTCAAAATAAAGGAAACGACAAAGGCGACTGCCAATCGTCCTACATTTTGTAATTGTTCTAAAATAATCCCCGCACCACTCTCGACTTTGTCTTGCCAATTATGATTTTTAAAATAGTTAGAAATAAAATTAGTCACTAGATCCGAATCGAAATCTTTGTGCTGATAAAAATGAACGATCGAGTTATATGTCGATACGACCTGATTAATCAGTATCGTCGAATATCTGGAGATCAATAAATACAAAAGCCAAAGTTCTACGATGTATAGAACCGTCGCCAGTAAGAAGGTTGGCAATTTAATATACCTTTGAATGAACTTGACGATTTTGACAGAAATCAATGTAAAAATAAATGTCAGCAATATAGGAGTCATAAAATCTTTAATTAAAAATAAAACAAAGATAACTAATGCTAAAACTGTGAATCTTCTCAAACGGGTATTACTTAAAAAATTCTCATACATTTTATAGCCTCTTTTCAAAAAAACTTCTGAAAATAATATACCATTAAAAATCCTTTTCGGCTTCTAATATACTTCTTTAAAGACAAATTTTTTTCACTAAAAAATAAACCCTTGACTATTAGAATATTTCTAACAAACAAGGGTTTATTTATTCGAATCATTTTTAATTATTCAGCCAGTTTTCAGGATCTTTGCGCCATTTTTTTAATAATTCAAGTTGCTCATGATTGATATAGTCTTCTTTCAACGCAGCTTCAATCAAGGTAGAATAATTTGTTAAAGTTATTAATGGCATCGCTGCTGCCTCAAAATTATTTTTTCCTTTAGCCAACTCGTAAGTAAAGATTGCTGCGACGCCTAAAACGTCTGCTCCTTCACGCGTTGCCGCTTCGGCTGCTTCCAATACGCTTCCGCCAGTTGAAATTAAATCCTCGATCACAACCATTTTCTGCCCTTCTGTAATCCGACCTTCAATTTGATTGCCGCGACCGTGATCTTTGGCTTTGCTGCGGATGTAAACCATTGGCAGATCAAGAATTTCTGCAACCCAAGCTGCATGGGGAATTCCTGCTGTTGCTGTTCCAGCAATAACCTGTACATTTGGGAATTCTTCTTTAATTTTCGCAGCTAGCCCTTGTGCAATTGCGCGACGAACTTCTGGATAGCTCATAGTTACTCGATTGTCACAGTAAATCGGTGACTTCAAGCCGCTAGCCCACGTAAATGGTTCATCAGGACTCAAGGAAACTGCTTCAATTGATAATAAATCTTTAGCGATTTGTTCTGCGATCATTTATGCTTCACCGTTCCATTCTTGTTTAATTTGTAAATAGCTCTGGTAAGGGTCCTCTGCTTGAGTGATAGGTCTTCCAACTACGATATAATTTGAACCAATTTCACGCGCTTTTGCAGGAGTCATTACGCGCTTCTGGTCCCCTACGCTAGTGCCCTGTGGCCGAATTCCTGGTGTTAGGCAGATAAACTGTTGATTGGTTTTCCCATGGATTTTTTCCACTTCATGCGCTGAGCACACGACCCCATCCAATCCTGCTTTTTCTGCACATTCCGCGTAATGAAGAACACTCTCATGCAGACTAACGTTGATTAATTGATCTTCATGCATTTGTTCTTCACTAGTAGAGGTTAACTGCGTCACCGCAATCAGCTCAGGTATTGCTTGATTTTCTTTTGTTCCCTCTGACAACCCTTGTTTCGCCGCGCGCATCATTTCTACGCCTCCAGCTGCATGAACATTTGTAATTTTGACCCCCATTTTAGCAATACCACGCATCGCTTTTTGGACCGTATTTGGAATGTCATGCAATTTTAGATCAAGAAATATATCATGCCCTTGTGAACGTAAGTCATGAACGATCGTTGGCCCTTCTTGATAAAAAAGTTCCATACCGATCTTCGCAAATAATTTTTCATCCTTTGGAAAATGCGTTAAAAAAGCATCAATTTCGTGTTTTGAAGCAAAATCAAAAGCGATAATTGGTCTTTTCTCCATTAGAAACCTCCTCGAACTTCTTGCCGTAACTGTTCCAATGAGTCGATGCCTAGCTCTGCCATCCGAATTGGCAGCTCTTTAATCAATTTTGGGCAAATATAGGGATCGGTGAAGTTCGCTGTTCCAACTGCAACAGCACTAGCTCCAGCCATATACATTTCCAGCACATCGTCTACGGTTTGAACCCCGCCCATTCCGATGATCGGCAGTTCACTGATTGCAGCTACCTGATTGATTAATCGAATCGCAACTGGTTTGATTGCTGGACCAGATAGTCCGCCAGTACGATTTGCTAAGATAGGTTGACGCGTCTTCAAGTCAATCCGCATACCTAATAAGGTGTTGATCATGGTAAAGCCATCTGCTCCACCCTTTTCGATTGCCTTGGCAATTGGCACGATATCCGTAACGTTTGGACTTAATTTGACGTAAATTGGCACACTAGCGACTTCTTTGACTGCCTTTGTCAAACGATAGGCGACTTCTGGATCAGTTCCAAAAGCGATCCCGCCATGCTTAACGTTTGGACAAGAAATATTCAATTCGATTGCTTTAACATTCGGCGCATCACCTATTTTAGCGCATACTTCCACATAGTCTTCCTCGCAAGCCCCGGCTACATTTGCAATGATAGGAAGTTCTGCATATTTTTCTAAATCGGGTAAAATATCTTTCAACACGACTTCCATACCCGGATTTTGTAATCCAATCGCATTCAACATCCCGCTGGTTGTTTCAGCCACACGAGGCGTTGCATTTCCAAAGCGTTGTTTAGGTGTGGTCGCTTTAATCATGATGGCTCCTAGCTGGTTCAAGTCGTAGTAGTCCGCGTACTCTTTGCCGAAGCCGAAACAGCCACTTGCTGGCATAATAGGATTTTTCAAGTCTAATCCAGGTAATTTTACTGCAATACTCATTAAAAAATGACCTCCCCTGCTTTGAAAACGGGCCCGTCTTCACATACTTTAACACTTTTATTTTCATCCTCAGGAACATGACAGACACAGGCGTAACAGGCTCCCATTCCGCATGCCATCCGAGATTCTAATGAAAGCTGAACATTCTCCACTTCGGAGTAAAGTTGTTCGACTGTTTTCAATAAGCCGTTATTTCCACAAGCAAAGACCGCATCTGGCTGATCTTCTTCTGACAACAGTAGATTTCCTACATTCCCCTGAATACCAAATGTGCCATCGTCCGTAGAAAAACGTGTTTCCCCTAATTCTTGGAACTCTTCAGCAAAATAAACCACTTCTTGTGTTCCGAAACCGAGAAAATGAATGACTCGAACCCCTTTTGCCGTCAACTCCTTCGAGAGCTGGTACAATGGCGGAACGCCGATTCCTCCTCCAACAACAAACGCGGTATCTCCAGCATTTAGATCATTGATTTCAAAGCCATGCCCAAGCGGACCCATAACATCTAGCTTCATACCAACAGCCATTTCAGAAAAATATTTTGTACCGTCACCTTCAACACGATAAATGATTGTGCATGTTCCTTTTTCTGAATCATACTGATTGATACTAATAGGTCGACGCAATAGTAAATCACTTCTCGGCACACGAATATGCAAGAACTGACCAGGCATCGCCATCTCTTTGACTAATTCTCCTGCTAAAACCAGCTCATAGATTCTCGGTGCTAATTCTTGTTGACGAACGATCGTCATCATTTCCTGCTTCATAATGGCCCTCCTATAAATCGGCAGAGTGAAGCCATGCCCCACTCTGCAAGAATTAAATTTCTTGGATTGAAAATGCGCGTGATTCCATCACTCGTAAAATAGCATCTGCTGTATCTAGGGAGGTGAACAATGGAACTCCGTGCTCCACAGCCTCCCGACGAATGATGAAGCCGTCCTCTGATGCATTTTGTCGATTCTTATCCATCGTATTGATGACTACCTGTGCTTCCCCGGTGCGAATTAAATCAATCACATTGTGTTCGTCTGATTCTGATATTTTATCGATCGTCTTAGCGTTCAGCCCATTCTCAGCTAGGAATTTTGCTGTTCCGGCTGTTGCAATCAAGCTATAACCAACATCCTTGAACCGTTTTGCTAATTCTAAGGCTTCAACTTTGTTCTCGTCTGCGACAGTGAACAGGACAGCCCCAAAATCTGGCAAGTGCAGACCTGATGCTGCGAAAGCTTTGTAGAGTGCTTTGGCTAGACTGCGATCAGACCCCATCACTTCTCCTGTTGACTTCATTTCAGGGCCTAAGTAAGTATCAACCTTTTGCAACTTCGTGAAGCTGAAAACGGGTGCTTTCACATGGACCATGTTGCTTTCAGGATACAGTCCATCTTCGTATCCTAATTCCTTCAAACGCTGTCCTAAAATAGCTTTTGTTGCAATTTGAGCCATTGGGATATTCGTGATTTTGCTCAAGAACGGCACCGTACGGCTAGCCCGAGGGTTTACTTCGATGACGAAGACCTCATCGTTGTGAATAACGAATTGAATATTCATCATTCCAATACAGTTCATACCTAATGCCAAGCGTCGTGTATATTCCTCGATTGTCGCTTTTAGCTCTTTAGAGAAGGTTTGTGGCGGATAAACAGCCATCGAATCTCCCGAATGGACTCCAGCTCGTTCGATATGTTCCATAATTCCTGGGATCAAAACCGTTTCACCGTCACAGATCGCATCAACTTCGCACTCTTTACCAATCAAATAACGATCGACTAAAACCGGATGTTCAGGAGAAGCCTTTACTGCATGCGCCATGTAATCTTCCAAATCCGATTGATTTTCAACGATCTCCATCGCCCGACCGCCTAGGACATAACTTGGACGGACCAATACCGGATAACCAATTTTTTCAGCAATTATCACCGCTTCTTCAGCACTTGTCGCTGTATCCCCTGGTGGTTGTGGGATCGATAAACTTTGTAAGACTTGTTCAAATTGATCACGATCTTCCGCTCGGTCTAGATCCTCGATCGTTGTTCCTAGAATTTTCACACCATTCTTAACTAAAGGCTCTGCTAAGTTGATTGCAGTTTGTCCGCCAAATTGTACGATAACGCCGATCGGCTGCTCTAACTCCACTACGTTCATCACATCTTCCAGAGTCAATGGCTCAAAGTAGAGCTTATCTGAAACAGAGAAATCTGTGGATACTGTTTCTGGGTTACTATTCATGATGATTGCTTCGTAGCCCGCCTCTTGGATTGCTTTTACCGAGTGAACCGTTGCATAGTCAAATTCTACTCCCTGTCCGATACGGATGGGCCCCGAACCAAGAACTAAAACAGATTCCTGTTCTGAGCGGACACTTTCATTTTCAAACTCATATGTGCTGTAGAAATAAGGTGTTTGAGATTCAAACTCCGCTGCGCAGGTATCAACCATTTTATATACAGGAAGGATTTTTTCTGCAGTTCGAAATTTCCGAACGTCACTTGCGGTCATATCCCAAAGTTGGGCGATCTTTATATCCGCAAAGCCATTTTGTTTGGCTTTTTTTAGTAGGTCGACATCTTTTTTATTCTTTGAGAGGGCGTTTTCTAATTCCACCACGTGAAGTAATTTATCTAAGAAAAACAAGTCTACTTTTGTCAGTTCATTGATTTCTTCGATTGAGTAGCCACGTCGAATTGCTTCTGTTAGATAAAACAGACGATCATCCTGAGCTTTGACCATTTTTTCTGTCAGCTCATCGTCTGTCACTTCGCTTAACTCAGGTAATTCTGCATGGTATGTTCCAATTTCAAGCGAACGGACAGCTTTCAGTAGAGATTCTTCGATGTTACGACCGATCGCCATCACTTCGCCGGTTGCTTTCATCTGTGTGCCAAGCACTCGTTCGCCGCTTTCAAATTTGTCGAAAGGCCAGCGGGGGATTTTGGCTACCACATAGTCTAAGGCAGGTTCAAATTCCGCGTATGTCGTTTCGGTAACTGGATTTTTCATTTCATCCAGTGTTAATCCTACTGCGATTTTTGCAGCGAGCTTCGCGATTGGATAACCTGTAGCTTTACTTGCTAAGGCTGATGATCGAGACACGCGGGGATTCACTTCGATTACATAATAATTAAAACTGTGAGGATCGAGTGCTAGTTGAACGTTGCATCCGCCTTCGATTTTTAAAGCTCGGATAATTGATAATGATGCGTCTCGCAACATCTGATATTCATAGTCAGACAACGTTTGACTGGGGGCAAATACGATGGAATCACCTGTATGAATACCAACCGGGTCGAAATTCTCCATGTTACATACTACGATTGCGTTATCAGACGAATCTCTCATTACTTCGTATTCGATTTCCTTAAAGCCGGCAATCGATTTTTCTATTAAACATTGAGTTGCTGGAGAAAGCTTAAGGCCATTTTCTGCAACTGTCCGAAGCTCATCCTCATTGTCACACATGCCGCCGCCAGTTCCGCCCAATGTAAAGGCTGGACGGACGATGATAGGATAACCAATCGTGTTGGCAAAAGCGACCGCCTCTTCGACAGTGTTGACAATCTCTGATTCAGGGATTGGCTGGTTCAGCTCTTCCATTAATTGCTTAAACAAATCACGGTCTTCAGCTTGGTCGATAGCTGACAATTTTGTTCCTAGCAGTTCGATCTTCAACTCATCTAAGATGCCTGAGTCGGCGAGCTCCATTGCCATATTTAAGCCTGTTTGTCCGCCAAGTGTTGGCAGAATCGCATCAGGCAGTTCTTTACGTAAAATGCGGGAGACAAATTCTAAAGTAATCGGTTCAATATAAACGCTATCCGCGATTTCTTTATCCGTCATGATCGTTGCTGGATTCGAGTTGACCAAGACAACTTCGTACCCTTCTTCTTTTAGTGCTAAGCAAGCTTGTGTGCCGGCGTAATCAAATTCCGCGGCTTGTCCGATCACGATTGGTCCAGAACCAATCACCATGATCTTATTAATATCTGTCCGTTTTGGCATTTATGCTTGCTCCTTCCATGCATCCATCATTTCCATAAATTCATCAAATAAATGTACACCGTCGTGTGGACCGGGCGCAGCGTCTGGGTGATACTGAACACTGAAGGCTGGATAGTTGCGGTGACGAACACCCTCGATCGTCCCATCATTGACTTCCACATGGGTAACCATTAATTTTTCTGGATCGATCGTTTTTTCATCTACTGCAAATCCGTGATTTTGAGAAGTGAAGTCGATTCGTCCAGTCGCGATTTCTCTTACAGGATGATTTAATCCGCGATGACCGAACTTCATCTTATACGTATCCGCACCGTTTGCTAATGAGAATAGCTGATGTCCGAGGCAAATTCCGAAAATAGGCACTTTTCCTTGAATTTGTTTGATCATCTCTATTGCTTCAGGGACGTCTTTAGGGTCTCCTGGTCCGTTCGTCAGCATGACACCGTCTGGGCAAAGATCCAAGATCGTCTGTGCATCCGTGTTATAGGGCATTACTGTTAAATTGCATTCTCGGCGTGACAATTCTCTCAAGATACTATGCTTCAATCCAAAATCAATGACCACAACGTTGCGACCGACACCTGGACTTGGATAAGGTGTGACTGTTGAAACCTGTGCAACTTGATTCGTTGGTAAGACTGTTGCTTTTAGTTGATCAAAGGAGTGTTCCAATTGATCGGCTGGGTCAACGATACTGCCTTTCATTGTTCCAACATTGCGCAATTTCTTTGTTAACGCTCGTGTATCGATACCTGCAATGCCAGGAATTCCTTTACGTTTCAAAAATTCGTCTAGCGTCATTTGTTTCCGCCAATTACTGGCTAGTCGCGCATGTTCCTTTACAATCACGCCTTTGCAGGTTGGTGCGATTGATTCATAATCATCACGGTTTACACCATAATTTCCTACCATAGGGTAGGTAAACGTAATGATTTGTCCGTTGAAACTTTGATCGGTGATTGTTTCCTGATACCCTGTCATACTAGTGGTGAAGACGACTTCGCCTACGACATTGGCTTCCGCACCAAATCCTTCACCTTCGAATACTGTACCGTCTTCTAAAATTAAAAGTCTTTTCAACGTTTTAGTCCTCCTTGTTGTATACCAACTGACCATCCACGAAGGTCATCAGTGTTGCACCCTTGACCGGCCAGCCAGTGAAAGGAGTGTTCACTCCTAGTGATGCAAATTTTTTGTCATCGATTTCTTCTTCATGACTTAGATCAAATATCGCGATATCTGCTGGTTGTCCGATGTTTAGTGTACCCGCAGTCATTCCAAATATTTCAGCCGGTTTGACTGCCATCCAATTGATCACTTGTTCCAATGTAAAGCGTCCTGTTTCAACAAAGTGTGTGTAGATTAATTGGAAGGCTGTCTCGCTGCCGACAATCCCGAATGGTGCTTTCAAGAAGCTTTGATTTTTCTCTTCAAATCCGTGTGGTGCGTGATCTGTGGCGATACAATCGATTGTTCCGTCAAGTAAGCCTTCAATCAGAGCTTCACGATCGTCTACACCTCGCAATGGTGGGTTCATCTTCCAATACCCATGGTCCTCAGGGATATTCTCATCGATTAAGATCAAGTGGTGAGGAGAAACTTCCGCTGTTACATGAACACCTGCTTTTTTGGCATCGCGAATTACGCGGACACTTTCTTTTGTTGACACATGGCAGACATGATAATGCACACCGGTTTCTTCCGCCAAAATCAAATCTCTGGCAATTTGAGAAGATTCGGTGGCGCTTAGTATTCCTGGTAGATCTAATTTTTCACTGATATCTCCTTTGTGCATCACACCACCGAACAACAGAGATTCGTCCTCAGTGTGTGCAACTAGCGCCATGTTGTTGGTTGCGGCTTCTTTCATAGCTAAGTACATTGTACCCGCTGTCTGAACCCCCACACCGTCATTAGTAAAGGCAAAAGCGCCAGCAGCCTTCAGCCCCTTTTGATCCGTCAGCTTCTCACTGCGAAGCTCCTCGGTAATCGGCGCATATTGAAGGACTTTAACCACCGCATCTTTTTCAATAATCGCTAATACTTCATTGAATTTTTCTACCGTATCTGGGACAGGATTCAAATTAGGCATCGCACAGACTGTTGTGTATCCACCTCGAGCAGCTGATTTTGAACCATCCTTGATTGTCTCCTTATACGTAAAGCCAGGTTCTCGTAAATGAACATGTACATCAACTAAGCCTGGTGTAATTAATTGATTGTTTGCATCGTACTCTTGATCAAACGTGATTTCTGAAAAGTCTTTTCCGATACCCAAGATGATACCATTCTCTAACCAAAGATCGCATGCCATCATTTGATTGTCTTTCGTTACGATTTTTCCATTTTTAATTAATGTTTTCATAGTGTCTGCCCCTTTACGATTTTCCTCTTAGTACTGCCTCTAAAATAGCCATACGAATAAACACACCATTCGTCATTTGCGGAACGATTCGCGATTGCAAACTTTCTACTAAGCTATCCGCAATTTCAACGTCACGATTGACTGGTGCAGGATGCATAATAATTGCTCGGTTCTTTAAACGTCCTCCCCGCTCAATCGTTAATCCGTATTTTTCGTGATACTCTTCTTTAGAAAAACTTTCTTGCCCGTCGTGCCGTTCGTGCTGTACCCGTAGAAGCATCATGACATCCACCTCAGGAACAAGCTCATCTAACGGTCGATAGGTGCCGTACACATCAAAGCTCTCGTCATACCATTCCTCTGGACCAGAGAAAAAGACCTCTGCACCTAGCCGCTTTAGCATTTGCATGTTTGATTTGGCAACTCGAGAATGGGTGATATCTCCAGCAATTGCTACTTTCAATCCATTGAATCGTCCAAATTCTTGGTAAATCGTCATCAAGTCAAGTAGGCACTGTGTCGGATGCTGTCCGCTGCCGTCGCCCCCATTGACGATGGAGCATTGGATCGTTTTGCTTTGGATGAGCTCATCATAATAATTTTCATCCCCATGGCGAATGACCGCCACGTCAACACCCAATGCGGACATTGTTAAAACTGTGTCGTATAATGTTTCCCCTTTTTGAACAGAGCTGGTTTTGGCATCAAAGTCAATGACATCCAGTCCGAGTTTTTTCTCTGCCACTTCAAAACTCTTATGCGTCCGTGTGCTATTTTCAAAGAAAAGATTAGAGACAAAGTATTGATCCTTATGGGGTGTCCATCGTGCGCCTTGCTTAAACTGCTGTGCTCTGTGAATCAGACCCATCACCTCTTGGTCAGTGAGCGCTTCGACCGTCAATAAATGCTTCAGACTAATTTCCTCAGACTGGATGATCATGAATTTTCCTCCTTTAATTCCTAAGTAACGTGAGTTGATTCTTTATTTTTCACTGCGTGCCTGATCCGGTAAAATCAGGTTCAAGATAATTCCTAAGACTGTTGCAAGAGCCATTGCTGACAAAGTGAAGGTTCCCGCCTCGAAGACCAATCCACCAATCCCGATAACTAAAATTGTTGAGGCAATCAGCAAATTCTTCTTACGGTCAAAATCGATTTTATTCTCAATTAAGATCTTCAATCCACTTGCAGCAATAACTCCAAACAAGATGAAACTGATTCCTGAAATAACTGGTCCAGGAATACTTAATATCAACGCACTCAGTTTTCCTACAAATCCTAGTAAGACTGCGAACACAGCTGCGCCTCCGATAACGAAGACACTGTGTACTCGAGTAATCGCAAGCACACCGATATTTTCTCCATAGCTTGTTACTGGAGGACCGCCAACAAACCCCGCAACGATTTGGGCCAATCCATCTCCCATCAAAGTGCGATCCAGACCCGGATCATCAAAGAAATTTCGTTTGGTCAATTTATTTAATACCATCAAGTGTCCGATATGTTCTGTCATGGTTACAAAGGCGATTGGTGCCATCGTGGTTATCGCGTTGATATACAATTTGGGCTGATAGCTGACAAAAGGCACACTGAAAGCTGGCATCGCCAACCACTTTGCGTCAATAATCGGCTGGTAATCAATGATGCCGAAAATCATGGCTGTGACGTACCCCCCGATGATACCTAGAAGGATCGGAATCAAGCCTAGAAATCCTGTAAAGAACATGTTGAAGAATATTGTCAAAGCTAGAGTGATCAAGGCCACCATCACGTATTTAAAACTGTATACCCCGTTATTGTACATAGCGTTTTGTGCAGCATTGCTGGCTAACCCTAAACCGATGACCATTACAACAGGACCTACAACAATCGGCGGCAAAATTTTATCCAACCAGCCAGAACCGATTTTTTTTATAATGAAGGAAACGATCAGGTAAACCAATCCGCAGGTCAATGCACCTTGTGCTACTGCCGGATATCCATCACTTTTCATCAGTAATTTCATCGCCGCAATAAAGGCAAAGCTGCTGCCTAGATAAGCAGGGATTTTTCCTTTTGTCACTGTCAGATAGACTATCGTTCCTAATCCTGAACTTACCAACGCGATGCTAGGGTTTATTCCAACCAAAATCGGTACTAGAACCGTTGCGCCGAACATTGTGAATAAATGCTGAATACTTAACCCGACCCAGTGCCCCGCACTTGGACGGTCGTGAATATCTAATACAACGTCATCATTGTGAAACTCTTGCATGAAAACTTCCTCTTTCTAGTGTCTAACCTGTAATTTTAATCTTCTTTTTTTTGAATCAAAATACGATCCTGTCCGTCATTCTCTTCCATTTCAACGATAATTTCTTCCGTTAAAGCGGTAGGAATATTCTTTCCGACATAATCAGCTCGAATCGGTAATTCGCGATGACCTCGGTCCACTAAGACTGCCAATGAGATCCGGTTAGGACGTCCCAAATCAATAACTGCATCCAGTGCTGCCCGAATTGTTCTGCCGGTGAACAATACGTCGTCAACTAAGATGACTTCTTTTCCTTCAATCGAGAATGGAATATCTGAAGAATGCAATTCTGGTTCATCTTCTTGCGCTTTTTTGTCGTCACGATATAACGTGATATCTAGTTCGCCGACAGGCACTTCGATATGTTCTAATTGTTTCAACCGTTCAGCAATACGCTGAGCAATAAAGATTCCTCTAGTTTTAATCCCAATCAAGACGATATCTTGAACCCCTTTGTTGCGTTCGATGATCTCATACGTGATTCGAGTTAACGCGCGTTTCATTGTTACTTCATCTACAACCTCTTTTTTGTACATCCTGTTTCCTCCTTATTTTTACAATAAAAAAACTCCTACCCGTAATTAGGTAGGAGGAATGTTATCGACTTCGTCAAAATGATAGTGTTCACCTAGGCGCACCTAGTTCAAACGACTATCTACTTCCTTCTTAGCCTCACGGGACTACTCTTAAAGGATCTCTATTCAGTTATTTATTTCTTACTACAGACACTATACTATTCCTCATTTGAGAAATCAATCTTTTTCTTGTAACTGTTTCAAAGTTTTTTTGAAAATCTCAGGAAGCGGTGCCTCAAAAACCATGTTTTCACCTGTTGTAGGATGTTCAAACCCCAACAATTTAGCATGCAAGAACTGACCGTTGCCTTTTAATGTCTTTTTCGGTCCATATAATGGATCTCCAGCAACAGGATAACCAATATAATTCATATGAACACGAATTTGATGCGTACGTCCAGTTTCCAGTTGCAGTTCAATCAAAGTATACCCTTCAAATCGTTTTAAAACCTCAAAATGGGTAACTGCGGATTTGCCTCCCTCAATCACCGCCTGCATTTTGCGATTCACCTTTGAACGACCAATAGGTGCTTCAATTCGTCCTTTTTCGTGAGGAATCTCGCCGTGGACTAGCGCGACATATTTTCTTAAAGATGTTTTATCCTTTAATTGTTGAGCTAAAGATTCATGGGCACGATCGTTCTTCGCCACCATTAGTAATCCAGAAGTATCCTTGTCGATACGGTGGACGATCCCTGGACGAACAACATCATTGATCGTAGAAAGGTTTTTGATTTGATATAGCAGCCCATTAACCAGTGTGCCGTTAGGATGGCCTGCCGAAGGATGAACCACCATGCCTTGTGGTTTATTCACCACGACGACATCTTCATCTTCATAAACGATTTCCAGATTCATATTTTCAGGTACAAGGTCTAAGGTTTCAGGCACAGGGATTTCAATCAATACGTGATCCCCAGCACTGACTTTGTAATTCGCTTTGATGACTTTTCCGTCGATCGACACATGCTGCTCTTTGATCCATTGCTGAATCTGCGACCGTGAGTAATCAGTCAATCGTTCGTTCAACACCTTATCAATTCGGCCCTTTTCTTCTTTAACAATAACTTCGATTTGATTATCCATTTTTCTTATCTCTCTCATCTATTAAAATATAAATAAAAATCATGATTACGCCGACGACCAATGCCATATCAGCGATATTAAAAATTGGAAAGTTAATAAAATCCAAACGGAACATATCTACGACATATCCCAAGCGAAAACGATCAATAAAATTCCCAATAGCTCCGGCTAAAAAGAAACTCAATCCGAAAGTCAGCCACTTGCTTTCATTTAAATGCTTCACTAAATAATAGAGAACGGCAATTACTGCAACGATTGTGATTACAATAAAAAATAGTTGCTGTCCTTCAAATAAACTAAACGCGCCTCCTGTATTTCGTATGTGCGTTAAAGATAACACATTAGGAATGATGGTTTGACTGTCTCCAAAGTTAAACTGAGTTACGATCCACCACTTGAACCATTGATCCAGCGCGATGATTCCCGCGCTGATTAATAAGTAAATAACTAACAAGCCTATTGCTCCCCTTCTTGTATATAAATATCACGTGGACGGATGATTCCCAAGAGATTGCCATCAGAATTTCCATTTTTCGTGATTAAAATTGCTTCTAAAAGGCCTTCTGTATGAAACATTTTTTCCACTTCAGAAACTTTTGTGTCACCAGAAACGAACTTAAAATTGGATCGTTTGCCATTTCCCAACAATAGATCCTCAGCTACTCGTCCCTCAAGTGTTAACGATCCATTTAAGCTAGCTTGAGCAAAATAGAATCCAATGGTCCGAAGTGTGATCAGCCCCATAAATTCTCCTTTATCATACACTGGGAATTGAGAAAATCGTTTCTCAGTGATGATTTTCATGATCTCTTTAAGTGGAAGATTTCGTTCAAATCCCGTAACATTTTTTTCGAAGCGCGGTAAAACTTTTTCAGGACGCAAGAGATTTTCTTCGATTTGCTTAATACGTGTGACCGCCCATTCATTTGGTTCTGCAATGACAAAGTCATCTGCGACCTGGTCATGAACGATGGCATTACGCAGCTGTGCCAATTGAAGCAAATCATTCTCACTGTCTCCTATCAAATTGTCATGACGCTTTGACAGCCGGCGCACCGCTTCGCTGAAACCCATATTTGCCGGATTTCCTAATTGTCGTTTCAATTCCTTTTCAATCCGATTGAAGGTACTCAAAAAGATCTCTGCTCGTTCGCCCATTCAGCTGCTCCTTTTCTTTTAAAAATCCGATAGCTCCAGTATAAGTGAAAAAAAGGCCATTGGAAAGTCTGAGGCATAAGAAATCAAGAATGTTCTTTTAACACAGTTAAGGATATCCATACTTTAGTCTCGAATTCTGTGAACCTGCAAATAAGGTCAGACAAGTAGTTGTAAAGAGCACCGGTCATCAAAAGATACTTATTTAAACATACGAAAAGCAACTTCAGTATTTTGAACGGACTGAGGTTGCTTTGATAGAAAGTATTTTTATTAGGATTGATTCAATACAGAATGAATGATCGTTATACCATCCGCCAGTTCCTCTTGAGAAATCGTTAAAGGCGGTAATAAGCGTAAAACATTTTTTCCCGCTTTAATTGCTAGCAGGTTTTGCTTCTTTAATTCTTGTATTGCCCACTGCAGCGTTTCGGGAGTATCAAGCTCAATGCCTACCATTAAGCCTTTCCCACGTATGTCGAGTACCTTGCTCGAATGCTCTTTCATCGAACACAATGCTTCCATCAAAAAATTGCCTTTTTCCACTACTGAATTTAAAAAGTTGGGTTGACCAATTTCCGACACGACTGCATTTGCGACGTTCATGGCTAAATTATTTCCGCCAAACGTTGTCCCATGAGAACCCGGGCCAAAAGCTGTGCCAAGTGTTGCTTTTCCTAACATTGCACCTACAGGGATACCATTGGCTAAGGCTTTGGCAATAGTGATGATATCTGGTTCAATCTGATACTGTTCAAACGCGAAAAAGGTTCCTGTTCTCCCCAACCCTGTTTGAATCTCATCAATGATCAATAGGCTGCCGTTTTCTTTGCACAGACGCTCTACAGCTTGCAACCATTTTTCCTCAGCTGGTACAATGCCTCCTTCACCTTGGATAACCTCTAGCATGACTGCGGCAACATTTTCGTTCAAGTGTTCTTTTAAGGGCTCAAGCTGATTGTAAGGAAGATAATTAAAACCTTCGACGATTGGAAAAAAACCTTCTTGTAACGCCGGTTGACCTGTCGCGCTCAATGCACCGTATGTACGGCCGTGGAAAGACTGTTCAAAACTTAAAATATTCGGTCGTCCTGTCGCTTTTCTAGCTAATTTGATCGCTGCTTCATTTGCCTCAGTTCCACTATTGCAGAAAAAGGCTAAGTAATCTTTTTCAGCTGTCAGCTTTTCAGCAAGAGATTCTTGTAAATTGCTGGAATAGAGATTAGAGCTATGCCAAATCTTATCCGCCTGATCCGCCAACGCCTTTGTGACTACCGGATGCTTATGACCAAGATTGCTGACGGCGATGCCACTCATAAAATCTAAATACCTGTTTCCTTGTTGATCGTACACGTAACTGCCTGAGCCATCAACAAGATCAATTGAATCACGAGCGTAGTTGGGAAACAAATGACTCATGCAAAAACCTCCTCCTTTGTGATCACTGTACCGTCCTTTTCGATGCAGTTTGTAATATGAACTTTTGATACACCATTTTCAAGAGCATTAATAGCACTCTCAAGTTTAGGGATCATTCCGCCTGAAATGACTTTTTCTATCTTTAATTGTTCAATATCAGAAACAAATAGTTTTTCAAGCCATTGATCAGAGTGCTTCACACCTGGAACATCCGTTAATAGAAAGAGTGCATCAGCACCAATTGCTTCCGCGATCTTGCATGCAGTATCATCCGCATTAACATTCAACCATTGCCCACCAACTGTCATCCCTAACGGAGCGATAATCGGAATATAATTTTTGTTAAGGACGTTCTCGACGGAAGCAGGATTGACATCCGTAATTTCACCGACATAGCCTAGCTTTTCATAATCGATAACTTGCCCTTGAATCAAATTATCACAAGAAGCGTTGAGTCCAATCGTAGCAAATCCATTCTGCTGGAACAAAGTCGTAATACCTGGCTGTACTTGACCAATCAAGACCATTTGAGTCACTTTTAGCGCCTGTTCCGTAGTAACCCGTAGACCATCTTTGATCAATACAGGAATATTTAAGCGCTCCATCATTTCTGTGATGTAATAGCCGCCACCATGAACAATGATGATCTCATGCCCTTGTGTCTCCCACTGCCGAATCTGTTTAAAAAAATCGGTCGTTAGATTATCACTGGCGACACCGCCAATCTTTACGACAATTTTACTCATTCTACTCGCTCCTTTATCCCTTTAAGATCTTTGTTTGCTTATGTATGGTACAAAGCGTTGACTTCTACATATTTGTACGTTAGATCGCAACCCCAAGCTTTTCCCATCGCTTCGCCAATCGTCAAATCCACAGTAATGCAAATTTTTTCTTGTTCCAACGTTTTCTTCATAGCAACTTCGTCGAATTCTTGTGGCTGACTATGATTCAATAATTGCTGCTCTCCGATCCACATATTGATCTTTTCCGGATCAGTATGCGATCCGGCATACCCTACAGCACAAATGATTCTGCCCCAGTTGGGGTCTTCACCAAACATCGCCGTTTTTACTAAGCTTGAACCGACTACTTTCTTCGCTACTAGACGAGCTTCACTGTCGTTCATCGCACCTTTTACTTGAACTTCAATCAGTTTTGTTGCCCCTTCGCCATCTTTTGCGATCATTTTTGCTAATGTCTCGCTCACTAATTGAAGCATCGCAACGAACTTTTCGTGAGCATCTGTATTTTTTTCAATAACGGGATTTTCTGCTAATCCATTTGCCATAACTAAGACCATATCATTGGTAGAAGTATCACCATCCACAGTAATCTGATTAAAGGTTGTCTCCGTTTTATCTGCTAAAATTTCCTGTAGAAGGTCACTGGAAATCTGTGCATCTGTCGTAATAAAGGCTAGCATTGTTGCCATATTCGGATGAATCATTCCTGATCCTTTTGCCACACCGGCCATTGTGACGATCTGACCATTGATTTCTTCTTCCACTACGATTTCCTTTGTACTTGTATCCGTCGTCAAGATTGCCTCATGAAAGGCATAGGGGTCTTGACTTTCTAGGTCAATTTTATTGATTCCCGCTTCAATTATTTCCATCGGTAATTGCTTACCAATGACGCCAGTCGAAGCAACAGCGATCGTTTCCTGGGGTATCTTAAGATGAGTTCCTGCAAACTCTTGCATCTTCTTTGCGTTTTCCAGTCCGATTTTCCCAGTACAAGCATTGGCAATCCCGGAATTGACGATGACTGCTTGGATTTGATGATCCAACATTGCATCTTTCGTAACATAAATCGGCGCTGCTTTAACTTGATTCGTCGTATAGACCGCCGCAGCATTTGCCGGTATCACTGAATAAATCATAGCTAAATCTTTCTTTTCTTTTTTTAATCCTGAGTGTAATCCAGCAGCTAAAAATCCTTTTGGGCTGGCGATTGTTCCTTCAATGACATTCATATTTTCACTCTCCGACTTTTTTAAGGGTAAATAGGGACTAGTTTCAATCCAGTCGTTTCTGGCCAGCCCGCTAAATGATTGAGATTATGAACAGCTTGTCCAGCCGCTCCTTTAACCAAGTTGTCTAAAACAGTGACAACAGTAATGATATTCGTGACTTCGTTGTAAGCGACCCCGATATCACAATAATTTGAACCGATAATTTGACGCAAATTAGGATAACTATTTTGCTCTTGCATTCGAACAAAAGGTTTCGATTGATAAAATCGTTGAAATAAGTTCAAAAGCGTTTCTTGGGTCAGTTTTTCCTTACTCTGTGCGTAAGTCGTAATAAAGATTCCTCGCGTCACTGGAATCAATGAGGTTGAAAACTGAATAGCTGGGATATGCGTGTTCCATTTCTTTAGTTGCTGCATAATTTCCGGAATGTGCTGATGACTATTCATTTTATAAAGTGTCATATTTTCATTGCTGTTTACGAAATGGCTTGATTCCGATAAATTTTTCCCTGCCCCCGATAGGCCCGACTTCGCGTCCACGATGATGGAGTTTTCCTCAATGATTTCCTCTTGCACTAATGGGGCTAATGAAAGTAAAGTTCCTGTTGCATAACAACCAGGATTAGCAATCAAGTTTGAAGAGGGACTTGCATAAAAATCTGCCAATCCGTAATGAGCGTCTTGTAAAAGTTCGTAGGGTGC
The DNA here is from genome assembly GCF_000407545.1 of Enterococcus gilvus ATCC BAA-350. Lineage (NCBI taxonomy): Bacteria > Bacillati > Bacillota > Bacilli > Lactobacillales > Enterococcaceae > Enterococcus > Enterococcus gilvus. The sequence continues at coordinate 1,534,603 of NZ_ASWH01000001.1, read as the reverse complement.
GCTTGAATTTTTATACCATTTTTCATATTGCCCATTCGCCTTTAAACGAAAATCCCCTGAAAGATCGATCACTGGAAAATTTGCTTCTATAAAAACTGTTGCAATTTCCTTCGAAATCCCTGAAGGAGTAGCAAAGAAAACAAGGTCAGCCTTTTCCATAATTTTAATAGGATCTATAGGTTCTAAAGGAAGGTCCAATAGACGATTAAGATGCGGCAAATATTCATCAATATCTTTACCGTTTTGAGAGTGACTGTGAATCGAACTGATTGTTACATTTGGATGCTGTAGTAGGATGCGTACCAATTCTATACCACTATAGCCTGTCACCCCGATAATCGAAACGTTCATATTAATCCCTCCTTGCAGTTGCATAATAATACGATTAGAACACTGCTATTTCTGATGATTATACGTGGAGTGTTTATACAAGTCAATGGTTTTTTATAAATAATTTCGTCTATTTTTGATATAATATGCAATAACGGAGAATAATATACAAAAAAAGAGCAAATACTCATTAGAAAGGAGTGTTTGCTCTTTTTATCAAATGAAAAATCTAGAATAAGCCAACGGCATTGCCGTCATTGTCAACATCCATATTTAATGCTGCGGGTTTTTTTGGTAATCCAGGCATTGTCATAACATCACCTGTCAAAGCCACAACGAATCCGGCACCGATTTTAGGTACGAATTCTCTGATCGTTACATCAAAATCGATTGGCGCGCCTAATTTACTTGGATCGTCTGACAAAGAATACTGTGTTTTAGCCATACATACTGGCAAACGGTCCCAGCCGTATTTCTTAAAGCTGGCTAATTGCTGTTGGGCTTTCTTGCTATAGATTACGTCGTTTCCGCCATAGATTTCACGTACAATCGTTTCAATTTTCTCGCTAAGATCATCATGGTCTCTGCTGAAAATCGAATGAAAGTTGTTTTCTTCTTTGGCAATAGTCTCTACTACAGTCTCAGCTAATTCGATGCCACCGTCTGGACCTTTTTCCCATACGCTTGCTAACTCAACCTTAACATCTTCTTGCTGGCAAAGCTCTTTCAGTAGCGCAATCTCTTTATCTGTATCACTGATAAATTCGTTGATTGCTACAACAACCGGCAATCCGTACTTTCTCATGTTGCGAATATGCTTAGCCAGATTACTGAAGCCTTTTTTCAATGCATCCAAATTTTCAGCACTTAAGTCTGTTTTAGCCACCCCGCCATGCATTTTCAGTGCACGTATTGTGGCAACGATGACCACAGCGTCTGGAGCTTTCCCTAAACTTGGAACTTTGATATCTAGGAATTTTTCACCACCAAGATCAGCACCAAACCCTGCTTCAGTGACAACATAATCGCCGCAATGTAGTGCAGCTCGTGTCGCTAAAATACTGTTGCATCCATGAGCGATATTAGCGAATGGGCCACCATGAACAAAAGCAGGTGTCTGATAGATTGTCTGTACGAGGTTGGGTTTGATCGCATCCTTTAAAACAAGCGCCAAAGCTCCTTCGACTTTTAAGTCTCCTACCGTAATCGGTTCGCGATCAAATGTATAGGCTACAACAATATTTGAAAGACGACGTTTTAAGTCATCGATGCCTGTGGAAAGACATAGAATTGCCATGATTTCACTAGCAACTGTGATGTCAAAACCGTCCTCACGAGGAACTCCATTGATCGGCCCACCTAAGCCAACAGTGATGTGTCGTAACTCACGGTCATTAAGATCGACGACACGTTTCCAAATCACACGACGCGCGTCGATATTCAATTCATTTCCCTGGTGAATATGGTTATCCAATAAGGCTGATAAAGCATTATTGGCCGTTGTGATTGCGTGCATATCTCCGGTAAAATGCAAATTGATATCTTCCATTGGCAGCACTTGAGCATAGCCGCCGCCAGTCGCTCCCCCTTTGATCCCCATAACTGGACCTAAGGAAGGCTCACGCAATGCAATTACTGTTTTTTTACCGATTTTATTTAATGCATCTCCTAAACCAATTGTTACTGTTGATTTCCCTTCTCCGGCTGGAGTAGGGTTGATAGACGTCACAAGGATTAGTTTTCCTTCTGGGTTCTTTTTCATCCGTTCTAAAGCATCAAACTCAATTTTTGCTTTATATTTACCATGTAGTTCAAGATCATCAAAGGATAAATTGATTTTTTCCGCAACTTCAGTTATTGATGCTAAAGTTGTTGCTTGAGATATTTCGATATCAGATTTCATAAAAACTCCCTTTCCCGAACGTTACTCAGAAAAACACACTTTTTTATTCGTTCCTTCTTATTATAACGAATTTTTTCGAGAAAAACAGCACTTAGATCTGGGAATCTTATTGATTCGCAATTTTCGTTTCCATCACGTATAATAAAACCAGCAATGACAAAGGGGTGTTGTTTAATGAATAAAGGCACTGTAAAATGGTTTGATGAGAAAAAAGGGTATGGATTTATTACCTATGAAGAAAATCAAGAAGTTTTTGTTCACTTCACCGCTATTGAGGATGAGGGAATCAAAACGTTGGAACCTGGAGACGAAGTTGAATTTGTGATTGTAGAAGGTGCTCGCGGAATGCAAGCAGCTCACGTAAAAAAGAAATAAACGAAAAGATCAGTTGCGGCTGATCTTTTCGTTTATTTAGTAATGCTAGCTATCTTGTTAATTCAATAAATTTACGAGCCGTTAGCTTTCAGTATGTTCTTTTACCTCGATCTCAGGATAGAATGCTTTAAAGTCTTTGATAAATGCTGTCCTTCTTTTTTTTCGCATGGCGAAATGAAAAGATGCACCACTGAGTCCTTTTCGTTGGATGATCACACCATCTTTACAAAGAGTTAGATAATCGATGTGCTCTCTAAGAACGGTCTCACGACGCCAGACTCTGGCAAAGCGAATTTTTATACCCGATTCGTCCATCGTTAAATAGCGATGAAGACCAACAACGCCAAATAAAAGAAACAGTCCGATGAAAATATTACCCTTTAGATAAGGATGCGTTTTTTCCAAGGTCAAAATTAATCCATAAAAAAGAATGATAAAAGTGATTGACCAATAAATAATGCTAATTGATAGCTCAGGCTGCCAAAAATAGCGTTTTTTTTTCATTTGTATACTCCTACTCTAAAAAAAGGATGATAATAATGTTAAAAATTTTTACCGATGCAGCCACAAATTTAGAAAGAAGCGGCGGCGGCATCGTTATTATTTCTGATAAACAAAAACAGTTGGCAATTCCAATGACAGAAAAAAATAACCATCAGGCTGAGCTTGCTGTCATTCTTTACGCATTGAACTATTTAGTTGATCATCAACTAAATGACCAATCTGTTTTGCTCTATTCAGATAGTAAAACCGCAATAAAAATTTTAGACCAAGGACAAACAAAAAACAAGCTCTTCTTACCATATTTATCAGAGTTTAATGAACTTGCGCCACTTTTTCCATTATTGATTCTTCAATGGATTCCTGAAGCCAAAAATAAAGGGGCGGACAATCTTGCCCGCCAAGGTTTACGTAAAGAGTTATAAAACGGGTGATAGTAAGCGAGAGAAACGTTGCTTGAAATTCAACCAGTGAGATTGATTGGCAATCATTTCATCTGTTAATTCGATACAATCTTCCATATCCTCTTCAAAAATTTTGCGAAATAACTGCGCAATTTCTGGATCATAGATGAAGCTGCTCACTTCAAAGTTTAATTCATAGCTACGAATATCTTGGTTTGTTGAACCAAAAGTGGCTAATTCATCATCAACAACAATTGTTTTAGAATGAATGAATCCATCTGCATAATGGTAGATCTTTACGCCGCGCTGGTGCAGATAATTCGCATAATACTGAGTTGCGCGATAAATAAATGGATGATCCGGCATGTTAGGAATCATAATTCGAACATCAATGCCCGAGCGGACAGCAATTAAAATCGCTGAAATCATCGTTTCATCAGGTACAAGGTACGGGCTTTGAATCCACACGCTTTTTTCAGCCGCTAAAATTAAGCGAACAAAGCCATCTTTGATAATCTGTTCGCTCGAATCAGGACCATCTGCTACAATCTGCATTGGGACGCCTTTTTTAATTTGGCGTTGGGGCAGCATAAAATACTCCGGCAAATAAGCCATCCGGTCTGCTTTATTAGAGACAGATGCATTCCAGTCACGAATGAAGACTTCCTGCAAAGTGAAGCTCCCCGTTCCTTCAATTCGACCATGTGTATCCCGCCATTTACCAAAACGCTCTGACTCCCCCAAATATTGATCGCCTACGTTGAAACCACCGGTCCATCCGATTTGTCCGTCCACCACCACTATTTTTCGATGCAAGTGATAGTTTAAGCGAGTTTTAGCTAAAATATTTTTAGAGGTGATAAACGGTGTGACTTTTCCGCCATTTTGAATCAGCGTTTCAAAAAATTTTTTATTTGTCTTTGGCGAGCCCCATGGATCATAGATCATTCGTACTTCAATACCTTCTGCTGCTTTTTCTTCCAAAATACGCATAAAGCGATTTCCGATTCGATCATTAAAAAAAGCATAGTATTCAACGTGGATCGAGCTTTGAGCCTTGCGTAAATCCTGAAACAAGTGCTCAAATTTTTCTGTACCATCTAAGAAAAATTCAACCTCATTTCGAATCGCAAGCGGCGACTCATCTAAGTTTTTAAAGTATTTGACTAGCGACGTTGCTGCTGGATACAATTGTTCGGGCTCGTTGTAGTCCACGTGACGGTTGTCTTGCTGGATGATTTCGTTGATTTCTTTTATCTTTTTTTCATCCTCTTGTTCAAAACGGTACATCGTTTCCCCGTCAATTCCTCGCCCACAAAAAGCGTAAATCAAAAAACCAATGACCGGTAAAAAAATCAAGGTCAAAAGCCATGCCCAAATTGTAGTAATATTCCGTGGTTTACGGAAAACGGTGATAATCGCCCCTATAGCATTGGCGATAAAAATAAGAAAGATAATTTGCTCAATAATTCCCAAGTGGTCCCCTCTTTTCAAAAAAAATAAATCTTCCTTTCGATTATACATAATCGTGGAATACTTTAAAAGAAACACGCTGTCTAAACACGATTTTTTTCAGTTTCACGTGTTCATCCCATTAAAAAAACACTTTTTTTATAATTTAAACCATTTAATTTCAAATTTCATCTACTTATAGGCCAATAAAATTCTTGTTAAACGGTGAATGATCGAAAAAAAACAGACAGCATTCATAGAGTGCTGTCTGTTAAACTTTTAAATAATTAAGCTAGCCAGTTGATTACTTCTTCTAACGCGTCGGACAAACCTGCCGGGTTCTTACCGCCCGCTTGGGCCATGTCTGGACGACCGCCGCCGCCGCCGCCAACTTTTGGAGCGATTGCTTTAATCAAGTCGCCAGCCTTCAATCCCTTTTCATTTGCAGCTGGACTCATAGCAGCTAATAGGTTTACTTTTTCGCCTTGAACAGTTCCAAGTACTAAAACATCTGATAAGGCTTTTTGTTTCCATTGGTCTGCTAATTGACGCAATTGATTCATGTCTTTTACGCTAACTTGAGCAGTGATTACGGAAGTCCCGTTGATTTCCTTAACATCCTTGAAGACATCGCCGGCTTGTTGATTAGCCAATTTTGTCGCCAATTGTTCGTTTTCCTTTTGAAGTTCTCTTAATTGCTGTTGGAGTTGCTCGGTCTTGCTGACTACCTCTTTAATTTGAGGAGACTTCACGATTTGGGCAACTTGTACCAACTGTTCTTCTTCTTCACGGAATGCTAGATAGGCTTCTTTGCCTGTTAAAGCTTCAATACGACGAACGCCAGCACCAATTCCAGATTCAGATACAATCTTAAAGAGCCCAATATCTTCTGTATTGATGACGTGTGTGCCCCCGCATAATTCAATTGACCAGTCGCCAATATTTACTACACGAACGTCACGACCGTATTTTTCACCGAATAAGGCCATTGCCCCCATATTTTTAGCAGTATCAATGTCAGTTTCGATCGTCACAACAGGAATGGCTTCCCAAATTTTTTGATTTACAATTTTTTCCATTTCTTTCAATTCATCCGTTGCCACTTGTCCGAAATGCGTGAAGTCAAAACGTAAATGCGTATCCGTTACTAACGAACCCGCTTGATTTGCATGATCGCCTAAAACTTCCTTCAAAGCCTTGTGTAAAACGTGGGTAGCCGTATGATTTTTGATTACTTTATTCCGGAATGCCGCATTGACTTGCAAGAAGTAGGTTGCTCCTTCTTCTAGTGAAGCAAGAACGTCCACAGTGTGCAATGCTTGACCATTCGGTGCCTTTTGAACATCTATTACGTTTGCAATGATATGCCCTTCATTATCAACAAGCACACCTTTGTCAGCAATTTGACCACCCATTTCAGCATAAAACGGCGTTTCAGCAAAGATTACTTGTGCTTCACCTTCTTTTACAGAAGAAACAAGCTCATTGTCTTTTAAAATTACAAGTAATTTACTTTCAACCTCTAAATGATCATAGCCAACAAATTGACTGTCTACCTTGATATCGCCTAACAAAGCTGTTTGAACACCCATTGATTTTTCTGTTGTACGAGCAGCACGCGCGCGTTCTTTTTGCGCCTGCATCTCTACTTCAAACCCTTCGTGGTCCACTTTCAACCCTTCGTCTTCTGCTACTTCTTCTGTCAGTTCCACCGGGAATCCAAACGTATCATATAGTTTGAAAATCACTTTACCGTCTAGAGTCGTTTCATTTTTCTCTTTTAAGTCAGCCAATACATCATTCAACATGGTCAATCCATCATTAATTGTTTCATGGAAACGTTCTTCTTCCGTACGAACTACTTTCTCGATAAACGCTTCTTGCTGTTTAACTTCTGGATAGTAGCTAACCATTATTTCACCAACGACTGGTACTAATTTATATAAGAAAGCCTGATCAACACCTAGCTTTTTACCATGCATCACCGCACGACGCAACAGACGGCGAAGCACGTAGCCACGACCTTCGTTTGAAGGCAATGCACCATCGCCGATCGCAAAGGCCAATGAGCGAATATGGTCCGAAATTACTTTAAAAGAGATATCCATTTGCTTATCAGTACCATATTTTTTACCGCTTAGCTCTTCCACCTTACTGATGATAGGTAGAAATAAATCTGTTTCAAAGTTCGTAGGTGCATCTTGAATAATTGAGACCATCCGTTCTAGTCCCATACCAGTATCAATGTTTTGATGAGGCAACGGTTCATAAGTATCTTGTGGAGTATGATTGAATTCAGAAAATACCAAGTTCCAAATCTCTAAATAACGTTCGTTTTCTCCACCGGGATAATTTTCTGGGTCGTCTTGGGCTAAATCATTGAATTCTTCTCCACGATCATAAAAAATTTCTGAGTCAGGACCACTTGGACCAGCACCGAGATCCCAAAAATTGTCTTCAATCTCCACTACATGATCCGCAGGGATTCCTACTTTTTCTAACCAGATACGTTTAGCTTCCTTATCTTCTGGATAGACAGTGACATAAAGTTTGTCTGGCTCAAAACCAATCCAGTCTGGTGATGTTAAGAATTCCCAGGCCCATTCGATTGCTTCGACCTTAAAATAGTCTCCGATAGAAAAATTGCCTAACATCTCGAACATCGTATGATGACGGGCAGTCTTCCCAACATTTTCGATATCATTTGTCCGAATCGATTTTTGTGCATTCGCAATCCGAGGATTTTCGGGTACAACACTTCCGTCAAAGTATTTTTTCATGGTAGCGACACCTGAATTGATCCATAGTAACGTCGGGTCATTTACAGGGACAAGTGATGCACTCGGTTCAATCATATGTCCTTTGGTTTTAAAAAAATCTAAAAACATTTGGCGCACTTCAGCGCTGGTTAATTTTTTCATTTGTTCTCCTCTTTCCTCAAAAAATAAAAACTACCATTGCATTCAAGGACGAAAACTCGCGGTACCACCTTGATTGCAATGATAGTTTGATCATTACCTCTTCAGCTCGTTAACGCTGAGCAGCGTTGATTTTTCAATCAAAATGTGATGGGAGCAATTTATTAAACGCAGCATGCATCTTTCAGCGATCGTGCACTTTCTGTGGAAGCGAGAGTAATAAACCTTATCCTTTTTAGAGTATAGAAAAAACTCTGTCAAAAGTCAAACTAGATCTTAATCAAAATCGCTTTACGATATAAATAGTCGCTCGGCGAGAGTACTTCTTCGTGGATCATAGTCGTTGTATTACTAAAATATGTCGACAAAGGTAGAAAATCGACGATTGGGATACCAACATTGTTCTTTTTATTGGTCAATTTCAATATGCCTGGATCTTCAGTGATCTCAAAACGTTCCATTGAAGTGTCAAAAAAAAGTCCAAACATGTTGGCGCATGCCATCATTTTGCGAACATTTTTTCCACGATAAGGGTCCTTCACATTCAGATCATTTCCCCAACGAAACAAACGTCGACTACCAGCACCGTTGATATATTCCCATTGATCTTCTGTCAGTAAATCAAAATTCTTCCTGCGTATTTTTTTTCGTAAACTTGTATAGGTATGTTTTTCATGGCTAAATACATAATAGCTGTCAGAATGAGGAATCATTTCTATATACCACCGGTTCTCCTTCACAATATTATTCGGGAAAGACCAAGTCAGACTTTCTTCTGGCGTTAAGTTTGGCGATAAAACTTCTTTGATTTCTTCTTCAAAAGACGAAAATTGGTCTGCTTCACCAGAAAAGCTTCCCGTCACAGCATCATAAATGCCTAAATAATTGGTTCCAGCGGGTAAAGCGTGACGCTGTACAAACATTGGCGGAATTTGTACTTTTCGCAAGCTCGTTGTTTTATCATTAATCAGTTCACCTAATGAATCCACGTCAAAAAAGTTGTATTTTCCACGCAATTCTTGCGGAATCGTAATTTCTTGCGCATTTGGGGCTGTTTCCAAAAGGGATAATCCTTTTGTTCCTAAATTCCAACCTAAAATAGCGTCTTTATTGCCTGGAATGAAAACAAACTCTTCTTCGTCGATTAGCAATTGAAAAGTTTGGCACTTGATACCGTATAATTCGAAATCTTTTAATTCAATATCTGAAATCTTCATTAGGGGACTCACAAAATGAAGCAAAACCTGACTCAATAAAGTACGCTTTTCTTTAGGATTCAGTCGTTTCCAATAGGACCAGTCTAATTGATCTAATAAGTTCATAAATCTTTCTGCCTCCTCCAACACTCATATGCTAGAATTATACCATTATCATATAGAAATGAGGAAAAAGATGAAGGAATATTTTGGCGCTTTACCAGAGACACAAGCAGCTGCTTTCTATTTGCGTTATCAAGTGTTTGTTTTAGAGCAAAAAATTTCTCCAGATTTAGAATTTGACCTTCTTGATACACCCGATCGAAAATACCTAGTTTTTTTTAAAGAAAATATTCCTGTTGGGACGATTCGATACCAAAAAATTGATGCGCTTACACTAAATCCTGATCGATTATGTGTCGGTAGAGACTATCGTAAACAAGGATTAGGCAAAAAACTTTTAAAAAGAATCGAAGAACAAGCAATTTCAGAAGGATGTATCCATTCGATTCTTTCAGCAGAAGTTAGCGCACAGTCATTTTATGAAAAATTATCGTATCGTGTAGTATCAGATGTTTTTGAAGAAGACGGTATTCCTTGTGTCAAAATGCAAAAGGACCTTGTATCTGCTAATTAGCAGATACAAGGTCTTGAATTATGAATTTGAACGCTTTTTATTTTTACGTACGCCACGTTCTTCTTGACGACGTGCTACACGACGTTTTTGTTTGTTTGATTCTGAAATAGCTCGATCAATTTTTTTCTTGTAGCCTGGTTTGATTTTTTTCTTCTTTTTCTTTACCAAACCAATCAATGTTGGATCAAGTTCATCTTTAGATTTTTCGCGCTTCTTTCGGCGGTTTCGATCATAGGTGGTTACAATCTCACCATTTTTGATTTCTTTTGGTTGGAAGGTGACTCCAAGATTTTCGATCAAGCTAACGTCATTTTCATCACTTGGTCCATATAAAGTGATCGCTGTTCCAGACATGCCGTTTCTTCCAGTCCGGCCAACACGATGGATGAAGAAATCTAAATCTTGTGGAATCTCCGCATTAATGACATGAGATACTCCTTCAATATCTATCCCGCGCGCAGCTAAATCTGTCGCTACAACATACTGATACTCAAGATTTTGTACTTGGCGCATGACACGTTTTCGTTCCCGAGGCGAAATATCTCCATGAATCTTAGCAACTTTCAACCCTTGTGCTTTTAAGTAATCGCTGATTTCGTCTACATGTTGCTTCGTATTCGCGAAAACAATTGCTAAGTATGGATGGCCAATCGTTAACAATTGATAAATCAATCGATTTCTATCTTGACCTTTCGTAGAAATCAGCCAATTTTCGATCGTGTCCGAAATTACTGCTTTGGATTTAATCTCTTCAATGACTGGATTCTCCATATATTTCAATAGGAAAGGACGCAATTTTTCTGGAATAGTCGCTGAAAAGACAAGCATTTGAAGATGTTTAGGCAAACGTCCAGCAATTTGATCAACCTCTGCCAGAAAGCCCATATCAAGAGTCATATCTGCTTCGTCGACGACAAAATATTCTGCAGTGTGAACCTTTAACGCCTGCTCGTTCATCATATCTAGAATTCGCCCTGGCGTACCGATAGCGACGTGTGGCTGATGCCCCGTCAATTTATCCAGTTGACGACGTTTGTCCGTTCCACCAACAAAGTTTGTTACACGAATTTCTTCTGGTGAGAATTGCGCGATTTGAATTGCTGCTTGATAAATTTGTGTTGCTAATTCGCGACTGGGCGCAGTAATAACGATCTGTACTTCGTCTTTTGCCGGATCGATCTTATCCATCAACGGCAGTAAAAATGTGTGTGTTTTACCTGATCCAGTCTGTGACTGACCAACGACATTTTTCCTCTTTTTAATTAAAGGAATGAGCTTTTCTTGAACAACAGTTGGTTCAGTAAAACCTTTATCCTTGATTGCTTCAAGAATAAATGGTTGAAAATTGAATGATTCAAAAGTTCGCATGTTATACCTCTTTCTTTAACGTACTAATCGTATAGGTGTGACTCGCTTTATCATGGAATAGGCGGGTTTTTCTTCTTATGAGAGCATACAATAAGTTGAATAGAAATAAAAGTAAAATTCCTAAACTCATGAATCCAAAGCTGACATAAGCTATAAATACTGTGTGGTTATTGGTTGGCAAATGTGTCATTGTAAAATTAAAAATCTGAAGTAATCCGTATGAAAGAAGATACAACGCACTATACCGTTTCACTAAAGCCAAAAAATGGATATGCTGTCGATCTTGCTCAACAACTTTGATCCGAACAACTTTTTTTCCAATTGTTTGCCCGTTCCATAAGTACATGAAAACCATAAAATAAATAAAAACTTCTAAAGTAAAGCTGACGATAGGATAGCTGATTAACGCATTGAGTTCTGTCGGAAGCAATGGTGAAAAAAGGCTCAATATGCTGCCGAATAAGCCTATCACAAACCAATCAATAATCATTGCCATTAATCGTCGCAGTAAGGAAACACGTTCGCCCTTTATAAAAGATTCTGAATCCAATTCGTTTCTTGTCGGCAAGAAAAATGTAAAAAGCGGCGCGCAAATAAATCCAAGAGTTCCGCCAATTGTGTTATGCAATAAATCGTTCACATCGAATAAGCGGTACGGACGTGGATAAATAAAATACAGTCCGCTCAATTGCGTCAATTCAAAGAACAAAGAGAGACAGAAACTGGCAAAAATTGTTTTCCAAAAAGAAAGTTTGAAATAGTATCTGCAATAGACACCAAATGGAAATAGTAAGATGATATTAAAGACTGGCTCTAAAAAAACACTTTGCTTCATGGCTGGTAAGTAAGTACTAGGCTGGTTGATTTGCAATACTGTTTGATTCATAAAATTATGCCAAGATTGAAACAAATGCAACTCATACCTCGGACCAGTCATTTGGGCAACTGTATCGATACTTGGTAAAGGCAATATTACTAAATAATATGCAGATAATAAGTAGAAAACAAACGAATATAAAATCACACTGCGTAATTTTCCTAATTGACCATACTTTCGATAATAATAAATCAAAAACGGTGCAGTGATCAGTAAAGCCAAAATCGGAAATGAGACGATCGCTGCTTTAATTGGAAAGATATAGCTGTTCATAAATGTCCCTCATTTAATAATTTTTTACCCTACTCGGTTACTTAACAAGAAGGCTTTTTCTAAGTTATGATAAAATGAAGACACGTCCAACACTTAATTAATTATTTCTAAAGGAGGTCCTCTTTCATGCTTCATCCACTTTTTGCTTTTGGTGTTCCAGCGGCTTTGATGGTCGCTTATATGGTTTTTTATTTTGCCAAAAAAATGAAAAATAGTGATTATCGACGTTTCGCTTTAACATTGATCGCTGTCTTTTTAACAACTTTTAGCTATCAAGTATACAATTACAGCCAAACTGTAGTGGCACTCACATCAGCAACAAGTTTCAAAAATAACTTTGGCTATGCTCAAACACGATTAATAGTCCCTTTTGTTCTTGGTGCTATCCTAACTGTAATCAATCTCTATTATCTTTTCCGTCAATTTAGAAAAAAAGAATAACAGGTAAGTCCTGTTATTCTTCCAAATCAAAGAATTTGATTTCAACTTGATCTAGTAATTTTAAGGTTTTTAAGTCTAATTTGACCCACTCTTTAGATGCGGGTTGGTAATTATTGTCCTCAAAACACAACTCTATTTCATTAAGTAATTGTTCTGGCGTACCAAAAAAGCTTTGATCATTTTCAAGTAATACACTAATAAGTGCCGGATTCTCTACTAAGAAATAATCCTCTTGATATTTATATAAAATTACCTGATATGTCTTATTCACAAGTTTACAACGAATTGCAAATAATCCTTCAGACAACTTAGGTATCTTTTCTAAAACTTCTTCGGGACTCAAAATTTCACGATGCAACATTTGGAGCTCCTCCTAACAAAGAAATATTATAGGAGAAAAGCAACTTCACTGGAAATAATATGTCTTATCTAAGAGTTTTTTTACTTTTTATTTATATATCTCTATGTGAGTTTATGATAGACCCCACTCTTCGTAAAAAGTTTTTAAAAAATCTTTCATGAAAACTACCCGACGATCTGCTTCTGCTTTTCCAGCCGCAGTATTCATTGTAGCTGGGAGTTTAAAAAGTTTTTCATAAAAATGATTAATGACTGTACTGTTTTTTCGATATTCTTTTTTGCTTTGAAAATTTTGGGGTTGAATATTGGGATCGTATAGCGGACTTTGTGTATGACCACCATAATAAGCGGTGCGCAAAATCCCGATTGCACCTAAAGCATCAATCCGATCCGCGTCTTGTACGATTTTTCCTGCAAAAGTTAGCTTTGCTTTTCCATGTTCTAATTCCTTTGAGAAGGAAATGTTTTCTATAATATCAACTATCTCATTGATTTCTAGTGAGGTTAAATCAAGATCTTTTAAAAACTTTTCAAGATCTTCTCTTTCTTTTTCAACATCCTCTGCGACTTTATCATCAATAACATCGTGTAGATAACTCGCAGCTTCAATAATCATTTTATCTGCTATTCCTTCTTGCTCCGCTAATTCTTGGGCAATCTTTGCTACACGTTCAACATGATAAAAATCATGACCACTACGATCTTTACCCAATTTTTCTTTTGCATACTGGCGAATTTTTTCTATTTTATTCTGCATCGGTGCGTGGCTTTCTAGGTGGACGTTCACCCCAATACTGAAAGAAATCTGTTCTTATCGCACCGTTATATAGTTTTCTTTTCTTGGTAGCTTTTGCCCCATAAAATTCTTCGAAGGCTAAATCACTTGTTAGAATATATTTACTCCATGTTTTTAATGGACGGAATACTTCTCCCATCTCACGATAGAGCTCACGAACTTGTTCTTCTTCACCTAATCTTTCGCCATAAGGCGGATTTGCAACAATTACACCATATTCTTTTTCCGTTTTGAAATCTTTGATAGCTCTTTGTTTGAATTGGATCGAATCGCCCAAACCGATTTCTTCAGCATTTGCGCGAGCAATTTCAATCATGCGCCCATTAATATCTGAACCAGTAATATCTAATTGGATGTCATAATCAGCAGCTTCATCGGCAGCAGTACGTACTTTGTCAAAAACTTCAGGATCAAACCATTCCCAAGCTTCACAAGCGAAATCGCGATTAAATCCAGGGGCCATATTATGACCAATTAGTGCTGCTTCAATACATAATGTTCCTGAACCACAAACGGGATCGTAAAACGGACGATCCTTTCGCCAATTGGTCAGCATAACTAAAGCAGCAGCCATGTTTTCCTTTAAAGGTGCGCCCCCTTTTTCTAAACGATAGCCACGTTTAAACAAACTTGGCCCCGTTGTGTCTAAAGTCAATACCACATGGTCTTTCAATAAAGCGACCTCTAATTGAAATAAAGCCCCTGTTTCAGGGAGAGGAACTCGTGAAGGACGATGATACACTTCACGTAAACGTTCTACGATTGCTTTTTTTGTAATCGACTGACAGTCGGGTACACTATACAATTTTGACTTAATCGAACGACCTGCAACTGGAAATTCTGCATCCATAGGTAAAAAGTCTTCCCAAGGGATTGCTTTCACTTTTTCAAATAATTCATCAAACGTGTACGCATCAAATTCGTCAACAACGATTTTTACTCGATCAGCAGTTCGCAACCATAAATTTGCTGTAGCGATTGTTTCAAGATTTCCTTTAAACCGAGCTCGTCCATTTTCAACCTGACAGTCAATTCCCAAATCTCTAAGTTCTTTGCCTACAAGCGCTTCAATACCTGCTGCGGCTGTAGCAATCAAATTATATTGTTTTTCCATAATAACTCCTTAATTGTTATATGATGTGATTTATTTCAATAAAAAGCTTATTTAATAGGTTATCTCACAAGAATTTTCAATATACGAATACTTGCGATTTTACTAGGTAAAAGAAAATACATAGTGAAGCTCGCAAAAAAACCTTCACAACGCAAAGTTGGAAGGCACACCCTGAATTGCTGCAATTTTCTGTAAGCCATGTTTTGTACGACGATCAACTCAGGGAAGTGTGACCATCGTGGTAATCATCTATCTCCGACATAAATGCCGTCTCTTTCATCGTTCATTTCCTTAGAAAAAGCGCCCCTACCATTGTTTGGGTTGCTCGCTCGAGGGGTTTACCGCGTTCCACCATTTTGATTTCTCAAAATGCTTCGTCACTGTGGCACTTTCAAGAATACTCGGACATAGATTGCTCCTTAGCCCTTTTTTCTGCCGTTACTTCATAAGAAGTACCTTAGCTTATGGTTTCGCTAAGCACGAACACTACAAACATCTCAGTCTGTGCGAGCATGGACTTTCCTCAGCCTGCGTAATGCAAACCGCGATCACCCAAAAATTGCATCATTCAAATTTAAAATTGACGAGTTTTTTCGATGTCACTCTCATCTTGTGTGTAGCTTTGACCAAATTCAGAAGAAGCTGTTTGATTCGTTGCCTGTTGGTCAAGTTTTTTACCAAATACTTCTCTTTCAAGATTTGATAAACGTTTCAAAATATCAAAATTTGTTACAGCTGAGCTCTTAGGTGCCGCTTCTTTTACACGTGAAGGTGCTGGCTGAGCTTTTGATAACTGTTCAACTTTTGCTTTCAAACGATCATTTTCTTCTCTTAGTGTTAATACTTCTTTGTTATAAGCTTCATAATCTTTGATCACATTGTCTAAAAATTCGTCGACTTCGATTGGATCGTAACCGCGCATCTTTGTTTTAAACTCTTGCTCCAAAATATCATTTGGAGTATAGATTACATTCGCCATTTTTCCACCTCATTAGCTCTAATCTTAATTTACTTTCTAATATATTCTAGCCGATAAATCCTAGGAAATCAAACACTATCCCCAAAGTCTGAGGAATTTTCTAAATCATCCATAGTGATTGTAAGCAATTCATAAGAATTCTGTTCTTGGAATTTTTCAATATCTCTCAGGAAAAATTTGCTCTTACCAGGATATTCAGTATCATATACTAGTAATGTAGCATCTGTATGATGCAATAGAAAACTTACGTGATTTTTAAATTGTCCAGGATTTTGATACGGATGATGACTTACAGAATCAACAAAATCTGCCGTCTGCACAAGCTCGCTTAAATATAATTGATTTTGTTCTTTCCAATTACTTCCAAAACCCTCAAAAGGAAAAACAATCGCTAATTTAAGTTCAGGATACTCATCCTTTAATTCGTTAACAAGTTGCCCTGACCAAATTTCGGTTCCCAAACTTCCACTGATCATGACCCATTCCAATCCATTCTCAATTAATGCTATCAATTCTCTCTTTAATACATTTTTAATTACTTGTACTCGAGGGTCATTGTCGCTGAAAATTCCTAGCTCAAAGCTTTGGTATCCAGTTACGTATAATCGCTGTATTGTGTCATTCATTGCAATTTCCTTACTTTCACTTAAAAATAAAATATCTTTCAAAAAAATTTGCTATAATATCAAACAGGAGTGTGATGAAAAATGACCTTTCACTACCCTAACGGTCAATCATTTTCACAAAAGAATCCACGGGAACGATCCTTAAAAAAAGAAACAACTTTTGCCAATCGCGGTATGCGCTTTGAGGAAGCAATTAATCAAAGCAACGAATACTACTTAACCCATGATAAGGCAGTTGTCCATAAAAAGCCAACGCCGCTTCAGATCGTTAAGGTTGATTATCCTAAACGTAGTGCAGCAGTAATTAAAGAGGCCTATTTTAGGCAACCTTCTACTACGGATTATAATGGCGTTTATCGTGGATACTATTTAGATTTTGAAGCGAAGGAAACGAAAAATAAAACTTCTTTTCCGCTCAAAAATTTTCATCAGCATCAAATTGCTCATATGGAACAGTGTTTGAAACAAAAAGCAGTGTGCTTTATCTTGCTTTGGTTTTCAAGTCTAAATCGTTGTTTTTTTCTTTCTTCTGAAGAACTGATAAACTATTGGAACAGACAAGAAACAGGGAAAAAATCACTTCCGCTTGAGTTGATTGAAGCAGTTGGCATCGAAATCAAACCGCAAATTGCACCAAGAATCCCATATTTGGAAGCAGTGGAACAATATCTCGCAAAAAGGAGTTTAACAAATGGCTAATCCCTCACGTTCGCAAAAAAGTAAGCGAACCCCTCAAGGAAAGAAACCTGCACAAAAAAGTAAACAGAATCGCCACATTGGGTTAAAAGTTGCAATCGCAGTCGTTGGCTTGCTCTGTGTAGCATTGCTCACAGGTATAGGCATCTTTTTCTTCTATGTTAAAGACGCGCCAACATTAACTGATAAAAAATTAGAGGCGACTGTTTCTTCGAAGCTTTTAGATAAAGATGGAAACATTTTTGAAGACCTCGGAGCAGAAAAAAGAGAAAAAGTTGAGGCTGATAAGATTCCACAGGAATTGGATGATGCAATCGTTTCGGTTGAAGATCGCCGTTTCTTTAAACATAACGGTGTAGACCCCGTACGTATTGCAGGTTCAGCATTGCACAATATTACAAATCGAGGAGGCCTTCAAGGAGGAAGCACCTTGACGCAGCAATTAATCAAACTCTCCTTCTTCTCAACAACTACTGAGGAAGCGGATAAGACCTTGCGTCGGAAAGCTCAAGAAGCTTGGTTGGCCATTCAATTAGAAAAGAAACATTCAAAACAAGAAATTTTAACTTATTACATTAATAAAGTTTATATGGCAAATGGTCTATATGGGATGGAAACAGCTGCTGAAACCTACTTTGGAAAAGAGTTACAGCATTTAAGCGTAGCGCAGACGGCTCTGCTTGCTGGTATGCCTCAAGCACCTAATTCATATGACCCTTATAAGCATCCTGATGCTGCAAAAGAACGTCGTGACACTGTCTTATATACAATGTTAAACAATAAAAAAATTTCTCAAGAAGAATACGATAAAGCGACCAAAGAACCCATTGATCAAGGATTGATACCTTTACCGGCGGATAATCAAGAGAGAAAAGTATCTGATAATTACGTTAAAGAAGTTATCGCACAAGTTGAAGCGAAAACCGGAAAAAATGTGTATACGGATGGTTTAGACATCTACACGAATTTAGACAAGGATGCACAAAATCGTCTATATTCTATTGTAAATGGTGACGAGTACGTTCAATATCCTGATGAAAAATTCCAAGTTGCTGCGACACTGATCGATTCCAAGACCGGAAATGTTACAGCACAAATCGGCGGACGAAATATTGCTGATGACGTTTATTTAGGTATGAATCGTGCGGTGAATACTACACGGGATTTTGGTTCAACTGTTAAGCCGATAACTGATTACGGCCCGGCTTTCGAGTACAAAAAATTCTCAACGGCTGAAACACGTTTCAAAGATGAGCCTTATCGTTACGAAGGAACTCAGACAGAAGTTAAAAACTGGGACAATTCATATCAAGGGACCATCACTTTACGTCAGGCACTTTATGACTCTCGAAATGTCCCTGCAGTCAAATTATTTAACGAAGTGGGACCCGAAAATGTTTCTAAATTTTTGAAAAAATTAGGTATTGAATACAAAGATATTCAACA
Organism: Enterococcus gilvus ATCC BAA-350; assembly: GCF_000407545.1. Taxonomy (NCBI): domain Bacteria; kingdom Bacillati; phylum Bacillota; class Bacilli; order Lactobacillales; family Enterococcaceae; genus Enterococcus; species Enterococcus gilvus. Next base: position 1,515,911 of record NZ_ASWH01000001.1, on the reverse strand, counting down.
AGCCAATGCCATATCAAGTAATACTGAAACACAGGATGGAACAAAGTATGGTATTTCTACTGAAAAAATGGCTGCTGCTTACGCTGCCTTCGCTAATGGCGGAACATATAATGAACCCCTTTATATCAATAAAATCAAATATCAGGACGGGTCAGAACAAACGTTCTCAAATAAAGGCGAGAAAGCAATGGAACCGTACACTGCATACATGATTACTGATATTTTAAAGGATGTTATCTCAAGAGGGACTGGAACATATGCTCAAATCCCGAATCTTTTCCAAGCTGGTAAAACAGGTACTTCAAATTATACAGATGACGAGTTAGCGAAGATACCTCATGCCGGTGCTATTGAGCCAGATGTTATGTTCACAGGATTTACACCAAATTATTCATTATCAATTTGGACTGGTTATGACGATCGCATGACTCCTATTACCTCAGAATCAGAGAATACTGCACAACTCATTTACAAAGAATTCATGAGCTATGTTTCTCAAAATGTTCCGAATGTTGATTGGACAATGCCTGATGATGTGCTTCGAAGTGGGAATGAACTTTATGTAAAAGGCGCCTCTTATACACCTGTTCAACCAAATCGGACTGGTCAAAGTTCATACTACAATTCTTATTCTAGTCAGACGACCATGCCATCAAGCAGCACAGCGCAGTCGAGTGTTTCTGAGTCATCTACGATCGCGCCGCCAGCAAGCAGCAGCGAGCCAGTGCCTCCTAGTAGCTCATCTTCTGCTCCTGCGCCCACACCGCCACCATCATCATCGGCGGCTCCTGAGCCACAGCCATCTCAACCGTCGTCAAGTGCTAGTCAGCCGGCACCGACACCGGGAAATAATGGCACACCGCCATCAAGTAATTAAAAAAAGCCGCTCGAACTAGTTTCGAGTGGCTTTTAATCTGTCTTTCCCATCTTGACACATATCCAACAGCGGACAAATTTCACATTTAGGACTTCTAGCCGTGCAATGATACCTTCCAAAAAAAATTAATGTGTGGTGGCTTTTTACCCATAATTCTTTTGGAATCTTGCGCATTAAGGTGGCCTCCACTTCAGTAACAGACGCGTTCAGCTTGCAAATGCGTAGTCGTTTAGTAACCCGTTCTACATGCGTATCAACAGCAATTGCTGGGACACCAAAAGCATCTCCAAGCACAACATTCGCTGTTTTGCGTCCGACGCCCGGTAGCTTTACCAATTCTTCACGAGATGCTGGTACAATACCACCGTAATTATCTAGTAGCATCTGTGCACAAGCCTTAATATTTTTGGCCTTGTTTCGGTAAAGACCGATCGTTCGAATTTTCGCAACAATGTCGTCCATAGGTGCCTGTGCTAACGCCTCTGGAGTGGGATAGGCTGCAAATAGTGCAGGTGTGGCTTTATTCACGGAAACATCCGTCGCTTGGGCGCTTAGAATAACAGCGATTAAGAGTTGAAAAGGAGAATCTGAATGCAGCTCCCCAATTGCTCTTGGAAACATTTCGTACATTCGTGAGAGAGCTTCCATTGTTTTTTCTTTATTAAGCATCAGAATCCTTCCTTTCAAGCCAATTATAGAGAGAAACCTTTGGTAGTTCTTCGGATTGATTTTGTTCTTCCTTCTGTAATAAAATCTGTTTACGTCGTCGCTGCTCCTCTTCGACTTGAACTTTTGATCGAATATTTTTCTTTTCCCAGCTTTGAAGAACCGTTTCAATATATTTAAAATTGTACGCTTGGTTTAATACCGCTTCCTGTAGTGCTAATTCAATCAACGATGGTGCGTAGTGATCCTCGTTTAACCAATACCCAATTTTTTGGTATTCAATCGGTGATAAAGGCCGACCGAATTCCTGTTCAAAAGATCTTAACATTTTCTTTTGAGCAGCAATATCGTTCTTCTCCTCAATTTCAAAGCGCTCTTGTTCTTTCAATATTGTCAGTTTCTCAAAAGCAGGCAACAAATTGTAACGATCACTCTGCTTGCCCTCATCGTCCAATGCGGTATCCAACGTAACGAATTCTTTATTGACAAGTGAATTTAATGACGCATATATCTTCTCAATAGTACATCCCATGTCTTGGGCAATTACAGTCAAATCAGGAAAATCTACTCCAGATTGATGTGAAGCGTAAAGCTGCAGCCACAACATAAATTCGTCAGTCGTCAGTCCCAGTTTAGTATAATTTTTTAATAACAGATTTGAGATTGTTGTCTCCCCACCCGCTAAATAATCATTTAATGAAATCATTTGAAATCCTCCGTTCGTTTCTCAGTTTACACTAAAAAAAAAGGAACTCCAAGTCTGATAAATTTCTCTTAGCAATAAAAAAAGAAGGCTTACGCCTCCCTTTTTTTATTCTGCTTCCGCTAAAGCCGCTTGAGCTAAAATGTTCAAGTAATTCCATGGGCGGTCAAAATGTGGCTGGAAGAAGAAATCTTGTAATGCTAAATCTTCTAACGTCATATTATTTTGAATAGCCACTGAGATTGTATTTGCAGATTGTGTAATATCATATTTTGAAAGGAACTGTGCACCTAAAATTTTATTCGTGCCTTTTTCTGAAACAATCTCCATTAAAACTTTTTCAGTAGTTGGCATGAACTCAGGCCGATAATTGTCTTCGATTACTGTTACATTCACGTCTAAATCATTTAATGCAGCACTCTCTTTTGTTAATCCAGTCGAACCAATCGTCCATCCAAATAAGTAAAGACCAGAAGTACCTTGTGTGCCTCGGTATTTCATTTTTTGTTCAACTAAGTTTTGACCGACTAACATTCCTTGTCTAACAGCGTTTGTTGCTAGAGGGATATATTGATCTTTTCCAGTTGGGTTATAATGAACAACTGTTGAATCACCCGCAGAGAAAATATCTGGGTTGCTTGATTGCATATATTCGTTCACTTTGATTGCTCCGCTTGGCAGCATATCTACTTTGCCTTCTAATAACGTTGTATTAGGTCGGAAACCGACACACAGGATAACCATATCCGCATCAAATTCATTGCTCGGTGTCACTACTTTAGTTACAGCACCACTTTCATCTGCAACGAATTCACTTACGTTCTCTCCCAATGCTAATGTCACACCATGGTCTTCTAATTCTTTTTCTAGTAGATCTGTGAAAGGCTTATCTAAATATTTGTTTAAGATTCTTGATAATCCATCAATTAGCGTTACTTCTTTACCTGACTCGGCAAAAGCTTCTACTAATTCAATACCAATATATCCTCCACCGACTACTACAACTTTTTTAGCGTCTTTTGCTTGTTCAATGATGACATTTGCCTGGTTATAGTTTTTGCATAATAAAACATTCTTAGATTCAATCCCTTTGATCGGCGGGATGATTGGCCAAGAACCTGTTGTTACAACCAATTTATCATATTCAACGATCTTTTCTTCCTCTGTTTTCAAATCTTTTGCTGTGATTTTTTTAGCATCTGTATCAATGTTTGTTACATCGTGTTCCATGTTCACTTTTGCACCTAAAGAAGTAAGTTCTTCAGGGTTAGAATAAAATAGCCCTGCTGGATCTTTCACGACTCCACCTACGTATAAAGCGATTCCACATGAAAGGAATGAGATATTGTCATTCCGCTCAAACACTGTCACCTCTGCATCCGGGTGGTTTGCTAAAATATTTTTAACGGCTGCGGTACCGGCATGTGTACATCCTACTACTACTACTTTCATTGTCGTCCCTCTTTCGTTTGAATCATTTTTTAATTGCAATATTTTGCACAAGGACAGTATAACAGAATTTAATTTCTGTCTAAATAAATTTGCTCACGAATAAACATTTTTATTGAACGTATCGAAAAATTGAAACCGCCATTAATTATTAGTGTTCGAGTAAAATATTATGTAAACTTTATTTTAGTAAAACTATTACTTTCCCTTCTGGAATGCTAAACTTACCGTTAAACAATTTACAGCTAGAGACCTGAAGAATCTGATCACAAAAAAGGTTGAGGAAAATTATTCTCCTCAACCTTTTCAAATTAAATTTTAAAGTTTGTTAAAAGTATTCACAACATTTTCCACAGTGAATCCAAATTGTTCTAAAACATAGTCTCCTGGTGCAGAAGCTCCAAAATGATCAATACCGATCATCTTACCTTCCGATCCGATATAACGTTCCCAACCGAATGGAGAAGCTGCTTCGATTGCTACGCGTTTTTTCACTGCCTTAGGTAAAACAGATTCTTTGTATGCTTCGTCTTGTGCTTCGAATAAATCAAAACTTGGAAGAGAAACAACGGAAACGTCTTTGCCCTGCTCTTTAAGATCTTTTTGAGCTTGAACAGCTAGGTTCACTTCAGAACCGGTAGCAATTAATAGACCATCTGGTGTATCTGATTCAGCTTTAGAAATCACATAACCACCTTTTGCTACGCCTTCCTTAGCCATGTCTTTACTATTAGGTAAGACTGGTAAATTTTGACGACTTAATACTAAGATAGTTGGTTTATTCTTTGTTTCTAACGCTTGAATCCATGCAGCGGAAGTTTCGTTGCCGTCAGCAGGACGAATTACTTGTACGTTAGGCATACAGCGAACGCTTGCTAATTGTTCGATTGGTTCATGTGTAGGCCCGTCTTCACCGACAGCCACAGAATCATGTGTTAACACATAGACAACCGGTAATCCTTGGATGGCTGACATTCTAACAGCCGGACGCAAGTAATCAGTAAATACGAAGAATGTTCCTCCATATATACGTGTTCCTCCATGCAAATGAATGCCATTCATCGCGCTCGCCATTGCAAATTCACGGACACCAAACCAAATGTTTCGGCCTTCATAAGAACCTGGTTGAAACTCTGGTTCATCAGCGATCGTTGTATTATTTGAACCTGATAAATCAGCAGATCCACCCCAAATATTCGGAACAGCTTTTGAAATAGCTTGAATCGCATCTTTGCTGGACACACGACTAGCTTGTGCAGTTCCTTCTTCATAAACTGGTAATGAAGCTTCCCAGTTTTCTGGAAGTTCTCCAGCAAAAGCCGCTTTAAATTGTTTCGCTAACTCAGGATGAGTTTTTTCATAGTTTGCAAACATCGCATTCCAATCAGCTTCTGCTTTCGCACCCTTATCGTTGATTTCTTCTTTAAATCGATTTGAAACTTCTTCGGGAACCGTAAAGTCAGGATATTCCCAACCGTATACAGCTTTTGCAACACTAATACCGTCTTCTCCAAGTGGCGCACCATGAACAGCAGATGTACCCTCTTTGGGAGAACCAAATCCAATCACTGTTTTAATTTCGACCAATGACGGTTTGTCCGTTTCAGCTTTCGCTTCATCAATCGCTTTGGAAATGGCTTCTAAATCATTTCCATCTTCTACTAAGATATGTTGCCAACCATAAGCTTCATAGCGAGCACCTACATTTTCAGTGAAGGCTTTTGAAGTAGGTCCATCTAAAGAGATATCGTTTGAATCGTATAACACGATCAATTTGCCTAATTTCATGTGTCCCGCCATAGAACTTGCTTCAGCAGATACGCCTTCCATTAGATCGCCATCTCCACACAAAGCGTAGGTATAGTGATCCATCACATCAAAACTGTCACGATTGTATGTTGCTGCTAAATGAGCTTCAGCCATTGCCATCCCAACAGAAGTTGAAATACCTTGACCTAAAGGACCTGAAGTTGCTTCGACACCATCCGTATGAAGGAATTCAGGATGCCCTGGTGTTTTGCTTTCCCATTGACGGAAACTTTTTAAATCATCAATCGTTACTTTGTATCCTGCAAGATGTAATAAGCTATACAACATCGCCGAACCATGACCTGCAGATAGAATAAACCGGTCGCGATTTGCCCAATTTAATGAAGTCGCTGGATTAACATTCAAATGCTTTGTCCATAGAGCATAAGCCATTGGGGCTGCACCCATGGGGAGTCCTGGATGACCTGAGTTTGCTTTTTGGATTGCTTCAATACTTAATGTTCTGATTGTGTTTACACCTAGTTGATCGATTTTGTCGAACAAATTACTTCCTCCTTTTTGGTCATAAATACTTTAATTACAAATTCATTGTAACCGATTTATTTTGACTTTTCAATCACTTACTGACAAAAGATTTACTTTCTATTGTGTAATCCTTTTTCTTTTTGAATCTTTTTTAATTTTTCTGGAGTGACATCGTTGCCTTCTGGATCAACAACCTTCATTCCTTCGATGTGATGGCGCATTCCACTACGGAATGAAGCGATGTATTCTTCCCGCAAAACCTTCTGTTCATGTGCCTCTGCATCTGTTAAACCGGACGTTTTCTTTTTCTTTGATAATTCATTGATTCTAGCAATTGTTTCATCATTGATCATTTTGCGCACCTCTTTTCCCTCTTTAATTATACATAAAAAAAAAGAAGTTGAAAGTGTAAACAAATACGAACGCTTGTTTGATTTGTTCGAATAACTATGCTACACTAAAAAAAACGAAAGAAGGTGCGGGCATTGGCAAAAAGAACGGAAACAAAACAATTAGAAGTGTTACGTTTCATTCATGAACGCGTTGAAGATAAAGGGTACCCACCCACTGTTAGAGAAATTGGAGAAGCTGTGAATCTTTCGTCTACCTCTACTGTTCATGGCCATTTATCTAGGTTAGAAAAAAAAGGCTGGATCCAGCGCGATCCCACTAAGCCAAGAGCAATTGAGTTAACTATTAATGGATTAGAAAAAATCGGGGCAGCACCGCAAGTTATTCCTATGTTAGGTGTTGTAACAGCTGGTGAACCCATTTTAGCAGTCGAAGAAGCGTCGGATTTCTTCCCTGTTCCACCAGACCTTTCTAGTGAAGAAGGCGGCTTGTTCATGCTGACTATCCGTGGTGAAAGTATGATCAATGCTGGAATTTATGATGGAGATCACGTGATTGTAAGACAACAATCTTCAGCTACAAATGGAGAGATCGTGATTGCGATGACGGATGAGAATGAAGCGACCTGCAAAAGATTCTATCGGGAAGCTGATCATATTCGGTTGCAACCTGAAAATGACGAGTTGGCTCCTCTGATTTTCGATAACGTATCTATTCTTGGAAAAGTTGTCGGTTTGTATCGAAACCATATTTATTAATCGGAATTTACTTCCGATTATTTTTTTCTTTACAAAACGAACAAACATTCGTATAATAGATATACAAACACACGTTCGCGTTTTTATAATAGGAGTGATTATTGATGAAAGCAGTAAGAAGATTTGGTTTAATTATCGCTGTATTGTTACTAGGTTTATTGATTGGTAAGTTAGGGTCTTTAGCTACGATCGTCATTTTTTCTGGTTTGTTCCTTGTATGGTTCATGTTATGGGACGAGCGAAAGTACGCTCAGCATTATGCGGAATACCATTCCGTTGAAGAGGAAAATGAGGAAGAAGAGTTTTACACTACAGAACCTGCCGAGGATTTTTATTATGTAACGTACGATCATCGTTATCACAAGTCAGCTTAATCGTTCACTCAAGCAGTTGGGTATTTCATCCAACTGCTTTTTTGATATTTAATAAAAAGAGGCTGCAGACAATGTTCTAAATTAGAGCATTGTCTGCAGCCTCTTTTCTATTTAACTCTTTTTAGTAGTCCATCAATGTTAAAATGTCGTATCCTTGGATTTTATCACGCCCGTGTAACCCTTCTAATTCAATTAAGAAGGCACACCCGACAACAATGCCGCCCAGCTTTTCTACTAATTCTATCGTCGCTTTAATTGTTCCTCCAGTTGCTAACAGATCATCAGTGATCAATACCCGTTGGCCAGGCTTAATTGCGTCGCTATGGATCGTTAAAGTATCCGTACCGTATTCTTTTTCGTATTCAACTTCGATTACTTCACGAGGTAATTTACCTGGTTTACGCACTGGCGCAAATCCTAATCCTAATTCAAATGCTACCGGACATCCTACGATAAATCCACGAGCTTCTGGACCGACGACCATATCGATTTGCTTTTCCTTTGCGTAATTGACGATTTGTTTTGTTGCTTCGCGATATGCTTCGCCATCAGCCATGAGTGGAGAAATATCACGGAATACAATCCCTTCCTTTGGATAGTCTGGGATACTAGCAATATAATCTTTCAAATTCATTTCGGTTGTTCCTCCTAGCCTTTCAGCCAATTTCTAATAGTTTGAATATCATTCATCAATAAAAATTCTTCGCTATCAATTCGAGCCATGCGTTTTTGATAAATTTTACTCTCTTCAAAAGCCCGAGTTTCTGGAGACTCGACCATTTGTAAAACACCGTCGTCTATTGTAACAAATTTCAACTCAGAAAACACGTGAATCATGAATACTAATAATTTTTCTGGGATTCTTAAGTAATTCGAAACATTTTTCAATTTAAATCGAATATCGACTTTAGGCTGTTTTCGGAAAAATTGATAAAGTTTTGCAAATTGTTCACGACTTGGCAATCCATTTAAATATGCTTCATCTGAGCTATAAAGATAAAGGTAAATTCGCTCAAAATGTCCGGCAATCGTGATTTCCTGTAAAAGTTCTTTATGATCAGGACAATCAAGTACGATTAATTGATCGTAGTCAGTCCAGTCAATAGTCGCATCGTATAATACAATTGAGTGCTGCAATTCTTTAGAAAAGAATTTCTGATTCTCCTTTTGAAAAGCCAGATACAAAGCTTTACCGCTATCAATTTTTTGATTCCAAGTATATTTCGCACGTCGATCAATTACTTGTGTACCTTCGGAAGCAAAATCAATTAAACGGAGTTGCACTTTTTTCTGCCCATTCCACTCATTGATTTCTAAATCCCCTACAAATTGAGTGTCCGGTTGCTGTATCTCTTCAGCTTCTTCTCCAAAGCCAAATCCAATAGCATCTAATTGATTATCCTCATTTTTCAATGAGAATTTAACATGTTGCTGCTCGCTACCTATGCGTTTGAAAAAGCTCACATTTCCATTCACTAAAAAATGAGGGGCAGGATTATCCGTGCCAAAAGGAGCCAATTTTTTTAGTTCTTCTACAAGACCTAAAGAAATTTTTGCTATAGGAAGAGAAGCATCTATTTTCAACTCAGATCCTTTACTCAAATCTATCTGCTCAGCCAAGATATAATCGTTCATCAATTTTTGCAGTGAGGGAATTCTATCAGCTGGCATAGTTAAACCCACCGCTGCTGCGTGTCCTCCAAAATGAGTAAACTCAGAACGCATTGTAGTTAACATCCCAAACAGATCCAACGCTTCGATGCTTCTTCCTGATCCTTTAGCTACACCATTTTCATCAATGGATAAAATAATCGTTGGCTGCCCGGTTTGCTTTAAAATGTTGCCTGCGACAATTCCTAAAACGCCTGGATTCCAACCTTTCGCAGCAATTAAATGGACTTTATCCTCCGGATTGATTAATGCTGTTGCTTCAGCCGTCGTTTTTTGCACGATTACTTTTCTCTCATCATTGATTTTATCTAATTTTTCAGCTAGAGTGTGAGCAATTTCCTCGTCAAAAGTAGTCATTAGTTCTACAGCAGGATTGGGGTCACCCAACCGGCCAATGGCGTTCAACCTTGGCCCTAAGCTGAAACCAATACTCATCTCATCAACCTTCTGTAGATCAACGCTGCTAACTTTTAATAACTCTAGCAACCCTAAACGCTGTGTCTGTTTGATGGCTTGCAGGCCTAATTTAACGAATAACCGATTTTCACCAGTCATTGAGACTAGATCTGCTACAGTACCAATGGTAACTAAATCAAGCATTTCTAGAGGAACTTCTTCCAACAATGCAGTCGCCAACTTGAAAGCGACCCCGGCTCCCGCAAGTTCTCCAAATGGATATTGTCCTTCTGGATAACGGGGATGAATGATACAATACGCATCTGGAAGGACAGGCGGCAACTCGTGATGATCGGTAACGATAACGTCAACACCTTTAGAATTGGCATAATCGATTGCTTCGTTCCCAGCTACGCCATTGTCAACGGTAATGATTAATTGAATCCCCTCATTGATTTTTTCTTCAAAAAGAGATTTATTTGGTCCATATCCGTGAATAAAACGATTTGGCAATACATAATGTACGTCTGCACCAATCATTTCAAGCGCTTCTACCATAATAGACGTACTTGTAATCCCGTCTGCATCATAATCACCATAAACTAAAATTGCTTGCTCTTCCATTACGGCTGCTTGAATACGCTCGACAGCTCTCTCCATGTCGTGCATTAAAAAAGGGTCATGCAAATCATCGATATTTACTTTCATCAATTGTGAGAATTCTTCTGCTGTACGTATATTTCGATTCCATAAAAGTTCAGCGAATGTTTCACTATATCCTTGATTCAACATCTCAGTTTGAAAAACTGAATCAATAGGTGTCGTATCTCTGAACTGCCAATTAAAGCTTGATTTTTTCACTCTATCACTTCCCAACCGTATTAGTATAGCAAAAAAGAATCCGACAAGAAAGAGAAGAAGACCTTAGTTTTCTCAAACTAAAGTCCTCTTCTATTAATCATAATAATCAATGGGCGAAGCATCTCGTTTTTCAGTGAGTGTGTTCTCTTTTTCTGCTAAGGCTTGGTCCTTTTCTTTTAAAAGGGTCTCATAATTTGCTTTCATTACAGCAATTTCATTTTCTTGCTCCCGTTTAAAAGACGCCTTATCTTCTTCTAACTTTTTCTCATTGTCTGTCTCATAAGAATGGATCGTTTCTTTCAACTGTTTTATTTCCTTGCGTTGTTGGAATAACGTGGCACCAGATGTCAATAAGACAACTAATGCACCTATTAGAGCAGAGCCAATAATAACTAACACAAGAGACAAGTAGATTTTATTCACTAAGAAATTCACTGGCACTTCTTGGCTATTGGAAAGTGCAAAAATCACGATCAGTAGTACAAGTATAAAGCCCAATAAAATTTTCCACTGTTTCCTCATGTACGTTCCTACTTCCTATTGAATAGGCCACCTGCTAATAAATCCCCTATATGCGGGAATAAATCATAGAAACGACTACCCCCAGCCATTACGAATGGTCGGTTTATTTCACGCGTCGGCTTACCCATTTTATTTACGATAGTTTTTGCTAATTTTTGAGGATCTAGAACAATATTCCCCAAATTTTCTAAATAGCTGCCGCTTGGATCTGCTTTGTCAAAAAAATCTGTTGCGATCGGACCTTGATTAATGGTCGTTACATACACATTTTCAGGCCGCAACTCCAAACGTAGTGCATTCGAAAAACCTAAAACTGCAAATTTTGTTGCAGAGTATACTGTAGATTTTGGTGTGGCCATTTTACCAGCCATGGAAGCAACATTAAAGATATGCCCCTTTTTATTATCAACCATAGAAATAGCTATTTTTTGAGTGAAGTACATCATGCCCAATACATTTACTTCAAACATTTTCCTTGCCACATCCAAATCAAATGAAACAAAATCATTAAATAGTCCGAAGCCCGCATTATTAACTAGCACGTCAACATCTCCGACTTCTTCAGAAATTTTTCCGATGACTGCTTCTACACTATCAGGATCAGCAATGTCCAATTGAAATGCAAAAGCTTCTTTTCCACTCAATTCAATGCATCGCTCTTTTACTTGCCCGATAAGATTGATTCTGCGAGCACAGGTAACAACAATTGCTCCTCTTTTTGCTGCTTCATAACAAATTTGCTCTCCTAAGCCAGCAGAACTGCCTGTCACAACAACTACTTTATCTGTTAAATCCAATGAAGTCCCTTCTTTCTGTAAGGAAAAATCCTTTTTATTTTTTTATGAAAATGGAACATCCACGATATCAAAATCTTTCGCAATCTGGGTGTTTGGGAAAATTTCTCTTGCTTCTTCTTCTAATTCCTTCGCTTCTTTCGCTAAATAGCGAGCTGATATATGCGTTAATAGTAATTTTTTTGCGTGTGCTTCTTTTGCAATGGTAGCTGCCTGCTGTGTGGTAGAGTGAAAATAAGCGCGCGCCAATTTGCTTTCGTTCTTATTGAATGTACTCTCGTGAACGATAACATCACTGTTTTTCGCAAATTCACTAGATCGGGTCATAAATCGGGTATCGCCAAAAATCGTTACGACTCGACCCTTCTTTTCCTCACCGACAAAGTCTCTTCCATCAATTGTTGTACCATCTGGCATAGTTACTTTTTCACCGCGTTTTATTTTTCCATAAATAGGTCCAGCAGGAACACCGAGCGCAACCAATTTATCCACTTGTAAAACACCTTCATGATCGGCTTCCTTAACTCGAAACCCATAGCTGTCAATGCCATGATCCAACAGCATGCTTTCAACTGTAAACTGCTTGTCTTGGAAAATTATCCCTTCTTTGATTTCGACAAAATGTAAAGGATATGATAAATGTGTTTTTGTCACTTGAAGCGAAGTCCGAACATAGTTTTCTAATCCAACAGGACCATATATTTCAACAGGTTCCTCTCCACCTTGAAAAGAACGACTGCTTAGCAAGCCTGGCAAACCAAATATGTGATCTCCATGTAGATGGGAAATAAATATTTTTTCAATTTTTCTTGGCTTAATAGTTGTTCTTAATATCTGCATTTGAGTGCCTTCACCACAATCAAATAGCCAGATTGAATTACGCTCATCCAATAATTTTAATGCTAAACTACTGACATTTCGATGTTTTGCCGGCACACCTGCGCCTGTACCTAAAAATTCTAATTCCATAATTTTCCTGACTTTCTATTAAATTACTTTTATTCTAGAAGAAAGTCGCCTCTAGCGCAATGTAAATAAAGGAAATATTAATCCTCACTTGATTTATCTTTTGAAATTTCATCATTCGTGGTTTTTTCTTTAGAATCCTTTGCCATCTCTTGGGCGTTTTTCACATCTGCTTCAACATCATCATATTCAAGACGAGTAATCTCGCCGCCTAAGTCCATCATGATTAATTGATTTAAAGGTCGATTGTCTTCTTCTTCAGCAATCAAAAGCAATGCGGTATCTCCTTCGCCAATCTTGTCTATCAGAAATTCAAAGACGCCTGTTGCTTCTCGAACTTCTTTTGCATCCTGTGTCGCACCAATCATACCACCTGTAAACCAACCTAATAAGATACCAATTGGTCCACCCAATATTCCTACCATCATCCCAATCAAGCCACCTGTAGAGCTTTTATTGCTTCCGGTAAAGTCTAAAAAATCTTCAATCTCAAATTTATGTTCTCCATCGTTTGAATGATGGACCACAGCCATTTGTTCACCTTTAAATGATTTGTTCATATGTAGGCGTTTGGCTTTTGAAAATGCCTCATATGCTTTAGATTCTACGTCGAAGTTCATGATTATCACTCTTTTTTCCATTCATCTCGCTCCTTTATTCGTTTAATTATAGTGTAGCAAGAAAAGGTTTTTTTGGAAAATAGAACGAGCTTTTACTAGTTCATAAAAAAAACTGGGAATCAATTCCCAGTTTTAATCTCATCCATGATACGATCATCCACAATATAGTGATCAAAGAATATTTTTGATAATTGATATCCTTCTCCCCAATTTGTGCGAATGACGTCGTATTCTACACCGTCAATTTTCAATTTATTTCGCAAGTGCTTAATAATCGTAGATAAACGAGTCATGTGACTAGCAGAGTCGCTATCGCCCCAAATCTTAACAGCTAGGTCGCTTCGACTGATTGGCGCATCTTTCGTAGAAATTAACGTACTCAACATTTCACGTTCTGAACGTGTCAGATTCCACAATGGAATTGGACGTTTTTCATACTCGCTTTCTTCTTTCTTCGCTTTCATGCCAAAACCGATTGAATAGACAGACTCTTCTACTGTATTCTCGGCGAGTTTCTCTCTTAACCCGCTAAGCGTCTCATCTTCAAGCAGCCATTCATCAACGCCTCTTGACTCCCAATCAGCTTTTTCATCTTTCTGAGGTATTCGATCTGTCTCTCTGATGACAACAAATTTTTCGCCGACTTCCTCAAGAATTACTGAAAGCTCCTGATCAGAGACAGTTTCACTGATGACTAAAACATCAAAGAAGCTCATAACATCTAATGGAACCTGCTTCGCTTGCAACATGTTTAGTAATTTTGCCGAACTTAAAACTTCGATATTCAAGCGTTGCAACTTCTCTACTAAAGGTCTCTCAACTAAAATATTGTGTGTTAAAATTAATACTTGCATCACATTATTCCCCTTTTTTATTATTAAAAATAAGTTTCCAAAACGTTGCCCCCGGAAAGTTTTATTAATTAACAATATAATTATTACTTGTTACAGTGTAAGTTTACACTGGGATTCCTTCGAGCGCTACAAAAAAGTTTATAATTCACTAATCACAATTAGAATTATTAATAAAATTTTTGGGTTAAAAAAACTTTTCTTAGATAAAATAATTGAATTATCATTTTTAAACAACACTTTTCTCGATCATTCAGAAAATTTTAAAACATATAACGCACGTATTTTTTTGTTTCTTTGTTAACGAAATAGATTCTTTTCCTAGTTTACAAAAAGATTAATTGTTGAATTAACAAGCTTTATTACTAATCGCTTACTTCTATCTCTTACACATCGTATCATTCAATTCTTACCTAATTGAAAAAGAAGATTTGCTATTATCTGTTTAATCCGCTTATAAAAATAGCAAACTTTAACAATAAAAAATAACGCCTCTATTTTTAAAACAAAGGAGATTTTGTTCTTTTTTAAACTCAAAATTCTTCAATCAAAAATTTCTCTTAAAAATAAATTAATAATCGATACTATCGTAAGTGCAATTTGTGTAAAACTACAACTTATTATTTATTAAAAACACATTCACTTGACTTTCAATACACTAAAAAAATACTGCAAGAATACTTACAGTATTTTTCAAAATTAATAATATTTTTTTCTAATCAACGAACTCGAATTCAAACTTATCAATACGAACAAGATCGCCGTCTTTCGCACCTCTCGCACGCAATGCTTCGTCAACACCCATAGATCTCAATTGACGAGCGAAGCGCATAACAGTTTCGTCATGATCAAAATTCGTCATCTTAAACAGTTTTTCTAATTTGTCTCCAGTAAGTACCCAAGTCGCATCTGGTTCACGTGTAATCGTAAATTCAGGCT
This sequence comes from Enterococcus gilvus ATCC BAA-350, assembly GCF_000407545.1. NCBI lineage: Bacteria > Bacillati > Bacillota > Bacilli > Lactobacillales > Enterococcaceae > Enterococcus > Enterococcus gilvus. Next base: position 1,500,818 of record NZ_ASWH01000001.1, on the reverse strand, counting down.
CATCAGATTGGAAACCATAATTAACGGTTTCTTCTTCCACTTCTTCATCGTACAGAAGGAACTCTGGTGTTACTTCTAATAAGTCTGCCGCAGCATTCAATAAATTATCTAATCCTTGTTTTGTAATTGCAGAAATTGCAAATACAGGGATATCATCGGCAAACTCGTTTTTCTTGTCCTTCTTCAAAGCAGCCTTGAATTTTTTTAAATTTTCTTCTGCATTTGGCATATCCATTTTATTTGCAACGATGATTTGAGGGCGCTCCAGCAAACGTAAATTATGAGAAGCAAGCTCCTTGTTGATAGCTTGATAATCGTCGTAAGGGTCTCTACCTTCCATCCCACTCATGTCAATAACATGAAGAATGACACGTGTACGTTCAATATGACGTAAGAATTGCGTACCAAGTCCAATACCCTGCGAAGCACCTTCAATTAACCCAGGCAGGTCAGCGGCAGCAAAACTGCGACCGTCACTCGTCGTTACCATCCCTAAGTTTGGCACGAGTGTCGTAAAATGATAGGCTCCGATTTTAGGCCGAGCAGAAGAAATTACAGAGAGAATGGTTGATTTCCCGACAGAAGGGAAGCCTACCAAGCCTACATCAGCTAATACTTTTAATTCTAGCTCAATATTTCTTTCTTGACCTGGTTCACCATTTTCAGCTAGTTCAGGTGCTGGATTTCTTGGGGAAGCAAACCGCGTATTTCCTCGACCGCCTCGACCGCCATGAGCAACGACCAATTCCTGACCGTTTTCAATTAAATCGCCCAATAGAGCTCCTGTATCTCCATCGCGAACTGTTGTGCCCGGGGGGACACTAACATATGTATCTTCTGCTCCGCGTCCGTGCATTCCCTTACTCATTCCGTTTTCTCCTGGCGTTGCTCTGAAATGACGATTGTAGCGAAAGTCCATTAATGTACGCAAGCCCTCATCTACTACTAAAATGACATCACCGCCATGACCGCCGTCACCGCCGGCCGGTCCGCCGTCTGGTACATACTTTTCGCGACGGAAAGCCACCATCCCGTCGCCGCCTTTACCAGCTTTGACATCGATCGTTACTTGATCTAAAAACATGGACATTTGGGTGTCCTCCTTTTCGTTTTTTATTCTATTGACTACTGAATCTCCACACTAAACAAAGTCTTATATATTGTAGCTAGATTATACAAAAAAGTCCATTCTTATTGATAGAAGCTTAAAAAAATGTTAGTTTCGCTCTTTTTCTTATAGCTTTCACATTGACTGTTCTTCTCAGGTAATATCTTTTGACAAAAAAATTGATGCGTTGCAAAATGAAAAATGTAAGGCATCAGCTTTGCTTGACATAAAAAAGGAGGAACTTTTGGTTATGACAGTAAAAGTAGGTATTAACGGATTTGGACGTATTGGTCGTTTAGCATTCCGTCGGATTAAAGAAGTATCTGACGATATTGAAGTAGTAGCGATCAACGATTTAACAAGTCCTACAATGTTGGCACAATTATTACAATTTGATTCAACACATGGCACATACCCTGGCACAGTTACTGCGACAGAAGATTCAATCGTTGTTGATGGCGAAAAAACACGTGTATATGCTGAACCGGATGCAAGTAAGATCCCTTGGGCTAAAGAAAACGGTGTAGACATCGTTCTTGAATGTACCGGCTTCTACACTTCAGAAGAAAAAGCACAAGCTCATATTGACGCTGGTGTGAAGCGCGTCGTTATCTCAGCGCCTGCTGGACAAATGAAAACTATTGTTTACAACGTAAATGATGATACTTTAGATTCAAACGATAAAATTATCTCAGCTGGGTCTTGTACAACCAACTGCCTAGCACCTATGGCATACTTCTTAAATGAAGAATTTGGTATTGAAGTTGGTACTATGACTACGGTCCATGCATATACTTCAACTCAAATGTTGCTTGATGGACCCGTTAAAGGTGGCAACTTACGTGCTGCGCGCTCTGCTGCTGACAACACAATCCCACATTCAACTGGTGCCGCTAAAGCAATTGGCTTGGTCATTCCAGAATTGAACGGTAAATTACAAGGACATGCTCAACGTGTTCCCGTAGTTGATGGTTCATTGACTGAATTGGTTTCAATTCTTAATACGAAAGTAACTGCCGATCAAGTAAACGAAGCAATTAAAAAACATACCGTTGACAACCCATCATTCGGTTATGATGATCGTGAAATTGTTTCTGGTGATGTTATCGGAACTACTCAAGGTTCAATCTTTGACCCTACTCAAACAGAAGTTACCTCAGCTGGTGACTATCAATTAGTTAAAACAGTTGCTTGGTATGACAACGAATATGGCTTCACTTGCCAAATGATTCGTTTGTTAGAAAAATTTGCTAACTTATAAGAGCTACTCTTAGTTTAAGGAGATCAAAATGATCTCCTTTTTTTATTACCCATTTTAAAAAATTTTTTGAGATAAAAGTCACTGATTTTTCATAGGAACTCTTTGGAAAGTTTGTTATGATTATATTGATAATAACTTTAAAAGGAGAATGGTATGCAATTCAAAAAGATGATGATCGGTGCAAGCTTAGTTTTATCGATCGGTTTGTTCGCAGCTTGCGGCAACAACACAAATTCAACAGAAGGAACAAAAGAAAGTAAAACTAAGACGACAGAATCCAGTGTTGATTTGAATAAAGTCGCATTGCCTCAGCTTGATAACAAAGTGTCAGAGGATGAGTATTTAGTTGAATTAGTGACTACGGAGGGAAACATCAAAATCAAACTTTTCCCTAAACAAGCCCCTAAGGCTGTAGAAAATTTTGTGAAGCACGCGAAAGATGGCTATTATAAAGACACACCTTTCCATCGTGTAATCGAAGACTTTATGATCCAAGGCGGCGATCCTAAGGGCGATGGTACCGGTGGCGAAAGCATTTGGAAAGATGGATTCAAAACTGAGGTTTCTAATCAGCTTTACAACATCCGAGGCGCCCTTTCAATGGCACGAGGAGAATCACGCAGCAGTAATGGCAGTCAATTCTTTATCGTAACTAATAAAGAGGATCAAAGTGATGGGCTTGCGATCCAATATTATCCAGAAAAAATTATTGAGCAATACAAAAAAGGCGGCGCTCCTAAACTTGACGGCGAATATACTGTATTTGGTCAAGTAATAGAGGGTATGGACACCGTTGATAAAATAGCGAGTGGTGAAGTAAAAGATGGCGGTTCTGGCGAAAAATCGACGCCTGTAGAGCCAGCTAAAGTCACTGAAGTAAAAGTCTTACAAGAACCTAAAAAGTAAACAAAAACTGAAGTGAGACCCAATAGTTAGACCATATACCGACTGGAAAAACTGGTCGGTATATTTTTATGCTGTCATTCGCTCTCGGTACTGAACTGGACTACAACCAAGCCGGGTTTTAATTCGACGATGATTGTAGTAATCTATCCAGTCCTCAATTGCCTGTTTTAAGTGCTCAAAACTTGTATATTCGACACCATGATACATTTCTTGCTTTAATAAACCGAAGAAGTTTTCTATCAGTGAGTTGTCCAAACAGTTGCCCTTTCGGGACATGCTTTGAAAGATACTCTTATTCGATAATGGTTTTCTATATTGCTTCAACTGGTAAGCCCAACCTTGGTCAGAGTGGAATGTCCGACGATAGGGACAATCTGCAGTGTAGTCAATAGCTTCTTTTTGACCATCAAGAATGGCCTTTAACGTTGGTGCCTCTGAAATTCGGTAGGACAAAATTTCTCCATTAAACATATCAAGGAACGGGTTAAGGTACAGTTTTTTGATTACTACTCCCCCCGTATTGTCCCGTTCGAAATACTTGAATTCAGAGGTATCTGTAGTGATTTTTTGATGAGGAACCGATGTATAAAAACGGCGGTGAATCCGATTTTTCGCCACTTGTCCAACAGTTCCTTTGTAAGAACAGTACTTACGAGATTTTCGTGTGAACTTCGCGCCTTTCAGTCCAAGCTTACGCATCAATCGACGGATTTTCTTTTGGTTCACTTTTAGTCCGCGTTCATTCAAGGCAATTTGAATGCGACGATAGCCATAATTCCCATTATTTTCTTCGAAAAGTTCTGTAATAATTTTTTCTAATGCGGCGTCTGGATTTTCACGATTGAAGCGCTGTTGCCAATACATATACGTTGCTTTAGGAAATTTCGTCGCTTCAAGTAGAATTCCTAATCGGAACTCTTTTCGGAGTTCGTGGATGATTCGTGCGTCTCGTTCTTGAGTCGATCCGGGATAGTCATCCCTAAAGCTCGGAGCTTTTTTATGAATGCTAGTTCTGCACGAAGTAGTTCATTTTCTCGTTCCAGCTCCTGCTCGCGCGTCAACGGTTTCTTTGGTGTTTTCTTCTTTTTCTTCGTCATGGAAGGTCTTCCTTTCGGTTTGGGTGAAAGACCTTCCATGCCTTCGCGGAGAAATGCTTGATGCCAGTGCTGGAATAAATCTCCAGATGGCAATCCATAGTTCAACGCAACATCAAGGTAAGAGTCACCACTAGTCAAATAATAGTGTATGACATCTTGCTTGAATTGAGAAGAATAAGTTTGTTTGGCTTTTCTTCGATTTAGAGCGCTAAAGCCAAGTCTTTCAGCGGTTTTCACCCATTTTTCAACTAACGACATAGCTGGAATACCAAAGCGCCGAGCCAACGTTCGATAGCCACCTTCACCATTTTGATACGCTTCTACAACGATTCTTTTGAACTCATAATCATATTTGGCCATTAAAAAACCCCTTAAGTTAGATTTTCTGGTCTAACTTAAGGGGCGCACTTCAAACCAAAACCTTTTTATTAAAGGTTTTGGTTTTTTTCTAGCTGTTTTTTTGCTCTTTGTCCCCTACAATAAATGTAAATTCACATTCAGTAACTACTTTCTCTTCAACAGTCGCCCATGCTTTCGCGGTTCCAACAGGACCTTTAACTTTTTGAATATCAAAGTTTAAGAACAATGTGTCTCCAGGTCGAACAAATTCTAAAAAGTTTGCTTTATTAATTCCCCCGATGTACGCAGTTTTCCCCTCGAATGCTGCTGATTTCAATATTAACAACGATCCCGCTTGAGCAAGAGCCTCGACAATCAATGTCCCTGGCATGATAGGGTCCCCAGGAAAATACCCTTGGAAAAAGTCTTCATTCATCGTTAAATTCTTAACGGCAGTAATGTGCTTCTCATCTTCAAACTCTGTAACTGCATCTAAATAGTAAATGGGATAACGATTTGGGATCGCAGCCATAATTTCTTCGACATTCATAATTTTTTCCATTTTACACCTCTATGAATACTTTATTTGATAATCAAACTATCATAATCCTATAGTTTAATCAAGGTCTATTAAGATAATTAAAAAAATAGTTTGACAATCAAAGCTTTTTCCAACATAATGAGAGCATATTATTTTTTATATTATTTAGGAGTGTGTCATTTAATGTCTATTTTAACTGGAAAGAAAATAATCGTAACGGGTGTAGCTAATAAAAAAAGTATTGCTTGGGGATGTGCGAAAGCAATCGCAGATCAAGGCGCAGAAATTATTTACACGTATCAAAATGAACGTATGAAAAAGAATTTAGTAAAATTGGTCGGCGAAGAAGCAAGTATGTTTGAATTGGATGTCGCTAGCGATGAAAAAATTAAATTTGCTTTTGATTCTATCAAAGAAAAATTCGGATCTATCGATGGCATCGTACACTCGATTGCTTTTGCCAATAAGGAAGAATTATCGGGTAATGTGACAGAGATTACTAGAGATGGGTTTCAACTGGCACAAGATATCAGTGCTTACTCCCTATTGGCAGTCTCAAAATATGCTGCTCCTTTGATGACAAATGGCGGTAGCATTGTAACGATGACCTATATGGGATCTGAACGTTCGATACCTAATTACAATATGATGGGGATTGCTAAGGCTGCTTTAGAAGCTGAGGTACGCTACTTAGCGACCGAGTTAGCTCCGAAAAACATTCGCGTGAATGCCATTTCAGCAGGTGCGATCAAGACGTTGGCGGTAACTGGCGTCAAAGATTACCAATCATTGCTTAGCCTTTCTGAGGAACGTACGCCTGACAAAGTTTCTGTTACGATCGAGGAAGTAGGAAACTCTTGCGCGTTCTTACTTAGTCCTCTGGCTACAGGAATTATCGGGGATATTATCTACGTTGATAAAGGGGTTCATCTGAGCTAAAACTCAGATTCTTTAAAGCACGTCTTAGATAGACGTGCTTTTTATTATGCAAAAAAGCCACTCGCAATGAGTGGCTTCTTTTCTAAATGAATTTAAAGATTCTATCTGTGTGATAGGGATATCGCTTGCTATAGAATTTCATTGAACTTCTAACCGATTAACGATGGCTAAAGCCGCCTTCAAGAATCAAAGAACTAAGGTGAATACCACTAAAAAAATTAAGATGATACCCTTTACCTTCTTTTAAGCACTCTAAAAATCAGACTTCATAAATCCAGCCTTTCGGCGCTTGAACGTCTCCAAATTGGATTCCAACTAGCTCCTCGTACAATTTTTTTGTAACGGGACCCGTCTCTGTTTCACTATAAAATACATGGAAATCCTCTCCATTCTGGATTCCAGCAATTGGTGAGATGATCGCTGCTGTCCCACATGCCCCCGCTTCAGCAAATTTATCCAGTTCGTTTAAACAAACATCCCCTTCGATTGCTTCCAATCCAAAGCGTTCTTTTGCCAAATGTAACAATGAATATTTAGTAATACTTGGCAAGATTGATGGTGATTTTGGCGTGATGAATTGATTATCGTGCGTAATTCCAAAGAAATTTGCTGATCCAACTTCTTCGATTTTAGTGTGGGTCGCCGGATCTAAATAAATACAATCAGAAAAATTTCGATCATGAGCAAGTTGTCCTGGCAATAAGCTTGCAGCATAATTTCCTCCCACTTTGGCAGCGCCTGTACCAAAGGGTGCTGCGCGGTCATATTCAGAAACAATGAAGTTACTCGGTGCCAATCCGCCTTTAAAATATGGGCCCACCGGCATACAGAACACACTAAAAATATATTCAGGGGCAGGAACCACACCAATATTAGGACCTACACCTATTAGATAAGGGCGCAAATATAATGTCGCTCCAGTTCCATAAGGAGGAACATATTCTTCATTTGCTCGCACCACTTGCATCACAGCATCAATAAATTTATCTTCGGGAACATCTGGCATTTGTAAACGCGCAGCACTCTTATTCATCCGTTTTGAATTTTCATCTGGACGAAATAGGTTAATGTTTCCATCTTTGCGCCGATAAGCTTTCAATCCCTCAAAACATTCCTGTCCATAGTGGAGACAAGTAGATCCTTCGTTAATGGTGATCGTATTGTCTTCTGTAAGTTCCCCTGCATCCCATTGACCATTTTTCCAATGAGAAATATAACGGAACGGTGTTTTGATATACTCAAACCCTAATTCTTCCCATTTTATGTTCACCATTTTATCATCCCCTTCTTATTTAAATGTTAGTCTATCATTTTCTTCCATCATTGTCATGGATTTTTTGAATTATAAGAATATTATGATTGTTATCAACCAAGTCGACAGAAATAGTAAAGATTGTTACACTATTTCTATTAACGTATAGGAGTGGCTTATGTTTTTATTGACAACACAAACAGTTGATTCCAGCAGCGGCAACGTGGTGGAACAAGCAACAGAACAATTATCCGTCTGGCAAAAATATTGGCAGACGATCGATTGGGATCGTGTCTTTTCAATACTCATACAAAAAGGATTGACAATTTTAGCGGTCTTAGTCATCTTTTATTTAATTAGAAAGATTGGAAGTTTCTTGATTGATCAATCATTTGATCGACAAAAGAAAAAAATGACAGATAATGCTACTAGAATAGAAACAATTCATGCACTATCTAAAAATATTTTTTCTTACACGCTCTTTTTCTTCTTTCTATATTCCATTTTAGATACACTCGGAATTCCGGTCGGGTCGCTTTTAGCTGGTGCAGGAATTGCAGGTATCGCTATAGGTCTTGGTGCGCAAGGCTTTACAAATGATATCATTACAGGTTTCTTCATTATAATGGAGCAGCAAATAGACGTTGGTGACTATATTCGCTTGACTGACTTGCACATTGAAGGAACCGTGACTTCTGTCGGCATCCGCATGCTTCAGATGAAATCTGCCGATGGGACGGTACATTTTATTCCAAATCGCAATATTACAACAATTAGTAATCTTTCACGCGCGCATATGCAGGTCAAAGTAGACATCCGAATCCAGCCAGATGAAGGGTACGATAGAATAAGTCATCTAATCGACGAAACCAACCAAAAACTTTCAAAAGAGTTTAAAGATGAAATCTTTGATGGTCCGACCCTCTTCGGGATGGTTGACCTTGGAAACAGCAATTATGCGATTCGTACTTTTTTATATGTAACCAATGGGAAACAATACAAACTTCAAGAAGAATTTCTCACAGCATATGTAAAAGTTCTCAATCAAAATGGTTTTACCATTCCAAATGATCCAATTGTTATTGGAAACTAAAAAACGGCTCCCGACAAAGTTAAACTTTGTCGGGAGCCGTTTTTAACTATCTTATGAGTCATTTTTTTGCGTTAAAAAGTCACGATAACGTTTCTGATAACCATAATAGCCTAAACGATAGAAATCAACTGCTCTTTTAGCCTCAATAAAACTGTCGCCGACAAGGTGCAAGGCAAATTCAGTAAAATCCAATACAGCAGTTCCGTTTGCCGTAACAAGATTTCGATCGCAGACTGCTTGTTTCTCTAAAAAATTTTCAGGCATCTGATAGTTAGGAAAATCCCTCCAAAGAAACCGAGCATTGCCTGTGTGCATATACCCTTCAAGAAAGCCGTGTTGAGCTAAATAATCAACAGAACCGCATATCGCGGCCAACGGTAGCTGACGGTCCATTTGCTTCTCTATAATCTGATAAAGTGCCTGACTCTGTATACTCCATGAATGTCCACCGATTAATACCAACAAGTCAAAGTTGGATTCAATTTGACTAAAATTAAAATCCACGTTTGTCTGCAATCCGCCAATTGATTTTACTTGCGGTAAATTCGACGCCGTTCTCACTTGCCAATTTTCTCGTTGATTTAGCAAACTCATTAAATAAGCAGCCTCCCAATCAGCATAGTGATCAAACAAAACAAACAAGGCCGTTTTCATACTATCGCTCCCTTCCGATTTGCTATACATTACTAGTTTAACAAAATCATGAAGGTAAATCTCTTACTAATTTGTACCGCTTTTACCAACTTGCTTTTTTGATACCGGGAATTTGTCCTTTATGAGCGAGCTCACGAAATTTGATCCGTGACATCCCAAACTTGCGCATATATCCTCTTGGACGACCGTCAATTTGGTCTCGTAGCTTTAACCGATTCGGATTTGAGTCTCTCGGTAATTTTGCTAGTCCTTCATAATCACCCGCAGCTTTTAACGCTGCTCGTTTCTCTGCATAGTGATCAATCAACGCTTGCTGTTTATGCATTTTTACAATTTTTGATTTTTTTGCCATTTGTTTTCTCCTGTTCATGATTTATTTAATCGAGTTTAACCGTAACGGTTACTGTTTAAACACTTGATAAAAATAACACGCTAAAGAAGTAAAGTCAACTGATCCGTACTCTAAGTTCTTCGCTCAAAATAATTCAGCTTTTAAATGATAGTTAGTACAAAAAAAGAGACCTTAAATAGGTCTCTAGAGATTAGCTTGGTGTGTTCGCATGAAAAATTACTTTCGTTTCAGGGTTTTTACGTTCAAATTGATGAAACGTGTAATTCACTGCTTTTAAAATTTCTCTGCGAGTGACGATCCCACAAAATACTCCATCGCTGTCCAACACTGGTAAAAATGAGGCATTCACTAATAAGTGAAGCACATCTTCTAGTTCAGCATCTGGACGCATAACCGGTACTTCGGTGTTCATCACATCAGCAACTGTTAGTGTTTCCAAATTAGATGTATCAATGCCATCTATTCCTAACATTTTCTTTACGATGTCATTTAAGCTTAATAACCCTACAAAATGATCCTCTTTATCTAAAACTGGTATGGTCGAGTAACCAGCTTGCGATAAGAGCAGTAGCGCGTGTTCCAAAGGGTGTTCTTTTATCACGTTAGCAACATTCTCTGCTGGAATCATCATTGTTTCTTCGTGCTCCATCATTAATTCTTCGATTGCAGGACTAATCATATGGCGCCTCCGTTCTAATATCTTCACCTTATTTTACCTTATCGGCTAAAAGAAAGCGTTATTTATCCAAATGTTTAATAAAAATTAGGAACTATCGTTTAAAATCTGCAGCTAATTCTTCGATTAGTTGGTGTGCACGATTGTAGAAGGTTACGTGTATTTCTTCGTCTTGACTGTCAATAATGGCATAACTTGGTATTTGTACAGGTCCACGAGGTTGGGATATGCTTCCGGGATTTACAAACAAGATATTCTTGTCATATTCAGCTACAGCTTGATGAATATGTCCAAACAAAGCAATTGTTGCACCCACTTCTTGGGCTTGCAACGAAAGCATGGTTAATCCAAATCGAACATTTGATAAATGACCGTGTGTCATATAAATGATGTCATTTCCAATTGAAAGTACTTGTTCTTTTTTATAGCCCGGATCATAGTCACAATTTCCAGCAACAACAGTAAAATGTTCCCACAATTCATCACTCGCCTTTAGCTCCGAATCACCGCAATGAAACATATGATCCACCATGTTGACGTAGCGGTTGACAATTTCCACCAGAATATTACGGTCTCCATGATTATCGCTAACAACTAAATACTTCATTGATTTCCCTCCAACCAAGTTTTCCATACTTTTTCTAACTCTCTCACAGCCATTCCTCGATGACTTATTTCATTTTTCTCTTCACTCGTTAATTCAGCAGATGATTTTTCATAGCCCGGCACGATAAATAAAGGATCGTAGCCAAACCCGTTCTCTCCTTGAGGGATTCGCCCAATACGGCCGTTCCAATCGGCTGATACCACGAGACTCTCTTTTTTAGGGGCTGCAAAAACAAGTGTACAATGAAAATGCGCTGTCCTTTTCTCATCAGGAACATCCGTTAGTTCATGTAATAGCTTCGCGTTATTAGCCGCATCGCTTTTTCTTTCCCCCGCAAATCGTGCTGAGAAAACTCCTGGCATTCCGTTTAATGCATCCACGACTAACCCTGAATCATCCGCTAATACAGGTTGCTGTAAAATCTGTGCAATTGTTTCAGCTTTTAATCGAGCATTTTCTTCAAAAGTTGTACCCGTTTCCTCCACATCAGGGAGCTCAGGATAATCTAATAATGTTTTCGTTTTATACCCTCCTTTACCAAATAAAGAAGCAAATTCTTTCGCTTTACCAGGATTTCTCGTGGCTATCACAATCGTTTTTTCTTCTGTTTCAATTTCAGAGAAGAGTGATTCTTTTTGAAAGGCAATCAATTCTTGAATAGCTGCTTTGCCGTGTAAAATTAGTGCATTCAACTCATCGTCATCGAATGTTGCTTCTTCGCCAGTCCCTTGAATTTCCACGAAACGTCCAGATTCAGTCATGACTAAGTTCATATCAACCGCTGCTGACGAATCTTCCGAATAATCCAAATCAGTGACTATCGTTCCATCCGGTAAAATACCAACACTAATTGCTGCTAAATGCTCCTTAATTGGGTCTTCTAGTAGCTCACCAGTTGCTAATAACTTGTTGATTGCTAGTCGTAATGCAACAAACCCGCCCGTGATGCTGGCAGTTCTGGTGCCCCCATCCGCTTGAATCACATCACAGTCGATGATGATACTCTTCTCACCTAACTTCTCTAGGTCAACCACTGCACGTAATGAACGCCCTATCAAACGTTGAATTTCCATTGTTCTTCCAGTTACTTTCCCTTTGGCACTCTCACGGCGATTCCGTGTGTTTGTCGCTCTTGGCAACATACTGTATTCGGCCGTTACCCAACCCGTTTCGCTGCCCCGTAAAAACGGCGGTACAGAATCCTCTAATGTTGCTGAGCAAATGACCTTTGTATCACCAAAGGATATAACAACAGATCCTTCTGGATGCTTGAATACATTCGTTTCAATCTTGATCGGTCGTAATTGTTGAATCGTTCTTCCATCATGACGCAAATTATTCTCCTCCTAAATCTATGTGAGCTACGTTTAAATTTTTAATGTCTAGCCATTCACCAGCAATGTCTTTGAACATTTTAGGTGAACCAGTCGTATAAAAAACTCGGGTTTTCTGCCCATTTTGTTCGTAATTATTCAAATTGAAGTAATCTAATAACGTACTGACATCGTTCACTGTCTCCGCACCTGAATCAATCAATGTCACCTGTTGCCCCATTACATTTTGGATGATTGGGCGTAACAATGGATAGTGAGTACAGCCTAAAATCAAAGTATCTAATTTTTCTTTTTTTAGTGGCACCAATGTTTGCGATACAATTTTCTTTGCTACAGAGCTTTCAAATTGATTACTTTCGACGATTGGTACAAATTTGGGACAAGCCAGGCTGGATACATATATTTCGGGGGCTTTTTCCTGCAGCTCATGCTTATAAGAGCCACTCTTCACAGTTCCCAATGTTCCTATAATTCCAACTCTGCCTGTCTTACTTGCCTTAACCGCCGCACGTGAACCAGGTTGGATAACACCAATGACTGGTATATCTACACTATTTTTTATCTCCTCTAATGCTACTGCCGTGGCTGTATTACAAGCAATTACAAGCATTTTAATATTTTTGCTCAATAAAAAACGAGTCATTTGCCAAGTAAACTTAATGACTTGTTCGGCTGGTCGAGGACCATACGGGCACCTTGCCGTATCCCCAAGATATAAGATTTCTTCATTTGGTAGCTGACGCATTGCTTCTTTGACCACTGTCAAACCGCCTACGCCAGAGTCAATAAATCCAATTGGTCTTTCATTTGACAAAATGCTCATTCCTATCTGATTCCAAGTATCACCTTATTTTCCACTTTTTAAAGAAATATTTCAAGCCCCAGAGTCTTAGTATAATAAAAGCGTTTCCTTTTGAAAGGATAACAATCAGTGCTAAACTATTTGTGAGAGAGGTGGTCAAAAATGGACAAAGAAAAACTAACCGAAACTATTGGAAAAGTTTCCGCTGGTGACCGAAATCAAGATCCTGCCAAAAAAGCAACTGAAGAGGAAACAGAGAAACACAACAGTGAAAAGCAAGAAAGTCCTGAACCAAGCCTTTTAGAGAAGCTTGGGAAAACTCAAGCCGGAGCCGTTTATGAAGATCCTGCAATGAAAAAAACTGAACGTGAAACTGAAAAAGAAAAAGAATAAGTTAACTTTTCTCAATCAGCATCAAGCACAATTGACCAATACGAACAAAGTGAAGCTCTCTTCTGGAATGAAGAGAGCTTCACTTTTTTAATAATTATATTTACTTGTTTCCAAGAAGCTAGAAACAAGTGATAGTACATAACATACAACAAAGTACATCGCAGTCATCGCAATAAACATCGGTATAACATAATTTGTATTTTGTCCATAAATGATTCTAGCATTGTGTGTCAGCTCCGGCAATGAAATAATTACCGCCAAAGAGGTATCTTTAATCAATGAAATTAGCTGACTCAAAATTGCCGGCAGCATTGATTTAAACGCTTGGGGAAAGACAATCACCATAAGCGTCTGAACGTAAGTCAATCCAGAAGACATGCCCGCTTCGGTTTGCCCTTTCGGAACCGCGTTGAGTCCAGCGCGAAAAATTTCAGATAACATTGCCGATTCAAAAATCGTTAATGCTGCCACCGCGGCCCAAAATATATTCAGTTTAATCCCTATTTGCGGAAGAGCAAAATAGGTGAAGAAGATGATTAGTAACAACGGTAAATTTCGAATGATATCAACAATTATCCCTACAATTTTTGACAGGAACGGAACATTACTAAATCGAACAGTTCCCGCAATGCCACCTAAAACCATACTAAATACAATTGAGACCACTGATACTTGAATCGTTACCCACAAACCGTCTAAAAGGAATCGTAAATTAATCCATGAAAAAGCACCATTCATATTTTTTACCCCTCCTTTCTATGCTTTCGCCCAATTCTTATCTAAGTAATTCATTAGATAAGACAAGGGTAAAGTCAAAACTAAATAGAATAAACCGACAATAATGTAAGTATCGAATGTATTAAAAGTTGTGCTCGCAATCAAATCACCTTGATACATTAAATCCAATCCTGCCACCATCGCCAAAATAGAAGAATTTTTAATCAAGTTAATGAATTGGTTTCCTAAAGGTGGTACCACAATTTTAAATGCTTGCGGCAGCACAATATAACGCAGTGTTTCTGAGTAAGAGAATCCTGAAGACAGACCAGCTTCCATTTGTCCGTTTGGAACAGTTTGGATTCCAGAGCGAACGGTCTCGGCAATGAATGCAGACGTATATATCGTCAGACCGATTGTTCCTGCTTGAAAACCATCAAAACTATAAAAATACATTGGTGCAACTACATAGAAGAACATGACAATGATTAACAATGGAATATTTCGGAAGAACGCGACATACGCCTTTGCTAAACTACGAATGATTCGGTTATGAGACAATTGCAGGATTGCCATAAGTGTTCCAATAAGTAAACTAAAAACCAATGCTAATAAACTAGCATAGATCGTGAATTTAAAGCCGCTGGCAAATTCACCAGAAAATGTTTGAAATAATTGTACCATTAGAACTGCGCCCCCTTTTTCGCTCGACCTTCCGCATCTGCAGGGAACCATTTTTCAAAGATTTCATTATAGGTACCATTGTCATGCATTTTACGTAACGCGCCATTTACTTCTTTTAAAAATACCTCTTGTCCCTTATTGATAGCAATTCCGTATGGCTCGTTCGTAAACGCACCACCTGTCAATTCATAATTATCATTTTCAGAAGCCATTCCTAATAAAATCGCATTATCCGTAGTCATAGCTTGCCCCTGCCCAGATTGTAATGCAGTGAACGCTTCGGCGTAATTTTCAAGTTCTAGAATATTGGCATCTGGTGCATGTTTCCGGATATTAATTGTAGAGGTAGAGCCTTTGACAGCTAAAACAGTATCATCAGAAGTCAAATCTTTTATATCTTTTATATGACTACCTTTTTTAACTAATAATGACTGCCCTGCATCAAAATAGATATCAGAAAAATCAACTTCTTTTTTTCGGTCTTCAGTTATCGTCATAGTAGCGATAATTGCATCAATGTTCCCGTTTTTAAGTAATGGGATACGGGTTTTTGAGGTTACCTCAACAAATTCAGCTTTGCCATTTTCACCGAGAATCTCTTTTGTAATGGCTTTGGCGATATCGATGTCAAAGCCTTCCACTTTTCGGGTCTCGATATCCATCATACCGAATAAGCGAGTGTCATACTTTACTCCCCAAATAATTGTTGGCTCTTCTTTAATTCGTGTAGCAATATCTTCATTCGCTACGCTTTCTCCTTTACATCCTGACAGCATTAGCATAACCAGCAGCGGAAGAAGGAAGGAGATCATTTTTTTTATCTTCGACATAAGCCGCCTCCTAATGATTAATTACTTTGCTGACAAACAGCTGAGCACGCTCCTCTTTTGGCTTTTCAAAGAATCCTTTGATATCTCGCGTGTCTTCTAATACTTCACCATCAGCCATGAATATAATCCGATCCGCTACTTCTTTAGCAAAACCCATTTCATGAGTCACGACGATCATTGACATACCATCTCGTGCTATTTTTTTCATGACATTCAATACGTCACCAATCATTTCTGGATCGAGTGCGGATGTCGGCTCATCAAAAAGCAGCAAATCGGGATTCATCGCTAAACCGCGAGCGATGGCGATCCGTTGCTGCTGTCCTCCAGATAACATCGAAGGGTAAGAATCCTTCTTATCTAACATATCTACTTTATCCAATAATTTTTCTGCACTCTTCGTTGCTTCATCAGAGGATTGCTTCAAAACCTTGATAGGTGCTAAAGTAATATTTTCTATCGCCGTCTTATTAGGATAAAGATTAAAATGTTGAAAGACCATTCCTATATTTTTTCGAATGTCTTTTAATTTAACTTCTTTACTATGTAAATTTTTGTCATTCACTAGTAACTCGCCGGAAGAGATATCTTCTAAACCATTAATGCATCGAAGCATGGTACTCTTTCCTGAACCAGAAGGTCCGATAACTACTACGACCTCACCTTTTTCAAAAGACAGGTTAATATTTTTTAAGGCATGAAACTTTCCATAGTATTTCTCTACATGCTTAAATTCGACCATTGGCATGTCAAGCCACCTCTTTTTCCTTATCGTATTCTAATTTTTCCAATGTAGGTTTAATTATAAGCTAAATTTTTTTACTTTGTAAAGAAAAAAACTCAAGTACAAGAAAAAAAGTTCTATTAACTCCTGTTTTCATGTAATGTTTTTTAACATGGATATTGGTCTCGTTTTCGATAAAAAATTAGTTAAGAGTTGTCATGTTCCTCAAAAAAAGGTAGTATTTGAAGAAGCTATTGAAAGAATTTTACGAAAAGGTGAGTTAATGAAAAATATCATTTTGACTGGAGATCGTCCAACCGGACAATTACATTTGGGCCATTATGTCGGTTCTCTAAAAAATCGTGTACGTATGCAAGAAGATCCTGAAAACAAACTATTTATCATGGTTGCTGACATGCAGGCGCTGACTGATAATGCCAAAAATCCGGATAAAGTTTCTTCAAATATTTTGCAAGTTGCGTTGGATTATTTAGCAGTAGGTCTTGATCCGAAACGGTCGACTCTATTTATTCAATCTCAAATTCCTGAATTAGCGGAATTAACAATGTACTATCTAAACTTAGTAAGTGTTGGACGCGTACGCCGCAACCCAACAGTAAAATCTGAAATTGAACAAAAGAAATTTGGCGAGAGCGTACCCACAGGATTTTTTATTTATCCTGTTTCTCAAGCATCCGATATTACTGCGTTTAAAGCCAACTTAGTTCCTGTTGGTGAAGACCAAAAGCCTATGCTAGAACAAACGCAAGAAATTGTTCAAAGTTTCAATCATACTTATGGCGATGTTCTTATCGAGCCAAAAGGTGTTTTTCCTGAAAAAGGACAAGGACGTCTTCCTGGGATTGATGGAAATGGAAAAATGAGTAAATCTCTAGGAAATGGTATTTATCTAGCGGACTCTGCAGATGTTTTAGCAAAAAAAGTCATGAGTATGTATACAGATCCAAATCATATCCATGTGGAAGATCCAGGCCAAGTAGAAGGAAATATGGTCTTTACGTATTTGGATGTCTTTGGTAAAGACAAAGAAAAAATCAGCGAGTTGAAAGAACATTATCGCCGTGGTGGTCTTGGAGATGTGAAAATCAAGCGTTACTTGATTGATGTTTTGGAGGCTGAATTTGGTCCAATTCGTTCACGTCGCGAAGAATATGCGAAAGATCCTGATGCAATCATGGAAATGTTGAAAGAAGGCAGTGAGAAAGCGCAAGCTGTTGCTGCTGAAACTCTAAAAGAAGTTAAACAAGCAATGGGAATCAATTATTTTGGTTAAACAAAAAACACTCGAAATTTTCGAGTGTTTTTTTACTTGCCTTAATTATCGACTTAATGGTAAAAATCAAAACGTCCTTTAGCCATAACCTCTTTGACGCCACCTGTTTCATACAATGAGCGGTCCATGATCGCCTTTTTAATGAATGACGCTGGATAGGCAGTAACTTCTGTTTTTCCAACAACGCCAAATGCATGCGTATTTCCTATTGAAGCTACAGATCCTAATGACTTAAACGAGAATGGTTTGCTAGGCTGTCCTTTTAATTGATTCAAGATATCTTTTCCAGCGTATGATCCCATCGCCAAAGCGATTTGCGCTGTGGTTGGATAAGGACGATTACTAGCAGGGTCCATAACTGCTGAAACATCACCTAGCAAATAAACGTCATCATGTTTTGGATCAGTCAAGTTTGGATTCACCATTACTCGACCACGACGCTCTTCAAATCCAGACTCGCCAATGACTTGACTGCCGCTGACACCCGTTGTCCAAATAATTGTTTTCGCATTTAGAGCTACTAAATCATTTTCATTATCTTTTGAATTTTGGTAAATTACAGCACCGGGTTCAACTTTCTTGATTGGTTTTCCTGTAAGCAGCTTAACATCCCACTTATTCAAATGATCAATACAATACTTGCCAAGTTTCTCGCTAAACATTGGTAAAATTTTGTCCACTGCTTCGACACAATAAATTTGAATTTCTTCAGGTTTTACTCCAGCAATATCAGCAAAAGCCTTGCTGCCTTCCACCAAAGCCCCTACCAACTCGATACCGGTAAAACCAGCACCACAAACAACGATACGGAGATATTCTTCGTTTTTAGTTTCCTTGTACTTCTTCATTTGATCTACAATGTGTTTATGCACTTGATCGGCAGTTCTAACATCCACCATTTCTAAGGAGTTTTCCTTCACACCTGGAATACCGAAGGACTCAGATTGGAACCCTAATGCGACAATTAGGTAATCATATTGGAGGGTTTTATTTTCCAAATATACCTGTTTCTGTTCGGTATCGATTTTCTCTACTGTGTCCTGGATAAACGTTGTCTTATTGGAATTTACAACGTCTTTGATTTTATAGCAGATTTTTTCGTCCGGTTGTGTACCGGCTGCAACTTCATGCAAACTTGTCGACTCGTAGTGATAATCGTTTCGATCCACCAACGTGATATGCACATCCGCTCCGGACTTTTGTAATACATGCAGCGCGCGTAATCCTGCGTAACCTGCGCCTAAAATAATTATTTCTTTCATTTCTGTCTCCCCCTCTTAAAATAGAAACGTCAATGCAAAGCTGATGACTTGTGCGGCAGCCCCTACCGCTAAAATTCTTACTGCACAAATGAACGTCTCCCGTTTCACTTGTTTAGCAAGAAATAATTGTATCTGGTGATAAATAAATGGTGCAACTAAAAATGTCCCCAGCATTGACCACGGGGCGATTCCTAAAATCACCGATAGCAAGATGGCTAAAAAAGCAGCCAAGTTCATTATCTCGAATAAACGGATTGCACGTCTTTTTCCTAAATAATGGACCAAAGTAAAGCGATTGTTCATTTCGTCTTCTTCTAAATCACAGATATTGTTCGCTAGCATCAAATTTGCGATCCACAACGTATTAGGTAAGGAAATCAAAAAAATAGCAGTGATATTAGTAAAATTCCATTGAAATACCTCGTACGTATTTAAATAAACACACAAACAAGTGATCATAAATCCCATAGTGAATCCCGAAAAAACTTCACCTAGTGGAAGGCTCGATAAAGGTTTGGGACCGGAAGAATAAAAGATTCCGACCCCATAACAAAATAACCCCATCAATAAAAAAGGCCATCCAACTACTAACGTCAAACCGACTCCAATAAGTGCTGAAATAATGATCATCCCGATCATCATCCGAAAAACTAGTTTAATATCTAAACTTTCTCTTCCAATAATATTGGTTTTTTCTCTATAGTCGTGAATTTCCGTCGCGTGGTGATAGTCGTTATAATTATCCAATATGTCAACTGCCATATTAAAAATGAACATGGCGACAAAGTATAACAGAACTAACCCTAAATGAAGTTTGTGAAAATTATACAGGCTAAAACAAATCCCAATAAAAAAAGGCAGGACGCTCGCGGTTTTCGCTTTAAATTCCACGAGTTCCAGGAAAACGGTTAAAGTCATTTCACCCTACTTTCGTTATTTTCTTTTTCCTATTCATTATGCTATTTTTATACTTTTTCTTCAAAAGATTTGCTTACGTTTTATGTGTTTCGTCTCACGAAAGATTAATCAAGCATTCTAGTAGTCTTTCTACCAGCCATGCGATAAAATAAACTTGAAAACGTTGTTAGAAGGAGCCACTATGTCAGACTATTGGAATGAATACCCTGAAATACAAGAAAATTTAATGCAAGTTAAAAATTTAATATCACAAAGACTTGTTATTAATAATAAATCGATTGAAGAGGCCGTCACAAAATTTTCTTCTACAGGAGGAAAAATGATTCGACCGGCACTCTTCTTTCTTTTCGCTGATTTTGGAGAGAACAAGGATCAAGAACAGTTAGTTAAAGTTGCCGCTTCATTAGAATTATTGCATTCTGCTACACTTGTCCACGATGATATTATTGATGACTCTCCCACGCGCCGAGCGATGCCTTCCATTCAATCACGATTTGGAAAAGATATTGCTGTTTACACCGGAGATTTTATGTATACTAGTTATTTTGAACTGCTTGCTGAATCTATGAGCCATACCCCCTTTCTTTTGAAGAACGCCCGTACAATGAAAAAAGTCTTGCAAGGTGAGCTAACTCAAATGACTTGTACCTTTAATCCTGATCAAACGATTAGGGATTATCTGCGAAATATAAACGGAAAAACAGCCGAACTAATACGGCTTAGTTGTCAAGAAGGGGCTTATTTCGGTGGTGCAGACGCGAAATTGCAAGCACGCGCAAAACGAATTGGATCAGCGATTGGCTTAGCTTTTCAAGTATATGACGATATACTGAACTTCTCACTTGATTTAGAAAATAGTCAAAAACCAGTATTGACTGATGTGCAACAAGGTATTTATACGCTTCCCCTTCTCATTGCTCGTGACAACCAGCCAGAGATTATTCGTCCATATTTGAAAAATCCCGAAGCATTAACGCATAAAGAACTGATTCAGTTAGCAAAAGATGTTTCCATATCCGGCGGGATGACGGGCGCGCTTGATTTTGCCGAAATGCTGACAAAAAAAGCTTTACGGGAAATTCAGGAGCTGCCCGATGGCGGTAATAAAAAACTAATCGAAAATGTTACCAAGCAATTGGTAGAACGATCCTATTAACCCGAGAAATAGAATAGAAAACGAGATGCCTCTTACTACTCAGCTTTGAAAGGTTGAGTAGTTTTTTTCATTCGTTCAGAGCTCAGCCCTATAAAGATCTCTTTTTCTTCTTTTTATGTCATGTTAAAATAAAGGTGAAAATAAATAAGGGGTTATTGTAGATGAACATTCACGAGTTGTATCAAAAATTGGAAGCCTCACCAGTGATAGCTGCAACAAAAAATCAAATAGACTTTGATGCTGCATTAAACTCAGAAGCGGAAGTCATTTTTATTCTTCAATCTCATTTATTAGAACTAGCCGATCTATCAAAGAAAATTAAAGAGCGGGGAAAAACAGCTATTCTACATGCTGACTTGGTGAAAGGATTGTCTTCTGATGAAACGGCCATCGATTATATTAAACAAGTCACCTCTTTTGATGGAATCATTTCCACAAAACCTTCTATTATAAGACACGCGAAGAGACATCATCTGCTAACGATCCAACGTTTCTTTTTGTTAGATTCATCTGCATTGGAAAACGTTGAGCGTCAATTAGGATACACAGAAGCGGATGTAGTAGAAATTCTTCCAAGCGTTTCTCCAAAAATTATCAAAGAACTCGTCCATCATTCAAAAAAACCATTGATTGTTGGTGGCTTAATTCGAGATAAGGAAGACATTATGGGTGGTTTAGGCGCTGGATCCCTTGCGATTTCCACGACCGCAAGTGCTCTTTGGTCGATTTGATTTTAGGATTGTTGAACACCTTTAAAGGTGTTATAATACAGGTAACTTAATACCGCTAGAGATAAAAAGAGTATAGCAACAAACACCAACAAACATTGGTGCTTGTTCACTATACTCTTTTTTGTCGTACGTCAATTCGAATTAATAGACGATTTAGGAGGAAAATCTATGTATGATGTAATTGTAATCGGTTGC
Organism: Enterococcus gilvus ATCC BAA-350; assembly: GCF_000407545.1. Taxonomy (NCBI): domain Bacteria; kingdom Bacillati; phylum Bacillota; class Bacilli; order Lactobacillales; family Enterococcaceae; genus Enterococcus; species Enterococcus gilvus. The sequence continues at coordinate 1,478,953 of NZ_ASWH01000001.1, read as the reverse complement.
GGAATCGTTGGTGCCGCGACTGCCTATGAACTGAGTAAGTATTCCCTGAAGACATTAGTATTAGAGGCTGAAAATGATGTCAGCTTAGGCGCTACCAGAGCCAACAGCGCTATAATGCACGCGGGTTTTGACCCTGAACCAGGCTCTCTTATGGCAAAATTAAATGTTGAAGGCGCTGAACGCGCAAAAGAACTCTGTAAAAAGCTTTCTGTTCACTATGATCAAATCGGCTCACTTGTCGTTGCTTTTTCAGATGAAGAATTGTCTCTCGTCGAATTGCTTTATGAACGGGGCGTACAGAATGGCGTGCCCGGTTTAGAAGTATTGGATCAAAAAGCATTGTTAGAGAAGGAGCCAAATCTTTCCGAAAATGCATTAGGAGCATTGTTTGCTCCAACTGCCGCAATTGTTAATCCGTGGGAATTTTGTTTGGCATTAGCAGAAACTGCAGTAACTAACGGTGTAGAAATTGCACGAAATAACCGTGTGATGGCCATCGAAAAAAATCAAGCGGGTTACAAAATAACAACAAATCAAGGACAGTATCAAACAAAATATGTATTCAATGCCGCCGGTATCCATTCAGATGATATTCATACTATGATTGCTGCTCCTAATTTTGAAATTACTCCAAATCGCGGAGAGTATTATTTACTAGATAAATCAGAAGGATCGCTAGTCAACCATGTGATTTTCCAGTGCCCTTCTAGTGTTGGTAAAGGTGTTTTAATCAGCCCTACTGTTCATGGGAATTTAGTCGTCGGGCCGAATTCTGAAAAAATCTTTAAAGACGAACTGGATACTGGAAGAGATACCGGCAACACGGTCCAAGGTTTAAATTTTGTTGCGAATTTAGCAAAAAAATCGATTCCTGCTTTGAATTTGCGCCAATCTATTCGGAATTTTTCAGGCGTTCGAGCAAATAATTCTACAGATGATTTTGTTTTACAAGAAGCAGATTTTGGTTTTATTGATTTAGCTGGCATTAAGTCTCCTGGACTCACCTCTGCACCCGCAATTGCTGTTTATGGTATCTCGTTACTTGAAAAATCTGTTCAAAAAAAGTTTGATAAAAAACAATCATTTATAGATTCTCGTAAAAAAATTGTTTTCCAAGAACTCAGTCTCGATGAAAAAAATAGTCTTATTTCTGACAATAAAGACTATGGTCGAGTGATTTGCCGCTGCGAAACAATCACTGAGGGTGAAATCAGAGCTGCTGCTCACTCCCCTATTCCTCCCGTTTCAGTGGATGGAATCAAGCGCAGATGCAACGCTGGCATGGGACGCTGTCAGGGTGGCTTTTGTGGGCCAAGAGTGGTTGAAATCTTAGCAGATGAATTAAAAGAGTCTCTATTAGAAATCTTACAAGATCGTGAAGGCAGCTACCTCCTAGTAGAGGAAACGAAAGGTGGATACAAACATGCATGATTTGATTGTGATCGGCGGCGGTCCTGCTGGATTGGCTGCAGCCATGGCAGCTTATGAAAATGGGATCAATGATATTTTAATTATTGAGCGGGATCAACAATTAGGCGGTATCTTGAATCAATGTATTCATAACGGATTTGGTTTGCATTACTTCAAGGAAGAATTGACTGGACCTGAATATGCAGACCGTTTTATTAAAAAAATTCATCAAACAACTATTGAAGTCCTGTTGGATACGATGGTTCTAGAGGTTACTAAAGAGAAAGAAGTTCATATTGTCAATAAAGAAGCGGGTTATCAGATTTTGAAGTCAAAAGCAATCGTTTTCGCTATGGGTTGCCGTGAACGGACTCGCGGTGCAATAGGAATCGCTGGTAGCCGCCCTGCAGGCATTTTCACTGCGGGGGCCGCTCAGCGATATGTCAATATGGAGGGCTACCTCGTTGGGAAAAAAGTCATTATTTTAGGGTCAGGAGACATTGGACTGATCATGGCTCGAAGAATGACTTTAGAAGGTGCCGAGGTTTTAGCCTGTATTGAAGTGATGCCTTATTCCGGGGGATTAACTAGAAACATTGTCCAGTGCTTAGATGACTATGATATCCCCCTCTATCTCTCCCACACAATTACGGACATTCGTGGAAAAAGTCGTGTAGAACAAGTCGTTGTCGCCGAAGTAGATGAAAAACGACAGCCTATACCTGGTACGGAAAGAATTTTTGATTGCGATACAATTCTATTGTCTGTTGGATTGATTCCAGAGAACGAACTTAGCCGTGACGCCCAATTAGCGCTAGATTCAAAAACAAATGGTCCGTTTGTATATGAGAATATGGAAACCTCTGTTCCAGGAATTTTCGCATGTGGCAATGTCGTACATGTTCATGATCTCGTTGATTTTGTTACTGCTGAAAGCATAAGAGCAGGAAATTCAGCAGCTTCATTTATTTTGAATCACAAACAAAAAACAGAGACAATGCTTGCCGTGAAAAATGGTGCTCACGTAACCTATGTGGTACCACAACATATTCGTCAAGAAAATATTGATCGAAGAATTGAACTATTCTTCCGCGTCAATCAAGTATTTGACGACAGTCAAATTTTGGTAAAATCACAAGGTGAAATTATAGCAAAGCAGAAAAAAAGTTATATCGTTCCCGGTGAAATGGAAAAAATAAAATTATCGAGAAAAGTGTTAGACAAAGTTAAGAATGGAGAAATGGAAGTGTGCGTGGAGGAGGTGTCAAAAACATGAAGAATTTTATTTGCATTATGTGTCCAAAAGGTTGCCATTTAACGGTGGATGAATCCAACGATTATCAAGTTAGCGGCCATAGTTGCAATAAAGGCGTAAAGTATGGAAAAGCTGAAGCCACTCATCCTGTACGTGTGGTAACTTCCACTGTTGCTGTATATGACGGACACACTCGTCTCTGTTCTGTAAAAACGGCGGATGGGATACCAAAAAATGCTGTATTAACGGCGATGAAAGAAATAAACAACGTTCAATTAAAAGCCCCCGTTCAAATTGGTGACATTGCAATTGAGAACCTTTTAGGCACCGGTGTTGATGTCATTGTAACGAGTGAAGTACAAGCAAGCTAAACTGCTTTTTAAATACTGGTAAAAAAACAGCCCTCAAAGAAAACTTGAGGGCTGTTTATGTTTTAGCGAATAACGGCTTGTAATTTTTCTTCTAGCTTCTTCGTTACTTTATTCATGATACGGTTGATTTCTTCGTCAGTTAACGTTGCTTGAGGATCTACAAATGTTAAATTGTAGGCCATAGATTTTTTACCCGCCTCGATATTTGCGCCTTGATACACGTCGAATACTTGTAATTTTGTTAAGAATTTTCCTGCAGCAGCTTTAATTACTTCAGCAATCTCTGCATTTGTATTTGTTTCTTCTACTAGCATTGCGATATCTCGACTCACAGCCGGGTATTTAGATACTGCTTCCAAGACTAAAGGAGCTTTCTCAGTTTCTATCAAAGCTTCCAGATTTAGTTCAGCTACATATGCCGATTTTAATTCATAATTTGAGGCCATTTTAGGATGCACTTGACCGACAAACCCAATCAACGTTTCCCCTAAAAAGATACCCGCCGTTTGACCGGGATGCATTTCAGTCATTTGAATAGACTTATATGAAATTTCTTTTGTAAGTCCTAATCCTTCAATTAATTCTTCTACTTGCCCCTTCACCGCATAATAATCATACGACTCTGCGTTTCCTGACCAATTTTTATTAGTTACATTCCCTGTTACAGCAATTGCAACATGGTTTTCTTCAATCGGTAGATCTTTTTTAGGATCATTATTTTGATAGAAAACATGCCCAATCTCATAAAAAGCTACATCATTATTCTTACGAGCTACATTGTAAGCTAAATCTTCCAGCATTCCACTGATTAAATTTAGCCGCATAGTAGAACGTTCTTCACTCATTGGCCACGCTACACGCGTTACTTTGCTTTCCTTCAACAAGAATTGTTGGGCTTTCTCTTCCGTAGTCAGTGCATAACTAATAGCTTCAGTTAATCCAGCACCTTCTAAGAGACTTCTTACTTTTCTCGTAGCTTTTTGAGCGCCAGTTAAAAAGCCAGCAACAGTTTGCCCTTCTGGTAATGTCGAAGGCAAATTATTATACCCGTAGATACGTGCGATTTCTTCCATTAAATCTGCTTCAATCGTAATGTCCCAACGACGCGGAGGAACACTGACCGTTGTAACGCCGTTTTGTACGTTTGAATCGAAACCAAGTAAATGGAAAATAGTCGTGACTTGATCTTGAGTCAACTCTGTCCCTAAGAAGCGATTGACTTTCTCAAGTGTCGTGCTTACCTCAACGTTTTCAGGATGAACTTCACTGCCTTTGACTGCACCTTGAAGTACTTTTCCTCCTGCTAATTCCGCGATCATTGCTGCCGCTACTTCGCCAGCTAAACTGATTTCTCCTTGATTGATCCCTTTTTCAAAACGCATCGAAGCTTCACTTCGAAGATTATAGCTTTGTGAGGTGCGACGAACTAATGTATGATCAAACATTGCCATTTCCAACGCAACAGTAGTGGTTTCATCAGAAATTTCTGAATCCAACCCTCCCATGACACCAGCTAATGCGACAGGAATATCTCCGTTCGTGATGACAATGTTTTCTGAATTCAACGTCCGTTCTACGCCGTCTAACGTAGTTAATGGTTCATTTTCTTTTGCGCGACGAACCTTAATTTCTTTGCTGCCTAATTTGTCATAATCAAACGCATGCAATGGTTGACCAAACAACAGTAAGATATAATTCGTTACATCCACCACATTACTAATCGGGCGAATGCCTTCGTTCATCAAACGATTTTGCAGCCATTGTGGACTTGGACCAATTTTTACATCCTCAATAATGCGGATTTCATAGTGCGGCGCGTCTTTTGTGTCAGTCACTGAAACTTTGATTCGATCACTTGCTTTTTCAGATGCTTCTTTTAATTCTACAGCGGGAAAGTTCACTTTTTTATCGCAAATAGCCGCTACTTCATGTGCAACGCCGCGAATGCTCAAAGCATCTGCGCGATTAGGTGTGATTGACAAGTCGATAATTGTATCATCCATCTCCAAGTATGAAAAAACAGGTTCCCCTGCGATTGCATCAGATGGTAAATAATAAATACCTTCCGCATATTCTTTAGGAATCATGGAATCGCTATATCCTACTTCTTGTAAAGAACAAATCATCCCATTAGAAACTTGGCCGCGCATTTTTCCTTTTTTGATTTTCACATTTCCAGCGATACGAGATCCTGGCAATGCAACAATCACTTTAACACCCGCTTTAATATTTGGTGCGCCACAGACGATTTGAGACAACTCGTCTTCACCGATATCCACTTGGCAGACAGAAAGATGATCCGAATCAGGATGTGGAATGCATTCTTTGACATCACCGACAACAATCTTTTTCAGACCTTCTTCAGGTGATTCTAAACCTTCTACTTCAATTCCTGTCAATGAAAGACGATCAGCTAACTCTTTCGGTGCGACATCTTTCACATCGACATATTCATTTAACCATTTATATGACACTAACATTGTTACTTACTCCCCCTTGAATTGTTCCAAGAAACGAACATCGTTTAAATAGAAATTTCGAATATCATTGACTCCATAACGCAACATGGCAATTCGATCTGGACCTAACCCGAATGCAAAGCCAGAATATTCTTTTGAATCTATCCCTGACATTTCTAATACATCGGGATGAACCATGCCGGCACCTAGAATTTCAATCCAGCCAGTATATTTGCAGACGTTACATCCTTTTCCTCCGCATTTAAAGCAGCTGACGTCCACTTCAACAGAAGGCTCAGTAAATGGAAAGTAACTTGGCCGTAAACGAATTTTTCGATCTGCACCAAATAATTCTTTTAACAATACTTCCAAGGTTCCTTTCAGGTCACCCATCGTAATCCCTTTATCAACCACTAATCCTTCGATTTGATGGAACTGGTGGCTATGGGTCGCGTCGTCTGTATCGCGACGGAAAACTTTTCCTGGCGAGATCATGCGAAGCGCACCTTTAGAGAAATCGTGTTTTTCCATCGTGCGAGCTTGAACAGGCGAAGTATGGGTGCGTAGCAACACATCATCAGAAATATAAAAGGTATCTTGCATATCACGAGCAGGGTGATCTTTAGGCAAATTCATACGTTCAAAGTTATAATGATCAGATTCTATTTCTGTTCCTTCAACTACCTGGTACCCCATGCCGACAAATGTATCTTCGATTTCTTCCATAATTTGAGTTAATACGTGGCGCGTTCCATAAGAAACTTTTTTACCTGGTAAGGTTACGTCTAAAGATTCTGCTGCTAATTGCTTCTCTAGTGCACGCTCCGTCAAAATCGCTTTTCTTTCCTCAACGGCTTTCGTCAAAAGGTCTCGTATTTCATTAGCGAAGGCACCGACTTTCGGCCGCTCTTCGGCTGAAAGATCACGCATCCCTCTTAATACTTCCGTAATCGGTCCTTTTTTTCCTAACGTTTCAACACGAATCGTTTCCACATTGGAAAGTTCTTCAGCGGCATTGATTTTTTCTAACGTTTGGCTTTTTAGTTTTTCTAATTGCTCTTGTAAACTCATTGTTTTCTTCCTTTCCCTATTGCTTTAAAAGATAGACCTCAACGAATGATCTATCAAATTATAAATAAATTAAATGGACTCCTATCCCTGTCACGACTTAGTCTAATACCACATAGTGAAGAGCCGACAGTTTCTTTTCGCTTACGAGATATGAAGAGAAACTCGCAAAAAAAAGACCCCGTTCCACAAAGGAACGAGGTCTCGCGATACCATCCTAATTCGTCAACAAAACATAAGCTGACGCTCTCACTTTTTAACGGCTATGCCGGTCTTACGACAAGCTCCAGAAGTGAACTTCATCTTTTCTCTTCTTAGCCTGCTCACAGTCAACGACAGACATTCCCTTAAAGATCAAAAAGACTACTCTTTTCCATCAACGCTTTTTAAACTATTCAATTGACTATCCCAATACTACAAGAAATCAAAAAATTTATCAACTACATTCTGAGTCTGTAATCCATGTATCGCCCCACTGATGAATTTCCTTCATCACTGTTTTTAAAGCTTCGCCTTTTTTCGTCAGACAATAATCCATTCGTTTTTGACTTCCACAGGAGATCACTCGACCTACGATACCTTCTGCTTCTAACTCTTTTAACCGCTCAGTCAATACACGATCACTGACGTCTGGAATCATCGCAGCAATATCGACAAATCTTTGAGGTCCACCTTCTAACAATACATCAATAATCAAACCGTTCCATTTTTTGCCTAAAATTTGAAAACCTTTCTCAAATTTTGGACAGAGTGAAAAGTCCATTACTTCTACTTGTTCCATAATTCTCACCTCGATAGAGAGAGTATAGCACATCACTTACCTTTTATAAGTATAACTTGCCTAGCACTAAGGAGTTTTTAACAAATCAATTGCTTTGTCTCCTTGTAAGAAAATAAGGTATGCTGCTTTGACAGGTTTTTTCTTTGCTTTTTCAAGGGCTTCTTTGTATAAATTTAGCTGTCCGCGATAGCGAGTGAGCAATTGTCCTTCTCTTTCTGGCGTATAGTAGTCTGTTTTTAAATCATATAGAATCAATTTATCCTCAAACTCTAAATACCCATCAATAATCCCGTGGATCAAAATCTCGTCTTGATTTTGATAGTCTTGAAACAATTGATCTGCAGGCAGCAGCATCGCAAAGGGTTCCTCACGATGTAGCCGACTGGCATGCTGAATCACAAATTGCCCGATCTCTGATTCAAAGAAATTTTGGATACTTTCAACTGAAATTCTTTCGGCAATTTCATGTGTCAGCGTCTGACGAGAAACTAATTCATCAATCAACTCACGAATTGTATCACTTTCGGGAGCTTTATGAACAGGTAATAGCTGCATAATTAAATGCGTCGCTGTTCCAATTTCAGCAGCAGAGACTTCTCTTTTAGTTCCTAAAAATTTTGGTTCGCCTAGCTCTGTTTCAGTAAATCGGTACTGTGTAGGCGCAGTTTTCGTGGTCAAATCCAAAGGCTCTCGATTATCAGGGTCATCATATAAACGTTTCAGTTCAGAAACAGATTGATAACTTGTCGTTCGAGTTGCCTCGGGGTAAGGATATTCATAAATAAGCTTTGTCTTTATAGGCTGAACATTAATGGCGCCTTGCGGGATATCCAGTGTTTTAATTTCAGGAAGATAACTTTGAACCTCTTCGGCGATTTTTTGCGGATCTATAAAATCTATTTTAAAGACCGCTGGATGTTGTTTCAGAGCAACTGGATGCGTTACTGCATACTCTTTTTGATACTGCTCCATGATAGGATGCCTGAATAATGTGAGTCCTACCCATTCCAAGAAATTGCTTTTTTGACCGCTTCTAAGTCCGGCATCTAAAACGAGCGTGTCGTTCAATGCGCCTTTGCGCCATTCCTTAAACGCTGCTTCTTCATCGTCATAAGAACCTACTAAAAATAATTTTTGTTCCGCACGCGTAAGAGCAACATAAAGCTTTCTCATTTCTTCTGACAATAATTTATTCAAGTTCTTTTGCTTAACTGTTTGGAAAAGCAATGTATCCTTCCTAATTCTCACATCTGGCGTTAGTAATTTTACACCCAAACCCAATCGTTCATCGAAAACATAATTTTTACGAGTATCTTGCACATTGAAGCTTTTACTCATATCCATTAGGAATACAATCGGGAACTCCAACCCTTTACTTCCGTGGATCGTCATCACCCTTACCGCGTCTTGAAGCTCTTCAGTCGGCGGTTCACCGAGGTCTTTATCTTTCTCCTGCATCTTCTCAATAAATCGGATAAATTGATACAATCCGCGGAAGCTGCTTCGTTCATAATCTTTTGCTCGCTCAATCAGTGCTAATAAATTGGCGTGTCGTTGCTGACCAGCGGGCATTCCTAAAACATAATCCAAATAGGCTGTTTCATTGTAAATTTTTACTAGCAAATCCGCTAATGCTTCACGTCGAGCATATTCCCGCCAATCATTTAATTGCGAAATAAATAGTTCAAGTTTCTCAGCTACAGAATCCTCATTGTCTTCTATATATTTCTTTACTGCTTGATAGTACTCTTTTTGCGGAAGAACTAGTCGAATCTGTGCTAACTCCTCCTCTTGAAGTCCAACAATCGGCGATCGTAATACGGCGGCTAAAGGTATATCCTGATAGGGATTGTCAATAATTTGTAGTAAAGAAATCATCACTCTTAATTCCGTCGATTGAAAATAATTTTGAGTGTCGTTGATTGCTAACGGAATCCCTAACTGCTTAAATACTTCTAAGATTGTTAAATTATTACTTCTCGTTGGTGTTAACATGACGATGTCCTCATAACGGACAGGCCGCATCGCCTTTAATTTCTTATCGTAAATTTCAAATTTTCCGTCGATTAGTTGTCGAATCTTAGATGCTGTCATAAAAATCTCACCCATGGATTTATCTTCTATCCATTCTGGCACATCCCCATTTTTTTGATAGATCAATACTTCTGGTGAAAAAGTATCCGTTTCTGGAAATGCAGAAAATCCATTAATCAATTCCGCCTGTTTATCGTATTCTATTTGACCGACTTTTTGGTCCATCAGCTGCGTGAAGATTAAGTTCGTAAAATCAAGGACTTCTTTTCGGGAACGAAAATTTTCTGCTAATATAATTCTGCGTCCACCGTTTTCCTCAGCAAAATCATGATACTTTTCGATGAATAATGTCGGATCAGCTAAACGAAACCCATAGATGGATTGCTTCACATCGCCCACCATGAAAAGATTTCCTGGGAAATCCGAACTTAAGCAACGCAAGATTGTTTCTTGTAATTGATTAATATCTTGATATTCATCAACCAGGACTTCAGCAAACCGTTTCTGATAATATAGCTCTGCTGGTTTGTTTCCATCGACTTCTGCCTGCAAGATTTGTAAGGTAAAATGTTCAAGATCGTTGAAATCCAACATTCCTTTTTCACGTTTTTTAGCTGAATACTCATCAATAAAAAGTTTTTCCACTCGAACCAATTCTTCAACAATCGGCAGGGCTTCTAAAAGACGTGCTACCTGTTCTTCAGGTGAAACGGAAAAATACATCTCTTTGATTTTTGTCAAACCTTGCTTTGCTTGGTCACGATAGTTTTTACATTCGGCTATGACATCTCCATAAAGCTCCTTCACCTCTTTTTTTCTTGGAGAAGGGTATGCAGTAAATTTCATCATCTCAAATGTAGTGAATGCCTCATCCAGATGGCCTTCTGTCACTAGCTGCGCAATGCGTTTAGTTATCGCCCATTCTTTTTCTGCAAGTTCATGGATTTTTAATAGGTCTTCGGTTCCCTGACTAGCAGTGATCATCCATTGATACGTTTGTTCTATCTCTTTTAGAGTCTCTAAGACTTGCGGACAAATAACATTCTTAAATAAATCGGAATCAACGAGACTTTCCACTCGGTAATTATCTACTAACCCTTCCAACCATTCAAAAGGATTGGGATTTGCCCGGGCAAATTCGTACATGGAAAGAATCAAATCCTCTAATCCGCTATCACTTCGATCATTTGAAAAATTTTCAGTTAAACGATAAAAGATTTCCTGATTTTCTTCGTAAAACGTTTCCCGCAGCTCATCCCACACATCCTCTTTTAGTAAGATCGTTTCTGTATCGTCTGTCAGCATTCGGTAACTCGGATCTAGATCAATTAGATAGAAGAAACGCTGAATTACTTTAGAACAAAATGAATGCAGCGTTGAAATATTCGCCATCGGCAGTAACGTTAATTGCCGGGTAAAATGATTCTTTAAAGCTTGATCCGTTTCCTCGTTGATTGCTTCTTGCAGCGCAGTTTGGATACGCTCCTTCATTTCACTGGCCGCTGCTTCAGTAAATGTCACAACTAAAAGCTGGTCTAATGATAATTGTTGTCGTTTGATTTTCTCGATCACGCGACGGACCAGCACAGCAGTTTTTCCAGATCCAGCAGAGGCGGATACTAACAAGTTGGTTCCTTGGTCGTAAATCGCCTGCCACTGAGAATCGGTGTACATTTCGTTTGGCGCCTTTGGAGGGATAGGAAAATTAGTTGTCATGTAGTTCGTCCTCCATTCGTTTCAAAACTTCCTCTTTTGAGAGCTTCTCTAAGCGGTGGTAATTATTTTCTTTCAGCATGGCATCAAATTTACAAACACTGCGAAATGGACAATATTGACAAGCGATTCGTTGATTATCCTTGTAACTCGGATTTAATTTAATTTCTCCGGAAACAATCTGATTACCAGCCTTTTGGATTTTTTCTCGATTGTATTGTCGTAAAAGCTCCATTTCATCTAAGTCGTAAAACTTATCCTTAGATTGTGACACGATTACAGTTTGTCCATTTTTATCTTTTTTTATTGGGAACAATAAAGAATTTTCTTTTTCCAGCAAGCTCTGATCTAACTGATCATATAGCTCCGGCTCTTTTGCAAACAAGCCATCATATTGATAGGCTTTTAGCATATCTTTTTCGACATTTTTAGGATCCTTTAGAACAGGATTATGAACATGGAGGTAATAGGCCCCTGCTGGTTTTATTTGCTTGTCATTTGCCTGACTAAAATCGGTTACCGCTACATCCAAGTACGTAATCAATTGCAAGGCGATACCATAATAGGCATCTGCTACATTAAAACTATGCGGACTCGACTTATAGTCAATAACACTTAGCCAGTCACTTTCTTCACTGCTTAGTTGATCCAATCGGTCGATTTTCCCTCGGATCGAGACTTCACCACCATTTGAAAGAGGCAATTTAATTCCCGGAATTCCTTTTTCGCCACCGATAGAGCCAAAAACAACCTCGGTTTGTTGGGGTTCAAAACTTGTACGCATTCCTTGCTGAACCAATCCCCAACTGACTTTTTGTATCGTGCGTGACAATTGGTATCGAATGTAGTTCATTCGTGCTGAACTAGACAAAATTGCAAATTTTAACTCACCGAAAACGTCTTTCAATACTTGATCGGCTAATCGGTTACGCTCTGCTTCATTTAACTCTGCCAATCGAATTCCTTGTTCTTTTATCAAACGGAAAAAATGATCCAATGCTTCATGGTAGAAATCTCCCGCAGCTGCTGGAGTTAATCCGTATACTGTGCGCTCCTTTAAACCCAATCCAAAGTTCGCAAAATATTTATACTGACAGTTATAAAAGTTTTCAATCCGTGAAACTGAAACATAAAGATTCTTCCCATACAAGCGTTCGGCTGTTTCGGGAAGCAATGCACGCGGGACATTTAAATCTTGTAAGCTTTTAAAAACTCGTTGTGCCATTGGAGCGATGGTGCTATTTTGAATAAATTTTTGCAACTCTCTCCAAGCAGGCAGTAACGGACGATTTTCATCCTGTGCCATTCGATTGAGAGCAATAAGGTCAGAAAGCAGTGTTCGAATCGTTCCTAAATGGTTTTCAGGTAAACTCATCAATTGTAGGGATTCATTTTCTTTAATTGAAAGATGGAGGCCTTGGCTTAATTGCTTCAAAAAGGAAGAAACTTCTAACTTCTTCTCTCCGTCTACAGTAGTCGCTACACTCAAATAAAGCTTATCCGTTGCAGACAAAAAAACTGAATAGGCCAGAAAAGGTTCTCGATTTACTTTTGAGCTATTGCTTTCCGGTAAGAACTTTCCTTCAGGCAGGTTTTGATTAAAAGCAACACGTTCCTCAGCAGTCAAAAGACCCTTGTCATCAAAACGAGCTGGAAAATCATTGTTGTTTAAGCCAATAGCAAAAGTGACTTTCATCTGATCTACTCGCGCTAGTTCTAAATCGTTGACGCGAACTTGATCAATGGCGGTTGGAATCTTCCCATATGTCAGATTCATTAATCCTGCTAAAAAGATTTCCTGGAAAGTTTCCCACTCAAATGAATCGTGGCCGTAGATCAATACATACTCGTCCAAAAGATCTAGAAGCGCTTGCCATGTTTGCTCATGATTTCGAGCTTTATCAAGATTTCCTTTAGAAACTTCTTGGTCTCGCCAATACAACAATTGGCGTTTTACACCGCTGGCTTCCATGAAGTGATAAAAAATCGTGGCAGCTTCTACTCCGTTTTCAGCTTGTTTTATTTTCTTAAAAAAATCTGGGACGGTTTGTTGTACGGAACGGCGAACCTCATTTGTTGTTGACTCTAATTCCTTTGCATCCTTAAAAACCTCTGCTTCGAAATCGTAATCAACAAACTCCCAGTTTGCCTCTTTTGTCCACGCGCTGCCTCTAAAATTATAGGCCAAGCAAACATTTTCTGTTAAATCAATCATTTCCCTGTAGCGTTGTTGTTCAGCCAACCACGCGTCCTTCGCCCAATCGAATGGCGCGAACAGCTCTGTACGGAGCATTCGAAAAACATCGTTAATCCGATAATGGTAATTATCCATTAAAAAAAGAGCCTGTAAAAACTCGATTAACGGATGTGCCGCCATCTCTTGCGTCTCATCTAAATAAAACGGGACGTCCAATTTATTAAATACATCAGGCAAAACACTATTATAAAATTGCGGCTTGCGAAGCAAAATTTGAATATCGTTATAACGATACCCCTCTTCCCTGACTAATCGACGAATTTCTTCGCCAACTTTACGAATTTCATCGGCGATCGTGGCGTATTTAGTAATCTTTAGTTGATTCGTATGGGCTAAGTCGCTCGTTTTCTGATTTGCCCAAAACTCTCCTACTTGATTGAATACTGAAGTTTTTTTAAGACAAAATTGATCTGTACGAACGGGAATTTTTTGAATGTCTGCCTGACTCTTCAACTGATGATATGTTTTTCCAGGGTCCGCGAATAAATTCAAAGGATTCGGTTCTTCGTTAGGATATGGACGGTCAAGCTCTAACGAAACAAATAGCTCTCCACAAGTCATCAATGTAGTTAAAATAGTTAACTCTTGTGCATTAAATCGCGTAAACCCACTTACGATAAACAGGCAGTTTGACAAATTTTGACTCTCTAAATACGTATGCAGCAACTGTAGCGGGTCTTCGTTCGCTACATTGTATTCAAGCAATGCGTCCTCATACGCAGCAAATACTTTTTTCAGATCTTGTAATTTCAATACTTGATCTTGGTCGCTTCCACTTTCGGCTAAGTCCTCTACCGATAAATTTCCAATTTGCATCTCTTGATAAAAACTTGCCAATTGTTGAATAAATCCTGTTTTATTTACTTCTCCGCGAAAAATCGTTAATTCTTCTTGTTGTTCCTTCAGAATTTTTCGCAAAATCATTGCGTTTCCAGCTTCTGATAAAATATTTCCAGGAACCTGTCCATCTCGCTGTAAAAAATACCAAGCAAGTCGCTGGAAACTAAAAACTTGTGTGCGTATCGTACTGAATTCTGTTGTGTGGTTCCCCTTCTTCATAGCTGACAAGAGATGAATCTCTTGCTCAAATTTATTATAATTGGGGACTATGAAAAACACACGATTCTCTATATTTTGTTTTAACCAATCTTCCGCAGTTTGGACCATTCGTTCTACCGAATCGTTTTGACCAGCACCTAACAAAAATTGTAATGGCATCGTTATCGTTCCCCCTCTTTTCTTCAAGTGATGTTACTCGATTATTATAACAGTTCCGTCAAAAAGACGCATAATTGAAGATAAATAGTACGCAAAAAAAGACTAGCAAAAAATGCTAGTCTACAGTTCCAAATCGATTTAATGGCCAAAAAACAAACTTCACATCTGCCATGATGTTCTTCTCCTTGATCATTCCAATGATTCGGCTGTCTTTAGAGATGCGACGATTGTCTCCTAAAACGAATAATTCGCCTTCAGGAATTTTTTCGGAGCCATATAGGTCTTTTAAGTTAAAATCATAAGTCAGCGGTTGACTGTCTGTTAATTCACCTTTGTACTCATCCAAATAAGGTTCATCCGTTTTCTTTCCATTGATATAAAGCTGGTCATCCTTATATTCAATCGTATCGCCAGGCAAACCAATTACACGCTTAATATAATTTTTTCCTTCATCGTCAGGCGCTGGAAAAGTTACGATGTCAAAACGTTTGATCTCAGTGTTCTTTAGAGCAATCACGCGTTCGCCATCTGCTAATGTAGGGTCCATAGAATCCCCTTTAACAACGACAGGTGTAAAAACAAAATGTCGTAGTCCGATTAAAATCGCTGCTAAAATCAAAAAATAAATAATTGTCTTTACTGCCTCTTTTATATTCACTTACGAACCTCCATTCTAACGATCATAATAGTAGTTTATCATATTTGATTCATTTATCAGCAGTTATTCTTTAGCTAAAAAGTTTTTTATTTTTCTCAAGCATATTTCTTTCCTTACTTTTTGTAAGATGATAAAGTAATCATTGTTAACAAAGAAAAAAACAAAAAGGTGGAATTATTATGTCTCAATTTTTAGAATCATTAAAAGAACGTCGTTCACATTATGCATTAGGACGTGACGTTAAATTATCTGAAGAAGAAGTTACAGAAGTAATCAAAGATGCTATTAAAAACAGCCCAACGGCTTTTAACGCACAATCTCCTCGTGCAGTAATTCTTTTCGGTGATGCACATGAAAAATTGTGGAACATCGTTGAAGAAGCTTTGAAACCATTAACTCCTGCTGAAGTTTTCCCTAATACACAAGCAAAAATTGATGGCTTCAGAACAGCTTACGGTACCGTATTATTCTTTAAAGAAACAGATACTGTGAAGAATTTGCAAGAACAATTTGCACTATACGCTGATAACTTCCCAGATTGGGCAGAACAATCAAACGGGATTGCTACTGCAAATACATGGACTGCGTTAACTTCTGCAGGCCTTGGCGCAAACTTACAACATTACAATCCAGTTATCGATGACGCTGTTGCAGAAGAATGGGATATTCCTGCAAACTGGCAATTACGTTCACAATTGGTTTTCGGCTCTAAAGAAGGCGAAGCAAATGAAAAAGAATTTTTAGCTGATGACGAACGTTTCCGCGTTTTTCATTAATCTCTGAAATGAAGGTGTGATCATTTTTGATCATACCTTTTTTTATATTTAAACTGGCGAATAAAATGACAAAAAAAAGATGGCAACCGCCATCTTTTACTTTCCATTTTTATCTTGATCTTCTTTAGTCAATATCTCCAACGTACTGCCTTCACTAAGGTGTGTAGACAAGAAAACAACAAACTCTGTCAAAGAATAATCAAAAGTCAAAATCGGACCACGTCGATCCTTGCGAAAATAGTTAAGTTTTATCAATCCACTATCTTCTTGAAACAAAACGACACGCTCGATCTCATTCAATGGTATCCCACGATTATCTAAACTAAAAAGAAGTAACTGCTCTTCAGTAAACCCTCTTTTATCTAGCAGAAAACTCAGCATCACTAACGCGGCTAAGACAGTCTGAACACGACCATTAAAATCTTGCCAACTAGTAAAGCCAATCCACAAGATCAGCAGCGCTAAAAAAAGATAAAAAGGATATTGTCTACGTCGTTTAAAAACCGGAATAACGATATCTCTGCGAGCTATTAATAGGAATACATACAGAACGATCGTAAATATCCCCAGTAACACTGTAAATATATTCAAAAAAACCGCCTTCTAACTTGGAATGAAATTAGAATATTTTACCACGACCATGTTAGATTTGTCATCTCGCTGCTCTTGATCAATCTCTTCACACTGATTGATACGTACAACAGCACAATTTGTCATTTTAGAAATTACTTCGCCCTCAACACATTCTTCGAACCCAATTGGGTGGCAGCGATAACTTCTTCCTAGCTCAATTTCTTCTTCATTCATAAGTAAGCCCTCCAGTATCGACATTCATTTGTTCGTCTAGCTTTTGGATCAATGTTATTCGCAATTATACCGAACTATGGAATGGTTTACAATCGAAATCTTCGCTTCAGTCGCAAAAAAAACTTAAATCAGGTAAAATCATTTCAAGGGAGTGATCGTTCATGTTAAATTTTATCGATTCAATAAAAAAAGACGGCTATTTGAGAAGTGCTTTCTATCTAATACTTGGAATTGCTATATTGATTTCACCACGTAGTGTTTTCAGAGGGATCGTGTATATCATCTTTTTCTATCTACTAATTTTCGGTATCATGCAAATTATCCGTGGGGTAAAAGCGAAAAAATATACTGGAAATGTTGGGTTTGAAACTACTAGCGGAATTACGCGAATTATTATCGCATTTGTAATCCTTTGGTTTTCAAAAGGAATTATCAGTATTTTGCCGATGTTCTTAGGTTTTATTATTTTGATCTTTGCCATTGGTCAATTTCTTCAAAGCTGGTCTGCGAAAAGAAATGGTTTTCCAGTTATGGCCCAAGTCATATACAGCGCCTTGATGATTGTTGCGGGTTTCTTCTTATTGTTTAACCCTTTCAGCAGCTTGATGTTTCTTTTTCAAATTTTTGGCTTTTTATTGATAACTATGGCTATTTCAGAATTTATTAACACTCGTCGTTTTAGCCGATAAAAATGGTTTCTATAATAAGAAACAAGATTTATACTTAGTTTATCAAGAAAAGCGAGGTTTTTATGAATACAGCAAAAGAACTCTATCAATTTACCAAAAAGTATGGAATCAATTACAACACTACGGAAGAAAAGGGCGTCTTATTATTTACTAACTTCTTAGCAGAATTTCCAAAAACAAATTTTTCATTTTCTTTTATCGGTTTCCATAAGTACGAAAGTATAAAGAAGCAAGAAGGCCTAACTGCATACGGAATCTCAGGAAGTACACTTTATGCCCTGAGCAAGCAAAAGTCTTATAAATACAATCTATACCAGTGCAAAGAAATTAGTGGTAAGAAAAAGCTAAACGGGATTCGCTTAACCCTGCTTTTCAGCACCGAAGTGGTTAAGATCAATTTAGGTTTTGCTGACGGGAATATCATTTTAGCTGCCTTAAAACAAGCGGGTAAAAAATAATCGAGTCTTTTCATTTGAAGAATAGGAAAACTAGCGTTATACTTTTTTCTGTTCTTAATTGGGATATGGCCAAATTGGTAAGGCGCCTGACTCTGAATCAGGTAAGTGTAGGTTCGAGCCCTACTATCCCAATAAAAATAGGGTTTCTATTCATTGATTGAATAGAAACCCTTCTTTTTTTCTTTAAAATTATGGCTTTACAACCATGACATTACAACTTGCGTGATTTACTACAT
Source organism: Enterococcus gilvus ATCC BAA-350 (assembly GCF_000407545.1). Classification (NCBI taxonomy): domain Bacteria; kingdom Bacillati; phylum Bacillota; class Bacilli; order Lactobacillales; family Enterococcaceae; genus Enterococcus; species Enterococcus gilvus. The sequence continues at coordinate 1,460,763 of NZ_ASWH01000001.1, read as the reverse complement.
ACGCTGTAGTAGATCCCACTATAGCTTGTTCCACTGCACCCTTGCCGGTTGATCCAACAATAATTAAGTCTACTTGCGTTTCAACTGCGTAATCGACAATCTTCCGTTTAGGATTTCCAGAATCAATTTTAGTTTCGTAGTCCAACTTACTGATATCTGAATTAGCAATGAGTTGCTCGAGCTCGATTTCAGCATTGTTAAGATGGAATTTTAATGCATCATTAATAAATGCTGGATCTCCTAAAGAAAATTTATAATCCACAACTGTAAGTATAAAAAGTTTTGCTCCATTACGTTCAGCTATGTTCAATGCTTCATTGAATGCATCAGTAGAAGCGGTAGAACCATCCACTGCTACAAGAATTTTTTTATAACTTTCTTTCATTGAGAACGCCTCCCTTAAAATCATTATACAACACTTATAACTTTCTAGAAAATCAAAATGCCACCAACTTCCAACAGCATTTTTAAATTAATCGTCTAAAAATAGTAATAATATTAGTTTTTAAGCTAATATTTCTGTGGTAAAATAAATTGAGCATTGATTCACCGCCAACTATTGCTAACGCTCGTTGGACTTATTGCTCTTTTTTTATTTTTTATCCTCTTGTTTTTTTATTAGTTTTGTTCTAATATGATTAAAACCAAATGAGAGGAAAAATTATGGATAATCGTATTGTTCAAAACCCCAGTTTTTTTGATGGTGTTAAAGCTTGTATCCCCACAATTATGGGGTATTTAGGAATTGGGATCGCGATGGGTATCGTCGGAAAATCCGCTCATCTTGCTATTTGGCAGATTTTTTTGATGTCTACTGTCGTTTATGCGGGAAGTGCGCAATTTATTTTATGCGGGTTGCTTTTACTAAGTGCGCCTATTTTATCGATCGTCTTTACTATTTTTCTTGTTAATTTACGGCATTTGCTTATGAGTCTTTCTGTTGCCCACTATTTTAAAGATGATTCACTCATAAATGGTATTGCTATTGGAACATTGTTGACTGATGAGTCCTACGGCGTACTGATGTCCACGCTTGCACAAGAAAAAAAGGTCAATAGTTCGTGGATGCACGGATTGAATCTTACAGCTTACCTTATTTGGATTCTTTCTACCGTTATCGGTGCACTGTTAGGAAATTTTATTCCTGATCCTACTATTTTTGGATTTGATTTTGCATTGACTGCGATGTTTCTTGGATTGTTTTTGTTCCAAGTGCAATTACCCTTAAAAAGGCAAAAAAATAAAACATGGACCATTTTGGCAGTAACAATCATCAGCCTCTTTCTTTTGATGCGTTTTGTTTCTGCTGAACTTTCTGTTATTTTGTCGACATTACTGGGCTGCTTATCGGGGGTATTGATACGTGATGAATAATAATTATTACTTACTAACTTTGTTAGGATGTGCGTTGGTCACTTGGGTACCACGTGTACTGCCCTTCGTTTTGACAAAAGCGCTCACATTACCGCCAACTTTCCAAAAATTTTTAAGTTATTTACCAATGACGATTTTGACAGCGCTATTGTTTCAAAGTTTACTGAATTTCCAAACAGGTCATTTCCCTACATTGCGTTTTCCAGAAATTTTTGCGTGTATCCCAGCATTGATCGTTGGTATTCGTACAAATGACCTCATGAAAATCGTATTAACAGGTGTTCTTGGAATCGCGCTTTTGCGGTTGCTTTAAATTACACCCGTTATAGAGCTTATTTCTGGTTTTACTAGAATAGCTGATGTAATATATAACAAATAATAGAAAAAGGAGTAATTCTCATGAAAAAGATCGCTGGATATTTCTTTCAAAAGCCCTTGGTGTTGGATGACAAAAAACCTTTCGAAATTCTGCTCCCAACGGATAGTTTGTATGACGGGAGTGACGTAGTTCTAGAGTCGAATCAGCAGGTGCTATGTGAAATTGGAAAAAAATATGATTATTCTACTGATAAACTTCATAGTTTTTTTGTTATTTCAGAAATTTCAGACGTTGAAAATTAGGGTACAGAAAACGAGTTTATGGTATGTTAAATTTTGGTGTTCACTAAAACAATAATGTTTATCATGAAAACATTGATGTTCTTTTTTATGATTTCATGGTAACTCTTAAGAGACAAAGTTATAGCTGCTTATGCGGGTAGAATACTTTGTCTTTTTTTGTGTGCTCAATCCCTTGCATGCTTTTATTTAAAGCATATTTTTTTACTTCCAGTCCAAAATAATGATAGGTTAAAATTAATAACTACGAGCCACTTAAGATTTTAATATTCTAGGAGGAAGAAGGAATGATAAAGAACCCGTTATTTTTAGGAATGCTATTTGTAGCTCTAAGCGGCTGCGGGAACGAAGACTCAGCGACTGTTTCAGAGTTGTCTGGCACAAAAGAATCTGATGGACAAGAAGCAGAAGTCATTGCAGAAAATTTAGCTATTCCTTGGTCGATTGAACGTCACAATGAAACTTTTTATATTAGTGAACGAGGAGGAACGATTGCAAAAATCTCTGATGGTGAGGTGGAACGTCAATCCGTTTCTTTGGAACGTCCCCTATCCTCTGCTTCTGAAGCGGGACTTTTGGGTTTTGTGCTCTATCCTGATTTCTCAGAATCACAAAAAGGCATTGCCTATTATACGTATGAAGACAACGGGAATCGACTGAACAGAATTGTAGAATTGACCTTAGCAAATGACGAATGGCAAGAAACAGCAGTTTTATTAGACGATATTCCTAGCGGGAGTACGCATCACGGCGGAAGAATTAAAATTGGCCCGGATAAAAAGATATACGCGACAACTGGTGATGCCTCTCAGCCCGACTTAGCGCAAGACAGAGATTCTTTAGCTGGAAAAATTCTACGTCTAAATTTCGATGGGTCTATTCCCGACGATAATCCCTTCTCTAATTCCTATGTTTATAGTTATGGCCATCGAAACGCACAAGGATTAACTTGGTCTTCTGATGAGACGATGTATGCAAGCGAGCATGGGGCAAGCGCGAATGATGAGATCAATAGAATCAGAGAAGGCAGGAATTATGGCTGGCCTGACATTGAAGGCTCAGAAGAGCGTGACGGAATGGAGTCCCCGCTTTTCACCTCTGGAAATAGTCAGACCTGGGCTCCTTCAGGAATGGCTTATAAGGATGAAGCCCTTTACGTAGCAGGGCTACGCGGAACTGCTATTTTACGTTTTGATTTAGACTCGGAGGAAGAAAAGCAAGTTGTCAAGGGATTTGGCCGCATAAGAGATGTCTTCATCGATGGAAATACCCTCTATTTTGTAACAAATAATCGTGATGGTCGCGGGTCTCCAGACAATCAAGACGATCGTCTGGTCAAGGTATCGGTGTCCTCACTTGATTAACATCATTAGATTAAGCAGGCAGTTTTCTCGCAAAAAAGATCTTGATGAAGCCTCTCATCAAGATCTTTTTTAGTATCATTATTTTATTGTCCGTACCAGCCAATTCCTTCATTGCGCCAGCCGTGTTTAATCAAATTATCTCGCTCGCTTTGAAGCAATGTGTAATGATGCGCGCCTGCTTTTGCATTTGGATTATACAGGCGATACAGTGGCTTACTGCCACCTGAATACCAGCTTACTCCTTCATAACGCCAACCGACTTTTACTAAATGATTCTTTTCGGAGACAATCGGTGTGTAATGATGGTCTCCTGCATTCGGGTTATAGAGACGATAAACAGGTGTACCGCTCTTTGGAGCCTGCCAACCGATTCCTTCGTAACGCCATCCTGCTTTTCTAACGTTGTCTCGTTCACCTGTACTGGCCGTATAAAAATGCTCCCCACTGTTTGGATTGTACAAACGATACATTGCATTGGTTTGTACAGGTGCTGGGGTTGAACCGCCACCATTGTTTCCACCAGAGTCATACTGGGTTAACTTATAGGTCTCAATGACACTATTTAGAGTAGAACCATAATTTGGCGCAGTTGCGTAGCGTCCCGTTAACCAGGCAGTCGCATCTTTGTACGATTTAGTATTACTTTTCCAAGCACCAGAATAATAATAATTGCCTGCTGAGAACGATGTAGTTTTTAAAATAGTTACATTATCGCCCAAAGACTCCTTGAATGAAGGGTATTTTCTAAATTTGGCGTTGATCTGATACCAGCCATTTTTTTCACTATATTCCCATGTTGGCATGGTTACTGATTGACCGTTGTACATTCCTTTTATACCGAAGAGATTGTGGTTAGGCGATCTGGAGAGGTCACTTCCTCCCCAGCCACTTTCAACGATTGCTTGCGCGATCATTACAGAAGCGTAGAGATTATTTGAATTTGCTAAAGACTTTGCTGAAGGCGCTACTTGGTTTATAAACGCCTGTTGTGTATTTACAGCTGAACGCGCTGCTCGAAAAGCGGGTGGCGCTAAAGTGAAATCTTCGAATCGAATAGGATGATGAAATTGTAAATTCCCTAATTCATCAAATTCCTGCTCATCCACCGATTCATTTTCTTCACTCGCCTGCGGCTGCTCACTCGAACTGGCTTCGGTTGTTTCTGAATCGATTGTTTCGTTCGTTTTTTCTGTTGAAGGTGTCTCCGTTGTTTCCTCTGAGACCTTCGATGATTCAACCATCGATGAACTTTCTGTTTTATTGGTTGAATCCGTCGTTTCTTCTCCGTAGGCCACACCTGTTGATAGGCCTATACTTCCTAATAACATCACACTACATAGTAGTTTTTTATAATCCATGTCATCCCCCTCTAGCAACTATTAAAAAACGGTTACAATTAATATCTTTCTTATTTCCCCTCTATATAAACTAACAAATATTAATCACAAAGTAAAATTTTTTAGTTGGATTCTAACGATTAAAAAACGTGATATTCCCGGCTTTTTTCAAATGTTTCCATTTTTTTTAAAATAAAGAAAGAATTATTAGGGATTAACAACGTGATTATTCTTATGTTCAGTATTTCTCGATGAGAAAGGATTTCCTCATTAATTAAAATTAGTAATTCTCATTTTTTTGTTATTTGTCGAGGGCGCTGATTTTGATATAATGGCCTTCAGGAGGGAAACTTATGGATATTGGCAATGCCGTTTCAGGGATCATTTATTTAATTTTTATTGTGATGACTATCATTTATTTTTATTTATTTAAAAAAGATCGCGTATTGATCCATTTATCCTTTTCCCTGATCCCGACTTTTTTATCTATCTACTTACTCATGAACTACCACCATTATCAACCTGTTGAGGGCGCATGGGCGCTTGCTCTTTTGATGCTAGTATCGCTTCTCGCTTTTATGCTCTATTGGATGATCTATTCTTTTTTGAATCACAAACACTGACAGGCTGGACGAACATTCACAATAATCCACTATTCTTTTAGTCGTTGTATGCTATAATAAATCTTGTTTATTCCAACCTATTCAAAGGAGCTTTGTTATGGCGCTTTTATTGACATTACTATTCGATCTTCTGATGATCGTCCTATTCTTATTCCGAATGGTTAGAGGAGATCAAATTACGTTTATCGTAAGCATCGTTTTGCAAGGATTGTTATTCATTGATTTGCTTGCAATCGTACTGTTACGTCCCGCGAAACAAGAAATTACAGATACTGTAGGCGTAGAAACAACTCGTCGACAATCTCGCAAGTCTACAAAACCCGCACGTGGTGGTTTTTTAACTAAACTTTCTTGCATTGTTGCTCTGTTGTTATTAGCCTATTATATCTATTCGGTTGTTTACTTATTTATTTAATAATCAGCCCTTCGACTTTTAGTGGTGCAAATCATTTTAAAAAGGTATGCCCTCAGATTGCGGCATACCTTTTTCTTTCTATTTATAAAACTAAACTTTGCAGATGAGACAAGATACTGAAATAAACCTGGGGCTTTCTTATAATTTTTTCTTATTTAAAACGAGCGTACTCAACAATAAAAATATCAGAGAAAGTAAAAATGCTAGTACCATTGCTGGTACATACTTCTCAAAAGCTGGACCCTGCTGTAAAAACAGAAGATTTTGCGTCACCAATGAGATTGGATTGTACTTTTTAAGATTGTCAAAGAGACTCAACAATAGGAGTAAAACGACCCCTCCACCCGTCACTAGCATGCCTTCATAGCTATTACGAGCAATGGTAGAAGAAAAAAGAATCAAACTCATTAGGAAAACTCCAAAAAGCCACACAGGAAAGACAGCCTGAAAAAGATGAGAACTTTTACTATCGTCAAAGTAATAGTTGGTATACCCCCAGGTCACCAGAAAGGCTACAAGAAAGCTAATGCTCCATTGAAATAGCAGATTCACTATTTTTCCACCAATGATCGCCCCTCTTCTGAGCCCCTTCGTAACAAGATTAATCAGCGTTCCTCTACTCACTTCATTACTGACTGTTCCGCTAAATATCAATGCCACTACAATCAAACCAATTTGATTAACATTCTTAAAAAATTGCGTCCAAGAATCAAGTGAAGTAGGTTCAGGAATTGTCTTAGCCATCGCCTCACCCACTGTCAGTTTAACAATCTCAGGAGTTAGTTTAGCCAATAAGGGATTCATTAGCCCAAAAATCAAAAAGATCAGAATTACGATCGCAGAACGATAAGTCCGCCAACTTTCAACAATTTCTTTTTTAGTAAAAAAGTATAAATTTTTCACTTTATCACCTCCAAAAAAATCGTTTCTAACGACGGATCTATTTTCTTGATTATTTTCGGGAAGACTTGCGCGTCTTCGAATTGTTTAAAAAGCAGCGGTGCGATTTTTTCGTAGGGCTGTATATATTCTAAAAGGTATTGGTTTTTTTGTGGGTTAAAAGAGTAGCCTTTCAATTGCTGCTGAATTTTCAATCGTTCGAGTTTTTCCGTAAAGTCTTGCAACTCTATATTTTGTTTGAATTCGATCTCAATTTGTTTTTTTGCGTATTGCTGCTTCAGTTCTGCTAAAGGCCCACTGAGCACCAACTGCCCTTGATCCAAGATTCCTACATGATCGCATATACGTTCGACATCATTCAGGATATGGGTAGAAAATACGATTGTTGTGTGCCCTTTTAATGTTGCTAACATCTCTAAAAAATCATTTCGTCCACCTGGATCCAAGGCTGAAGTAGGCTCGTCGCAAATTAATAGCTCTGGATCATTCAATAAAGCCTGTGCGATTCCTAAACGTTGTTTCATACCACGGGAGTATCCCTTAATTTTCTTTTTATCTTCTTTCAAACCTACCAAGGATAATAACTCGGAAACTTTCGTTAACAACTGTTCTTTTTTCATCCCAGTAAGTTGCCCGCAAAAAGTTAAATACTCTTTACCAGACATATAGTCGTAAAATTCTGGCACGTCAGGTAAGTAACCCGTATAACGATTCGTTTCATTGTCCCCAAAAGTAACCGGAGTTCCTTTAATAAGAATTTCGCCGCTGCTTTTTTCCTCTAAGCCGAGGATCATTCTCATAGTGGTTGTCTTTCCAGCGCCATTTTCTCCTACGAACCCAAAAATTGAACCCTTTGGAACATGGAGATCTAACTTATTTAAGACATATTTTGACCCATACTTTTTTGAGACTTGATGCAGTTCCAAAATATTCATAAATCATCCCCTCTTCCAAATACAAAATAGAAGACTGGACCAATAATCTGAAAAACGATCACGATCAATAACCACACTGCTTTGTTCCCGAATCGATAGTTAGGATGTTTTAGTACATGCCAAACTGCTGTGATCATTAAAAGTAATTCAAGAAGCACGAATGGCAATAGAATCGGTAAATTTTCTCTGAAAAAATCTAAATTATTCATTTTTTGAATGCTCCTTCTTTATGGCACGTAATTCACTATAAATATTCTGCAATTTCTCTTGCTCCTTGAATTGACTAAAGACGGGATTATCGATGATTGCATCACTCAAACTCTCTTGAACTTTCATAGAATCTCTGGGGAGTTGCGTCCCAATTTCTGATTGATCTAGCCATTCATTGATTTGATCAAAATAGGCATCCCCGTGCAAGACAACAGGGAATTCTGTCTCCTTCATGACCTCGAGAAAAGCCCCTAATAGTTGCAAAGCAGCTTCTTCATTTCCCATTTTCGCATAGCCGAAAACAGCAGATAATTGAAAATTCATCAATGAGACTGGATGCAGCGAGCTGAATCGAAAAATCTTTGCAAATTGACTTCCCCGTGAAACTGTTTCAGTAAATTTTTTAGGATCATCAGTCAGTAACTGCAAGTAATTCGTGAAAAAGCTCATGAACACTGCTGCATATTGATAAATTCCACTTTGCAACGTTTCAATTGCTTGACCTGACTCTCCCTTTTGTTGCTGAGCAGCCGCGATCAAGCTTTCCACCGGAAACAACATAGGCGCACGATCTCCAAGCATGGATAAAACTTTGTCGAATTCTTGTAGTACAAGCGCGGTATAGGCTTCATATTTTAAAGCTTGCGTAATTAATTCAGGATCTTTTGATTGTGTTCGAACATGAATGAATAATTTTTGAGCTTCTTTGGTGTATGTCGGAAGTTTTTCTTCACCTGGCAGCAAGTCTGCATGATTCAATAGAAACATGCCCATCTGTAAGACGAATGGATAGCACGAATAGTACCGTCGTATCAATCTATGAATGAGAAGTAACATCTCATCCGGTTCTTTAGTTTTTAATCCATCCTTTAATGTGGCATATATTCGCTGTATTTCATGATTCTCCAGTTGTGGCTGATAGGCTAAAAGCGAATCTATTGTCATGTCGAAATAGGCAGCTAAGAGCGGTAACAGTGAAATATCTGGATATGTTTGCCCCGTTTCCCACTTTGAAACAGAAGCTTTTGATACCCCTACAAAATTTGCCAATTCTTGCTGCGTTATCTTTTTTTCTTTGCGTTTTTCTGAGATGATCTTTCCTATACTCATTTCCATCCTACTCTCCCCTTTCATACCAATTTTAAAATGAGTACTAAAAGAAAACAATGGAGTTGTTGTTAACTTATACGCTAAAAAATCAACCAATGGGAAACAAAAAGACCAGAGCAGCCGCTCTGGTCTTTAGAATGCCTAATCATTTTTATACTCTGAACTCAGTCGATTCAATTTTTTACTGATTTTCTTTGGTAGATATGCGAGAAGCGCTAAAAGAATTCCTGCGATAGATAATTCTACCAGTAAAGTTCCAGATATTCCTTTTGAAGCAATCTCTGATGCCATAAAAGCATAAATAAAACTAGCAGGCATCATTGTCAAAAAAGAAATTATGCTGAATTTACGAATACTCATTGGTGTCATCGCATAGGCATAGCTTTGAATGGCAAAAGGAAAAACTGGGACTAGTCGGGTAAAAATCAAAAAGGCGATGCCATTTTCTTGAACGCCTTTTTCTATTTTTTGAAAAGTAGGATCTGTTCCAAAGCGTTGCAAAATGTATTCTCTTGCAACATATTTTCCTATAATAAATGAAATGCTTGCACCCAATGAAGCACCGATAATGGTCAAGCATCCACCTACAAAGCCACCATATGCTAGGCCCCCTACAATCGCTAAGAATTGTCCTGGCAAAAGAAATACTGCTACAAGAACTGACAGTAAGATAAAGAGCACATATCCCCACCAACCAAGGCTTTCCAGATACGCTCTAAGACTTTCAATATCTGTCAGCAAACTCACTAAACCAAACTGATAACCTAGAAAGGTCACAAAAAGAACCAATAAAATAAATAGGATTATTTTTTTCAACGGTGCTCCTTTCCACTCTAGCATTTTGAGAACGCCATTTATCATAAAATACTTGCTTATTTCAATAAGCCTGCAAGCATTCGTTGAATAACTATATGATTAAATTCCGTTAAGTCGAGAATGCTTTTCGGCATTTTTACTATATAGGAGGATTGTTCAGCTAATGAGATCCTTCCAATTGTAAGATCAGGTTGTGTCGCTGATAAGCAATATTTTTCATGACTAAACAACTCCGGGCATTCTAGATAAACGGCAGTGGTCATGTCCCAGTTACAAAATCCTGAGAAACCAAACATTTGCTCATTCCAATTGATCCATTTTTCTAATGTCTCGCTTATCCATTCTAAGGATTCTTGTTCTATCTGACTTTCTGCAGCTTTTATGAATATACTCAGATCCTTTTTTGAAAAAAAAGCTTGAGCAGTCATGTGCCCATTCATGATAGTGATCTTCGCCCGACTAAGTAGTACCTTCTTCGACGCTGCGGCATCACAAGAAAAATTCAGCTCCGAGACAGGACGTTGATTGACTACTAAAGGCTCCGTCGTCCCGCCCATCAAAACAATTTCTTGTACTTTCATAAAAAATTCAGGGTCGATCATGCTAGCGTCCAATATATTTGTCAATGCACCTGTTGCGAGGATTGTCACCTCGTGAGGGTATTTGTTGACCATCTCTACTAAAAAATCTGCTTGATTTTTTGAATGATAGTTAAAATGAATCCCCACTTTTTTTTGAAGTGCTTTCGTCATCTGGACGACCTCTCCCAGCGTTCCATTCCCATAGGTCAGAGTCACTCCAAGAAGATCCATTTCTGCTGCACCCAGTAAATAAAAGAGTGTCAACCCATCATCGACGTCGTGATTTTCTAAGCCAAAGGTATTGTCACAGTCAAAAATTATTTTTCTCAATCCAATACACCTCTATTATTCTCCAACCATTGACAGAAGTAAAAATTTTCATCGTTTAGGTCGTGTTGAATTTCTTTTAAATCATCTGGAAAGTCGATATCTTTGATAGCAGGCAGTAAAGTCACCTCGTAATCTGCTAAATTCTTCAATGTTTCACCTAGCACGTCCTTTTCCCCCCAAGGGATTTTCTTCTCGAAAATACGAGATAACTCGATATGTTTGTTACAACCAACCAAATAATACCCGCCGTCCGATGACGGACCAAAAGTGATATCTGTCATTTGCTCAAATGCAGATTTGATCGTATTACTATTCAGATTAGGAATGTCGCTACCAGTCAATACAACTTTCTCATACCCTTTAGTAAAAAGAGACGTCATTGCATGGTCCATTCGCTGTCCAATCGTTTTACCTTTTTGCCGGAAAGGATTAAATGACTTGGGTAAATCTACCAATAGTTGCGAAGGATCCCCCTCATCTGAATAAGCAAGGAATAGATCTATCCCTTGTTCTTTTAAATCTTCAAACTTCACAAAGCAATCTAGAAGAATAGCGTGCTGCATCTCACAGGCCTCTTCTCCACTAAGTACACTCTGCAGTCGAGTTTTAACTTTATTTGGAACCGGAACGCGAGTAAACAAAACATACGCATTTTTATTCAAACACTTGCTCCTTTAACGCATGACGTAGGAACTGCTCGTCAAGATAGCTGGATACTTTATCAAAAATTTCCTGATTTTTCAGTTTTTTAGTGTCCTTTTGATAACTATCATAAGCCATTGCTGACCAAGAGAGCGCACGGAGCATTAAGTATGGATGGTAAATTTTAAGCGCCTCCTCGAATTGTGTGCGGTTAAAGTCTGTTTCAACCAAATATCGCGTGAAAAATTCTTTCTTCTCCTCTTGCTTCAGGATTAAGTTGCTTCGCCATAGAGTCGTCGTTGATGCTAAGAATTGTGAAATATCTTGAACTGGATGGCTAATCACCGGCTTTTCCCAGTCAATGAGAAAACCCTTTTCGCCAGTAATAAAATTGTGGGAGTTTACCTCCGTATTATTGATACACCAATGATCCAAGTCGATGAAAAAGTCTTGTTGGTGAGTATTGTTTTCACACCAATTCAATGCTTTCACTAATTGCTTTTTGGCTGTTAATGGAACAACATCGCTTTTGAGGACTGGTTCCAATAATTTCTGACATTCTGTCACACGCGCGGATAGTATCGTTCCCTTTTCCTCTACAAAGATCTTTTCAGCATCCTCATCAATTGGTTGTTTATGAATATTCCCAAAAATACGTGCAGCTTCTTTTAAATCCTCGCGATAATTTAACGGCTTTCCATTTAAAAACTCCATAATCAGCAATCCTTGCGAAAAAAAATGACAGGTATCATCTACATAAAACACGTTTGGCGTTCTTCCAGATCTTTCAAGCCATTTTAATGCACGGTATTCATAACGGATCTGATTATCTAGTTGCAGTTGACTTCCATAATTCAAGCGAAAGACGTAACTACTTGTTCCATCAGAAATAAGAAAATTCTGATTGTATTCACCTTGTGCTAAAAACGCAACGGTGAATGCTGATTTCAGTTGAAGTTGCTCAACAAGACACGTTTCGTTTAAGTAGTCCTTAATTTTTTCTAACATCGCTGCTCCTTGCTATTTGTAGTATCGTTGCGCCAATTTTTCAGGTGACATTCCTAGCAAATAGAGTAATTTTATTTTATGCATTTTTAAATGCGTCCGAATTTTCCCTTTGCGAAATTTCCGACTAGAGGTAGTTAATTTAACAGGCAATGGATAAAAAAGCCCTATTTTTTTTAGGTTTCGACTCAATCGCCAATCCTCCATTAACGCGATTGATTCAAAACCGCCAGCTTTCTCATAGTTCTGTCTCGTGGTAAACAATCCCTGATCTCCAAAAATGAGTCCGAGATAACGAGCCCGTAAATTAGATGAAAAGGACAGATAGTGATAGAACCGCTCCTTTGAATCAAAAGCAAGTTTAAAAAAACCAGCACTGTATTGTTCATTGTTTAATGCTGCCTGTATTTGTTCTAAAATAGAGTAAGTCGTTTCCAACCTACTGTCACCGTGCAGAAACCATAAAATTTCTCCTCCGCTCTTCTCAGCACCCAATTTTAACTGCGCACCACGGTTCGCTTCTTTCAGCTGATAAACGGTTGCATAGCATTTGGCTACCTCACATGTCTGATCTTGACTGCCCCCGTCAACAACAATGATTTCATAAGAAATAGAACTCCTCAATTGTGTTAACTGTCGTAGCAAATGTGAAATATTCTTTTCTTCATTCAATGTCGGAATAATAATTGAAATCATAGCCGCATTACCGTTAACGTTTCAGAAAAAGTTAAATAAACTTCTTCTCCAGCAGTGACTTTTTCTGAAAGATTGGTCAATGTGCATTCTGTGTTTCCAATCTCAAGTAAAACTTGTTGACCGTTAGGAGTCCACTCACACCTTTTAACAAATGCTAGAGCCCCACTGTTTTGAATCGAAGTTTCCATTCCGATCGGAATAAAGAGTAACGATTCCCCTTGTATATTCCTTGGGTTGTGCACTCTTAACTCAACGTTTTCAGCTTGGAAAATATCCTTTTGGGCTACCCCTCGGATAAGATTGGTTTCTCCAATGGCTTCAGCTACAAGACGACCGGCCGGGTGGTAATAAATTTCTTTAGGCTCATCAATTTGATGGATTTCACCCTTCAATAGAATCACCATACGATCTGCCAGTTGAAAGGCCTCGTCACGATCATGAGTGACTAAAATAATACTAAACTGATACGTTTCTTGCAGTCTTCTTAAATATTCCCGCATAGTTATTTTCAACTGTTGATCTAAGTTGGCAAAGGGCTCATCCAATAACAACAGTTTAGGTTCAAGTACAACCGCCCGTGCCAATGCTACTCGCTGTTTTTGCCCACCTGATAGTTGATCAGGATACTGTTTTTCTAATCCTGTCAGGTCAAACACTTCAATGATTTTTTCGACCTTTTCTGCTATTTTATCTTTAGCGAATTTACGTACCTTCAACCCAAAAGAGATATTCTCTACGACTGTCATGTGAGGAAATAGCCAAAAATCTTGAAAAACTAATAACGTTTTATCTTGCGTGAAGTCTTCCGTAAACGCTATTTTTCCTTTTGAAACAGGTTGAATTCCTGCAATCATTTTGAGCAAACTAGTTTTCCCTGACCCTGACGGTCCAAAAAGCGCAACTATTTCCCCAGCCTTCACCTCGAAAGACACGTCACGTATTATTTCCTTTTTTCCGTAATTTAACTGTATATTTTTAACGCTCAGTCCCATACGTGACTCCTCCAATTGCCTTTTTTAAAATAAATACACCTAGCATCGTACATAACAAAAATACTACACTGTACATGGACGCTAATCCAAAACGGCCGTTATTCGCGTAAGGAAGAAGCAATAATGGCAGAGTGATGATTTTTCCTCCGCCAATAAAAAAAGTCGGTAAATATTGGCTAAAAGAAACAATAAATACTAAACTGGCAGCAGTCGTTAATCCAGGTCTCATTAACGGCCAGGTGATAGACCAAAAAATCGTCCAAGGTTTAGCACCTAAACTTTCCGCAGTCAATTGATACCCTTCCCCTAATTGACGATAACTCTCAAGCAAAATCTGCATTGCATAAGGCAAACAAAAATATGTATGAATCAAAATGATCCCAAAAAAAGTTCCTGTCAAATGGACTTGTAAAAATAATGTCTGGGTAGACGTGACAATCGCTATGGCGGGTAAAATCAAAGGCAAATAGATCATTACTTCTATCCAGCGCGGAGCCAGTAATTTTTGAAGTGAAAAGTATTTAGCGGCCGGCATAGCGATCAAAAGACTAATAAGCGTTGTTGCTATAGCGATGAAGAAGCTATTTACCACAGCTGGAAAGAAGCTAGGATCAAGTCTCATTTGATTAAGAGATTTCAATGCCACCTTCTCTGGAAAAAGTGACGGATACATCCATTGGTCGCTAAATGACCATAAAACTAGGAAAAGCATTGGTAATAATAGAACAAATGCGGTTAAGAGCAATAAATAATAACTAGTTTTTGAAGAGAGCTTTACCATATTTTTCTCCCTCCTGGTAGAAATCGGCTAATCGCCAAGCTAAGAAAGCTGACCGTCAAACATATCCCCGACATCACAAGATTCAATGCAAACGCCAACGGTCGAGTGGTTAAATCTGCTTGAGTAAACAACTCATAGGTTGTTATTGCGATCGTTTGATTACGAGGGTTCCCTAACAAATACGGGACCTCAAATGAAGCAAAAGTAAAACAAAATAATATTATAAACAAAGTAAATAGTGTTTTTTGAATCATAGGTAAAATTATTGAGAAAAATATTTTTATCGTTGAGGCGCCTAAATGTTTAGCCACCTCTATATACCCTAACTGTAACTGCTGCAAGATTGCCAAAGTCGTCACCGCAACAAAAGGAATTTCCTTGTATAGAAAAACCGCAAGGATGCCGAAACCTCCTGAATCATGAATTAGTAAAGGAAATTGATCCATTCCATTAATCCATCCTACCTGAAAAAAAATACGTGAAACGATTCCTGATTGACTAATTAATTGCATAATCATCAGCGCTACAATTATGTGAGGCAACGAAATAGGTAAGTTAATTATTTTATGTAACCAACAACTTGGAACTTTCATTAGCAGAAAGGCTAACGCCACACCACCTATCAAAGATAAAAAAGTCGCAGTCAGCGCTAAATAGCAGCTGTATAAAAGCGACTTTTGAAAGAAAGGCTCTGCTAATACTTGTTGGTAATTATTTAACGAAAAATCTTTCAAGCCCACTATGGGATAATACCCTAAGCTAATTTGCAGCCCTTTGAAAAGTGCTGCAAAAATTATAACGCTGTTTAACAGAATGAAAGGCAAAGCAAAGAACGTTTTTCTATTCATGAAGAACGTGCTCTTTCCATAATGTCTCAATTAAAGGGATTTTTTCTGCTTGAACCTCAGGAATTTGTTTTTCTTGCATTTCTTCAAGTGAAAGAAGCCCTTGATTTTTATAAAGATCTGACAATTTCTGATTGGTTTCTTTCGACAGTTTGTTAGAGTCAAAAGGTGGAATGCTATAGCCATACTCTGCTTCAGCTTTCTTCAATTGCGCGCTCTCACTAGTCATTTCGTTAATTAGTACCAATGCTGCAGGTTTGACTTTTGATGTTTCAGCTATGGCCAAGTAACTCTGGTTTGCGATTGTTCCTTTATCAAATAAGAAGGATTCGGTTGTCGGTTTAAACTCATTCTCTTTCCGCTTTTCTGCGACATGCATCTGAGAATAGCTGTAGCTCATATTGACCTGTCCAGCAGCAAACATCTGATCCAATTCAGCGGTCGTCGTTGGATAGGTTTTTCCTTCTTGCCATAGATAGGGTTTAAGCTGATTCAAATAATCCAAACCAGGCTTGATAACTTTATAAAGCGCGTCTTTGTCTGAACTGGCATTTTCCACCTTATCGTAACCGACGATATCACATATAACATTTCTTACAAAGGCGCTGCCTGTAAACTCCGGAGGTGCTGTATAAGTAAGTTTCCCTGGATTTGCCTTGGCATAATCAAGTAATTCTTTTGTACTTTTAGGAAATCCTTCTTTGAAGTTTTCGCTATCACCTGCAAAAACCAATTGTGCACTCCCATATGGAACCTCGTATCCATCAATTTTGACACCAAAATCATACGTTGAGTTGTGTCCGTCGACATCCATCCATTTTTCAAAGCTTTCAACTTTGTCCGTGATTGGTCCATAAAGAAGCTTTGCTTGTTTTGCTGTATAAAAGTTTTCACCATTGATCCACATTACATCGATGTCGCCTTCTTTGGCTCCTGCTTCTTTCTCAGTGGTCAACTTATTCAAAATCTGGTCAATGTCCATCGGAATACGCTTCACTGTAATGTCGTATTTTTCTTTCATTGCAGGAGTTACAACCTCGTCAACCCAAGCGTTTGCTTTTTCATCGCCACCGAAGCCATAAAAAGTGACAGTTTCTCCTTTAGCCTCAGTTACTGCTTGAGAAAAAGTAGTGATGGATTCTGCTTTTTGTTCTTCTTTCGTTTCATTTGTCTTGCAGCCAGTCAAAGAAAGCAACATCCCTGTTGCTAACAATCCTATTAACCATTTTTTCATACGTCTCTCCTATGCTCGTGTAACTATTTTTTTTGATTGGTACCGATTTTTCCAGGCCTTTACTGGATTGGATAGCGGATGCGATGAGGGCGTATCCTCATTATGGATAACCTCGCCAAAAATCAAATCTAGTAAATGCCATGATTTTCCTCCACCTAAAATCATTGCTGACGTACAGGTGGCACAGTAAGTCACGATGTGTTCTGTTTTGAAATCTTGAACACGTTTCTCTGCAAATTTTTTTGCTAAATTCGGATTAGTGACACCACACATTCCACCCATGCCGCAACATAATGTATCTTCACCCGATAGACGATTTTTTTGGACCTTGTATCCTAGCTGCTCCAGCAATGTGCGAACCGCTTTATGTATTTCCGTGACTTCTTTAGTCGGGCAAGAATCCTGTATGGAAAAAACAACATCACTAGTTTTCCCTTTGCCAAGTGCTTCTTTTGGCAGGCCTAGCTCAGCCATTTTCACCCATAAAGAGGTCGTAGGAAACTGTTCTTGAATGGTCATCGTTTTAATACACCCTTGACACGCTACGATCAAATTGTCGATCTTTGCTTGTTTGACTTGTTTAGTTAACTCGGCAAAACGCGTTTGAAATAATTCTTCTTTACCGATCATACGCGTCGGTTTCCCGCAACATCCCTGAATAATAGCCAGATCCGGATAGTAAGTCTTTAAATAATCGATGACTAATGCAACTTGATCTGGATTGCTAGAACTCAATGAGCATCCTGCCATGAAACCATGCTTCATAGTATATCTCCTTTTTATGCTCCTCATTTGGTAAGACACATTTTATTATTGAGTAAATTAATGCTCAGAATCCGAAAAGCTTCCTCGATTCACAGCACTAAAGAATTTACTCGTAGAAAGTCTTTGATGCATCTCTACACTTTTTAGCTGTTTTAGAGGATTTTTTTCTTTGACTAAATCTTGACGGATAGCTAAAAAAGCCTCATCTAGTTTTAACTGTAATGGACAAACTACCGTACATCGACCACATAACATACATGAAAAAGGAAAGATTGGCGCCAAATCTTTTTCTAAAAAGCGTTGAAACAATTCTTTAGGATTCTCACAGTATTGCTGTAAAAAAAGACAGTCTTTCATGCAGCGTTTGCAACTTGTGCAAGTTTCCGCGATTAACTGAGCCATTTCAATTGTTTTACTTGAGTAATCCATTAGACGAGCTCCTCATTAATAACACTACCGCTAGTTGTAATAAAACTCCTAAACATAAAATAGCACTTATTAAATAGTAGATTGGCGATGCTTCTAGCGTAAAAAATAGCTGCCAAACTAAGAAAAGTCCGCTAATCATCACCAGTAAAAATGACTCTATCGTTCTTTTTTTTAAGGTTAGTAAGAGTGCAATTACGACTAAAACTACCGGCAGTAAAAATAACTTACTGCCGACAGCACTATTATTGACCTTATGAGAATAAAATGACACATTCCGCATAAACCCTAAATGATTTTTATAGAGATCATTCATCAGATAGATGACATAAATCAGACCACTTTGTATTATATGCACAAAAATTCTAAAAAGTTTCATTATTTCAAGATTTTCACTTTATCTTTGTCTCTTGGGTCGCCGATTTGAACCGGATATTTACTTGGATCTTTTTGATGTGCTTTATCCCAATCAAACCATCCGCCGTCAAATAATCGTACATCCTTCCAGCCTTCTTGTTTTGTAATAAAGAATGCCGTTGCTGCACGCCAACCAGTCCCACAATAGAAAGCAACTTCTTTATCAGGCGTGATTCCCCATTTTTTCCATGCAGCAAAAATTTTTGTTGGTTCTTTGACAGTTCCATCGTTATTCATTAATTGAGCAACATCAGCACTCGTTTTACTTGATTTTGCGTATACAGCGCCTTCAGGTTCACCCGCATTTTCAATATAGTCATATCCGCTAGTTTTGCCTGTGAACTCTTTCCAACTACGAATACTTGCTAAAACTAACTCAGGATTCTTTTCTTTTGAAGCAACTAAATCAGCAGAAGTAGAAATTAAGTACTCAGGGCGTCCTGGAACGTTCGCACCGAAATCTTTTGCTGCTTTTCCTTCTTCTTCCCCTTTTTCTACTTTATAGTCCGCTTTTTCCCATGCCTTTAATCCGCCATCTAAAATCTTCACTTGGTCTACACCCAACCAATAGGCAACGAAGGCTACACGTGCTGCTGCATTGATATCACTAGAATAGACAATTATTGGCGTTGTTTTTGTCACGCCGCGTTTTAAAAATACTTCTTTACATGTTTCAGCATCGAAAATATTCCAATTGGTTTCTTCACTTTCAATTTCCATTGTGTCGATATGGAGGGCGCCTGGAATATGAGCCTTTTTATAGTCTTTACCTTCACCATAAGAAGCCTCGATAATCACTGTATCTTCGTTATTTTTCATTTGTTTTTTAGCCCATTTTGCATCGACAAAGAAATCATCCTCTTTGATATCTTTGCTTTTGACCAACCGCTGAACTTTGTTCGACTTATCCGCAGCATGAACCACTTCTGTTTTTGAATAGACAACTAATGCTGTTAACAACAAACAGCCAATTACTGTAATCATTTTTTTCATTTTAATTGCTCCTCTAAAAGTTTGTTTTTTCACTTAAACCGTTTTCACAAGTAGGAAATGCTCATTTTGCACACGACAAAAAAACATACTAAATCAAGTATGTTCCCTCCTGCACTGTCTCAATCCACGTGCTTAATCGTCACTTAATTCGATTAAAACTTTGACCCATCGGAGGAAAATCAGTTGTCCTACTTGCTTAGAAACTCTAAGTAATGACTGATTTCATAGTCACCGTTGATAATTTTTAAGCATAAGGACACCTCCTGCCTCCCATTTTAAAATCGGGGTCTTTTCCTTACCGAGTATATCGAAACGTTATCCGTTTAGCAAGAGTATTTAGCCTAAAAAAAACAAAAATTCTTTTTGTGAAAGAATGATTATTATTTTGAATTAATTCTATGTAAAGTCTTTTCGATAAAATAGTTAATTAGTGATTAAATCATGGAGATATTTTTATAAAATTACAATAAATTTGAATTTAAAAAAAGCGAGTGTTGAACGTTTTGTCCAGTCACTCGCCCTTTTTCTTTTTTTAAAGACCATCGCTCTCTTTATCCCCTTTTATTGTCATCGATTATATGGATAGTCCGATGCCGTTTCTTTATTACCCCTCTTTTACTTTATCAACGTTCTCTATCCATTTTTCTAAGTTCGTATACCCATCGTTTTTGATATAATCATATTCCTCATCCAAGATCTCATCAAACCATAATAATTTTCCTTCCTCATTTTTTCCTACTATCTTTACCACTGATTGACTGATTGATGTTTGCTGATTCAAATTTTTAACTTTTCCAATTTTGAGCGCTATGATTGTATTGCCACGCTCATAACTTTTCTTTATTCCATATTGAACATACGTTGAATCCAATGTTTCGCTTCCAATCAAAACCACTGTTACAGAGGTTCCCACCAATTGTTTGTCAATCCATCGTTCAATATTTGCACTGCCATCCCGTTTCATTCGTTCAAACTCTGCTTTGTTAATAAACCCAGACTCGTCATTTTCTTTAAGCGTCCAATTATTCTTAACAACGAATGCTCGAGACCAATCTTCTTCGTAAGAAAAGCTGAAGAACACCCTCTTTGCCATAAAAACACGACCTTCCTAAATTGTTAATAGATACTATCTTGCAGCGAATCGGTATTCACTACTAAAAAAATCTTGACAAACTGGAATATTTCTGTAATCCAATTTCTCTATTCATTATATAATAGCCATTGAAAACAAAGGCTCCAATTTTTTTATATTAGAAGTTTTATGATCAATGATCAGTAACATCGTTTCCTATATAAGTAAAAAACGAACTAGCTTTTGCATGCCCTACATGATACGATTTTATTGAGAAAAAAATGGAGGTCTTCTTATGTTGGATAAATCTGTACCATTCATTCCTTTTACGATGTTCCGTCCCTCAGATGCACCGCCCTTACCTAAAATTACTTTACCTGATGGTTATCGCTTCGCTTTTTATAAACCTGGCGATGAAAGAGATTGGTGTCGTATTGAAACAGCCGTCTTAGAATTTGATTCAGAGAAGGAAGCCGCCGAGTACTTTCAGCATTCTTTTATGCCTTACGAAAAAGAACTACGCCGTCGGATGCTTTTTATAGAGAACCCTGAAGGGAAAAAGGTCGCAACCTTCACGGCTTGGTGGACAGAAGATCGTTCCCCAAGACTGCATTGGTTAGGTGTGATTCCTGAGGAACAAAAAAAGGGCCTGGCCAAGGCTTTAGTCATTCGTGTTACTGAACTTCTTCATGAATACTACCCGAACCAGGATCTTTATTTAAGTACACAAACCTGGAGCCATCATGCGGTAAGGCTTTATGAAAAGATCAACTATCAAATTTTTCAAAATCAAAACTATCAGAAAATTTTAGACATTTTAAAAAGAACCAAATAAATTTTTCTTTATTATAAAACAATTCCCTCAACGTCAGAAAATTATCAAACGTTGAGGGAATTTTTTGTACTTGTTTACTTATTCTGCATCTAGGGCCGCCATAGTAATATAGTTATACGGTTGGTTAAAATGAGGCAGGAAGAAGATATCTAATAGCTTCAATTTATCAATCGTCACTTGTTCTTCAATCGCTAATGAGAACATGTGAATCACACCCGAAATATCTTCTGTTGAAGATAATTGTGCGCCGACTACTCGACGAGAACTTTCTTCATACACAATACGGATTTTAACTTTGGCATTCTTTTTCATAAAACCAGGACGCTGTAAATCTTCAAAATCTGTGTATTTTACGTCAATACCATTTTTAGCTGCTGCTTCAACGGATAATCCTGTCGATACCATATGCAGCCCAAAAATAGAAATACCATTAGATCCTTGTACCCCAGTAGATTCTAAGGAAACGCCACCTATGTTGTAACCTGCTACAATACCTGATCGTACTGCATTGGTTGCTAAAGCAATGTAGGTTGTATCTTGAAGTGCATTTGAATAAATCGTTGCGCAATCTCCGACTGCATATACATTTGGATCGCTCGTTTGTTGATAGCGATCAACTAAATAGGCACCATTTTTATACAAGTCCAGATGGCTTTTTCCCAATTCATTGTTTGGCAAAAATCCGATTGCATTAATGACAAGTTCAATAGGATACTCCCCTTTGTCAGTGACAATGGATTCCACCTTTCCATTGCCTTTATACTCTTTCGCAAGCTCCCCGAAATGCAGTTCAATTCCATGCTCGCTTAAAGTAGCATCCATGTCATCAGTAAACCATTTATCATAATAGCTTGGCAGTGAACGCTCCATTGCATCAAATAATAAAACATTTTTTCCGCGTCGTTTTGCTGCCTCAGCAATTTCTACACCAATATAGCCAGCACCGATTACCGCAACATTCTCGATACTATCTGAATTTAAAATTTCATCAACCGCTTGACCATCTTGAAAACGTTTCAAAAAATGAATATTTTCTAAATCTCGACCAGGAACATTCGGTGATATTGGCACTGACCCTGTCGCTAAAATTAGCTTGTCGTAGCTTTCAATGAATGATTCGCCATTATTAAGCAGACAATGAACTTCTTTTTTCCCATAATCAATGTGATCAACGGTTGTTTCCATGGAGATCTTAGCACCTTTGCTCTCAAAGTCTTCTTTTTTTGTATAAAATAAGCCTTCATAAGAGTCTATTTGACGTCCCACCCATAACGCCGTTCCACAACCCAAATAACTCAAATTATTGTTCCGATCGATCATTACTACTTCCTGATCATCGAATGTGTCTAATAACGTGTTCGCTGCGGCAATCCCTGCATGGTTTGTACCAACTATTACTGTTTTTGTCATTCACTTTACCTCCTAGTTATTGAAAGCGTTTGTATTGCAACTTCAATTGTAACATATTGCACAAATGAATTTTTAAAAAACCCCAAATTATTTATAGTAATTTCTAAAAAAGCACAAATATCATTTGGAGGGTCGAACGAGGGACTTTCTTACTTAGTTTGCATTTACCGAACTTGTTTAGGCGTTTATCGCGACAACTTAAACCCGAAAATAGTAAAATGACTAATAACCAATGCTTCCTATCAGTCATTAGGAGAAACGAGGGAGATCATATGACTTATCCGTTACAAGAACACCATTTTAAATTGTTAAAAAAATATGGATTATCCGATCATCACGCGCTATGTGAAATACGTCACTACGAGTCTGGAGATATCGTTTTTTCTCAGGGATTTGAATATAAATATATCCTGCTGGTTGTCTCTGGAAAGGCGAAAGTTTGTACAACTTCTCCTTCAGGAAAAAGTCTTGTTTTAGCATACTATCTATCAAGCGGTATCATCGGAGATGTCGAATTAATGTCCAAGACAAACTATGCTACAGCCTCTGTCGTTGCACTCTCAGCTTTCGAATGTCTCGTCGTTCCTTTTCAAGATGACGATGATACAATGTTCAAAAATTTAACTTTTATGACCGAGCTGGCGAAGGGGTTATCAAACAATCTAATGAGCTCCTCACATGACTATTCTTCAAATGCACTTTACTCTGGAGAACAAAGACTCTGTACTTATATATTAAAAGGCGCCTACAAAAATTATTTTTATGACAATCTTTCTGATGTTGCGGCAACAATTGGCATCAGCTATCGCCACCTATTACGTTTACTAAAAAAATTGTGTGAGAGCAACATTTTAAAAAAGGAAAAACGAGCATTCTTACTACTTGATAAAGAAAAATTGATCCAGTACTCGTCAGAAGTTTCTTATTTTGAAAATGAAACGCTGTAAAAAATAATCAGCCGGTTTCTTGCTTTTAAAGCAAATCGGCTGACTTTTTTAGAAATTTTGTCTTTCTCGCGCGCGTTGTAAAATCATTTCTTTTCTCTGCTTTTCTAACTCATCGATTTTTTCCCAATAAATAAATTCTGATTTGTTCTTATTTTGCTTTCTTAAATATAAAGCGACAACTATAAAAATCAAAAGTAAGACTAGGATTATCATAATAAGCACCTCCTATATGCTTATTGTAATCACTCAAAAGAAAAACAATTAGGACATATGTCACATTTTTCTGTTTAAGGAGAAAATTAATCAGGGACAACTCAAAAGAAAGGTTTTTCTTTTGAGTTGTCCCTAGTTAGCGTGTTTCATGGAACCTCGTCGCTTCTACCAAAACTCAGAGATAAATTTTTTTCTGCGGGCTGCATTTTTTTGATAGTTTTCAGGATTCCTTTGATAATAGTCTTGATGCTCTTCCTCTGCTGGATAGAATACCGTTGCTTTCTCGATTTTAGTTACAATCGGCTCATCAAATCTTCCGCTATTTTGCAGTGTTTCCTTACTTTTTTCAGCATGTTCTTTTTGCTTCTCGTCAAAGTAAAAAATAACCGGTCTGTAACTGCTCCCTCGATCTTCAAATTGACCAAATGCGTCCGTTGGGTCTGTCTGTTGCCAATAGATTTCTAGAAGCTCATCGTATGAAATAACTAAAGGATCATATATAATTTCCACGGCCTCCGTATGACCTGTCTCGCCACTTTTAACTTCTAAATACGTTGGGTTTTCCTTTGTTCCCCCTGTATAACCTGAGATTACCGATTGAATGCCCGCAAGGCTATCGAAAGGTTGAATCATACACCAGAAACAACCACCTGCAAATACTGCTCTCTCCATCTTATTCACCTCTTCTTTCATTTATTCACTGACGGGTACAATCGATCCACCCCATTTTTTCTCGATCCACTTTTGCACTTGCGGCTCATGTAGGACATCCACCACTTTTTTCAAGTCTTTATTCTCTTTATTGCTCGTTTTTGTCGCTACGATGTTTACATATGGCGAGTTCTTTTGCTCGATCATTAAAGAATCTTTTACTGGATTCAATCCTTTTTCATAAGCAAAATTAGAATTGATCGCGACAAGATCTCCTTCATTGTTTTCAAAAGCCGAGGTTAATAAGGTTGGATCGACACTATGATCAAAGACTAAGTTTTTTGGATTTTCTGTTATGTCTTCAAAAGTAGCTTTATCGATGGCTACTCCTGGCTTGATTTTTAAAAGTTTATTCTCAACAAAAATATTCAGCACACGTCCCCATTCTGAGGGAACGTTTGAGACGATTACTTTCGCACCAGAAGGTATTTCGCTAATTTTCTTTATTTTGTGTGAATAGATCCCCATCGGTTCTAAATGGATTGCTCCTATATTTGAAAAACGATAGTCGTTTTCTTTTTTTTGTAAATTAAAATAAGGGACTGTTGAAAAATAATTTGCATCTATATCCCCATTTTCTAACGCTTTATTCGGTAAAACATAGTCATCAAATTTTACAATTTCTAGTTCAATCCCCTTCTTTTTCAATTCGGGTTTGATATGTTCTAAAATTTCTGCATGAGGCGTAGGGGAGGCCCCAATTTTTATTTTATCCGCTTTCTCTGCGGAACCCGAACTACAAGCTGCTAAAAAAATGAAACAACTAAATACCAATGCAACGAAACCAATTTTTTTCATACTGACACACTCCTATTAAATTTTGACAAATAAAAAAATATCCGTCCCTTTACCTACCAATCTACTGATAAATAAAGGGACGAATATTTTCGCGTTACCACCCTTATTCGTATTATCCTTTCAGATAATACCTCAACGGTACTTACATACCCGGCGAAGTAACGGTCGCTTTCCGTTCAATTTGCGTGAACAAACTGAATGCTCAGAGCTCATCTTCATTAACTTTCCACGATCCCTCTTTTCACCAGCCGAGGGTCTCTTTAATCGTTTCGTGATTAATTACTCTTCTCTTCAATGCATACGTATAGATTGGAATTAGTCTAATACAAATCATTCCAAATTGCAATCAAAATATTATCAAATAAATAAATTATATACGCAAGTCCTTTCATTTGGACTTATGAAAGGCACTATTCGACCATAAACGGGTTATTGATAGTCCTACTCAATAACTTCTAATTCGTTTAAATTGATAAAGTCTACACCGTCTTCCTCTACAACTTGTCCAATTGCTTTTTCAATATCCAATTTATTCTGCGATTCCTTTTTCTTGCTCTCTTTATTGATCATCTTTATCAGTATTTTTTCGGGGAAACTCAATTCTTTATATGACAATCGTCCTCTCATGTAGAAAATCTCTGCCTCCGGAAAAATTTCAATAATTCCTTTACGAATTTCAACCATTTTTTCTTGGTCATTTTTTGAAGATAAACCGACTGGTACTACTGTGATTTCCATTCCTTCTCTGCATTTTTCTTTCAACTTGTTTAACTGAAAAACTCTACCAGCGTATACACTGCCAAAATAGTATAATTTTTTTGAACCCGCGAAGTCTTCTGAAGGCACCCCCCCTTGTTCATAAATCGGATAGCCATGCTTTTGTGCAAATGCCTCCGCATATTTTTTAGAACTTCCTCTTTTCGTGGCATAAATAACAAGCTTTTCCATTTTATTCATCTTCTCCTTCTTATTCATTGATTTCCAATTTCTCGACACCTTGGTACAATTTCATAAAAATATCAAAAAAGTTCGATAGCTCCTTATCAGAATATCCATTGAAAATGGTTGCCAAAGCATGGCTGTGCAATGTTTCAACTGAATGAAAATAGTGTTCCCCTTTCTTTGTTAAGACGAGAACCGTCTTTCGCTTATCCTCTTCACTTCGATTCATTTCGATCAATTCCTTTGCTTCTAATGCTATCGCTAATTTTTTGATATTTTGCCTTGAACAGCCTAGCAATTTTCCGCAACTTGTTAAATCAATAGCCCTTTCAGACGATTGCCTTACCATAACTAAAACCATAAACTGCTTCATTGTCACAGACGGATCAATTTTATCGAAAGAGGTTTGCAGCCGATTTCCTAAAATGTATAGACTAGCGAAAATAGCGCGCTGCTGTTTATCTCTACTTGTTTGAAAGTCTTCTATTAATTGTTCGATATCCACTTTATTTTCTCCAGTCATTCAATATACGTAACTTGTTACCTATATTATAAATTTTTTTCTACTTTTTCGAAATAGGTCCTTAGTCGGATAATCTAATGTTCGAGTTGACATACTAAGCGACTGTTAAACAAAGTGCCGAAATGGATTCTTTTTTTATGTTCTATTTTGCCTTAGCAAGTAAAATGAATCGATGAACTGATTCGTATACATGCAATTAAAGACACTAAAAGACCTGATCGCCATTAAAAAGCGATCAGGTCTTTGAAAAGTAAATAGATAAAAAACTTTCAATTTGTAAAGTAAAAATCGATTTGGCTTTTCATTTGTAAAGTTAAATGAAAAAATCCTTTCTCTCTTTGCTCAAATACACATTTGCTCCAGCAACCATACCAGCTAATATATCGCTAGCAGAGGACTCGCCTAGATTTTTTAATTCTTCAATTTTTACTTTCCAATTGCCATCGTTACCGACCAATCCATCGATTGCCGAATTGACGAAACTGCCAAATGTTCTTTTGCATGCATAATTTAGATAGGTATTCGATAGCGCTGTCGTCCATTTTTTTTGAACAAGAAAACTTCTTAGTAATAGATAGAAGTCGTTTGTAAAAATTGATACTACTTGATCAACCGCCATTAAGCCAATTAAGAAACAATCGCCAGAAGGAAAAATGCCTTCTCCTCTTCCTAAATAATATAAAATCCCTTTTGCACGGTTTGTTGGACTTAAAGAAAGCAATTTTTGAAAAGCCGGAACCGTTCCTTCTCTTTCACCTTTGAATTCAGAGCCAAGGAGTAGCTCCTCTCGCTCTAATTGGAAAATTTTTTGCTTTAATTGTACTGAATTTACAGTCATTGCTTTTGGTGTTCCATGATAAAATATTTTTTCTGAAATCATTACTTCAAAGAATGAATCAATTAAATATAATTGATCCTTCTGCCTTTCAAACTGACAATTTCGTATTTTTTTCTCACAGATTGCCTGGTAATCTGAATGATTCAGATGGATCCCGAAAGGAAGGACCCCTTTTTTATCATTCCCCACATAGAGCAACTGCTCCTTATTAGTCAACGTAAACCCATTTTCAAATTGGCGATCTACACTAAAGCTTTTCGAGGAATTGGTTGAAACAATATTTTCTACTTCTGCACCAGCTGCTATTGCTCGATATATCATTTAATTCCCCCCTTTTAAAATTGGCCCTTCAATGTAAACGCTAACATTTTTGTGTTTATTTTTCAATCAAAAACCTTATTTATCTTTTATCCTTTTTTTTAAGCTCCTACGGCGAATCATCTTAAGCATCACTATTTTTTAAACGATCATTTCTTAATTGAGTATAATTGTGAACGAATTCGTAAGTTATTAATAAAAGACTATTTTTAACAGTTCTTTTATTGCTAAAATAGAGGAAGAAGGTATTTGGAGGAGGAAATTATGAGAGGAACAATTTCTAATGATTATCGAGTTTATCACTATGAATCACCTTTTTTAATGCAAGGCGAAAATGGACTTTCTTTAAGTCAGCTGCGAGCTCTTTTTATTACAACCTTGTTAAATAATTCTCGCGCAAAGTATACTACTGAAAATTATGCGCTTGAAAAGGAACAAAGACATATTCGTATTTGGCGAAAGGATGGAAAGACCCTCACTGAGGGTGAAGTACTAAAAATTGATGCCATCATTCCTCGGATTTTTGAAACAAATTGAGATACTCAATCAATTGTCTCAATCCTCGCTCTACTCGTCTAAATGAGTATAAAAAAAATAGAATAGCCGACCGCAACAATTGAAAAAGTAACTAAAAGGAGAGAAAATAATTTCTCTCCTTTTTATACTCCTTGCGATGCTAACAATAGTTAGACCATCATTTTTGTAGGTCTAAAAATAATCTCATTAATAGCTACTTGCTCTGGTTGCTGCAAGGCATAAAGCAAGGCATCTGTGATGGCTTCAGGTGTTAGAATTTGATACTCATCCGTTGTTTGATCCAATTTTCTTCCCATGTCAGTAGCCACGTTTCCAGGAGAAATTGATGTAAATCGTATTTTGGTATCTGCTTCTTCTTGTCGAGCCCCTTCCATAATTTTTAATACTGCTGTTTTTGATGCTGCGTATGTGCTCATTGCTGGTCCAACTACATGTGCGCCAATTGAAACCATGGTGACAACATGACCTTTATCGACTTTTCTAAATTCAGGCAAAACCGCTGATAAACCATTCAAAACACCTAAAACATTTACTTCGATCACTTGCGTGTATTCTTTGCTAGGCATTTCTCGATTCAACCCTATATTTAGCACACCCGCACTATTAAAGAAAACATCAATTTTTCCATACTTTTCCTTTGTAAAAGCGACTAATTTCTTCATATCTTCACTTTTCGTCACATCGACTTTAAAGTATTCCACAGCACCTCCTTCCGCTCTCAATTCTCCAGCTAAGCTACGTAAGTGCTCCTCATCGATATCAGCCAAGACTACTTTAGCGCCTAAAGAAGAAACTTTTTTTGCGGCATTTATTCCAATACCACCACCTGCTCCAGTAATGACGACCACTTCATTTTCTAAATTCATACTAAAACCTTCCTTTCGTTTAAATACGTCATCACCTTACCAGAGGAAGAATCCTTTTTTGCTAATCTTGCTCATCACTTTTTTACAAACTAAAAATACTTTTCCTTTTAGATTGAAGATAATACATGGTTAAATTATTTTTATTTCCATTCATGTTATTTAAATTCAACTAATTGGATGTAAGAATCCATACTAAAACAACGCATTATTGGCAAATCGTTATTTATTTTTTAATTGATTTTATCCAATACATCCTTACTGCTTTACAATCAATTTTGTTTTAGTGATTCCAAAAAAATACTTCTCAGCCTTATTTCAGTCACGATATAAGCGGTACCCTTTTTTGAAATCTCACAGATTTTTTGATCACAAAAAAAGTACGCAGAGAGTACTTACTCCGCATACTTGACTATCTTTTATTCAGTGTTGTTTGAACATTACCTTTTTTTAAGCGCTATTCTTTTTGAGTCGTGATTGGCTGCTTTAAATAGTACTAGTTTTCTAGTTTTATTGACTACATGTCTCTTTCCAAATACATCATAGTTTCCTTCACGTATCACAGACAAAATCTCTCTATAAAGATAAATTGCTGTCAGTAGAGGAATCCTGCATTCTTCATCAATTTCAGCGATCATTTCCAATCCCTTTTTGTAACTTTCCTCTGCACGATGCGCTTCAAACTCCCATAAGTCAATAAATGCTTGACTCATATGATGTGTTCTAATCGCTTTTTCCGTCACACCATATTGATCCATCAGTTCTTTTGGAAGGTAGATTCTACCTTCATTCAAGTCTTCGCCGATGTCACGCAAGATGTTCGTAATCTGCATTGCCCGACCTAAATCCTTGGCTTCTTCTATAATACTTTGCCAATTTGCAGAGAGAATGGGCAACAACATTAATCCAACAGATCCTGCAACATAATAACTATATTCCTCTAATTCTTTTTGCGTCTGAGGTTGTTCAAAATGAGCATCTCGACGTTGCCCCTCCAACATATCATAGAAGAACTTGATGTCTAAAGGATAATGATCAAAAACCACTGCTAATGCTCGCCACATCGGCTCTTCTGGACAATTTCCCTTTTGAAACTCATCCAATTGGTCACGCATTACCTCTAATTTCTCAGGTTTTTTTTCCACATCAATGATATCATCCGCCCTTCGGCAAAAAGCATAGATCGCATAGACACTCATCGCTTTTTGTTCCGGTAATTGAGAAAAGGCCGCATAGAAGCTTTTTGAATGATGTTTGATGATCTTTTTACAGTAATCAAAATCGTCTTGATAATGAACAAAATCGTTAGAAAGCTTATTGGTCATCGCGAATCAGCTCCTCTACAGCCAACTTAGCACTTTGCATGACAATTGGAACTCCCGCTCCTGGATGCGTGCTGCTCCCGCAGAAATAGAGATTGTCAGCATAATCAAATTTATTATGTGGTCGATAATAATTACTTTGCTTCAACGTCGGTTTTAACCCGAAAGTTGCTCCTCGATAAGCATTGAAGTTTTCACTAAAATCTCTTGGTGTGTAGTGTTCTTCAAAAACGATATGCTCTTCAATATCAGTGAATACTGTTTCTTGCTTGATTTTCTGCAGCACATGGTCGCGGTATTTTTGAATGGTCTCTTCATTCCAATCAGAGAATTTTGATAATTCTGGTACAGGCACTAACGCATATAATGCTTCGTGCCCCTCTTTTGCCATGTCAGGATCTAAGAATGATGGCACGTATAAATAATACGAGGGGTCATCTGGAAGTACACCTTGATCGAAAATATCTGTAATATTCTTTTCAAAATCCTTTGCGAAGTGAATTGAATGCAACGCCTCTACTTCATATTTTTTGTCTAAACCTAGATAGAGCAAAAAACAAGAACATGAATAGTCCATTTTATCAATTTTCTTATCCGTATATTTCCCACGATCTTTTTCGTTTGGCACTAAATGCTTCATAGCATAAGGAAAGTCCGCTCCGCACACCACTGCATCAGCCAAAACATTCTTTCCGTCAACTTTTATTCCTACGGCTTCCTTATTCTCAATCAGTATTTCCTGCACCTCCGTATTACAGAAAACTTCCCCGCCTAATTCGATAAATAATCGCTCTAGACCTTGTGCTAAGGTATACATTCCACCTTTCATAAAATGAATGCCATAAAGCAGCTCGATCATGGGAATGATCGTATACAATGACGGGCCCTGATAAGGAGAAATGCCAATGTAAAGTGTTTGAAACGCCAATGATTTACGAAGGCGATCATCTTTAACAAATTTTGAGATGGAGCTGTACGCATCACCAAAAGTCTTCAACTTTAGTCCATTCAACAATGATTTTGGATTGTAAAAATCCCAAAAAGATCGAAATGAGCGCATAATGAATGCTTCTTTTGCAACTAAGTAACGCTTATAAATATCTGCTAGAAATGCGAAATAGCCTTGAGCATCTTCTTCAGATATTCCTTCTAATGTTTTTGTTAGTTCGACCAAATCGGATGAAAAGATCAAGGGATCATCGTCAGAAAAATACAATTTCAACATCGGATCAATCTTCTCCATCGGAATATAGTCATCGGGATTCTTCCCACAAAACTCAAAGACTTCTTTATAAATATCCGGCATCATGATAATCGTCGGTCCTACATCAAAAGTAAAGCCTTCCTTTTTGATCTGGTTCATTTTGCCGCCTACTTGACTAGCCTTTTCATAGAGTTGAACAGCATAACCTAGTTTTTGTAATCTTACTGCTGCAGTAAGCCCTGCGACTCCTGCACCTATTACTATTACCTTCTTCATAGTCACTCTCCTCATACTATAATTCTATTATTTATCAGTTGATAAGTAAAAAAATAAGTCTGCGAGCCTGCAATCGTTGCTTTTTAGGATAAAAAAATAGTGATCAAGGAATTAATTTTTGATCACTATTTTTCTGCTCTATTTCTCATTATTTCAAATTTAAAAATTAATAATTGGAAATCATTTTAGTTTTCTTTTTTTAATAGAGTTAAGAACTGTTCCCCATAATTATCAAGCTTACTTTTTCCCACACCTTTTATTTGTAAAAATTCTATAGATGTTTGAGGCTGTTTCTCAGCTAATTCTGTCAGCGTCTTATCTGAAAAAATGACGTACGGCGGCAAATTCTTTTCTTGTGCAATCTGAGAGCGTAGACTTCGCATTTTTTCAAATAGTTCATCATCTGCTACTAACTGTTTCACCGGCGCTTGCTTCCGATAAACTTCTTGTTTACCCATTAGAACTAAGATACCTTGCTCAGATACAGACAATAAAGGGTATTGCCCTTCAGAAGGAACTAAATAATGTTCAGCTATCAGGTAGTCGATCAAATTAGCAATTTCCTTCTGAGAGTATTCTTTCATCAATCCATACGTTGGTAATTTTTCAAAATTCCATTGCTTTATCTTTTGATCATTTGATCCGGCTAATACTTTTGCTACTAATGCCTTTCCAAATTTTTCGCCCATACGTTTTACACAAGACAGTACCTTTTGTGTGTCAGTCGTAATATTCACCTGCTCCCGGTCATCTAAACAATTGCTGCATTTCCCGCAATCCGCCTGATCTTCGCCAAAATAATTCAGAATGTAACGCTGCAAACACATTTGTGTATGGGCATATTGGTTCATTTCCCTTAACTTTGTATATTCATTTTGCTGATAGGCTAATTCAGATTGAGACTGCTCCACAAAGAATTTTTGAATTTGAATATCTTTGGGCGAGTAAAACAAAACAGCCTCACTTGGTAATCCATCTCTTCCAGCACGTCCAGCCTCTTGGTAATAAGATTCTAAATTACCAGGAATCTGTGCATGTATCACAAAGCGGACATTGCTTTTGTTGATTCCCATACCGAAGGCGTTCGTAGCAACCATTACTTCAGTCCGATCAAATAGAAAGTCTTCTTGGTTTTGTAGCCGTTCCGTGTCTTTTAATCCGCCATGATACATACCAACTGAGAATTGATGATGCTTCAATAGATGATACAATCGTTCAACTTCCTTACGCGTAGAAGCATAGATGATTCCAGATTGTCCATGGTTTAGTTTCAGATATTCCAACAAATAAAGATCCTTTTGATCCTTTACAACTTGAAAAGCTAAATTTTCGCGAGCAAAACCCGTTTTGACTTCATTTTCCTTTGAAATATGTAATAAGTTAGAAATATCCTCAGCTACTTGAGGGGTCGCAGTGGCTGTTAAAGCTATAACCGTCGGCTGTTGATTAAAATTTTGAATCGTTTCTGCCAGTTTCAAATAGCTAGGGCGAAAATCGTGTCCCCACTGGGAAATACAGTGTGCTTCGTCAACGGCTAAAAGCTCAATCGGTACGTATCTCAATAACTCACGAAAATCTGAGGACTCTAACCGCTCTGGTGCGACATACAATAATTTTATTTCCCCACGCGCAGCTCGTCGTACACGATCATTCATCTCTACATTAGACAACGTACTATTGATAAATGCTGCCGGAATTCCTAATTCATTCAAACTGTCAACTTGATCTTTCATCAAGGAAATTAACGGAGAAATAACTAAGGTTAAACCTTCTAAAACTAGCGCGGGCAATTGATAACAAATAGACTTTCCTCCGCCAGTTGGCATGATCCCTAAGACATTTTTCTTTTGTAGAACTCGTTGGATAATGTCCTCCTGTCCGTTTCGAAATTGCGTAAAACCAAATTTTTCTGCTAATAAGTGTTTCATTTGTTCCATAGTGAGACTCCTTCTTGCAACTGCTGTTAATTATACTAAACTTTTCTATTTTCAATGATAAGTATTGAAAAACTTTAGCTCTTACATATTGAATCTTAAAGAACATGGGTTATCAATGTTCTCTATTGCATTTTAAAAAAATAAGGCGAAGGACTTTCTTATCCAACGCCTTATGAACTATTCGCAATATGAAAGAATTGCTCTTTATTTTTTCTTAGGTTCATCCTCGTCCATTTTCAGAACAGCCATGAACGCTTCTTGAGGTACTTCTACGGAGCCAATTTGTTTCATCCGCTTTTTCCCTTCTTTTTGTTTTTCAAGCAGTTTACGTTTTCGTGAAACATCGCCGCCATAACATTTTGCTAACACATTCTTGCGTAATGCTTTGATATCCGTACGTGCAACGATTTTTGTTCCAATAGTGGCTTGAATAGGTACTTCAAACTGCTGGCGCGGAATCAATGTTTTTAGCTTGTCAACAATTGCCCGTCCACGTTCCTGAGCAAATTCACGGTGAACGATAAAGCTTAACGCATCGACTTTTTCAGCATTTAACAGAATATCCATCTTAACTAAACGACTTTCACGGTAATCAGCCATCTCGTAATCCAAAGAAGCGTACCCTTTGGTGCTTGACTTTAACTTATCGAAAAAGTCAAAAACAATCTCAGATAACGGAATATGGTAAACAACATTTACGCGATAATCATCTAAATAATCCATTGTGATAAATTCACCGCGTTTCCGTTGAGAAAGCTCCATTACAGCACCCACGTATTCATTTGGCACCATAATATTTGCTTTAACAAAAGGCTCTTCGACGTTCTGAATTTTTGATGGATCAGGAAAATCTGATGGATTGTCTACAATTAATTGTGTGTCGTCAGTCAAATTCACATGGTAAATAACTGACGGCGCTGTAGTGATCAATTCTAAATTAAATTCACGCTCTAGGCGTTCTTGTACGACATCCATATGCAGCAACCCTAAAAATCCGCAACGGAAACCAAATCCTAATGCTTGGGAAGTTTCTGGTTCAAATTGAAGTGCCGCATCGTTCAATTGTAATTTTTCCAATGCTTCTCGTAAATCGTTGTATCTTGATGTATCAATTGGGTACAACCCGCAGAACACCATTGGATTCATTTTTCGATAACCTGATAATGCTTCTCCTGCTGGATTGTTAGCAAGTGTTACCGTATCCCCAACACGTGTATCTTGGACAGACTTGATGCTAGCTGTAATATAGCCCACATCTCCCACCATTAAGTAATCACGTTGAACGGCTTTCGGTGAAAATACACCCACTTCAGTAACATCAAAGGTTTTTCCATTGCTCATTAACTGAATTTTATCTCCAGGACGCACAACGCCGTCTGTGATTCGAACATTCAAGACGACACCACGATAGCTGTCGTAAACCGAATCAAAAATCAGTGCCTTTAATGGCGCCTCCAAGTCACCGCTTGGTGCAGGTACATTCGTTACGATTTGTTCCAAAATATCCCCAATACCAATACCGGTCTTAGCACTGGCAAGAACCGCATCCTCTGCATCAATTCCGATTACGTCTTCGATTTCTTTACGAACGCGCTCCGGATCTGCTGCTGGCAAGTCGATCTTATTGATCACTGGTAAAATTTCCAAATCGTTATCAAGTGCCAGATAAACGTTTGCTAAGGTCTGAGCCTCGATCCCCTGGGCCGCATCTACTACTAAGACTGCTCCTTCGCAGGCAGCTAAGCTCCGCGAAACCTCATAGGTGAAATCCACGTGCCCTGGTGTATCAATCAAATGGAAAATATATGTTTGTCCATCGATTGCGGTATAGTGTAATTCAACGGCATTCAATTTAATAGTAATCCCGCGTTCACGTTCAAGATCCATTGAATCTAATAGCTGTTCTTGCATTTCTCGGGAACTTACAGTATTTGTTTGTTCTAAGATTCGGTCCGCCAAAGTGGACTTCCCGTGATCAATATGCGCAATGATTGAAAAGTTTCGAATCATTTCTTGGCGTTTCTTCATTTCTTCTAAATTCATTAAAGTTCCTCATTTCTTTTAGTCAGCACTGTCAATTATACCAACGTTTCCGGTAGAAAAAAAGTCTTTTCCCCTATTTCCAATGTCTGTAAGAGAAAAATAAACCTGCTTTTGCTATACTAAGGTTGTAAACTAAAAATGGAGATGAAAGAATGGAAAATGACTTTAAGCAACAATTAGTCTTGAAGCCAGTCGGTGAAGAATATTTAGCTCAATACGACGAACTACTCAGCTATGTTTTTCAAGTCACCGAAAGTGATATTGAAAATAGCGGGTACGAAAACAAACGTGAAATGGTTCGGGCAAAAAAGCCTGTTTTGGAACAATCAAAAGTTTTTGGCTGGTTTCATGACGAAAATCTCATTTCACAAATCGCGATCTATCCTTGTGAAGTAAATATTCACGGAAAGCTTTTTGACATGGGAGGGATTACTGGAGTTGGGACTTATCCTGAATATGCGAACCACGGGCTTATGAAAGATTTGATCGAAAAAGCGCTGATTCAAATGCGTCAGGACCAACAGTGGATTTCCTATCTATATCCTTACAATATTCCTTATTATCGACGTAAAGGTTGGGAAATTATGTCCGATAAATTAAGCTTCAAAATAAAAGACACGCAATTACCCAAACAAGTTGATCTACCTGGAATTGTTGAACGGAAAGAGGTTGACGATCCAGATGTTTATAAGGTATACGATGAGTTTGCTTTAAATAATCACGGGGCTATGATTCGGAAAGAATTAAATTGGGAAGAATACTGGCGCTTTGAAAATGAAGAAGAACGGATTGCGGCGGTTTACTATGATGAGCATAAGAAACCAACCGGTGTTCTCTTCTACTGGATCTCTGATGAAGTTTTTCATATCAAAGAAATGTTCTACTTAAATCAAGAAGCACGAAACGGATTGTGGAATTTCATCAGTGCACACTTTTCAATGATTTATTGGGTAGAAGGTGATATTTACAAAAATGAACCTTTATCTTTTTTACTCGATGATAGCGAAATAACCGAAACGATTGCCCCTTTTTTTATGGCACGCATTGTTGATGTAAAACAATTTTTATTGGAATACCCGTTTGAAAAATCTGTGGAGCCCTTCTACTTTGAAGTGACTGATCCAGTTGCAAAATGGAATAACAGCATCTTTGCTTTGAGTTGGGACGACAAGGGTGCTTTGGATATCTCAGATCAACCAAAAGGGAAACGTATTCGTTTGACCATTCAAACTTTGACTTGTTTATTAATGAATTACAGACGTGCGACCTATCTTGCCCGGATCGAGCGAATTGAGGCGGATAAAAAAGCCGTTGAATTATTAGAATCAATCATACCGGATATGGAGGCTTATTTCAGTGACTACTTCTAAACATATATATTTTGCTGCTCCTTTATTTGCGCAGAGTGACTTATTCTACAATGATTATTTAGTTAAAAAAATTCGCGAAATTGATAAAGAGTTAACAATCTATTTACCGCAGGAAAATGCGGGAATCAATGACAAATCAGCATATGCCGATAGTAAGATGATCGCCTTGGCTGATACTGAGGAAGTTTTAAAAAGTGATTTGATGGTCGCTTTATTAGATGGCCTGACGATTGATGCTGGTGTTGCCTCAGAAATCGGTGTTGCCTATGCTAAAGGAATTCCAATCATCGCGCTATACACAGATTCGCGTCAACAAGGCGCCGACAACCAGCAGAAAATAGCGGCATTACAAACACCCGCAGAAAATCAATTTCATTATTTGAACCTTTATACAGTCGGGCTTATTAAATTGAATGGTGTCATTGTCAGCAATGAACCTGCCCTGCTGGAGAACATCAAATCGTTTTTAGAAGGTAGTGATTGGCGTGACTTATAAAAAATATAGAACAGCATTAGTAGTTTTTGGTATTCTCTGTCTTGCGTATAATATCTTTGAATTTGTTATTGGCAAATATTCGACAAAGCAAGGAGTGATTTTTGTTATCGAATGTTTGGCAGGTATTGGTCTCATCTTTTTACCTGAACTCATTTCTAAGTTATTCAAACTTTTCATACCAGAAAAAATCATTTATTTTTATTGGTTTTTCTTAGTGATTTCTGTTTTCTTGGGTACTTCATTACACATGATTTCAATTGTATCTTTTTGGGATAAAATTTTGCACACTGTGAGTCCTATGGTATTAACTGCCTTAGGATACGGATTGATTGGATACCTCATGAAGGATGCGAATATCAGCAAAACCTCCCCGTGGCTTTTCCTATTGTTTGGTTTTGCCTTTGCAGGAGTGTGCGGCGTTTTTTGGGAGTTTTGGGAATTTCTATGCGATACAGTGGCGGATATGAACCTACAGCGTTATGCCACCTCAGCAGGAAAATTATTAGTCGGTCGTGCTGCATTAATGGATACCATGGGTGATTTACTAACGAATACAATTGGTGCTGTTCTGATGGGTATTTATGCTAGAGTCCAAAGCCGAGGTAATGCTTCTTACTTTGAAGAATATCGATTAAAAAAACTGCATAAATAGAAAAGGCCCCAAATCTCTCTAAGAGGTTTGAGGCCTTTTTTTATATATATTATTTTTCATCTGGATGGATATTTTCCTTCATCGTATAGGAAGCTAGCGTTATTTTGATAATGCCCGTACGTTTCAACATAGCTTCTGGTATTTCGTCAAAACTGGCCCCTTTTGCTGCATGATCCATTAAAACATGAAGTGCCTTTCTTTTCTCTTCCAAATCCTCTAAAAAGCTTGCATGGCCAAAACCAATAAAACTCTGATATGCATAAGAATAAGTAGCCGCATTACTAGTTCCCTCGATCAGTCTATGATGACCATCCATTTCTATTGCAACATGTGGATCATTTTTAATCATGTTTACCTTTTTTCCTTCGGCAGCACCATGAATAAAAAGCATTAGCTCTTCCTCGTTCCATTCATATCCAAAATTTACTGGTACAACGTAAGGATATTTTTCTCCATTCAATGCAATTCTTACAACTTGTGTTTTTTCTACAAATTTCTTGATTAATTCTAAATCAGTAACCTGTCTTTTTTTTCTACGCATCTCTTTTCCACCTATCCGTTTTTATATCTTAATCATAATAGATTAGAATTTAAAAAGAAATCTTTTTTTGAGTCTCAGTTACTGAAAATTGATAATATGCGGTTTGTCTTTTTTAGTATCAAAAACCTTTTCTAATCAACGATTTACACTTTTTTTGTGTAATTCTTTATACTAAAATAGCTACTGTAATTAACAGAAAATTTGCTGAAAAATGAAAGGCGTGTCGAATTTGATTGAAACTGTCGTATTTGATATCGATGATACAATTTACGATCAACAAGAACCATTTCGAAAAGCAGTCCAAAAATTGTTTCCTTTAGTTACTGAAGAAGATATGCTCCCGCTTTATACCCGTTTTCGTGTGCATAGTGATGCAAACTTTAACAAAGTCATTACTCAAGAATGGACACTGGAGTATATGCGTTCTCATCGTATCAGTCAATCATTAAAAGATTTGGATTATCCGCATATTACTGATGACGAAGCGCTGCATTTCCAAGAGGTTTATGAGGCTGAATTAGATGCTATCACCATGCATCGAGAAGTTGAAAAAACACTGGATTTTTTAAAAAGAAAAAAAGTACCCGTTAGTATTATCACCAACGGTCCAACGGATCATCAATACAAAAAGATTTTACAATTAGGTCTGTTGAATTGGGTCAATGAGGAAAACATCATCATCTCTCAAGCGACCGGCTATGAAAAACCAGACGTTGAAATTTTCGATTTAGGCAAGAAGCAGTTCTCCTTAAATCCTGAAAATTCTTTATATGTCGGAGACAATTTCAACAACGACGTGATTGGTTCAAAACGTGCTGGCTGGCAATCGCTTTGGCTCAACCATAGAAATCGACAATTACCAAAAGGAACAACCCAAATTCAAGACATAGAACTTAAATCATTTGATCAATTATTGCCAACGTTTAAAACTATTTTTGCATCGTAGTTTCCCTCAAAACATTAGCTAATAGATAAAAAAAGGATGCCGAAATCGTTTATGATTTCGACATCCTTTTCCTTTTTATTGATGGTCTTCGTCGTATTCCATCTTACGGTATTTCTCCATCTTCTTGCTAAACAAGACTCCGTTTGATGGTGGCGTGTAGGTGATTGCATTCGCTCCAGCTGTAATCGTTGCTTCGATCGTCTCTTCATCAGGACCTCCAGTAGCAATGATTGGAAGATCTGGGTACATTTGACGAAAATGCCTCACTGCTTCGACTGTTTCTTTCCCAGCACTGATATTGATAATATCAACGCCAGCCGCCAATTTTTCTTCAATCTTAGAGTACTTTGATGTTACCGTAGCAATAACGGGGATATCCACTACATCGTTCACTGCTTCAATTGTTTCTACTGGCGTTGGACCATTTACGACAACCCCTAAGCTTCCTTGAGACTCTGCGAACATCCCCATATATGCAGACCGGGCGCCATGAGTCAATCCTCCTGCTACACCAGAGAAGACAGGAATATCTGCTGCTTCAATAATACTCTTAGTAATAGCCGGATGCGGCGTAAAAGGATAGACGGCAATCACAGCGTCCGCATCTGTATTTCGAATGATTGCAATATCCGTGGTAAAAATAATTGAACGGATTTTCTTACCGAAAATGATTATTCCGGAAGCTTTCTTGATTACTTTGGGTACACGTACGATATCTTGCCGTAATTCTGTCATAATTTCAGGCACATTGTTTTCTGACATTAAACCATCTCCCTAACGTATTTCTTAAATTAATTTTACTATGAATGATCGTATCTATCCAAGTTATACGTTTCAATCACGGATATAATTTTATTTGCATAATCGGGATCTGTCGCATACCCAGCAGTTTGCAATGCTTGAGCCGCCTGTTTATAATCCGTCGCTGTTAAAACACCCGCGTAAAGCTGAGGATTCCAATTTGTCCCATTTACAAAAAGCATGGTATGGTCATCTAAAGATTCTTCCCATGTAGAATAAACTTTAAAATCTCCTTGGATAGTAATCCACTGCTCATTCATATATTCCTTTGTTTCAAGGCTGATTTTTGGTTGATTTCCAGAGGCTTTAATACCAAATAGATTTTTGTATTCACTTGCCAATTGTGATTGTCCCCAATTAGATTCTAGAATAGCTTGACCTAAGATGATACTTGGCAGGACACCATAGCCTTGTTGCAATTCCTTCGCATGTGGTGCCAACTTTTCAACAAATTCTTGCCGAGACAAATTTTCTTCCTTTTGAGTATCCTCTACGCCAAAATCTGATAGTGAATGTAAAGAAAAAACGAAAGCTACCCCAATAATCAAGATTCCCGCAAAAATCAGCGGGATCGATAGATTGGACTTCCGTTTTTTATAATTTTTCTTAGGCATAATGCCTCCTTATTTAGCTGATAACTGTTTCAAAAATTCTTCTAAAGTTAAATGATGTTCCGTGATATATTCCGCATTTTTCTTGCCTACATATCGAATATGCCACGGCTCATACGTGATACCAGTGATGTCTTGGCGATCTTTTGGATAGCGAATGATAAATCCATATTTTGGTGCGTTCTCAGCGATCCATTTTGCTCCAGGTTGATCCCCGTAAGAAGCATCTAATACTTGAGTTGAATAGGAGTTATACCAATTTTGATCGACGATATCTACTGCAAGACCCGTATGGTGCTCACTATAGCCAGGTTCGGTAATGGTTTCCTTGGTTTTCGCAGTTGCTTCTTCTTCGCTCATCCCATTCCCACTCACCAATCCATTGACATTTGTCTCAAAAACCTCTTTTTGAGACTCCACAGAACGAAATGCTGAGACGATGACTAAAGGGAATCCTGCTTTTGTTGCCGCTTCGGAAAAAGCTTCATAATCTTTCGCGATGCGACTGTCGACTTGATGACTGTTATCTGATAATGTAGCCAACTGACTTTCAGGAACTTCATTCTCTATTTTATTTTTTGGGCCTACTAACACAAGATTCCAATCTTTTGCATTAGAATTAGGCAGCGCTTCTTGCACAGCATTCTTCTTCTTAGCAGCCGTTTTCTTTTCGAATGAATAGGTCGTTGCCGTCGCTTTTTGAGCATCTGTCTCAGCAGGTGCACTATAAAAAAGTGAATACGCGGTCATTCCGATCATAATTATGACTGAAAGTAGTCCTACTGTTTTTTTCAATTTAAAAATCCTCTCGTTAATCGTCTAATGACGTGTATGTTTCCGTTAACTTTTCGTTTACCCAGTCAAGCAGTGCGGTTTTCTTGTGTGCACTGGCAATTTGATTTTGAATATGTGCCGGCAAACGAAAACTCAGTATATCACTATAGCCCCAATTGTCATAATCGATCGTTATACGTAAATCGATATAATCATGATTCTCTTCTTCATTTTTGTTTTTGAATGGGATCATTTCGACTTGGGCCAATCCACTGGCAATCCACTGCTGCGCAATAATCGTCTTCATCTCACGATATTCAGCAACTGCCGTCGGGCGCTTTTCGGGGAACAAAAACGTTTGTCGAATGACTTTTTGACTTAACATCCATTCATAATCACTGAATAAGTTTTTGATTTTTTGATTTGCTTCCGGTGATAAATTGTTCTGACCAGCCTTCCACTGTTGCCATTGAACGTCATTGACTCCTAAGTAATCTTGATAAAAATCTTGTTCTGAATGAAATTGTTCAAAAATCGCACTCATTACTAAATCCAAATAAATTTGATTCACGAAAAATCCCTCCTTATCTATTCTACTGATTTTTCAGAAAAAATACACCACTTTGGCAAATGGATTGAACTATTTTAATATTTACTGCTATAATTTGAGAAAAGCTTCAATCTTTTTTCTATTTTTATACACACTTCATCAAAAAATAAGTTGAACACGGCTTTATTTAATTGATAGTTCAACTTGCAAAATTAAAAAGAGACTATCTTAGGAGGACCAATATGACAGAATTACAATGGGGAATCGTTGGACTTGGCGATATCGCACACGATTTTGCTGAGAATTTTAACCAAACTACGAGCAGCTTGACTGCTTGTGCTTCACGGACGCTTGAAAAAGCAGAAAAATTTGCAAAAGAATATGGCATCGCGAAGGCTTATGGTAGTTATCAGGAAATGTTGGCTGATGAAGCTATCTCTATTATATATATAGCTGTGCCAAATCGCCAACATCATCAACATATTATTCAAGCTTTAGAGGCTGGAAAACATGTATTATGCGAAAAGGCGATCACTATGACCCTTGCTGAACTACAAGAAGCGATTGCGTTAGCCGAAAAGAATCAATTGATTTTGGCAGAGGCAATGACAATCTTTAACATGCCTTTGTACCAAGAACTTCATACGTTAATGGACAGTGGAAAATTAGGAAAATTAAAAATGATTCAGGCTCCTTTTGGAAGCTATAAAGATCCTGATCCTACCAACCGCTTTTTCAATCCAGAATTAGCCGGCGGAGCATTACTGGACATTGGGACCTATGCCGTTTCATTTGCACGTTGGTTCATGTCTGAGCAGCCAACCGTGATCGCCTCAACGATGGTTCCTTTTTCCACGGGTGTAGATGAACAATCGGTAACGATTTTACAAAATGAGAAACAAGAGCTTGCCTCGATCAGCTTAACCTTCCAAGCGAAAATGCCTAAAAAAGGAATCGTTGCTTTTGAAAATGGCTACCTTACTGTCGAAGATTATCCACGCGCTGATAAAGCGGAACTAGTTTTTAACGATGGAACAAAAGAATGGATTGAATCTGGCTTTACCAGTAATGCCATGAACTATGAAATTGAGAACATGGTT
This sequence comes from Enterococcus gilvus ATCC BAA-350, assembly GCF_000407545.1. NCBI lineage: Bacteria > Bacillati > Bacillota > Bacilli > Lactobacillales > Enterococcaceae > Enterococcus > Enterococcus gilvus. The sequence goes on along the minus strand of NZ_ASWH01000001.1, from coordinate 1,416,724 downwards.
CAAATGATTCACGGGGAAAGACCAAATAAGTCCCTCTTTTTTACGAAAGATGTGATTGACATTCTAGATCAGATGCACCAAAAATGGCAAATAGAGAAATAATTTCGAACAAAAGGCATTGATTAGTCGATGCCTTTTGTTTTTTTGCCAAATTTCGGCTAAACTATTAGATATAAAGAAAAGAAAGTGGGAGGAAAAATTGCATATTGGTCGTTTTCGTTTAGGAATGCGAACGATGAAAACTGCATTAGCTGTTATGCTGTGCATTCTATTATTCCACGTAACAGATCGTGGATCACCGTTGATCGCCGCGTTAGCTGCTGTTTTTTCTCTGCGTCAAGATTTAACTACAAGTATATCATTTGGCCGTTCACGCGTTTTAGGAAATTCGTTAGGAGGATTATTGGCGTTAATTTTCTACTACGTACAAGCCTTTTTTAACAATGAATTTTTCGTAGAATTATTTGTCTTACCACTATTTGTTATCTTAGTCATCGTAGTTTCTGACGGAATCAATAATAACTCAGGAATCATTTCAGCGATCGCTACCATGCTGTTGATTGCTTTGAGTATTCCTCAAGGGGAATCCTTTCTTTACGCGCTAAATCGCGTTTTGGATACATTTATTGGAACAATCATAGGCATTTCCTTGAATGGTGCGATCACACCCCAATCAAATGAGAGGGAAAAACAAATAAAAGAAGATTTAGTGGAGCTGAGAAAAAAAGAAGCAGACTTGAATAAAATGCTCTACGATGTACGAAAACAAATAAAGGACCATTCTCTTAAATGAGTCTGGTCCTTTATTTTATCCACTTAAGTGGATGGTCCGGATAAAAAGCGAATTTGTTGTTCGAGTACAGAATACATGTTTTTGAAAAATTACCATTGAATATCTTCAATTGATTGAGGGGCATCATTTAATTCTTCACTGCGTACACGTGCATCATTGATCCGAATGACACGATCTGCCATTGGAGCGATCGCTGAATTATGCGTTATGATCACAACTGTTGTCCCATTGTCCCGAGCCGTGTCTTGAAGAATCTTTAAAATTTGTTTTCCTGTTTCAAAATCTAACGCTCCTGTCGGCTCATCACATAATAATAGTTTTGGTCGCTTCGCTAATGCTCGCGCAATGGTTACCCTCTGCTGTTCACCGCCAGATAATTGGGCAGGAAAATTATCCATCCGTTTCCCCAGTCCAACTGAATGCAACACTGACTCAGGCTCTAATGCATCGGTAACGATCTGAGAAGCCAGTTCGACATTTTCTTTAGCCGTCAAATTCGGAACTAAATTGTAGAATTGAAAAACAAATCCCACATCATTTCTCCTATACGTGGTCAATTCCTTATCGCTAAAAGCAGCAATGTCTGTCCCATCGACAATGACTTGCCCTTCATCACAATTATCCATTCCACCTAATATATTAAGCACAGTCGATTTTCCTGCACCACTTGGGCCGAGAATGACTGCTACCTCACCTCGTTCAATTGAAAAATTTATTTTTTCATTGGCCTTGATGACGGTTTCGCCCATTTTGTAATGTTTACTCTCATCAATCACATGAATATATGACACACAGCGTTCCTCCTCATTTTTCCACGCTAATCAAAATAGCGGCTCTTTTCCATTTTAGTTTAACATAACCCGAACAAAAGCCAACGAAGGATGCCATAAGCCAGCAAAAATAATCGCCCAATTTTAATAATTAAAATTGAGTTGTTGTTTAGGAATGCTTTCTTTCACAGGCTTCAAAAAAAGCTTTGATTATCGCCTGATTTACCGATGTTGTTGCTGAAAAGAATTCAGGATGCCATTGGACCCCTAAAGCAAAACTTGCTTTAGGAATGAATACTCCTTCTGCTAGTCCGTCAGGGGATAACGCAGTTACCTTCAATTCCTTCCCCAATTTCTTTATTGCTTGATGATGATAACTATTTACTCCTAAATAATGTCTCTCTAAAATTTTATGAAGCAGACTGTTTTCAATTAATTCCACTTGATGCTGTGTTCGATTATAAGGAGCTTCCATATGGTGATCCAGATTCATCGTTTGAGGATTATCGCTCATTAAATCTTGGTAGAGAGTTCCGCCAAGGAAGACATTCAGCAACTGCGCCCCTCTGCAAATAGCCAAAAAAGGCTTGTCACGCACAATCACTTCTTCCATAAGTTGGAATTCCATTTCATCTCTTAGCTGATTTACTTCGCCACAAGCATCTGTTGTTTTTTCATTATATCTTGCAGGTGCAATGTCTTGTCCGCCAGTAAAAATAAACCCATCGCATAGGGACAAAAAAGGTTGCCATGTTTCTTTGTTCGCGGTAAGTGGCAATATTAACGGAATACCTCCATTTTCTTCAACGAGATTGAGATATCCTGGAAGCATCCACACACTTTCACTTACTTCGTCATATAAGGGCAACACACCGATTATTGGTTTCATAAAATTCCTCCTATGGATGTTTTTCATTCAAGTTACCTTCAAACAGAAAAAGGCTTTGATGAAAATTTTACCATAAAAAAACTCGATCATCAGATGACGATCGAGTAAGGGAATTATTTTTTAAGCATGGTAACGTTCTTTACCATCTAAGTATGTCGCTGTAAGTTCCATATTAGGTTCTAAAACAATAAAGTCTGCTGCACGGCCTTCGGAGATCATGCCGCATTTATCATCAATTTTACAGCTTACTGCTGGAACATAAGAGGCCATCATAATCGCTTGTTCTGGAGTGGCAATATCCCAATCCACAACATTTTTGATTGCTTCTTTCAATTTCAAAATACTACCAGCCAAATTACCAGATTCAAGACGAGCAGTTCCTTCTTTTACAACTACTGGAAATTCACCTAAATTGTAGTTGCCGTCTGGCATGCCGCCTGCCATCATACAATCAGTAATCAACGCCACATGATCATGCCCTGCCTTTTCCATTAACACTTCGGCAGCTTGCGGATGAACATGATGACCGTCACAGATCAACTCTGAAAAGACATGCTCCAAGGTCAATAACGCACCAACCATCCCAGGTTCACGATGATTTAAACCGCGCATACCATTGTATGCATGAACGAAAACACTTGCTCCTGCTTCAACAGCCTCTTGCGCTTCTTCCAATGTCGCATTTGAGTGTCCTAATGAAACAACTACGCCTTCATCAGTCACTGTTTTCACGAATTCTTTGACGCCTTTACGTTCAGGAGCTAAAGCGATTTTTTTGATCAAGCCGCCTGAAGCTTCCTGCCATTCGTGAAAGGTATCCAAATCTGGATCACCAAAATAGCTAGGGTTTTGCGCGCCCTTGTGTTCTTCTGTAAAGAAAGGTCCTTCAAAATAAATACCTTGTATTTTTGCACCTTCGACATCTTGATAAACATTGCCGATTGTTTCAGCAACATCCTTCAACCGCTCTTTTGTAGAAGTTAATGTTGTTGGCAAGAAACTTGTCACACCGCAAGATAGAAGTGCTTCAGACATCACTTTGATTCCTTCAGCATCATTGTCCATCACATCGTGATTTTTATACCCATGAATATGTGTGTCTACAAGTCCAGGAGCGATCCATTTTCCACTTTGGTCAATGATCTCTGCGCCTTCTGGTTTTTCCTTCGTATATGTTCCAAAAATGCCATCAGTGACATCTAAATAGCCTGTGCCCTTCACACCAGAGTTTAAAAAGAATTTGTCAGCATAAATAAATGTTTTCATTGTGAATTCTCCCTTTTTTCATAGTAACTTAAAGTTACTCCTGAATCCTCAATAAGTCAAGAATGGTGTAGACCATTTTACAGATCTTTTATTTTTTCCAAAGCGCGTAGCATTTTTCTATAATTGATTACCGTATGAAGGTCATCTCGTGCCTCCAACATAAGAATTTTTAATTCGACCAATTCTTTTAATTTATAATAGCTGCATTGCTGACGATTCCATTTCAATCCAATATCCACGACTTTCTCAGCCAAGTCAAAACGTTCCTGTTTAACTAAAAACGTTCCATAATTAACAAAAAGATTGCTTAATTCACTTCGCTCCGAATAATCCGCCATCATCGTTTGGAATAGTTCAAAGCTTTGATTGTAATAGCCTTGCGCCTCATTCATTTGACCCAAAACGGAACACATTTTCCCAGCAAAACTCAACAGTAAGATTCGACTATCAAAATAGCCATCATATTTTTTGGATACACAAATTGAAAGGCCAAGATTTATTTTCTCCAAAGCAGTATGTGGGTCACCATCAATAAAATAGGCACAAACCCCTTTAAAAAAGCAAGCCAATTGACGGTCCTTATCAAGATGAGTGATTTGGCGTTCATCTAAATAATCTAATGTTGTTCGAATCTCAAGATATTTCCCAACGCGCAAATACATAAACATCTTGTTAAAATATTTTCGCAAAAATAATTCCTCAGGTAAAAAATCAAGCATCAACTGGTCAATGGTAATTCCAAGACGATGACAAAGCTGCTGGATTACAATAATATTGGGAATTTCTTCATCGTTCTCAATTCGACTCAAAACACTCTGGGAGCAGATTCCTTGAGAAAGATCTTTTTGTGTCATGCCGTGTTCTTTTCTGAACTCTTTTAAGACCTGACCGATCGCTACCATTGCCGCATCCTCCAAAATATGCAAATTCACATTTTTAATAATTTAATTTTATACGATGACTTCTTTACAAGCAACTTCTATGTTCGAAATCCATAAACAGAGTGAATCAAAATGATCTTAAATTAGCTATTCATCCTTTTTTAGATAAATTAATTCATCATGTATATAGCCTATACAAATTTGGAAACAAAAAAAGACAACAAACACTGTAAAAAACAATGTTTGTTGCCTTTTATGCGGCGAATGGGACTCGAACCCACACGAGATTGCTCTCACATGATCCTTAGTCATGCTTGTCTGCCAATTCCAACACCACCGCATAGAACCTTTCTTATGATAGCGAGTCAGCATAAAAAAGTCAATAGTCTAAACAATCGTTGTATCGTATACATATATGATCATTCCTTTAAGTCCGGCAATTCCTCGAAAAAATTTTTTATCTTCTTGTTTAAGCCAAACTTCTCGGAATAGGAAAAAGTCTTCCCGGGAAACTTCAAATCTCTCAATTTCTCCCGCCCGCAATTGACGAATTTTTTCTTCAAATGGATTCATGTTTCTTTCTCTCCCGTCATCGTAAAACAACAGAAGAATGCCTGAAGGCACCTTCTGTCTTAATCATGAAAATATTTGCTGTTTTCAATTTGTGAATTGTCCTCTTGCATAATGCCTCGTAAAGAACGATCTAAACGTTGTCTAGAATTCTTTCTTTCAATCACTGGCTGCTTTTCGTCATTTTCAGATGCAAATAATAGATACGACTGTTTTGCCTTTTCCATTCGCTGCATGAGTTCCCTTGGGTGAACTGCATTTTCCGGTTCATCAGGGATCAATGAAGAAGGGACATATTTAGGAGCAAAGGGTGTTGCGCTGCGTCCGTTTCGAGAATTGAACGTAGCTTTAGGCTTGACTGTTTCTTTGGGCTTCCGTTCTTCAAATAGATTCACTTTTTTAGATTCTCTATGTTCATTCTCATACATCGGCAAATTCGCTTTATGATGATCGAGTTCTCTGCGTGGTTCTTCATCTAAGTTCACACGTCTTACACGTTTTACTTTCGAAATTGGACGTTCAAAGATATCTTTTGCTTCTAATCGATAACTCGTGATTAAGTCATCCTGACCATCAAACAATACCCGCTGATTGGTTTGAACTAATTTGACTCCTGCCTCATCATCAAATGCAGGAAAACGACTCTTTTTTCTGCTATACGTTTGCATAAAATCATCCTTATTGTTCTGATATAGCATAGTTTAGCACAAATACTAAAAAAATGCTTTTAAATTATGACTAACAAGAACTTGTACCTATCAGATTGAACCGGAGACAAATAAACTTCCATTTGGTGCCAATACTTCGTCCTCTAGAATACGATCGAGCACTTCATAATCTCCTTGATACGCAAGAGGACTTGATAATTCTCCTATTTTGATGTGCTGCTCATGCTCGGATAAGTTAAGTGCATAAATTACATACGAATGATCTAAATAGCGAATGATCCCAAAAATTTGCTGCGCTTGAGAATAGAACGGGAAGAAATGACCCTTTTTCAAAACATCATATTTTTTTCTTCTTTCTACCCATTTTTGACAGTTTTTAAATAGATTTGAGTCTATCGATTGCCAAGGGAAAAACTTACGATTGTCTGGGTCTTTTCCTCCTGTCAAACCAGCTTCGTCTCCATAGTAAACACAAGGGATACCTGGCATCATGAACATTAGTCCCCAAGCCTGATCCATTGCTTCAACAGAACCGTTCAGCATGGTTAAAATACGCTCAGTATCATGTGTGCCAATATTGTTTAATTGATTGTAGTAGAAATCAACGGGATAATTTTCTTGGTAACGCACCATTTCTTCGCAAATATCCTTCAATGATCGTGAATGTTTTAGTAAATCTGAAATTTGCTGACGCAACGGGTAGTTCATGACTCCTTGCAAATGATCACCAAAAACATATTTTCTCCGCGTATCATAAGCAACCTTATTCGACGCATCCTCCCAAACTTCACCTATTAGAACTTTTTCTTGATATGCCAAGAGATTTTTACGAATGCCTGCAATGAAATCATCTGTTAATTCATCCGCCACATCTAAACGCCAGCCATCCACGCCCATTGATGTCCATTTAGACAGGACGCTGTCATAATCACCATAGATGAATTCTTGAAAATGAGGATTCTCTTTTTTCACCTCTGGAAGATCAGCCACCCCCCACCATGCTTTGTAATCGTCTGGATAATGATTAAAAGTGAACCAATCAAAGTATTTACTGTCGGGATTTTTAGCAGCTCCTACAGTCTCGCCATAAAAACCAGACTTGTTAAAATACAAACTGTCCTTTCCTACATGGGAAAAAACACCGTCCAACAAAATCGCAATCCCTGCTGTATGCAGAGCAGCTATTAAACTACGAAAATCTTCCTCTGTCCCCAAAACACTGTCTACTTTGAAATAATCATTTGTATCGTAGCGATGATTCGACGTTGCTTCAAATATTGGATTTAAATATACCGCAGTGATTCCCAATTCTTTTAAGTAGGGTATTTTCTTTTCAATTCCTTTAAAATTACCGCCAAAAAAGTCCCATCGCACGATCTCATTTTTTTCATTTCTAATGTAATAGGGCGTATCTTCTTCTGTTCCATAAATGAATGAATTTTTTTTGGGCTGATTGATTTTCCGATCTGCGTTCCCATTTGCAAAACGATCGGGAAAAATTTGATAGAAAACAGCGTCGCGATACCAGTTAGGAGCTGTCTCTGGTTTTTGATAACAAGTCAACTGGTAAGGAATAACCTCATTCTCCGCCCCATAAATTTGCCCTTCACCACCGTTACCATTGAATCCATAATACTGAACAGTTTCGTACCCTTCAGATTCATGAATGATTTTAAAGTAGTAAAAATACAGTCCCCAGCCTTGGTCCATTGTTGTTTGAAAGTGAAATCGATCCTCGGGAACAGCCTCCATAGGGAAAATTTTCTGTCCTACAGAACTTCCTTCTTTACGGACGATCAAAAAAACTTTTGCTTGTTTTTGTTCTGGGACGGATATCCAAATATCGACTTTTGTCCCTTCCTGAACAGCCCCAAAAGGTCGTTTATATCTTTCTAGCCAAGAATTAAAGTAAATATGAGTCATGTTGGATCACTCCTCGATCATCTTCGTGAGCAAAAACGGGTTCAATTTGCCAAATGTCTTCTGCATAACGCTGGACAGTACTGTCTGAAGAAAAACGTCCGGCATGAGCAATGTTATTTAGACTTATTTTTTGCCAGCGGCGTTTATCTTTATACGCCTCATTAATCGATTCTTGTGCCAGACAGTAATCTTCAAAATCGCGTAGTACAAAGAATTCGTCGTTGTATTTAATGAGTGAATCAAATATCTCTTGACCCTCTGCGAAAATATTTGGAATTGTTCCATCGATTAATGCCTTCACTACTTTGTGTACATTGGCATTTTCTTTGTAAATATTCGTCGCTGAATAATTCTTATTTTCATAGTATTGATAAACTTCCGATTCCGTCAATCCAAAAATAGCGATATTTTCATCACCCACTGCATCACGAATCTCGACATTTGCGCCATCTAGCGTAGCAATTGTCACTGCGCCATTGAGCATCAATTTCATATTTGAGGTTCCTGAAGCTTCTTTTGAAGCCAATGAAATCTGCTCACTTACATCCGCTGCCGGAATAATTCGCTCAGCTAAGCTGACGTTATAATTTTCTAAAAAGACTATTTTTAGTTTATCTTTAATCGTAGTATCCTGATTAATCAAACTAGCGGCCTCATTGATGACCTTGATAACAGACTTCGCATAATGGTAGCTAGGTGCTGCCTTTGCTCCGAAAATAAAGACCCGAGGTTCAATCGCTTGCTCAGGATCTTCTTTAAGATCCAAATATAGTTTTATGATGTGGAGTAAATTCAACAATTGTCGCTTATACGCATGCAATCGTTTAATTTGGACATCAAAAATCGCATGAGGATTCACTTCAATATTACAGTGTTCCTTAATATAGCTGGCTAGGCGTTTTTTATTCTCTAATTTTGCTGATGCTAGAGCTTCGAGCACTTGATTATCTTCTTCATAATTCAAAAGTAAGCGTAGATTCTTTGGCTGTTCTCGCCAAGAATCTCCAATTGTATCGTCTAACACTTTGCTCATCGTCGGATTAGCAAGCTGTGTCCAGCGGCGCATAGCGATACCATTTGTTTTGTTATTAAAACGAGCTGGATAAATACGGTAGAAATCTTGCAAAACCACTGACTTCAATAGATCTGAATGCAATTTGGCTACACCATTTGTTGAGTGAGAACCGATGATTGCAAGGTGGGCCATGTGCACCTGATCGCATTGAATGATTCTGGTTCGTTGAATTAAATCAAAGTCATGGACCCCCGTCATCTCTTCCACAAAGCGTCGATCAATTTCTTCGATGATTTGATAAATTCTAGGACAAACACTTTTCATCATACCGATTGACCATTTCTCCAAGGCTTCTGCCATGATTGTATGGTTGGTGTAACTCATTACTTCTTGGGTTAAGTTCCAAGCGCGTTCCCAACCTAGTTTTTCATCATCGATCAAAAGCCGCATAAACTCAGCTACACACATCGCTGGATGGGTATCATTAATATGGATCGCAATATATTGATTGATTTTATCCATTGGTTTTTTCAGTTGCTTGTAATAACGCAAGATACTTTGAACACCGGCTGATACAAAGAAATACTCTTGTGATAAGCGCAGTTTTCTCCCGGCTTCACTAGAATCATCCGGGTATAAAACGGAAGTGAGGTCCTCTACTGCACGCCGATCTTCAATACTACGATAGCGATCCTCTTCTTCTGGCGGAATTTCAACCGACCATAAGCGCATTGTATTCACAATGTCATTCTTATAACCAACCATTCCGGTATCGTAAGGAACGGCTCTTAAAAGCATGCCATCTTGATAAATAGGTGTCAGATTGCCGTATTCATCTGGACTTAAGTAAACATCTCCGCCAATTCGCACATCTACTGCTTTGCTCTCTTTTCGAACTTCCCATAAGTTTCCTTTTTGAAGCCACTCATCTGGCAATTCAACCTGATAATTATCTACAAAACGCTGCTTGAATAGACCATACTCATAGCGAATACCGTTTCCATTTCCAGGTAATCCAGTTGACGCAATGGAATCCATAAAACATGAAGCCAAACGACCTAAACCGCCATTTCCGAGGGCCATGTCAGGCTCTACTTCCGCCAAATCATTTAAATGAATGCCTAATTCTGCTAAACCTTCGCTCACCATCTCTAACCAGCCCATATTTAAAAGGTTGCTTTTTAGCATCTTCCCTGGCAAGAACTCGATCGAAAAGTAGTACGCTTGCTTCTGTTCCGCTTCACGATAATCTTTCCATGTTTGCTGCCAGCTTTGAGAATACTCTGAAGTCATCAATGAGCCTAGGGTCTGATATAATTCATCTGGTGATGCATCTGCGACATCCATGGCGAATTTTTCTGCCAAACGACGACTGAATTTCTTTTTAAATTCTATTTTATTCATTTTCTCATCTCCAACCTATGCTTTCATAAAAATTGAGTAATAATTACTATCTACAATACATCATTTCAACGAAACAATGATAGAAAAAGCCAAAATCCATAGCCTAAGGCTTTAGATTCTGGCTTTTTCGAATCCTACATTTGCTTGTATAGTTCTAAATATTTTTTACTGGATTCATTCCAGCTAAAATCTCGAGTCATCGCTTCTTCCATCAACTCTTTCCAAATATCTTGGTGTTCTTGGTAAAGAGTAATGGCTTGTTTCATCGCATTCATCAGATAGAACGATTCAAAATCATTAAATCCAAAGCCCGTTCCCTCATTTGTTATTGGATTGTACGGCTGGACTGTATCCTTTAATCCGCCGATCTCGTGTACGATTGGCAAAGTTCCATAGCGCATAGAGATCATTTGAGATAATCCGCAAGGTTCAAATGCTGACGGCATTAAGAACATATCCACCCCTGCATACACTTTTTGAGCCAACGTGACATCAAAGGCTATATGAATACTTGTTTTTTGAGGATATCTCTCACCGAAATGAACAAACTGATTTTCAAAATCTGGATCTCCCGTCCCGATCAGCACTAATTGTACATCAAACTGCATAAGGTTTTCCATTTCTTGCAATAACAGATGAAACCCTTTTTGATACGTTAGACGACTCACGATACCTATCACAGGAACCTCTGGTCGAACAGGCAAATCTAACAGCTTTTGCAGTTGTACTTTGTTTTCGATCTTTTTATCCAAATGATTTTTATCATAATTAGCAAAGAGGGCTGGATCAGTTGCTGGGTCAAATGCTTCGTAGTCAATACCGTTCAATATTCCATGCAGCTTCCCGCTTTCCATGCGTAAAATCACATCTAAACCCGCTCCGAATTCAGGTGTTTTAATTTCTTCAGCATAAGAAGGGCTAACTGTCGTTACGCGATCCGCATAAAGAATCCCTGCCTTCATAAAATTCACGCAATTATTAAAACGTATGGTTCCATCGTCGTACCGCTCGCCTCCCATATCAAATAAATCATACAAGACTTCGCGGCCATATTGACCTTGAAACTCAATATTGTGAATTGTTAAGACTGTTCGTATGTCACTGAACTTCTGTATCCAACGATACTTTTCCTTCAATAAAAAAGGAATGAACGAGGTGTGATAATCATTTACGTGCATCACATCAGGAATAAAGTCGATTTTTTCCATTAATTCAATCACCGCTTGCTGATAGAAAGCAAAGCGTTCTCCGTCATCAAAATACCCGTATAATTCTGGACGGTCGAAATAATAAAGGTTGTCTAGAAAATAATAATCGATCTCATTCAAGCGAAGATATTTCACACCACAATATTGTTTGCGCCAACCAACGTGCACATCAAATGAAAACAAGTCTTGCACCTGTTCTTTATACCGTTGGGCCATCTTTGTAAAAAATGGCAGAACAACTTTTATATCTGTTCCTTTTTCTTTCAGCGCCTTTGGCAAAGCCCCTGCAACGTCACCCAATCCCCCTGTTTTGAAAAAAGGAGCACATTCAGCTGCTACAAATAATGTTTTCAAGCTTATTCGCCTCCGTATACATCGCTTAATACGTGTGTATTTTTCTTAATTACTACAGGTTTTTCAGCTGAACCGATGATTTTTACGCCTGACTCTACTACGACATTTTTATCCAAAATTGCGTGTTTGATGAACGCATTTTCACGAATAGTACAACTAGCCATAACTATTGAATCTGAAATATCAGCACCTTTTTCAATTACCACACTTCTAGAAAAAAGAGAGCTGTGGGCTTTTCCATCAACAATACACCCTGTTGCAAATTGGCTGTTCGTCACTTCTGATGAAGGTGAATAATACGTTGCGACCTCATTTTTTAATTTTGTATAGATTTTTTGTTTTGAATAAAGCAATGAAGTGAATTTTTTAGGATCAAGCATTGACATATTCGCATCATAATAAGATTTAATATCAAAAATATTACTTAAATAACCCGTATATTCATAAGCAGAGGTTTTCACTTTACTCATAATCATTGTCAAAAAGTCTAAAATAGCGACTGGCCCACCATTTTTTTGCCCTTCATTCAATGCATCAATCATCCAATCCGTCCGACAGACAAATATCTTCATGCCAAGATTCAGCATTTCGTCCCCAGTCGTGTCTTCCAAGAAATTATGATGTCCTTGGACAATCCCATGATTATCTACTTCGATGATTTCATCTTGTCGATAAATATGATCTTTGGACATTTTTTTATAAACGACAGTCATAACGCTATCGCTTTGTTGATGAATTTTCAGCACTGCTTCTAAGTCGATGTTGCAGAGCATACGATTCCCCATAAAGACGGTATATTCTGATTTTGACTTATTCAAATAGTCGATTACAGATTCAAAGTACGGACGACCTTCTGCTTTCTTTTTTAAGAAATCCTGATAAAAATGGATAAAATAGCGACTATCAACACTATCCAAATGCCATTCACGTCCACCGCCAATATGATCGAAAACAGATTTTGTTGTTCCTTGATTAAAGACCATATAGACAGATTTAATATTGGCATTAATTGCATTCGACAGATTGAAGTCGATCAGACGATACTTGCAATCGAAAGGCAGCGTTGCTAGTGGTCTTTTTTCAGTTAAAGGTAATAATTCTGGGCATTCGTATACATTACCCATAATGGCACACATTTTATTCGCTCTCACTTGTCAACACTCCAATCACTTCTGAATATCCCACAACCGCGATTTCATCTGATCCATCAACGACAGCATCGTCTCCGATAATTGCATTTTCTCCGATGATCGCTTTCGTAATTTGTACATTCTTGCCAATTGTTGCACCAGGCATGATGACACTATCAATGACTTTTGCACCTTCTTTGACTTGAACATCGTTCGACAAAATACTATGCTCCACTTTACCAGCGACATAACAGCCATCCACAACTAATGAGTTCTTTACATCTGCGTTTTCCGTCAAGAAATGTGGTGGAGAAATTGTATTTTTTGCTAAAATACGCCAGTTTTTATCGCGAATATTTAGGCTATGACCCGGATCGATAAATTCCATACTTGCTTCCCAAAGCGAATCAATGGTACCGACATCTTTCCAGTAACCGTCAAAACGATAGGCAAAAACATTTTCGCCGCTTTCAAGATACGCCGGAATAACATGTTTACCGAAATCCAACATTTGATCATCTTTTTTGTAGCTGTTTAACAGGACACTCCGTAGACGACTCCAGTTAAAGATATAAATACCCATCGAAGCTAAATCACTCTTAGGCTCCTCCGGTTTTTCTTCAAACTCAATAATCCGATCGTTATCATCCGTATTCATGATACCGAAACGCGAAGCCTCATCAATAGGGACTTCGATCACAGCAACTGTCAATGAAGCGTTGTTTGCTTTATGATCCTCCAACATAGACTCATAATCCATTTTGTAAATATGATCCCCTGATAATACCAGAACGTATTGCGGGTCCATTTGATCGATATAATCCATATTTTGATAGATAGCGTGCGCTGTTCCTTCAAACCATTTACTTCCATCATTGCTTGAATACGGCTGTAGGATAGTGACGCCAGAATTAAGTCCATCAAACCCCCAGCTGGAACCATTGCCAATATGATTGTTTAGTGCGAGTGGTTGATACTGTGTTACTACACCGACATTGTTGATCCCTGAATTGATACAATTACTTAATGTAAAATCGATAATCCGATAGCGACCGCCAAAAGGGACAGCAGGTTTTGCAATTTTTTGTGTAAGTTTGCCTAAGCGAGAACCTTTCCCACCGGCTAAAATCATTGCTAATATCTCTGTTTTCATTTTATTTGATGAAGGACTTTCCTTCATCGACCTCCCCTCTATTTCTTACGTATATTGATTGACTCTGGTTTTAAAATAATTGCTCCTAAGGCAGGGACTGTCGTTTTAATCGACTGTCCGTACTCTTTAAATTCAATTGATTCACTTTGACAATCTGCGTTGTGTTTTGTCCATGTTCCGCCAAATTCTTCCATTTCTGTATTCCAAACTTCAGTATAAGCTCCTGGGTATGGAACACCGATACGAAAATCTCTACGTTCAATTGGGGTCATATTCAAAATGACAATCAAGAAATCTTTCTTTCGTTTTCCTTTGCGAATGAATGACAAAACGGACTCCTCGGTATTATCTGCATCAATAATTTCAATTGTTTCATAGGAATCTTCCATTTCCCATAAAGCCGTTTGTTTTTTGTAAAAATGATTTAGTTCTGAAGTGAACTGCAACATTGAATGATTCTTCGCATCCTTCAAATCTTCCCACTCTAAACCTTCGTCAAACTTCCACTCTAGAAACTGGCCCCATTCACCACCCATAAACATTAATTTTTTCCCTGGGTGGGTCATGAAGTACGTGTACATATTTCTTAACTGCGCAAATTGCTTGTACCGATCTCCCCACATTTTATGCATCAGGCTCTTTTTACCATGAACCACTTCGTCATGTGACAGCGGCAATATAAAATTCTCCTGCATCATGTACATGAATGAAAAAGTAATCAAGTTAAAATTGTCTTTTCGGTATACTGGGTCCATCTCGTAAAAACGCAAAATATCGTTCATCCATCCCATATTCCATTTGAAATCAAAGCCTAAAGAACCGCTTTCGATCATACCAGTCACTGGAGTTTCAGAAGAGCTTTCTTCCGCGATCATCACTACGTTGGGATGTGCTAATTTAATTACAGCATTCAATTTTTGTAGAAAATAATAGCCTTCAAAATTACGATTTCCGCCCTCATGATTCGGCGTCCATGGACCGTCATCATAGTCCCGATAGATCATACTGGAGACCGCATCCACACGAAAGCCGTCAATATGAAACATCTCGATCCAAAACATTGCACTGGAAATCAGAAAGCTTTGAACTTGTGGTTTCCCGAGATCAAAGTTAATCGAACCCCAACGATTGTTTTTTGCCCGATCAGAATCCGTATATTCAAATTGAGGGGTGCCATCGTAATAAGGCAACGTGTCATCGTTGATACAATAGTGACCAGGTACCCAGTCAACGAATACACCAATGTTATTTAGATGACAAGCTTCGACAAAATCTTGAAATTCTGCTGGTGAACCATAATATGAACTAAACGCAAAATACCCGATCAATTGATATCCCCAAGATCTGCCTAACGGATGCTCCATTAGCGGCATAAATTCAATGTGAGTATAATTCATGCTAACTAAATATGGGATGAGCTCCTCTTTTAACTCCGTGAAACTATAAGGGGTGCCGTCTTCGTGATGCTTCCAAGAACTCGCATGAACCTCATAAATACTCATAGGTCGTTTAAAAGCATTGGAACGCTTACTGCGCCCTCGCCAAAGACCATCTTTCCATTTTTTTTCAGGGAAAGTATATAGTTCTGCGGCATCTCCAGGCCTTTTCTCAAATCGAACAGCAAAAGGATCAATCTTTAAAATTTCTCGACCATTTGCCTGTTGCACTTTGAATTTGTACAATTCTCCTTCTTTCGCACTGTTCGTGAACACTTCCCAAATCCCACTATCTTCGTCTTTCTTCATCGGGAGATCTTGCCAATCGTTAAAATCACCTACTAGAGATACTGCTAATGCATTGGGTGCCCATACTCGAAAAACGTAGCCGTCCTGCACTTGATGCGCTCCTAATAAATGTTGCGCATAAAAATTCTCGCCAGACAAAAATGTTCTCTTAGCATCTTCCACATGTTGCGTTCCAACTTGATTATAATTTTCCATGAGAACCACCTTTTCAAATGAACGGCGAAGCGTCCTTAGATTACATTTCGATGTGCAAAGTCTAATAATAAAAACATTCTTTGTTCTATTATAATAACACAAAGACTTAACAAACAACTCGTTAAGCGTTCTATTATTCTGACTCCACATTATTAAATGTCCTTACCTAATATTATATTATAATAAGAATTAAAATAGAAGACAAAAATTTCAATTCCTTAAAATAATTCAATTTTTCTCCAAAAAATAACAATCATTATATATATTTTTCGCTTTTTTGACCACTAACAAAAAAAGATTTTAATCTTTTTTTCCTTCTATTTGCGTTTTAGAAAAATAATCGTTAGGCTAGTACCCATAGAAAAAAGAATTGGATAAATGATTGACTATAGAATAAATCACATGAATTTGGAGGTTTTATAATGATTGACATAAAAATGCTGCTGATGATCTTTGTTATCAACTTTTCCTACGTCACCTTAAACACCCTTCGATTTATGCTCACGATGAAGGGCTACCGAGTATTGGCCCCATTGATGAGTATGGTTGAGATCACGATTTACATTCTTGGACTGTCGATGGTATTGAACCGTTTAGACAATCCTCTTAATTTACTTACTTACGCTTTAGGCTATGCTATTGGCATAAGCGTCGGGATCAAGATTGAAGACAAGTTAGCACTTGGCTATATTATGGTTACTGTCATTTTGCCGACAAATACAGACCAAGAAGCGAGCTTACCACGTATTCTTCGTAACAACGGCTATGGGGTCACACAATCCTACGGTGAGGGACTAGAGGGTGGACGAATGGTTCTTGAAATCTTATCGCCTCGTAAAACAGAACGAACCCTCTATGCGTTGATAAAAGAAGTCGAAGACCGCGCCTTTATCATTTCCTACGAACCCAAATATATTTCTGGTGGATTTTGGACAAAAAAAGTGCGCAAACGTCAAAAAAGCAGCATGAAGCCTTAACTTCATGCTGCTTTTTTCCAAATAAAACGGATCAATTCATTTTTCAACTCCGCGCTTTTCGTAATTGATGAGTGTCCTGCGCCTTTCACAATTAATTCTTGATAACTTTTAGCATGCTTTTTAAATAGTAACCGTAACGCAAATGCACTATGTGTCGAAACGGAGCCATCGCTAGCGGATCCGTCGCCTAAATCTCCAGCGACGCTTAACACGTTTAAATTTGACGGCAGTTTATTCATCGCCTTATCAAAGTATTGATAAATCGGGGTTTCGCCAGTGGGCCCCCCATCAGTCATTTCATAAGCAAATACATCCTCTGTGTCTTCAGCAATTTCTAGATCATTAAACGGTGCCGAAATTGCGACAAACCTTTCTACTGAAGGCGTTCTATCTCCTGCATATTCCAACAAGTATCGAAGAGAAGAGACACCTCCCATTGAATGGCTCACTAAGTTTACTCTCGTAATTTTTTGTTCGTATAAATAGCGCATCACTGTATCAATCCATTGACTTTGAGTGATTTCATCTGGAACATCTTTTGAAAAAAGAACCATAATTGTCGGATTATCATTCATATTCTTTAACTTGCCTTCTACAGACAACTTGCCGTCCGCCTGAACAACAATCGTCATTTCACGTTTTGCAATGTTGTCTCTTTCAAGTTGACGAAGTAATGGACCAAACGAAAAAGAGTTTCCTTCGTAACCATGTATAAAGACTGTTGGTACATTGGAATAATGAACGTCTTTCTGCTTAGGCAAGGTTCCAGGTCCAAAATATCGGAACTTCGCATAATAAATGCCTCCGAAAACCAATAAGAAGCTAATAACTAAAATGATGCCTTTTATGATTCGCTGCATGGATCAGGACCTCTTTTTTATCAAATATGTAAAACTTTTTTGCTCCTTCAATAAAGAATCCGCTAGTTGACGCGCAAAGAAAAATTGCAGGTCCTTAGTCATTTCTGCTGGAAAAGGAACTGAAGGAACGTTCTCAAACACCGGCACAATCACTTGCCAGTCAGGATCAGAAGTTATCGTTTGACTTGTTAATAGACTTTGAAGAAAAATTGAATCGCGACGCGGTTTTTTTCCTGAAATTACTCGTTCAAGAATCAACTCCAATTGATTTGTAAAAAATTCAGCATGAACGTCTCCGATTAATTTAGCTAAATTTGGAAATAGTGCAGGTTGGTCGATATGCTCAAAATAGTTTGGTAATGTTTCTGGCAACTCTCCACCACGATTAATAGTCACTAATCGAACGTTTTTACTGTCTAACCTTTCACGCGTTGGCATCGGAAAATCCACTGCAAGAACCTTATCTACTTCATCACTCCAAAAATTTTCTCCCAGCCAAACCAAAAGTTCTTCTCTTGAGAACTTGGTTGCATATTCCTGAATAAAGTCATTGATTTCTTTATTTAACGGATATTCCTTTGTTATCTCTAAACGAAAATAATATCGCCGATCTTTCCTTGAAATAAAACCATTATCAATTAAAAAATCCAAATGCTTATCCAAATGTTTCATATCAGGGAATTTTTTCCGGATT
This sequence comes from Enterococcus gilvus ATCC BAA-350, assembly GCF_000407545.1. Taxonomy (NCBI): domain Bacteria; kingdom Bacillati; phylum Bacillota; class Bacilli; order Lactobacillales; family Enterococcaceae; genus Enterococcus; species Enterococcus gilvus. The sequence continues at coordinate 1,398,229 of NZ_ASWH01000001.1, read as the reverse complement.
TCTCTTAAAATCACGGGTTCATGTAATTGCTCAAAATAATTGAGTAATTTCTTTACTTCTAATTGCCCAACTAGTTGTTCCGTCTTTCTATTATTTGTATAGATTTGCATAGCTTCCTACTTTCTTGAATGGATATCTCCATGATTATATTCCTATTTGAAAATTTCCACAAAAAAGTGGACTTACAAAAGTCCACTTTACATACGTTAATTTATTTTTCAAATGCTTCCGTCAATTGAGGAACGATTTGTTTCTTCCGTGATACTACTCCTGGTAAGAAAGCACGGTCATTTTCAAGCTTCACCTGAAATGCTTCTGTGACCATTTCTCTCGGCTCTCCTGCTACCAAAAGTTCCGAATCAGAATCCAATACATTCGTAACAAGCAATAAGAATAGATCATATCCGTTTTTGACGTTTTCTTCTAACATAGCATCCCGTAGCGCTTCCTGACGTATAAACACTTCTGCAAGATCAACAGTATTTACTTGAGCAATACGAACTGTTTTGTCAGCCATCGGGAATGATTTAGCATCTAAGTCTAACAATTCTGCTTCTGTTTTAGTGCCTAAGTTCGTTCCTGCTTTTAATAAGTCAAGTCCATAACTATTTAAATCGACTCCTGAAACTTCAGCTAATTCGTTAGCTGCATCAATATCTTCTTGCGTGCATGTTGGTGATTTGAATAGCAACGTGTCAGATACAATTGCTGATAACATCATACCTGCAATTTTCGCTGGAACAGCAATATTGTTTTCTTTATAAAGCTTTAAAACAATCGTAGAAGTACAGCCCACAGGCTCAGCACGGTAGTAAAGAGGATTTGCTGTTTGGAAATTTGCGATCCGGTGATGATCCACTACTGCCAATATATTTAATTCTTCAATATCAGCGGCACTTTGCTGGAATTCATTATGGTCGACTAGCATAACGTCACTTGCTTCAACCGCCATTTTTTCTACCACACGAGGAGCCGTCAAACCGAAGTGGTCCAAAGCGAATTGCGTCTCTTCATTTGGTGTTCCTAGCGCCACTGCTTCTGCATCGACACCCAATTCTTTTTGCAAGTTGGCGTAAGCAATCGCTGCTCCGATTGCATCTGTATCCGGATTTTGATGTCCAAAAATTAAAACTTTTCCCATAGTTGATTCGCTCCTTTAAATAGGTTCTTCTTTATCATATCAAAAAAAAGCAAAAGAGCAACCAGATGCTGCCTTTTTCAAAAATAATACCTGTAATTTTCAATCTATTAACTATTTACATAAATAAAAAGGACAACAATTTCTCTTGTCCTTTCCCTTCAAGTTATCTAATTTTTACGTTTTAAATAGCCTTTGTAATCCTCTGTATGCAATAATTTTTTTGCATTTTCTACACGATCATCTGTTGGTGATTCGATTCCTTCTAGAGGATATTTTAGTCCCATCTCTTCCCACTTATACTTACCCATCGTGTGATAGGGCAAAATTTCTACTTTATCAACATTATTCAAGCTCTTAATAAATTTATCTAATCGAATTAAAAATTCGTCGTAGTCGCTTCTAAAAGGTACTAATACATGTCGAATCCAAACAGGCTTATTAATATCTGAAAGATATTTCGCCATCTCTAAAATATTGTCATTGGTGTGACCAGTTAATTCTTTGTGTTTTTGGTTATCAATTTGTTTAATATCGAATAAAATCAAATCAGTGTATTCCATTAATTCTTCAAACTTGGAAAAGAACGGCTCTTCAAAAGTAAACGGCTTGCCACAACTGTCTAAAGTCGTGTTGATTCCCATTTCTTTCGCTTTTTTGAATAAATCAATTAAAAAATCAATTTGCAGCAAAGGTTCTCCACCACTTACAGTTATTCCACCCTTTTTACCCCAGTAGCTTTGATAATTCAACGCTTCCTTTAAAATATCGTCAGCGGTTCTCTTTTTTGACTTCGGATCATTGATCTTCCAAGTATCTGGATTATGACAAAATTGACAGCGCATGCGGCAACCTTGCATAAACACAATAAAGCGCACCCCTGGACCATCTACAGATCCGAAACTCTCGATTGAATGGACATTTCCGACAATAGGTTGTTCAGCCACAGTAGACATAAACAGTCCTCCCTTATATATAAAACTTCTTCCGAAATTTTTAATCGTTCCTTATAAAACCATGATAGTAAGTAAGGCGAATAGACCTCCGTCCATCCGCCCTTACGAACCACTTCATTTATTGAATCAGTAATTACATTTTTGCGTGGAATGTACGACTGATTACATCTTCTTGTTGTTCACGTGTTAAATCAATAAATTTAACAGCGTAGCCAGAAACCCGAATTGTAAAGTTAGCATATTCTTCTTTTTCTGGATGTTCCATTGCATCGACTAATTTTTCTTTTCCGAAAACGTTCACGTTTAAATGATGAGCCCCTTGATCAAAGTAGCCGTCTAAAACGTTCGTCAAGTTTTCAATACGTTCATCTTCATCGTGACCTAAAGCATCTGGATTAATACTTTGTGTATTTGAAATACCATCTAACGCGTATTCATAAGGTAATTTTGTTAACGAGTTAAGAGATGCTAATAGTCCGTTTTGCTCAGCACCGTAAGAAGGATTTGCTCCAGGAGCTAGCGGTTCGCCTGCTTTACGTCCATCAGGCATTGCTCCAGTTGCTTTTCCGTAAACAACATTTGAAGTAATCGTTAAAATTGATGTTGTTGGTTCTGAATTACGGTAAGTATGATAGTGTTCTAATTTCTCCATGAATGTCTTCAATAGCCAAACGGCTAAATCATCTGCACGCATGTCGTCATTTCCGTATTTAGGGAAATCGCCATCTATCTTAAAGTCAGTAACGATACCATCTTCATCACGAACTGGGAATACTTTCGCATACTTGATTGCAGCCAATGAGTCAACAACATGAGAGAATCCAGCAATTCCTGTTGCAAAAGTACGTTTCAAGTTCGTATCCATTAAGGCTAGTTCAGCCGCTTCATAATAATATTTATCATGCATATAGTGAATCGCATTTAAAGTATTCACATACATTCCAGCTAACCATTCTAACATATCATCATATTTAGCCATCACGTCGTCGAAGTCCAATGCTTCATCTGATTCAATTGGACGCAGATCAGGACCGACTTGCGCTTTAGATTTTTCATCGACCCCACCGTTGATCGCATACAACAAAGCTTTAGCTAAGTTGGCACGAGCACCAAAGAATTGCATTTCTTTCCCTGTCTGTGTAGCAGACACACAGCAGCAGATCGCATAGTCGTCTAACCACACTGGGCGCATAACATCATCATTTTCGTATTGGATCGAAGAAGTATCGATCGAGATTTTCGCTGCGTAGTCCTTAAATCCTTCAGGTAAACGAGAAGAATATAATACAGTCAAGTTCGGTTCTGGGGATGGTCCCATGTTTTCCAACGTGTGTAGGAAACGGAAATCATTCTTAGTAACTAAAGTACGTCCGTCCATACCCATACCTGCGATTGAAAGTGTTGCCCAAACTGGGTCGCCAGAGAACAATTCATTATATGAAGGAATCCGAGCAAATTTAACCATACGTAATTTCATTACTAAATGATCAATTAATTCTTGCGCTTGTTCTTCAGTCATTGTTCCATTTTCAATATCGCGTTGGATATAAATATCCAAGAAAGTAGATACACGTCCGATTGACATTGCAGCACCATTTTGTTCTTTAATGGCAGCTAAGTAGCCAAAATATGTCCATTGTACAGCTTCAGTCGCATTTTCAGCTGGACGAGAAATATCAAACCCATAGGCTTCTGCCATCTCTTTGATACGTTTCAATGCTTTGTATTGATCGCTGATTTCTTCACGCAAACGAATGTCTTCTTCTGTAAACTGACCGTGTCCAGAATTTGCATGATCTTTTAATTTTTGTTCCATTAAATAATCAATTCCGTATAGAGCTACACGACGGTAATCTCCAACAATTCGACCACGTCCGTAAGTATCAGGAAGTCCCGTAATAATTTTCGCACGACGAGCCGCACGAATCTCAGGCGTATATACATCGAAAACTGCTTGATTGTGCGTTTTGTGATAATCATTAAAGATTTCAGTGTATTTAGGATTTGGAGTGTAACCGTATCTTTCAAGCGATTCTTCTGCCATACGAATACCACCATAAGGCATGAATGCACGTTTTAATGGTTTGTCTGTTTGAATACCGACGATTGTTTCTTTCTCTTTCATACTTTCATCAATATATCCAGCACCATAAGCATTGGCTGCAGAGACAATATCTGCTTCCATATCCAATACGCCGCCGTTTTCACGTTCTTGTTTTTGAAGTTCTTGTAGCTTGCCCCATAATTCGTTTGTTGATTCTGTTGGATCTGCTAAGAAATCGGCAGCGCCTTCATAAGGTGTGTAGTTTGCTTGAATAAAATCACGAGTATTGATTTCACTCTTCCACAGATGCCCCTTAAAGCCTTCCCATGCAGACTTCTCAGTGTTCTTCATCTTTTCTAGTTCATTTGTTGCAGTTCCCATTCAAAAGGACCTCCTTAGAATATAAAAACTTCATTGCTACAGCTTTACGAACAAAGTATAACACATAAATTCTTTTATGCAAGCCTTTCCTTGTGAAAGATTAATTAGAAAATAATTTCTATTCTGAAAAAGCCTACAACCGTTGGTACAAAAGCATCTAACTATATTTATTCTTTATTAAATATTAAATTTAAAGACCAGAAACTCGTAAATTTGTGATTAAAAAAACGGGTATCTGTTTTAAAACAGATACCCGTCTGTAACATAATCATATAGTACAGAACATTATTCTTCAATCAATTCTTGCGGATGATACGCATAGAAAAGCGCGCCATCTTGTTTTTCGTCAATTGTGAATGTTCCGTTAGAGATTCGATCACTAATGGCTACTTTAGAAATTTCCAACTCTTTCTCAATTCCTTTATTGGTAGTCAAAATGAGTGTTCCCTCTGTATACGTAGTCATGTACACCAAACGATGCGGATTCTTTTTCAACTCACGGAAAATCATCAGACCACGTTTTGCTCTGCCTAACTGCGGCAACTCTTGGGCAAGCATCCGTTTTGCGGCTCCCCGTTGACTAAGTAAAAGAATTGGCGAGTCGCCTTCCGATGGTACCAACGCACCAGATACGACATAATCCCCTTCTTTTAGGTTAATTGCCTTGACTCCAGCAGCCTTCGCCCCAACAACTGGAACTTCTTCTAAAGGATACCGTAATCCAAACGCACGATGTGACGCAATGAAAACATCTACGTTGCGAACATCGCTTGTCAAGAAGACAGAAACAATTTGGTCGGAATCATTTTTCATTTTCATTGCTGCGGTTGGTCGACTACGATACGTCCTCCAAGGAGAAAATTCAGACATACGAGTCTGTTTGATCATCCCCTCTTTACTCATAAAGATGAAGAGCTTATTGGCATCGATTTCTTTGTAAGGAAATGCGGCAATGATTTCTTCGCTCATTGATAAATTAGTAATTGTTTGCGAAATATGTTCGCCAACGTCTTTCCACTTCAATTCGGTGATTTCGTGAATTGGTCGATAAATCATATTTCCATGATTTGTGAGAATCAGTAAATGGTCCAGAGTGCTTAATTTATCAATAAATATAATCGAGTCGCCATCTTTCATTCCATGCTCATCTGGACGCGAAGCATTATACGAACGCACACTGCTTCGTTTTAAGTAGCCTTCTTTTGTGAGTGTCACAATGACATCTTCTTGAGCTATCAGTACTTCTGTCTCAATTTTAATTTCACTAATTTCATCTTCGATTTTTGTTAAACGAGGATTGCCATAATTCTTTTTAATTTGACGCAACTCTTGTTTCATTACCTTGTGTAATTCTTTCTCGCTATTCAGAATCAAGTGTAATTCTTTAATCTCAGAAGCTAATTCATCTGCTTCTTTTTCTAATTGAGTAATATCTGTATTTGTTAATCGATAAAGTTGCAACGTCACAATTGCCTCAGCTTGTTCTTCACTGAAATCAAAACGTTCAACCAAGTTGCTTTTCGCATCTTTTTTATCCTTACTTCCGCGAATGGTTGCAATCACTTCATCAAGAATCGATAAAGCTTTTATCAAGCCTTCAACAATATGTTGTCGTTTTAAAGCCTTTGTAAGTTCATATTGACTGCGCTTCGTGATCACAGATTTACGATGCTCAACATAGCTCTCTAAAATATGTTTTAAGCCGACTTGTTGCGGCGTCATATTATCAATCGCTACCATATTGAAATTATAATTAATTTGTAAGTCCGTGTTCTTGAATAAATAATTTAAAATACCTTCTGCATTGGCATCTTTCTTTAACTCTACAACTACCTGCAATCCGGTACGATCAGACTCATCACGTACTTCAGCTATGCCGTCGATCTTTTTATTCAATCGAATTTCGTCCATTTTTTTAACCAAAACTGCTTTGTTAACTTCATAAGGAATTTCATGAATAACAATTTGCTGTTTACCGCCCTTTAGTGGCTCGATAGACGTTTTAGAGCGTAAAATAACTTTTCCTTTACCTGTTTCATAGGCTTTTTTTATTTCAGCCTTCCCTTGTAAAATTCCACCTGTAGGGAAATCTGGTCCAGGAATATAGTCCATAATCTTATCTAAAGATGCATTCGGATGATCGATCAAGTAAATCGCACCATCAATTACTTCAGACAGATTATGTGTAGGTATCTCAGTTGCATAACCAGCAGAAATACCGGTTGAGCCATTCACTAATAAGTTAGGATAAGCTGCAGGTAAAACGGTGGGTTCTTTTTCTGTATCATCAAAGTTCCAAACAAAATCAACGGTTTCTTTCTCGATGTCATTAAGCATCTCGCCGCTTAATTGTGATAATCTCGCTTCTGTATAACGCATAGCCGCCGGCGGATCTCCGTCCATTGAACCATTATTTCCGTGCATTTCAATTAAAACTTGACGCAGCTTCCAATCTTGGCTCATCCGAACCATTGCATCGTATATGGAACTATCCCCATGCGGATGGTAATTCCCCATAATATTACCGACAGATTTAGCTGATTTTCGGAACCCTTTATCATAAGTGTTCCCATCTTTATTCATAGCAAACAAAATTCGTCGCTGTACAGGCTTCAAACCATCACGAATATCAGGTAGTGCTCTTTCTTGAATAATATATTTTGAATAGCGGCCAAAACGGTCCCCCATTACTTCTTCCAATGTTAATTCTTGAATTGAACTTTTCGTATCCATTCTTTGACCACCTCCTACTCATCAAACAAGCTGATTACTTTTACATCGTCCGCTTCTTTTTCTGATTCTTGTTGTTCAGATACTCCGCCAATAGACGCTTCTTCTTTATTGTCCAATAAACTTCCATCTTCTTCTAAAGTAAACTGAACATGATTTTCGATCCATTTACGACGCGGTTCAACTTTGTCTCCCATTAAGGTCGTTACACGACGTTCCGCTTGGGCAGCATCGTCAATTCGTACACGAACGAGCGTACGGTGTTCAGGATCCATAGTGGTTTCCCATAATTGCTCTGCATTCATCTCCCCAAGACCTTTGTAGCGTTGCAACATGTACCCTTTTCCAACTTGTTTTGTCACATCTTTTAATTCGTCATCTGTCCATGCATATTCAATGATTTGCTTTCGTCCAGTCCCTCTCGAAACTTTATATAAAGGCGGCAAAGCAATATAAATCTTTCCTGCCTCAATCAACGGCTTCATGTAGCGATAAAAGAATGTTAATAGTAATACTTGAATATGAGCACCATCGGTATCCGCATCGGTCATAATAATAATTTTGTCGTAATTGCAGTCTTCAATTGAAAACTCAGGACCGACACCCGCACCAATCGTATAAATCATTGTATTGATTTCTTCATTTTTTAGAATATCTTGCATTTTTGCTTTTTCAGTATTAATAACTTTTCCTCGCAACGGTAAAATTGCCTGGAATTTCCGATCTCGTCCTTGTTTGGCAGATCCTCCCGCAGAGTCTCCTTCGACTAAGAAGAGTTCATTTTTTGCAGCATTTCGTGATTGCGCTGGCGTTAATTTACCAGAAAGTAGCGATTCGCCTTTTTTTCGTTTTTTCCCATTTCGACTTTCCTCACGTGCCTTGCGAGCAGCTTCACGGGCCTCACGGGCTTTGATCGCCTTACGAACCAACATTTGACTATTTTCACTGTTCTCTTGAAGATAAAAACCCATTTGCTCACCAATCACGCTATCAACTGCTCCGCGGGCTGCTGGTGTTCCCAGTTTTTCCTTCGTTTGACCTTCAAACTGCAATAAGTTTTCTAGAATACGAACAGACAAAACAGCAGAAAGGCCCTCACGAAAATCTGTTCCTTCCAAGTTTTTATCCTTTTCCTTCAATAACCCAGATTTTCTAGCGTATTCGTTATACGCCTTAGTCATAGAAGTTTTCATACCTGATTCATGAGTACCGCCATCTTTTGTTCGTACGTTATTTACAAAGGAAAGAAGATTTTCTGAATAGCCATCATTGTATTGATAAGAAAACTCAACTTCGATGCCCTCACGTTCTCCTGAAAAATAGACGACAGGTGTCAACGTATCTTTATCTTCATTTAAATACTCAACAAATTCCTTAATACCTTCTTCAAAATGAAAGACTTCCGATACTTTTTCTTCACCACGTAAGTCCGTTAATGTAATTTTCACTCCACGTAATAAGAAGGCGGACTCTCTTAGACGTTCGGATAACGTTTCATAAGAAAAATTTAATGTCGAAAAAATTTGAGCATCTGGCAAAAATTGTACAGTTGTTCCGTTTGGTTTACGAGTCTTTCCGATTTTTTTTAAGGTTCCTTGAGGCTTACCCCCGTCTTTAAATTCTTCGCGGTACTCAACACCATCCCGAACAATCGTGACGTTTAACCATTCAGATAACGCATTTACTACACTGGCACCTACACCATGTAGTCCTCCTGAAGTTTTATAGCCGCCTTGACCAAATTTACCACCAGCATGAAGAATCGTAAAGATTACCTCAACAGTTGGAATTCCTGAAGCATGCATCCCAACAGGCATTCCTCGTCCTTTGTCGCTAACTTCAATACTATTATCAGAATGAAGTGTCACATCAATTTCATTTCCATACCCTGATAATGCTTCATCAACTGCATTGTCTACGATCTCATAAACTAAATGATGCAAGCCACGACTATCAGTCGATCCAATATACATTCCTGGACGTTTTCTAACCGCTTCTAATCCCTCTAGCACTTGGATCGAAGCGTCATTGTATTCATTGTTCATCTTAGCCAATCCTACAGCTCCTAACTTCTAAACGTAATGATCTATTTACATAGAAATAAATTTGTTCGTACCATACTATAGGCCATTTAACTACGCGACTCACTCTCGCGTAAAAAGTTAAACTAGCTTTCTTATCCAAAGTACATCATTTGTATGATACGCTAAAAAAGCGTAAAAAAAAAGCCTCTCCTGCTTCCGAAAAGGCATTTTAAGCTTTTTTTTTAAGAAAATCAACTCATTGATCACGCTTTTTTGTTCAATTCAATCTTGATACAACGATCCATGACAATATCCGTAAATCCTTTTTCTTGCAGGATTCTTGCCGCCTCATCGCTACTCAAACCCAACTGTGCCCAGAAAACTTTTGCATCCGCTGTTAAAAAATCTTTTGCGACGTCTGGTAAAAATTCACTTCTTCTAAAAACATCCACAATATCAATTGTTTCTGGAACCGCCGATAAATTCTCTACAACTGGAATCTCATTAATTATTTTTCCAGCCAGTTTAGGATTAATGCCGTATAATTTATACCCATGCGATTTTAAAACATCTGCGATTTGATAACTGGTTTTTTCAGGTTTATCACTCAAACCAACTACTGCGATCACTTTCGCTTCATCTAGATACTGAAAGATTTTTTCTTGACTAGGATTCTGAAACGTCATTAGTTTTCCCTCACTCAGATTATTTTTTTGTCATTCTATGATAAATAGTATATCACGTGATTAGAATTTGTTCACTCTTTTGAAATCTGCTAAAATAGCCTTACAAACAGAGAAATGAGGATTCATATGAAAACCGCGATACTTTTAGTCTTAGCCTATCTTTTAGGTTCTATCCCCTCTGGTATTTGGATCGGAAAATTTTTCTTTAAGAAGGACATACGTGATTTTGGCAGCGGCAATTCGGGGACTACCAACACATTTCGTGTATTGGGCAGAACAGCAGGACTTGTTGTTTTCGCAATGGACTTATTGAAGGGAACCTTAGCAACATGTTTGCCAGTCATTTTTCATTTAGATGTGAATCCGCTGTGGTTTGGTTTAGTAGCGGTCATTGGGCACACGTTGCCTATTTTTGCAGGATTCAAGGGAGGAAAGGCCGTTGCCACCAGTGCGGGTATGCTGCTAGGTTTTGCTCCACTGTTTTTCTTTTATTCGCTAGTATTTTTTTTAATCATTCTTTTTATCACCAGCATGGTCAGTGCAGCTAGTATTACTTCGGCAATCTTCGTAACTATTTCGTCTATTATCGTGCCTTTTATTTGGCCTACGATTTTACCATCCTTTAATTGGCTTCTGACGCTCGTGTGTTTTGCCTTAACTTGTTACATTATTTATCGCCACAAAGAAAATATTCAGCGAATCAAGGCCGGGACTGAAAACCGTGTTTCTTTTGGATTAAATAAAAAGGAGAAATAAATGGACGAACAATTATTAGATTGGGCCATTGAGATTCAAGCACTTGCACAAGCTGGTCTGACTTATACAAAAGATCCATTTGATCAAGAGCGCTTTGAACGACTTCGTACCATTGCCACTGAGATGCTGTCCGTTCAATCACCTATTCCCATTCCACATTTAAGGCAATTATTTGCGGAAGAAGTTGGGTATCCTACTCCTAAGTTAGACACCCGAGCCGCCATATTTTCCGACAACAAGATTTTACTTGTTCAAGAAAAAAATAGATTATGGTCTTTGCCAGGCGGATGGGTAGATATTGATCAATCCATCAAAGAAAACACTGTGAAGGAAACATTCGAGGAAACTGGATTGACAGTTGAACCTTTAAGAATCACCGCTGTTCAGGATAGGAATAAACATAATCTTCCTCGCTATGCCTACAGTGTATGTAAAATATTTGTAGAGTGCCGCTTAATCGGCGGACACTTTGTCAAAAATATCGAAACAACACAAATTGATTGGTTCTCTTTGTCTTCGCTCCCTTCATTAGCAGAAGAGAAGAACACAAAGAAACAAATTGAAATGTGCTTTGAAGCGCATAATCATGCTGCTTGGGATGTTTTATTTGATTAATAATACGAGGTGCAATCCAAAAAAAACGCCTACGAAAACTAGATTTTTTGTCTAATTTTCGTAGGCGTTTTTTATACTTTTCTACTATTTTATAGTCAAAATTTTTAACTAACTGTAATTGAGAATTCTGTATTGAATTCCCCATTTGGAACCAGGCGATTCATTCCTTCTTTATCTTCTAAACGACCTGTACTATCAACGGTATCAGCAAATCCCCACCAAGGTTCAATACAGACAAAAGGTGCGTCAGACGGATACGGTGACCATAACCCGACATAAGGAATATTATTGTACGCTACTGTCACGCTATGTGAAGATTCTTCACTGCCCAAAGTATACGCGTTCAATCCTCGAGTTTCATAGATCAGCGCATCTTCCTTAAAAAGTTCACGACTCAATTGAATATTTGTATTCGTTTGTCCAATTGTTTTTTGATCCAAATTGGTAAAGGGTCCTTCAAGAGGGATTTTTACCCGTGATTTTTGAGGAGAAAAAGCAATAAAGTAATCATCAAAACTTAAATCCTCCGTCAAAGGAATATTGAACGCTGGATGTCCGCCTAATGCAAAAATCATTTCTTCTGTCCCAGTATTTTCGACATTAAATCGGATGCGAATCCCTTCACCCCAAACCTCATAGCTAATCCTCAAAGAAAAATCAAATGGGTATATTTTTCTCGTGTCTTCATCACTTTCAAGCAAGAAGATTGCTTTGTCCTGTGCATGTTCAACAACTTTAAAATCTTTGTCACGAGCAAAACCGTGTTGTCCCATTGGATATGTTTTTTCTTTATACGTATACTCATCATTCTTCAATCGACCGACAAAAGGAAATAGAAACGGCGCATGCCGTCCCCAATATTTAGGATCTGCTTGCCAAATATATTCAATATCGTTAGCGCGCAAACTTGTTAATTCGGCACCTCTCTCGTCTATTGTTGCTTCCAAGAAATCATTACTGATCGTCACTGACATGGTATCCACTCCTACTCTTACAATCAAATTTTCATTTATTTAGTCTTAGAACAAGCTCGGATTCTCCTTATTCTTCCTTATTTATGTTTTACCAACTCGTCTTTAAATAATGGATTTAAGACTTTTAAATAGGTCCCTTTCATTCCTAAAGACCGTGATTCAATGATTCCTGCTGATTCTAATTTTCTTAGAGCATTCACAATCACTGAACGAGTAATTCCGATCTTATCAGCTATATTTGATGCAGTTAAACGACCTTCATCGCCTTCTAATGCATCAAAAATTGCTTTTACAGCCTTTAATTCACTATATGAGAGAGTGCTTATAGCCATTTGAACAGCCGTTTGGCTGCGGATTTTTTCTTCAACATTCAAAAACTGTTGATATAAAACTTCCATTCCGATTACTGTAGCACCGTATTCTGCTAAAACGAGATCATCGTCGTCAAAGGCTCCTTCTTTACGAGCCAATACAATTGTCCCGAGACGTTCACCAGACCCAAAAATCGGAATGACCGTCGTCAAACCATTTGGATACAGTTCTGCTCGTTCCGTTGGGAAAGCAGTTAGTTCATCCGCAACGGGAATGTTTGCTTCAGTTTTTATAACTTCCTTCATTTCAGCCACATAACTGTCAGGAAATTGGCGATCTACGAGAAAAGAACGAACACGATCCGTATTTATATCGATCTTCTCATTTAATCCCAACAACTCTCCTTCCGCCCCAATAACATACGTCAAAGAGCCTAAAATATCCCCTAAAATGCGCGCCATATTATTATAAGGCAATTCCGCAGCTGGCTCAAAAGCATTTTTCTGCTGCATCAGCTTATTAATTTGACGTGTTTTTTCTAATAAAGTTTCCATTTTTCCCCTCCATTTTTAAAGAATGAAACGACTTAAATCTTTATTTTGCGCAATCGAAGCTAATTTTTCATCTACATAAGCTTCGGTAATCTTAATTTCTCCCATTTGCATATCTGGAGCTTCAAATAAAAGATCTTCTAATAATTTTTCCAAAATTGTGTGTAATCGTCGCGCACCAATGTTGTCCGTCTCACGATTAACATCAAAAGCGATTTGTGCGATGCGTTCAATTGCTTCCTGTGTGAAAACAATCTCAACATTCTCAGTGCCAACTAAAGCAATATATTGTTTGATCAATGCGTTATTCGGCTCAGTCAAAATTTGAACAAAATCTTCTGCCGATAAATCACTTAATTCAACGCGAATTGGGAACCGACCTTGCAATTCGGGAATCAAATCACTCGGTTTCGATAGACTAAATGCACCGCTTGCAATGAATAGAATATGGTCTGTTTGAATCGCACCATATTTCGTATTTACTTGAGAGCCTTCAACGATAGGCAGAATATCTCTCTGCACACCCTCACGAGAAACCTCACCCGAATTTTGCTGTGACTTAGAAGTGATTTTATCGATTTCGTCAATAAAAATTATACCTGAACTCTCGGCTAATTTAATAGCTGCCGTGTAAATATCCCCCTCATTCACTAATTGTGCTTGTTCCTCTTTTATTAATAGTTCTTGCGCTTCTTTCACCGTTACAGTGCGTTGAACTTTTTTCTCAGGGGTCAAAGCACCAAGAGTATCCGATAAATCAATTCCCATTTGTTCTAATCCGTTGTTCATTGGCATTGATTTTTTGGGTTCTGTTACTTCGATCGTTACTTCACGTTGATCTAGTAAGCCTTTCTCTAATTGATCTTGTACCGTTTGACGATTAACTTTAATATCTTCCGTGACCTCTTCTTTGGGTTCGGTCTGTGCTTGATTAAAGATATTCATCATCTGTTCGTAAGGATTGCTGCTTTGCTTTTGTTCCTTTTTGATTCCTGGAACCAAGATTTTCACTAAGCGCTTATTTGCTCGCTTCAAAGCTTGCGAATAGACTTTTGAATATTGATCTTTTTCAACAATCGTAATTGCATTTTCGACTAAATCACGAACCATTGATTCTACATCTCGACCTACATAACCAACTTCTGTAAATTTCGTAGCCTCAACTTTTACGAATGGTGCTTTGACAATCCGAGCTAAACGTCGAGCAATTTCTGTCTTACCAACACCAGTGGGCCCAATCATTAAAATATTTTTTGGCGTCACTTCTTGTTGCATGGATTCTTCCAATTGCATGCGACGGTAACGATTCCGTAAAGCGATCGCTACAGAGCGCTTTGCTTCATTTTGTCCGATTATATATTGATCTAAATCACTCACAATTTCTTTTGGTGTTTTATTTACTTCAGTCATCTTGGATTCTCCTTATTCAGATTATTAGAGGATAAATGATTAAAAATTTAATGGACCATCTTAATACATTACATTTCCTCTACGATAATATTGTGATTTGTAAACACACAAATATCAGCTGCAATATTCAATGCACTTTCAGCGATTTCCTTAGCACTCATTTCAGAGTTGTGCTTCTTCATGGCACGAGAAGCTGCCAATGCATAGTTTCCACCTGATCCAATAGCCAAAATACCATCATCTGGTGCAATGACCTCTCCGTTTCCTGATACTAAGAGCATTTCTTCATCGTTCATAACGATCAATAATGCTTCTAAATTTTTCATAGCTTGTTGTGTACGCCATTCTTGCGCTAATTCAACTGCTGCACGTTGCAGATTTCCATTGTACTCGTTTAATTTCCCCTCAAACTTTTCTTCCAAAGTAAATGCATCGGCTACACTTCCAGCAAATCCTACGACCACTTTGCCGTTGTATATACGACGAACTTTTCGAGCTGTTCCTTTCATGATTACTTGTTCTCCCATAGTGACTTGACCGTCACCTGCCATTGCTAATTTCCCATCTTTTTCGATCGCGCAGATCGTTGTTGAATGAAATTGTGATTCAGACATCTTGTTCTCTCCTTCGTTTTGCATTGAATTTAAGCTCTTGGGTGAAAAGAGCGATAACTTTTTTGTAAACTTTCTTTTGTTACGTGTGTATAAATTTGTGTTGTCGATAAATTGGCATGCCCTAAAAGCTCCTGAACCGTTCGTAAATCTGCTCCATTATTAAGTAAATGTGTGGCAAATGTGTGCCGGAGCATATGCGGATGAATGTCGCTAGTTAAGCTGCTTTTCTTAATAAGCTGATTAAGAACATATTCGATTCCGGTGGAGGTAATTTGCTCTCCTCGATGATTAATAAAAAGGTAATCATGCTCCTTGCCAAAATGATCCATTAACTTTTTCCGTCCGTCTTGAATAAATTCTTGGATCGCATCCGCAGCATAGGAACCTATCGGCACATAGCGATCCTTGTTTCCCTTACCATGAATGAGCATCACACTATTATCTAAATCAATAACTGACAGTGTCAGGTTTGCACATTCACTTACTCGAAGCCCAGATCCGTAAAGCACTTCTAATAGTGCGCGGTTTCGTTGATCCAATGGTTTTGTCCCGTTAACACTATCGAACAAAAGCTCAATTTCCTTCTCGTAAAAAAAACGTGGAAGTCGTGCTTGCTTTTTTTTAAGGTGTACATAAGAAAAAGGATTCTCTTTGATTTTTTCGTGTTTCAACAAATAGTGATAAAAAGATCGCAAACTGGCAATTTTTCGACTAATCGTATTACGACTATATTTTTGATCATTTAAGAAGGCTAGATAAACACGTACATCCAAATGGTCTACTGCTATTAAAGAGGCTTCTCCAGAGTTTTCTAGAAAATGAGAAAAATCATCTAGATCTCGTTGATACGCTTCTTTCGTCTTTTCTGAATATCCTCGCTCCGTTATTAAATAGGTCATAAATTCTTGCATTGCGGCTTCATTTTCCAAACTTTTTCCACCTCACAAACATATCACAAATGTAGCATAAGAGCTTTTTAATTACAATTGAATTGTCAGAATTTATTGATTTTTCACGAATATACTAACAATTATTTGCAGATACTTCACAATTACTTTCAATATAGACATGGATACGCCATATTTTTTTAAAATAAAAAATCCCATTGCAAGAAGCAATGAGATTTCTATTAGATAGTCATAGCTGATAAAGCATTTAATGCCCGTTCTGCTAATGTTTCATAACGCAATTTTTTGTCACGAATGCGTTCTGGTAAAGCGGGAAACAAACCAAAATTAGCATTCATCGGCTGAAAATGCTTGCCCTCAGCGTGGGTAATATAATAAGCCATTGAACCTATTGCAGTTTCCCGTGGGAACTCAAGCAACTCTTCTCCCTTAGCTAATCTTCCGGCATTAAGACCTGCAACAAGACCACTTCCTGCGCTTTCAACATACCCTTCTACTCCTGTCATCTGACCGGCAAAAAATAAATCGTTACGCTTCTTGCTTTGATAAGTGGGCTTTAATAGTTCTGGAGAATTCATAAAACTATTTCGATGCATTACACCATAACGTAGGAACTCAGCATTTTCTAAACCGGGAATCATTCGAAATACACGTTTTTGCTCGCCCCATTTTAAATGCGTTTGAAAACCGACGATATTGTACATGGAGGCCGCTGCGTTATCCTGTCGCAATTGAATTACCGCATAAGGGCGTTTGCCCGTTTTTGGGTCCTCTAAGCCTACAGGTTTCATTGGTCCGAACAGCATCGTCTTTATTCCACGCTTAGCAAGAACTTCTATAGGCATACACCCTTCGAAAAATTTCTCTTTCTCAAATTCTTTTTGTGGAGCAACTTCCGCTTCGATCAACGCGTGATAAAAACGCGTAAATTCTTCTTCTGTCATTGGGCAGTTAAGGTACGCTGCCTCTCCCTTGTCATAGCGAGACTTCAAATAAACTTTTTCACGGTCTATTGTAGAACTGTCTATAATCGGGGCCGCTGCATCATAAAAATAAAAGCCATGTGAACCATTATAGTCAGCGATTTCTTCTGCTAAACTTTCTGATGTTAATGGTCCTGAAGCAATAACTGTGATTCCTTCAGGAATTTTTTTTATTTCCTCAAGTACAACAGTCACCAATGGATGCTCTTTGACCTTCCTTGTGATAAGAGCAGAAAAGTTATTTCGATCCACCGCAAGCGCACCACCAGCGGGTACTGCCGTTTCGTCAGCAGAGGTGACAACAATAGAGTTTAGACGTCGCATTTCTTCCTTCAAAACACCCACTGCATTCGTTAATCCATTGCCACGCAATGAATTGCTGCAGACAAGTTCTGCAAAATCCGCAGTGTGATGTGCCGGTGTAGATTTCACCGGTCGCATCTCATATAAATTTACAGGAACACCCGCTTCTGCTAATTGCCATGCAGCTTCGCTTCCAGCAAGGCCTGCTCCTATTACATTCACTGTTTTTACCATTTATTCCTCACTTGTAAGGTTATTTTTGTACGGTTTCTTCATAATCGCCATTGATACAAACGACTTGTTTACCGCCTTTAACTTTTTTCTCTACTAAATAGCCATCACATTTTGGACAATTACGGCCGATTGGTTTATCCCATGAAGTAAAATCACAATCAGGATACCGTGAGCATCCGTAAAACAAACGATTTTTCTTTGACTTACGTTCGACAACTTGTCCTTTATGACAAACTGGACATTCTACACCGATTTCTTTAATTATCGGCTTCGTGTTTCGACAATCCGGGAAATTGCTACATGCATAAAATTTTCCATAACGACCAAGCTTAATTACCATAGGATGTCCACAAACGTCGCAATCAAACCCAGCAGGTTCGTCTTTGATCTGGATTTTTTCAATCCCTTCCTCGGCTTTTTCTAATTCGACCGCAAAAGGTTTATAAAAACGATCAACGACCTTCGTCCATTCTTCTTTGCCTTCTTCAATTTTATCTAAATCATTTTCCATTTCTGCCGTAAAATTGACATCGATGATTTGCGGGAAGAAGTCGACAATCAATGTATTGACGATTTCACCAAGTTCTGTTGGCTCAAAACGACGTTGCGTCAATTTTACATAATAGCGGCGTTGAATCGTGTCTAATGTTGGCGCATAAGTTGAAGGGCGACCAACACCGTTTTCTTCTAACGTCTTAATCAGTGTTGCTTCACTAAAGCGTGCGGGTGGTTGAGTAAAGTGTTGTTTCGGTTCAATATTGACAGATTGAACGATGTCGCCTTTTTCAAGTTCAGGTAAGATGTTCTCCTTGTCTTCTTTTCCATCATCGCGACCTTCAATATAAACTTGCATAAACCCTTTAAACTTAATTTTTGAACCATTCGCTATAAAAATTACACCATTTTGTTCTAACGTTACTTTCATTGTATCTAAAATCGCTGCTGTCATTTGACTGGCAACAAAACGTGACCAAATTAACGTATATAATTTTAATTGATCCTTATCCAAATACTGTTTCATCTCATCGGGTGTACGATGCACACTCGTAGGGCGGATTGCCTCGTGAGCGTCTTGCGCTCCTTGAGGATTTTTTACCTTACGTGCATGATGCTGAGAATATTCTTTACCATATTTTTTTTCGATGAATTCAGCCGCTTCAGTTTTAGCTGTGTCCGAAATACGAGTCGAATCGGTACGCATATAAGTAATCAAACCTACCGTTCCTTGCTTTCCTAATGCTATTCCTTCATACAACTGCTGTGCAACCATCATAGTTTTTCGCGTTCGGAAATTAAGCTTACGAGCAGACTCCTGTTGCATATTACTTGTTGTAAATGGCAACGCTGGATTACGTTTGCGTTCCTTTTTCTCAACCTTGGTAACTTCATAATCTTTACCATTGATTTTCGAGGTAATCTCTTTTACAGCTTCTGCATCAGATAATTTTTTCTTTTTCCCATCAATTCCCCAAAAATTGGCTTTGAATTTCTTCGTTTTCTTTTTGAAGTTTCCATCAATACTCCAATACTCTTCAGGAATGAATTTTCGAATTTCTTGTTCACGGTCAATGATGATTTTTAATGCAATGGACTGAACACGACCAGCGCTCAATCCTTTTTTTATTTTCTTCCAAAGGATCGGCGAAATAGAGTAGCCAACGAGGCGATCCAGAGCACGACGCGCTTGTTGAGCATCCACCAAAGAAACATCGATTGATCGAGGCTCTTTAAACGCGGCTTTAACAGCATCTTTTGTAATTTCATTAAAAACTACCCGATTTTTGTCTTTTAGGTCTAACCCCAATAAATAGGCAAGATGCCAAGCGATAGCTTCTCCTTCTCTATCCGGGTCACTCGCTAGATAAACTTTTTCTGCTTTTTTTGCCGCTTGCTTCAATCCTTTAATGACATCACCTTTGCCGCGGATGGAAATGTAATGGGGTTCATAATTGTTCTCAACATCAATCCCCATTTTGCTTTTTGGTAAGTCGCGAACATGACCGACGCTTGCCACCACTTTGTAGTTTCTTCCTAAATATTTCTCAATGGTCTTGGCTTTCGCCGGTGATTCAACGATAACTAGGTATTTATAGGCCAAATGCTTTTGCCTCCTCAATTTTTTCTACTATTATATATCGGTAAGTACTGACAAATCGTAGCCTATAATACGCTATTCATTTTTTGTTTGTCAAGTCAGGTCTAACGAATTTTCTTCCACAAATCATAGGAATCAAAAATATCTTGGGCCTTTTCAACGCAGATTGCACCATCTTGAATCAATTGATGACACCCACTAGAACGACCGTCCAAAATGGATCCTGGAACAACAAAAACATCTTTGCCATAGTCCAGAGCCTGTTGCGCTGTAATCAGTGAACCGCTCCGTTTCTTTGCTTCAACCACCAATACACCACTACTTAATCCGGCAATGATTCGATTACGCATGGGGAAATGAAATTTAGCTGGCGAGGTGCCATTGGGGTATTCACTTAATACTAAATGCTGTTGACTCATTTCGATTTGCAAATTCCCACTACTTTTAGGATAACAAATATCTAAGCCGGTTCCAACTACACCAATCGTTTTTCCTTGATTGCTTATAGCAAATTGATGAGCAAAACTATCAATCCCCTTCGCTAAGCCACTAACGATAACGAATCCTCTTTTAGTCAGCTCGGGCATCAACTCTTCTAATACTTGATACCCATACTTCGTTGCTTCTCGAGCACCGACGACAGCAAGCATATCTCTCTTTAATAATTTTATGTTCCCTTTGTAAAAAATGACTAAAGGAGGTGTTGGGACATGCCGCAACGTCTCTGGATACTCTTCATCTTCAATTGTAATATAGTGATGGGTAGAGTTGATCTCGTGCAAAAAATCATCTGTTAATTCGTTCCAATTATTGGATTTTGTTGTTTGGGCTAATAGTCGAATCTCTAGTCCATCAAAATGCCAACGTTGATGACGCTTTGCGAATTGGTACACACGATGCTTGCCAAAAGCGCCGATACCTTTTGTTAAACTCAAACGTAATAGAAAATTATTTTTCAAAAAAATCCCTCATTTCATATCTTTACTAAAAAGATACGAAAAAAAAGGGATATTCTTTATTTATTTTTAATTGGTGCAAAAGTTTTTCTGTGGATGGGTAAAATTCCTTGTTCATCAATTGCCTTCAAATGTTCTTTGGTCCCGTAACCTGCATTTTTTGCAAATCCATATTCAGGATACCGCTCTCCGTAATTTGCCATCCACTCGTCTCGATAAACTTTGGCAATAATACTTGCAGCAGCTATTGATACTGAACGGGCATCACCTTTGATAATTTTTTCCTGTGGAAGGCCGTTATCTAAAGCCATTGCGTCAATCAGTAAACAATCCGGAGCAATTTCCAAATGATCAATTGCTCGTTGCATAGCAACTTTAGTCGCCTGATAAATGTTTAGCTGATCAATTTCCTCAGCAGTTGCTTCACCAATTCCGATGGCACGAGCATTTTTTTTAATCTCTTTCACCAGCTCCTCTCTTTTATTAGAAGAAAGCTGCTTAGAATCATTTAAACCAAGTATAGCATGTCCATCATTCAAAATTACCGCTGCAGCGACTACCGGACCGGCCAAGGGACCACGTCCCACTTCATCAATACCACAAATCGCTCGAAAACCGGCGGCTTTTTTCTCTTCTTCAAAGAGAGACATTTCTTTATATTTTTTTTCCAGCGCCAGGTACTTATCTTTCTTTCTTTGCCATTGTGATACGGCAAGCTGTACGCCTTTTCGTGTATCCTTCTGAAACTCGATTAAACGTGGATCATCAGGAGTGGTGATTTCTTTCAGTATTTCCTTAATTTTACTTACTGCTATTTTTTCCATTAGTCATTATGCTCCTCAAAACGATCCAAAGTAAAGCGCCCTAATCTGCCTTGTCTCAATTCAAGAATCAACATCTCACTTGCTCGCTCATAATCTTCTTTGAAGCCACGCTTCTCAGAAATTAACATTAATAATTCAGGCAATTCCATAAATAAATCATCCTGTGTTAATTTATAACGTTCTTTTAATTGCTCTGGGTAAAAACGGCAAAATATTTCTAGTTCATAAAGTGCTAAGTCATCTAAATGAAGAAGATCATCTTTAATTGCTCCAGTCAGAGCCAGCTTTTTCCCAACAGAAGGATCTTCAAACTTAGGCCATAAAATCCCTGGTGTATCCAATAATTCTAATTGTGATCCAAAACGAAGCCATTGTTGCCCTTTCGTGACACCTGGGCGATTTCCCGTACTCGCAACTTTTTTACCAGCCAGATGATTCAGTAACGTTGATTTGCCTACATTGGGGATTCCTAAAACCATTGCGCGAATCGCCCGCGGTTTTAGTCCTCTTTCCTTGTCACGCGTAATTTTATCTGCTAGAACCTTCTTACTAGCAGGAACTATTTGCTTTACACTTTTATCATCTTTTGCAGTTAAAGCAAGAACGTGCTGTCCTTGCTCACGAAAATAATTCACCCATAAGTTGGTTTGGCTTAAATCAGCCAAATCTGATTTGTTTAGCAAGATCAATCGTGGTTTATTTTGTACAATTTGATCTAACATGGGATTGCGAGATGATAAAGGGAGTCTAGCATCAATTAATTCAAAAACGATATCGACAAATTTTAATTTTTCAGAGACCTCACGTCTCGCCTTGGCCATGTGACCAGGAAACCATTGAATGGTCATAAACAGTTCCTCCTTAGCACACTCTCACTGAGCGTATTGAATCTAAAACTTAAAAAGCAGGTATTATTTAATACTAAAAATAAGAGCATGCATTAATTGCACACAACAATCTTTTGTTTTTTTATTTCAACTATTATTCCACACGCTATTGTAACACAACTCTTCTTTTAATGTTTTTCTATAAAAACTTTTTGAATAATCATTGATCAAAAATTATTATCCAAATTCCAGTATTTTTGACAAACGGCTTCATTTTCTTTTGTTAACTTAAAGGGTATGATGCTCCCTTTTTTCACTGAATCTGTGATTTACTATTGTTTGAGAAGACGCGAACACTTTCTCAAATATATTCAAAATAAAAAGACGGTTCGAACCATCTTTTTACGAAATAATTTTAATATGTTTTATCGGATAGTAGACTGCTTGCGCTTTCCCTAAAATATCCTTACTTTGAACAGTTCCAAAAGAGCGGCTGTCTTTTGAAATTCTCCGATTGTCCCCTAAAACAAAATACTCATTGGGGGGCAACTTCTTTTCACCGATCAATTCTTCTAATTGAAAATCTGTCGTATACGGAGAAACTTGGTGGTCATGATTTCGATTGTTGGTAAGAAAAGACTCAGATATTTTGTTTCCATTGATGTAAAGTTGATCTTTTTCATATCGAATTTCATCACCAGGGAGTCCTATCACTCGTTTTATATAAATCGTCCCATCGGACTGTTGAAAAACAATAACATCAAATCGTCTTACCTTACTAAACTTTTCCATCAAGACCATGTCCCCTTGACTCAAGGTTTGATCCATTGAATTGCCTGTCACCGGAACAGGAATTAATAAGAATCCACGAATCACCACACCAATAAAGAGGGAAATTAATAAATATTTCACGGCCAACCATAAATGACCTTTGGTTAATAAAGATTTCAATTGTTTCCCTCCCTGTTCTCTAGAACACCAGAGTCCACTTTAAAGCTATTTTTTTAATGTTTCTAAAGCTTTTGCATAAGCAACATCATTGGTTTTAACAAGCTTGAAGACTTTTTCTTGCAAAACATCAACTGTTTTGTCATCCAACGCACCCGTAGCAGACAAATTGTTTTCTGTCTGAATTTTTAGGACAGCATCTCGTGTCGCTTCATTAAACACATTACCCTCTGTTGGATACCCCAACGCGTTTAATATCGTATTGATATTCTTCACTACATCCCCAGTGTCCCCGATACGCCAATTGGATTGCTTAGAAATGGGTGGAAGTTTTGCATACTCAGGGTAATCTGCTTCTATCGTTGGAGCTACTCCTTTGCCTTCGACGGATGAACCATCTGGAGCAAACCACTTCATGATAGTTAACTGGACGTAATTATCCTTTCCAATGGGGCTAATGCTTTGAACACTGCCTTTGCCAAAAGTATTTACCCCGATGATAGGATAGTTCTTATTTTTGACTGCTGCTGCTAAAAGCTCAGCACCATAGGAGCTCTCTTGATCAACCAGGAAAACGGTAGGTTCCTTTACTTTAAATCCTTGATCAATCTTTTTTCCTGCTTTATCAATGGAAATAATTTTTTTATTATTTGAAAACTGAGCGATCGTATCGCCATTTTCTAAAAAGTAACTTGCTACTCGTTCGGCTTCAGCGATCAATCCACCAGAATTTTGGCGCAAGTCTATAATAAATGACTTCGCACCTTCTTTTCTTAGCTGTTCGATTATTGTTCGAAATTCAAGTGCAGTGGTTTCCCTAAAGTTATCAATTTGAATGGAACCAATTGATTTATCCTCTGGATCTAAATTGCCTTTGACTGTATCTTCTGGAACAATATCACGCTCTAACGTTACCTCAAAATCTTCATCACCGCGCTTAATAAGTAACTTGACCTGAGTCCCTTTGTTTCCGCGAATCATACTTGAAATTTGATCTAACGATTTATCTTTTGTTTTTTGGCCGTTGACTTCTAAAATAACATCCTCTGCCTTCAATTTGGCTTTTTCAGCAGGAGAATTTTTTACAGGAACACGGTCAATAACTGGCAAACGATTTTCTAATTGCAAATTGGCTCCGATTCCTTCAAAGCTTCCAGCAACTTTTGCATTCAGTTCCTTTGTTTCTGTCGCCGTCAGAAACTCTGATTCAGGATCTTTTAAAGATTCTGTCATTCCATTTAAAGCACCTTGAATCAATTGTTCTTTATTCACTTTATCTACATAATTGGTACTAATCAAATCATATAAATCTTGGACATCGTCCAAATCATTTCTCGTGATTTTAACGACAGAGTCATTATCCATTGCCTGTTTCTGCTCAATAAAATGAGTAACAACAGCAGTGATCACGACAGTACATACGATCGATATTAAAAAAATCGATACTGGTAACGTTTTTTTCTGCAAGGCGCATTTTCCTTTCACCCTTTTTTTCATGATAGCATGCTAGAAAAAAAAGGAAAAGCCTTCTACAACTTTTCCTTTTTTTTATTTATTGTTTTCTAAATATTTATCCCAAAGTTGATCAAAAAGATCCATTGAGTCCAAATAATCCACACTTAGTTCCAAGTAATCCGTAATCTCATGATAGTCATCTGAATGTTTAGGAAACATGATGTCTTTTGCAACAGACTCTGCAAAAGCCTCAACAGGATCATTCGGACGATGACCACGCTGAGTCAAAATATAATGGTAAAAGCTTCTTCTCAATTTAATGCCACCTCAACGATCACTAGTAATTCTTTTAGTCATTTGCCTTTTTTTCTTTTGGTAAATACAAACTAAATTGAATGTCATCACCTACAAGATCAATATGATTTGCTTTGATAAACATTCCATTACTCATTTTAAATTCATTCAATTTCAGAACGATAGTTTGCTCTTCCGGATCAATTGCTACCCATTTGGGGAATTTGTAGCCACGCTTTACGGTAGCCATAACTTGACTCACGGGTAAGTTTAAAGATCCTATAGACAAATCTCGGGCTTTCAATTGGACATTGCCATTATCCATAACATACGGATCAAAGTAAAGATAAAAATCCACTTTCGCTCCTAATATTTTGAATTCACCTTTTAGCATGGCTTGATTTTCTAAATAAAACTCATATTTAATATCGGAACCCTTTTGAAGATCATTTAGAAAATATTCCATGACCGTATTCAATTTCTTTTTATTGGTGTTCATTGTTAAAACAGGAGAACCTTTCGGTACCGTCGTTTCAGCGCTTGAAGGCAGATTCGTTTCTCGAGCTGTAAATATACGGACAGTAGAAAAAATGACGCCTCCTAAAATAACACCGATCAACACGAGGAAAGCCACTTTCCAGCCGTTGATTTTTTTCATTTTTTCCTTCATTAATTGCTCTCCTTTATTAACCACAAATCTTTTGTCTCTACTATTTTTTCTTGAATTGCTGTAGCCATTAATTGATATCCTAAATTGTTAGGATGAAAATTGTCTTCATCGTATAAGGCATTGTTTTTAACCTCAGAATTTGAGCTTTCATTTGTTTGACCACTGTCCTTTGTTGCAATCCCTTTGTAAAGAAGATCGTTAACGGGAACAAAAAAGCAGTTTTTCGTCTCTTTTGTTAAACTCTGAGTTTCGTCATTCCAATTATCAACGACAGTCTGCATGGCTTTTATATCTGGGAAATTCAAGAAATAGGGATTGTAAATTCCTATAATGTAAATAGGGGCGTTGGGATTTAATTCCCGCATTTCTTCTAAAATATTTTTGACATGCTCCCCGTATTTTTTAATAGGCCGGTCAAATTGCTTCGCATTTTTCGCAGTAAGGTTTTTCTGAAACGCTTGAAAGAGATCGTTTCCCCCAACCGTCATCGTAATAAAATCTGCACTTGCTAAACTACTTCGCAAATCTGTATCTTTTTTTACACGCTTTAATATTTGATCACTGCGCTCGCCAGAAACACCATAATTATTTTTTTCGATTGAAGTTAATCCATATTTTTGTTGTAAGGCATCCGCTACTAAGGGGACATAGCCACCGCGTTTTGTCTGGTCGCCGACTCCTTCTGTAAGTGAGTCTCCCACAGCTACAAAGTGAACAGATTTCTTATAATTTTGACTTTCATCCCGAACGACGCGGATTCTAGATTCGGCTTTCGGAATTGTTAAGAAGAGAATAAGCAAAGTAACCACTGCTGTAACTAAAGGAACCACTATTATTGAAAATCGTTTCATTCATCTACTCCTTTGTAAAAAAACGCCTCTATTTCTAGAGGCAAGTTCGACTACTCTGTATAATACATGATCGCAAATGCGCCCGGCCCCGTATGCGTGGCAACGATTGGATTCGTATGCAGCACAGGTATATGCATATCTGGGAACATTTCTTGAAGTGCTAGCTTGGCTTCATCGATAAACTCAAGTTTGCCAGCATAAGAAATACCAATTTGTTTTACATTGACTTTTGTTAGCTCATCTTTAAATGCCGTGAACCATTTACT
Organism: Enterococcus gilvus ATCC BAA-350; assembly: GCF_000407545.1. Taxonomy (NCBI): domain Bacteria; kingdom Bacillati; phylum Bacillota; class Bacilli; order Lactobacillales; family Enterococcaceae; genus Enterococcus; species Enterococcus gilvus. The sequence continues at coordinate 1,371,424 of NZ_ASWH01000001.1, read as the reverse complement.
AAATGTTTTCTTCCCGCGGCCTTTCGTAATGGGTAATAATTCACCCTCTTCAAGCTCCATGACCACTCGCATATTCAATACACTTGAAATAACCCCTGCGACTCGACTAATGCGCCCGCCTTTCACTAAGTTATCAAGTGAAGAAATACCGATAAATAGTTTGCTGTGATTTTTTACTTGTTCGACACCTGCCAAGACCTCATCTAGACTTGCCCCTGACTGTGCCAATTTTGCAGCTTCGATCACTTGAAAAGCTTGGGATTGGTCAATAAATCCGCAATCAATAACTGTTACATTACTGCTACTTAAGAAAGTTGCTTGTCTAGCAGCTTCAGCGGTTCCGCTTAAAGTATGAGACATGTGGATCGAGACGATCGAGCTGCCATCTTTACCTAATTCATCATAAAGTTCGGCAAAATATCCAATTGGAGGTTGGCTAGTCTTCGGTAAATTTTTAGCTTGTGCCATCATGGCCATAAACTTTTCACCGGTTAACTCATCATCGTCAGGATAGACCACGTCATCAATCATGACAGATAGTGGAATTACAGTAATATTTAATTCATCTCGCACCGATTTTTCAATCGTACAAGAAGAGTCGGTTACAATTTTAACATTTGGCATTCTGATCCTTCTTTCCATACCTAGTTTCAAATTAATTTTAGTATATCAAACCTTATGAAATAAATCATTCTTGAAACTATTTCTTTATAAATCTTGAAAAAACCGTGCCATTAAGACCCGGTTCTTTCATACGTTTCAAAATAATAGCGATAAGGATTTTTGTCATCTCTTTGTCCTTGTCTTCGCTCAGTCAGCTGCCACTCGTCCCAATTCGTATTAGGAAAATAGGCATCGCCTTCAAAACTAGCTTCGATGAACGTTCGATAGATTTTCTTACAATGGGGCATGAATTCGGTATAGATTGCAGACCCTCCTGCAATAAAAATGTTCCCATTATTTTTTTTATCGAAATCGAGCACTTCCTCTAGTGAGTGCATGATTAAAACATTTTCAGCATGATAGTCTTTATCATGAGTCAATACAATTGTCTTCCTACGTGGCAAGGGGCGTCCACCCATTCCCTCAAATGTTTTACGTCCCATCACTAAGGTGTGCTCTAATGTCATTTCCTTGAAGAAACGCAAATCATTTGGCAAATGCCAAGGCAAATGGTTATCCTTGCCAATCAAGCCATTTTTATCCTGTGCCCAAATCGCAATCAGCATTGTTTCCCTCCAAACTTAATAGCATCGTCTTTTTATAAATACAACGAGATACTCGTAAAAAATCTCTCTTGATAAAAATAAATATTAGAATCACAGAATTATTGATCTTCTAAGATCTCACTGAGATATTCCCAGCGATTCATCATCTCCTCAAGTAATTGTTCGTTTTTTTCAATTTCTTTTTGTAAATCTTGCAGCTTCGTGAAGTCGTCCCCTTGATGGTTCATTTCTTCTGTTAAGTCTTCTATTCTGCTTTCTAGAATTGAAATGTCCTCTTCGATTGTATCCCACTCTTTTTGTTCATTATAGGAAAGCTTTTTCTTTCGTTCCTTTGTTTGACTTTTTTGTTTGACTTGCTTTTCTTCTTTTATTGGAGACTGCTGTTCCAAGAAATCCATAATGGAACCGAAGTAAGGAATGATCCTGCCGTTCCCTTCAAAAATAAGTAACTTTTCCGCAACCTTATCTAGGAAATAGCGATCATGCGAAACCGTAATAACCGCTCCTGAAAATTCTGCTAAATAATCCTCTAATACAGTCAACGTAGCAATGTCTAAGTCATTCGTCGGTTCATCTAAGAGCAATACATTCGGCTGTTGAATCAATAATTTTAGCAAATACAGCCGTCGTTTTTCCCCACCAGACAATTTTCCAATCAATGTCCCGTGCATAAAACGTGGGAATAAAAAACGCTCCAATAGTTCTGCTACGCCAATTTGAGAGCCGTTTCGCTGTTTCACTTCTTCCGCAGCTTCTTGTAAATACGCGATCATACGCTTGTTTGGGTCTAATGTTTCATTTTGTTGTGTGTAATAAGCCAAACGAACCGTTTCCCCAACTTCAAATAAACCATCGTCTAATTGTAGACGTCCAGCTAGAATATTCAGCAGTGTTGATTTACCTGCACCGTTTTTCCCAGTGATACCTAACCGTTCTCTAGTTTGAATGAGCAAATCAAAATGGTTCAAAATTACGTTTTCACCAATGCTGTACTCTGCTTCTTTCAACTCTAAAACTTTTTTTCCAAGACGAGTAGTTGCTATATTCATTTCAAGCTGTCCGTCAGTCTTTACTTGATGAAGATTTTCTTTCAAATCTTCAAAACGGTTTATACGCGCCTGTTGCTTTGTCGTTCGCGCTTTTGCCCCAGCTCTCATCCAAGCGAGTTCTTGTTTATATAATTGCTTTCTTTTTCCCTCTTGCTCCATGTCCACGCGATCGCGTTCCGCTTTTTCCACTAAATAAGACTCATAATTTCCTTGATATTCAAATAGTTTCCCAAAAGAAAGCTCAAAAATGCGATTCGTCACATGATCCAAGAAATACCGATCATGGGTAACCATTAAAAGAGAACCTGTATACGCTTTTAAGTAACCCTCTAACCACTGAATGGCATCATAATCAAGATGATTTGTTGGTTCATCCAATAATAATAGATCGGGTGCATCGATTAGAACTTGAGCTAAAGCCACTCGCTTAATTTGACCACCAGAAAGTTCGCCAATCTTTTTCTCTAATTCATGAATTCCAAGTTTATTTAAAATCGCTTTTGCTTCGCTATCTGCAGTCCATGTATCCTGCTTATTCATTGCTTCTTCTGCCAAGGTAAATTGACGCTGTGATTCTCTATTATTCTCATACTCTAAACGTAACAACGCTTTCTCATAATCCCGAACAGTCTGCATTAACGGATTATCTCCCTGGAAAACAGCATCGAGAACTACTAACTCTTGAGAAAAATTTTGCTCTTGCGGCAAATAGCCAATTCGATAATCGCTCGCCTTGTCGATTGCTGAAACATCCCCATCGCCGCTGTCTCTCCCAGAGAGTATTGTCAGTAAACTTGATTTCCCTGTTCCATTTACACCGATCAGACCGATTCTATCCTTTTCATGGATTAGAAAGGAAATACGATCAAATAAAGTTTTATCGCCAAATGTTTTATAAAGATCCGTAACTTTTAATTCTTTCATTCTGAACCATCCTCAAATTTCTCTCAGTTATTGTAACAAAAAAAAGCCATAAAGGAAATTTTTCCTTTACAGCTTTCTCATTACCAGTTAAATCCACTAAATTCATCAAAGTGGTGAGGATGTCCAGGCCCTCTACCATGAGGACCTCTGAAGCCATGGGGGCCATGTTCATGGGGGGAATGAGGACCGGCAAAATCGCCACCGCCGCCAAAGGACTCTTCTGAATCTTCTTCACCTAATTGATTCTTCAACGTTTCACTTAGTTTCTCAACTAAACGTGACCATTCTTCTTTTTCTCCATCTGTAAAATCTGCAAACAACTCTTCGCCAAAATCAGGTCTTTCTGAAATTTTTTCGGCTTCTTCTTTTCCGAGATCTGTTAATCGAATAATCATGATTCGACGATCTTGGTCGGACGCTTTTCGAGTGATTAATTCTTTGTCCTCAAGTTTTTGTAGCAGCTCTCCGACAGATTGTGGTCTCATTCCTAAAACAAACGTAAGGTCTTTTTGACTGATCTCTGGATTCATCTTCAACAAAGTTAAGACGCGACCTTGACCTCGATGAGGACCAAATCCCTCCTTTTTCGCCATTTTACGATGATAATAACGCCGCAAATCATGTTGTAATCTCATAAATTGTTCATTCGTTTGATTTTCCATCATTCATCTCTCCTTTTGTTAAGGTACCTTATAAATACATAATACAGGTACCTTAGTAAAAAAGCAAGCAACTTTCTCAAATTATTCTGGTACCTTAATAATTGCTTTACAATTTTCCTTACAATCAAGAACAACGATTTAATTCGCACAACTGTTCAATAAAAAAAGCATCCTAATTAGGATGCTCCGTAACAGATCTTTAAAATTGGTCCCCGTAAACATCATCAACATTTTTTGTTGGATCAATCACGATGTATAAACTTTTCGTTTTTTCAGAGACCTTTGTTGATTGGTAAATATTGTCTAATCCTTCGTGGTCTTTATCCTTATAAGGGAAATAAACAGAATCAGGATGTCCCGCGCGATAGATGATTTCCATACGTTCAATGTCCTCGAATTTGCGAGCACGCTCAAACATTCCTAACTCTAAACCGCCCAGATTGATATCTGTTGTTTGGACATGGTCCCCTTCTTGATAAATTTCAATTTTGAAGCCAGCACATGGATGTATTTCCACGAACTCACTTCCATGAATTCTTCCGAAACTAGTCGTAATTTGTTTTATCCATAAATCGCCAATGTAACGGCGATCGATGGTCCAAGTTTCGCCATTTCGAAAATAGAATTTTAACGCTGTCATTTCTCTTGCCATTCTGCATTCTCCTCACTGCTAATCTAAAAATAAGTTTAGCACACCTTGAGTAAACGGTCACATGTTGTGCTTCTACTTCAATTTTTCAAGAAAATTTGCGATTTCAACGACGACTCGTTGATGCGTTGCTTCACCAATCAACTGCTTATTATCGTAGGCTTTGATTGAAAAACTGTGTTTTTTATTATCAACTTCCATTAGCGTTGCTTCAATTCTAATTTCTTCACCAACAGATGTAGGATACAGATGCTTCACATTCATTTTAAAACCAACGCTGGTTTGCTCTGACGAAAGCTGTGATGACAGAAGGACCTTACAGCAATTTTCCATCATTGCTACCAATGCAGGGGTAGCTAAAACTTCTAAATCTCCTGATCCCATTTTAAGAGCGCTTTGTTCTTGTTTAACTAAATATTTTTTTGTTATCTCTTTCATAGCCTCTCCTTTTCTAAAAAATCCTGCGCAAAATCTAATAGTGCTTCCTTACTATTCTCGAGTCGGCCTTCAACAACTTCCTTTTCTAAAGTGCTTAATGTTTTGCTAATCCACGGACCGCGTGGGTAGTCAAAATGTTCCATTACTTCATTTCCTTTTAACTCTAAATCTTTTAAAGAATTTATTGGTAAATATTGATAGAGCAATCGAACTTTGGGTAAATTAGGCTCCCGATCAAAGTAATAGAGTAAGTATTCAACAGAAAGAGCTAACTCTCTTCCTAATTGATACAACGTCCAGTTATCCCATTCGTGTTCCAAGCGAAAGTTTAAAGCCGGAACCATCTCCGTTACTTCTCGGATCAGTTGATTCGAACATTTCCATTCCTTCATAAAATGACGAATGTCCTTAGCTTCCATATTTAGCATAGTCATTAATAGCGTCCAAGCTTGACGTTCTGTTGGAATTGCCGGACCTCGAAGCTCGGCAAAATTCAACAATGCCTCTCCATAATCACGTAACCCTGGACAATAGATATAACACTCCGATTCTACGAAAGAACGCAAGCCCGCTTCACGAAACGATCCCATCATCAACTTGACAAATTCAACGTTGATACGCTCGACAGATATTTTCGCTAATAGAGAATGGTATTCTTGAATCGCCTCAAAGGTATCCGGCTCTAATGTAAATCCTAAGTGACTGACGAATCGTAGTGCCCGCATCATGCGCAGCGCATCTTCATGAAATCGTTCATAAGGATTACCTACAGCACGTAATACTTTGTTTCTTAAATCCTCTAATCCATCAAAAAGATCAATAACGGTCCCATCAATCCCGACCGCTAACGCATTGATTGTAAAATCACGCCGTTTAAGATCTTCTTTTAATGAACGAACAAATTCTACATGATCTGGACGCCGGTAATCTTGATACGTTGATTCTGTACGGAACGTTGTAACCTCATACGTTGCCTCTTTTGTAAGTACCATCACGGTTCCGTGATCTATTCCAACATCGATCGTACGATGGAACAATTCTTTTACTTCTGCAGGAAACGCACTGGTTGCGATATCCACATCATGAATAGGCTTATTCAACAAAATATCACGAACACTCCCACCGACATAATACGCCTCGTATCCAGCATTCTGCAATTTTCTTAAAATTGGCATTGCACCTTGAAACTCTAATGGAAAAGCCTCTAGTTTCATTGATGTCCCCCCTCTATCTCACCATCAATTCGCTCAAAACGAAAATGATCCCGTTGATTGAATTTGTCCATGTTTTGATTGAAGGCTTCAGTTAAATCTATTCCTAAAGAATTTGCCATAATAATTGTTACAAATAACACGTCTCCTAGTTCCTCTTCTACAGTCTTCGGCTTTTCAGAATTTTTTTTCTTTTTTTCACCATAGTAATGATTGACCTCGCGTGCTAGTTCTCCAACTTCTTCGGTTAAACGAGCTAATTGTCCCAGCGGTGAAAAATAACCTGTTTTAAATTGTTTTATATAATCATCAACTTCTTGTTGCATGATTTTCATTGTCTTTTCATCCATCAAACCACCTCAAACCTATCTTATCAAAAAACAGATTTGTTTCCTATCATGTTGTTGTAACTAACTGAAATTCATGCTATGTTGATTGAGGATTGAATTTTAACTCAAATAAGTTATATCATTATTAAATTCGTTTCATTCATTAATAATCAGGAGGTGTCGTATGGAAACGACTTTGTCTACACGGATCAAGGAAATTACGTTCATTGTGGTGGGAACAGCCATTTACGCATTTGGTCTAGTTTATTTGAATATTGCGAATCACTTGGCAGAAGGCGGTGTCACGGGTATTACGTTGATTATTCGAGCCCTATTCGGTATTGACCCTGCTTATACTACACTAATCATTAATATTCCTTTGATTTTAATCGGTGGAAAAATATTGGGTAAACGTTCCTTCTACTATACAATTTTAGGGACCGTCTGCTTGTCTGTCTTTCTATGGATATGGCAAAGAATTCCGTTACAAATCAATTTAGATCATGATTTATTCATCGTCTCTATCTTAGCCGGACTATTTGCCGGATTTGGTAGCGGATTGGTCTATCGAAATGGTGGTACAACTGGCGGTGCAGACGTTATTGCTCGTATTTTAGAACAAAAAATCGGCTTTACTATGGGAAAATCGTTACTAGTTTTTGATATCATCGTTCTGATTTGTTCATTAACTTATCTTGATTTGAAGCGGATGATGTACACGCTGATTGTTTCATTCGTTTTCAGTAAAGTCGTAGATATGCTGTCATCTGGCGGGTACGCTGCTAAAGGTGTGATGATCATTTCCAACGAAAGCAATGTCATCGCTGAACTGTTGATGGCGCATTTAGAGCGGGGCGTCACGTATCTTCATGGCGAAGGCGGTTTTTCTTCGGAGTTAAAGCGAATCGTTTATATCGTCGTTTCGCAGCAAGAAATCAACGAAGTGAAGAAACTTGTTCATTCTGTCGACGAAAAAGCATTTATTTTAATAAGTAATGTACACGATGTCGAGGGCGAAGGTTTTACTTATTTGAAGCCGCAACGGCGAAGATTTACTTTAAAAAGGACCAATTAAAAAAACACAGACACGCATGAAACCGTCATGCTGTCTGTGTTTTTTATTCATGTAATGTTAACTTCAACCGATTCAGTTCATCGGATAACATGAGAAAAGCTTCTCTGTCCCCGTCTTCAAGAGCCATGTCAATTTGTTTTTTTAATAGATTGGCCTGTGCTTCTTGTTCTTCATATTTTAAATAATTCTCTACTTCCAAAACAATTTCCTCACTGACCGTATCGTTCCAAGAAAGTGCCGGATTGTCTTCAAGAACAGATAAGTATTGTGAATTTTGCCATGAATTTGGGAAAATACATTCCAAATATAGAGGCTGCTGCCAATGCAAACGAATTTCATGAAAAATTTGATCGCTGTTAGAAAACTGATGTCCTTCAATTGTAAACACCATTGGTTCATCCCGTTGAGTGATATCCCTAAATACTAAGCCCCGCTTTGTTTCAAGCGCTTGCTCTACTATATGGACATTTCTAAGGATTGCCTCATGATTAATTAAATAGTTCAAAATCCAAATCACTTCGCGCCGCTGAAAACTAACATTGTTTATCAGCCACACAAGAAACTCACGTTTTTCACTTACATCGATCATTTTCTTCACCTCTCTACTCTTCTAATAATGATTGCACCTCTAAATCACCAGGTTCCATTTGTAAATAGTCGACCAAGACCGTACGCGCTAAATCAAGTTGACCATCTTCACGTAGGAAAATACCATAGGCTTTCAAGAAATCAGGTTCATGAGCCAAATCCTCATATGCCTGCTTGTAATAGGTCCGAGCTGCGCCAAAGTCTTCCAGCTCATTATATGCCTGTGCCAAATTCCACGCTGCATAAGGATTACCTTCTTCATCCATTTGGCTGATCATCTCAATCACTTTGTCTGGTTGGTCCTCATTTAGATAAAGATTACTCAACGTAAGTAATGTTTCGTCTGTTTTTTCACCCGTTTCGAGCGCCTGTTTTAGCAGTTCTTCAGACTTTTTACTGTCTCGTAAGCGGTACGCAATTTCAGAAGCCAGGTGTAGTAATTCAACCTGATAAGGGTTCTCTTTTATTCCTTCTTCAGCAGCGGATAAAGCTTCTTCAAGTAATTCTTCTTCTTTTAGACTATCTGCAAGATAATAGTAGCCGCTCTGATATTCTGGATCGAGAGTAATCAGTTCCTGTAAATAATTGATTGCCTTTTGATGATCATGTAATTGATAAAAAGTGAAGCCTAGTTGGAACAATCGATCCGACGTATGCTCTTTTTCTAATGCTTTTTCTAAAAAAGGAATTGCTTCTTCAAATCCCCCCATCATGCTATAAGCAGAACCAATTCGTTCATCAATAGAAATGTTTGCTACCTCATCGATTCCCTGTTTCTGAAGCTGGCCATAATCGTCAATGGCTTCTCCTAATTGATTGGCAGAAAAATGAAGCTCTGCTAAAGCAAAAGTTATCAAAGGCTCTTCTGGCGCTAGTGTTTTAGCTTGTAGTAATTTGGCTTCACTAACTTCTGGAATACCTAAAACTTGATAAAGATCAGCTGTCACTAATAAACTCTCTAAATAATTCTCACTGTCAGGTTGAATTTTTTCTAAATATTCAAAGGCACCATCAATATCGTCATCTTCAATCGCGATCTCTGCTAATGATAGATAGAAAACATCTTCCTCAGGGAAATCTGCTACCAGCTTTTCTAAAATACGTTTCGCTTCTTCTAGAAATCCTAATGTTTGCAGCTCCTCCGACAAACTTGCCAAAACTTCTGGTTCATCCTTTTTTAAAGCCTCTTCAAACATTAAATTTGCTTCTGTTAATTCTTCATTTTTTAATGCTGTTAGCATCTTTTCACTATAACTAGACATTTATTCTCCCCTGATCTCTGTAACATTTTTTTGATATACTTCAAACATTTGAAGCAGCTCTTTTTGTGTTGGTATTTTTTCTTGTCCAACTTCGCCAATTTGGGTCAATCCTGTTAATGGTTTTTCCTCCGCCAAAAGAATTACTTGCTGACCATAATCGGAAAACGAGATCCCCTCCGGCATTACAATTGGAAATCCTAATCGCACCAACCATATCATAAAATTTTTGAAATTGAAATGAAGATCGCTTGCTATGACATTCCACGCCAATTCAAATAGTAAACCAAACATGGTCTTCATACTATTAGATAATAAGGACCCATTCTCTGTTTGGAAAAAAGCTTTCTCAAAAGTTTTGCCAAACCCCAGCAGCTGTTCACTATTCTCTTGATAATAATTAATGAGTGTCTCGCTAAAAGCTGAAAATGAATCTTGTAATAATGCTTCACGCGTTGAAAAATTTAAATATAAACTTTGTAAAAATGAATAGTCACAAACGATCCCACATCGAATCAACGTTAGCAAATCAACCATTTTCCCGGTTGTTTGCTGGTCGGTCAACGTATGATCATACAAAATACTTTGCGGAACCTCCTCAATCTTCATAATTGTCATCATCGTCTTATTTGAAACAACTTGATCGATAAAGGACAAGCTTTGGGCAAAGGACCGTAAAGAGACCGGCAAAAAGAATAACTCCCCTTTGAAATTTGTGACATGGTGCGTAAATCCTAAAAGTTCAACGACACCTTCATTTCCTATGCCAATAAACAACGTTTCTTTTTGTCGACTAAAACGATTTAAAAAAGAAATTAACTCCTGAAAGTTTTCCATTGTATTACAGTAACGATTATTGGGCGTGATAAACCAATCATGCGTACTCGTCTCAGGGATAAACTGTCGCAATTTTTCCGCAAATAAATCATAATAACGCTGGTTCCCACAGAAAAGAATTTGTTTGTTCTCCAAATCTTTCTTACGCATCATTGAAGCGACTGTCTCTCCATAAACGATCTGCGTCTTACTTTCCTGATTTTGATACGTTATTTCCATTCTGTTCACCCCGTTTCTTATATTTTATACTACAAAAAAACCTCTCGCAACAAATCTGCGAAAGGCAAATGAACAATTTGATTCTTTATTCAAAAAATTTTTATAATTTAATCATGCAACATTATAAACATGTCTTAATTATTCATAAACGATCGCCTTATGGTTGTTGTGGCGAGTGGTTATTTGTTTGCGGGGTTCCTTGCTCAGAAGGAGCCGGCTGCCCATTTGGTTGATTTGTCTGATCCCTGTGTTGTTCCTCAGCGGGTGTTTGCTGTTGGTTATTCTGTTCTTGCTGAGGTACTACCTGCTGTTGCTGTTGCTGTTGCTGTTGCTGTTGCTGTTGCTGTTGCTGTTGCTGTTGCTGATTATTTTGAGCCCCTTGTGGCTGAAATTGCTGCTGATTTGCTTCTTCTTCCACTCGCGACAACTCTTCAAAGGTCAGCACTCCATCATTATTTAAATCAGAAGGAGAGGGTGATTCTTTGATGACGCGTTCCCCGTTAGGCAGCACACGTAAAACAGTCACTTGTTCCCCCCACGGTGTAGTTAAGACTTGACCAACGCTAGAAGTATCCACCGTCTGCGAAGCTTCGGTGGCTATTGTTGAAGCCGAAGTAGAATCATTTAAACTGAGCTGCCTTTTCGGAACAACAGCTTCATCTGTTGAACCATAGAAATATAAACCTACCATACCAACTATTAAAACTAAAGGAACAGATATTACTAATATTATAAAATTGCGTCGTTTTCTTTTTTTATCTTCTTGCTCAAGTAATACATATGCCTCTATAAAAGCCTGTCGCCATTTGGGATCGTTTTGTCTTTGCTCCAGAAATTCGTAAGAATGCCACGAATCATTCTTTTTTACATGAAATAAACGTTCCTTAGACATCAGGTCACCTTCTTTCTTCATTTTATTGCAAACTCCTTCCTCCATTTTATCCTATGTAAAACATTTCGTAAAATAAAAAATTATGTTACAAATCAACTGAAGAAACGGCTTATTTATAAAATACAATTATCATCTAATTAAATATATCTTCCGAAAACAAAAAAACCGTTGCAACATTAACGTTGCAACGGTTTAAGCAGTCTAAATATTATTTAACTGCATCTTTTAGCGCTTTACCTGGTTTAAATGCAGGTACTTTGCTTGCTGGAATTTCGATTTCTTCACCAGTTTGTGGGTTACGTCCTTTGCGGGCCGCACGTTCACGTACTTCAAAGTTACCGAAGCCGATCAACTGAACTTTTTCACCTTCAGCTAATGCGTCTTGGATAGATGAAAATACAGCATCGACAGCAGCGGTAGCGTCTTTCTTAGTTAAGTCAGTAGCTGCTGCAACCTTTTCGATCAATTCTGCTTTGTTTGCCATGAATGAATTCACCTCCTGAGAAATGAGTAGTGATGAGTAAACATCAACTGATAACTGAGTGGTCCAGCTATCAGCAAAGAAATATTGATTCGGTCAATATTCTGTTACAACGATAGCATAAGAACCTTATGTTAGCAAGGTTTTTAGCGATTAATGGCATAAAATTCATGGTTGTTTTATCATTCAGTGAAATCTGTTGTCACCAAAATAAAAGTATGATAAAATACCTTATTTTCGTCTCCGAGCAATTATTTTTATCGGTGTTCCTTCAAATTCAAATGCTTTTCGAATTTGATTTTCTAGGAATCGCGCATAAGAGAAATGCATCAATTCTTCCTCATTTACGAAGACTACAAATGTTGGAGGTTTAACTGCCACTTGCGTTGCATAAAAAATCTTCAACCGTTTTCCTTTATCCGTTGGTGTTGGATTAATAGCTACTGCATCCATAATAATATCATTTAAGACAGATGAAGGAATCCGAAGATTTTGGTTCATGCTGACTTCTTCAATAATCGTTGGAATCTTGTTTAACCGTTGTTTGGTTGCTGCAGAAACAAACACAATTGGTGCGTAATCCAAATAGGCAAACTCTTCACGGATCTCCTGTTGAAATTCCTTCATTGTATTCGTATCTTTCTTAACTAGGTCCCATTTATTTACGACTATGATGACACCACGACCTGCTTCATGAGCATACCCGGCAATTCGTTTGTCTTGCTCCCGTATCCCCTCTTCGCCGTTTAAAACGACTAGAACGACGTCTGAGCGATCAATCGCTCGCATCGCCCGCATAACAGAATATTTTTCTGTGTTTTCGTAGACTTTCCCACGTTTTCGCATTCCAGCCGTATCGATCATTGTAAATTCTTGCCCATTTTCACCGACAAACTTCGTATCAATGGCATCCCGCGTTGTTCCTTCAATATCAGAAACAATAACTCGGTCTTCTCCTAAAATAGCATTGATCAACGAAGATTTCCCTACATTAGGGCGGCCAATCAAACTGAACTTAATTGATTGATCTTCTTCTTCTCCATTATCAGCAGGAAAATGCTTAACCGCTTCGTCCAATACATCACCTAAGCCAAGTCCATGACTTCCTGATACAGGGTATGGTTCACCCAATCCTAATGAGTAAAATTCATAAATATCATTTCGCATCTCAGGGTTGTCAACTTTATTTACCATCAGGATCACTGGCTTGTTGCTACGGTAAAGGATCTTGGCAACTGCTTCATCCGCATCTGTGACCCCTTCTTTACCACTTGCCACAAGCAAAATCACATCTGCCTCTTCAATGGCAATCTGCGCTTGCTGTTTGATTTGTTCCATGAAAGGCTCATCGCCAATATCGATTCCGCCAGTATCAATGATTGAGAACTCATGATCCAACCATTCACCCTTTGCGTAAATTCGATCACGGGTAACACCCGGAGTATCTTCGACGATCGAAATTCGCTCACCGGCAATCCGATTAAACAATGTTGATTTACCAACATTAGGGCGACCAACTATTGCAATTGTAGGATTTGACATAACTTAAACTCCTCGTTCCTATTAATATATTTACTTTTCTAAACAGAAAGAATAAATTTGACTTTCTTGACCTTTCCATCACTGGATAATAAGGTCCTCTAAGATTTCAGCTATCTTATGTGAATCAGAGACAATCAGGATAACGGATTCTTTTCAAATTCTCTTTAGTTTAACTAAGAAAACTCCTTCTTGCAAGAGAAGGAGTCGTTTTCATACATGAAATTAATAAAAAAAGCAGACCATAAAGCGGGTCTGCTCGTAAATTCTACTCTTGTTCTTCTGATTCTTCCTCTCTCAATGCATCACCAAGAATATCACCCATGGTAAAGCCAGTATTTTCTTCTGGCAACTCGTAAGATTCTTCCTCTACGGGTTCCGCTTTAGCTTCTTCAGGTTTTTCTTCTAGTGCTTTGATTGATAAAGCAACACGATGGTCTTCAGGATGTACTTCTAAAACCTTCACTTGTACTTGGTCACCTTCATGTAATACTTCATGAGGTGTTGCAATGTGCTTATGAGAAATTTGAGAAATGTGAACCAAACCTTCTACACCTGGGAATATTTCAACGAATGCACCAAAACTAGTGAGACGCTTCACTGTTCCTTGAAGAACAGAACCGGGTGCTGCCTTTTCTTCAATATCTGTCCAAGGTCCAGGTAAGTTCGCTTTAATAGACAATGAAATACGTTCTTTTTCTGGATCAACAGAAAGTACTTGAACTTCCACTTCGTCGCCAACACTTAAAACGTCCGATGGTTTTGCTACGTGACTGTGAGAAATTTCAGAGACATGGACTAAGCCGTCAATGCCACCTAGGTCAATAAACGCACCAAAATCTGTCAAACGTGCCACTTGCCCTTTGATTACTTGACCTTCATACAGGTCAGCCAAGATTTCTTTTTTCTTCTCAGCTTTTTCAGCTTCAACCACTGCTTTATGAGATAGAATCAAACGATTCTCAGAAGGTTCGATTTCAATAATTTTGAATTTCAATGTTTTCCCAGTATAAGCTGAAAAATCATCAACAAAATGATCATCAATCATTGATGCTGGTACAAAACCACGTACACCTACATCAACTACTAGTCCACCTTTAACGCTGCTAGTTACTGGTGCTTCGATGATTTTTCCATCTTGGAATTCCTTCTCAATATCTTCCCAAACCTTTTTCGCATCTAAGCGGCGTTTAGAAAGTAAGTAACTACCATTTTCTTTGTCTTTTCCGATAGAAGAGATAACGACTAAATCAAGAATATCGCCAACCTTGACTTCTTCATTGATATCTTCAACAGGTAATGTTGAAAGTTCTTTTGCAGGAACTACACCTTCTACTCCTGCACCTTCAATACCAACGATAACTTGTTTATCTTCTAAGGCGAGCACCTCACCTTTAACAATATCGCCAACTTGAACTTCATGCACACTTTCCATTGCTGCTTCCATGGAAACATTTTCGTTTTCCATCGAATTTTGTTCTAAATCTGTCATGCCGTTTGTCCTCCTAACCAACAATTCTGCGTAAAATACACTACATGTTCTATTTTAGAATAATCCACATGAAAAATAAAGCGATTTCTTCTTTTTTTCAAAAAAATTGAAAGAAATTCGCTTTATTTATCGAAATTTGCTAAATTTTAGAAACCTTTCGAGGATACAATGTCCTTAATCTTCGCAACTACCTGTTCAATAGACATCCCCGTTGTGTCGACCAATTCTGCGTCCATCGCTTGGACAAGCGGTGATACCTCTCGATGTGAATCTAAATAATCACGTTTCGCGATTGCTTCTCTGATTGACTCAAAATCTATTTTTATACCCTTTTCTTGATTTTCCTTGTACCGTCGTTTTGCGCGCTCATCGACACTTGCTACTAGAAAAATTTTGACTTCTGCTTTCGGCAACACGACGGTTCCAATGTCGCGACCATCCATGACAATCCCGCC
This sequence comes from Enterococcus gilvus ATCC BAA-350, assembly GCF_000407545.1. Lineage (NCBI taxonomy): Bacteria > Bacillati > Bacillota > Bacilli > Lactobacillales > Enterococcaceae > Enterococcus > Enterococcus gilvus. The sequence goes on along the minus strand of NZ_ASWH01000001.1, from coordinate 1,356,096 downwards.
AGATTTAGCTAGTTGACGTTGTGCTTCAACCAATTCTTCACGCACTTTGCTGTGGGCGGAGACTTCCGAGACAGCAGCCGTCACATCAGGCTGACGAATCGTCTGTGTAATCTCTTCATTGTCCGCAAACACTAACTGTCCATGAGAAGATTGTTTGAAAGTGATTGGATAGTGTGTTGTCAAGTCTGCTAGAGATTCTTCATCCGAAAACGAGACTCCGTGTTTAATCGCTAAAAAAGTTATGGCACGATACATTGCACCAGTATCTACATAAATAAAGCCAAATTCACTCGCTAAAATTTTGGCAACAGTACTTTTACCAGATGACGCGGGACCATCAATTGCAATTGAAATCTTTTCCATGTTCTGCCTCTTTTCAATAAATAAGCCGCAATCGAAATCGATTACGGCAAGGTATTCAAATTATTTGATGCGTACTTCTTGTCCAGGATTAAAATAGAAATTATCCATGTTCATACCATTTAAACGTAAAAACTCATCCACACTTAGCCCGTAACGACCAGCGATTTGGCGTGGACCTTCACCTGCTTGTACAGTACCGTATTGCGCATTGGCATCGCTTTGAGCATTGTCTTGATTTTGCTGTTGCTGATTATTTTGTTGTTGTTGGTCTTGCTGTTGTTGCTGCTGTGCAGCTTGCTGTTCTTGTTGACGTTGTGCTGCCGCTTGTTGATCAGCTTGTTGTTGTGCTTGTTGATCTGCAGCTTGTTGGTTTTGTTGATTACTTTCTGATGCCGTTGAAGATGTACTTTCTTCTGTGCTGCTCTCTTCTGTGCTTGATTTTTCTGTTGAAGATACTTTGGAAACCTGCGTAGTACTCTCAGGAGAGGCTGCTGGTTTGTCGTTTCCACGAGTGATCCAGAAAAAGGCACCAGCCGGAATCAAAATAAGGGCTAACAATAACGCGACTAGAATCGTTAAGAATTTCGTATTTCCGCCACCTTTATTACTTCCACCACCACGACGTGATTGGCTGCGTGAATAATTTTCTTCTTCACTATCAGATTCGTAAATATGTTGATCCCACGGTTCATTGTTCTTGTCGTTATAGCGATCTTTTCTACTCAATTTCTCTAACCTCCTAAATGCTATCGCCATGTATTATACCATAGCTCTTGAAAATGTGGTGCCAATTTTCAATCTTTCTCTGTATTTTTAAAAATTTTTTGAATAATTTTTTGCCAAGATATTTGGCCCATACTTGCTGTTTCTTGTACGCTGTATTTTTGCAATACAGCGCCATCGTTGTCGCAACAAATTGGATTTTTTTCTGTTAAGCTTTCGTCAAAATAAGAAACTAAAAATTCCCGCCGGCATTTTGTAGTTGCAATATAATCAAGCATTTTTTGCAGTTGCTTCTTTTTTGTAACTCCACGTTGGTTTAATAAATCCATTAAATGAGAACTATCATTAGGAAAAAACTGTTCCCACTTTTTAATGAGCGGGTCTTCAAACACCAGATCACTCATTTTTTGTTTAATTTCAAACAATTTTTTTGATTGATTTGTTTGCTCTTGTAGAAAGTGATGAATAAATTCATCTCCTTCTTCATACAATAAAATTGCTTGGCTCAACTGTCCGTCTCTGCCAGCTCGGCCCACTTCTTGCAAATAATTCTCTGGTGAATCTGGCAAATCATAATGAATGACAAATCGAATATTCTCTTTATTGATTCCCATACCAAAAGCATTCGTGGCAACTAATATTCTTAACTCCCCGGATAAAAATTGTTGTTGAAGCATTCTTCGTTCTTGCCCACTGAGACCACCATGATAATAAGCAATTTTTTGCCGATCTTTAAAAGAATGGTAGAGTTCTTCTACTTTTTTTCGAGTCGCACAATAAATGATTCCTGATCCCTCTAAAGAAATCATAAGTTCTCTCAGTTTTTCAACTTTATTTTCTTGATAAACAAAAAAGCTGATATTAGGACGATCCACAGAAAAAACAACTTCTCTCGCCTTTTCTTTTTCGAACAATAAACGTTGAATATCTTTTCTTACCTTATTTGTAGCGGTTGCTGTCAATGCTAGAATTAATGGACTTCCAACGAACTGAATCCCGTCTGCCAATTTTAAATACTCAGGCCGAAAATCAATTCCCCACTGAGAAATGCAGTGTGCCTCATCCACTACGATCATTGCCAACTTGATCCTCTTTAATACATTTTGTACATTCGGACTTAAAAACATTTCCGGACTCATAAAAATAAACTTGTAATGATGTGCTTCATTAAGTATCCATTGTTTTTCCCACGATGAAAGTAGACTGTTTAGTGCCACAGCACGCTTTTCTCCTAGTCCTTGCAGTTGTATTACTTGGTCCTCCATCAAAGAAATTAGCGGGGAAATGACAACGACTGTTCCTTCTAATAAATAACCTGGTAATTGATAGCACAATGACTTTCCAGTTCCAGTGGGAAGCATTCCAAGAACAGAATGGCCTTTTAAGATAGTTTCAATTATTTCTTGTTGACCAGGTCGAAACTGGTCATAGTTAAATTTTTCCCTTAATACTTTTTTCAGTTCCATCCATGTTCCCTCAGATAATAGATTTGTGATAATCGAAAATTCAGGTATGATACCTCATACTCTTGGTAATGACTATTGATGACTTGCCCCTCATGTAAGCCATCAAAATCGAGTTGCTCGAATTTTTCAAAAGGAAATGCTTTATCTAATAATGCCCACTCAATGAAATGATCGTTGATAGTTCCTTGTTTTAAATGGCGCAAAGACAAAATCTCTGATACTGTTTTTCCAGCCAAGAAATAGTCTTTCGTTTTTAACATACTCTGATTCATATTTTGTTGATCTAGCACATATAACAGCCTCGAAAGTTCCCCCTCTTCTATCTGTTCAAGAAAAAGATCTATTGCACGCTGTTGGTAAAGATCAACCCAGGGATACTCCTGAAAGGTGTCAGGTAAAAGTTGAAAAACAGTTTTCCCTTGAAATCCATGTCCCGAAAATTGATTTGCTAAAAAATCAGCCTCTTTTGAGGGTATTTTACTTAAGATCATGGTCAACTCATCTTTAAACGCACTTAATAAATAAGGATTAGACTGTGCCAACCATTTCTTTACTTGCTGTAAATAGTATGGACGATTTTCAATCGGCAGATACTCCTTCTCATTAAAGGAAAGATAACTAGTCACCTGAATCGCAAATAAGATCAACTGCCAGCAATCTTCTCGCATGCGGCCAAAGCGCATATTGTTCAGACCCGTCATTTCCAAAGGTGTCTCTAATAAACGCGCTTTCCCAAGTGGCGTTAATTCGCCGAATTCATCATCTATAGTGATCAAATGATTCAATTTTAATTGATTTAGTGCTTCTTGAAAACTCTTTTCCTTCAAAGTAGGCAATGCACCTAAATAAGCTAAATTTTGATAGAAGAAACCATGGATCAAAACAGAGCTTGTCCTTTTTCCCACCAATAAATGATACAAGGTGGATGTTCTTAACTTGTAGCCTGTATGAAATAACGTTAAAATAAACAAAGTCATAATAAATACTCTCCTGTGGAAGGTGAAAAAATGAAATGCGAGATCATCCCTGACCGTTGTATCGCTTGCGGCCTGTGTCAAACCATCGCACCAGAAATTTTTGATTATACAGATGATGGATTGGTCCTCTTTGTTGGTGAGCCTGAGGCAACCCATGAATTTATTCCTGAGAGTCAACAGGACGCAGTTATACAATCTGCTAAGCGTTGTCCATCTCATGCTATCTTATATCAAAATTCATAATAACATATATCCTAAAAAAAAATCTCAGACTTTTTTGTCTGAGATTTTTTGAATTAATTAAATTGAATGATGTTGCGATGTCATTGTTTTTTTGGATAACCATGGCAGTAATTTAGCATGTAGTACTAAGAAAACTGCACTGACGATCATTCCTTTAAGCAAATTGAAAGGAACGATTCCAACTAAAATATATCTTCCCAAGCCCATGCCTAACATTTGTCCAGCAGAAAGCCCGAACGCTTTTAAATAAAGAGGCGTAATTACAAAATAGTTTGCGATACTCATAAAGACCGTCATCGCTAGAATACCTAAACCTAGCCCCAACACACGTTTTGTCGTTGTTTTTTGTTTGAATAGTAAAAATATTGGCAAAGTATACAATGTTGACGCGAAAAAGCTTGCGAAGTCCCCAATCATATTATCAATAGAGAAGCCCGTCATCGTCAAATGAAGCAAGGATCGAATAAACGCAGTCGCCACACCTGTTAACGGTCCAAATATAAACATATTGATCAATACTGGAATATCACTAAAGTCCAACTTTAAAAACGGAAACATTGGAACAATTGGAAAAGCGATAAATTGTAGAATCAATCCCATTGCTGCTGCTACTGCCACTGCTGTCATTTTTTGTAATCTTAAGTTCTTCATATGAAATCCTCCGTTTCGGAATCATCTTCATCGAACTATTTGAGTGAAACTTTGCCACAAAAAAACTCTATGCTTCAAAAAAAGCATAGAGTTACTTGAATACTGTCTTACTCAAATAAGCTCTATCTTCTTTATCCAGACTGTACTGTCGGTATCGGAATTACACCGATTCGGCTGCTTTCGCAGTTCGCGGACTATCACCGCCGGTCGGGATTTTCACCCTGCCCCTGAAGACGAACCTTAATTTATTTTATTTGTAAAACCACTATAACAATTTTACTATCAAAAAACAAGTAAATGATTTTGTTTATTTTGATTGGTTCAATAACGTATTGATTTCCTTTGTATTCAACCGACGATATTCCCCTGGACGTAACCCTTGCAATGTCAAGTCACCATAACGTTCACGCTTTAATTTTTGTACCGGCAAACCAACCGCCGCCAACATATTCTTCACCTGATGATTGCGGCCTTCATGAATGGTTAATTCAACAATACTTGTCTCTGCTTTTTTATCTGTTGAGAGAATCTCAAAACGTGCAGGCGCAGTTTTCTTTCCTTCAATGCGAATCCCTTTTGTCAATGGCAACAAACTTCTTTTTTCCGCGTAACCTTTTACTTTTGCCACATAGACTTTATCAATTTGGTGTTTCGGATGCGCCAATCGTTGTGAAAAATCACCGTCATTTGTTAAAAGTAATATTCCAGACGTATCATAATCTAAACGTCCAACAGGATAGATTCGTTCAGGGACAGCGGCGAAGTAATCTGTTACCACTTTTCTATTTTTATCGTCAGAAACAGCCGAGATAACTCCCCGAGGTTTATAAAACAAATAATAAACGGGCTCTTCTTGATAAATTGGCACACCGTCAACTTCGACGATGTCTTTTTTTCCAGCTTTTGTACCTAATTCTTTTACAGTATCGCCATTCACTTTGACGCGTCCGCTAGTAATGTATTCCTCAGCCTTACGTCGGGAAGCTATCCCAGCATGGGCGATTATTTTCTGTAATCTTTCCATTATTACTCATCCTCTTCTTTAAAACGATCGTAAAACAAATCCAAAGGCTCTGCTTCGTCTGCTAGATCATCTTCCATTTTTTGAACGTCCGGCAATTCCTTCATATCTTTTAATCCAAAATAATCCATAAAATAGTCACTTGTTCCATATAAAATTGCTCGTCCAGGCCCTTCAACGCGGCCTTTTTCTTCTATTAATTGTCTGGCTACCAAAGTTTGCACAGCTCCGCTCGATTGAACACCACGGAGTTCATCAATTTCGGCACGTGTTACGGGTTGTCTGTAGGCAATAATCGAAAGTGTTTCCAATGCAGCTTGACTTAAGCGATTTGCCATAGGCGAACGCGCGAATTCTTTTAGCAATGAAGCAAATTCTTTTTTCGTGGTTAAAACAAAATGATTGCCCACTTCCAAAATAGTCAAGGCCGACTGCTCTTTATTTTCATATAATTCCTTCAAATCTAGGATGTTTTGATAAACTTCTGGTATGGGTCGATTTAAAGAAAAAGCTAATTCTTCTAAACCGATTCCCTCTTCCCCAACTACAAAAAGCATCGCTTCAATTTGACTTAATTGATTCATAGTACGGCTCCTTTTACATGATAATGGAACAAATCTCTGATTGAACTAGTTATTTCCCTCGTTAGACGCAACAATCATTCTTCGATTATTTCGCCTTTAAAAATGACTATAGGTGCGTAGGTCTCCTCTTGAGTTGCTACAGCCAATCCTTTTTTCATCAATTCTAATAATGCCATAAAAGTTGTAATCATTTCATCTTTAGTATATTGGACAAACAAGGATTCTAAAAACAGCCCTTTTCCTTCGGGTAGAACATTCAATCGATTGCCAATCTCTACTACTTTTTGGTCAATGGTAATTGACTCCGTGGCAACTGTCGTTTCTATTGGTTGATTTCTTTTCTTTCGTTGCAAAACATCATGCAATGCCAGAAAAAGATCAATCGTATTTAATTGGTTTTTAGGCAGCGGAAGGATTTCTTCTTCATAGTCTGAAAGATCCATGGGCGCCTTTGTAAAAAACAAACTACGCTCTTGTTCTTTTTCTGAAAGGACGGATGCCGCATACTTATATTTACGATATTCTAAAAGTTGCTGAACCAATGCCTCACGAGGGTCTTCGCCCTCTTCGTCTTCGTAATCAAAGTCTAGTTCTGGTTTTGGTAAAAGCATTTGGCTTTTAATAGACATGAGTGTTGCAGCCATAACCAGATACTCACCTGCTACTTCTAACTCTAAAGTTTTCATTGCATGGATGAAATTCATGTATTGCTCAGTCACTGCTGCAATAGGAATATCATAGATATCAATTTCCAACTGTTGGATTAGATGGAGCAGGAGATCTAAAGGACCTTCAAAAACATCTAATTTTAAACTTATTTCTTCCATTCTAACCTCTTTTATGTTCCTGCCATTTTGCCAAAAAGGCTGAAGTAGCAGGGGTTCCCATAATTTTTTGATCTGGATACATGGTTTGTAGTTCATCCATCATCGCAATACTTACCCCCTCACCACGATAAGAGGGGTTCAAACTAATGTCGTGCAAGACGATTTCTTGATCTTCTAACGAACTGATCCCGATCACCCCCTGTACGTTGTCGGAGCTTTCATCATAATAGCAATAAAGCTGGTAGCGTTCGTCACCTTCATAGGCATCAATTTCTTTTAATAGATGGCGTTGATCTTTTAGGCTTTCGTGAAAACTCAAAAGTCCCATCGCGATCTTTCGTTGACTTTTTCGGTATTGAGTAAGCATTTTTTTCCTCCTAATTAAGCGCGTGGAAAAAACTCTTTATAAACTTCGGTCATTCTTCGCTTAGTGATATGGGTATAAATTTGTGTTGTAGATATGTCTGCGTGTCCCAGCAATTCTTGAACCGTTCGCAGATCAGCGCCATTTTCAAGTAAATGGGTCGCAAAACTGTGGCGCAATGTATGCGGCGTGACATCTTTTGTGATCTCAGCTTTAATGACATATTGCTTCAAGTTTTTCCATATTCCTTGACGACTCAGCCCGCGTCCGTGATTGTTCACAAAAAGAAACGTCTCATTTGGATTTTTTTTTGTCAGAATGGGACGAACTTCAGACAAATATCTCTCTAGCCAATGTATCGCGTAGTCTCCCAAAGGAACTATACGCTCCTTATCTCCTTTTCCAACCGTTTGTAACAAGCCCATTTCCAGATGGATATCTCCCAGCTTTAAGCCAATTAATTCACTAACACGCAAGCCTGTGGCATACAGGACTTCTAAAATCGCACGATCACGAATGCCTAAATTCGTAGTTGTATCTGGAGTGGCTATCAACCGTTCGACTTCTGCTAAAGAGAGTGTTTGCGGCAACTTTTGAGCCTTTTTAGGGCTATCTATATGCTGCATAGGGTCATGGTCGGTATAACGTTCTTGCCGCAAAAATTGATGAAAACGCCGAAGACTAGAAATCATTCGTGTAATTGTAGTAGACGCTTTTCCAGCATCTGATAAGCTCGCCAAAAAAGCCACAACAGTATAACGATCCACAGCTTCCCACGTGGATACACCCTGCGCGTCTAAAAATGACAAATATTGTTGTAGATCTCTTTGATAACTACTACGAGTATTCTCTGAAAGTCCACGCTCAATCGCTAAGTAATGCAAATACTCTGTTATTTGTTCATCCATGTTCTCACCACTTTCGCTTTATCATAACAAAAAGTCCCTTGAAATGATAGCACGTATCGTTGCAAGGGACTACATAATTTAATTATAACTTAATTCATTTTCATCTAGGTATTCTACGCTTCTTTTTTATCTTGACAGCTTTGACAAATTCCATGAAATGTCAGGCGATGATCTTTTACTAGAAAATGATACCGAGATTCTACGACTCTTTCTACATCTCCTAAAAGATCCTCTTCAATTTCTTCAATATTCCCGCATTCTAAACAAAGTAAATGATGATGAAAATGTTCTGCCCCTTCTTTACGAAGATCATATCTAGCGAGTCCATCATCAAAACTAATTTTATTAACAATGTGCAATTCCGTCAAAATTTCTAAGGTGCGATAGACTGTTGCCAAGCCGATTTCAGGACTTTTCTTTTTAACTAAGAAATAAATCTCTTCCGCTGACAAATGGTCTTTTTCATTTTCTAATAAAACGAGAACGGTCGCTTCACGCTGTGGTGTCAACTTAAATCCAGAATCGTGAAGTTGCTTTTTAGTTTTTTGCAGAGCTAAAATCGCGTTCAAGAGAACCCTCCTCTTCTACTTTATAATAACTATAAACAAGCAAGTGCTTCAGTACTGCTTTTCTTAGAATTATTATAGTTTATCACCTATATTTATGCAAGGACATTCTCAATTAGCTTTTTAAACGAATTTCGCCATCCTTTTGTTCAATTAATTTTTCCTTTAACAAATGACCGATCGCACGTTTGAATTGACCTTTGCTGATTCCAAAGGCAGCTTTAATTTCATCAGGATCTGATTTATCCCAATACGGTAACAAATGGTCTGCATTTCTTTGCAGCATTGTCAAAATCATCGCAGCATCATCGTTGATCATTTCATACCCGCGAGGCTTTAATGACATATTTAGAATACCATCTGGACGTACGCCAATCACTCGTGCTTCCACAACTTCTCCTAAACGTGGTTCTTGATAGCGTTCTGAAGGGTGAATAAATCCGATGTAAAAATCTTCAGTCAGCAGAAAAGAACCCGCGACTTTCAACCGATAAATCGTCCCCTTCTTGTTTTCGTTTTGCATTTCTGCATTTCCGGCACGACTCAAAGAATGAAAGATCGTCTCGTCTGCTAACACACCCCACATGCGATCCTTTTCATCAACACGCATGCTGATCATCAAACGGTCCCCTTTTTTAGGCCAAAGTTCTTTCATGCTAGGCATCTCGTCTAAGGAAACCACCATATCTTTATCCGCAAGACCAATGTTTACGAAAACACCTAAATCCCGACGAACATCTGTGACTTCTCCAAATGCATAATGTCCGATACGAACTTGTGGGATAGCCGTTGTAAAAATCGCTTCTTTTTTCTGATTCACATAGCCGAAACCTTCAACAGATTCGCCAATTTGATATACTTCCTCTTGTTTTTTTTCAAAATGAAACGTCACGCCATTCTTTTGAACCAAATACATGGTTTCATTTTCATCAATAATCAATCCTGTAAATACTTGTCCTAATAATTCATTCATATTTTTTCTCCTAACGCGTATTCATAAAAGCAAAAGCATTGCTCTTAATAGTTTATACTATTTTTTAAACTCTTACATCAAACAATAAAACTGGGAAGAACGTTCTCCCCAGTCTCCATATTTTGATTTAGTTTGGTCCGTTCCCTTTGAACCATCCTGTCTTGCAGTTGATGGTTACTAAATACATCGGCAAATCAGAATTGGAATAGCCCTTCGTCAGTGACGCTCGGTTAGAAGTGGCATATAGATTGTAATACCCTTCTCCGTTCTCAACCTTTACAGGTTCCAAGCTATAACCGCCATCAACTATATAGCCACGTGAAATACAGGTTTGGATTACCTTTTCTTTCACTCCAGGTGCCCAAGCATAAGCATCACTGCTTGTATCTCCGGCTTGATTGGACGCGGATGAAGAATTGCTATTTTGAGCTTCTTGGGCAGCTTTTTCTTGTTCTGCCTTTTCTTGAGCGGCCTTTTCTGCTGCCGCTTTCTCTTCCGCTGCTTTTTTCTCTTTTTCTTTTAGCGTCTGATCTACTTTTGCCAGTTCATCCTTTTGCGTCTGAACTAGTGACTGATTAGCCACGACTTTAACAGCCTCATTCGCCGAATTGTATTGATCACGATTTACTGAATCAATAACGTTTCCATCTTTAAGTAAACCATCGGTTGCTTTTTTTGCCGCTTCAATTTTCGTGTATTGATCTTTTGCATTATTGATTGCTTGGTTCATTAATTGATCAAATTCTTGATCTCCAGTATCAACAGTGAGAGTGACAGGTTCGGCAGATTTCAATAATGGCTTGTCAGTGACCTTATCTCCATTAATTGCTGCTTCTGTAAATAATTGATTCACAGATTTTTCAGCTTTCTGTTTTTCTACTAGCTCATTGTATTCTTTTTTCAGCTTATCATAGCGCTTATTGTCTTTGTATCCAGCCAACTCTTCATCTATTTTACTAGTATTGAGGTCCAATTTATCAGCCGCAATAAATGTCTGCTTCTCATTGGTGTAATATCCTGCAATGCTCGCTTCAATTGAATCAAGCGCCTTATTTTCTTTTTTAACGGTAGCGATTTGTTGTGCTTCTACCTTTTTTTCATGCTGATAATAATAGCCGCCACCAACACCTAGCACGACAATCGCTGCTAAAGTGATGTACCGCTTTTTTCCGCCTTTTTTTTGAGGATCACCTGTAGAACGGGGTGCCTCTGGGGGAATATTACCTCCATTACCAGCTTCAGTTGACTCAACTGGAATCGTAGAATGTTTATCTGAATCGGTCTCAGGCTCAATCGTGCGTTCTTCTTCGATAGCTTCCGAAGATTCCTCAATTGAGGCATCCTCAGTTAAGGGCATCGCTTCGACTTCCTCAGCGTCTTCTTCCGACTCTGCATATTCTGGAATGGGATCTGGTGATAGGCTTGACTCAGAAGGTGCTTCTTCTGTTTCTTCATTAGAAAGCTGGGTCTCATCCGTATTTTCTTCATTGTCGACTACAGTATCTTCTGTCATCTCGTTGTTAGATTCGTCTTGTTCTTCCAGACTATCTTTGTGCTCACGAATGTACTGTGCCAAAATCGGATTCAATTCAGGTGTTTCTTCAGTTTCTTTAGAATGTTCTTCTTTCATTTTTTCCTCGTTATCCTTAAACATTTTCTGCACAGATTCAATGGGCATATCCGCTAGTTCTGACCACTCTATCGTATCATTTTTATCAGTAATATTTTCAGTATTTAATTGATCGTTTAACTGTAATGAAAAGCCACACTTCGGACAAGTCGTGCATCCATCGACTGGTTCATGACCACAGTTAGGGCATTTTTGCAATGAAATCGGCTCCTTTTCAATCATATGCTTTAATCTATCATATGTTTAGGGATGTTCCAAGCGATTTTCGAGTGAATTAATCAAAAATAATAAATTCAATCAGGTTTTTGAAGCTTCCATGATTCGTTATTCACAAATAATTCGTTAAGATAATCGTGTTTTTCCTTATGAAAAATAGTTTTATCCTAGCGTCTGGCATTACGGCGTAGGTTGTCTTATAAAACAGAAAAACTCTGCGAGAAAGGTTCTCGCAGAGTTTAGTAATGACTATTCTAAAAAGTCTTTCAACTGTTTTGAACGTGATGGGTGGCGTAACTTACGTAATGCTTTTGCTTCGATTTGTCGAATACGCTCACGTGTAACTCCAAATACGCGTCCAACTTCTTCCAAAGTCCGAGTTCTGCCATCATCTAAGCCAAAACGCAAACGCAATACGTTTTCTTCACGATCAGTCAATGTATCTAATACATCTTCTAATTGTTCTTTTAACATTTCTGATGCCGCATGCTCAGCAGGGCTTGTTGCTTCTTGGTCTTCGATAAAGTCTCCTAAATGCGAGTCATCTTCTTCACCAATCGGCGTTTCTAGAGAAACAGGCTCTTGAGCAATCTTTAGTATTTCGCGAACTTTTTCAGTCGGCAAGTCCATTTCGGCACCGATTTCCTCTGGTGTTGGTTCGCGTCCTAAATCTTGCAACAATTGACGTTGAACACGGATCAATTTATTAATAGTTTCAACCATGTGAACCGGGATACGAATCGTCCGAGCTTGGTCGGCAATCGCGCGAGTAATCGCTTGGCGAATCCACCAAGTAGCATAAGTTGAGAATTTGAATCCTTTACGGTAGTCAAATTTTTCAACAGCCTTCATCAGACCCATATTTCCTTCTTGAATCAAATCAAGAAATTGCATGCCACGACCAACATAACGTTTGGCAATACTTACAACTAAACGTAAGTTAGCTTCCGCTAGACGTTGTTTTGCTTCTTGATCTCCTTGTTCGATCAACAAAGCAAGTTCTACTTCTTCTTCAGCCGTCAATAACGATACACGACCAATTTCTTTCAAATACATACGAACTGGATCGTTAATTTTAACACCTGTTGGGGCTGATAAATCTTCTTTTTGAGCTTCTTTTACTGTTTTTTCGTTTCGTTTCAAACTCGCCTTAGAAGGTTCACCATTTTCATCTACAACGCTGATTCCAGCATCTTCGATTTTTTGAATCAATTCATCCATCGCTTCTGCACCTAACTCGTAAGGAGTCGCCATACGGTTAGTTAGTTCGTCATAAACTACCTGTCCTAGTGGTTTTTTCTCCTTAATGAAGGCTGTTAAAGCTTTTTGGTACTCTTTGTTATTTTTTACATCTGCCATAAAATAAATGCCCCTTTCACTTCTAGGCTTGTTTCAAGCGTTTTGTCAATTCGATAATTTGAATGGTTAGTTCTAGTTCCCGCTGTTGATTTCCGCTTTTCCTGGCCTCAAGCTGCTCTTTTCGTCGTTGTTTTATTTCTTCAGCAATGCCAGATTGAGAAATCACACGCATCAGATCATAAATTTCCCGTTCGTTACTATCTTCTGACATGGATATCATAGAGATGTCGATGGCTAACTGCTTCATCTCGTTCTCTTTCAAATAGTTCAGAAAATCCGCTAAAATAAAATTTCCATGAACCATCATATAACTATCTAAGTAAAGAAGCAATTCTTGATAATGATCATGAATGAATTGGAAATCCGTCTGGACCAGCTGCTCGCGAACTGAACTCTCATTCATACTACGGTATAGCAGCATCCTTTCGGCTTTTTCTTCTTTTGTTACGACTCTCCTAACCGATTGAACGGGTGCTGGAGAAGGAACTGTCTGTTGTTGCCGTCGTTCTGTACGAATCGTTTGCCGAACCATCTGCAATTGCTGCTTCAAACTCTCTCTTGTTAAATGAAAGTCGTTTGCCAACTGGCCTAGATATAAATCTTGTTCGACAGGTGATTGTACTTTTGCTAAATCCTGCATCACGACATCCAAGTAATTCAATCGATCCGCTTCATTCTCTAAGTTTAATCCTTTTTTTCGATAATGCATCTTGAATGCGAAGGGCGTTTGACGACCATGCTGCAATAAATTTTGCAATTCAGTCACACCGTATTTCCGCAAGTACTCATCCGGATCGAGTTTTTCTGGTACAGTGACGACTGAAAGTCCTAGCCTGCTGTGTGCATCTAAAATCGACAAGGCTCGGTCAGTGGCTGCCTGTCCGGGATCATCACCGTCATAACTGATCACTACTTGCCCTGTTATTCGTTCGATGGAGGCAATTTGTTGTTCAGTCAAGCTGGTTCCCATAGAGGCCAAACCAATTTTTATGTCCGCTTGCCAAGCCGCTAAGACATCCATGAACCCCTCGAATAAAATTGCTTCGCCCTGTTTCCGAATTTCATTTCGCGCTTTATCAAAGTTAAAAAGAACTTGACGTTTATTAAATAGTTCCGTTTCAGGGGAGTTTAAATATTTTGGCTGATCGTCCCCGGGATACTCCTCGGTTTTTAGTATCCGACCGGAAAATCCGATCGGCTTTCCGCGGAAATCATTCAATGGAAACATGACTCTTTGATAAAATCGATCACTGAAACTGCCGTCTTCACGTCGAATAAACAGCCCACTGCGTTCCATCAAATCAGCACTCACTTTATCCTGCTGCGCAATTTGCACGAGAAAATCTCTTTGGCTAGGTGCAAAACCGATTTTGAATTCATTGATCAACTCATCGCTTAATCCACGTTCATGGAGATAGCTCAACGCCGTTTCTCCTACTTTTGTGTTCACTAGCAAATGATGATACAAGTCGCGTGTCCGCTCATGCAAGGCAATCAGTTGCTGCTGTCCTGTTGAGGTTTGACTGATCGGTTCATTTGATATTTCAATACCTAGCGGAATTTGTTCTAAGTCCGCAACTTTTTTTACAGCTTCCGGAAAACTGATGCCTTCCAGTTCTTGCAAAAAGGTATAAACATTTCCACCTTTACCGCACCCAAAACAATGAAAAATCTGCTTATCTTCTGCAACTGAAAATGATGGAGTCTTCTCTTCGTGAAATGGACAAAGGCCTAGATAATTTTTACCAGACTTTTTCAGCTGAACATATTGACCAATGACTTCGACAATATTTGTTTTTTCACGAACCTCATCAATAACATGTTGGGGAATTCTTTGCGCCAAAAAAACCTCACCCCAATTCCCAAAAATATGATAACAGCCGTAAAAAATCGCCCTAATTCATCTTTCGATCAGCGCGATTTTTTTAGACAAACTTATACGTCTATCATTTTAGCATATTTCTTTATTATTACAAGCTTTCCGCTCATTGTTTTAACTATTTTCAAACCTTTGAAAGAATGTAATGAATCGTTTGTTCATTTGCACAATTTCTGCGTAGAACATGTTTCCGCCATTTTGATATAAATAACCTCCATTGTACATTATCGACTGCATTTGCATGTAACGATACGTGTGTTGCTGGTCATTGCCATACCCCGGTGAAAGAACATCTCGCGAGTATTCTTCTGCAAGTTCAACGCTATTTTTTCCACCACGCTCTTTCACGAATTGAATGTATTTTGTTCCGAAATTGTACGCTTGAATCGCCGTATCCAGATCACAACCAGCCGCTTTTGCCTGTTGATAGCTTTCGGCAAAGTGTTTCACGCCGCTTTCGATACTTTCTTGTTGGCTCAAAATCTTTCCTCGGCTCCCATAGGCACTTTCAGAACTTTGCATCAAATCGGTTCCTTTTCCTTTAGATTCCGTGTACATGATTCCCAAAATAACATCCGTGTAGTTCCCTACACCTGCTTGATCAGCTAGAAGCTGCACATCTTCTCGATGGCTATTGATTGTCTTTGTTGTCGTATATGTTCGAAATGCAAATAGTCCAGCTATTGCAAGAGTAACAAGAATCGCAAATGTAAGAATTACTTTTAAAATTTTTCCAATTAATTTCAACATAAAATCTGCCCAACCATCTTCTTTTTTCTCTACTACATACTACAAGAGTCGGCTGAACTTTTGAAAGTATTAATGGATAGTTTTATATTTAATTAATTATTCTGAAGTTTTCATTATGTCTGACAATTAAATTAATGTGCAAGAATTAAAAAAATCGGTATACTTGGTACTGGTAGGTGATGTTGTGAAGAATGAGAAAAAAATTGCTCACATGAGTGATAATACTGAAATTTATTATGAAAAATATGGCGAAGGTCCCGCACTTTTTCTACTGCATGGCAACGGCGGCAGCGGAAGGTATTTTTCTAAGCAATTAAATAGTTTCAGTAAACATTTTAATGTTTATGTTGTAGACAGCCGCGGCCATGGGCGCTCAACAAATACCCAAAAAGAAACAAGTTTTCATTTGATGGCAAACGATCTTGCTGAGATCATGGATCAGGAGGATCTGGACCATGCGGATTTCTTAGGTTTCAGTGATGGTGCAAATTTGGCGATGGTCTTTGCACGATTGTACCCGGAAAAAGTTGATCATCTAATTTTGAACGCAGGCAACACCGTACCCAGCGGCGTAAGGGCGATTCCTCATCTATTGAGCTATATTCAATATGCCATTGTTTGGATCGGTGCCTTTTTCGATTCTGGCATGCGGAATTTTTTGCCGATCTTGCGTTTGCTTTTCCGTGATATTGGGTTAACCACTGAAGACTTAAATCAAATCCAAGCCCCTACGTTGGTCATCGTTGGGAAGCACGATTCTATTAAAACGCAGCATTCTATGTATATTGCTCGTTCGATTCCAAATGCAAGTTTTGCGATCGTATCTGGGCAAGGACATATGTTTGCGCGTAGGAATCCGGGGCGATTTAATCAGGAAGTCTTACAATTTCTAATTGAGAAGGAGTGATTTGGTGGAAAAGTTAGTAGAATGGTTTAAAACACATTTAAGTAAATTTAAAATGATCTTTTTAATTTCAGTTATTATTATTGTCCTATTCGAATTATCAAATATCGCAAAAACAATTTCGTTTGACCAGCTCTCAACCATTTTCAGCAATATCAGTATATGGAATATTCTATTAATGGCTGTGATCGGGCTTGTCTCTGTGACACCCATGATCGGTTACGATTTTACTTTGAATAACATTTTGGAGCAGAAGCCGAAAAAGCTGTACATTTTTGAAACCAGTTGGCTCGTCAACACATTAAATAACATCGCGGGATTTGGTGGATTCGTTAGCGCGGGTCTTCGTTCAGAGTTCTATGGCAAGCAGACCTCTGGAAAAAAAGTGGTTCAGGCGTTATCGAAAATTTTAGTCTTTACCATGTCCGGGTTATCGATCTATGCGCTGATCTCCTTCTTCTTGGTTATGTTTGATGATCATAATCAATACTTGCGTCAATATTGGATCTGGCTTATCGGCGGCGGATTATACTTCCCGATTGTTTTTTGTCTAAGTATTTTCGGAAAGGGAGAATATCTGGGGGATTTAAAAAGTTCTCACCGACTTGAGTTGATCGGAACTTCCTTCCTTGAATGGACCGGTGTATTAATCAGCTTCCTTTCAACAGGGTTCCTAATGGGGATTCAGGTTAGTATTCGTGATGTTGTTCCGTTATTTATCGCTGCGACGGTAATCGGAATTGCTTCCATGATTCCAGGAGAATTAGGTAGTTTTGACTTAATGATGATCATTGGATTGTCTGCTTTAGGAACACCAAGAGAAACCGTCGTTGCATGGTTGTTGCTCTTCCGACTATTTTATTACTTGGTTCCTTTTGCCATTGGACTTATTTTATTTTTCAAAAACCTTGGGACTACGATCAATACACGCTACAAAGGAATTCCTGTTGGTCTATTACGAGAGCTGGCTCATAAGCTTGAAAGTTTCTTGCTTTACTTCACAGGGATCATGCTTGTTTTATCAGCAACTATTCCTGAAGCCTTTATAAGGCTGCCCTTTCTTCAAAAGCTTAATCCGATACACTCTCGAGTAATTGTTGTTTTTCCAGCAATTTTATTAGGATTCTTATTGATCGTTTCTGGTCGAGGAATTTCTGCACGGGTAAAACGTGCCTACTTCCCTACCATTATTATCGTGACATTGACCTTCTTGTATTCACTACTTGCAGGATTTCGTTTTTCTACCGGCTTCTTCCTTGCACTAGTTTTATTAGTTGTTATTTTTTCTAAGAATGAATTGTTCAGGGAGCAGCTTGTTTATTCTGCGGAGTGGATGACCATTGATGGCCTTATTATGGGTGGACTCACCTTCTTGTACATCATCATCGGTGTCTATAACAGTCCTAAAATCCATCATCGCCATCGTCTACCGGAATTTTTCCTATTCCCTAGTGAACAAATTTGGGTCGTAGGATTTGTGGCGATTTTGATTGTAGCGTTCATTATACTTTTATTGATTCGTTTCCTAAAAAATAAGCGCACGCAAATCGGTGAACCTTTAGATGAAGCACGTGTCCAGCATATTTTAGAAACCTACGGAGGCAATCCAGATAGTCAATTGGTCTTTTTAAAAGACAAAAAAGTTTTTTATTACAATGATGGCGAAGAGGATACTGTCTTCTTCCAATTATCGACTTTTAATAACAAAATTTTAGTTATGGGTGATCCTTCCGGAAAAAATGAGGATTTTGTTGCTGCGACAGAGGCCTTGATAAACGAGGTTGACCGGTTCAATTACTTACCTGTTTTTTATGAGAATAGTGAAGAGATGGTCATGATCCTTCATGAGTTTGGCTATGATTTTATTAAGTTCGGTGAGCGAGCACATGTTCATTTACCTGATTTTACTTTGAGCGGAAAGAAGATGAAGGGACAGCGCTCTGGTTTCAATAAGGTTCTTAAAGAGGGGTATCAATTTGATGTCCTTACTCCCCCGTTTTCGGATGAAACAATGAAGACGTTGCGGGCAATCTCCGATGAATGGCTCAATGGTCGTAAAGAAAAAGGATTCTCTTTAGGCTTCTTCTCAGAAGACTATTTGCAACGTGCCCCAATCGCGGTCATAAAAAATAGCGATAAAGAAATCGTAGCCTTTGCGAATTTTATGCCGACCTATACAGATTCTATAGGGACCATCGACTTAATGAGACACAGCCCTGAGAAAGCACCTGGCGGAACGATGGATTTTCTTTTTATCAATTTATTTCAATATATGCGTGATGAAATGGGAATCGAGTATTTTGATTTAGGTATGGCTCCTTTAGCAAATGTCGGTACTTCTCGTAAAAGCTTCACGCAAGAACGGATCGCTTATTTAGTCTATAATTTCGGATCGCGCTTCTATTCATTCGGCGGACTTAAAGAATACAAAGATAAATATGCGAACGAATGGATTCCAGAATATGTATTGTATTCACGTGATAGCTGGATCGGCTACGTAATGATTGCTTTACTAATTACGGATAATGCGCCTGTGCAAGAGGATAAAAAATATCGCGGATTCCGACGTTTTACTTTTAGAGATTAGCAGCTTCGATTTCGAAGTTGCTTTTTTTGTCTTGACAACTCGTAAGTTTGTGTCTAAAATAAGCAACAACATATACGAAATCAGTTTGGAGTGTTTAGAATGACTCAATTAATCTCTGCACAACTGAATACTTTTTACTTTAGCTATTTTAGATGAGTTTGTATTCCTATTCGTGGATACAGACACCTACGTTTGTATCTATGATGGCTAAGGCATTTTACGCTGACTTGTTGCCGCATAGATGAAAATCTATAGTGGCTTTTATTTTAGTACCGTTAACGCTCACTGTAGATTTTTATATCTGCAGTGAGCGTTTTTTCTTTGGCAAAGTAACAGAACGGCACCACGAGGACCAAATGTTCCTTATTGAACGAATGGACAACATGAAGAAAAAATCGTTTATCGCAACGAATCGAGAGTAAGAAGAAAAACCTAGGAGGAAATTTTATGAATAACGTACCGAAAATCATGGTTAAATCAGAAGGTATAGCTGCAATCGGCAGTTACGCTGCTTCGTTGTGGTCAACTAGAAAAATCGTCTTATTAAGTGACAAAAAATCATTTGATGCGGAAGGTGCAAAAGTTCTTCAATACTTAACCATTATGGGGTTTGATGTGCAAACACTTGTATTGAACGAACCGCTCTACACTACCGCTATCGCAAATCTAGTATATCAATTTTTATCTGATCAAAAGATAACGAAAGAAAATGTAATTGTCGGATTAGGGGATGAATTTCTTTGCCAGTTGAGCGGTTATGTAGCAGAAAATTATCTTGGTGGTCTGCCGCTTATTCAGATTCCAACTACTTTACGCGGACAGCTCAGTCTCTGTACTGATAACTATGTGCATTTGCTGAATCTTGAAGCGAGAACGTTCCACTCTCTGCAATCAAAACCAGAAGGTATTTTGATTGATACGAACATGATCGATGCCTCTTCTGAGAACAGCTTGAAAGTGGCGCAGGAATTTCTGCTTGCGAAAGGATTCCCGCAGAGCCATATGTGCCAACACGAATTATGTAAAAAAAGACGCATCGAAGGGCATCAAATAGACTACACAACTTTCTTTTCAGAATTAGCCGATAAAAATTTAATACCCAATCGCCTAACTAACCATGACATCCGAACACCTATTTTACGGGACACCCATAAAAAATGGCTATCACTGATAAAAAGAAGATAAAAAGGTGTTCCCCAAATACTCAATCATTTGGGGAACACCTAATCATTCTTTCACAGTGAAAACACGTTAAAGGGAACTTATCTCTTCTTTTTTAATTCTTTATTGATGTCGGCTATGTCAAAGGCCTTCCAGCTTTCATTTCCCCGTGAGTCCTCAGCTGGCGTCTCCCCTTTTGCCTTCATACATATTGCATACTCAACGGGAGCCTCCTCAAGGATCTTTTCAATAACCAGCTGGTGTTGCCAATCGCAACCAAAATCATAAAGATAACTGATTGTTTTCTTATTTTTAAAATCTTCATCGATCAATCGCTGCTCTTCCGCAAATTGCACCATCTCTAAATCACTAGGACCAATCATTATTTTCTTGTCTACAAAAAAGCTATGCAAATGACAATCTTCCCAACCAAATGCAATCTGCAAAATCTCATGTAACTGCTCATAAGAAATGCTCGCAGGAATTTTTAAGCGTCGCCAGATTCGAGGTCGATACCCTTTGAGATCCACACGTACGACATAACTAGTTTGTGTTTTAACAGCAGCACTTTGTCTGGGAAACTCTAAGATATTGTTCGGAACTTCTTTTTTTACCGTTTCATCTATATTATAATTATCTAAATTGTAAGGCTCTTCAATATCAAAATTTCCTTCACGCCATTCATCCATGACTGCCAATTTGTTTTTTGACCAATAGTTAGGGTTGCTCATACGAGATAGAAACGCTGTTTTATTGAGATAAATAACGTATTGCATTTCTTTACATTCCTCTTTGGTAATAATTCTTTCATTATACAATGCGTAATAAAGGTCTAGCAGCATTTGATAAGCATAAAAACTTTCATCGATATATAGCGGCATATGGTTCGGCAAATGATGGATCAAAGCTTCTTTAACGAGTTCTTCATCTAGCAATTTCCCACTGAGCCTTCCTTTATCAACAAAGTTTAAAAAGAATTCTACCGTGCGAATAAGACCGTCCGGTTCAGCAAGTCCTCCAGCAATAAAATAGTACACCATATCTTTGGTCATTCGATCAAACAGCTTGTCCAATTTATCCATGCGAACCTCCCTTAAACACATTTTCTCTTTTCATTAAGGATAAAAGAAAAAAGAGGCCTAATCAATACTGAATTGATTAAGCCTCTAAACTTATTTTTTTCCACCAAAGGCATCTTTCACTTTGCCAAAGAAACCTTCTTCTTTTTGTTCGCTTACTGTTTGCCCGCCTGCTTCAGCAAATGCACGTAGCGCATCACGCTGCTTCTCATTCAAGTTTTTAGGTGTAATGATTTTCACCGTTACTTGTTGATCGCCATTCGTATTTCCACGAAGTCTCGGAGCGCCTTTTCCGCGGAGTCTAAATTTAGCACCTGTTTGTGTGCCCGCAGGTACTTTCAATTTAACATCTCCATGAACGGTAGGGACATTGACTTCATCCCCTAGAGCCGCTTGGACAAAACTCAACGGCAAGGTGTAGTAAATTTCTCCGCCATCACGGTCGAAGATGTCACTTTGTTTCACTTTAAAGACAACATACAAATCTCCGTATGGTCCACCATTTACTCCAGCTTCGCCTTGATCCGCTAATCGCATTTGTTGGCCGTCTTCCACACCGGCAGGTACTTTTACCTTGACTGTATGAGGACGCTTCTCATGACCGGAACCATGACACGTTGGACAAGGATCTTTGATTTCTTTCCCTGTTCCATGACACACATCACATGTTTGACGGCTCATTACACGTCCAAGTGGTGTTTGGTGTTCAACGTTAATTGAACCAGAACCATGACATTTATGACAAACTTCTGGTTGCGTGCCAGGTTTTGCCCCATTTCCGTGACACGTATGACACGTTTCTTCACGGTTGTATTTAATGTCTTTTTCCACACCGAAAATAGCTTCTTCGAATTCAAGGTTGATTGAATATTGTAAATCTGCCCCTTGTCTTGGTGCTTTAGGATCTGCTTGACGTCCGCCGCCACCACCAAAGAAAGATTCAAAAATATCCTCAAATCCAAAACCGCCTGCTCCTCCGAAACCACCAGCACCGCCAAAACCGCCTGCTCCTCCAGCTCCAAAATTTGGATCTGTTCCCGCATGGCCGTATTGATCGTATGCCGCACGTTTTTGCGGATCGCTTAAAATCTCATAAGCTTCAGAAATCTCTTTAAACTTTTCCTCAGCATCGGCTTCTTTATTGATATCCGGATGGTATTGCTTGGAAAGCTTACGATATGCTTTTTTTATTTCATCATCCGAAGCACCTTTTTGTACCCCAAGGACTTCGTAATAATCCCGTTTTGTAGCCATTGGCTTCCCTCCATAATTTCATAGAATCGTTAGTATTGTATCACACTAAAAATCGATACGATACGTTTCTTAACGTTTTTCTAACGGACTTGCCAATCTTGAAAGAAAAAAGGCCAAAGCGATGACTTTGGCCTTTATCAACGAATCAATTATTTGTCGTCATCGTTAACTTCTTCAAAATCAGCATCTACGACATCATCCGCGCCGCCTTGAGCTGCGTTTGGATCAGCATCTGCTTGTTGTTGTGCCGCTTGTTCGTAAAGTTTAACTGTTAAGTTTTGTACGATTTCGTTCAATGCATCGCGTTTTTCTTTCATCAATTCGATGTCATTTGCTTCGACCGCTGCTTTTAGTTCATCGCGCGCGTCTTCTGCTTTTTTCACTTCGTCTGCATCTACTTTGCCTTCTAATTCTTTCAATGTTTTATCAACAGAGAATAGTAAAGCATCTACATCATTACGTAGGTCCACTTCTTCTTTACGAGCTTTATCAGCATCCGCATTTGCTTCTGCGTCTTTCACCATACGATCGATTTCATCGTCAGACAAACCTGATGAAGATTTGATCGTGATTTTTTGTTCTTTTTGTGTTCCTAGGTCTTTCGCAGAAACGTTTACGATACCGTTTTTGTCAATATCAAACGTTACTTCGATTTGAGGAATTCCACGAGGTGCAGCTGGAATATCTGTCAATTGGAAACGACCTAATGTTTTGTTATCAGCAGCCATTGGACGTTCACCTTGCAAGACATGGATGTCTACTGCAGGTTGGTTGTCAGCAGCTGTTGAGAATACTTGTGATTTACTTGTTGGGATCGTCGTATTTCGGTCGATCAATTTCGTGAACACGCCGCCCATTGTTTCGATACCCAATGATAATGGTGTTACGTCTAGTAATACAACATCTTTCACATCACCAGTGATGACCCCACCTTGGATCGCAGCACCCATTGCTACTACTTCATCTGGGTTAACTGATTTGTTTGGTTCTTTACCTGTTTCTTTACGAACAGCTTCTACAACTGCTGGAATACGAGTTGAACCACCGACTAAGATAACTTCGTCGACTTCTGATTGAGAAAGACCAGCATCTTTTAAGGCTTGACGAACAGGTGCTTTCGTACGTTCAACTAGATCAGCCGTAATTTCATCAAATTTTGCACGAGAAAGTGTTGTTTCTAAGTGCAACGGACCAGCATCGCCGGCTGTGATAAACGGTAAGCTGATTTGTGTTGAGCTGACACCTGATAAATCTTTTTTCGCTTTTTCAGCAGCATCTTTCAAACGTTGCATAGCCATTTTGTCTTTAGATAGATCAATGCCGTTTGCTTGTTTGAAATCAGCAACTAAGTAATCGATGATCTTGTTATCGAAGTCATCCCCACCAAGAGCGTTGTCTCCTGCTGTAGATAATACGTCAAAGACACCGTCGCCCAATTCAAGGATTGATACGTCGAACGTACCACCACCAAGGTCAAATACTAAGATTTTTTCATCCTTGTCTGTTTTGTCCAAACCGTAAGCCAATGCTGCAGCAGTTGGTTCATTCACGATACGTTCAACTTCTAAACCAGCAATTTTACCAGCGTCTTTTGTTGCTTGACGTTGAGAGTCATTGAAGTAAGCAGGAACTGTGATAACGGCTTTTTCAACTTTTTCGCCTAGGTAATCTTCTGCAAATCCTTTGATATATTGCAATACCATTGCAGAGATTTCTTGTGGAGTATATGATTTTCCGTCTGCTTCTACTTTGTATCCAGCTTCACCCATATGGCGTTTGATTGATGAAATTGTATCTGGGTTTGTAACTGCTTGACGTTTTGCGACTTCACCTACTTGGATCTCACCATTTTTGAATGAGACAACAGATGGTGTTGTGCGGTTTCCTTCTGGATTTGTAATGATTTTAGCTTCTCCGCCTTCTAAAACAGCTACTGCGGAGTTTGTTGTACCTAAGTCAATACCGATAATTTTACTCATAATTGAAAATCTCCTTTTCATTTATCTTTTAAATTTACTAATAAATAGTAGAATACTTTATTGAGCGACAACGACCATTGCGGGACGCAATACTCGGTCGTGTAGTTGATACCCTTTTTGTAAAACATTGACGATCGTTTCGGGTGCTACGTCGTCTTCTGCTGGAACTGTTTGAACCGCTTGATGAAGATTCGGGTCGAAGGTTTCACCTTCAGCTTTGATCTCTGTGATCCCCTCTTCTTTCAATGCAACGGTCAAACTCTCAAGTACCATTTCTACCCCTTTTTTCAGGCTGGCACTTTGATCATCTGTCACTTCCGTTGCTAAGGCTCTCTCCAAATTGTCGATCGCTGGTAATAATTTTTTCCCAAGATCCTGCGAACGGTAACGGATTAACTGTTCCCGCTCATTTTTGTTACGGTTAGACATATTTGCAATCTCAGCACGAGCTCGCAAGAATTTATCTTCCATTTCACTGAACTTGTTTGTTAAGTCTTCTACTTCAGAAACTTCTGGGATATCGATTTCTTCAGTTTCCATTGTTTCTTCCGCTTCAACTTCTTCTTCAACTTCATGTTTCTTTTCTTTTGCCACTACGCGTACTTCCTTTCTTTTTAGGAATCGTTTCTAGTGATATAAATCCAAAGAACGATAATAATCATCCAATGCATTTGTCAACTCGTATCGGAATACATCCAATAATCCGAAGATTTTTGAATACGGCATCGAGGTCGGGCCTAACAATGCGATCGTTCCTCGGCCATGCCCGCGAATTTCATAATTTGCTTGGATCATACTTAAATGATCAAACAAATCATTGCCTAACTCCGTACCGATCCGTACATGGATATTGTCATCTGAGGGAAGCAATAATTGTGTCAATTCATCCGAATTCTGCATCAGTGAATACATTGACTTTACATGATCGAAGTCCTGATCGGGATTGAAATTTAAAATATTCATTCGCCCACTAACAAAGACTTTATCTTCAAACGCCTCATTTAAAATCACATCGAACAAATGTCTGATGCCATCAGTGGTTTGAAAATAGCGATGTAAAATCATTGGAATCTCTGTTCGCAATTTCTGATAGACACTCATTAAAGGCTGTCCCACTAAACGATCATTGATGATTCGAACCATCTTCTCCAAGTCCTGACTGTCAACATTCTCAGGAATACGAAAAACTTGGCTTTCAACGTTCCCTTTGTCAGTAACGATGATTGCTAAAATTTGGCGATCATTCAATGGAACGATCCTAAATCCTGTTAACGTCCGATCTTTCATTTCAGGGCCGAGTGAAAATGCCGTATAGCTGGTAACCTGCGAAAGTATTCTTGCGGATTGTTGAATAATATCATCGATCTCATGAATATCTTTCTTTAACGAACTGCGAATTTGATCTGCTTCTTGATTACTCACCTTTATCGGCGTTAGTAGATGATCCACATAATAGCGATACCCCAGAGCTGAAGGAATCCTTCCTGATGAGGAATGAGTCTTTTCTAGCAAGCCTAATTCTTCTAAGGTCTTCATGTCGTTACGGATAGTCGCGGAACTTGCTTTTACGCCTTCTTCCATTAAACTTTTCGACCCAACTGGTTGTCCCGTATGGGTAAAGTTTTGGATGATCAAGCTGAGAATCAGTTTTTGTCTTTCCGTTAACATTCATCTCATCCTTTAGTTAGCACTCTTTCTTTTTAAGTGCTAACTCGATTATTAATATACCACATCTCCTATAGAAGTCAAGTGAAAAAAACAAAAAATTAGCACTCTGCAACAGAGAGTGCTAATCGTTTTTATTCAATAAAAATTCTTCAAAAACATCGTTTCCTCTAAACAATCCTGCCTTGGTCAGATGGATGCTGGTATCGGTCTCTATAATGAGCTTTTGCTGCTTTAATTTTTCAAGCACGTCACCATAAACATCCATTATTGACTGCTTAAAACGGGCTTCAAAAACCGCCTTTTCAACTCCTAAAATTTTTCTTAAGCCCAAGAACATTTCTTCTTCAATTTGCTCTCGTTCAGATAAGTATTCCTCTTCAAGAATTGGAAGACGATCGTCATTCAAAGACTTCAGGTAATGTTGTATCGGTCCGCGATTTTTATAGCGTCGATTTTCTAAGTAGCCGCTCGCGCCTGCCCCGATCCCAAAGTAATTTTGATTATTCCAGTAAACTAAATTATGCTTGCTCTCAAATCCTGGCTTAGCAAAATTACTGATCTCATATTGCATTCGTCCAGCTTTCTCCATTGCTTCAATTGTTTCAGCATACATTTGGGCCTCTACTTCTTGTTCAGGCAAATGCATTTTTCCTCGTCGCACCCAATTCATGAACATCGTTTGATTTTCTAAAATCAGGGAATAAAGTGCGTAATGCGGCAGATCTAAAGCCAAAGCCCGCTCCACGGTATCGCGGAAACTTTCTAAACTTTGACCTGGCAACGCATAAATCAAATCAATCGTTACATTTCTAAAATCCTTTTTTTCTAAAAGTTGAATGGTATCGTGCACGTCTTGCGCATTATGCTTACGGCCAATTTTTTTAAGTAAACGATCATCAAACGTTTGGACGCCCATAGATATCCGATTGACGCCATAATTACGCATCACATCTAATTTCTCTGCGGACAAATCCCCTGGATTGGCTTCCACAGTGAATTCTCCGTTCTCATAAGGAAGGATTTCTCTTAATCCACCGAATAGCCGGTCCAACTGTGCGGCATTCAAAGACGTTGGGGTTCCTCCGCCAATATAAAGTGTCTCCATCTTTTCGATCGGATGTTCACTCAGTGAAAGACGGGCTTCTTTCAATAAAGCTTCTATGTATTCATCCACTGGCTGGCCTTCAAGAAAAACTTTGTTGAAGTCACAGTAGTAACAGATGTGTTCACAGAATGGAATGTGAATGTAGGCTGAAGCCTTGGTATTACTGGATTTATGTACATTTGTCATTTCATATTTTCCTCTCAAAAAGCAAAACCATACCAAAAACCATACCGATTTTCATACAGCCTTATATACGCATATAGTAGCAAATCGTTATTTTAATCTGAAGTGAAATCCCAACTGGCTACCTCTGAAATAACTTTTTCTTTTGATGCTTTAGTTACTTGGTTATAGATTTGTAAGGTCGTTTTCACATCAGAATGACCTACTCTTTCCATGATAGCTTTGATTGGAACTCCAGCCTCAGCTAACAAAGAAATGTGGGTATAACGAAAAGTGTGTGTGGTAATATGCTTCTTAAAATTTGGGTATTTGTCTTCTAAAATATCTTTTACACATTTCACAGGTTTTGGATTATTTCCATGCCCGTTCATAAATTCATTGAAGGAATGATAAACAACAGGATTACCATTTTGTGTTTGGAAAATATAATCGGTCTCCTTATAAGAAGGTGAGTCACGAACTGTTTTACAATAAGTTTTTCCGCTACCATCATTTCTAGAATAAGTGGTTGCTAGTTCTCCCGCTCGTCTTTTTCTCATCTCAGCTTTTCTTTTTCGATTATATTCTATTCTATTTCGGATAATTTCAATAGAACGATCATCCAAATCTATATCTCTCGTTGAAGCAACAGTTTTTGTAGGATTCAATGTATAGTTAGCAATAGATTTACCAGCCGCAACAAGACCCTCGTCAATGATTAATATCTTGTTCTCGAAGTCTACCTTATCTACAGTCAAAGCACCAACTTCGCTGATCCTCAGTCCATTACGCACCATAAATTCAACTAAATCCAAATAGATTCTTCCCATTTTAGCTGGTCTTCTATTCTTTTCGTACTTTTCATTAATAGCTGCTAATAGTATTTCTACTTCGAAACTATCCATGAACTTCTTCTTTCTTCTTGCATTTGCTTGAATTCCACGATCCGTAGGGATCTTCATATCAACCATTTGCAAATCAAAGAAGACAAAATTTCTTTTATATCCATAATAGGTAATTTGCCTTAATAAAGAACGAATCTTTTCTAAAGTTGCTTTTTCTAATGGCTTTCCTGTTCTTTTCGCAGTCAAGGTTAATATCTTTGCCCAGCAAGATTCAACATACATAGGCTTGATTTTTGATAGAGGCAGCTCTTTAGGGAACAAAGGCAGTAGATAACTTTTCAGCAAAAACATTTGATTATCTATTGTACTTTTCCTAACACTAGGACTCCATGTCGCATACCATATATCAATCAATTCTCCAAAAGTTTCAATTACAACCTCATCATTATAAGCGCGGTTTGTAATTATATCTTCGATTTCTTTCCTTAGATAGATTAACGCTTGACGCTCACTCTTTATCTTTTTCCTTTTCCAACCAACTCCAATTTTCTTTACTTCATCAGTGATCGGATCACGATAAGAATGATAAGTTCTTTTGTTCCCATTCTTATCTTTGGTGGTAAAAAAACCCAATAAATAATTTTCTTTCATTCTCATAGCTTTTGACTCCTTTTGCTCTACATTGTTTGCGAACACAAAAAAGGCAAGGCTTCTGAAAATTGAACATAAGAACAGATAGATAAAGATTTTTCATGCGAAAATTCTTTTTATGTTCTAAATGATTTTAACATATAGTTGTTTTTTTATCCGCCTACTAATTCAATACCCTCTCTCGTGTGCTTTCCATTTAAGAAACTTTAGAAATCCTTCAACATTAATCCAAACTAATCGTTGTGTAGGATTAATGACATATTCGTGGAATTCTGTATTATTTCGCATTTCCATAAGCAAAGCATTTAAAGTGTTTCGGTTCAGGCCTTCGAATCTTTGTATCAAACCATCTTTATTTACCCACTCAGCCTCATTCTCCTTGCTCATCTTATTTTCCACCTTCAAATTAAATATTTACTTGATCATTATCTTCTCTTCTAGTTTGGAGACTATATTACAAATAATGATTCTCTTAAATTCAGTTCCCTTTATAATAGGAAGAAAGAAAAACATCATCCTCCTGCTAATTCTAAATATCCTATATAGTTAGAATGATGGTTTTCGTTTATAACGATTCACGAGGCTCTGATTTTTCAGTTCTGTCCTCATAATTAATTGTTCTTCTGTCTGCTTCACCAGCAACTTGCACCAGACACATAGTTGCTACCCCGATAAAACCACCAACAAAAAATAGTAACAATCCTACTAATATACTCATTTCTTCCTCCTATATTTATTTTCTATTGTCAGGTTTCTTCTTTGCTACTAAGAAGAACATAGGAATCTCACCTCTCCGCTTTTTATGCCGAGCCTCACGGAAGTATCATTATTCTTTCAAAATTCATCGCTGCATATTAGCTTATGCTTGGCAGCAATCAGTCTATCGCTCGATTATTACATCATCTTGGCGCTGATTCTACCTTGGCTTATTTTGGAAGTTTTGTCCCTGACAAGTTTATTTAGTTTTCAATGGACGATTAGTTCTTACATTAGATACAAACACGAATGCATTCTCCAAATGAAACCAGTTAAATACTTTTTTCAAATATTACTGTGATTAGCGGTATCGAATTTTTAATCTATATGCCTTCTTAAAAATGCAAAATAGCCCAATCATCGGTGTAGACGGTCAGGCTAGAGTTTAGAATAAATTTCAAATCAATTATGCAAATTATACTCAGTTTTCTTTTTATGATACTCTCCCCCAAATTTAGTAAGGCAATTATTATAAATACTATGACAAGTACCATTTAAAAAAGTGATATTCTGTGAAACGAATAGAAGTGAAGCAATTTGCCAGAAATAAAAATATGTATAAAAAAGGATTAACCATCTTTTAATGATTAATCCTAAATAACTTTTTAAAAATATTATCAATTAATTGGCAATTCTACAATGAATGTTATCCTGTTTTCTTCACTGTCAGCTCGAATCGTGCCATTCATTGCCTGAACAATTTCTTTTGCGATTGGTAGTCCTAATCCCGTGCCACCAGTACTGCTCGATCTTGCATTATCCATTCGATAAAAGGGTTCAAAAATTTGATTGATTTTTTCTTTCGGGATAGTATAACCTTCATTTGAAACCTTCAACTCAATCGAAGTTCCTTTTCTTAAGATAAGTTGAATAGTCGAACCTTCAAAGCTATAATTGATCGCATTTCGAATTAAATTGTCAAAAACGCGTTCCATTTTTTCCGCGTCTACTCTACCAATTACACTTTTCTCAATCTCTAGCTGCCACTTCAACTGCTTCTCATCAAGAATCGGTAAAAACTCGTAAGTAATTTGCTCCAACATGAAACTTAAATCTACTTCTTCAGTTCTAAGCGTTAGTGTCGTCAAATTAAATCGTGTGATTTCGAAAAATTCTTCTATCAACAGCTCTAACCGTTCGGCTTTTTCCAATGCGATTCCCGTGTATCTGGCTCGCAGTTCAGTCGACAATTGTTTTTCCTCCTGTAGAAGCGTCAAGTAACCGATGACACTCGTTAAAGGGGTGCGCAAGTCATGGGCTAAATAGACGACTAAATCATTTTTTCGTTGCTCCGCTTCCTTTGCCGCCTGAAGTGCGAGATTATTTTTTTCTCTTAGCTGATTCATTTCCTCCTGTACTGAAAATAAATCTTGCGAAAGTTGAATACGACGATTGGGTTCTTCTAAAAGCTGGCTAGTTGCTTGAGTAGTCTCGTTTAGATAGCTAATAACTCTAATGATGAATAAAAAAGTCGTGAGAATCCAAATAAAAACAACTCCGATTAAAAGGATAATGTAAAGATTTTTATTAAAAAAAGACAATACTTGATACAGCAGTTCTGATTCTTCCCAAACACGTAACAAAGAAACTTGTTTAATGATCAGTGGGATCAAAATCAATACGACCAACGAGCCAAAAACTGTCGCACAGTACTGAAATAAGATTTTACGCACCAATGGGTTTTTATAATTGTTTTTCAATGATATATCCTACTCCCCATACTGTTTTGATATATTTGTACTTTCTTGGCTTTTCACCTAATTTTTCTCTTAAACGAGCGATATGCGCGACGACTGTATTGTTATTATCTAAATATTCTTCCTGCCAAACCGCTTCGAATAATTTTTCAGATGAAACCACGTTTCCTTGACGCTCAAACAAGTAAAGTAGAATTCTAAATTCAATTGGCGTCAAAAAAATCTCGTGATCCAAAAGGTAGACTTTATGACTCCCCTTTTGAAGAGTCAATCCATCTTTTGTATATTCTTCTTCCACGTCGCTGCTTGAATTATTTTGACTATAGCGTTGTTGGCGACGTATTTGTGTTTTCACTCGCGCCACAACCTCTAAGGGATTAAAAGGTTTGGTGATATAATCATCCGCACCCAGAGTAAGTCCCATAATTTTATCCATATCTTCGCTCTTTGCTGTGAGCATCAACACTGGAAAAAAATAGTCTTGACGGATTTTCTGAAGCAGTTGAAATCCGTCAATATCCGGCAGCATCACATCCAGTACCGCTAAAGAAACCGGCGTTTTCATTATAAAAGCTAAAGCTTGAGATCCATCATAAAACGTGTGTACATCAAATCCTTCATTTTCTAAAAAAGTTGAAATCAGATTCGCAATTTCTCTCTCGTCATCAACCACAACAATTGTGTCTTTCAATGTTTACACCCCAAATATTGTATCGCTTTTTTCTTCTACATAAGTGTATCATATCCCCTAATGATCCCCAATTTCTTTACTCACCAGCAGATTGTACCGACAAACGGTTCCCTAAGCGGCTTAATACTTCATTAGTAATGGTCTGTGTTTGTGTAGCCGCAGTTTCAAAATCAGCTAGGACTGTCAA
Source organism: Enterococcus gilvus ATCC BAA-350 (assembly GCF_000407545.1). Classification (NCBI taxonomy): domain Bacteria; kingdom Bacillati; phylum Bacillota; class Bacilli; order Lactobacillales; family Enterococcaceae; genus Enterococcus; species Enterococcus gilvus. The sequence goes on along the minus strand of NZ_ASWH01000001.1, from coordinate 1,323,870 downwards.
TTCCGTTTCAATCGGTACAGCACCGAGTTCTGTTAAATCTACCAACAACATATCCATACAAATCCGACCAATCTGAGGTACTTTTTGATTGCCTAAAAACAGATTGAATGATACATCCGACAATTCTCTTGGGATTCCATCACAGTAACCTACACTGACGACACCGACCTTTCGTGGTGTTGAAAACTTCGTATTAAGTCCATATCCGATATATTCATTGTCTAGTACAATCTTTTTAGAAACCAATTGTGCCTTGATAGCAATTGTCGGTTTCAAATCCAGTTTTACCTTCGTTTCATCATTGGGATTACTCAAAAAACCATAAAGGATTACTCCTGCACGCACATAATCATAATGAAGCGTTGGATAATTCAGAATACCATAACTGCTTTGTATGTGAGTTAAGCCAATTTGGACACCTTGTTCCTTTAATTCTTCTACAAGCCAATCATAAACGAAAAGCTGCTTCTCAGTCCGTTCGACTGCTTCTGAGGTCAACTCATCTGACGATCCTAGATGAGAAAATAGTCCCTGAACTGTTAAATATGGTAATTGATAGATTTGTTTAATCCGATTCATTTTTGGTTCAACACCTAATCGATGCATCCCTGTGTCTACCTTGATATGACAATTGATTGTGACCTTTTCACGATTTAGAGCTATCGCGTGTTCTTCACTAATGATTGACTGAATCAGAGAATATTCACTGATTTCGAGAATTCTTTTCGGTGATGTGTATCCTAGGATCAAAATTTTTCCTTTGATCCCAGCTTTACGCAATTGGATTCCTTCATCTATGGTAGCGACACAGAAAAAGTCTACACCATTTTTCTCCAGAATCTTTGCGAACCCCGCCTCATCTGTTCCATAAGCATTTGCTTTCACAACAGCCATAACTTTAGAATCTGCAGGAATGACGCCTCTAATTTCTTTTAGATTATGAACTAAGGACTCGCTAGAAAGAGATTTACTAGCCCGATATGACACTTGTTTTTTCACTGAACATTTTTTTTTCACTTTATTCTTTAGTTCTAAAAGAATTAGTACCAGTACAGTAGTGCTGACAGAGACTGAAATGAAGAATACTACACTATTATTTATGAAAGGAAGGATCGAAGCACCTACATGCAGAACTGCTATTATGTAAGGATGCATAACATAAATACCCAAGGATAAAGGCGCACCATTTTCTACATATTTATGCGGATTCCATTGTAATACCATCTGAAATAGGCTCAACATCACTAAGGGCAGAAATAGATACATACTGTCATGATGCGGTGTAGAAAAACGATGTAACAGATAGCCTTCTAAAAGCAGTGCAGCTACACTTACGAATAATAAAAATGGATTGACAGTTTTTTTACATCTTTTTGTCACTTGCTTCTGGTACAAGAAAGCCCCAAGAGCTAAGAAAAGTGGCGCAAAGAAAACCCCATTGCGGGTACCTCCTAATATATTTAGTATTAAGGAATAGAATTCACTTATTAAAGGGATACTCTTAAAAATGCCTGACCAACTATCTCCACCAAGGCCAATCAGATACAACAGTCCTGTCACTAATAGAACCTTCTTTTGACTGAAGCGTACAATCAAGTATGTAGTAAGTATTACACCTAAAATAAGAGCTGGAAAATACCATAGATGGTACAAGAATCCTTCGAATAGAAACAATTGTAACCATTTTGATAGCGGCATAGAAAAGGTCGCAAATCCGCTATATATAGCCAGAGGGAGATACAGTAGATTCACTAACAAATACAGCTTACTTATTTTTTTTAGAAATTGAAGGATTCGCTGTCTCTCTGAATACTCCTGTTTTTTTTCAAAGGGGCCTAAAACATAGAAACCAGTGACCATGAAAAAGAATGGAACTGCGACACGAAACAAAGTTAGGGTTATCAGTGTATCTAATTGTGGTGCAATTGACTTAAACGGAAAACTATGGATCGCCACTACCATGAATGCCGCTATCATCCTAAAATTAGTGACGCCATTATTTGTTTTTTTCATTAGATAGCCCTTCCTGTTTGTTCAATAAATCGAATGTATTCTTCTAACGTCCAGCCTTGATCATGAATGATTCGGCTATGAGGAGCCCCGACGTATCTAAAATGCCAAGGTTCATAGCCAATTCCAGTCACTTCCTTTTTTCCTTCTGGGTAGCGCAAGATAAATCCATAATCCTTCATATGCTTTAGGAAACACTCAACAACTTTTCCCTTACGGAAACCAGGCGCAATCAAATCATGGATTTTTCCTTTTAAGCCGATATCTACTGCTAATCCAGTCTGATGCTCACTACATCCTGGAACAGCTACATATTCTTTAGTGTAATCTAATCCGTGTTTTTCTACTGAATACTCCCACAATTCTTCCTGATCATTTTGAGTTCGATACCCATCTACGATGACAATTTTATTTTCCAAGCGTAAATCGCGGATCAATGTTTCTAATTGTTTCGCAAGTTCTGGATGGATGTAAATATCCTCTTTTGAATTCGGGCAAAGTACTAAGTCTGTCGGTTCATTTTCTTTTTTCACAGGATTATTTTGATTCACTAGTTGTAATAAGGCGTCTTTCTTCATAATTTTCCTCCGCAAGTTCAAATAATTTTTGTATAATATCGCCATAAGTTAAACCTACAGCACCAAGCATTCCTGGAAAGCGCGAATGCGCTGTGAATCCCGGAAGTGTGTTTACTTCATTTAATAGAATTTCTCCATTCTCAGTTAAGAAGAAATCAATTCTTGCTAAGCCTTTACAGCCAAGAAAACGATAAAGAATCTGAGCCTGCAATTTAATATCTTCACTGATGGTTTCTGGGATTGAAGCTGGCACGTTGATTTTCGCAGTCAGTAATTGATATTTTTCAACATAATCGAAAAATCCTTCTTCTAAAGAAATTTCATCACATTCCCCGACAATCAAGTCTACATTTCCCAAAATACCACAGCCAATTTCTGTTCCTACGACCGCTTTTTGCAAAATCACTTTATTACCAAAAGAAAAAGCTTCTTCTATAGCTGTCCTTAAGTCCTCTTTTTCAGTGACTCGGCTAATGCCTTTGGACGAGCCACCTTCGTTAGGCTTTACGAATATCGGAAATCCATGAAGTCGAACAAAGTCTTCAGCTTTACCTTCTTCTTTTGATGAGTTAAGTAATATCGTTGGGGTACTGTTGATCCCAATGTTTTTTGCGAATTGATGTAATAACCATTTATTCATACAAATAGATGATGCACTGAGACCACAGCCGGTATAAGGTATTTCCATCATTTCAAATACTCCTTGCATAACGCCATCTTCTCCGTTTCCTCCATGAAGAATCGGAAACGATATGTCCGGCTTTAAAAACTTTTGATCTTCTTTTAACCAGAAGCCTTTTCCATTAAAGCAAGGCACTACTTCTTGAATCAAAGATTGTTCCATCCATCTATCATCTTGGATGTCTTCTGAATTACTATTTGTTAAATACCATTTACCTGTTTTACTAATCCCTATTTTAAAAATTTCGAAGTCCATTGTTTCCATTGTCTCAAGTACGCTGGCAGCCGATACTAATGAAACTTCATGTTCAGTGGAAGTCCCACCAAAAATCAATGCAATTTTTTTCATTTTTTTATCTTCCTCTCTTGGTCATTTCTAACCTAAGAGAAGCTTACCAAGCGTTTTTATAGTTTTGTTTTAGAAACTATTCTAAAATTCTACGTAAATTATTACGATTTTATGACTTTTGATAAATTGAAAAAGGCATAAACTCTTGATAATTCTTATCAATGGTTTTGTACTATTAAATAATGAAACAATCTCTCCTTAGAATTATGGTCAAAGCAAATAAGAGCAAGCTCATTTACTTGTTCGTTTTTGTTATCAATCTGTTTTCAATCCAAACAAACGATCCACAATATAGCCTTTTCAGCTCAATTTCAATTCTGAATTGCACTATATCAGCAGCAAATATTTTACTTTGGATATAAATAGAAACATCCTAGAAAAGTATTAGATTCTTCCTCTTTTTTCTAACTAATGAAAGAAGTCATTTAATATAATGAATTAAATATACGTTTTTTAGTAAAACCTGCTCATGGTTGATAGTTTTTTCTCACTAAAACTTTTTAATCAATCCTATTTCAATAAACTGAAGTGCTGTTCAAAGCTATTTATCAAACAAATAACAATCTTAATACACTTCTTGTTATTACAAGAATGAGGTTCATTTTTTACTAAACAAAAAACTACTTTAGACTTTTCGCAGATATTTGAATCTCCTAAAAGTCGAGAATGTCTTCTATTTTTTGGATAAAAGTAAAAAAAATCAAAGGTCCAGTTGACTAATTAAAAAATCAGGAATCGAATAATTCGACTCCTGAACAAATAGACACACTTATTTAGCTTATTAGTATTAATAAGTGGTAATGTTTTAAGTAAACGACATACGTATGATGAATATCACCGTTCACAACTGACTTGTCATATTTAGATAAATAAAGTTCTTCAACTTCTTTATCGAAAAAGAAGAATATATATTTCAAAACAGTCATCTTACCAATCTATTATTACATTTAAAAATAAATCAACAGCTAGCAAATAACTGGAAAATGAATCAAATGTAGAGTCAGTGATAGAGTCACGACATCTGCTACCAAAATGTACATTTCCTTCACCTCAATATAAGATACGCATTCTCGAGTGTATTTCATTAACTTTCTTTTTAACCCATAAGCTGAACTCATAAGAATTGAAACTATTAATAGTTACTATCCATGAAATTGCGTTTTCTTATCCAGGTGTAAAATATACAAATTATTCCATCACGAAACCTTTTTACTTTCTACGATTGATTTATTATTCTCAAGATATTCTTTCGCAAAATCTAAATCTAGAATCCATTTCTCCATATCTTTCTTATCGATGATCAACGGCATTCTATCGTGGATCTTAGAAACGACATCATCTGGTTCTGTTGTCATAATAATCGATTCAGCAATCCCTTCATGTAAACGATAAAAACCGGCAACATATAATGTTTCACTTTCTCCAATGAAAAGAAATTTTTCCTTATTAGTATTCCACTCATAAAAACCGGTCATTGGAAAAATACACCGATGATTTTGAAAAGAATTACGGAAAGTTTTCTTTTCTTCAACCGTTTCAGCGCGTGCATTAATCAAGAGCTGCCCCTTTTTAAAACCTTCAAATCCCCATTTTGTAATACCTGGGACGATTCTGCGTTTTTGATTAGCACCCAGAGTCACCACATTATTTGAAGGAAATACATCACCAGTTGCAATTTCTTTATCTCCATACTGCTTCTGTTTCTCTGCTACATTCCTGATAATTTTCCAGTATTCGTCGAGTTCGCCTGTCATAGGATCAAACAAATATCGTCCACACATTTCAATCATCCCTTTCCTAATAAACCACGGCGTTCCAAATCAATTCCTTTGTAACTGTATACTTTGATGCGAGAATTTTCACTAATCGTTCGGACATCAAAATAAAAAGTATGATCTTGACCGTCAACGCATTTATAACCAATGATTCGGAAGCTAGTCATTTGTCGTTTATGCATCAAGTACAAGAGCTCATCCTGTAAAGCAAAAAGCGGAACGTCCGTGATGACATAATTCATAAAATCCTTAGTAAATTTCTCAGAATTTTCCGTGTGGTAATCAAACTCTAAGCCATCTGTGTTAAGCATCAGGAGATCCAACTCCATTTCTCCTGTGTAGCAATCCGAATATTATTTATTGCATCAATGGATACCAGTTGCACACCAAGATCAACGTCTGAAATATAAAGGGTATTATCATTAAATCCTTCAACGACTCCAATAATATCTTCAAATGCCAATCCTTCACTATCTAATTCAGCCGTTTGAATAATTACTGTGCAACGATTTTTAAATGCAGTGTCCAATGTCTCACCAATCTCAAGATCATTCATCTGTTCCTTTCGAAACCAAATTTTATTTCTAATTGTGTTATCCTTTTTCATTTCAGATGTGTGCTCACTTAAATAAAAGCCCATCCACTTTGCCATACCACGATCATCATAATCACGAACATATGGATCAGGATGATACGCCATGAATGTTTCGCCCATTATAAATCATCCCCCTCAATTTTAAAGTCCATCTAGTCCACCGGCGCCGCCATTGTGACCACCGACAAGCCCTGCTCTCTTAATACTGCGTCCGTTTTCCAATGTTGAGCTGGCTCGTACAATACTGACAAAACCATACTTTTCTCGAATTTTATCTGTCACTTGATCAATCTTAATTCTCTTCTCTTGCTCGAACGGATCTTCAAAAAGATCAAGTTGATCGCCACCGTCATAAACCAAATTTGAATAGGTGACACCGATGTTACGAATGAAACTCCGACCATCATAAAATTTATTGAATAAAAACAACAATGATTCAGCTAATTGCTGTGTATCATTAGTAGCAGATATTTTTGTTTGGCGACCAAACCCTCTTTTTCCTTCATCTTTGCTATAACCAATAAAAAGGTGAACAGTTGTGGTTTTTGCACCCTCACGTCTTAATCTGATAGCAACTTGTTCGGCCATCTCACGTACTACAAGTGGTATTTCATCGCCACGATAGTCTCGCGGTAGAACTTGGCTATTTCCAATATTTTTTGATTTTGCAACATATGGTTTTTGCAGCTTAGAACGATCAATACCATTTGCATGATGATACAACTGGAGACCCATTATTCCGAACTTTCTATGTAATCGTTCAGGAGAAGCATTAGCCAAATCCTTAATAGATTTAATTTGCATAAACTCAAGATTTCGCTTCATGCGTCCACCGATCCCCCAAAAATCATCCATTTCAGGTATTGACCAAACCTTTGTTTGTACATCACGATAATTCCAAAGAGCACGCATATTATGATTTTTCTTTGCTTCATTATCCAAAGCTAGCTTCGCCAATAAAGGGTTACTATTCGACATGCCCACGGTACTGAAAATTCCAGTTGCTCGTAAAATATCTTGTTGAATTCGTTGCGATACGATATCTAATTTTTGTGCACGATTCAAACTTGAGTCTGGAACAAAGTAATTCAAGCTTTGGGTCAAATCCACTACGCACTCGTCAATGCTATACCACATTATGTCCTTATCGGGTGCATAATTACGTACCACATTTTGAATCTTCAAATTTTCTGAAATGTAATATCGCATTCGAGGAGGCACAACTATTAAGTTTTTTACCGCAGGATTTTCTTCTGGAGTAGGGAGTTCCCATTTTCTTGCGACATTACGAATTCCTAATATTTTTTTCGCTGCTGGTGAACTAGCCAGAATTAATCCACTCGTATTATCAGCCGTACTCATCACGATCAATAGATCACGTAATGGATGCAATTTTCGAGAAACTAGTTCGCAGCTCGCGTAAAAGACTTCATATCAATAAAGGCATAATCTCCGTGCGGTTCAAGTTCATATCTGAAATTAGGCTTCTCCATTTTCTTCACCTCAAGAACATTATACGAACATATGTTCTAGTTTGTAAAGCGAACAGTTTATTAAGGTTTAAATTTATTTTTTTCGATCCTCGTGAAATGAATAATTAACGTGCATTTTCTACAAATAATTGGATAAATTTAGATTTTCGTCGCTAACTTATCAGGTCTTTTCGATTTTAAAATCATAGAAATATCTCAAATTTCCTCGGTTTTTTTGATTCTATATCATATGATTTGTAAATATAGCCATTCCCCTCTTATCACTAAATTAATAACGCTTATCTCTTTTGGAAAGGAGAATTTCGTGCAAAAATTATTTACTAAAATAAAAAAAGCCCCAGGGGGTGACTGGAGCCCAATGTGAAGATAATTTAGTTGGGTGGAACTATTCAAGAAAATATTATCCTATTTTATATTTGTCACTTTCTTTCTCAGAAACTATCTGAAATCATTTATTTCTTTCAAACCTTTTCTTGAATAATCTACTATTACAATCGAAGTTTTCACTTGCTAGTGACCATTTGTTAAAGGCACAGAAAAATAAAATCGATAAAACATTTATTCTTTCTTATCTTTTCAAGCATTTGGTTCTTTCATGATTTCATTACTTTGATTTGATTCAGCAATTGATTCCATAATCATTGCTGCTTCTGTTTCTACTTCCGGTTCGTGATTCAACTTCGCTTCAACTTCCTTCATTTTTTCATCATCTAAGTTATAGATAAATTTCATTGAGCAGAAGATAATTGCTCCACCAATTAAAAGCAACAACGCGGCAAACGTTTTCACACCACTACCTACTCCGGCAGCCTGTTGAGCAACGTTGACTGTTTCGTTATAACCAACAGCAGATAAACCAGTACCAATTACTACTTGACCAAATCCTGATGCAAATTTACGGAATAGAGTAACCGATGAATAAACGGTTCCTTCTTCACGTCTGCCAGTCCGAGCTTCCATGTAATCAATAATATCCGAGATCAGCGCCCACATTAACATAACAAAAGCACCTTGCAATAAACCAATGAAAAATTGACACGCAATCCAAACATATGGATTATCCATAGGAGTAATCATCATAAAGGCTGCAACTGCAACTACACCAATAAATGGGTACGTAATCAAATTCTTCTTACCAATCTTTTTAACTAATGGTGTTAAGAAAATCATCATCAAAATTTGGGGAATATAAGATAACATCATAGTCAAGCTCAACAAGTCTGTTCTTTGGTAATGCAACATGAATACGTATTGATTCGTTGCGTTATTTGATTGTAATAACATCAATAAAGCACAGGTTGCAATTATCAAACCAATCATTGGACGGCTTGACATAGCTGAAAAGAATGTCTTAAAGAAATTCCCTCGTGACTGATTTGTATCTGTAGGCTCTTCCACTCGAACGATACGTTCTGTACACATTTTCGCACACGCTTGAATACAAACTGTTCCCATCAATCCCATAACGATCGCTGTAGGAATAAAACGAGAAAAAATTGGATCTCCAGATTGTGCATTATAAAGAACTAATGGAAGTACGACACCTGCAGGTACATTCCCTAGTAGACTACCAAGTGCACGGTACTTTGATAACTCAGCACGTTCAACACCATCCGTTGTGATAACCGAAGCCATTGAACCATAAGGAACATTCACCGCGGTATATACGAGAGTCCACAGAGCATAAGATCCCATACACATTGCTAGACGACCACCATACGATAAGGCTTCTATTGGTGTAAACATAATAATTGTTGCAAAAATCAATAAAATGCTTCCGTAGAACATCCAAGTTTTAAACTTACTTTTACCTGGTTTAGGACGTAATCTATCGACCATTGAACCCACAAAAATATCGTTCAAGCCATCCCATACTCGAGAAGCCAACGCAATAAATCCAAAATGTACAGGACTGATTCCCATTACCGTTACATAAAAGACCATAAAATAAGTACTAACCATTACAAAAGATAAGTTACATCCAAAATCACCAAGAGCATACCCGATTTTATCCTTCATACCAAACTTTGGAGCATCATCAACAATTACTGTTTTTGCCATTTTTTCATCTCCTTATTCTTTGACACCGCTCTCATTTCTTTGCTAAAGGAAAGACATCAAAAAGATGTCTATATCAAAAGACTGATACCTGAAAATATTAACAAAGCATATGAGATATGCATAAATGTTACCTGACTCATTTTTTTCAACAAAATTCCACCGATCACTATTCCAAATAGAAGAGGAATAATGGAAATTGCCATATAAGTTGCGATTTGAGCTGTTATTGCTTTCGCTATAATACTTTGAATTAAAATGAGAGAATTTAATACTAGCCATACAACCGATAAAGTTGCACGAAATTCTCTTTTGTTATCGATTTCCTTCGTTGCAAACGTTACTAGTAAAGGACCTCCAGAAACAAAGAGTCCATGAACAATTCCAGCTCCTAACAAAAGTAAAAGATTTACAATTGGATTTTTCTTTTTTCTTGTTTTATTACTTTTCATGAATGATTCCAATAAACCTTTAATACCAATGAATAGGATAAATACTGGGAGTAAATACATTAAAACGTCTTTCGGAAAAAAATTGTAGCAAATAATACCTATTGCTAAACCGATGCCCATAGTTGGAATAATTTTCCTCAGTAAATCCCCTCTAACAAAGGCATGGTCCTTACTAATGATCCAGAGACTGCCCACGATACCTAAAGCATTTAAAACCTGTTTTGCAGTCTCCAAATCAACCAATATTAGCAGGAAGGGCATAGCAATAAGAGTACCTGCGAATCCTGTGATTCCTTGAATAATATTAGAAAACAGAATCACCAGACAAAATACAAACAGTACCATCATATGAAGTTCCATTGCTTTACCTTCCTTTTCTTAAATTATTTATATTTACTTGTAATAGACTCAAATAATTCAGCGTATTCTGAGCCTTTACGATAAAATACAGGAGTCTGACCAATTGGTGAGGCAACTGTATAATTACCACCTTTAAATTCTTTTCCGGTCCACAAATGAACCCAAGTATCTTCGGGAAGATACACATCCCATTCGGATTTTCCTTCTTCATGAACAGGTGCCACCATAACATCAGGGCCAAACAGATATTGATATTGAATATCATAAGCGTGTTGGTCATCCTCATATTCCATAAATAAAGGACGTTGGACAGGAGTACCTTTTTCCGAGTTTTCCTTAACAATAGCCCGACGATAATCTGTCAAATCGGTAAAAACATTTGTACAAATCGCTAGGTGATCAATAGCTTCATCATCATCAAAAACTTGGAAGTTTTCTGCAGGACGATTTCCTTCATGACTTCTCATGAACGGTAAGAAAGCACCCATTTCAGCCCACCGCATAAATAATTCTTTTGTACGAATATTCCCGTGTAAACTTGTATATCCGCCGATATCACTATGGCTTAATCCACAGCCTGACATTCCCACTGAAAGTGCTGCCGGTATTGTAGATGCAAGCCCGTCATCAAGACTCCAGTTCACACTTTGATCTCCTGCCCAAATTAAAGGACAATATTTTTGACTACCAGTTGCTCCAGCGCGCATAAAGTAAACAATCTCTCCCCATTTACCAGATTCCTGCACTGCATCATAATTACATTTTGCCCAAAGCATCGGCCATTTATTGTGAGCAACCATCGGGTCAGTACCATCATGGAGTACGACATCTGTTGGTAGATACTCACCAAAATCTGCCATCCATCCATCACACCCAAAATCGATTAGTTCAGTTTTAATGACATTCTTAAACCAATCGAAAGCCTCTGGATTAGTAAAATCAACCACACCGCAATTAAACTCTCCGAAATCTACTTGATAAGTGCCACCATCTTTATTTTTTGCAAAATATCCCTTAGCATCAGCTTCTGGATACATTTTTGCATCAATAGCAACATAAGGATTGATATATGTCATGAATCGAAGGTTTTCATTTTCTTTCCATTCATGAATCTTTTTATCTAATTCCGGATATAATTCACCGTTCCATTCCCAATTCCAAAATAACCGTTTACCGAAACTGGTCATTCTGATGCCTTCCCAATCCTGACACCAAAAGCCTGCAAGTTTTACACCTTTATCAATCAATTTCTTACCGGTATTGTAAACATAATCTGTTCCACCTTGGATACCTAATAGAAAACCATTGTCTGACCATTCTGGTAATTGAGGCTGACGGCCTAACAATCCAGTTAGCTTTTCGATCAACTTTTTATAAGTAGGCGCTGTTTCGAACACGAGAGAATCCGGGATTTCCCAGTATTGCAACTCATGGAAATGATCATTTCGAAAATCAAAATCCGCATATGCATAAGAATTAGTATGGCAATAATATTTTTCTGTTGAAACAAAAGTAGCTTCTGGATAGTTAGTAGTATAATAATTACCACCAGCTTTGTCTTTTACATCAGCCCAGAAAGTGGTCAGAGTTTCCTTATTACGTCCTACACCCGGCTCAGAGCTCCACAATGGAAAATGTTTGCCACGTAGATTAAAATGAGATAGCTGTTCCCCACAACCATAAACTTTTTCGTCGGAGTTGGCTGCCAAACGAAGCCATAGTCGATTATACGATTTATCATCTCCCTCAAGAGCTAATACCAATCGTCCTAAATCATCAAACTTCGCAATAATGACTAAAGCGGCTTTACTATCCCCACAGCTTAAGCTTAATTTGATTTGATCATCGGCCTCAGTATAGTCAACTTTATCTAGTGGTATGCGTGTAATAAGATAGTCTTCAATTTTGAAATTACCGCGATACATCTCTACTTCTTCTTCTCCTCGACCAATAAACGCTACTGGATCGACTGACCAATCAAAGATCACACGGTCGTTGTAACTTAGTGTATTGCTATCAACAACGATGCTATTTCCGTTCTTTTCCATTTTCATGAACTATTCTCCTTTTTTATTGATCTGAAACAATTTTAAAAGTTGCTGAGAAATCTTCTCCACCAAAGTCCTTATCCATAGCGCTTTGATATACTGCCTGAACCAATTTTGTTCCTGGTAAATCTAGTCCTTGTTCAGAAATCATTTCACCTGCGATATTGACATCCTTATACATGTTTTCAACTGAAAAAGCTGTAGTGAAATCTTGTGTACCAATTGCTTTTCCTTTTGTTTCAAGATAGAAGTTTTTTCCACCGCCAATGTCAATTGCCGCAGAAAAATCTTCCCAATTGATACCATTTTGATTAGCCAAGACCATCATTTCATTAACGCCATTTTGAATTTCACCAACTAACATATTGTGGCAAATTTTCATAACTAGGCCTTTTCCATTTGTTCCCATATAAACAACTGCACTACCGATCATTTCTAAAAAGGGTTTAATTACTTCAAACTGCTCTTTTGGTCCGCCAACGTAAATCCCCAATGTTCCATCGATAGCAGCCTGCTTAGATTTTACTACTGGTGAATCTAAGAAATAGGCTCGGCGTTTTGACATTTCCTCACCAAGAGCAATCGAATCTTTTGGTGCGATAGTGCTCATGTCAACAAAAATTTGCCCTTCTTTTACAACTGGATAGATTTCCTCATGTACAGCTTTTACATGGGTCGCTTTAGGAACACTTGTAAAAACAATATCTGCATTTTCAGCAACCTCTTTACCACTGCTTGCCGCAATCGCGCCTTCGGCCACAAGTTCTTGCACTTTTTCTTTCACAAAATCAAACACATATACTTCAGTATTGCTTTTCTTAACAAGATTTAAGGCCATCGATTCACCCATAATCCCTAATCCAACAAATCCTAATTTCACAATATATTCCTCCTAATATACAAGTGTTTCAATATTTAATACACGCGCCATTTCGACTAATTCTTTAGTTACATCACCATGAATCATCGCAAAATGAGGTTCAATTCCTTGTTCGACTGTGTAAGTCACGAACTCATCTGCATCTTTATCTAGTTTAATTTCAGCAGATGTCCCAAGATAGGAATTCGGAACATCTAATGCATTACCTTTAGTAATAACGAAACGATACCCTTCAGGACCATATCCTACACGGAAAAGAGTTACTTCACCTGGCTTAATGCCGAAGTCCATTGCTAATCCTATTTTCCTGTTTGGATGAACTCCCGCAGTAGCCCCCGTTTTTGGATTAGCTATTGAATATGGTGCGAACCCACAATGCCATAAAATAATAGAATTGTTTTCAGGTACGATGTTGACTACATCTCCCATATACGGTGCATTACCTTTTGAAAGCATTTGTAAAATATACATTGAAAGGGAACCATGAATATCGGCTTCACAGGCAGTTGGAAAACCTTGTTCTGTCAATTGTGAAAAAGCGCCACACGGTGCAGCTTTTAATTCAACGAAAAAGTCAGGCCAACATCTCATTGCAATAGCGCTTAATCCATCATTTCGAATATAATCTTTGGCTACTTTAACAAATTGCGCGAAACGCTTCACTGTGTGATCAGTTCTATTTAACCCAATGATTTGTTTTTCAGCAAAATCAATTTCTGACTGATACTCTTCCTCATTCACTTCTTTAGCTAAGTCAAACCAATCATGGAGTTCGTAATGTTTCAAATCAACACCAAAGGCATTTCTTAAATCCATTTCATTCGCGCCCGAGAAAAAGAATCCTCCCGGATAATTTCCGATGACTCCAATGGTGAGATTCTTCACTTTTTTAATAGCCGATAAAACATTAATCTGTTTTTCTAAATTAATTTTTGTTGCTTTTTCCTCAGGATTTCCACGAGTGTATAAGTATGGACGTTTATTATTGTGTAAAACATTTGCTGTACTCATCACACCGGTTAAAGAATTCAACCGCAAGCGTCCACCAATACTAGGTTCCTTTAAGCCCCAAATAATAACTGGGACATTTACCAAATCAATCGCATTCTGGATAAATTCTCCGTCAGTGAACGTTGTGTCTTGAAACAAAATGACATCTGCATCAAGACCATGCACATTGATAAAATCTACTAACATATCTGGATCAGTCAATAACCCCTCTGGAATTATTGGTTGAATCCCTTCCATATTTAACAATAATTCTTTACTTTGAGAGTAGATATTTTCTGCAAGTTCGACATCAAAGGTTAAACGAGCAGTAGGTAAAAATAATACTTTAGTTAACATGTTCTCACTTCCTATACGCCCACAGGCTGTTTCAATTCAAAATTTTCTCCATAAAGCCCTGGATACGCACCCATTCCTATCATTCGATCATTTTCGGGATGGCTCAATAACCATTTGTTCATCTTAAACAACGTTTTGTCTTTAATCCTGTCTAAATCTTGTTGTTCGAAATCTTCATTCGTTCCCTCAGGTAACACCACAATAGTGCGAAAACCAATTTCAGTTGTCTTACATGGAGCGAAGTGAAGCGTTGTCCCATATAACTCAATCAAAGTTCCTTTTGGTACAAAAAAAGCAACAACATTTTTGGAACTGTAGCTATCATCTTTGATTAATGACATCTTTCCTAAAAACAGAACGATATCCTCAGTAGCAATATTAATTTCTGGACACTTATGGTACTCTAATGCGTTCAATTTATTGCTATTGCCATTGCAATAGCCAATTTGAATTGGTAAATTACCATAAATTTCTCTTTGTAATTCGTCTTTAATCGTCAAGGACTCAAGTTCATGATCTGAAGGGACATAAACATTCCCTTCAGACGGTAATGGTTTCTCTTGTAATTTGATCAATAGTTCTCGCGTATCAAAATTTTTCAAGATTCGCCCATATTCTTCAAAACAATCCTGTTCAACTGAATACAAATCAAAATTTGAATTTACTTCTTGTATTTCAGCTAATTTCATAGTTACCCTCAACTTTCTTTTGTGTTGTCCCATGCATTTCTAAATACTCCTAAACCGTAATCAGTAAACGGATGCTCAAAGCTTGCTTTAAAGACATCCAGTCCACAAGTTACAATATCAGCACCAGCTTTTGCTGCTTCGCCAATCTGAAAACCGTTTCTTAAAGCAGCAACGATGATTTCAGTTTCAAAATCATAGTTTTTATAAATTTTTACAATGTCACGAATATAATCAAACGCATTGTCTCCACTATTCTCTTTCCAGCCAACAAAAGGTGAAACAAATTTCGAGCCGTTTTTCGCAGGAACAATTGATTGAGATGGTGAGAATACTAATGTTACGTTTGTTCGTACACCTTCTTCTTCAAGTCTCCGTGCAGCTGTCAAGCCTGATTCGCAACAAGGAATTTTGATAACGAAGTTTTTAGATAAAGCAGCAATTTTTTTCCCTTCTGCTACGATTTCATCAGCATCATCTAAATGAGGATTGATTTCTACTGAAATTGGAAATTCAGGGTCATTTTTAAACTCATTTGCTAGCTCCTCAAGGACAACTAAGAAAGGTTTACCGCTGTTCATGATGTGTCTTGGATTCGTTGTTACGCCGTCAATCCCAAAATTATCCCGAGCATAGCGAATCTCCTCAATTTTTGCACTGTCTAAAAAGTATTTCATAATGTTTACCTCTTTCTTTTGATTAATATGTTTAATTAATTAATTATGGTCTTAGTATAACCGCTTTCAATACCAATGTAAAGGAAAATTTGATTAGCAAAGGATGTTAATTCGGTGTGAGCAAAACTTTGGATTATTAGTAGCTTTAATCAATTATTTTCGTTTTACTATTTACCGTTCTTTTTTTAGAGCATAAAAGCTTAATATCATACCAAATTTGATTTCTTGAGGTTATCTAAATACTTTGCTTTATGGAAAGTCTCCTAACAAATCCGTTAAAAAATATTCTTAACTAATTTTCTAAATGTCTTCTTTTTTCCTATCAAAGAAGCAGTTGACGAGTAAATACAAAAATCTCCATATGTATGCCCTCTTATCATGAGCCTTTACATATGGAGAAATTTAAAATTCTAAGTTTATATATTCACATCAATTTAACTAGTTTGACACTAAGTTTTTAATTAGTCAGGCTTTACCATTATAGAAATAAAAATCCTCATTCTTCATATTTGTTCGCATTCACAAAGAGATTTCACAAATTCAGTATCGATTATTCAGTGTTACATTTTTACAGCAAATCAAGTTTGCAAAATAGATGCATCTACTTTAGGTTCTAGAGAGCGTAATTTACCATTTGTCTGGGAATTTGTTTTTTCCATGAACTCAACAATTTTCCCGAGCGTTGGACAAACTGTGACTCCTGCATCTTCTAGCGCCTCTACTTTTGATTTTACAGTTCCCATATTTCCACTAACAATAGCTCCAGCATGACCCATTTTCTTGTTTTCAGGCGCATGCATTCCTGCAATATAAGCACAAATCGGTTTTTGTATATTTAATTCTTTGATTTTAGCTGCGGCCATTTCTTCACTAGTACCACCAATTTCTCCAATCAGTACAATAGCATCCGTCTCATCATCATTTGCAAACAGTTCCAATACATCAGCATGATCCATTCCGACAATCGAATCTCCGCCAATACCGACACAGGTAGATAAGCCGTAACCTTTAAAAGTTAAATTGGAAGCAGTTTCATGAGTGAGCGTTCCACTTCTAGAAATAATACCAATACGCCCTTTACCATAAATATCTGCAGGCATAATCCCTAATTTAGATTTCCCAGGAGCTATTACACCAATCGTATTTGGACCAACAACTTTTGCTCCTAATTTCTTCGCTTTGGTAACAATTTCTAATGTATCAAGAACAGGAACGAACTCAGTGATTATCACCAATAACTCAATTCCTGATTGTAAAGCTTGAATAGCGGCATCCTTAACAAATCTTGGAGGCGTTAATAGCATTGCCGCACGAATCTGGGGAAATTCTTTTCTCGCATCTTCAACACTCTCAAACACTGGAATTCCTTCAACCATTTCTCCGTTTTTACCGGGTGCAACACCTGCGCGTAATTTCGCTCCACTTTCAATCGTTCGTTTCGCATGAATACGACCTTGTTTCCCAGTTATACCAATGATCAACAGCTCTGTTTCCTGATTAATTAAAATACTCACTCTATTTTGCCCCCTTTAACGCTAAAAGTATTTGAACTGCTTCATCCGTCGTTCCATATTTCGCCTGCGGGAAACCGAGTTCTTTATACATACTCCAACCTTGTTCCTGATTAAATCCACGACTTTTTACTACAACTGTTTTGCTGATTCCTGATTCTTTATAAGCGCGAGTAATTCCCTCTGCCATGTCAGCACAGTTATTGATACCACCAAAGATATTAATCAAAATATAATCAGTGTTTTCATTTTCAAGTAAAATCCTCATTGCTTGGTAAGTCTTTTCGGAAGTAACTCCACCACCTAAATCAAGGAAATTATTAACTCTCCCGCCGTAATGAAAAACGGTGTCCATAGTTGCCATGCCAATTCCTGCCCCGCCTGCCATCGTACCAATATTCCCTTTAGGATCTACCTCGACATAAGTCAGATCATACTGTTCAGCTTCAATCTCTTGAAGTGACTTTTCTTGAACTGTCCGAGGAAGTATCGTGTAATCTCCTTGTCGATACAATGCATTGTCATCGATTACAAGTTTTGCATCGATAGCCATTAAGCTTTCATCCTTTAGTAACGCTAAGGGATTAATTTCAATGGTTGTAGCATCAAGCGCGAAGCATGCCTCGGATAATTTCTCAGCAATATCCACTACCAGATTCAGACGTTTTTCTGGCAGTTCAAAAATAGTGGATGCTTTTTTGAATTTCTCGGCATTAAACCCTTCTGTACAATCGAAACGCAAAAGTTTTTCTGGATCTGTTTCTGCAAGTTCTTCAATATCCATTCCACCAAAAGGAGTAAACAACATGATCATTGCTCTATTTTTTACATCAAGAGTCATTCCTAGATAATATTCTTCCTCAATAGGCAGGAATCCGCAGGCAATGACGCCTTCCATTACTTGATCATTAATCTTGATTTGTTCAATTATCTCTTTAGCTTCGATCAATTCAGCTCTTGTTTTAACGACTCGAACCGCCCCTGCTTTTCCACGCTTCCCTGACAAAATTTGCCCTTTTAAGACACACGGGTAAGGAATATCTTCTGGAATATTGTCACCGGTAAGTAAGATACTTTCATTAATTGGTATTCCAAAACGTTCTAATTGTGCTTTTCCTTCAATTTCCAAATAATCCATTAGATTTTCCTTTCTATAAATGTTCCTGCACCAAAGGGCCAAGAATCATAATTTTTCTATTTTTATTTCCAAGCTAATTCAGGATCTGGCAAATAAGATTCCTCATAAGGGTATCCCACACGAGTGATATTCATGAAGTGTTTATGGCTTAAATTACCACTAAAACTGTTATTTCCCCACGAACCACAACCAAGTGTTGTAGTTGCAACAAAGCCATTTGTGGGCGATCCTCCACCGGTTGTTCCTGCCGGTTGATTGACTACTACTCGTGAAACAGAACACTGAATAGCCGCATATTCCACATGTTCGGGTGTATTCGAATGAATCGAAATACTATGACCTTTACCTTCATAATCCAAATTTTCCATCATCATCGCCACACCTTTTTCGAAGGTATCATATGGATATAGGGTTAAAACGGGACATAGCTTTTCTCGGCACAATACATCCTCGCAGCCAACGCCACTAGCTTTTACGACTATTGCTTTTGTATTTGCAGGAACATCTATACCAATAATTTTCCCTGATTGTTCTGCGTCTAATCCAACGATATCTCGATTTAAGGGGCCTGAATTCGGGAATAATCCTTCTCTTACTTTTTCAACCTCATCCAGATCAGCAACATAAAAACCACCATGTTTTTTTATCTCTTCTATAAATAAATCCATTTTTTCTTCTGGAATGAACGCGGTCTGTTCTCCAAGACAAATTAACCCGTTGTCAAAACTGCGACCAATTAGAATTTTTTCTGCTGCCGCAGACAAATCAGCATCTCTATCTACAATACTTTGAACATTCCCCTGCCCTACTCCAAGAGATGGTTTTCCGCTAGAATATGCCGCTTTGACCATTGCCGGGCCACCTGTGGCAACTACTACATCAGACAGGCTCATTAATTCACTACTATCTTCAATAGAAACTTCTTCTAACCCTAGAACTAGATCTTCTGGGAATCCAAATTTCGAAAGTTCCTCACGAAACATCTTAACTAGCAATTTAGTACATTCAACAGCACGAGGGTGCGGAGCAAAAATGACAGAATTTCTTGTTTTCAAACCGAAAGCTGCATTGCACATCGGTGTTACTACAGGATTCGTTGATGGAATAATACAGGCAACCGTACCTAATGGTTTCGCGATTTCAAGCATTTGCCGGTTTTCTAAACGATTGATTACGCCAACAGTTTTTTCATTCTTGATACTCTCCCAGATCAAAGAAGATTTCATTCGACATTTAGTAATTTTGTCTGCCTTACTACCCATGCGAGTCTCTTCAGCAGCCATTACTCCTAATTTTTCGGCATTATCATACACAACCTTACAAATTGCGCGAGCCGCTGCGTCTGCTTGTTCTTGAGTAACAAAGGCAAATTGCTCTTGCGCTGCTTTTGAACGTTCCACTAATTCTTTTACAGTAGTTGATTTACTCATATCCTTATACTCCTCTTTTTTAATTTGTTAGGTAAGATAACTCTCCAAAGCCCGGCCAAATCTGCATTACAACATAGCCAAAGACAATTACTAATATCGTACTTGCAATTGTCATTGGCACGCCTCCTTTCAACATTTTGTTTGCATCTAATCCATAAGCTACTGGTATTGCGCGTACACTAATTGGTAATAAATACTCAGAATTATAAGCCATAACTGTGATAAACCAATATGGAATTGGGTTTAATCCCATTTTCACAGCAAAACCAAGGACGATTGGGATACTCACAGCAGAGGCAACTGTTGAATTCGTTAGCTCTGAGATAACACGAGCGAAAACAGTAAATACAATAATTGTCATGAGTCCGCCATCCAGGGACATATCGGCAACAATGTCAGCGATCGCAGATCCTGCGCCAGAATCATTTACTAATCGCCCAAGTGCCAAGCCACCACCGAATAAAAGCATCATGCCCCACATAACACCTTTTTGTGCAGTTTCCCACACTAGCATTGGCTCCTTATTTGCTGCATTGATGACAAATGATAAACTTCCAAATAGCAAGAAAATATATGCAGGAGCTAAACCTGGTAAAAGATTTGCATATAGCGGCCGCGTAAACGCTCCGATTAAAGCAATTAAGAAAAGTGCCGCACAAATTTTTTCATCACGCTTCATTATCCCTAATTCACTATAACTATTTACAAAATATTCCTTTGTACCATTTAAAGGACTTGATTTTCCATAAAGAAGTAGCATTCCTACCAGACTTATAATGGCTAATAAAATGAAGTATGGTGCAATGCGAACGATCCAATCCACATACATGAATTCATTACCAGTGTATTCTTCCAAGAATGAGATCGCAGCGATATTCATTGCCCCACCAAGTGGCGTACCCACTCCGCCCAAACCAACACCCCAGCCTATTGCGAGAAGTATAGGCACTGCATGTGTACTGGTTTCAATCTTTTCAATTCCAGCAGCGGCTAACATCGAAACAGCAATTGGTGTAAAAAGGGCACATACTGCGACATTCGGTAATATACTTGAAACCAGCATACTGGCAAGTAACCAAACCGTGATTTGAGATCTCATTGAAGGACCGATAATAGATAAAATTTTCAGTGCTACTCGTCGATCTAGCCCCGTAGAAGCCCAAGGTAAGGTTAGGAGGCTTGAGCCAAGTATCAGAATGATACTGTCAGAAGCGTATTGCGCCGTGAGTGAAGCCATAGGAACAATATTTAACAGGGCATTAACAAGGACAGGTACAAAAGCAGTGACTGTCATATGCACTGGTCGAGTCACCCACCAAAAAACCATCCAAAGCAAAACTCCTACTGCCTCTGCTCCTGGTCGTGTCAAGAAGCCAGAAAGTAGAGCGATACTTGCAACTAAAATCATAGGCCCCAACAAAATATAAACTAACCGTCGTGTCGAATTCATAATAACTCCCTTCAAAATTTAAATATTTTTTTGTTGTTTCTTTCATATTAGTAAATTACTGATAAATAACAATGCATTTTTATACTTGTTTCACTTAATACAATAAGTTATCGAAATTCGCATCTAAGTTGCAGAATACAATAACTATTTGCACAATATGCAACAAAAAAGATGCCAAAAAAAATTTGACATCTTTCGTTAACACCTATTCTGGATAATAGCCCAACTTGCTAGAAATTCTTCCTGCAGCGGTAATGACTGCTTTTGCCAATTCAATTTCTCTTTCAGGCTTACTAAGACTGCGAGCACTAGCTGAAACACTAACAGAAGCAACTGGTTCTCTACTTCGATTAAAAACTGGAGCCGCAAGTGACGCTGTTCCTTCAGTGAGTTCATTAATTAATATGCAATAACCTCTTTTTCTTGTCAGAATCAACTCTTGATTAATATCACTAATTTCTATCTTCGTCCCAAACGTATATTTTTTTAAGTTTCCGTTTTTCAAAATCGCTTGAGCTTGAATCGGTGGTAAATATGCCAAAAAAACTCTCCCCATCGCAGAGCAATACATTGGGTGTTTATGTCCCATTGGGATTAATAAATCTGTAGAATTTTCAGAGCTGCTACTAATTAGATGAACTACCTCACTTTCCTGAGGAACCGCCATATGACCGCAAACATGATACTTATAAGAAAGTCGATGGATTTCAGGAAACGAATAACGATATACGTCATTTGCTTGCAATGATCTTCCAGCCAGTGCAACAATCTCTGGACCTGGGAAGTAATAGCCAGTATATTCATCTCGTTCTAAAAAGCCTAGATCAAGCATGGTATTCAAATGACGAGAAACCGTGCTTATGTTCATATCCAGTCTTTCCGCAATATCTGAGGTTCTCTGCATAGGATTTTGCTCATCAAATGAAGATAACATTGCTAATGTTTTAACCAAACTTTTCGTATTTGACTTACGATGATTTTTTTCCACTGATTTTATCATAAAAATTTTTCCTTTCGGGATCATTTTTAAATCAATCCAAATAAATTCCATAGTGGATACATTACAAAGATAAATCCAATAAGCATGACCCCAGCTTTTAAAGACATTTGAAAAATAAAATCTTTCATCGGCATCAAACCGTATCCATACATAATTAAATTACCAGCGGATTCATATGGCATAAATAGCATTTCGCAGGAGTATAGTAGACACATACAAGCGGCCACTGGATTAATTCCAAGAGTCGCTGCAATCTGTACAAATGGTATAGCTAATCCTCCAAGCATTGCGAATGGTGTCATAAAAAAATTTGCAATCATGCCGATCAGCAAGAAAGAAACACAAACTATTAAATTACTTTTTCCTACTAACATTGGTACCGCAATTCCTGTTAAATAATCACCAAATCCCACATTTGCACCAACCACGCCAATGCCTAAACAAGTTGAAACGAAAAAGACCATTGAAAAATTAAGTGTATTTAGTGTCTTTTCTTTGCCAATTCCTATTATTGGTAGATACATCAAGAAGGGAATTATCATAAATCCGTATGCAGCAGGTAAATCAAGAAACGTTGAAGAAAATAAGTATGCTAATAAAAGAATAACCATAATTACAGCCTTCTTTTCTTTGGAACTCATCTCTCCAAGCTGCAGATACTTTTCATCGAAAAGCTTTTTACTGACATTGATTGCCATACTTTTAGTATTATAGATTTTCATCAATATAAAAATACACAAAATACAAGCAATAATAAAAAAGCCATTATATTTAAGCGATGTGAGCATAGGCATACGATAATTTGGGATCACTTCCCTAATTGCTGTTTCTAACATAGAAAAATATCCTGGATAGTACAAACAAACAGTACACCCCGTAGCGCCAATTGTCCCAGCGAAACATATCAATGATGCTTCCTTTGAAGGCTTCATATTCATTGCACTACAAACTCCATAAACAAGAGCACTTGCTACTAACCATCCATTACAAAATGTAATCAAATTAAGAATGATCCCGATAAAAAAACAGCCAAATACTGCACCTGAGTATGTTCCCCCACATTTTCTAATTACGTAGTAGGCAATACGTCGTAAAAGACCTGTTTCATCCAATACATTGCTGAAAATAAGACCTCCAAGTACCATCCAAACAGTGGTACTCGTCCACGAGGCAAAGGCTGTTTCAGCTGGAACCAACCCAGTAGTCATGTACAGGGTTGGTAAAAGGATTGCTGAAACCAATCTGGGTAACAGTTCTAATGCAATAATTAAGATAACAAATATCGTCAAAACCAAGAATAATCGTAAACTATTAGTGAAGTCATGTGAAGTTGGGATAAAAGCAACTATTAATGGAAATAATAAGCAGATAAACCATCTAAAACATTTTTTTCTATCTATCGTGATTCCCATAATCTTTATCCTTCTGTAAGTTTATTAATAATCTTTTTATAATGCTTTATGGTACAAGGCAATGATATCTTTGATAGTTGTCAATCGTGGGTTAACCGCTACGTTAGGACTTTTCATTGCATCTTCAGCCATTTCAGGAATCTTATCTTCTGTGACCCCCATTTCAGAAAGATTATTTGGAATGCCTAAGTCAGCATTAAGTTTTTTTATCTCATCAACTAACATTTGGGGATAAAAATCAGTTACTGCTTCCTTTTTTTCGCTAATAAAATTATATATTGTTTCATAGCGTCCACGATCTGCCAAAGCGTTGTACTCCAAAATAGTTGGAAGGAGAATGGCATTTGCTACACCGTGTGCAATATGGAAATACGCACTTAACGGATGGCTCATCGCATGAACATTACCTAATTTTGCCCAAGCAAATGACATTCCTGCAAAAGTAGAGCCAATCATCATGGCGCATGCGGCCTCATCATCCTGTCTATTTGCAACAAACTGGCGAAGATTTCCTCCAATCAATTTCATCGCTTTTTCTGCCATTGCATCAGTAAAGGGAGAAGCATTTTTAGACACATAAGCCTCCATTGCATGAATTAAGGCATCTATTCCACATGCTGCTGCAATTGATGCGGGCGCAGTCATAATTAATTCTGGATCTAGCAAAGCATATTTAGGTAACATTTCGTAACTAATTACAGACATCTTATAATTTCTTTCTTCATCTGTAATTACTGCTGATGCTGTTACTTCACTTCCCGAACCTGCTGTGGTTGGAATCGCAATAATCGGTACAATTGGTCCAGGAACTTTATAGAGCCCCTCGTAATCAGTGATTTTCCCACCATATGTCGCTAAAACACCAGTAGTTTTTGCAACATCCATTGAACTACCACCACCAAGAGCAACAATACTAGTAGCACCACTTTCTTTATAAAGCGTTGCTGACTCATTCACTACATCCACAGTTGGATTTGGAATTGTCCCAAGATAAGTTGTACACTTGATCTCACCCGCCTCAATGATAGCTTGAATTTTTTTTACTACTCCAAGATCTTCTAAACCACGATCAGAAATCAAGAAAACATGATCTGATTTATTCTCTTTCAGTAATTCTGGAAGTTTTTTTAAACTTCCCATTCCAAATTCAATGCTCTGAGGTACTTTAAACGTAAAATCTTTCATTTATCTCTTCCTCCGTTTTCTACACAACTGATAAAATACTTGTTACCAACATGTTGCCGCCTACAAAGAGCAATACAACATAAACGATTCGTAAGAATTGTTCTCGATTGATTTTCTTCAAGAAGCCCATTCCTAAAAAGAAACCTATAGCTGCCATTGGAAGTCCCACCAGTAATGCACTCAACATATATGGAGTAAATGCTCCACTTCTATATTGCGAAAAAGCATTCCATGTATTTAAGACAACCCATACCATGTTCATAGTATTTCTAAATTTTTCTTTCTCTTGTACTGCTTCAATTGTGTAAACAGTAATCAATGGTCCCCCGATATTAAATGCTCCATGGACTATCCCTCCAAGGATTAGACAACCATACCGAAAGATTTTCTTTCCAACCGTATCAACTTCTTCAACAGCTTCTGTTTGCCCCGATATTTTTGGTTTGATAATGTATTTGTAGATGTTCATTGATGCAATAAGCGTAACCATCGCACCAATACAAATTTTGGCAATATTCGGACTAATCGCGTAAAATAAATAATTCCCCACTAAAATTCCCGGAATACACAAACCAATGATTTTTGCTAAATCTTTCCATGAGACTTCTTTAAATGCTTTAATGCCTAAATAATATAAGAAAGGAAGGGTGATGAGAGTACCATATGGCACTCCCGCTTCCGTTCCCAACAAACCATTTGTTACAGCTGCTGCGATTACAGTACAACCAAATCCTGTACAACCCTGTACAAAAAAACCAACTATTTGCATTAATGCCACAAGGACAAAGGAAAATTCAAACGTCATTTTTTTCACCCATTCTTCTTTTTTTAGAAACTCAATTCAGTACGTTGAATCAAATCCTTTTGTAATGGTTTCCCAAGTTCAACAAAGTATGCACTATATCCAGCAACGCGCACTAACATATCTTTGTAATCCTCTGGTTTCTTCTGAGCAGCACGCATTGTCTCTGAACTCATGATATTAAACTGAACATGCATTGGATTCTTTGCCATGTACGCATCGATAAAACTAATTAAATTATCGCGACCTTCAATTCCAGATACAGCTTCTTGCGGAAAACGCAAATTCATTAGTGTTCCATTAGTAGCTAGGCTATGATCGACTTTCGCCAATGAGTTCACTAATGCAGTTGGTCCGCTTACATCGTGTGATCCCGCATCCGTATGAACTGGACCCATGTTATCCGAAATTGCTTCACCTTTTTTCCGTCCATCAACAGAGGCATTTGTATTCATTCCCATTGCTACATTTGCATTTACAGAATACACTCCAGGGCTGAACTCACCGCCTCGAACATTTTTTCTACCAGACACATGTTTGCAGTAGCATTCAAACATATATTTAAATAGATCATCTGCATAATCGTCATCGTTTCCATAATGATGAACTTTTGAACTGTTAACTAATGAATATAAGACTTCATGACCCTTCCAGTTATCTTTGACCGCCTGTAAAAGTTCCTCACCAGTGCATCGTTTTTCTTCAAATACTAACTGTTTGATTGAAGATAGTGAGTCAGCGCAAGTTGCCATCCCACTAGCTTGTGGACCCGTTCCATTGTATTTTGCTCCACCCTCAGTCAAATCTTTTCCTGATTCTAAGCAATCTTCAAAAAATGCAGAAACATATGGTAACGGTTTAAGCTCACGATGAATCGTATCAATCACATTCAGACTACTGCACATTTGGTCTGTCCAATACTCAAATTGTTGATCCACACTTTCCAAAACTTCATCAAAGTTTTTATATGTGTCCAAACTACCCGTGTCAGGTCCGAGTTGTTTTCCAGTGTTCAGGCTACGCCCACCATTAACGACCATTTCCATCATTTTTGGGGTATTGACATAGGCTGCATCATGCCAACCATATTCCTTACCTGGTAAACTAATTTCAACACATCCAACTACACAATAATCTCTAGCCTCTTCAAGTGACATTCCTTTTCGCATCATACCGTTGATCGTTGGTGCGTCGTTGAATAATTTGGGATGACCATATCCAGCTCGAATACACTCAGTAGCTTTCACTCGCAGTTCATAAGGAGTATCTTCATGCATTCTGACACAAACCCACGGATTCATCATTCGAGTGTGTGCAGATCCTTCAAGCATTAGCATAGTCAGATCATTCGTAGCGTCATTACCGTATTGATCTACACCACCAATTGTTAAACTTTCTCCTCCAAATCCGCGACCATTCCGCAACGCCATGCTTCCCTTATCTTTTAGTTTCGTAGGATTATTCATCTTCACATACTCAACTTCCAAAAGCTCAAGTGCAAATTCTTTTGTGATCTTATCACTATCAATATCTGCTTCATAGTAAGGGTATAACCATTGGTCCATTCGACCATAAGAAATAGAGTGACCATTACTTTCAACTTGAATTAACGCCGTTGCTATATTGAACAATTGTAAAGCTTGCCAGAAAGTTTTAGGCGCTCCTAACGCAAGTTGATAGCAATTTGTTGCAATTGCCTCAAGTTCTTCCTTACGTTTAGTACTTTTTTCAGATTCAGCCATCTTTTCAGCTAACTCTGCATAACGCTTGATATATGTTCTTGCTGCTTCATGCATAATAATCATAGCATCGTAGAAATCTCGTTTGTCTGCATATTCTGGATCACGCTTGCTGAGTTTTTCTAAACGCTGTTTTGCTTCATCAATTAATCCTACATAACCTATTCGCATAAGTTTTGCATAGTCAATTGCTAGATGTCCGGCTCCTGCATAGTGATAAAGATTTGTTTGGAAAATTTTCTCCCCTACTTCAGACCCTTTAGTTTGATCCTCATCAAGTCTGACATTGACCATGTCATCAATCGTCTGACCTTTCCACCAAGAGCAAAGTTCCAAAATTTCGTCTCTTTCCTCCTCATTTCTAATATAAAATTGATCATTCGGTCGCTCTTCGAATGGAGAATGCAATATTTCATCAATAATCCAATTGACAGAAAATTCAGGGTAAATCGGCGAAGCTTTAGCCGGTGCAGCAATTTCTCCTACAATCAAATCATCTTCATAAATATATAAACTTGTATTCAGTAAAATATTTTCAAAAGCATACGCACATTTCAATTTTCGAGAACACGTTTCATGTTTTTGATATGCTTCGGTCACAAGACGTAAACGTTCAACATCCACGTCATATGGTCTATCTAAAAACTTTTGTCTTAAACGATTTACGCGTGAAAAAGGTGACCAATCTTCATGATTCACTTGGTAACCCAAACTATACATTTTGTCGAACGGTTCTGTCCCTCTTGCTGCTGTGTGCTTGCTACTCATTAAAAATCCTCCTCTAATATATTAATAATTATTGTTTCTCTTTAGTTCCTACTACACAGTGAATTCCCCTACTATTCATATATTCAGCAATCTTTTCCACTTTCTTTTGAAAAGACTTCCTATTGACCTTCAATCCATCCATAGCATAAGGTATCCCCAATGCCTCATACTTTTCTACTCCTAAACGCATGAAACTAAGTAATTGGAGTGTCCTTACGCGCCCATTCAATTTATTTAAAATAAAATCAGCTGTAGCTTCAATATTATCCATATCATCATTAAATTCCGGGATCACTGGGATTCTCAAAATCAGCTCCCTATCAAGTTCAGTTAATTTGATCAAATTTTTTAAGATTAATTCATTGCCTACTCCTGTACGTTTCCGGTGAATCTTAGTATCCATATGTTTGATATCTGATATCCATATATCGGTGTCTGGGAGAAGCATCTCTACGTTTCGCCAATTTGAATAGAACGTAGTCTCAAAACAAGTTTGAATATTTTCTTTTTTGCATTCGAAAAATAGCTCGGCAACAAAATCACTTTGCAATAATGCTTCCCCACCAGAAACAGTAACGCCACCGCTGGAACGTTCATAATACTCTTTATCCTTCCGAATAATATGCATACACTCATCAACGGACATTTCTTCGCCCCATTGCTTAATCGCATCTGAAGGACAGGCATTAGCAAGCGCAGTACAATTTTTACAAATTTTTGAATCGATTGAGGCTAACTTTCCTTTTTGAAAGGTGAGGGAATTTTCATCATTTTCAGTCAGCAGACATAGACCGCACTTATTTTTTGAAATACACTTTTTCTTGTAAACACCAACCTCGATTTGGGTGGACCAGCTTTCTGGATTTCCACACCAATCACATCTCATCGGACAGCCTTTCAAAAAAATTTCCGTCCGTAATCCAGGACCATCGTGAAGAGTAAAACGTTGTATATTAAAGACAATACCCTGTTTAGACAACACATTACCTTCCTCCATTATTTAGTGAAGCGCTTTTATGTTCACATTTTAACAAAGTCATAGTTAACGATATATCGGGTTTTCGTATTATTTATCTATAAGGAATGTTCCCTATATAAATGGTAATTATAGAATCATTTTCATGAAAAAAAGCCTTAGACATTTGTCTAGGCTTTTATGCAATCGGATAATGGTAACTTATTTTTTACTATCAAATAGTTGTGACAACTCATATCTACTATTTACTTTGCATTTGCAGTATATATTTTGTACATGTTTCTTAACCGTATGATAACTGATCACTAATTTATTGGCAATGTCCTTATAAGTTAGTCCCTTACACAATAATTCAGCTATTTTAAATTCAGTCTTGGTTAATGGTAAATTATCATTTAATTCTTTAGAAAAATTCTGTTCCTCTTTTTTCGAGATAGTTATCCAATGATACCTGTCGATAATACCATTCGAGTATGTCTGATCATAATTGTAAATTTTAAAAACTAAATTATGAACAATTCTTGTTCTAACAGCCGTGGAACTATTTGGTTTTTCCTCTCCCAACAAAAAAGGAAGCCAACTACAAGGTTCTGTGTCACTGATTTGATCAATCGCTGTGGAGCCCAGAATATCCTTCAGATAATCAATTGCTGCCTGACTGTAACTCATTACATTGGTAAAATCGTCGGTGATTAAATACGCCTTCTCCCCCGATACAATAATTTTATTTTGAATCGTTTGTATTATTTTAGATTGTTCATATTTTTTAAAATTCTTATATGAGTTAGCTAAATAAACATAGATACCTCTTAGTTCCTTGATTTCTTGCTTAGTGAAATCACCTTCTGCTGAATTTTTGAAGAAAATGACTTGAATATAGGCGTTAATGCCAAAAGCCATTGTTACACTATAATGCTGCTCAAAGTTTTTTTCGATAAAGCGAACATATGATGACTCTTGATACCCATCTAATCCAAGAACATCGGTTGATTTATATAATCTGGGAGTAACATCAAAATAAGTAAGATGATCTTTTATAGCTTCATTGAAGACCTGTTGCTTTATCTTATCCTCCTCAACAAATGTGCGATAAGGATGGTCCTTATCATTTACTGACTGGCCCTCCCAATTAGTCCACGACAGAAATCTACCTTCTGTATCGTAATAAGAAATGAGCACCCTATCCCACCCAAAATTTTTCTCTAAGTATTCTAAGAGAGTGGTGCTAAAAAACTCACGCGCATTTATCTGATATTCCGAAATCTCAGAAAAAAAATCGGTTTGTTCATTTTTATCTACGTCCATATACAATCACCCTTCAAAAATACTTTCAGATAACAAGCTCTCCATTTTTCAAAATGGACTAAATCCATAATTAAAATAAAATTAGAGGTCAATTATATTTTAAGCTAAATGAGCGCCAATTTAAATAATTTTTTTTGGGAGGCAATTTGGTTTCAAAAAATATGTATGTGCCAAACTGATAAAGATATGTAAAAAAGAAAGTAGGATT
The DNA here is from genome assembly GCF_000407545.1 of Enterococcus gilvus ATCC BAA-350. Classification (NCBI taxonomy): domain Bacteria; kingdom Bacillati; phylum Bacillota; class Bacilli; order Lactobacillales; family Enterococcaceae; genus Enterococcus; species Enterococcus gilvus. The sequence goes on along the minus strand of NZ_ASWH01000001.1, from coordinate 1,292,957 downwards.
TAAAAACCATACTTTCCTTTGAATAAATTATCACTACAAAAAACTGTTAATTAAACTCATATAGGTTTTTCATGCCTTCAATATATGCAACTGCATATCCGGCCAAATAAGATTCATTATTACTAATTGAACTTTTTTGTGTAACTGTTGGTAACTCTTCAGATATCAATTTCAGCTCATTCTCTAGGTAAGTATAGAGAATCGTTGCAACATTAGTCGAAAAGAAAAGGTATATTTTTTCTAAATCCAGTAGATTTTTATAATCATAAAGGCGATGCGCTAGTATTCTCATTTTTTGTTTAAATAATTTTTCAATGATTATTTCCTTATACAACAAAGCTTGATAGATACCAGGCATTGTCAGCTTTTTTATATCCCCATTTACTAAGTCAAATAAATATGGTAGCTGAAACTCATTCCAATACGGTCGAATTTCCTCAATGATGAAGTCCAAAGAGATAATTTCTTCTAGAGTTACTTGCTTTGAATTCTGTAAATTTGAATAAAATCCACTCACTATTGATCGACCAATCTCTCCAGCTTGCCCGTGAACTCCTCGATATAGATGATCTGAAAATACGATTGCGCTACCTAATCCCGGTCCAATTTTTACATATAGAAAAGAATTGATTTCTGCAAATGGATAATATAATGATTCAGCCATCGCTAAAGCTCTGACATTATTCTCTAAATAGACTTCAATATCAAATGTAACTTGAAGAAATTTTTTAAGCTTTTTTCTATCTTTCAAAATAGGCGGTATTTCCAAATGATTATGCTCGTAATAGCTCTTTCTTCCAACCATCGCAACCCCGCAAGCAAGAAAACTCTCCATAGATATTGTTAGAGAATTAAGCAGTTTATTAATATTTTCTTCTATTGAATCTAGAAACTCTTTCAAAACAAATTGATCCGATCGCAAAGTATCAAACGGATATGATGTGCTTCCAATAGTATGTCCATCGATTGTAGAAATACCAATACTTATCATGTCGGCTTCTATGTCAAGACCAAGTAGATGCCAATGAGAATTATTTAAATCAATAAGTATTTCCTTTCTTCCTGCCCGATTTTCTTTTTCCTCCATCTCTCCAATCTCAAGTAAAATATCCATCTTTAATAACTCTGTAGTAAGCTGTGTGATACTTGCACGAGTAAGAATTAATTTATCAGCAATTACTTTGCGAGATAAAGGTCCCTCCGTTCTCAGCAAGTCAATTATTTTTAACTGGTTTTCTACTTTTCCAGATTTTTTTCCGTTCATAATCATATAACTCCAATAATTAATTTTTTTTATTAACCAATAGAATTATATCACATGTTTCCTATCTATCGTATAAATTGAAATAATAGATTACTCCATAAGGGATATCTACTATTTTTCTCATTAGAAAATATTTGCAATCTGTAAGAACTCAAGAAGAGATTCTAAAGATTCCTATGGTCCTCGATTTCTATCATTGAACTCGCAATGCAAGTCCAGAGAAAAAAAGCAAACGGATTGTTCAAATAATAAACAATCCGTTGTTTTTTAAAGAGAATATTTAAAACCCTCTACTTTAAAATCTCCAAAAATACATTATGTATATTTTAACAATTTCCTTAAGTCCTTATTTTATTTTTTGAACTCCGTTTTTTTATATTCATTATCTCTTTCGCACTGAGCCATCTTTTCGGCTTGTCTTGCATTCAATACATTCGAAACAAACGATCCATAGTATAGTCTTTTCAACTCAATTTCAATTCGTAATTGATCTATTTCAGCTTCAGTTAATTTTCTTTTGGACATAAATAAAACCTCCTAAAAAAGTCCTTTAGCAGCAAACCAACAGACCACATAAATTAGTGATCATTATTGAATCATACCGCCTTGAGTATGCTCAAGGTCAAGGGTTTTCGAGGAAATCTTTTTAACTTTATCTGCATTTTTCCAATTGACTAAATGACAATTATTCTTTAAAATAGTAGGCACATGGTAGGAATAACTAAATAAAAAAAGGCACTTGGTTTCTAGCGCCAACTAGATCACCAAGCCCTGATTAAGTCAATGAACCTGACCAATCAAGTTGCCCTTAGTCAATGTACGACATTGACATAGATTATTTTACTCAATTTCAAGAGAAATATCTAGTGCTTTTTTCTCTAGTTTTCTCTGTAATTTTAATTGATTAAAAATCACAGGAGTTTTCGTCTCCTGTTTATTAAGGCTAAGCAACAGTATTGGTAGGATACCAATACTGTTTTTTTGTTGGTTTTCCTATCATGCTTTTGCAGAGTATAAAAAATTCTCTTAATTCGTGTATTGCTCCACAACATATGGATATAAGAAATCTTTTTACTCTGCTCCTTTATATGTAATAATACGGATAACTATGTCACAGTTAAAAAGATTCAATGAGCAGCAACTCACTGAATCTTACACCAATGATCTAAAGCATTAGCATGGTGGAATCAGTTCAAATTGACGAACTGCTTTAATGAAGCGTTCCGCGAGTATTTGGTAACAATCTTCATCAATAAAACCATAGGAATTCTTAGAGAGCTTTAGCAACAGGTTTCTAAATTGCTCTAAAAGTTTTTCCATTGACTCTTCATCGCCTTGCTGAGCTTTTACTAACATTGGGACTAGATTGACATAGTTTTCCATATTTTTCACTCCTCCAGAATTAGTTTTTACAGAACTAATTCTGGGGGAGCTCTTTTTTGATTGTTCGAACTTATGGGCCGATGGTCAAAAATTTTTCTAATTTCTTTATGGCTTTTCGACGTTGCTTTGATACCGCTTGACTGCTAATACCAAGCTCTTTTGCGATCGACGGATCTTTCCACCCTTCTACATATCGTTTATATATGATCAGCTTTTGTCTAGCTGTTAATTTAGAAATAGCGTTTGAAAGATTATCATCCTCAATATAGTCCTCTAGATTGCTGTAACTTCCTTTAGGTATTGTTTCCATTAATTCAACATTTTGATACTGAACGTTATTCAGCAAGTTTTCGTCATGGATTATATCAATCCCTTTTTTCTTACCATCACGAATATAATTAAGCTTTTCATTGATCATTGCTTTTTGAATATAGCGGACAAACATGGCATTCATGGCATTTTCATCTTGCATCTATACGTTCCCCCTCTTATATTGCCAGTATCCTCGATAAGCCTTTTCTATGGAAAAGTTGCTTGATTCGTTTATTCTTGGAAGAATATTATTCCTGAAATTTTTATATTGAATGTTTAAATCGTAATCATGGATCAGCTTTTCATAAATTTCTTTCGCACTAATTGGAACTGGTGAAGCCTTCAAAATTTCCCTAACATATCCTGCGACTCGTTCAAAAGCCACTCGATTATTTTTCTTTGTGTGTGATGGGTAGTTTACTTTTACCAATAAGGTTTCTGGATTCTTTTTATGGATCGCTTTTGTTGCGGAAGGCGGTATGAGGGCATCAATATTAGTATCTTTTCGCAAATTATCTAATCGGTATTTCAAATCATAATATTGTTGACTAAGCTCCCTTCTTTCAGCAATGATTCCCTGCATTAATTCATAAATAACTTCTATTTCTTTTTCTGCATTCATTGGCTATCCTTTCTTTTTAGTTATAAATAAACAAACTTCTAAGCTATAAAAATGAAACCCTCTTAGACAAAAAAATAGAAAGTGACAATTCAAAGAATCATCACTTTCTAAAAAATTTGACTATTAGTCTCTACGGATAATGGTAGAGCATCCCATTCCTCCACCAACACATAATGCGGCCAATCCAATTCTAGTGTCCCTTCGAATCATTTCATGGATCAACGACACGAGGATTCGGCAACCAGAGGCGCCAAGAGGATGGCCTAAAGCAATTGCTCCACCATTTACATTGACAAGCTCTTGCCTCAAACCAAGCTCCCTGATTACTGCGATCGACTGTGCGGCGAAGGCTTCATTCAATTCTACAAGTTCAATATCATCAATCGTTAAACCTGTTTTCGATAAAACTTTTCTCGTAGAATCTACAGGACCGATTCCCATAATTGAAGGCTCTACTCCCGCTAACTCACCAGCTTCCCAATAAGCCAAAATAGGGATATCCATCTCGATTGCCTTTTCCTCACTCATCAAAAGGACTGCAGCAGCTCCATCGCTGATTCCTGAAGAGTTTCCTGCGGTGACTTTTCCATCTTTCATAAAGACTGGACGCAATTTTCCTAATTTTTCCAACGTAGTATCTTTCCTAATACTCTCATCCTCACTAAATAAGTGATTTGCTCTTTTTGTTTTAATTTCAAAAGGAAGAATTTCCTCAACGAACTTTTTTTCTTCAATCGCCCTTACTGCATTCGATTGACTGGTGAACACGAACTGATCGAGTTCTTCCCTACTCAATTCCCATTTTTCTGCAATATTTTCTGCCGTTACACCCATGTGATAATCATTGAAGGCATCTTCTAATCCATCCTTGATCATGGAATCAACTATTTCTCCAGAACCAAGCCTGTAACCATATCTAGCTTTTGGTAGAAGATAAGGACTTGCAGACATATTTTCCATCCCACCAGCAACAATGATCTCTGAATGGCCTGCGGCAATAAATTTCGCTGCCATATTCACCGTCTGCAATCCTGAACCACAAAGTACATTAATCGTAGTTGCTGGTTTATGAAAGGGAACTCCTGCTTTCATCGCTGCTTGTCGCGCCACATTTTGCCCTTGTCCAGCTTGAAAGACACAGCCCATAAAAACTTCATCCACTAGGTCAGGAGTGATATTACTTTTATCAATCGCCCCTCTAATGACATGACTACCAAGATCAGTCACAGGAGTGTCGCTCAATGATCCTCCCATCGAACCGATTGGTGTTCGCACGGCACTGGTTATTACTACTTTTCTATTCATGGTATCCTCCATTTCACATCTGATGCTTGCGACTCAACGTGTCAAAATCAGGATGGTTTCTTGTAAACCCACCTCTTCCCCATGACTCATTCCCTACTTCTTGGATGACGACAGATATTTTTTCAGGTGGAATGTTTAGTAGATCATAGGTTTTTTTCGTCAGATCAAAGATCAATTTCTCTTTTTGCTCTTTCGTGCTTTTGCTCATAAGCTCCACTTTAATTACGGGCATAATCATTATCCTCCAATGTCTTAACACGAGATTTCTCTAACCAATCGTCATCCGTTCCAACGGCACCTGCCTGACCCCAATTTTCACTAGGAATCTCATTGATGAATACGGTGATCTCATCAAGCGGTTCTTGAAAGCTTTCTGATATGACGGAGGTACACTCCCTGATCCATGCTTTCTTATTTTCAGATGAAATACCTTTCCATCCATATATTTGTACTATTGACATCGATTCATTCTCCCATCTTGAATAATGCATCTTAATCCCAAATTCTGAGATTAAGATGCAAAATAGTTAACCTACTTTACGGTATTCAAATGTATTTAGTCCGTCTTTGATATGGTCATGTCCGGCTTCTTTGATAATTTTCTGATATTCAGGAGTCAAGAAGCTGTTTCGATACTCATCAGGATCACCTTCAAACTCAGTAACGAATAGAACTCCAGGTGTGGATGATAGTAAGCTGTGGAATGCAACAAAAGACTTCACTTTCTCATTTCGACCAACAAAATCGAAAATGGTTCTTTCACGCCAATCCAAGTATTCTTCAATACCAGACAATGGCACTTCAATGTGGCGTAATTGCATAAATGAACTAGTTGGCAGCAAGTTTTCACGCGGCGCAACTTGTTTCACTAAGGCAACAATTTCCTGATGAAGATCACTATCCAGGTATTCTGAAATGTCATCAACAAACTGAAGAAACGCTTCACTTTCGATGAAATCCTGAGCATCGTTAAACTGATTGATTTTGTAAAGTAAAACCAAGGTATTCTTTTGAATCGCTTGATAAAGAACAGACTCTGGAAGGATTTTTTTCGCTTCACTATTGTTCCAAATTTCTACAATTCCTTCACTTCTGTTTGGTAAAAATTCAAATTCGGTCACGACTAAATAAGGGGCTTCATTTTTAACTAATTTCATTTTTCATTCTCCTAATCGGTTTTTTCCTTATATTGCTCCACAACATATGGATATAATTTTTTATCTATTTCTGCTTCTGTCCAAAAATTCTTCATCAATTCCCGACACACCATTTTGAATCCAATTCGATGGGTCCATATCTCTTATTAAAATAAGAACATTGTCACCAGACACATGATATTCTTTTTTAAAAAAATCAGTGATTTTATATCCTAAAATAGATTTTTCGTTAACGGAAAAATTACGCCAGATATCCAATTCGACTAATATCAAGTCCTCCTCACTGACGGTTCCGCTAAAATAACTAGCCTCAAATAATCCATCCACTTTTCTGCTATCGCTGCTGAAAGTTGAACTTGTTGGTGACACACCTGATCTTGCAAAATTCTCTTTATCCCCTGTTTGTACTAAGACTTGCACCTTATCAGGAGCGACTTTTAATTCACTAACAGTCAATTTTGTGATCGTTAGACTGATTTTTTCTTTCTCTTCTTTATTAAGAGGTAAAGAAGTTGTAATGGTAAAAAACGGCATAGACGATTCTCCTTATCTTTTAAAAGTTACATAAAAATCTTTCTTCATTCATTACTAATTGTTCCAGAACAAAAGAAACGCCATCATCATCATTGCTTTTAGTGACATACTTGGCAACGTCCTTCAATTCTTTACAGGCATTATCCATCGCCACCCCGAAATAAGTTCCTGCGATCATTTCAAGATCGTTATAACTATCCCCAAAACTGATGACTTCCGAATCCGGATCGATTCCAAGTATCCGTGACAGTTCAATGACCGCTTGTCCTTTAGAAGTATCCGGAGCAAGAAACTGCAGCATCCATTTATTTTTGATCCAAGGAATGAGTACATAATCAAATTGATCATGATAGTGAATTTTCATCATGTCTAAATACTCTTCTAGCTTTTCTTTCTCATCAATCAGCAGTAACGAAAGTGGTTCTTCCGTGACACTGAAAGATTTTGGAAAAATGGATAGATCAATTCCTAGTTCTTTTGCGTATGTTGTACTAAGAACGTGTTCTCTGAGGATATAAACTTGATTTTCGTAGTTAATGTGCAGAAGCGCTCCATTTTCTTGACTAAAAGAAAACACCTCATCAACGATAGTTTTTGGTACAGTTCTTTTTGATAAAACTTCTCCTGTTTTTAAGTTTTTAATCAAGCCACCATTATGGGTAATGACTAACCCGTCTGAATTTATATGTTCAAGATGTTTCTCCACTGCCGATTCCATCCGACCAGTCGCAAAAACGATCTTTATATTATTTTCAGAAAACTTATTGATAGATTCAATTGTTTGTTCACTAAGCTGATGTTGACTATTTAACGTCGTGCCATCCATGTCAAACGCAGCTAGTTTAAATTTACTTTTTCTTTCCACTCTTTTTCTCTCCTAAAGAAGACTATTTTCTTCTTTTTTCTAAATAAATCTCTTTCGAACGGAAGGTATAGGCGCCAAGAAATCCTTTAGTAACAACTTTATCTCCTTGAATAATATTAAAGACACAAAACATTGCCCCGCCATCCTTCTCACAAGCAGGAATCGCTTGGATGATATAGGGCTCATCAAGCTCAACATAACTGATATAGTCAATTTTGAAATTTGTCAGTGCAACTACTCCATTATGTTGTAGTCCATTTAAATGAAGAGATGCCAATGTTGCTTGACGGAAGGCCTCGAATAATTTGATTCCATCGACGTGATCTGAAAGGTGATCCGAGTTTAATTCAGCAATATCCGAAAAACCTTTAAAGTACCAAACATTCCCATGATTTTTAGGTTCAGATATAAGGACGTTCTCAGGGTTTTTCTTGTGAACCATCTCTTTACCAATTGGTTTATTACTGTCCTTAATCTCATCAATCACTATTTTGGGAATGGGAATCTTTGTAGAGATATCATACATTTCTTGTGGGTTTCGGTAATTCCATGAAGCCTCATTCAACGCGCTATTCGCTATTTCACCGTTCGTTCCAATATAAATACGATCAACAGTATCACCTAAAGCTAATTTCAATAGCTCCAATTCTCTCAGGGAACTGAATTCAATTTCTTTCTTGTCAGTTGATTCAGTAACCTCTTTCTCACTATTTTTATAAACTAACAAATAACTTTCTTCTTGTTCTAAAACTGTATTTAGTGTATTACTCATTTTTTCTCCTCCACCTTTTTATCTTGGTTGTTTTCGTGAACAAAATGGTGGAGGACGATAAACCATCACAGCAATGATTCCCCCTTCCCACGGAAATCTTCTATTGCAACGCTTGTTCAAGATCCATGATTAAATCAGCGACATCCTCAATACCTACTGATAGTCGAATAAGTTCTGGTGTTACTTGACGGGTCATTTTTTCTTCTTCAGTCATTCCCCCGTGGGACATTGACCAAGGGTAAGACAAGATTGTCTCAACTCCTCCCAAACTTACACCAACTAAAGGAATCGTAACTTTTTGAAGAAAGTTCTCAACCGCTGCTACATTTTCCAACTCAAAACTCAGAACACTTCCAAATCCTCTGGCTTGTCTCGTATGAGTTTTTCTTCCATAGTGACTATTCAGCGAAGGATGATAAACTTTTTTCACATTATCGTTTCTATTTAATACACTAGAAATAAGCAAAGCGTTATACTCGGATCGTTCCATACGAACCCCGAGTGTTTTTATCCCTCTCATCAATAACCAAGCATCTTCTACCCCGAGAATACCGCCCAAAATAGTTCGTTGATTGACGATTCTTTGATTTTGAATGACATCGTTCGTAACAACTATTCCCGCGACGACATCACTATGACCATTTAAAAATTTTGTTCCACTATGGATCACGATATCTACCCCAAGATCCAAAGGATTCTGATAATAAGGAGTCATAAAGGTATTATCACAAACGGTAATAATGTCCTTTTCTTTTGCGATTGCTGAAACGGCCTGAATATCTGTAATCTTCAAAGTTGGATTCGAAGGAGTTTCCATGTAAATCATTTTGGTATTTTCTTTTATCACTTCCTCCCAATTTGAAGCCGGCATCTCTTCAACAAACGTGTATTCAATATTGAAACTATCTAGTAAATTCACAACAATCTGATAAGTACCACCATAGATGTTCTGGCAAAGAACGATGTGATCTCTCGCTGATAGAAGAAGCAATACTGAACTGATTGCAGCAACACCAGACGAAAACGCAATCCCGAACTCGCCATTTTCCAAAGCAGCCACTGCCTGCTCCATTGCTTCAACGGTTGGATTTCCGAATCGTGAGTAGGTGTACTTCTGTGTTGCAGATAAATCTTTCTGATGAAATGTAGAAGCTTGTATTTTGGGAATAGATGATGCCCCAGTTTTCTCATCAATCATGGGGTAACCATGGATTATCTTTGTGTTAATATTCATTTTTCACCTTCTAATTTAAAATAGTGGGTATAACAATCGTTTTTGTTATTTTTCGGTACATATCATTAGCTTTTGATATGCAAAAATGATTAACTATTTTTGAATGCCCTTTTGGCTGTTTCGATCGCATTCAATACTCTGGGAAAACCAACATAAGGAAGAGTTTGAATAAACATTTCGATAATCTCATCCTCTTCCCAACCAAAGTTTCTAGCTCCTTTGATATGAGTAAAAAGCTGATGATCTGTGTCTCCTTGTGTTAATAGCGCGGTTAATGTCACAACTTGTCTTTGCTTCAGGTCTAGATGTGGTCGATTATAAATATCGCCAAACGCAAAATTTATAATGTAGTCGGCAACGTCAGGAGCGATCTCACTTAACCCATTTTTTACCTTTTCACTAGTGCCTGGATTCAATTTATTTAGAGTATCAAACCCTAAATCGTATTTTTCTTGGTCCATGGTTGAACCTCCCTTCTCGTTATGTTAATATATGATAAATGCTGGAGTGTACTCAATGTCAAGGGGGAATTTCAAACATGGAATATGGTATTGGTGAATTTTCAAAAATAACGGATTTATCTATTGATACGATTCGTTTTTATGAAAGAGAAGGATTGATTATTCCGAGAAGAGATGCTAATAATAGGCGTGTTTTCGAAGAATGTGATATTGGTTGGATTGATTTTATAAAAAAACTAAAAATGACTGGTATGAAACTAAAAGATATAAAGTATTACGCTGAACTTCGCTATCAAGGTGATAGAACAATTGATAAACGATTAGAATTACTTTATCGACAAGCTGATATTTTATTCATGAAGCAAAAAGAAGTCTCTGAACATATAAAGTATCTTTATAATAAGATTGATATCTACAACAATAAGTTAGAAGAACAGCATAAAAACAGGGATTCTGATCAGCATTTAGAATCAGCATAAATAAATGGAACCTCTATTTTAGAGGTTCCATTTCTATTTTACAAAGTGATTGTGTATATTGAATTTTGTATATACATGCATAACGCTAGTTGTTTATACTTATTTTAATCTGTAACATAGATTTTGATTGACATAGAGTACAGTCCATATACTATGATGGGTTTACTATCCCAAGGAGGTTTATTATGAAGAAGTCGAAATATGTAGTCATTACTGGTGCCAGCTCTGGAATTGGTTATGCCACAGCAAAAGCATTTGCCGAGAGAGAAAAGAATCTTATCTTGATCGCTAGAAGAAAAGAAAAATTACTCGAATTAAAAAATGAAATTATTGCGATTCATCCCGAACTAGATATCATTGTCAAAAGCATCGACTTATCGATCGAGAAAAATTTATATCAGCTATTTGATGATTTAAACGATTTTGAAATCGAAACGTGGATCAATAATGCTGGCTTTGGCTATTACAGCCAATTAGCAGAACAAGATATTCAAAAGACAGTTAAGATGATTCGCTTAAACGTTGAAGCTTTGACAATTCTTTCAATGCTCTTTGTTGAGAAATATCAAAATGTAACCGGAACTCAATTAATCAACGTTTCGTCTGCTGGTGGATACACCATTGTTCCAACAGCGATCACGTATTGCGGAACCAAGTTCTTCGTTAGTTCTTTTACTGAAGGTCTTGCACGTGAGTTAATGGATACTGGCGCTAAAATGAGAGCAAAAGTTTTAGCCCCTGCAGCGACGAAGACCGAATTCGGAAAAGTTGCAAATGATCTTGAGTCCTATGATTATGACAAAGCTTTCGAAACCTATCACTCTAGTGATCAAATGGCACACTTCTTACTTGATTTATATGACAGTGACAAAACAGTTGGTCACATCAACAGAGAAACATTTACTTTTGAATTGAGTGATGGATTATTTAATTATTCAGATAATTCTTCAAGCAATCAAAAACCATAAAAAAAAGTTCTTGAAATCATTGTGATTTCAAGAACTTTTTTTATGAAGTTTTTAATGTCTGGATGTACTTTCTGAGGTTATTCATTCTCTGATTGATCATTCGAATCTGATTCTCTAATATCTCAATTCTCTCAGCTAGAGTAGAATCACCCTGCTGCTCCAGATCAACAAACCTCTTGATTTCTTTGATTTCCATTCCCATAGATTTTAGACACTTAATGAACTTGATCGACTCTATATCAGTATGAGAATACTTCCTGATTTTATTCGATCCACGCTCGATTGAGATAAGTTCTTCTTTCTCATAGTATCGCAAAGTATCTATAGTAAGCTCCGTAATTTTTGCGACTTCTCCAATGTTTGAATACGACATTAAGCTAAACCCCTTTCTTAACCTAATGCTACAGTATGGAGTGTAGTCTATGTCAAATAGAAAAAAATTCAATATTCAAATTTTTAACGCTTAATTTCAATGGAGAGCCGACTTTTTTATAGTTCTATATCCCTTTCATATGCTTTCTTTTTTTCCTTCCAGTACTTTGTATCGCTGGCAGTAATTTCCCGTAGTACTTTGCACGGAACTCCTGCAGCAACAACATTATCTGGAATATCTTTTGTTACTACAGAACCAGAACCGATAACAACATTGTTGCCAATGGTCACTCCTGGATTAATGACGGTACTCCCGCCAATCCATACATTATTGCCAACATTGATAGCTGTAGCAAATTCTAAACCGCTATTTCTGATTTCATGATCTATCGGATGTCCTGGGGTATAAAAACTAACTCTAGGTCCTAATAAAACATTTTCACCGATCGTGATAGGCGCAACATCTAACATGATACAATCAAAATTTGCATAAAAATTTTCGCCAATAACAATATTTTCACCATAATCACAATGAAACGGTGGTTCAAAATGAAAACTCTCTCCTGTTTTTCCAAGTAAATTTTTGAGAATTTCCTTTCTTCTACTTTTTTGAGTAACTGTCGTTGAATTGTATTCAGATATTAAAGTTCTATTTTTGAAATTTAACAGTCTAAGCTCGTCGTCGTTTGGCATATACATTTCACCTTGAATCATACGTTCTTTTTGAGTTTTCATGTTCACGTCCTCTACAGAGTTTACTCGTAATTATCTTATTTAAAATAAATATGCGGCTTCTGCTTCTTTTATATTTTTTTCTCCAAAAAGGATGAAGTCAATCAATTTCATTACCTTGCGAACTTCCTCATTTTTTACGATTGGTTCTGATTGATTACGAACAACATCATAAAAATTTTGATAGAATGATATATCTTTGTTGATAATTGGAAATTCTATTTTAGATGTTGCTTCCTCAGATGGTGGAGCCATAGTCTTTGTTAATCCTACTCCTGCTTGAATGGGTTTAGGAGAGGTTGAAGGTTGTAATTCTGACGCAACAATCATTTCTCCTGAAAGATCCCAATCATCAATTTTAGCAGTTCCTTTAGTCCCTTTTATATACCACCGTGGTAGCTTTGTATAATTTGTTGTTCCTACTTCAATTACTGTACGAACACCATTTTCAAATTGAATAGCACATGAAAAGCCATCATCAACCTCATCCCCTAAAATAAAACTTAAGTCAGTGGTTATTTTTTTAATCGGGCTATCGATAAGATACAATAATTGATCAAATAGATGAACACCCCAATCTAATACCATTCCTCCACCGTGCTTTTTCAAATGACGCCAGTCTCCTGGTATCCCGTTCGCTCCTTGAACCCGGGACTCGATTTGAAAAATGTCTCCTAGTTGATTGTTTTGATACAATTCTTGAATGATTAGAAAATCTGGGTCCCATCGCCTATTATGATGAACTATAAATTTTTTTCCAGATTTTTCTGCAACTGCTAGAATATCATCAAACTCAACTGTATTAAGAGTCACGGGTTTCTCACAAACTACATGTTTACCTGATTCCAAAGCTTGAATAACTAAATTCTTATGAGTATCATTGGGTGTGGCAATCAAAACTGCTTCTACATTACTGTCATCAAGGATTGATTGAAACGAATCAAATACAATATAACCATCTTTTTTTGATAAGATGTTTTGACTCTCTGAAATATCATATGTTCCAATGACGTTGATTCGTTCTGATTCTTTTGACATGATCTTCTTAACGTGATAACTCCCCATACCGCCATAACCAACTACAGCAAAATTGATTGGTCTCATAATGTCCTCCTTAAGCCCACCACATATCCGCAGGTTGTTCCTTAATCAAAATACTTTTCAAATTAGTTACCGCTCTTGTCAAACCTTCTTCAATTGACATCAACGGATCTTCATGTTCAATACTCAAAGCGTGATCATAACCATATAAACGCAGCATAGATACCATGTCCGACCATGTTTTTAAGTCATGACCACAACCAACAGAACGAAATGTCCACGCACGACTCTTTACTTTTTCATATGGTTGCATATCGGTCAGACCGTACATATTGATATTATCCTGATCCAAATAAGTATCCTTTGCGTGGAAATGATGAATCGCTTTTTCTTCACCCAAAATCTTGATTGCCGCAATAGGATCAATTCCTTGCCACCATAAATGACTTGGATCCAAATTACACCCAATTGATGGACCTGTTGCCTCTCTTAGCTTCAACATAGTGAACGGAGTATGACATAAGAAACCTCCATGAAGTTCGATCCCAATTTTTACACCGGAGTTTTCTGAGATATGATTAATTTCTTTCCAATATGGGATTAGCTTTTTCTCCCATTGAAAATTATAGTTGTCCGAGTATTCTGTTGGCCAAGGTAGCACCGGCCAATTGACTTGTGTATCATTAGCATTTCCTCCAGAAACACCTGAAAACCCATTAACTACTGAAACGTTCATTTTTTCAGCTAACTTGATAGTTTTTTTAAGTAATTCATCAGCTTCTGATGCTTCTTTTTCAATAGGAGAAATCGGATTATTGTGGCAACTTAATGCAGAGATACTCAATCCTTTATTTTCTAATTTTGTTAAATATTCTTTACGAGCTTCGCTATTGTTCAATAATTTATCAATATCTAGATGAGCGTTTCCCGGTGATCCGCCTGTACCAATTTCCACCGTTTGAAGCCCATGTTTAGACACTACTTCAATCATATTATCAAAGTCCATTTGATTAAATAATGGAGTAAAAACACCTAATTTCATTTTTCAACCCTCCGATTTTCATTATCTTCAACTGCTGTTGCGTGACCATAAATTGGATTCAAATTATTTTTTGAATTAGCCCAATAAACACTATTAGAAATTACTTTTTGTACTTTTTCATTATAGTAACTGGGATACGTCTCATGTCCCGGCTGAAAGTAAAATATTTTTCCCATTCCACGATAAAAAGTACATCCACTGCGAAAGACCTCTCCTCCAAGATACCAACTGATTAAGACTAATTCGTCAGGAGCCGGAATATCAAAATGCTCACCATACATTTCTTCCTGATCTAATTCGATTGTTTCGCCAATTCCTTCAACAATGGGGTGACTAGGTTTTACAACCCACATTCGGCTGTGTTTGCCATCTTCTCGCCATTTTAAATCACAGGAAGTTCCCATTAATTTTTTAAATATTTTGGAAAAATGACCAGAGTGAAGAACAATTAAACCCATTCCTTCTAAAACTCTTTGGTGGACTCTATCAACAATTTCATCGGTTACTTCCTCATGAGCGATATGTCCCCACCAAATTAGCACATCTGTTTCAAGTAGTGTCTCTACAGTTAAGCCATGTTCCTCATCATCTAAAGTTGCTGTTTTAACACTAAAACCATCTTTTGATAAAAAGTCTGCTAATACCTTATGAATTCCTTGTGGGTACACTTCTTGTACTTTTTTGTCTTTCTTTTCATGTCTAAACTCATTCCAAACGGTTACTTTAATCAAGCCTTTCCCCCCTAATTTAAAAATACTGGTTCTTTTTTTTCTGAAGACTGATATATAGCTTCTAAAATTTGAGTCACTACAAGAGCCTCTTCTGGTCGAACGACAGGCTCAACATCATTTAAAATCGCATCGATCCATGATCGAGCTTCTAAAATTGCCGGTGAGTTTCCCGCTCCATCATAAAAATCAACACCACCAGTTTCTAATTCGATCGTTTTGTCATAAAGCAATCCATGATCCTCACCATTAACAATTAGTCCTTCATTCATGTCGGCTCCTCCTTTAGAACCGCAAAGAGTAGTTTTTGCTTCCTTAATGTCTAGACTATTCAATGCCCAACTTGATTCCAAAAAAATTGTCGCGCCATTTTCCATAGTTATAAATCCGAAAGCTGAATCTTCTACAGTAAATTTATCTGGATCCCACGCTCCCCAAGCATTGGCAGCATTTTTTGTTGCGGATAATTGATGATAGGCATTTCCTGTAACATACTTTGGCTTATAATTATCCATCATCCAAAGAGTCAAATCTAATGCATGAGTTCCAATATCAATTAATGGTCCTCCTCCCTGGGCTTCCTCATCAAGAAAGACTCCCCAGGTCGGAACAGCTCGTCTGCGAATTGCATGTGCTTTTGCAAAATATATATCACCTAACGCATTTTCCTGACAGATGTCATGAAGATATTTTGCATCGGTCCTGAATCGATTTTGATAACCAATAGTTAATTTTTTTCCAGTTCTCTTTGCAACTTCAACCATGGCCTTGCCTTCTTCATATGCTTTAGCCATAGGTTTTTCACACATTACATGACAATTTGCTTCCATTGCTGCAATACTGATTTCGGCATGAGAAATATTAGGAGTACATACATGAACAACATCTAAGTCCTCCAGAAGAAACTGTTTATAATCAGTAAATATTTTCGCACCGATACTACCGAATTCATCCTTTGCTTCAATAGCCCGTTCCTTGATAACGTCACAAAAAGCAATAATTTCGATCTCTTCAATTTGGATCAAGGCTGGTAAGTGTTTTGCTAGAGCAATACCTCCGCAACCCACGATTCCAAGTTTTAGTTTTTCCATAGTATTTTCCTCCAACAATTTTATTATTTATACTAATCTTATTGGAAAATTATTCGCTTTTCTTCCCGATTCTTTCGCAATAAGTCTGAAATTTTGTCTTCTTAACTGGACACTACTTTTTTAAAAAGAAAAAACCGAATAAGTTTTTATCCTTACTCGGCTTATTGATCAAATTGTTTTTGATATTGTAACGGTGAACAACCCACTGATTTTTTGAAAACGTGGTGAAAAGTTTTTATATTGGAAAAACCAGAACGCTCGGCTACTTCAGTTATTGGAATTTTTTCACTTGCAAGTATAAATTTAGCTTGGCTCACACGAAACTCATTCAAAAACTGAATAAAGGTTTTTCCAGTATTTTTTTTGAAAAATCGGGTAAAGTAATATGAACTAAAGCCTGTATGTCGAGCAACTTCTTCAAGAGTGAGTGGTTCATTGTAATTTTCTTTTACGTATTCCAATGCTTTGTTAACATATTCTAAAGTGTCCTTATAACGAATTGACCCATATCCTGTAGATTTTTTTTCGCTTTTTAGAGGTAGCAGGCTATAGAGATTGGCAATAAACTTATACAGATCCCCTAAAATCATATAATTTTTCCCAACCTCACAATTTGAATTTACATTATACAGATCAAGCAGAAGTTCTTTCGAAAGATTTTTTAACTCTTCAGACCAATATCTACTATGCAGTTCTCTATACTCAAATAACTCTCGCAAAGAAAGTTCTTCTTTAAGAATTGTTTCATCAAAAATTTGTAAATCAAATTGAAACACATATCGTTCACTGTCGGGAGATGACAAACAATAATGAGGCTGTCCACTAGAAAAAATGATAATCTCACCCTCATCTAGCAATAATACATCATTGCCAACTCCTATGTTTACCCTACCTTTTGAACAATAAATGATCTCTATCTCTTTGTGGAAATGAGGATAAGCAATGGCCATTCCATCATTCATAAATGTTCGAAAAGCCAACTCACCATTAAAACTTGGAATTTCTAAATAGGATTTCATTGCCCCACCACCTCTAATCCCAAAAAAATTTTCTTTCGAGTACTCTCTTTATAACGTCATATTGATTCATAAATAATAGACTTTGATTTTCTATTAATAAATAATTTCTTAAGTGGATTTTGTCTTCACCGTTAAATAGGTGGTGAAAATACTAAGAATAACCAGTGTGAATGCAATTATCATTAATATTTCCTTTGTTGCACCATTTACAATACTACCTAGTGTATTCCATATAATTGGGGCTATAAATTGACTACCAATAATGATTAAGGTAAACATGGAATTTACAGTAACAACTTGACTACTATCAGCTAGTGAGTTTAATTTTAAAACGATAAATGGTCCAGTAAAAGAATAAACAAAGTTGAATAAAATTGCTGATACAATTGACAGCCAAACCACATTTGAGAAAGTCATTACAAAAACCATTAATGCTGCACCCGTATATCCTAATACGAAAACCCAGTTGCTTATTTTTTTGATCAATTGCCCAAAGGCGATCCCTGCGAAAAGACCTGCTAAATTCATTATACTTAAGACCGTACCGCCTATAGCAGTATTTCCGTTAGAGAGCTCTGTAAATAACGTAGGAATTTTTAATTGAACACCATAAATAATAATAAACGTCACTAAACAAAGAAATAAATAAAAGAGTATATTTTTGGATAGTGTTTTCTTCGTCCTATCTTTAGATTCTTTTAAATTTTCAATGGATGGTACAAATTTAATAATCATCAATAGAACTGGAACTAATAAAAAATACAGGCCATATATTAGTTGCCATTGATAACGTACAATAAGACTAGCTAAAAGAAGAAAAAGAGCATTTCCAGCAGCTGTTATTCCGACCTGTAAACCAAGAAATGTTGATTTTTTTTGTGCTGTATAGAAAAGTGCAATTAATGAAATAGCATGTGGAGAATATAAGCCTATCCCTAATCCAAGGACAAACCTTGATGCGTAAATAATTGGTAGGTAATCGACAAACAAAGGTAATGTTCCCGCTACAATAGCTATTAAAATTCCAATTTCTAAAACTCTTTTAATACCTAATTTTTTTGAAAAATAATTGTTCAATATGATTGTTATCATAGCTCCCACGCTTGGCACTGTGACTAGGCTTTCAATCATACCTAAACTATAGTCTTCAAAATATAAGGTCAAGTTAGGAATTGCCGCTGTCAATAATGTAGCGACTCCCGTAATGAACGAGACTGATAGAATACTGATATCTTGATTTTTTTTCATATGGACTCCTTATTGATTAATGATACCATAAGAACTTATTACCCAATAAAAGAATAGAAAACAGGAAATTAATCGAGAATTCTCAATCAATTTACCTGTTTTTAATCGTGAAAAGTTTTAATAGTTGAAATCTACTACTCATTCACCTTTTTAAGATGAACTATTTTACTTTGGAAATCGCCTTTTAAAAATGGGAATAAATAGAAGCCGCTGTTTTGAAGTTCATACCCTGAATATTGTTCAGCATCATCCATACTATAAACATAATCATTCTGAAGACCTAAACACTTAACGATATCCAATTTAGGGGCAGCTTCAGCCAATACTTTAAAATAAAACAACAATGATTCTTTTTTATCTTTTGAAACAAATTGCCAAATTGTTTCATTGGATTCAAAAGGACTGCGAATCCGATAAAAATCACCGTATTGGATAAGCTTACGATATTTTTTGTAAAAATGAATTTGCTCTTTGACCAAATTCTTTTCTTCATCTGATAATTGCTCAGGGTCCAACTCATAGCCGAAAACTCCAGAAATTGCAACTGCACCACGCATTTCTAAACTAGTTATTCTTCCTGTTTGATGATTTGGCACTGCTGATACATGAGAGCCCATACTTGATGGAGGATAAACCAAACTTGTCCCATATTGAATCTCTAATCTTGCAACTGCATCTGTATTATCACTGGTCCAACTTTGCGGCATATAGTGTAATATTCCCGGATCAAATCGTCCGCCGCCACCTGAACAGCCTTCAAATAGGGTGTTTGAATAAGTTGAAGTCAAGTAATCCATCATTTGATATACACCAAGTATATAACGATGATATACCTCTCCTTGTAATTGCTCAGATAAACCTGTTGAATAGGCTTCTGTTAAATAACGATTCATATCCCATTTAACATAATCTATTTCTACGTTGTCCAAGATATCAGAAATTTTTTTCTGTATATGTTCTCTAACATCATCTCTACTAAAATCTAAAACCATTTGATTTCTACTCAATGTTCGTTCTCTATCTGGTACTTGTAATGCCCAGTCTGGATGAGCTTCGAACAATCGACTTTCTTCAGAAATCATTTCAGGCTCAAACCAAAGACCAAATTTTAATCCTTTGCCATGTGCATAATCACTTAAACCTTTTAAGCCACCAGCCAGTTTATCACGATTTTCTACCCAATCACCCAAGGCTCTTTTATCATCCGAACGAGAACCAAACCATCCATCATCCAAAACAAATAACTCTATACCTAATTGCGCTGATTGATCAATGATATCCTTGATTTTTTTGTCATCAAAATTAAAGTAAGTCGCTTCCCAATTATTGATTAAAACTGGTCGTTCCGCATATTGATGTTCACCTCTAGCCAATCTTTCGCGATACAAATCATGGAAGGTCTGACTAAACTTATTTAAACCTTGATCAGAATAAACAAGTACCGCTTCGGGAGACTGAAACTCTTTTCCTGGATCAAGCTCCCAATTGAAGTGATAAGGGTTAATCCCTAAACATACTCGAATTTGTCCATATTGATCTTGTTCAATGACTTCTTCATGGTTTCCACTATAAATGAGTGAAAATCCATATACATTACCCGTTTCTTCCGTTGCCTCGGGAGATGCTAAAGCAACAAAAGGATTTTGTTGGTGACTGCTAGTTCCTCTTTTACTATCAAAGATTTTTATTCCAGGTGATACAGGTTGACGAGTAATTGTACGTTCCCGTCCCCAAGAGCCATTTAAATCAATCATATCAAGCTTTTCATAAGGGATATCCAAACTTGCACTTGAAAATTTTGTTAAACGAACCGACGTCTTACCTTTGTTGATTATTCTAGCCGATCTAGTAATAACCGCCCGTTCTTTATAAATCGTATAATTTAATACAATTTCAAGTTCAGTTAATTGATCGACTAATACAACATCCAAGGATTCCGCTTCTGTCTTTTCCTTTACATAAGTCGCAGGTAATCCCTTTAGGAGTGATTTACCGGAATAAATCTTATGGCTCTTATAAACAAAATTAGTCACAGAGCTGCCATTTTCTTGAAAGACTTCCACCGCTGGAACTCTAAAATCACCATTTCCGATACCTGGAAACTCGTGAGGAATAGTATCCCTAGAATAATAACGATCGTTGCATTCAGCGAAGTTCGTTGAAAAAGAACGTTCAAATCTCGGATAACTTCGTCCACCACGATATCGATCAATATATTTTCCATAATAGAGATGGCTCAATACGCCAAACTCCTCAATACAAAATACATAGCTGACCATCCCGTTTTTTAAATGGAACACTTTTTCCTGTTCGTCAAACTCAATTAACTGCATATCTATTCTCCTTAACATCTATATTCCAATAATCGATTTTACAAAGAGTCTCCTCTTTCCCAACAAAAAATACATGCCGTGAATCTGTTGTAGGAAAGATACGTGAAGAAGCGACAGTCTTACCATGATCTATAAATATTTCAATCGAACTAGTATCAATAAAAATATCCAAGTGGATTTCTTCTCCTAAATCTTCCGCAAGTAGTCTTCGTGTCCCAAACTCTGTTGCAAACGGCGTTCCAGAGAATTTACGATCTAGCCACAATTCTTTTTTATCTGAGATGTATTCGATGCGAGTATATTCGGTATACTCTTTGTTGCAGCATAAATCTAATACAAAATCACTATTAGAAGAATTATTCGTTTGAATCATTAATTCAAAAGCTGCTTCGGTTTCAATCCCAGATGATAAGTCAGCTTGAGAGAATTCCTTTTGATTTTTTCTGTAATTTTTAATTTCTTCAATCGGTTTTTGGATTAGGTCTCCATCGACTAATGTTAATTCTCGAGGCATAGTCAAACAGCCGCAATAACCAAAATTTTCTGTTGGATAAACACTTTCTGGCAAGCCCATCCAGCCGATTACTATTCTTCGACCATCAGGCAGCTGTGTTGATTGAGGAGCGTAAAAGTCAAACCCTTGGTCTAGTTCTTTAAATGATGACTTTTCATTCAGATATAGATTATCCTTACTTAACTTATCTCCAATCAGATAACCTGTTTGATAGATATTCTGATAGTTTGGTCCCTCTGGCGTTAAACCCTGAGGTGAGAAAATGAAGATACCTTGTCCCTCTAATTCAAAATAATCTGGGCACTCCCACATATATCCAAACTCGATCAGATTAGTTTTTACTTCGCTAAGTATTTCCCAATTATAAGTATTTGAAGAATGAACCATTAATGCAGCACCTGTTTTATTTTGTCTTTGAATCCCAATCAACGCATAAAAGTCTCCGGTGTCCGTCTGCCAAATCTTTGGGTCTCTGAAATGATCCGTATATCCATCCGGCACTCCAGTAATTTCTGGAAAATCCCGCTTAGTGATTTTTCCTTCCGTATCCAACGTGGCAATTATTTGATAAGGAATTCTTTGTGAAAGCTCGTTTCGAGTGTTTCCTGTGTAAAAAAGTAATAATTCACCGTCCACAGAAAGTCCACTACCAGAATAAGATCCGTGAGTCTCATAATCCGTATCCGGTTCAACTCCAGGTCCCAGTGACTCCCAACAAATCAAATCTTCCGAAACTAGATGGTGCCAACCTTGATACCAAATATTCGCTTCAGAATATTTAAAAGGAGTCCATTGATAAAACAAATGAATCTTTCCATTGTAGAAACTAAAGCCGTTTGGATCATTTAAGTAACCAGAGGGGGCTTCCACATGAAAGCTTTGTCTAAAAGGGCTTCTGCTTACTTTTTCTTTCATTTCTTCTTTTATTTCAATCGGTATTTGTTCATACTTAAAATACTTCTCTGTTACCTCTTCCATCATCCTAGTCCTCAAATACTGACAACTCTTTTTCAGCCTCTTTCTCGATCATTGATGCAACATTTTCTTCTAAAATTATATCTTTTTCATCTGTATTTTTTCTCTCATACACTTTGCCAAATGCGTATGTTAAGGTAATACCACCAATCACTGCAATCAAATGAGCAACGACGAAATGGAGATAACCATTGTTGGCCGGATCCACAATAGTAAATCCTGGCAAGCCAGTTGTGCCATAGCCAACTGCTGTTAACTTACTGAGAAAAACGTATCCTCCACTGATAGCCCCAGCGATACATCCGGCAATCAACGGGAATTTATATTTTACAGTTACACCAAACAATGCGGGCTCAGAGATACCGAACAGTACTGAGGTAAATGCAGAAATTGAAATTTCACGGATTTTTTTATTTTTTCTATGCAAAAGCATATAGCCTAAGACTGCTCCACCTTGAGCCACTAGTGCTACGGACATTAAAGGATTCAAAAAGTCTCTACCTGTATTCGCAACCAACTGACTTTCGATTGCACCGAATGTATGGTGCAGCCCTGTAATAACGATAATTTGTTGTACCCCAGCAAAGATCATAAATCCTAAAATTCCTAAATGCTCAGTCATCCAAAGTAAACCATTCGTCAAGCCATTGCCTAATTCTCTTCCGAATGGTCCAATAATTGTAAACAACAGCAAAGAAGAAATAAGGATCGTTAACATGGGCGATAATACGAATTTTATGATATCGGGTAAAACTTTATTAAATAGCTCATCTAATTTTGCAACGATGTAGCCAATCATTAAAGCAATGATAATCCCGCCTTGAAAACCAACTAGCTCAATGCTCAAACCAAATACATTCACGACCTCTGGAGATGAACTTCCCCCAGCAACGCCGAAAGCATCAGCTAGATTCGGATGAATCATAATGGCTCCAATAGCCAAACCTAATGCGGGACGTCCGCCAAATCTTTTAGTAGCAGAGTAAGCTACTATCATTGGTAGTAAAGCAAAAATCCCTGAAGAAGCAATGGAAACCATCCTGTTAATGCCCGAGATAGCTGGAACCATTTCTACAATAGACTCACTACCAAATAATCCTTTTGTAGATAATAGTGAAGTTAATCCCATCAACAAAGCCGCAGCTAAAATAGATGGCATAATTTCAATAAACACATCTGAAATTGATTTAATAAACTTTTGTAACGGATTTTGTTTTGTTTTTGAACTTGCTTTTACATTAGTTTTTACTTCTGTATTACTCATACCTAAAAATTCAACTACTTCTTGATAAATACTGTTCACAAGTCCAGCTCCAAAAACAATTTGAAGTTGATCACCCGCAACAAATGCTCCTTTAGCAAGTCTGAGATTTTCAACATTTGACATTTCTATCTTGTCATTATCTAGTAATACTAGTCTTAATCTCGTTGCACAGTGTGTCACTGTTTGAATGTTTTCTTCTCCACCAACATAATGAATAAGTTCTTTGACAATATCCTCGTACTTTTTTTCCATTTTAATTCCCTCCCGAGTTAAGTTACCCTTATTTTAGCGAAATCAATCAAGACAAAACATGGTATAATGTAGACATAAAATATCAAATTGTTTAGAACCAATGATTGGAGGTCAATATGCGACTCTTTTTTAATAACCATAATTTTAATGACCAAATCTATTTATACACGGTAGGATATGATGAAACGCTCCCTTCCCACAAGTATGGCCCTACTACTAGAAGTGGCTATATGTTGCATTATGTCTATTCAGGCGAGGGTTGTTTTTCAAGTGAAGGTCGCCATTACAGCCTAAAAAAAGGAGATTTTTTCTTCATCAAACCAGATAATATCGTCTCCTATCAAGCCAGTAAAGATAATCCTTGGACGTACTACTCGATTGGTTTTCGCGGAGATCTTGTGAAAAGCTATCTGGAGAGAACTGCTATCAATAGCTATCATCCTATTTTTTCAATTTACGATGGCGGGGATATTATTAAAGATAAAATCAGCGAAATATTTGAAATATCCCTTATCTCAGAGCACAATGATCTATTGCTGAACGCTAAATTGTTGGAAATCTTTTTCTACCTAAGTGAAAGATACCCGGTTGAGAAAGGAAAGATAGCTCCCACGAAAAATGTACTTTTGACTAAAGCATTGCAGCTTATGCGAAACAATTTAGAAGATAATTTGAGAATCAATGAAATCGCAGAATCACTAAATATTGATCGATCTTATCTCCATAGGATATTCAAAGATTATTTCAATTTGAGTCCAAAAGAGTACTTAACTACGCTAAGGTTAAATAAAGCTAAAGAGCTATTAGTTCAAAGTGACTATCCCATTAATGTCGTTTCACAATCAGTTGGTATAGAAGATGCTCAAAATTTTTCTAAACTATTCAAAGCAAAAGAAGGTCTTTCACCTAGAGAATATCGGAAACAGAATAAATAGTCGGCTATTTAAAGATTGGTAAATATTTTTCCTATTTATATTTTCTAATAGTGGTTCAGGAAACCTCTATGCAACAATATAGATATTGAATATTAGACATAGATAACAAGCTTTTCCATAAAGTTAATAGGCTGTCGAGATTCTTTAAAAGATATCAAAATACTTGAAAACCCCACTTTTTAAGAGATCTTTCTTTTGCTGAGCATGCTACCTGAGACAAGGATTTCAAAGAGACTGTATATCATAGCACAAAAGATTTTTCTTTGAAGATCAATATGGATTTGGACAATTTGCATAAAGAAGTCCTGTTATGCAGATGTTGGGCATCGTTGTAGAATCTAAGGCAAATACTTCTTTTGCATTGCCAAACGTCTGCATTCAGCTTTCATCACTATGTTGAGAGACTTCCATTTTTTCCGTTAAAAGATAGCGTTATCTTTTACATGCTCACGAATCTTCGACATCAAATCGTTTCCTCTTGGTCACGTTTATCTGTCCACCAGCCAAAATGATTCTGTCAGTAATAGCGAATCACCATTTCTTTTCGAGAGCCCAAATCATCTGGTCTTCGATACCGATGGGCATAACACAAATATTGATGACCTTGCTTTTGGTTGAAGTCATGATGTTTCAAGATACAGTCACACTCTTTGCCACGAATATCGACCGAATTATGAAGTAAGAAGAAAAGAAAAAAATAGTAAGTAAAACACTCTTCTGGGTCAAAAAAAATGAAGACGATCGTTACTAAGCATCGATCATCTTCTTTTTTTTATTTTATCTCTTTTAAAAAAGTAAATTTTTTTACCCGTTTACTGTGGTACCACCCGAATTTCTAAAGAAGGGTATCTTTTCCATTTCCCAAACATCAGTCGTTCACTTTTTTTTATTCAACGTCCCCACTAATATATGAGCGGTGGAATAAATTGTTCCTGTGATTTGCTGGAATACTCTGAAAGAAAAGACTATTTCTCCTTCATTTAAATAAATCTCCACAAATGAGTTATCAACAAAAACATCGACGACCGTTAAGTGTTTAACTTTGGCTTTTCTTTCAAATCCAAATGTCTCATCGATTATTTGATCCAATCCTTCTCTGGAAATACATGCTTCTTCTTTGTCAGTGTCATACGTGAAGGACCAGTAGTCCTCCTTTGAACCCACTCGAAAATCAAATCCGTCTGTTAATTGCAAATGATAGGTTGAAGTATTCGGCATAATGCTCTTAGTAGTTACATTTTCACCTTCAGAAAAGGCTCCAAGAATTTCATCTACTGGAAAACGTAAAAGTTTTCCATGCTTTAAATGTAATTTTTGAGTGAAGGTTAACCCATGCTGCCATTGCTCATCCACTGGATACTCCGGTTCACCGCAACCAAACCACGCCATCATCAGAGGTTGCTTTTCTTTATAAAATGCCTGCGGAGCGTAAAAATCGAACCCGGCATCCATTTCATCCCATTGATCCGTCTTGAATATTCGTTCCTCCAGATCCAATTCACCGACTAGATAGACCGTTGCAAACCGATTATTTAATCGTGTCTCATCTGAAGCCATTCCCATAGGAGATAAAAATAAAACTTCTTTTCCATCAACTTCAATCAGACTTGGACATTCCAGCATATAACCTGTATCAATCGGTAAATCAATCAACCCTTGATAGTTCCAATCCAACAAATTCTCACTTTTATAAAGTAATAGCACGCCCTCTTCTCCGAAACCTGGGTGTTCATCTCCTTCGAATTTACTACCGCCGAGAAGCATGTAAAACAAACCATTTCTAGAAAAAACATATGGGTCACGCAACTCTCCCGATAATCCTTCGACTCCAGAATCAATGATTAGCTTTTCAACTTTTATGATTTTCTCATCCTTGTCCATGATCGCTAGTGCCTGCTTTGGAATTTTTCCCGCTGGTGTTTTGAAATTTGCCGTATAGAATAAATACAATTTGTCTTCGTATTCAAAAGCGTTCCCCGAATAGCAGCCATTTTTTTCATAGTGTCGATCAGGAATCAAAGCCGGTTCTTGTTCCGACCAATGAATCAAATCTTTGGAGGTCGTTTTTCCCCAATGCTTCAGTCCATGAACCGGGGCGAAGGGATACCATTGGAAGAAGACATAATATTTTTGATTAAAATAAGCCAGTCCATTTGGATCATTCATTAATCCAGCTTTTGGGTAAATGTGTAATTCTGGCAAGTAGCTGCTTTGGGCGACTACTTTGGTAAGTTCTTCTAACTGTGCTTGTTTTTCTTTCGTATAAACATTGGTTTTATGATTTTCTATTACTCCTGTTTTCACGACGCCTTCACTTCCTTTATACTATCACTTGTCTGAATTTCCGCACCTGCCACACCTTTGACCTTGTTGTATACAAATAGGAATACGATAGGCAGTAAGAAGGATAGTAGACATCCGAAAATATAGTGAATCACTACCGGCGGATTGACGATCGTTATCCCTGGGATTCCGGTCAAACCAAAACCTAACGCTTTTACATCAAAGATTTTCATGTAAGCTCCTCCAATTCCAGCACCTAGCACTCCCGTAATAAAAGGAATCAGCGAATCCTTCAAGTTGACCGCAAAAATCGCCGGTTCACTAACACCCACAAGCGTCGGAATAAAACTAGAGAAAGAAATCTCACGACGTTTGGAACCTTTTTTCGCTAAGAAGAACATCCCCATTGCTGCACCTCCTTGAGCGATAATTGAAACGGCCCATAAAGGTTGGATATAGTTGAATCCAGTTTGTGCTAATAATTGTGCTTCGATAGAGCCGATCATATGATGCGTTCCTGTGATAACCAATGGCTGTAGTAAAGCCGCAAAAATTCCAGCCCCGAAGACACCTGCTTTAACATACAAGAAATCCGCTATTGTTCCGATCCCAGAAGCAACTAAATCTCCTAAAGGACCAAACACCAAGAACAGTGACAATGCTGATACTAAGATCGTTACCGCTGGAACAACAATGAAAGTCAGCATTTTAGGTGTATATTTAGTTACAAACTTTTCAAATTTCGCCATAAAGAAGGAAGTCAGGATTGCTGGGAAAATACCACCTTGGAAAGCAACTTGCGGAATACTCAATCCGAATAGACTCCAATATTGAGCATCCTGTATAGTACCCTGCATGTACTCAAAACGATTTCCTAAATCTGGATGAACCAAAATCAATCCTAGAATAATACCGAATACCGGATTCCCACCAAAACGCTTGGTTGCTGAGTAGGCCACAAAAACAGGCAGAAAATTCAACCCCGTTGCGATAATATTCAAAAAGCTAGCTGTATCGGCTGCCCATTTGTAATTGTCGGCCAAACTGCCTTCTAACCCAAATAGTCCGGTTGTAATAAATAATGACCGTAAACCCAGCAGCATGGCACAACCCACAATGGCAGGTATCAATGCGACGAAAATATCAGAGAAAGCTTTGAAGAACTCCGTCAGTTTGTCCTTCCAAGTCATTTCTTTGTTCAAATCCTCATAAATCTGATTATTATCAATTTCTATTTCAGTAATAAAGGCCTCATAAACCCGTTCAACAACACCAGTACCAAAAACGATCTGCAATTGTCCTTTGTTATAGAATACTCCTTTTGCGCCATCGATATTCTCCAATTTGGCTAAATCATATGTATCTTCTTTCAAGGTCAAACGCAAGCGAGTCACACAATGGGTTGCTTGAGAAATATTCTCTTTTCCTCCAACAGCAGAAACAATTTCTTTTACTACATTTTTATAATTCATATTACTCCTCCTTTTTTGGAACGTTCCAAGTATATTTCTATTATAATTGGAACGTTCCAAAAATCAAGCGTTTTCACCAAAATAAATAAAAAAAAGTTGAATTTATTCATTCAACTTTTTCGTTGTTTGCAAGTCCAACAGTTTTACAGGCAAAATATTCTTTTTTTGAGAAGACCTTTCTATGTTGAAATTGAGCATTTCTTCTACACTGATTTCCGCAATTTTTTTAATATCTTGAGCGATTGTAGATATTCTCAACTGCTCTGTCTCATAGCTGCGAGCACCGTCAAATCCAATTAATTGAACATCCTCTGGAATTTGCCACTTAAGCGTCCGAAAGGCATCAATCACATATTCAGCATAACGATCAGTAGCCGTAAAAATCCCATCGAAAGAACATTCCTCTTTATAACAACTAACTAAATACTCCTCCACACGTTTGGAAAATCCTTTTGAATCACCTTTATCTAAATAGACATCATAATCAATCGATAGATGTTTACAATAATCAATAAATCCGTTCATTCGTTCATGGATTCCTAAATTATTGGGTAATTCCCTCAGAATCATTAATAGTTTGGTAGCACCACGCTCATGCAAAGACTTCACCGCTAATTGCCCCCCTTGGAAGTTATCACTGGTGACAAACGGAACATGCTGATTAAAATATCGTTCGATCGAAACGAGTGGTAAATTTGACGTAACGTAAGGATCAATGTCACTATATGAAATCGTGATAATCCCACGAACTTTTTCCTCTTTTGCCATTTTTACGTAGTCCAATTCTAGGTTAAAATCATTCTGAGAATTACACAATAACATTTTCAAATTATGCCGTTGCAATTCTAGCTGGATATGATGGGTAAGCTCAGCGAAAAAAGGCGTCCATATAGTCGGCAAAATGAAAGCAATTGTATCGCTGGTCTGCTTTTTCAGTGCCCGAGCAGCTTGATTCGGAACATAATTCAATTCTTCTATCGCTTTCTCTATTCTTTTAGCTGGTTCATCTTTAATTCTCACACCATTAATATAGTTTGATACAGTTCCTCTCGAAACTTTTGCTAGTCTAGCGACATCATTCATATTGGCCATTATGTATTTCTCCTAACAACTTCAATAAACATCATTATACCATTAATCAATTTACGGACCTCTAAATAACAGATAATTATTTGGAGATCCATACTTTTTTTATAATTAAGATACATACTTTATTCGACACTTTTTTTACATACTTCAAAAAAGCTTTCTGACTCTTAGATAAATTTATGTTGGTAATGGGATTTAATTATTACAATTCAAAGTAAAAAGCATACTCAATATCTTTTTCACACATAAAATCAAAACGGAATTCTAACAGTACGCCTCTAGAAATTTCACAGGATTTGCAATTTAATTTCATACATAGTAATAGTAGTACACTTTTTTTAGATTTCCATGCTAATTTACTTTTTGACTAAAAAAGCAGTAATAGAAAACCTGTTAAAAATATAAATCCAAAAAGTAAGAGTAATAGGAAATATAATGGAACCATCAATAGTCTTTTTGTTTTCTTAAATCGTCTGAAGAAAAATGCTGTCATAAATCCCATAAAAATCCAAGCTCCGTAAGTTGACAACGTCATAAAGTTCACCCATTTTCATTGTTTGTGAAAACATTTTACCGCGAATGATTTATTTTGTATGCCTAAATTCCGTTGATAATTACCCAATTTTTTTCGGTTTTTTCAATAGATAAACTATATGTGAATGGCATCGCTGCTTTCGTATCTTTATCAAGATAAACAGCTACAACATTCACATTGACCCCTTTATTCATTTCAGAATAGTTGATTTGTTTGATCTCTGAGAAAATATAGTCCTTGTTGATTTCCTTTATGTCTTTACCCTTTACATAGTACAAGAGTTCTGTATTCTTCGCTGTTGGATAGACTTTGAAGAAGGTATTCAGGAAAGCCTGAATTTCGTCCTTCGTGTCTTGGGATACACTCATATCATCTTGTAATGGCTGAGATTTAATAGCCAACTTTTTAGGTGACGCGGCCATCACAGGATTTGTCAAAATAGCAAGACGATCATCACCTTTTATCCTGACCTTGACAGAAAATGCAGACTCAATTTCTCTTCTCTGAATTTTATCTCCGATGCTCTCTTCAATAGTTTGAATCACTGAGAAAACAACTTTATAGTCCTGATGGTTTAGTTTTTTTACATTCCAAATTTTCGATTTCTTCACATGCGATTTTGTGGGAATGTCCGAACGAATCATTTCTTGATTTAATTGTTGTAAGTCTTCAGATAAATATTTCTTCAGTTCGTTTGTTCGCTTCTCTAATCCTTCTTTGGTCGGTTCCCAAGAATAGAATATTTGAACGAACTCTTCCACGTAACTGGAAACAAAACTTGTATCAACAATCTTAGTCTCCACGATTTTTTCTTCATGGACTGTGTGACGATCAATGGCGGTAAAATTTTTATATACACCAAAAACAAGACTTCCTACTAACAATACCCATAAGGCAGCGGTAGTCTTTTTCCTTAATCCTAAATTTTTCGTTTTTATTTTTTTCATTTAATTTTTCCTTTCAAATCTTTTACTTAACTCTCCCCGCACCGACTAAATGTGCTTGCCAATAAGAGTCTGTCAAATCAGTATAGCCAATTGGATCTCCCGCATGATACATGCGGTTATTACCGACATAGATACCTATGTGTGTGATGTAATCTGAGGTGGAATAGGTTGAGTGAAAAAACACCAAATCACCTGGTTTTGCTTCAGCTAATGACAAATGCTGGGTCACGTTATATTGCATTTGTGCGGTCCGAGGTAAATTAATTCCGACCTTTGCAAAGCACCATTGAGTTATACCGCTACAATCAAACGAGGTCTGTGGATTGCTGCCTCCAAAAACATAAGGAAATCCTTGGTATTTCAACGCTTCATCCATTATTTTTTGAACTGTTTCGTCATCAAATTTGGCTGAGTTGGTAACTAAATATTGTTCGACTAATTTTACATAAAACTGATTTCCGTACCCATATCTCCATCCGCCGTTTACAGGAATCGCAACTGGATTTTGATAATCGACTCGTTTACCACCAGATTTTTCTTTTGAGAATCCTTCCGCCAACTCATACGAATATTTTTTCCCGTGTGTTGCCACATAGTTAACAAATCCACCACCAAAATTATAGGCTTGAATGGCTGTACTCAAATCACATCCATGGCTCTCAATCGCTTTGACTAACTCAGAAAAATACTTACACCCTTGTTTAATGGATTCTTCCGTACTCAATGAATTAGGTGGTAATCCTAAACTTTCAGAGCTTTGCATCACATCAGCGATTTTACCACCGCTTTCTACTTGCATGATAGCGAGGATTATATTGATATGATCCGATATTCCGTACTCTTTGCAGTATTTCTCAACTATGGGCTGATGCTTCAATACTTCCTGTGAGACATTAAGGCCAGTCATTTCGGTTGAAACAGATTTTTCTTGATCGTCATCACTGGAGAAAGTAATTCCCACTAAAAGAAGACCAAGGAAAAGAAAGAAACCGATCAAAGGCGAAGCTAATTTTACGACCCGCTTCATCTTCGGCCCGCTCCTTTACCTTTTAATGATGGATTCTTTTTTTCTTTTGGTTTACTAATTGTTTTACGCTTACTTTTTGAGGAAGTGGCCTCACGCTTAAATGACTCCCCATTCTCCAATTTTTTCATCTGCGATTCTCTAACAGCTTGTTTATTTTGATTTACAGATGACACCTTATTAGAAGGTTTACTTCCATATTTTTGAGGGCGAGGTGTTTTCTTTGGAACGTCATTCTGTTTTTCTCTAGTGTTATTCTTTTCATTATTAGGAAGATGTGATGGATTTTTCGGTTCTCTATTCGATTTTTCCAAAGACCTAATTGGTGCATTTTTTCTTTTAGAACCTTTTTCTGTTTTTTCAGGAACCTCTTTGTTGGGTTGGCTAGAATATTTTCCTTCCGGCTTTTTATATTTCGCTTGCTTGAATTTTCTAGAAGCCTCTTGAATTTTCTTCTCGTTCTTTTTCAATTCTTTTTTCGGAAGTGACTTCACTTGGATTTGATTCTTTTTCTTGGTTTCCATATTCTTTTCTTCTGATCGCTTATTCATGGAATTTGGTAACGTGGTCTTTTTTGGTTCTTCTCTTTGCTTCCTTGTAGTTTGTCCTTTTTCTTCTGGCTTCACTTGTTTATTTTTCTGGTCTGGATTATCTGATGGGGTCCTTTCCTTCCGTGTAAATCCCAATCCTTTCAGTGCTAAACCACTAATAGCCAATTTGCGAATCGCTCTAGTCGCACTTTGCTTAGGTCTCCTCATTACTCGACTTCCCGTACTTTGTGAGTCAGAACTATTCAAGGCCATCATTCCCATTAAGTCATTGAGTTTGAAATAGACGCCGGCAAAAACAACGATTTGCATGAACGCTACAATGAAGAACGGTTGAGTTGCAGTCAGTCCATAAATCATCGCTGACAGTGAAAAAGAAATCGTTAATACAAGTGTGATCCCTGCCCGCATCATAATGACATTGAACAATCGCATAATGGTTGTTTTCATCAAGTGATTAAAACTTGGAATCATTGAAAGTAAAAAACTAATAGGAAGAAATACGGCAAAAATAATAAACAGGACTTGTGAGAATATCATGATACCCGTCAATATAAAGACAAAAACAGAAATCAAAATATTAAATAAAAAAATGAAGATGGCGACACCTAACCGATTGATAGTCTTAGTGATGGTCATATTCTCATTTTCTTTTTCATTGATTTCCTCTTTGATAATTTCAATTCGGTCTTTCCCCTTATTAGCAAATGGACTAGTGGATTCTAAAGATTCTACTCGCTCTTTACCGATCGTTTCGATATCTGAATCTCCATATTGGAGAATCATCCAAGGCTGCTTGACTTGAATCTCAAACAAAGAATCACGAATCGCATCTACACTACTTTTACCTTTTGCTTCCGAACTGGGCATAGTCATTCTTGAACCTACATCTAATGCGGCATTACTTATATCGGATGAAAAGTCATTGATTCGAGAGATGTAGTTTGGTGAATAAGCTATAAAAGCAGAGGACAGAACAAAAATCGTCAAAAAACTTAGTAGTGATCCGATTGCTTTGGTGGTTTGACGTTTGATCAATCCAGTATAGGTAACATAGATTCCCATAATCAGAATCAACAAAAGAAGCAGACCAGGGTAAAACCCTGTAGACATAAAACCACGTTGATTGATACCCGCTAGAGTTTGAATATTTCGACCGATGGATTCAGTCGTCGCACTAATAAAATCGAGTGAATAGGCTTCACCAACGAGATAGCCGGCGGCATTAGATAAGTAAACACTGACTAACCAGATAAGGTTCGTGATACTGTAAATACCAAACATGACATTTTTACCAATACCATCGCCCCAGCTCCAAGGCAGCCAGTCCCATTTGGAGTCTACGAAATAATCCAATGTATAATTATCTACTGGATACTTTGAATAGTTGTTACCGTTATTGATCGTTTCATCGATTAGTCCGGTTGCCTGGACGGTCATTGAGATTGCTGACAAAAGAAAAAAGATACCGACTATTCCTAGCAGTATCTTGATCACTTTTTTCTTATTCACTTAATCACCTCCATTGATAGGTGGTCTTGTATCAAAAGCATGAAATAGATGCTCAAAAATATAATCAAACTGAATGACACCAGTCCGCCCCCAAATATCCTGAAAGAGTGCTTGACCGTTTTCAAGATTTCGCAGGCGATTTTGATTTCCCTCATCTTCTATATCCAATCCAAAGAATTCCAATGTATTCTTTATCTCGTTAATATCAGTAGAGCGAAAAGCAAACTTCATCCCAATATTATTTTTCATTTTTTCATCTAATAAGTCATTGGCATTCTGAGTGACAAAGTATACTCCCGTGTTCATGGCTCGGCCTTCACGGACTAGTTTCATGGATAAAGTTTTACCTTGAGCGACTTGAAGAAAACTCCAAGCTTCATCTAAATCAACGATCTTGAATGTCGAAGTATCCGAGTGGATAAAATCTAGTGCAAAGGTACTAATTACCATCAACATTGATACACTTAGCATTTCCATTGTCGTATATTCTTCCATTGTTGTATTGGCATCAGGAAGGATCAAATCAGCAACTTGGATCACATTTAATTGTTTATCCAAACTTATCGTATTCTCGATCTTTCCATCGCTAAACAGTAGTTGAGCAAAATCATAATCGACGAAAGACTCGATATGATCAGCGATATTATTAGAAATGTCCGAATCCTCATTTCTCAATTCCTCAATCACTCTCAATAATCCTCTTTGATCTGATTGTGCGACTGTATGAATCGCTTTTCTTAATGTTGGGAACTTTTCACCATCTCTTGAAGAAATTCCAGTCAGAAATGTCAACGTATCGATTGCAAGACTTTCAGAATCTTTTGCATTTTCTAGGATCACGAATGGATCAAGTAAACCTCGATTTTTCTCTTCACTTGTCAGGTTGATGATATTTACCTCTTCTTCTATATGAACGAGATCATTTTTCCAATTACCTCGCTCGCTTTTTGGATCAAGAATCACTGCCTTTCCACCAAAAAGTACCGCATAATAAACGAGCAAATTATTGGAGAAGGATTTCCCGCCGCCGAGACTTCCTAAAAATGCTGCTGCTAGAGCATTGGTGATCGTCCCCTTAATTCCCTGAGCAGCCAAGTTGGGTTGAATGAAGACATTTCTTCCCGTATCTACGTTGAAACCAACATAGATTCCCTCACGTTCGCCTAAGCTTTGAGTCGCCCCAAAACCTAGCGCGGAAATAAAGTCACTAGTCACGTATTGAATGTAGTCATTCATATACCGTTTGGCAGAAGGGATAAACTCTCCTTGGAGGCCCAACATATCCCCGAAAGGACGGACCAGTTTCACATTAAAATCATCGTAAAAATCTCGGACTTCATTACAACGTTTCTTCAATTCATCCAAGTTTGGCGCGGACACTCGAATGACATAGCTGAGTTTGTACATGGATTCCTTCGTTTGATCTAATACGTTCTCTAATTCATTGACTGAGTCTAACGCATCTACGACATTATTAGTCGTCTCATTGTCGCTTTCCCAAGCGTGATTATCTAAATCCTTTAGTTCCTTTTTCTTATTACGAACCGTAGATAAGGCTTTTCGATTCGTTACAACTTCGATATTCATAGAAGTATCTATTGGGAACGAAAATTGTTGCTGCTGAAAATAAAAGAGTTCACTATTCGGAAACTCCATCTCTCCGACGATTGCATTTATAGTAAAGTAAGATACATAGATTTCATTTTCTTCATTCGTGATTTTCATATACCGTTGCTTTTCTTCGATCAAACAACGGGTCGGTTTGATCAAGTCATATTTTTTTACGATCCTTTGACCTGAGCTTTCTACACTTGGCAAATGGAAATCATAATCCTCATAGGTAATACCGTCTTTTCCATGCAGATGCTCCAATATATAGCCAAAATCATTTTTATTTAGTGGACGGAAATTGAAGCGCCGCAGTAATTTGTTTTCTAGCAGCTGCTCCAATTTTTTAAACCGTTCAACCTCATCAACGCTCATTTGAACAAAATCACCCATCAATTTTGAATTCACATCATGGACAAAATCTTGTATTCCCAGCACAAACTCATTCCAAATATTTTTCATGCTTACTTCCTGATCATTCAAAATCAACTTGAAACCAATGAAAAAGCGATAATCAACTTGATGCTCCCCAATCAAGTCAATCAACGCTTCTGTCTGCCCATCAATATGTTGAATCGCAGCTTCTTTCAATTTACCTTTAACCGTTTCTTTCGACCGGTTTTGGACTTCTTTGATACTAGACTCCGCACTCAACTGAAGAGCATGAATTTTACCCTCACGATATTGAGCTACTAGCTGACGAAAATTATCTTGCACTTTATACTTTTCTTCAGGGCTAAGAAAAGAATAGTTAAATGGGATCAGTTCGTAATACGCAAAACATTCTCCATCATTATTGAACACTAAATTGTTTTCGATATATTTAATTGGATAATCCAACGACTTCACTCCTTACATAAGTGATACTTTGCTCTATGATAAACTGTTTCTCTTCCACCTTTTTTTCATTAAAAGTTACTTTAGGCTTAGAGTAATAACGATAGATGGAACGAAGAAATCCAACTGGTTTTTTTCCATCAAAAGATTTTTGCGACATAAACCATGCGATAAATCCTGGTATTCCTAAATATTTTAATAACGCACCGTCAATAAATGACAACGGTGGAACATTCGATAAAAGGATGACCGTAAATAAAGAAAGAATAAACCAAGTCATCTGATTAAAAGTGATGGGAAATGGCAACTTCAAATCATTGATGGCATAAATTACTTTTTCTACATTCCATATGCTGGTATAGCTTTTTATTATTTTCATTTTTCCTCACTACTCCAGTTCGATTCGAATAGTTAATCGATCATCATCCATACGGCAACGATAAATCACAAATGTATCATACCGACCGATTCCGATTCGAAATTCAGGATAATTCACAGTATGAAACCAAACACCGTATTCTTTCACGTCGAATAGTTGTTCCGGCGTTGCTGTCTCACAGTTCTCTTTTGCGTCAGAAATGATACGCTCAAATAGTTTTTCTTTTATCTGTTCTCTTAGCAATGGGAAAGACAACAAATTATTGATTTCTTCTGTTAAACGTTCTGGATTACTAATGACATATTGATACATTCTTCTCCTCCTAATAAAAAAGACGGATCAAATTTCGATCCGTCAAAAT
Source organism: Enterococcus gilvus ATCC BAA-350 (assembly GCF_000407545.1). Lineage (NCBI taxonomy): Bacteria > Bacillati > Bacillota > Bacilli > Lactobacillales > Enterococcaceae > Enterococcus > Enterococcus gilvus. The sequence continues at coordinate 1,255,460 of NZ_ASWH01000001.1, read as the reverse complement.
TAACCACTATATTCAAATACCCCATGTGAAGTAACTAAAAAATTTCCTTCGATTTCCATATCTCGGCCCAACGCCGAATAATCAAAGTAGTATCGCATATTCTCAGGCAAGCTATTCAATATACCCGTTTCTTCGATATATTGTTCTGCTACATCTTCCATGGAATCGCAATCCGAATAGCAAATAATATCATCTACATTGTCTAATAATTCTTCAATATCTTTGAACCAATAACCCAAAATTTCGTTAATCTCATCATAAACGGGACTTCCGTCAATTTCTTGAATTCTTTCATAGACATCATTTAGATGATCAATTGAAGTATATTCATCTATATGGAATGGCAATTCATAATCGTGAATAGCGTACTCTTCATACTCAGCATCTAATCCAATTTTTTCTGCCACTTCTTCTAAATCGATGGGGAGAGAGAACCATGCTCCTTGAAGTTCTCCCTCATTGTATTTTCCTAAATTTGCGATATACACTTGCATATCATCTATGTTGACTGACATCTAACCGCCGATCACCGTGTTAAAGATTTGCAGTAAAACATCTTTAACACCGGAGGTATTGAACACTAATCCAACGGCGATCGCCGCAACAATCAAGAATCCAATTAGTTTTGAAAACTCCCGCTTGAATCCTAAATAAACGCCAATCACTGCAATGGCCAACAGAACTAGCGATTGCGCATTTGACGTGAACCAATTAAATAAATTTTGTCCAAAATTCATGTGTACTCCTTCTTTCTAACTTTTTCAAAAAAGCTGTCTCACTTATTGCTTCATCTATACCTTATTAAACAAGTGATGTGCATTTTGATTAATTTCTAAGTAAAGAGAAAAAGACTCGATTCGTTTTAAGGCAACTGTTAATGATACTCGATCAGAGTAAACCTTAAAATAAGTTTTTCCATTCGGATAGCTTTTCATCTTATAAAAACTGTAGACAACCTCATGGGACAAATCATCCTTTTCTCCTTCTAAGTAAAGTGTCGTATATTTTCCTATTGAACGGTAATAAATATAAAGCTCAACTCCACAAAGAAACTGGCTTTTCTTTAGTCTCTTAGTTAATCTACTTTCTAAATCGATTCCCCCATCTTCTTGTTCTCATTTTTAATGCCGTTTCTGTTTGAGATAAAAAATTATGATACGTATTAAAGTTTTCATGACTCTTTGATATGGGTAATCCATGAACATCTAAAAGCGAACCAAACCCTACAAGACTCTTTCGCCAATCGAAATAGTCGGCAGGGCTGCCGAATTGCTCCATCTCAAATAGTTGTAAATACTTTGGATCTTCCTCAATGCCTATCAAATGATTTTCGAACGAATAGATATTAAAGTGAAAAGGATAATCCTTAACTTCAAAGCTTACTAAAAGCAAGTTAATCCCCCTTTTCCATCAGAATTTCTTGAAGGATCGCGGTATGTTGTTCGATCATTTTTTCGTGCTTTTTCGTTAAATTCGTATCATTTAGTAAATCATTTATTCTGTTGGTACTATTTTCTTCATCTATCAACAGCAGCATTTTTAAAGTGGGCGCCACTTGCCTTCGCAACCACAACAACGTTCGGCCCAATTCGATTGGCTTGGGTTCCATTGTTAATTTCAGTTTTCCACGATCTGGACCGATAAAACGTTCCCACGAGCGATCCATTTTCCAAGAAGATTTCTTTTTAGTCTTTCCTACTTCCAAGAAAACGATATAGGTGTTGATAATACTGAAAACTGTTTGTTCCACATCTCGATAAACTAATAAATCTTGGATAGTATTGTATGCTCGATCATTTTTCAGACGAATCTCATAGCGATTGATGATTTCTATCTCTTCGGCGGGGACACCTTTTTTGACCATCTGCTCAATATTCTTTTCGTAAAAACAAAAGTAGATGTCACTTTTGAGCGACCCAAGATACAATGTGTTGCCGACAAAAGACTCATTCTCTTCACTTTCGAACTTGCCTGACCCCAATGATTGGAATGAGCGAAATTTTGAGATCAATTCTCTTTGCTTACACTTTTCGCCAAGAAAAGGGATGGATAGGATACCGACATTATCATTTATCGCCAAATCAATTCGTTTGTAAAAAACTTTTTCCTTCTCACACCTGACAAAAAAATCAAACCAACTTCTACCCTGAGCGAGTAAAATATTTTCAAATTCTCGACACCCTTGACCCTTCAACTCAATAAGAGTTCCCTTATCATCTTCTTCCGGTGAAATCATTACTTGAATGTTGCTGAAGACATATTTTGCGATATAACCGTAAAAGGCGTAATCATCGTAGATCATATATTTCATTTTTATTTTTAAAATTTTCTCGATCACATATTGAACATCATGTGTCTCGAATCGTATGCGAACATAGTCAAAAACCAGTTCTAACTCTTTACCAGGATTCATTCGATTAAGCGCCTCTTGAATATCAGCCTGCATTTTTATGGATGGCTCATAGCTCCCGTTTTCGATCATGGAGATATATCGCCTAGAGCACTGACTTTCCACTGCTAAATGTTGCTGTGAGATTCCATAATCACTTCGTTTTTCTCGTAACCAATCTCCAAAGTTCATATTTCCCCTCCAAATAAAAAAGATGAGAAAAAATAGAAAAATTTTTCTCACCCTTGATTTCTAAGAATTGACTTGTTAAATCAAGCTTCTTAGCGATTATTAAGTTATAATTTTAGTGTTTACTCCCCCCCTAGTTAGATACTGGGGGTTTCTACTTTTTGGGCCGCGCAAGCGCGTCCCAAAAAGAAAGCTAACAGCTCGTCACCCGCGCTGGGGCGCGTTTGCCGGCTGTTGCTTGTTTTACTGCTAAGTTAAATCTATCATTGTTGGAACTTTTATTTTTTTTATCTCCAATCTATTTTCAATGATTAATTTGTGAAGCAAATTTTCACCATGATCTTTATTTCCCATAGTCTGTCCATATTTTTTCATTAATTCACTAACACTTAAAACTTGTATTTGTTGAAGAGAATTGTTTCCATCATTTAAGTAGTCATGGTATAAAAAAGTAATTTCAACTTCAGAACCATAGATATCATAGTAATCAAAGATTGATTGGAAATAGGAGTAATCCGCTTCACTAAGTGAATGTCCGTAAAAAATTATTGTGCCAATTTTGTTTTTTTCTGGTAAAAAACTGTTTGAATGGTCAGTACCACCATTTTCCTCAATCAATTGTCGATAAGTTTTAGTAAATTGGTAAGCAACATCAGTAACTTTTATTTTATTTTGATCGATCCCAAAAATTATATTATTATCGGCTAGTTGTCCATGAATATTCCGCCAATTCATTTGCATATTTGCAAGCTCACTCGAAGAAAGCGGTGTGGTATAGTTAAAGGATAAAACAGCTTGAGAAGAAGTATGTGAACTAGCTGCTTGATTTACAATCGCATGTAACAGTTCATCAGCATTTCTTGTAAAGGAATAGCTTCCGTCATCATTAGTTAATCCTAGCAAATATTTTGTGAAATGATCCTCGAATTTCTTTAACTCGGAAAGTAAAATTCCCTTAGAATTCGAAGGATTTGGCAACTTAAATTTTGCTGCTGCAAAATTAATTAGCTGAGAATAAAAGTAAGAAGAATACTCTTTTCCATCAAATAACTTATCAGATGACTGCATTGGTCCCTTTAACTGACTAAAGTTTGGAATATTCTGTTTTGGTCCATCAATTTCTGGATTATAAACTAAAAATTCTAAAATTCTCGATTCAACATCACTCCACTTATCAGGAAGACCCTTTATACCATAATAAATTATTAAATCCCAAATATTTATTCCATCAGGGACACCATACAGAGTCGACTCTTCTAACCCAAGTGAGTAAACATTAAAATTAAGATCGTTATCGTCTACGGATTTAAAATAAAATGTTTCAAATAGCGGTATCAATGAATCAAGACTTTTTTTTAAATTTTCCGGAAATTTTGAATTGAAGTAATCTGTGTATGAAGATTTCAATCTACAAGTTAAGTCAAATCCATTCCCTATGACTAAAAGATTCTGCTTAGCCATTCAATCACCTCTTTGAGTCAATTATACCTAAAAAACCTTTTTTTTTAATAATAAAACTATTAGAAAAATCCCCCAAAATAGCCATCTATCCCATCAGAAGCTAACGTATTTTTCAAATCATTTAGCATAATCTTATCTGAAAGTTCTTTCGCTTGTTCGGCCATAGATTCGAGCCGACGGAGTAATTCACTAAAATGGATCTCCTCTTCAGGGTCTTCACTTATATCACGGATACCACATTTTTTCACCGTCCAACCTAAATCATATAAACGTTCTTGCAGCTCTTCATCCTCAGTCTCTTTTGCCATATCATAAAGAGTACCTATCAGTTCCTCGTAACCCACTAACATCACCACCTACTGTTTTTAATTGAATGCGTGTAAAGCAGTTTGATAAACTACCTCTTGGGCCACGCTATTGCCAGCTTGTTTGTATAATTGACTAGCGGATACTACTTTTGCTGCTCGCTCATAAGCCCAATCTGGAAAGCTCTGCAGTCTCCAGCATTCCTTTGGAGTAAGCTTTCTAATTCGTAAATCATTGGTCACGACGCCTTGAGAATTTCCAGTAACGATCGTATTAGAGACTTGTCTTCCTACACGTCCGCGACGATTCCTTGATGATGGAAAAGCTAAATTGACACTATCACCTGGTTTTGCCTCGCTAAATCCTTTCTTCGTAGCTTCTCGAATAAAAAGAGACCGTTCCCCTTTATCAGTAAGAACAGTCTTTACGTGTAATGCATTATTCAATTTTTCTAAATCTGTTTTGGACAATAGAATTTTTGGTCCTTCACCTGTTCCAGCAGTTAAAGTTGGTGAAAGTCCTTCACTGTAATAAACTTTTCCACTCATTCCACGCTCACTAGGATTAACATTTCCAGCTACCATGATCTTGGGCTTTTCATGTGTAGTGATCGTAGGCGAAATGCCAGAAGTATCATAGAATCGATTTGATATATCAAATCCAGCGAATTCTTTAGTCTTATCCGCATCATTGACTCGCTTTAGATCGTTTGAAGAAGTTTGTTTGTTTTCTCTTCTGACAGGAAATATTTCGGATCGACCGAATCCTCTAAGACTTGCGACAATGAAGGTACGCTCTCGGTTTTGCGGAATTCCAAACCACTTATTGTTACATACGCACCATTCTGCATCATACCCCAATTCATCAAGCGTTGAGAGGATTGTTCTAAAAGTATTCCCTTTATCGTGGCTGAGTAACCCCTTGACGTTTTCAAGAAAAAGAAACCGTGGTTGGATTTGTTTGGCCGCTCGGGCAATTTCGAAAAACATTGTTCCTCTAGTTTCCAGAAAACCTCTTCGTTTTCCGGCGATACTAAAACTTTGGCAAGGGAATCCTCCACAAATGATATCAACTTTTCCACGTAACTCCTTCCATTCTTCATCAGAAATTTTAGTAATGTCATGGCGTGTCCATTCATCTGTGACCTGATGGATTGCTTCATAACTTTTCCGTGCATATTTATCCCATTCAACATATCCGACACAAGTATGACCGGCGCGCTCCATTCCAAAGCGAAATCCACCGACACCTGCGAATAAATCAATAAATTTTATCTTGTTTTCTCCTATTCTATCTTTAATTCAATTTCATCGTTTCGATCTTCATATAGTTTTTTAATGCTTTGAATAAAATCGTGTCCTCTTGGAACAAGCGGAGTATAAAACTCACTGATTACACTTGTTCCAGAATCTACATAGCCTCGCCCTCGAATTCTTTTTTGAAAGAAATCCTTATCTGTATCACCGAACATCATGCCATAACCCAACTCACTCATTCGACCAAGGGCTACTCGAAACATAAACTGATCACGAATCCCATCGCCTAAGTATTTTGCATCTGGTCGTTGGCAAGACAGAATAATAAAAAAGCCCATCTGTCTTCCTAACATCACGATTTGCTTGATCTTATTCATGACTTCGCTACTTTCCCGACCGATCATATCCATGAATGCGACATACTCATCAAATATCAAAAAATGCGGCTCTAATCCTAAATAAGCATAATTTTCACCCGTTTTGTATCCATCCATCTGTTTCATTGTCTCAGTGCGATCAATCATTTTTTCGTAGAAATCATTTAAAGCTTGAATCATATCCTCTTTTCGATAATAGACATCAGGAAGCACTACTGATAAATCCGCCAAGTCAGAATTTTTCGGATCTAAGATATAGAGCTTTGCATTTGTCTTCAGCAAGGTCTCAATCAAAGTCAGAATGAAATAAGACTTTCCTCCTCCTGTTCCTCCGGCCAATAACATATGAGGCAGTTCATCATAGCTCCAATAAACGTCTTTCATTAGTCGCAGGCTGCCATCTTTTGCAGACACATCTTCAATTGATATTCGATTTGAAATCGTATCATAAAGCAATGTGTATACGACAAATGAATCTCTTAACTCTTTTTCTACGAGTTCACAATACAGTCCACTTTCCAACTTTTTTTCTAAATGAAGCAATTGATCTTGATAACTATTAAGAGAAATCTCAACAGAAATTATCAAATAGCCCTGTTTCATCTGATAATAAAATTTAGGAAAATAAGAGATTTTTTCTTTCGAACGCTTAGAAGATAAATCTTTGAAAAAACCCTCATTTTGAACCGTTTCGACTTCGTACCAATGATTTTGTAAAATCATCGTAGCGATTTTTTGACGATGCCTAAGTCTTCGATACCAATCAGGAAAAGACGCAAACAATATATAGCCAACTAAAGAACAGCTAATGATTGAAAAAAATAGCACACCAATAAATTTCCCCCAATGGACTTGATGAATCGCCAGAGTTAATTTTTCAAATAAGGGTAAAGGATCATCAATGACTTTCTTAATTGGGGTCTGATGAAACATCAACATTTCACTAATAAAAAGAGGCGTTAGGCAACTTAAAAATGTAAATTGAATCAAATTTTTGTCTTTTGGCCGAATCCTGTTTCCCCGATGATAGACATATTGGAAAGGATTTAAACGTTTAAACCAATCAAACATCTTCCCAACCTTCGTATTTCATTGCTTCTTGGTCATCATCAATGACAAGATAAAAACGGAATAACCTTGCTTGACCATCAACCGCCATCTCTTCTTTCACTGAAATGGTAAAAATCAATACATCGGTTTCTAATTCCGCAAACTTTTCGAGGATTTCCGTTTCACTTATTTGATATTCGGTTTTTGTGTATTGCTTGTAGTCATCTAAGAATTGATCAAACCAAATAATCTTTCGTTGTCTCATATTTCACCAAAAAAAGAGTATAGTTTTTGGCTATACTCTTTCCCTTCATCACGATATTTTATTTTTGATTTTTATTGGATTCTTGCTGATTTGTTTGTGGAGATTTCTTTACGGTAATAATATCGGCACATTTAATATACCAGTCAACATCGGCTCCACGAAATGTTGGGTTAGCGACTGTATCGACTACAGGATCAATTAATTCCACCTCATCATTGTAGGCAAACTCTTTCAATTCTTTGCTTGCTGGCACACTTACTTGGATCATTTGCTTCTGACCGGAACTTTTTAAATCATACGTCCGTTCCTTCACTTTTTCAGTCAATTCCCCATCTGAATCTCTTTCAAAAACTTCCCGACGAAGAGCCGAAAATTTTAGCACTCCAAACGTTTTTTCATTATCAACAATGATACCTTCTGCTAATCTCATACTATTCCTTCTTTCCTCTAGGCTTTTACAATACTATCCGCTGTTAATACATAATTTGTAAATCCGCTCTCGCCAATGGCATATCCTTCGGCTGAAAGCTTTGGTTCGACCAACTTAACTTTTGTTTCATAATCCAGCTCGATTTCTCCGGCAATCGCAGGAATCGTAACCATCACTTGATCCGCTTTTTGGACGGATGAATAAAGGTGATAGGTTCGAGACAATACTTTCATTTTGCCATCTTCACGTCTGGTTTCTACGGATGCCTCCCCAGCAAATTCCAACGAACCGAATGTTTTTTCCATGTTTGGTACAATCTGTTTTAAATCCATTTTTTTACCTCACTTTATTTTTAGTCAAACCATTGTCGTGACTTTTCGTAAGTCAGCCCAACAATAAGTTTGGTCTTATTATTTTGATAAACCAATTTTTTGATAATGAAACTACGGAAAATAATTTCTTTCCGTAGTGTTTGTTCCGACGAAAAATAAGCCCATAAAAACTCATTTTCTGTCACTTCTATGGGTTTCCGTTCATTGAGTATTTTATTTACGATGGTCCTTCGCTCTTCAATTTGATACGCAGACAGCAACAGGGCTTTTTGAGCCACATCTAAAACATCTATCTCTTTTTTAAAGATTAATTTCAGCTCATGTTTGACTCTGATGCTATCTTCAAACTCGATTTCGTATAATCTAGTCACAAATTTCCTCCTGAAAGAAGAATTTTTAAATGATTGTACTTAAAATCCAATACCCTTTTGGCAAACTAGTTAGTCATTTGAACTTCTGCGAATAAATAGGATTACGCCTGCGGCAGAAAGCAGAATTGCTCCGATAACGATTAAAACAGGATTCACCTTTTCACCAGTTTGAGGAAAACTCTTCTCAGCTGGTTCTGAAGGAGTTTCAGAAGGAGAAACTTCTGGTACTTTACTCGTTGTTGTTTCTTTCAGTTCTGAAGATTCTACCGATTTTTCAGGTTCCTCTGGCGTTTCAGGTATGACTGGTTTTTCAGGAACTTCTGGCTTTTCTAAGGGATACAAGGTTTGGCTCTTCTCATCCAACTCCTCATTATGGGTTGCATTAATCTCTTTTTCCTCATCGTAATTGATCTCTTTGAAAGTAAAGGATGTTCCTTCTGGATATTTTCCGGTATCAACTTTTTCTGAAATGATTGTCTTAGTGAAGATTTCGTCATCAACTACATAATCAATCAGACCTGATTTCCAAATCTCTTCTTTTTCACCGCTAGGGAAAAGCGCGACTAGAATTGTTTCGAATGCTTCTTTCTTCCCATCGATCTCACTATGTCTGATTTCAACATCATCGTACATTTCCAAAACATCACCATGGGTAAATGAGTCATCCTTACCTTCTAAATGAGCTTTAGTTTTGATGCCTACAAAATTTTCGATTTTCACTTTAAGAGTTTGTGCTTGATTTTCAAGGTTGTTATCAATAGCAATCGGTTCATCACCATCTTTATACGCTTTTTCACTTTCATAAAGTGAATTGAACAGAACCAATGTTTTATCGTTTAGCTTCATCGGATCAACTTCTTGTTCGATTTCCCAGTATCCAGTCTTTTTCTGATTCTCTTGTGTGGTTGCATTTTCTTCTAAAACGACTGGTTTCGCATCTTTATCTTTTTCCAAAGCCGCCTTAGTAACTGCTACATCAACCACTTGGGAAACAAGATACCAATCATCCCTCGTTTCGTTCAATTTGTAGCTAACTGTATCAAGGATTTTCCCTTTAGAAGAATCCTTCAATACTTTTTCTTCATTGATCCAAGTAGCCAATGAGATCAGTTCATTTTTTTCTTCGGGCAAGTCATATAGCATCAAGCGATTCAGACTGACTGAAAAAGTTTGATTGGTGAGCTTACTATAAGGAACTTTGACCGTTTTGATAGGTTCTTTTTGATCAACTTCCGTTAGTGTGAAGACATATTGACTTTTCTTGTAGTCCTCTTTGTTCTCTTCAAAACGACTGTGGATTTCAATTGGTTGGATCTTTTGAAAACCTTTAGGTGCTTCCACTTCTTCAAGTAAATAATCACCAATTGGAATATTTGAAAACTTACCATAGCCATCAAAGCCTAATCCCTCATGATATTTTGTTTTGGCAGTATCTTCGGCACCGGTAATTGGCTTCGTTCCTTCTAATGGAGTTAGTTTAAATTCAAGATCGTTGAAGCCGCTGCTTGCTGAACCATTACTAGAATTGGCAAACTTGAAGAAATCAAAACCAAAACGGATGACTTGTTCCTTCGCGGTCACATTTTCAGTGATGATCGCATTCAGGTCATCCTTTTTCTTAATTTCAAAACTGTATATAGTTTGATCTTCTGAATAACCAACAGGCGCCTTTGTTTCCTTCCAGTAGTATTTTCCTACTGCTAGATGTTTGACTCCCGCTTGACGATTTTTATCAATTACCAAAGTGATTCCATCTTTTGTGAAAGGTGTCTTTGATTTCGTCCCTTTCAGCAATACTGGTTTAAAGGGATCATTCCACCTAACAGGATCACCATTTTTATGATTACTGATGTTCTCGTTATAGAAAAGTGTGTATTCGGCACCTTCAAAAGTAGCTGAGCCCTGGGAATCCTCATTAGTATCTTTGTCGATTTTAGTCAACGTGGTCTCGCCAGTGATCTCTTGATTCGATCCTTTGACAGATTCAACTATTAATGGGATTGTTTGATTTTTGTAGGTTAATTCAACCTTGATAGGCTTAAACGTATTCACGAATCCATTACTTGCTTTGTTCTCTACGACAAAATAAGTTCCCAGCTCTAATGATTTTGTTGTTTCTGCATGTCCTTTATCGTTAGTCAAAATCGTCTGAACGATTGAACCTGTCGGAGAATCTTTACGAATTTCGAATTGATTACCCGCTAAAGAATAGTGCTCATTCCAAGGAGTGATGCCTGTTTCTTGTCCTACTTTATCAAGAAGGATCTGTCCCTTCGCACGATTATTTTTAGAAGTAACCTCGATAGTCTGTCCAGCTATAATCACAGCCTTCATTGGTGTTTTATCAATGATGTAAGGTGCAGGGACAGATTTTTCCGTTACGATTGCTTCAATGCCATGAGGGACACCAGTTAAGGTGCCTGAACCGTCCTGTCCTGTGATTATTTCTTTATTTGGGTGTTTCCCTTGGAAATCTATATTGAAGACCGTGTTGGGAACTACATCGCCAGATTCCTTGTCTCGTTTCACGATCTTCAAGTTTCCATTCTTTTCAATGTTGATTTTTACTGTGTATTTATTTGTTTGGTCAATCGCACCGGCCATCACCGTTTGTTCTCCTGCTTTTTTGTAAGCGACAGGAGTTCCAGCGTGAGTGGATTTTTCAAAAACTAACTCTCCACTTACTTTTGAGTCTGCCTTTGGTGTAATAATCAGTTGGTTGCCACTGATCTTATAATCCACATTAGCAGTGTTTTTTACTAACCGATCAAAGCTGGATAGCTTACTACTATTTTGATCATTTAATGTCGCGGATTTTCCAAGAACAATATTCACACTGGAATTGTCGAAACTTGGTTTTTTCTGATAGTTCGCAATGACTTCGTTGATCCTGTTTTTGATTCCAGTTAAATCAATTGATTGATTATTAGATAAGTTGGTACTCTCAGTAATCGAATAGTTGTTTACTTCATTCCAAATCATCGTTTGTGCCGCCATACGAGTATCAGCATTGTTCCCAGCTTCACTCCAAAGAGCAGCAATCAGTTTTGCCTTTTGCGACATATTAGGAAGTGGATTTTTTACGAATCCAACACTATTGGGTCCATAGATTGGAACTCCAGGCTCAACACAAAACAGAGGTGTACGACTATTTCCCGATACAGCGAACAATGGGGACGAAATAGTTTCAAAATTTTCACCGTTTGCCTTTTTCCCTCGCATTCGATAATTCACTCCAGTATCGTATACTACAGATACTTGTTCGGGATGATTCACATCGGCATGAGCGACCAGTGATAAAACACAAAAAGCGAGTAGTTGAATGATCAGTGTTAAGACCATGACTACTCGCCAGTTACTTATTCTATTGATTTTCATTGGTTCTCCTTTCAAGTTTTATCTATTAATCCTTAAAGATTTTTTCGTAGGATTTCTGATTTTTATCAACTTGTTCTCCTAACAATTTTGAATGGAATTAGATAGAAATTTTTCTTGTGTTAAATACTTAAGATAACGAAAATGGAAACTTTACTCTAAAATAAAATGTTCCATGTATCTTTCCTTTCGTAATTTATATTCTTTAAAACCATACCGATTTTCCATACCATTTTTATAAAAGCATGTATAATTAAGTACATATCATTCTTAAATTACAGGCATAATTTCAAATCAATCAGTTATCATCTATCGTTTTTTTATATAAATAAAAACCACTCTATTAAAGTGGTTTTACTTCATCTATCTGTTCTTTTAATATAATTCTACTTCTTGATTTAAAATAACGAAAGAGTACAGTCACAGTAGTAGCATATGTGTTCGCAAAATGGAATGTGGATATATGCGGATGTAGAGTGTGTCATTATGTCCCTCTTTCTGCTTTTAGTAACACAGGTATTTTACCACAATTGACAGTATTTGAAGCATTTGACTCATTACTAAAGATATTCATAGAAAAAAATTTTAACGACTATCTCCTACCTATGAGCTTCAACACTAAAAAACGTCGCTTTCATATAAAAAGCCAAAAGCCTTAAAACTTTACATATTGAAAGTTTAAAGGCTTCTGACTTTACATTTGTTAAGTATTTTTCGGAATGACTTTACATTCGGTCGTTCCTTTAAGATCCAATATGATCACTGTCTGCGACGGATAACATACCATCCGAAAGTGCTGCTACTAACCAGTCCGATTCCCACTAAAGAAAGAAGAACATTCGATTGATCATTTGTCCTAGGGTATTCTTTTTGTTGTGTCGGCTGCTTTTCCTTTGCGGCAGTACTCGTGGCTGCTTGTGCAGTTGACGCTGTAGAAGGAGCGATGGCCTTTGTATTAGCAGCAGAAAGATCGTTTCCGGCAGAATCAATGATCGATTTTATTCGATCGACGGAGTCTTTCACATCTTTCATACGATTTTTTGCATCAGAAATGGTTGCTTGTGCTTGGTTCGCACCTTCTGTCAGCTGTCCTTTCAGATCCTGCGCACCATTTTTTACCGCTGCACTATTCTTTTCAATAGCTGCTCGATCCGCATCTAATTGTTGTTGTAATTTCTCAGCATCCGCAACTTTTTGCTGCCATTCTGCCCTCGCCTGATCTAAGCGTTTTTGGGCTTGTGACCATTGATTCTCAATGTTTCCATGGTCCTTTTGTATTTGGTCGTTTACTTCCTTCACATGTTTTTGAACATCGGCATGGTGTTGATCGAGTTGATCTTGGAGGTTTTCAAAATCAGTGTGATTCTCTTGATGTCGTTTTCCAGCCCGTTGCTGAGCATCAGCGAGATCCTGAGCGATCTGCTTTTGCCGCACCTCAAATTGCTGTTGGGCTGCCTTTATCGCTTCTTCGATCGCTGCTTGGTTCTTTGCCAGATCTTCAGTAGACGGAGTACTTGTTGTCTCTGTCGTGTCCCTTGCAGTGTGTTGCTCTGACCCCATCGTATCGGCGGAAACAGCACCACTAAATAGAAGCAACCCTGCGGCAACACCTGCAAAAGAAACGATCCGTGTAACGTGATTCATAGTTTACTCATTCCTCTCGAGAACCATTATAAACACTGTTATTGAAAAGTGTGAATAAACAAATCTTAGATTTTGTCTAAAAAACGAAAATTCATGATACTCAACTTGGACTATTTGAACCAATCTTCTCAAATTTTTTCCAGTTACATCCATACGCAAAAAAACCAACAGCATGACCGTTGGTTTTAAAATTCTTACTATATATACTTTATTCAGTCAAAAACTTTTTGATAGCTTTTGCATTTGCTTCCGTATCCAGCTCTAAAACACTGCCACTTGGAGTATCATTATTGAATTCCCATGATTTGTCAATCGGGACAGCCAGTGTTTCAACCTTTTCCGTATTTCCTAATGCAAAATCTTTTCCCACACTAAGAATGGTACTTTCAGGTAGATTCGTATCGACATAACCTAGCAGCTTCCCTGTGGTTTTCGGCAGCTTACTTAACGAAGTAACATCAGTCACCTGTTGAGAAATTGCGGAAATCACTTGCTGCTGTCTGCGGATTCGACCAAAATCACTTTCCTCATCCTCGCGAAAACGGGAGTATTGCAACAGTGTATTGCCATCCATTTTTTGCTTGCCTGCTTTAATGAATACTTGGTCTAAATCCAAATCTTTCTCCGCGTCAATCGTTACACCCTTTGGAAAAAGACTATCAATCGCTTCTTTAAAATGATCGAAATCAATCGTGACGTAGTACTCGATCGGCATATCGAAATTTTCTTTCAGCGTTTTTCGAACTAGCTCAATGCCGCCGTAGGAATAAGCCGCATTTATCTTATCTTTCCCATGACCAGGGATATCGACATAGCTGTCTCGCATGATGGATACGAGCTTTGGTTGTTGCTTCTTCTGATCATAATGGGCGATCATTAAGGAATCCGACCGTCCGCGATCTTCCCCACGCGAGTCAGTTCCTATGATCAAGATATTCAAATCATTCTGGTCCGGTGCCTCTTCCCCATTAAAATGAATGTTATCCTTTGCTTGATGATGCTTTGTTGATTCATATCCCTGAACAAAGGAAAAAATGAGGTAACACTCAAAAATCAATAAAACACCTAAAACACCTAATAAGACACGTTTGAATACTTTCATAGAAACAGCCTCTCTTCACCATAAAAAATCAATCTTTCCCCTTACAAAAATTCATAGAGGTTCGTTGATTTCTATCTATTGTTCTATCATTCACTCAGTGTAAACTAAAAATGATTTTGTTGCCATAATTTCTACTATTTTAAGAATTTTTGAAGAAACCTGTAGACTTCATAGCCCTTTCACATTCTTTCAATTTATACAATTGACTTAACAAATAGAAAGCAATTATCATTTCTACTTTTCAAATGTAAAGTATTTATCGCTATTTCTTTTCATTTGAAAAGCGATTTGAACTATTTGTAGGTTCGTCATAGACATCGCCTGCTCGTTTTTACGGTTTCCTGATTCCTGTGGGAAGTAGAATACTTTTACATTTAGATAACTAAAAAAAGGACTACTCAATTAGTCCCTTTACTCATTTTGTTGATTCGGCGTTGGTCCGAATATGTTCGATCGATTATTTTAAAAAAAGAACTCAAAAATAGATACTGCTGGCTTCTTCTAAATACTGTTTCTTTCTTTCTGGCCGAAAGATGAGTACTATTCCTGTCGAATCTGCTGACAGCACCATCTCTGTTCCGTCAATAGCACTTCCGTATTTTAAGGCATACTCATACAGCTCGCTCACACCCCAACCCTTTGCCGCAAGCGTGACCAGCTCTAAACAGAGTGTATTCACTTTTCCTTCAACTTCCTGTGTCACATACACCAATATGGGTGCAAAGCAACAGATATTTTTCAAGTGATCCATCACAATCACCCCTCTTTCAGTATAACAAAAAGAGAATGCTTATAAGATAAGATTACCAACCAACAACTTAAAAAAAAGAAAAGAAAATTCACGATGATACGCTCCCTATAAAGTAGACAAGGAAAAAACAAAAATCCAAGTCTACTTTATAGGGAGTTTTTGTATGTCAAAGAGAAGTATTTATTCTCCAGAAGAAAAATTTCAAATTATTTCAGAAGTGATGGATAAACGTCGTAGTGTGAACAGTGTCGCTAAGAAGCATTCCCTTTCTTGGACGACGATAAACAATTGGATTCGTAAATATAATGATGACGGAATCGAGGGACTAAAAGAAGCAACAACGTGGAATCAGTACGATAGTGGACAAAAGCAGGAGGCTGTTTTGGCTGTCATAAATGAAGAAATGTCTCTCTATCGAGCAACGACGTTTTTTCAAATTTCTTCGACCTCTGTGTTAAGAAGATGGGTTTCACGCTATACTAATGGGGAAACACTAAAATCAACAAGTAAAGGCAGTGTACCCAAAACCATGAAAAAAGGACGTAAAACCACCTATCAAGAGCGTATCGAGATCGCTCAATATACAATCGCTAATGAACTGAACTACGCACAGGCGATCGAAAAATATGATGTCTCTTACCAACAAGTGTACTCTTGGGTAAAGAAATACCAGCAACACGGAGAAGAAGCACTAAAAGACAATCGTGGACGAAACAAATCAAGCGAGTTCTTAACCGAAGAAGAGCGGTTGAAATTAAGAGTAAAAGAACTGGAAGCACGAAACAAGCATTTAGAAATGGAGAACGACTTCGCAAAAAAGTTACAAGAGATTCAACGGCGAAACCGGTCCTCACGTTCGTAAGAAACGTGGAACTCTATCAAACGATTTCAGAACTGCATGAAGAGAAGCACTATTCAATCACGAATCTCTGTCAATTGGCTGGGATCGCACGCTCTTCTTACTATAAATGGTTGAAGTGGAAACCCTCAAAAAAAGAACTTGAAAACAGAAAACTGGCAAAAGAGATCCAGAAGAAATATGACAGTAAAAAAGGCGCTATCGGGTATCGGCAAATTCGTATTCAACTGAATCGAACATTCAAGAAAAACTATTCTAAGAAACGTTATTACCGCCTAATGAAAGTACTTGGGATTAAAGCAGTGATCAAGAAAAAGCGTCCGACCTATGTAAAAGCAACGGAAGCTAACGTTGCAGAAAACAGGTTAAACCGCAAATTTATCGCTGAAAAGCCCAATCAAAAATGGTGTACGGATATTACTGAATTGAGATACGGCAATGGCCGAAAGGCTTATTTGAGTGCGATCATCGATCTTTATGATCACTCGATCGTTTCTTGGAAGCTCGGTCATTCCAATAATAATCCACTTGTCATGGATACTGTAAAAAAAGCCATGCGTAAGAATCCTGGCGTCAGACCGCTGCTTCATAGTGATCGCGGGTTTCAATACACCTCTTATGATTACAAAGCACTCCAAGTAAACTATAAATTCACCAAAAGTATGTCTCGAGTCGGTCGCTGCCTGGACAATCAACCGATCGAACATTTTTGGGGAACATTTAAAGAAGAAAAATTCTATCAAGAAAGCTATCAAAGCTTTGATGAACTAAAGAAATCTGTCAGTAGTTATATGCGGTACTACAATAATTATCGCTACTCTGAAGCGTTAAATGAGCTTTCACCAAACGAATTCAGAAGGCAAGCCGCATAAAAACAGGAATCGAGTCACTCGATTCCTGAATAGTATAATTTTTGTTTTTTGGCTGTCTACTTGACAGGGAGCACTTCACGAGACGTATCTTCTCTGTGTTTTCTTAGGATTCTTTTTGTTTATAATTCCTCTTTTTTTGATCCTACATCCTAATTGATTGGTCAGCCAAAAGTTTTTCAAGCATCTATCACTCAATAAGTTGTGACTCGTGCTATGATTTTGAAAAAAGCAGGTGATTCTTATGACTGACAATCCATCCGATCAACACTATAAGATTTCCGAGCTGGAAAAGGAACTTCAGACATTTATTCTCAAGAAGGAGCCCACTCTGACCTCGCAAACATCGATTTCTTATTTAAGCTTGTTGAATTATCGTTTTCAATCCCTTAATGAACAATTAAAAAATGAGGTTTCCACTTCAAAACAGCTTGACCATGAGTTGAAACATAAAATCCGGACGCAGCAAGTACACATCAAAAACGTTAATGATGCCTTAAAAACAAAGGAAACTTTCGGGCAAAGAGTCGCGGATGGCATCGCAAAATTTGGCGGAAGCTGGACATTTATTATTCTTTTCATCGTTGTTCTAGCAGCTTGGATCGCGCTAAACACACTTCCTCTGTTTTTTGAACCTTTTGACAAGTTTCCTTATATTTTATTGAACTTAGCCTTATCTTGTCTGGCAGCTATTCAAGCGCCAATCATCCTAATGAGCCAAAATCGACAAACTGACCGTGATCGAGTAGAAGCAGACAATGATTATGAAGTAAATGTTAAATCTGAAGTGGAGATTCACCTTCTCCATGAAAAAATCGATTATTTAATGGCATCGAAATGGCAGCATCTTATTGAATTACAGCAACTGCAAATTGAACTTTTGCAAGAAATCACTCAACAAAATCAAAAGACGCGCGAAATGTAGTCACAAATAAAGTAAGACAATTAACTAAACAGCCGAACAACTATCCTTCTGTCAAAGACGTTAGGAAATAGGTGTTCGGCTGTTTGATTATTCTGATGGTTTCTTTAGAGAATCAACCAGTTGTTCCTGAAACCATTCTAGATTGACTTCGTGGTGACGCTTAGAGTTTTCCATCATTTTAGCAAAATTAGAATGCAATTGCTTCGAAGAACTTAGGGCGTCGTCGATTAAACGAATTTTTTCTTTTGTTTGCTGAATTTGTGTTTGCAGCAATTGTTGGATCTCGTCGGGACGACGTTGGTTCGCAAAAAGCATGGACGTATAAAAGGGAAAAGTGATTGGTTCACTTTTACTCCCGTATTTATAAAATAGTCGCTTGAATTCATTCTTACCTAATTCTGTCAGCACATATCGATTCTTTTCTTTTTCTTCAGGTCGTTCCGTAGACTGCACTTTTTCGATCATTCGTTTCTCTTCAAGTTGTTGGATATTGTAATAGAAGGAACCTTTTGTAAATCGAACAAAATATTGAAAATAATTGGCCTTCATCTCAGCCAATAATTCATAGCCATAAGATTCCGGCATTTCTTGCAACAGTCCTAAAATCAACAGTGGTATCATTCGTCTCCCCCCTATGATTCGTTTGAGAGCTCAGTGAACCTTTCGATAAATATTTGATACGTTATTTCTCCAAGAGCAAAATCACGACTTAATAAATAAATTTTTTCATTTTTCGTGGTTTCTCGACCATAAATTTTACTTAGTGTTTCGTCTTCAGTGTTTAACGAATGTTGGATATCCATTTGCTTGTCAAAGGCTTCGTAATACCGAATACCGAACTGTCGTTGTGATTCAGCACTTATGTGGATACCGTCTAAATTGGCTTTTAACTTGTCAGCACTGACGATATAGCAATTATCTATTTCACTTACGGCTTTCTTCATCTCCTGATTGATTTCCTTAAATTCCGTCGCGCTCAATCCAAAGCCGCTTTTGCCAAGAAAATTCGGCAGTTCACCAACAATGATTGGTAACATAGGCAATCCAAGTTCTTGCCGAAAATGAGCTAAAACAGCCTTCAATTTCTGCGCATACTCTTTGTAGAGACCATTCAGACTATCATTCTCGCCTTGATGCCACAAGATCCCAATCAATTCACTGGATTCCATCGCAAATTTTGCTTCTGACAACGCATGACGCGTCAAAATCTGATCTTCAGCCCACTCATCGATGGAACTGCCGCCCTCTGCACAAGGGATCAATCCTAATTTTTCATCTGGATGATCCAGTGACCAAGCAGCTGCAAACGAAGCCGCCGGTCCAATACCTGCTACCTCACGATCAAAATGAATGGGCTCTGCCATCATTTGCCACCGCCCATTACGCAACATTTGGATATTTTCGTTATAGATTGCGGGTACATCCTTTACGTACCCGCGACCAGCCATATTTGATTGTCCAATTAATAAAATGGATTTCATTTTCTGCACCTCAATTTCTATTTAGCTTACTATAGTCTAATTAGACTATAGTGTCAACTTTATAAATTAATTCGACTTTCTATGGCAACATATATTTGATTAGACAATTAAAGATACTAAAAAAGCTCCCTATCAAGAAAGCTTCTGAAACATAAATTTCTTCCCTTTTACTTCAAAATCGCCTCGGCTCACCGAATTTTAGTCACTGACCTTATGGAACCACCGGACTAAAGACATCCGCAGGCTTTCTTACCAACTCTTCTCCATTAACGGGAGTGTAAATACTGCTTTTTTCTAAACCAAATATTTTGAAAATTTTCTCATTGCGGCAGCGAAAATAAAGCAGTTGAATTCGAATGATTCTGCTCCACATTTTTTTACGATCCTTAGTGTATAATACAAAAGGAAGCGTTTGTTTTTCAATTTAGGAGGTACAAGAATGGATTTAGAATTGGTTACAAAAGGAAAACAATTATCTGACAACGATCGAGCGATTTTGACTTATTTAGCCAATCACGTCCATGAGCTCGACGGAGTCTCTTTAAGAAAGATTGCTGCAACACTGTATACATCCCCAGCGACAATCGTGCGACTGGCACAGAAATTAGATTTTTCCGGATATTTAGAATTGTTTTTCTTTTTAAAAAATCAATACCGACCACAAAATCAGTTTGTTGAAGCAACGGTCGATATCTCAATTCCTACTGATAAACTCGCCCCTTCCATCCAGGATATGAAACAAATTTATCGAAAAAATCAGGAGAAATTCATTACGATCTACGCCACCGGTTTTTCGAGTATCATCGCTGAGTATCTCTATAAAAAACTACTAGTGAATGGGATAAAAACACTTTTTGTTAACGCAGCAGATTCATCCGGCATCATTAACAACAATGCCGAAAATATCAATATGCTGATCGTGATCTCCAAATCTGGGGAGACTCAAAAGGTAATAGAAAAAATGCACTTTTCCAGCGAACACAACATTCCAACCATTTTATTTACAGGAAATAGTCACTCTCGTGGGACAGAAGCTGCCTCTATTATTTTTGAAGTTGCAGATGAACGCCCGATGGACAGCCAAAATATCAAATACAACAGTTTTTTTGGTAAATTATTGTTGCTGATGGAATACATCGTCCAAGAGTTTACGGCTACAGACTAAAGAAAATAGGTCTGAGCGAGCTGTCGATAAATATCGTGGTTTTTCGAGTCAGGATAGAAGATTTGCTGACTCTCTTCAATCAGTAGCTCAGGCTCTTCTAACAAATAGTACAACCCAAAAATAGGTTCGTTTTCTTGCGCATAGTAACAGGTTGTCCCAAAAATGTCTGCGGCTAATTGTCCCAAAACCGAGGTTTGAAAAAAACCGCCGCTTACGGATAACTCTTCTCCAGGTGCTACTAAATCGATTAGTTGACGAACGTTCATTAACATTCCTTCGATCACACTTCGCAGCATTTCTCGTTTAGTGTGCTGCAACGTCAAATCGTAAAATCCGCCTTTTATGTCATTGCTCCAATAGGGTGCCCGCTCACCATTCAAGAAAGGCCAAAAACGCAGACCTTTCGCGCCAGGCTCCGTCAACTCTAACAGTTGCGGCAGCATTTCGAAAAAAGTCTTAGGATCTTTTGCCAACTGATCTGCGGCCCAAGCCAAAACAATCCCGCCATTATTGGAAGGCGCGCCGCTCACGAACACCTCTTCATTTAAGTAATAACAAAAATTTTGCTTTTTTTTATCCAAATATATCTTTTTAGTGATCTGACGGACCGCCGCACTGGTACCGATCGTCAAGCTTGCAGTTCTTCCAGTAGCATAATAACTGGCATACGCAGCCAAGGTCCCATCGCTTGCGCCGACAACTACGCGAATGGTGGATGAAAAATCGAATAGCTCCCGCTTGCTCGTCACCATCTCAAATGACTCTGTCGTATCTGCCAATGTCGCAAGCTGATCTCTTTTAAGACCAAGATATGCCAAGATCTCTTTGCTCCATTGCTTTTCTCGTAAATCGAATAGACCCGTGGCCGATGCTGTAGCATAATCAATAATGGGTTTCCCTGTAAAGTAATCCATGACCAGTTCCTTCAGTCCATACCAATGAATCTCCGCAGGATACAGGTTCATTTCTTTAAAGTACAGCAATTTAGCAAATGGAGACATGGCATGGATGGGTGTCCCGGATAGAGAATAGAAGCGAGCTGCTTCATCTGTCTCTCGAAAACGGGCAATAACTTTTGAAGCTTGCAGGTCTGACCATAAAAAAATCTGTTTTTTTCCGTCATCAGGCATTAGACTATGCATGGCGGTGCTGAAACTGATCGTATCAACCTGCCTCCGAATCCAAGCGGGAATCGCCAAAAGACCGCTTTGCAAAATTGACAGCAATTCTTCCCCTTTTTGATACTTGATCCGATCATTCCCATAAGTTTGAATAGGCAAATCGCTTGCATAAAGCAATTCGTTCTCTTGTATCACACCTAACTTGATCGCTGTTGTTCCTATATCTATTCCTAAAAATACTGACAAAATCATTCATCCTTTACAAAGGCGCAGCCGCCAAACTGAGTGCGCAATACTGCGCCACATTTCTCACCTATCTTATCACAATCCTCTGATGTAAAGCCCGTCATAAGCGACGGCGCGTGATGCTTCCTCCAGTCCCCACTTTTCCCCTCCTGATGAAAAAAAAGAACCTAACAACAACGCATCTATCCCTCATTGCTGTTAGATCCTTTAAAATTAGTGCAACTCCGGCCAAGTACCTGCATTTTCAATGATTAAATCATCCAGTAATTCCTTCGCTACTTGAGCACTAGGTACTGTCTTCGATAAAGTCAACGCTTGCCACATTTTTTGATAACTATTTTCTACATAAGCCTCAACGACTAATTTTTCAACCGTGACTTGCTGGAACATCATCGCTTGTTGAAAGGCTGGGATTTTCCCCTGGGTCAATGCTTCGGGTCCATCTGTTCCAACAATACATGGAACTTCCACCATCGCGTCATCAGGAAAATTGGCAATCGCACCATTATTCTCAACAATCATTACCATGCGCTCATGAGTGTTGAAGGCAATTGCACGGGCTAAATCTACGATAAATGTTGCGTGGGCATCGATGTCGAAGGCGATACCTTCTGCTGTTCCCTTCGCAATGATTTGTTGCGCGTGATCAAACACCGTTTTCTCTCGTCCTTGCATGACTTCATTTGCACGAGTAAATTCAGGATGATCCTTCATGTGTTCGAATACGTAGTCGGGATACAAATAATATTTTAAATACGTGTTTGGTAAATAGTCTGGTGTTACCGCTAAGATATCTTTCGCTTTCTTATGGGTCTCTTGCCAGCTTGGATCGGTGTGTTGGGTGTCTACCTCGATTTGAGTCAAATACCCATGCTCAGAGACATAGTTCCGGATTTGGTCAATGTATTCATGGCCCTCCGTATCCTTAACACTGGTCCACCAGCCAAAATGATTTAAGCCAAAATAACGAACTTCTAATTCCTCGGGAGCCTTACCAATGATTTGCGACATCCGTCTCAGTGTTCCTACGGGCATATCACAAATATTAAGAACCTTTGATTCTGGTCTCATAACGCGGCAAGCTTCAGCTACGATAGCGGCTGGATTCGAATAATTCAGCATCCAACAGTCTGGAGAATATTTTTCCATATAGTCGATGATCTCCAACATTCCCGTGATACTCCGCATACCATAGGCGATCCCTCCAGGTCCGCAGGTTTCTTGACCAAATACCCCGTGACGCAACGGGACCTTTTCATCTTTTTCCCGCATCGCATATTTCCCTACGCGAATATGAGCCATACAAAAGTCCACATCAGAAAATGCCACTTCTGGATCTGTCGTATAGGAAAACTCAATTTCCGGTGCCTGTTCTTTTAATAGAATTTCTAACGCTTCTCCAAGTATCCCCTGGCGGTCGCCATCATTGTCATACAATTTCAATTTCTTTAATGGGAAGCGTTCTAAATTATCTAACATCATCATGATGATTCCTGGAGTAAAGGTGCTCCCTCCGCCCGCAATCACTACTGAAAATTTTTTCATTATCACTCGTCTCCTTTATTTTCTCTGCCTAAGTATTTTTCAAGTTTTTCCCGAACCTGGGGAACGGTCAATCCATAAACTACGTGCACATTCTCTCCGTTGCTGATCACACCTTTTGCCTGTGTCTGATTCTTCAATAAGCCTTCATCCACAA
This sequence comes from Enterococcus gilvus ATCC BAA-350, assembly GCF_000407545.1. Classification (NCBI taxonomy): domain Bacteria; kingdom Bacillati; phylum Bacillota; class Bacilli; order Lactobacillales; family Enterococcaceae; genus Enterococcus; species Enterococcus gilvus. Next base: position 1,231,797 of record NZ_ASWH01000001.1, on the reverse strand, counting down.
GTTCCGGTTTTGCCAGCTTCAATCGCAGGCGAGTATAACAATTATCGATCGTTTTGATGTTGTCCGCGCCGCCTAAACCTTCAACGATTTTTTCGGAGAGTGTGTCCTCAGAAGCCGTAACAGCCATCGCACCATTTGCGGGTATAGCCGCTTTTTTATCGTTGTATTCCTTTTTCGAATACAGCTTTGTTTCTTGCTCATTGTCTTCCCGTCCAACAGTCTTGAAATTGAACTTAAGAATCAAGAAACGGAATAGGAAGTAATAGATAAAGAAAAAGGCGACTCCCACGAGAAGATAGATGGGCCAACGGGTTTTCTCTGTTCCTAAAGGAATGTTATATAGTAAAAAGTCAATAAAACCATTTGGACCGATTGCTCGAGAGCCAAAAATATTTAATGCTACCATGCTTAGACCGCTTAAAGCTGAATGGATCACAAATAGTAATGGTGCGACAAACATAAACGAAAATTCAATCGGCTCTGTCACTCCAGCAATAAATGATGTGACTACGGCAGGAATCAGGATCGCTTTTACCTTAAATTTATTTTCTGGCTTCGCTGTTTGATACATGGCTAGACACGCGCCAATCAATCCAAACATTTTTGAAATACCCCGTGCATCCCAAATCACGCTTTGTGAAAGGACGCGAACCGCTGGATCGGCAATTTCAGCAAAATAAATATTTCGTGCTCCTTCGAATACTTGTCCACCAACTTCAGCCACACCGCCAAGAGATGTATATAAAAATGGGGTATAGACTAAATGATGCAGTCCAGTCGGTATCAGCAAACGTTCCAAGGTTCCATAGAGGAAGATACCAAAGTTCCCTGTCCGTTGAATCACACCGCCTAATCCATCGATTCCTTGCTGAATGACAGGCCACACAAAGGAAAATACGATGGCAGCTACAACCAAGACGGGAATTAAAACAATAAAGACGAATCGCGCGCCGCCATATACTTGAAACGCATTATTGAATGTCGTATCAATAAATCGGTTGTGGATCAACGCTACGACGATCCCAAGAATAATTCCAAGAAACACGCCCATGTCCAGCACCTGAACACCCAATACTAAAGCTTGCCCTGAACCCTGCAATTGATCCGGTGCCACGAGCATTTCCCGTAATTCCATAAATTTATTCATCGCGTAGAGAAACACTAAATAACCAAGTAATGCAGTAAACGCGGCTTCCGCTTTTTTCTTATTTGCCAACCCTAATGCGATTCCTACACAGAAAATGACACCAAGATTTGTCAATACAGGCAATAACGCCGCCGATAAAATACTTCCGAATCCCATAGTAATCGGATTATCTAAAAAACTAAACGTTTCAATCAGTCGCGGATTGGTAAAAACATTCCCAATGGCGATCAAAATACCCGCTATTGGCAAGATCAGAACTGGAACAAACATCGCTTTCGAAAATTTCTGCATGCTATCCATGATTTTCGCTTTCATTTTTTTATCTCCCTCTTTTTATGATGTGTTTAGTATACGAGGCACCCTTTTAAAATGAAATAGATACCGCTTACAACTCAACTCGTTTCACGATTTGAAACAGGTTTCATACTTCCTAATATAAAAAGGGATTCCACCTTTAAGGAACCCCTTTAGCCTAATATTCTAGAATGTGCCGACTCATTTATTCTTTCTTTGATAATAACTGAGGAATGTCCAACTGAATGACATGATCCACCAAGACCGGATTTCTTGTGCGATACGGCCACGCACCTCCCTCAAATACCGCAAAAAGCTGGTCCTTATTTGCCGTTATCTGTTCGATATACGGCGGTGTATCCATCTCAGATGCGGCATCCTTAATAGAGAAAAAATTATCTACCTTATCTAAGTTAAAAAAATATATTTTTCCAGGCCGATCCGGCCCCCACGATTGAGACATCACTAGATAATCTTTGTAAAAAGTCATTCCTTGAATCATATCCAGCGTTTTCCATGAACCCAACGAACGGGCAAACTCTGAGGAAGGAACAGGCGTTACTCCAGACCTCTTTTGATTTCCTTGGTCAAAACTAGAAACCTTCTCGTGAGAATCAATCGTCAATTCCCCTTGATTGTCCAAACGATACGTCGCCATCCGTCCATATTCATCTAGCGTAAAATAGCCGACAACCAATACCCCTGAAGTATAGGTGACTGCGGAAGCGTGAGATACCTCTTTTAACGAAATTTGCTGATGGTAAGAGACCACTTGCCCCGCTTGCATTCGATAGTCTTCTAATTCTTTTAAGTCAATAGAAGATAACCCTGCAAAAAGGCCGCCCGTGGTCACCCAAACACGCTGATGCTTTGGATCATACGTAATGCCCCCCAAATGAGGTTTTCCTGGCAAAACAACCGTTTTCAAATACTCATGCGTTTGACGATCCAGCATATAGATAACTGAATGATTCTTATGATCATGACTATACGCCGAAATAAGAATATATTTTTCCGTCAAGGCGATCCCTTGTGGTGTCATCGTTCGGCTCTCGGAAAGGTCATTCGTTTCCAAGCTAAGTGTTTTTGCACTATACAAGCCAGGAATCTTATACATACCAAAATCAGTCGTCTCTTCCTTTCCTGAAAAGGCCGCTTGATAAAATTCGTTGTATGATTCCAACTTCTCTTTTTGCTGGTCCACTGTCAGTCCATGATATGAGGCATCCACCCTCACCGGAAATAAAACCATTAAAAGAAACCATAAAAGAACCCCGTATTTTTTCTTCTGCATACTAGAATCTCCTGACTACATGATTTATAAAAAAACCATAGCAGAAATTCTCAGAAAGAACAATTAAAGCGTTGTTTCTGAAAAATAAATATAAAAAAACGAGCTTCCCATAATGGGAAACTCGCAAAGTCTGATTGAACAGAATTTATTTTTCTTCTGCGTTTTCGTCTTTGAGACCGTATTTTTTGTTGAAACGATCGACACGTCCATCTGCTTGAGTGAACTTTTGACGTCCAGTGTAGAATGGATGAGAGTCAGAAGTAACTTCGACACGGATTACAGGGTAAGTGTTTCCGTCTTCCCATTCAACTGTTTCTTGTGAAGATTTAGTAGAACCTGACAAGAATTTGAAACCTGTAGTTGAGTCCATAAACACAACTGGATGATATTCTGGATGAATTCCTTGTTTCATAGTTTTTTTCGCTCCTTTGCCCTGAATCATTTGCTGGTTCAGAGTTATTTTTGCAATTTGCAACATGAATATACTATCATGAATGATTCGACAATGCAATTATCTTTTTTGATTTCTACGCGGTGTTTTCCCACCAAAGGAAACATCTTTGAATGCTTTGAAAACATCCTCGTTCGTCTTTGTCTTCTTCATAAAATTCACGAATTGAGACGTATATTCCAATGAATCTCCGGTCATATTGTTACGCAGCTTGAAGATCTCTTCTAAACGATCCGGACTCATCAATAATTCTTCTTTACGAGTACCAGATTTCTTGATATCGATGGCTGGGAAGATGCGACGCTCGGACAACTCACGTGATAATTGTAACTCTAAGTTCCCTGTTCCTTTAAATTCTTCGTAAATGACATCGTCCATACGACTGCCGGTATCTACCAATGCTGTCGCTAAGATTGTGAGACTGCCGCCTTCTTCAATATTACGTGCTGCACCAAAGAACTTCTTCGGCTTGTACAGTGCAGCCGGATCAATCCCTCCGCTTAAGGTCCGACCACTCGGTGGAACGACTAAGTTATACGCACGTGCTAAACGCGTGATACTGTCCATCAGGATCACTACATCTCGCTTGTCTTCTACTAAGCGCATTGCCCGTTCTAATACCAATTCAGACACACGCGTATGATTTTGCGGCTGCTGATCAAAGGTCGAATAAACCACATCTCCTTTTACGCTGCGTTCCAAGTCGGTTACTTCTTCTGGGCGTTCATCAATTAGTAAGACAATCAATTCGACGTCAGGATGATTATCTGTAATACCATTCGCTATTTCTTTCAGAATCGTTGTTTTCCCCGCTTTTGGAGGCGCTACGATCAATCCACGCTGACCAAATCCAACGGGAGAGAAGATATCGATCATTCGGGTAGAAAGTCGACCAGGAGTCGTTTCTAAAACCAATTGTTTCTCAGGATAAAGTGCTGTCAACGCAGGAAAATGCGGGCGTTCTTTGGCTTCTTCTGGATCTTTGCCATTCACGCTTTCTACATGCATCAACCCATAATAACGTTCGGATTCTTTCGGCGGACGGGCTTTACCAGCCACTTTATCACCATTTCTCAAGCCGAAGCGACGGATTTGTGAAGAAGAAATATAGATATCCTCCGCACTAGATCCATAGTTGATTGGGCGCAAGAAGCCATAGCCGTCTTGACCGATGATATCTAAGACTCCCTCCATGTAAAAGAAGCCTTGTTTTTCTGCCTGTGCCCGGATAACCGCTAAAGACAATTCCTTTTTATTCATCTGACTATAATAAGGAATTTTAAAGTCTTTTGCATAAGCATAAATTTCTTTTAGCGTCTTATTGTCCAGTTCCGCCATTGTTAAATAATCGCTCATTATTCCGCCTCTTCCTCGTCGATCATTTCGATAGTTGCACCAAGAGCCGTCAGTTTCTCAATAATATGATCATATCCGCGCAAAATGTATTCTACATTGAAGATCGTAGTTTTTCCTTCGGCCATTAATCCAGCGATAACTAAACAAGCCCCCGCACGCAAATCAGAAGCAACAACTTCTGCACCGTGCAGCTTACTAGGTCCATTTAAAACAATTAAGTTGCCTTCCACACGGGCATCTGCTCCCATGCGTACTAATTCTGGAATATGATTCACTCGTTTTGAATAAATCGTATCGATAATTTCAGAAGTCCCTTTTGCTTTCAACAATAGAGGCGTCAACGGCTGCTGTAAATCCGTTGCGAAACCAGGATATGGCGAAGTCGTCACATCCACCGTTTTTAAATTTTTAGAAGGAAGCACATCAATGCTATCCTCAGAAATATTCATTTCAACGCCGATTTCTTCCAATTTAGCAATAAAACTTTCGATATGTTCATAAATAACGTTATGAACCGTTACACCTTCACCCATTGCAGCTGCCAAAGCTAAATAGGTACCCGCTTCGATTCGGTCAGGAATAATTGAATGGACGCAGCCATGTAACTCTTCGACGCCTTCGATTCGAATTTCATCCGTACCTGCACCACGAATTTTCGCACCCATATTGTTCAATAATGTCGCTACATCAATGATCTCTGGTTCTTTCGCTGCATTTTCAATGATTGTTTTTCCTTTTGCTTTCACTGCGGCTAACATCACATTGATTGTCGCACCAATAGAAACCACATCCATAAAGATGCGATCTCCCTTCAATCCTTCGTCATCAGTCCGCAAGTAGATAACGCCATGCTCATTCGAAACATCCGCTCCCAAGCTTTCAAACCCTTTGATATGCAGATCGATCGGACGAGGGCCTAAGAAGCATCCCCCTGGAAGTCCAACCACTGCTTCGCCAAATTTACCTACCAACGCTCCCATAAAATAATAAGAAGCGCGCAAAGAATTGATTTTTCCACTTGGCATTGGAATGGAAACAACATTACTTGGATCAATGACCATTCGATTGTCTTCAAAAGAAACCGTTGCTCCCATAATTTCTAAGATTTCAATCAATGAGTGTACATCTTGAATATCTGGCACGCCTTCCAATGTTACTGGCGAGTCTGCCATAATTGCTGCTGGAATAAGTGCCACTGCACTGTTTTTTGCACCGCTGATCGTTATATTACCTGATAATGGCTTTCCGCCATGGATTTCGATTTTTTTCATGTATTTTCACCTAATTAATTATTTTGAAGTTTATAGACCATTATCCATTCTAGCATATTATTGACTGTATAAAAAGGAAGCATTCTCAAAATTCAACAGAAAATAATCAGGCCTGCCTTCCGCAGAGAAAATACGTTATAAAATAACTATTTTACTTAAAATATCGACTTTCTATATGATTTCTTTCACACAAAAAAACCTCGAAGCAGATGCTTCGAGGTCATAAGAATCAAAAATTAAGCTTTGTTAGCTGAACCGAACCAGTCGATATGTTCTTCAGCGTCTTTAACGATTGCAGCAACACCTGGTGCCAACAATTTACGAGGGTCAAAGCCTTTTCCTTCTTTATCTTTACCAGCTTCGATATATTCACGAGTTGCTTTAGCAAATGATAATTGGAATTCAGTGTTAACGTTCACTTTAGAAACGCCCATTGAGATTGCTTTTTGGATTTGTTCTTGAGGAATACCTGATCCACCATGTAATACTAAAGGAACATCAGAACCTACAGCATTCGCGATTTCTTGTAAGTGGTCAAATGCTAACCCTTTCCAGTTTTCAGGGTATACACCGTGGATATTACCGATACCACATGCTAAATAGTCGATACCTGTAGCAACCATTTGTACACATTCGTCCACGTCAGCTAATTCGCCAGCGCCGATGATTCCGTCTTCTTCACCACCGATTGAACCAACTTCACATTCTACAGAGATTCCTTTAGCGTGAGCTTTTTCAACAACGTCTTTAGCCAATTTCAAGTTTTCTTCAAATGGAAGATGAGAACCATCAAACATGATTGAAGTATAGCCAACTTCGATACATTCCAAAGCAGCTTCGTAGTCACCATGGTCTAAGTGGATTGCAACTGGTACAGTGATACCCATTGAATCTACTAAGTTACAGATGATGTCTTTAGCAACTTTGTAGCCACCCATGTATTTTGCAGCGCCCATTGAAGTTTGGATAAGAACGGGTGCTTTTTTAGCTTCTGCAGCTTTTAGAATAGCTTGTGTCCATTCTAAGTTATTCGTGTTAAATCCACCAACTGCATATCCGCCTTTACGTGCTGCTTTCAAGAATTCTGCTCCTGATACTACTGGCATAAAAAATTCCTCCTAGTGTTTTTACTATTTTACATTTGGTTAAGCCATGCTTAACTAACGTGTTAATTCTATCAAAGTTTCGTCATCTTTGCTACTGCAAACCTTCCGATAAAACCTTTACATTTCAACTTTTTTGTAAAAAAGACTGAAAAGCGCAACCACTTTTCAGTCAAATTTACTATTTTGCTTCTTTGCTTTCCAATGATGCCCCAACGAACGCTTTGATTAATGGTTGAGGACGATTTGGACGAGAGATTAATTCTGGATGGAATTGACACCCAACAAAGAATTTATTTTCAGGTATTTCAACGATTTCAACTAAACGATTGTCAGGAGAAACACCTGAGAAAACAAGTCCTTTATCCTCAAATAATTGACGGTATTGATTGTTAAATTCATAACGATGACGGTGACGCTCTTGGATCACTTCTTCATTTGCATATGCTGCTGCCGTCGTCGTTCCTTTTTTCAGTTTGCAAGGATACAAGCCAAGACGCAGTGTGCCACCCAAGTTTTCGATATTTTCTTGGTCTGCCATCAAATCAATAATATTATTTGCTGTGTCAGGGACAGTTTCCGCTGAATTCGCATCTTCCAAGCCAGCAACATTCCGACCAAATTCAACACAGGCCATTTGCATTCCTAAACAAATACCCAAGAAAGGCACATCATTTTCACGAGCGTATCGGATGGCTTCGATTTTCCCTTCGATTCCGCGATCGCCAAAGCCACCAGGAACTAAGATCCCATCTGCATCCCCAATTTTTTCTGCTACATTTTCGCGGGTCACTTCTTGTGATTGGATCCACTCGATCTCGATATCTGAATCAAAAGCAAAACCGGAATGTTTCAATGCTTCTACGACAGAGATATACGCATCTGGTAATTCTACGTATTTTCCGACTAAAGCAATCTTGACTTTTTTCTTGAGATTCAACACTTTTTCTTCTAAAGCACGCCATTCTGTCATATTTGCAACAGGTGCATCAATTTTCAGATGATCGCAGACGATTTGATCCATGCCTTGTGCCTGCAAAGCAAGTGGAATAGAATAAAGTGTTTCAACGTCACGCGATTCAATGACTGCTTCTGGTGCCACGTCACAGAATTGAGCTAATTTATTTTTCGTTCCTTGAGAAACAGGTTGTTCGGTACGTACAACTAAAATATTTGGTTGAATTCCTAATCCGCGTAGTTCCTTCACACTGTGTTGTGTTGGTTTAGTTTTCATTTCACCAGCAGCTTTTAAGTATGGGATCAGCGTTGTATGGATATACATGACATTGTCTGCTCCGACATCCGCCTTCATTTGGCGTAAGGCTTCTAAGAATGGCAAGGACTCGATATCACCGACCGTTCCGCCGACTTCTGTAATGATCACATCGGAATCTGTCATCTTCGCTGCACGCATGATCTTTGATTTGATTTCATTGGTGATATGCGGAATTACTTGGACAGTCGCACCTAGATATTCGCCTTTACGTTCCTTACGAATAACTTCTGAATAGATTTTTCCTGTCGTTACGTTGGAGTATTGATTCAAGTTGATGTCGATAAAACGTTCATAGTGACCCAAGTCCAAGTCCGTTTCAGCACCATCATCTGTTACAAAAACTTCTCCGTGTTGGTAAGGACTCATCGTACCTGGATCGACATTGATATAAGGATCAAATTTTTGAATCGTAACCTTCAATCCTCGATTTTTAAGCAAACGACCCAATGATGCTGCCACGATCCCTTTGCCGATTGATGAAACCACGCCGCCAGTTACAAAAATATACTTTGTCATAAATGAAAAAACTCCTTCATATACTAATTTGCAGGAAACGTCTAGAAAAAACAAAGAAAGCTCCCTATCCAATCTGAATAGGGAGCTATGAATTCACTAAACACTTGACCCTACTAAAAGGGTGCCCAAGCAGTATAATACCGACACTTTCGAAAAATGTCAACTGTAATTATTAGTTGCTTAATTTTCTTTAATCAAATAAGCGCCCAAAAAAGCTTTTCTTTTGCTTAGGTTCAGCAGATTCAGGCGTTGTCTCTGAAGGATATTTTTTTTCGATATCGATGATCTCTTCGTTCACCGCATGATCCGTGACCAATAAAACACCAATACTTTCTTCATCCTCGACAGTCGCATCATTGATAATTGTAAAATCTGCTGCGTTTTTTGAAGCCAAACCGATAAACTCACTTTGGAGTGTATCTGGTACAGCCCCGTTGATTAGCAATTTACCTTCGGGATGCTTTTTAATTTCTTCAATTAAATAGTGCCGATCTTGATTATTCTTCATCTCACGGATCGTCATACTTACAAAGCAACGTTCTCTAAAAGTTCCAAGATATTTACGTTGTTCTTCTGGATTAATTCGTGGAGAGCCATATCTTCCCTTGTCTAGATGCTGCTGCAATTCATCTTTTGCCATTTTATTCACTTCCTCATGTGCCTATTTTTGATTTAAGTATATCAAAAGTGGTGAAAAAAAGCTGAATCTCTGCTAAAAGCCTTTAATGGAGTGATTATTTCATAGAAATTTTAAGAAAACCATTGTACTTTTATCCCTTCTCTTTTATAGTAAAAGATGGTTTTACTTATTCTTTGAAAGCCCGTTTTTTACGGGCTTTTGTCGTATCTAAAAAAGGAGTGTTTTATAATCAAACGTTATACGAATTTATTGCAATCAGAGTTTAGACATTATTCTAGAGAAAAGTTCCAAAAGGACCTATTGGCAGGATTAACTGTAGCCGCTGTAGCCCTGCCCCTTGCTCTGGCTTTCGGTGTTTCCAGCGGAGCCGATGCAGCAGCCGGGATGATCACTGCCATCATCGCAGGAACTGTTATAGGCAGTCTTTCAGGTGGGTTTTATCAAATTTCTGGACCGACAGGCGCAATGGCAGCAATTCTTACTGGTATCATAGCTGTTCAAGGTTTATCCGGCGTTTTGGTCGCTACTTTTATTGCTGGAGCTATTTTATTATTGGCTGGATTATTCAAGCTAGGAAACCTCACCTCATTTATCCCGGCACCAGTGATTACAGGTTTCACATCCGGCATTGCAATCATTATTGCCTTAGGACAAATCGATAACTTCTTCGGAACCACTTCTGTAGGAGAGAATGCCTTAACGAGATTATTCAGCTATCATTCCAACTTCAATCCCGATTTACCGACATTTCTGTTAGGTCTTCTTATCTTATTGTTATTGATCTTCTACCCTAAAAAGTGGGCTCACGTTTTACCTGCCTCATTAGTCGCTATCATTTTGGCTACCTTAGCTTCGATCATCTTTAAATTGCCCGTCGCAAAAGTTGGAAAAATACCAACTTCTTTAATCACCGGAGAGCGCCTGCATTTCTCTACACTAAATTTTGCATTACTCAAACAATTATTTTTACCGGCTGTCAGTATCGCAATGCTGGGAATGATCGAAAGTTTACTTTGCGGCGCCTCGGCTGGACGTATGACCGGAAAAGATTTAGATAGCAATCAGGAATTAGTGGCTCAAGGAATCGGTAATATGATTTTACCTTTTTTTGGCGGTATTCCTGCAACAGCTGCAATTGCACGAACAAGCGTCGCTATCAAATCGGGGGCCCAAACCCGTTTAGCCGGTATTTTTCATGCGTTCTTCTTATTTTTATCAATGATCCTCTTTGCCCCAATCATGTCTCAGATACCTATGACGGCTTTAGCAAGTGTTTTACTTGTGACAAGCTGGCGTATGCACGAATGGTCAACTATAAAAACGATGCTCCATCAAAAAAACCGAACTGCCATCCTGCTTTTCTTTGCGACTATGCTTAGTACGATCATTTTTGATTTAAGCATTGCTATCGTACTTGGAATTATATTAGGCTGTATTTTCTTCATCGCCAAAAGCGCTAAAATTTCTATTACTACAGAAGAAGTTGATTGGCGCAGAATGGATCTTCCCTACTCTGAAGCTGGCACAGATTGGGCAGTTATTTATATTACCGGCCCTTTGTTCTTTATGTCAGCAAACCAGCTAAAGAAGGAACTCGATCAAGCTATCAGTAGAAAAGGTATTATTTTTTCACTCCGAGGTGTCCCTAGTATCGATTTGACTGCCAGAGATATCTTTGCTGATTATTTATCCGTCGCACGTTTAAATGATCAAAGAGTCATATTCACCTCTATGCAACCCGAAGTGAAAGCACAACTCAAACAAATATGGGAAAAAGATGCGCATTCACCTGTCCATCATCCTACAGTTGCTCATGCACTAACCACACTTCATCAAGAATTTTAGAGATATATGTAAAAAAGAGCTGCGAGGAAAATCCTCGCAGCTCTTTTGGTATCCGTAATTATTTACCGATGAATGGGTTGTTTTTTAAGTTGTAGAAAGATTTGATTCCTTTGTATTCTGCAACATCACCCAATTGGTCTTCGATACGTAATAATTGATTGTATTTAGCAATACGGTCAGCTTTAAGAGAACCTTAGGCGTTTTGACTCACTCTGTTTTGACAGCTAATTCAAAAAAACATTTACTTCTTCACCTCATTAAAAAGCTGTTTTACCAATGTTTCCAATCGAGAAACTCAAATTACTTAGTCAGCTATCTATAACTTAAAAAAACCTATTTTCATGTTTTTAACAAGCTCAATTTTTTACCTTGAATTGCTAAACAGAACCACATTTTCTTGGAAAAACCTAGCATTTCAAAATTGGTATAGTTGTTATTTATCAAATCATACTGATTAAACTATTTAGCTGTGCTTTTTGAGATATTTTATAAAACACTGTATCTTTTCTGATGTTAGATACAATCAATTGTTGCTTAAATAATCCCTTTTTTAATCTAATGTCAGTAACACTTTTTAAGTTAATAACACTAATCTTAGCAGACTTAAAAAATTGATTAGTTGCAATAATCATTTTAGATTTAGTAGCAACTACAAGACATAAGTTATTATCAGAATCAAAACAATCAAATGCACTAATTATAATATCTGATGATTTAACTTTAGTTGCGATTGATTTTAAAAGCTTTCTATCAATGATTTCTGAATTGCATTCTCTTTTAATTTTTTGTTGCAAGTCTTTAAAGTCCATATCTATCAACTCTTTCTTTTGTTTTTGTAATTTTACAACCGGACCTTAACATCAATATTGCATTTAATCAAGTATAATTTTTTAAAATCTTAATTATTTTATCTCAATTTTTATAACAAAATCCACTTAAAAAATGACATATAAAAAACCCTTATTTTTCAAGGGTTTTATAATTGTTGACAAAATTACAAGATTACTGTAATATCAATGATTTTTTAACCTATTTTGAAAAAAACACCTCTCAAATGATTCGAATATTTATTTGTGGGTAAATCTACACTAACTTTCATCTGAGAGGTATTTTTTATTTTGAGATATTTAAAAGTATTGATTTATTAAGGTTTTTAAGAGGTCTAATTTTGAGTATTTTCAAGGTATTTAAATATCTAATGATAAAACCTTAAATAACCATTGATAAATATAGCTTTTATAGACTTTTTAATAGAGAGCAAATTTTACATATATTACTAAACTTAAACATCTTTATTAAGTAAGCAAGCGTAGCTTGCTAATCCTCAATATTTTAAAAACAATTAATTAAATGCTTAAAACCTTGATTTATCAATGATATTCTTTTATACCCCCCCTAAAGTAATATTATATTATATATAGGGGGGGTAAGAAGCAAATTAAGTGGAGATATTGTTGATATATCAAGGTTTAGCTTACATTGATAATGATTAATTTATGGTGGATATTACTTGTCCTTAGATACTGAATAATAGAAAGATACTTAAAATTGACTATAGAATTATTAGATGCTATTAATTAGATATAGATTAATATTGTATCTAATCAAATAAAAAAAGAGAGGAGTGTTTATTATGAAAATTGATAAAAGATTGAAAAAAAGTAACGAGGAAATAGTAAAGACTTATGTTTATTATCTTAATTTGATATTTAAACAAGCAACAAAAGTACCTTTTAGAATTAAACAAAGTAGCAATGTTACAGAATTAATAGTTACTTATGATGTTTTAGAATATGAATTTAGGGATTATTCAAAATCTGATGTTGTTAAAATCTGTAAAAACAGAAATTTTACAGATGACAGTCAAATAGATAATCTAATAAAAGAGTTAGCTAAAGCAAAAGCAATGCAGATATTTAAAAATTATCAAAGTTTTTTAAATACAAATATTACTGATAGTAATAATACTCTAGATAAAGATTTATTTATTAAAAATTTAAGCGAGGCTATTACTATAAATACAAAATATTTGCAGACAAAATACAACATAGATATTGACTTTGAAATCATTTATTTAGCTAATAAATATGTCCATTTTGACTGTAAAGTTTTAGAAGCATTGGATAATATAATCCCAGATTTAACATTAACCGATGAACAATCAGAACTTATGTATAAAAAAAATGATGATAATGCAATCGAAACTGTATCTACTGCTATTTACAATTGGATTATGGATAATTTAAAAACAACAACAAAAATAGCTTTAGCTAATCAAGATGATGTTAAAGATATGCTTGATGTATTTAAAAATATTACTAAAGCTAAATCTGTTAAATTATCAAAAGACAAAGGGAATTTTATTATTAACTATGATAATAAAGTAAGTGATAAATTTATTTTAATTAGCTCAGACCCTGTTTATTTAAAATCACTAATCATTTAAAGACTGTTAAAACCAGTCTTTTTTGTATTTAACTTAATGTAAAATTTGATTTTAAATATTTGATAGTGTATATTATGTATATATAGACTAAGTAAAGGACTGTTAGATATGATAAAAAAAGATGATGAATTTGAATATAAATCAATTGTTGATAACAAAATTGAATATAGGTTTAAAAGAAAAATTGGCGATATTAACAATAAATGGGTATTAATCGATACTATCTTAGATGAAAAAGATTTAGAAACAATTAATGAGAAAACTAAAGAATTTATCGAAAAAGCAGAAAAAAGAGCAACCGAAACTAATAAAAAAAGAGAAAAAGTACAAAGCGGAATACACCTTGAAAATCAAGTCAATTTAGTCTTTAAATTATATTTAGCAAATCTAAATGACTATTTAAAAGCACATAAAGATGAAAAAGAATTTAAAAATGTATTAAAAACAGATTTAGTTGATAATATTATTTTTGATTACTTAAAAAGTAATGATTTATTAAATATGACATCCGAAGAATTAATCGCTAATAAAGAGCATTTAGCAGAGTTAAGTGATAATCTACTAAATTATAATTGCAAAGATTTATCTTATCGAGATATGCTTGCTTTTTCTAAAAAAAATACTGGATTATATACCGACCTAGAAATATTTAATAAAATCACTGAGTTAGCTCCCTATTTTTTTACAACAGCCGAAGGTGGACGAGGAATGTTTGTAAACAGTATTTTTAAGCACTATTTTATTAAGTATTGTGATGTAAATCGAAGATGCTTTGTGTCAAGCAAAAGTGAAACTTTAGCTCTTATACTTAATACTAAATTTACTGAAAAGCATTTTCAAAATTACTTTAAAATCAACAAATTAACAAATGATAATTTCAAAAACATATAAAAAGCTAGTATTGTCTTATAGATTTAATAGTTTTACATTTTAATTAATATCTTAGTCTGATATTTTTAAAATTAAACTTACAATCTTTTATGACAATACTAGCTTATTTTAATATTCAAGATAACAAGAATTACTTCAGCTATTCACCAATGAATAATTCTAACTTACCATCTAAAATCTCACCATTATTGATTTTTTCTGATAAATCACTGATAAATTCTCTTTTATTCTTATTGTTGTAAAACTTAATACCAACTAATTTGACATTATCATTTTCTCCTATGATTTCAACATCTGAACCATTCAGAGCATATAGCATTTCTTGCTTCCAAGCATCTTCTTTTTCCCTGTCTTCACCTTTTGGTTCGACAAATACTTGATAGACAAATTCTTCATTTTCTAAATAAAGAATAAAATCGGGCATAAATCCTCTAGGACCACCAAATTCAGTCAATTTATATCTTGTTGCTTTTTCATCATTTCTAATTAAATAAACTTGCTTATATTTAGCTTCTAACTCATGAATAAAGCTTCCCATCAGTTCTACCATTGCATATTCTAAGCGATTCATAATAGCATCTGTATAAACAAACCAATCCTTCCCTTTCATTTGGTGAAGTTCAATTCTTTGAGTAATATGTCCTGTTTCATAAAGAGGAACTACCACTTCATAATCTCTCAAAGTATCTTTAATAGAAATTGGTTTGAAAACTTTTAATCCAATTTCTTTCTGATAATTTTTGCGAATTTTCTCTTCACAATAAGTTAAGAACTTATCAATAATTTCTAGTTTTTCTATAGCTGATAAATCAGAAATATGTTGTCCTTTAGGTAAAGATACCTTGATAGAAACACCATTGAAATACTGTTCACTATCAATTAATTCATCTTTAGATTTCAACAAAGGTAGATATTTTTTCAGATTAATAAATCTAAAAAATGGATTTCTTTGCAAAGCTTTTTTAAAGAATCTCTTATCAACTGTTAAATATTCAAATTCTCTTTGAATAACAGTGTCATCATTAATATTTCCTTTGTAATCAGTTTCCACAGTTGAACCAAAATATTCCGTTTCCCATTCTTTAGATATGGTAAATTTTTCTAAAGAATTAAAATCTTCAGGAGTAGTTTCCCTACTTTCATTCACAAATAAGTTCCCTTGTTTATACACATTTGTATTTTTGAAAGAATGTTTTAGTTTAGTTGAAAGTATACGAACTGTCTCATCACTTGAACTAATTAAGTTTACAGCATTCATTGATTTCTCAAGGTTAGCTAGATAACCTTTCTCGTTAATAGTATGATAATGTAATGTTTCCAATATTCTTAAATCAGTATTTTGATTATCGAATCTTCTTTTAAAACTTTTCTCACCTTCATATTCAAAAGGAAAATATCTTGCTCCCCTACCAATCAATTGTGCTTCACTATCTGTAGCGGTTCTGGTTACTCCTGCACCTTCAGAAATCCTAACAATATCATAAAGATTTAGAACATCCCATCCCTCATTAAGTTTCGCTACAGCAAAAATAACTCGAATTGGATTATTGATATCTTCTAAACTATTCAGTAATACTGCATTATCCTCATTTAACATGTTTTTTTCGTTCGCATTTAAAATATTTCTAGCTTCAAAATCCTCCTGAATTTCTCGGATAACACTATCTAAATCTTGCTCTAAAAAATAAGAAAAAACTTTATAGAGTGTAGAATTCGATGATACTGTTGTTTTTCTCTGATTAATATATTTAGTTAAACTTTCAACAGACAAATTCTCTATGATAGCATTAAAATCTAGTTGTTTTTGCTCAGAAATCTTAATTTTACTTGATTTAAACATGATAATAGGTTTGAAATATAAAATCCCATTTTCTCTAGCTATTAATTTTCTGTATTGACTTAATAAGAGGGCATCTTTCATTTTTTCATCATCATTTTCTGAAGATTGTAGCCTTAAAACATTTTTAGAATAGCCATCTGTCATAAATTCGCCTAAATCATATTTGTAAAGAATTTTATCACTATATTTTTGCGAGATATTTTTATCATCCATATTTATAGTCGCGGAAAACTCTAAAAGCTTATTACCATCTCTCAAATATAACATTTTATCAACAATAGTTTTTTCCCATGACTCTTTATTCTTTTTCTCATCTTTTGTAGAAGCATTAAAATGATGAGCTTCATCACCTAAAATGATAATATCTTCCTCTTCCAAACTTTCTAATGAGATGCCATTTTCTCGAGGTTTAATTAACTCTCCATGAATTTTTTGAATCGTTGTCAATTTTAAATAAATAGTATTTTTATCTTTAAAAGCAGGAAAATTGTCCACTGGTTGAATCATAATTTGTTCTCCATCAATGGAGATACCACTAGGATTAAATAAGTATTTATTCGATTGACTATTTAGCATATTCTCTTGAGTTTTCTTAATAATCGCATCAGTATTTACAATAAAAATAAAGTTTTGATAATTGAATTCTTTATACAAATACAACATCAAACTCGCCATAACCATAGTTTTTCCTGAACCTGTCGCCATATTAAATAATAGTTGCTTTCTTTGGAAGCCAGCATTACTGATACCTGCTATTAAATTATCATCTTGTATAAATTGAAATCTTCTAAAGGCTTCTTCTTGATAATGGCGAAGTTCATCTTTTAAATTAGCTTTTATATATTCAGGAACTTCATGGGGATTATTACTTGTATAAAACATATTAGACATTTGACTATCTAACCATTCATATAGTCTTTCTTTAGCCATAACTATTCCCCCTCGTTGCTGTAAAAACTATGATTAAAGGCTTTGTCATCATCAGATATGATAACATTCTTATCTTCAATTTCAGAATAAGGCACATATAATTGATTCTTATCTAATGCTTTTTTGAAAATTTCTTTTTGTTCTTCAAAAGTTAAGTCATTAAAAGTAACAGAGCCTTCTTCTTCATCATTTTCTTTTAACAATTCATAGACTAGTTTTTCTTTATCCAATTGGAAGTTCAAATCAGCATTGTTATCCAATTCATTCCATAAATCAGCTAATTCTTCTTTAGTAGATACTTGGTCAATTTTGTCCATATATAATTGATTTAATTCCATCAATTCAGCATAAACAAATGAACCTCCACCTTGCCAGTTAACATCTTTGGAAATTCCAGCAGTACTTTCGCCTTTTACTGTTTTATACATTCTTGTTTTCGTCACAGATTCTATATAATTCATTTGCTCAATAATAATGAATTTTCTTTTTAGCTTTAGAGCCACAGCACCAGTAGTTCCAGAACCTCCAAAAAAATCCAGCACATAATCATCTGTATTTGTAGTTAATTCAATTGCCCTACTTACTAGCTTCTCTGTTTTTTTGCCTTTTTTGAATGAGACTCCACCTTCATTGTGTAAATCATTTGGTAATACATCATCCCATATCTCAGTTAAAGCTGAACCAAATCTCATCTCACCATCTACACTTATAAGTCTATCCTTCATAAATAACATAGCTTGTCCATTCATTATATAATAATCACTATATCCATCCCGTTCCATATGATACAACCTATCGCTATTTTGTTTTGATAAATATTTCAAATCTTTTGTTGCTTTACTTATCTGATTATCATCTAAGCTTACAAATCTAAAAATACGGTCAGCATTCTCATATGCGAACTTATTTAATATGTTATCATAATCGTCACCAAGCTCAGTCTTTAGTCGTGATTTCTTAATTTTCAATTTATCTGAGAAAGCATCTAATAATGGGATATACTTCCAATCTTCTTTGTCTGAATCATAATTAGTGATAAATTGATTATATCGTTTGTCTCTTTCTTTTGGAGCAAAAATTCTGTTGGGTTTCCACATGGATTTATTTTTTGAGTAAATCAATAAATAATCAGATACATTGACTACTCCTGGATTTATAACTTTGGCTCCTGAGGCACTTGACCTCTTTACAGTAATAATATTTTGCAAATTTTCTCTTCCAAATATTTCATCAGTTAAAACTGTGAGATATGATAATTCATTATAATCAATAGTCATCATCAAGCTTCCATCTTCACTTAATAATTCCTTTGCTACCTCCAATCGATTTCTCATAAAGGTTAACCAAGAAGAGTGGTTAAATCTATCATTATATTTAAAAGAATCCCCGCCAGTGTTATATGGAGGGTCTATGAATACAGCTTTAATTTTCTTGGAGAATCTTTCCTTTAAAGAATGTAAAGCTAATAGATTATTACCTTTGATAATTAAATTATCCTTATCATTAAAAGAATCAACTTCATGTTCCCCTTCAGCATCAAATTTTTTCACATTTACAAATGCTTTAGGTGCTAAAAGAGTATCTATTTCATCTCTTGCAATGACCTCATTATAGAAAACTTCTTCTTTTCCAGCATCTTCCTTAGTCATTCCCCCCTCTAGAACACAATCTTTATAAGGAAAATCTAAAACAACATCAGTATTGTATTGAAGATACTTACCTTCACTTGACAATCCAATATTATTCGAGTATTTAGTATAGCTATCTGCCCAATAGTCTTTGTATCGTAAAATATCAATAAATTCTTGCACTTTAAAAATAACGACATCTCCAGCTTTTATCGAATAATTCTCTCTAATTTTCTGATTTTTTAATAATGCTGAAATTAAAAGTGCATCATAATTTTTCAAATCATCAATAACGATTGGTCTTTGTAGCTCTTCACCGTTCCAATACTGCGGGAACTCTTTTAAAATATCTTTAATCTGTTTCATTAATCTAGTATCCATTTGCCATCTCCTAATCAAAGTCTAGTCTTTCTTATTATATCAATCACAATACAAAAAGTCATGAGAAAATAAAAAGCCCTAATTAAGGACTTTATTTCTACAAAATTACCAATTATTTAATTAATATCTGTAAGCACTGCTCTAATAACTACTCGATTTTCAGGTAATTTGGTGCTGTCATCATAGCAAGTATATAAAGTCAAAATACTATAATCTTTAATATCATTTAATATCCATGTTTCATCTTTAGATACTATAAAATTATTGTAGACAGTGTATTGATAGGAATATTCACTATCTTTTAAAGTAATAACATCTCCTTTTTCTAACTGATTAATGCTTGTAAAAAGTAAGTTGCTATTACTAATAATATGACTTGCTAATACATAATTCCCTCTGCCCATTTTTTGATTTTTTTTATTTGTTACTGCACCATATAACATTGTATCTTGTCTATTTTTAGTATTTACAAAAGGCTTGCCTTTAAATATTGATAAATTTAAATCAATTTTAGGTATCTCGATTATTCCTAATTTTTCAAAGTTATCAGTTGTTTCTAAAGATTTATAGCTATTCTCTATTATTTCTTCTTCAATATTTAAATCAATATTTTCTTTCACTTTCTCATTCTCAGATGTTAGTTGATTTACTCTTTCTACATTCCCTCCCTCTATTTCTCTTACCTTTTCGATATTCTTCTCTATTTCTTTTATGTCTGCTTTAGTATTATCAGTTTTAGCAACAATCACACTATCATTAAATTTTTCAATATTTTTAGCTATTTCTTGATTATCATTTTGATTTAAAAACATTAGCAACAAATAAAAAGTAGTAAATACTAATAGCATTACAACAGCAACTTTTCTTAAATTTTTTAAGTGTATATATAACTTTTCCATCAATCCCCCTCCTATTTTGATTTAAAAAAAGAGTAGCGGTTAAACTACTCTAATTTAGCCTTATTTTTTAAATCTTTTAAATGTGATAAATGATAATAAGCTTATGATTGCTGTTGTTGCTAATGCTATTAAGATATTGTTGTTTTTATGATTTGTCTGATAAAGTTTGTCTTTCTTATCTTCTTTTTTAGTATCTTCTTTAGAATCTTCTTTATTTGTATCTGTTGTTGTAGTATCAGTAGTTCCTTCATTATCTGTTACAACATTACCATTTCCATTCCCATCACCATTATCAGTAGGTTTTTCAGGGTCTGTTGGTGTTGTTGGTTCAGTAGGTTCTACTGGATTTGTAGGCTCTGTTGGTTCAACAGGGTCAATAGGGTCAACTGGTGGGTTTACATCTTCTTTATCTTTAACATAAACAAATTTAATAGATTTATCGCTATCTAAAACAGTTGATATTGTGTCTTTTTTGGCTGTATATCCATCAATTTCTAAAGCTTTTTCATCAATTTCTGTTGCTTGATTAGCTACAATTAATTTAGAATCTGCTAATTTATTGCCATTTTCATCTACATAATCAATTGTCAAAGTATATTTAATATCAACTCTAACATTTACAGCTACTTGTATAGTTTTATTGTTGCTGTTAGTAACTGCTAATATTACTGTATATCTACCATTTTCATTCCAATTCACATTGTTTTCAGCTACTCTAATATTGTTAGTGATATCGCCATCAACTTTGTCAGTTGCTGTTGCATTTAAAATATCAATAATATCTGATTGACTTAAATTTTCTGTAAATGTCTTATCTTCAGCAATTAAAACTGGATTTTCTGATACTACTTTTACCGTTACTTCTTTTTCAGAAACTTTACCAAATTTATTAGTCGCTCTATATTTTACTTGATATTCTCCCTCTTTTTTAAGATTTACATTATTTTCAATCACTTCTAAAGTCGGATTGTCATCTAAACTATCAGTAACACTTACATTTAAATCTGTCAAAGGGTTAAAGTCTTTAGTTTCTGCTATTAAAGTAGTGTCATTAGCTATAATTTCTGGTGCAAATACTTGTGCAACTGTCAATCTTTCGATTGTTTCTGAGGTTGCACCTTTGCTGTCAGTAACTCTGTATTTAATTTGATACTCCCCTGTTTCCATTTTGTCTTTATTAAAGTTTTCAGGATAAACTACCGATTTCTGCAAGATTAAACCATCTCTATCATCCTCTAAATCACTAAATACAATATTTTCCCACTCTTGATAACTTGTACCCTCTAATACAGTTGGATTATCAACTTTTGTATTAATAATAGGTGCTTGATTGACTATTTCAATAGACATTCCATTTGCTCCATTAACTTTCTGAATCCCTTTAATTTCAGGGTTTTCTTTAAGTGTTGCTGTTAAACCTGCTCTTGATGTCATGTTACCTACACCTGTTAAATTACTTGCTTTTGTTCTCATGAATTCATCGAAATCAAAATAGTGTGTACCGATGTCATGGAATCTATAAGTAATATCAAGCTTTTGTATAGATATTTCGTTTCCATTTTGGTCAGTAAATCTAAAATTATTGTTTAGAGCACTTAGATAATAATCACTATCAAATCCATAGCTCAATTCTAAGTTTGATTTGATTGATACATTAATCGCTGTAATCTCATTGCTTTCTACTTGTTCTTGATTAGTTTCTGCAAATGCTGTTGTTGTTGTTTGTGTAGTTGTTAAAATGCTTGAAAATAGTAAACCACTTGTCATTAAGATATTGATTATTCTTTTGTTCTTCATTATGAAAAACCTCCTTTCTATTTTTATTTTTTAGGCTTTTTAAAACCTTTATCAATAGCTAAATAGTTAATATTTAGCTATTTAAAAAGTTTTAATTATTATCTTATTCTGCTCAATTTTCTTTGACATCTAACATAATCTCTATCAATTTCTGCATTTTTGCTTTTAATATCGCCATTATTGTCCTGTCCTTTAAGTTTGCGAATATATAAAACAAGTAATCCAAATGTAGTTATTGCAATTATCCCCAACAATACTCTAATTCCTACTAGTAAAAATCCTCCAAAACCCTCAGGTACGCTTGCAAATCCACTCCCACTAAATTGATGTTTAAGTGCTTGTTTAGTTGATGATTGTAAATCATTATTAGTTACTTGCTCTTTTGCTGTTTCGACAATTGATTTATCTTGTTTTTC
Organism: Enterococcus gilvus ATCC BAA-350; assembly: GCF_000407545.1. Taxonomy (NCBI): domain Bacteria; kingdom Bacillati; phylum Bacillota; class Bacilli; order Lactobacillales; family Enterococcaceae; genus Enterococcus; species Enterococcus gilvus. The sequence continues at coordinate 1,209,376 of NZ_ASWH01000001.1, read as the reverse complement.
TTCATCTAATGCTTGTTCTTTAGTTTTATCAGCAACCAAAATTGATACAAATTTGATTGTCTTTGTAATAAAATTTTTATTAGTTGTTTCTTTTGTGTAACTCACTGCATCATCCAGTTTATCGTTAAATTTGTAAGCAAGTTCTCCACCTTTATCTACCAAACTTTCAATATTTCCTCTATTTTTATCTATTGTTTCAATTAATCCATCATTTTTAACATCACTCTTAATATCATTAGCTACTTGTGTTGTTTGATTAGCTATTTCTGCTGTTTTATCTAATGTATCTGCATTTGCTGTTGTTGTTGCCATTGTCATTGCCATCATTGTTGTTACTGCGAAAGTCATTATTGTTTGTTTAACTGTCATTTTAAACACTCCTTTGTTTTTTTATTTTTTTCAAATTATTAATTATTATATTCATTTAAATATAATTTTTATATCTATAATCTATTTATAGCATCATCTTTAAACAGAGTCAAATTTGAACAACACTTTTATACAAATACTATTATATCTACAAAAAAGAGCCTTGAATTTAAGACTCTTTTAAATATTTATTTGCTTCAACTATTTTTAGATAAGTTTTATAAAAATATTTATTACCTTTATCTTGCTTGTTACTTTTAATATTAAACAGTGATTGCTTAGTTATTTTTGATAATTTAGCATATTGATTTACTGATATCTTGTTAGTCTTAATTGCATTTTCCATCAGCTCGATTTCATGATTAATTTTGTCTTTATTTTGCTTTAAGTCTAAATAAATTAGATATAACTTTAAATTATATCGAGGGTCTTTTGATTGTTGATTGTTAAAAAATGTTGTATCACTTAAACTGTATTTTTGCCTAAAAACTTTAAAAATATCAACTTTGCAATCAGCTAATGCAGTATCAATCAAATCTTTAGTTTGAGTATAATCAAATGTAATTACTTTATTATCATTAGTAGTGTATTGATAGATATTGTTATCTAAATCATTAAAATCAAAAACAATTTCTTTCTTTTTCTCGTTATTAAAAATTTTTATTTTTTTCATTTCACACCTCTCTATAAGCTTCCAAAAATTGTGATTCCACTAGAGCCATTAACCTTTGTTGCTGCTGATACAGATTTTTCTGTTTTTGCAGTAGCTGTAACACCTAGTCTTAAATTACTATGACCATCTATAGAACTATTCATAAATTGCTCAAAAGTTGGATAGTTTGTTGACCTGTCATGAAATTTAAACTCTAAATTTAGCTTTCTAGATTTGATAATATCTCCATCTTGGTCTCTAAACTCGAAAGCATTAGCAAACACTTTGATATAGTATTCTTCAGTCTGATTTTTCTTTAAATTTTTTATTTCGTTTGTCTTTTCAATAATAGTGATTTTGGTAATAATTTTGGGGTCGATAGCATCCTCTGCTTGTTCTAATCCATCAGTAAATATGTTTGATAACCTCGGTTTTAAAGTATCTTTAAATAATACATAACTAATTAATACAAAAATACCAAAAATCACTACTGCTACAATTACAAATAAACCTTGATTTGCTCCTTCGCTCATTAATGACACCTCCTATTTTTTATAAAAAGCTAATAAGAAAAGCTTTAGATATCAATCAATATCTAAAGCTTAATATCTTTTTTATTTATACATTTAAGGTCTGTTTAAACTTGCTTCTGCACCAGAAGTTGCGTTTTCGAAGATTCCTTTCAGGCTTGGTTGTAAAGTGTCTTTAAACAAGATATAAGCGATTAATACGAAAATACCAAAAATTACAACTGCAACAATCACAAACAAGCCTTGAGATGCTCCATCAGTCATTTTGCCTCCCTCCTATTTTTAAATTTATATAAATATTACATTTATTTAAATACAATATTTATCTATATTTATATATTATCATCTAGTTATACTATAGTCAATTTTGAATAGCATTGTTGTTTATTCTTAGCAGTTAAAAGTAGCTTATCATGTTAGATATTTAAACTGTTTAATAAAAAAGTAAAGTAAAATAGTGCTTTGGATAAGCACTATAATTTCCCCATATTTTTCATATCTTTCCAGTCTTTTTTTCGATACATAATAGTTCTCCTAGACACATTAAACATATTAGCTATTTCTTCATTTGTAAGCATTCCATCTTCAAAATGTTTATAAATAATCTCTAATTGTTTTGTATTTAGCTTACTTTTTCGACCATCTCGAAAATCTGGGTCATGTTTCCGCTTGTATTCCTTTCCTTCTTGCATTCGCTCAACAATTAAATCTCTTTCAAATTCTGAAAAAGCACTAAAAACTGTAAACATCAGCTTTCCGATGGGAGAGTTATCAATTAATCCCATGTTTAAAATATGAAGTTTTACACCTTTTTTATTTAACTGCTCTGCAATTTCTAAAGCATCAGAGGCGTTACGAGCTAATCTATCTAATTTTGTTGTAACTACTGTATCACCATCAACTACTAAATCTAATAACTTATTCAAATTTTCTCTATCTTTAGCTGATTTCCCTGAATAGTTATCAAAATAGATATTTTCTTCTAAAATTCCTTCATTTTTCAATTTTTCAAATTGGTTTAAATATGTTTCATGATTAAATTGATTTTTAGTGCTTACTCTTGCATACCCATATTTTTTATTCAATACCATCCTCTCCTATATTTTTTGTTTTAATTATTGCACCTTGTTTTTGCACTTTAATTCATTTGATTTGTCTTGCTTCAATAAAGAGTGCGAAACATTCAAAGTTTTTGCACTCATTGATTAAATTCTAAAGCTCTTAAATATAAGAGCTTTAATATTTCTCGTTTTCTAAATCAGCTAATGAGGTATTAGCTCTTTCGTCATCATCAGTTTTGATTTCATTTTGATTTTGATAAGTTTTAAAATTGTCTAAATTGTTATAGTATTCAGCTAATTCATTTTCAAATTCAATATCAGTAGTTTCTGTTGTTGACTCTGTTGTTGCTTTTAAATTGTCAGATTCATTAGTATTATCAATAACTGCTTCTGAATTTAATGTTCCAATCCTTGATTCTTTTTGCTTTTCTTTTTTTCGTTTATCAAAATTCTCATTATTTTTATCTAACAAGTTACTTCCTTTTTCTGAAATATTGTTGACTGTTTCAGATACTTGCTTCTTTGCTTTATTAACAATTCCTGTTGTGTTTTCTGCAATTTTATCTGTTTTGCTATCAAAATTTTGGTAAGTATTGTAAATATAAATGCAACTGATAATTGCTAATATGATTGTTAGTTTCCTCTTATACTTGATAAAAATAGGTATTATTAGCGATAAAATAGCTAAACAAAATACAACATTATCTTTATTAGCTATCAAAAATTCAAGTAGTTTCATGGTTTAATCAATCACTCCTTCGTTTAAAATTTCTTCATCAAAATACAAAATAGGGTTATTAAAGTCATATATTTCAAGGTTTTCAAAAGCTCTGACATCGATTTTGTTATCAACTTTAGCTACCGAAAAAGCATCAACTCCTATTTTTTTAAGATTTTTACCGTTCCCTTTAAATTCAACATTTTCTAACTCGCTATATAAAAATGCTCCATCTTCTATTACTTCCAAAGACTCAGGAAAAATAATGTTTGTTAGATAATTTGACTGGAAAGCATTTTGACCGATATATCTAACATTTTCAGGAATTTCTAAAGTTCCTTCTAAATTGTTTGCATATTGAAAAGCTCTGTTGTCAATCACCTCTAAGTTTTTAGGCAAAATTAGCTCTTTAATGTCTGATTCTCTAAAGGCTTCTTTTCCAATATATCTAATGCTATCAGGTAATTTTATTGATTTAAAAGTAACATTAGCAAATGCTCTATCCCTAATAGCTGTTACCTCAATATCCTTAATTTTTTCAGGTATTTGTAAATCTGCTATATAATCACTTGCAACATAACTATCAATAACTATTTCATCACAATCTTGATTGACATAATAGCTGAAGACTTCTATTCCATCAGCATTTTTAAAAGTTTCCAAATCATTAATCGGACATTTAAATTCTTTTGTTGTTTCAGTATTTTCTGGTATATCAATATTTTCAGTAAATATAGTTGTTTCAATAGTTTTACCTTTTTCATTATTATTATTATTGTTAAATTGTTGATAAGCTACAAAGCTTGTTAAACTAACACTAATTAGACTTGTTAATACTAAAGCTATCTTTAATTTTTTATTTCCTTTCAATTTACCTCCCTCCATTTATTGTCTAAAAGCTCTTAAATTAATAAGAGCTTTTACATATTTGGCTATTAAAATAGCTTATTTGTGTATCTAAATGTTCTTTCAAATCATCTAATGAATTGATATGCTCGTAATCATATTGTATAAATTCTTTGATTCCGCCATTTTTAACAATAATCTGAATCAATGGTGTTTCAAAGCCTTCATTGTGAATCTTTTCGAAGCTTACATTCGTTCCTTTCTCCACCATTTTTTCTACATAATTTAATACATCAATATCTACTTTTTTCATTTTTTAAAACTCACTCCTTTTTATTATATTCTATAAGATACAATATTTTTATCTATAATCATTAATAGCATCTTCTTAATCTATAGTCAAATTTGAACAACACTTTGATAATAAAAACTATCATATCAATGTTTGTATAGATTCTTATTTTAAAATAGAAAAGTCAGATTAACAGTATTTAACTTAAATTTGTCATCTGCAGTATATTTAACATTAGTAACTTTAACTAAATCACTATCTAACCTTCTTCTCGATTTCCCAATAATTTTTTGGAAAAGTGCTAGTGAGTAATCATCAGATTTAATTATGTTATATAGTATATTTCTTGCTGTGTTTATTTCGGATTCTTTGTTTTGATTATTGACAATATATTTAGCTAGTATTTCAAAGCTTTCAATGTTCAAGTCGTCATCTACTTTGATATTTACTAATTTAAACATCAACACTTGTATATCTAAAGTATCAATAAAAGCTGATTTATCAAAGTTTTTATTAATTATCGGATATTGATTAATGATTGATTGTAGTTGTTCGATTGATTGTAGCAAGTCTAAATTATTAATCATATTATCGATAGTTGCTGATTGTTTGCTTAATTTTTCTTTCTTAAATCCATTATCGAGTCTATTTTTTAGCATTAATCTCAAGTCTTTATCAATTACTAATTCTTGATTTTTGTAGATTTGATTATAATAGCGATAATTTAAATCTCTATCAAATGTTGTATTATCCTTCCCTTCAAATTTTAAGTATTTCATTTTATTATTTTCCCCTTTATAGTTTAAATTCCAAGACCTCGGTTACATTTATCAGATTACTGTTACCGATTCTTTCAATTTTTTTCGTAACATCAATACTTTCAGAAAAATTAATTAATCTTGTCAATAAATAAATCATCTTGCCATCATTTGCAAATAACTCTTTAAAATAATAGATACCAATATTTTTTTTATTATCAAAAGTATCAAAACAAGTATAATTTGTTGTTAGATACAAATTATAATAATTGTCAAAATCGATAAAGCCTGCATTACTAACAATTACTTTATCTCTATCATCTAAAACATTAGTATCTAATATACAATCTGCAACATTATCCAATGCTTTTTCTAATCGTCTAAATACTTGAGTTTCTGCTAAATTATCTAATTTGTCTTTTTCTGATTGTTCTAACTCATCAACTTTATCTCCATTTTGCTTAAAATCTAATACATAATTATGTTTGATTACCTCTAATTTGCTCATGATAAAATCTCCTTTTTTATATTTATTTAGATATAACATTTATCTATACATCTATTAATAGCATCTTAAAATACTATAGTCAAATTTAAACAACACTTTATAATAAACATTGATATAACAATGTTTTAATGCAAAAAAAGAAGCAAGGCGGAGTAACCTTGCTTCAGCGAATAAATTTAAAATGACAGTGAGATATGCGACTTTTCGCTATTACATATCTCTATAATATTATATTAACATAAATACAATATTAAGTCAAATTTAAATGACATCATATGTTGTTAAATTTATCAAAATCAAAAATATCGCTCGATATTTCTTTATTTACTTGACTGTCAGATACCTCAAATTTTGATTTAATATACTCCTCTAGATTTAAATTGTCAGTTTTGATATTTTTATATCTAAGTGCGATTGATAAATTAATTGCAAAAATTATTAAACAAATCAAATAAAACATGATTAACTACCCCCTTTTTATAAATTGAAATCTTCAAAATCAAAATCTTCCATTGTTTTTGATTCTTTTATTTTTTCTTCTTTTTCTTTATTGTCTAACACTTCTTCAGATTCATCTTTAGTAATAATATTATCTAAATCATCATCACTATTATTAGAGTTGTATCTTATTAAATCACCATATTTTTTGTTAGTTTCAAAAAATCTATCAAAGTTATCAGCAATTTCTTTTGTCGCAATATAATGTGTTTTAGTCTCAACAAAATCACTAATTTTATCAACTTCCACTACATCTTTATTATTTTGAGAAAAACTTGATGCATTAATCATAAACAAACCGATTCTTTGTTCTGATTTACTTTTTAAATATCTTGAAATAGTTTCTGTTTTATCTTGTGTATTCCAAACATCAGCCTCTGCATATCCTAAAAATCTAGAATCTAGAGTATCTGCTACCATCCCCAGTCCGCCATTTGTTTTTGCGAATTTTTGAGTAATACAAAATGTGCTATAACCTCTTGAACGATGTAGAGTATTCATCGATGAGTAAAGGTTTTCGATTTCTTTAGCTAAATTTTTAATTTCGACTCCATTAACTTCAACTTTTCCTAATCTTTCGGCACTATCTAAAGTATTTCTGTATTCATCCATCACTAATAAGATTTTTCCCATTTTATTATTTTTAAATTTTTTGTTGTAATCTTTGATATTTACACAGCCATTTTTTCTAAATATTTCAGCTCTTTTTTCAGCTATATCATTTATTTTTAAAAGCATTTTATAAATTTCAATTGGGTTATCAGTCATAAACATTCCTTTTTCTTCCCATTTCAAAGGAAAATAATCATCTTTAGCTTTAACAGAACCAATAAAAATATCTTGATAGTCATAAAAACCATTTCCATCATCTAAATATAAAGCATTAGTTATTAATCTAGTTGCAAAAGTTGACTTACCGCTTCCTGAAAGTCCACCAATTAATGCATTTAATGCATCATCATTTCTAGGATACTTAACTATATAATCACCTGCATCTGTTGCACCAATATTTATTTCTCCTCTTTTTGCTTGCTCTAAAATATCTTTAAATTTAAATTCTCTAGATTTGACATCAACTTTATATTTAAATTTTAAGTAGATAGTTTTATCATTTTCCGCATCAACTAAAGAAGGGGTAATACCTGTTATCAGCCCAATTTCGTTTAACAAGCTCTTTGCTTTAGCTTTATTAGTGTTCTGCAAAACCATTCTTATTTTGATAAAATACTTGTTTTCTGTGATTCCCTCAGAAAAAGCATCATGCACATACATACCTAGCTTTTCTTTAGTAGCATCTTGTTTTAATTTATTAATGATTTGTTTACCTTTTCTGCTAAATCTACTTAAATCAACTTCTTCAGATTCTTCTCCAGTTTCAAAAAAGCTTAAATATCCTAATGACTCAATTCTTTCTTTAATATCAATCGCTTTCGCAATTCTTAAATAGTCAGTTATCCAATTATCAAAAAGTATCAAAATATTATTGTCTTTTATTAAATAATTTCCATTAGTTATGATATTAAACTTATTCATCTCAACATCATCCAATGTTTCGGCAATTACTTTACTATTTTGATTTAATTCAACATTTCCTAAAGCTAGCATTAATTCTCCATCTGTTTTATCTACTGACAATTCGATTTGATTAGCATCTAGTTTGATATTTAAAAATGTTTCTAGATTAATTAATTCTGCTTGATAATATTTGATAAAATCATATAAATCATCATCATCATTGATATATAATGCCATTTTTTCAAAAACCTTTTTTAAATCAGGTCTAAATATAGCGACTTTATCCATTTTATCTTTATTGTTTTTAATTATTAAGCGGTTTGCAAAAACACTTAAAAGCGGTGCAAATGCTATTAAAATCAATATTATTGCAAAAAAGTTAGATAATATAAACTTAAAAATAATTACTAATGATATAACAGCAATCAATAGTATTAATGCAATTGATGATTTATCATTAGTTTTTTCCTGATTTTTTTCTTTTTTATTTGCTTCTTTTATTTTATTTTCTAAATCTAAAATGCTATCTTTATAGTCATCATATATTTTGTTTATTGTCTTGTATTTTAGATATACTTTCTTTTCTTTTTGTTTTTGCTCGTATTTGCTCAAAGCTTTATTAGATATATTTTTTGTAACATCAGCTAATTGTCCTGATTTTTCCCTCAAAATCGGACTTGCTGTGTTGTAAGCTAACTTACTATATTTAATGATATTATCTACTATTACTGTCGCTATCTCTCTAGCTTTTGTAAGTAAATCTTTATCACCATCATTATTATTGTTGTTACTATTACTGCTTAAATTACTAAAATCAAAATTACTCATGATTGATAACCCCCTTTCTTTTTAAAAAACTTTTCTCTATCTTGTTCTTTAGCAGTATATAGCTGCTTTTCTATTTTTATTTCTACCTTATTTGTCACTGTTACAAATAATTTATTGATAGTTAAAAATTTAAGAAACTCTGATACATCAGTGATTTCTAGTGCTGATATGTTAATAATATTACCATTTTCAGATTTCCGAGTTTTAAAGCAATATATAATTTCTAAGTTGCAATCATAAATTAAAATATCTTCTCGAAATTCTTTTTTTATTATCTTTTTTTGGATTTCTGTTAGTAAACTCGATTCAGAAACTACTAATATATCTGCATATTGCTTAGATTCTTCGATTTTTAAATCATCTAAATTGTCATAGTGAATATTACTTACCTTTAATTTATATTTCCTCAAAACATCTTTAAAATCAATAATTGTGTCAATAAATAAAGACTTTTCCTTTGTTTTACTATCTTTTTTTAAGCTAACTCTACTATATTTAATTCTGAATTTATTAATAATATCCATAAAACTAACTAAATTTTGTGTACTCTCCAAATTATTTAAGTCGATTTTAGATTTGTAATAGTAGTTTTGTTTAATTTTATCTTTTTTTATAACTTTATCACTAGCATAGTTAGCTAATATATTGTTTAATCTAGAGTCATTACAGTTTAATAGCTTTAGTAAATCTCTTTCATACACTCCATCTGAATTGTTTACAATACTTAATAACTCTGCTGTGTTTATTTTGCGATTATTTAATGTCATATACCATCCTCTCCATTTTATTTTTTACACAATATTTTATTTAAAGTTTTTTATCTTAAAATCACCTCAAAAATCATAAATTTTTATTTAAAAAAATTTAAACACCCCCTTTTGACCATTTTTTTCTAAAAATAAAAAAAATTTTTAATCATTATTTATTTTATTTAACCTCTTCAAAAAGCTTATTCATCAACCTCTATACTTACTATTTTTTATAAAATAGTAAAATTTGATATGTTTAAATCACTTATATTTACTGCATAGCTACCGCATATCTGTAGCACCTCTGTAGCAGGTCTGTAGCAACACTACTCCACCTTTTTGATTAAAAAATAAAAAGCTTTAAAACAGTTGACAAATCAACCATTTATAAACACACCTTTAAAAACTCCTTATTTATCAACATTTATTGTATTTTATAAGATGTAATATATATCTACATTTTTATTATATATTGTTATTTATTGATAGTCAAATTTAAACAACACATTACTTAAAACCCTTGATTTAATCAGGATATTTACTTATTTAACAATATATACACCAATTTATATATATTGTCATGTAAGAAAAAGACTGATTTATCAATTGTTATTTAAAAGTGTTGTTTAAATTTGACTGCCTACATAAAACATGCTTTAATATAGTTAGATAGTTTACAAATTATATTTACAAAAATACAAAAAAACAGTGGAGAGGATGATTAATGACAATAAAATTAGATAGTAAAAGAATAACTAATGAGGATTTAAAAAATATAAATCTAAGATTCGAAAACAATAAATTGACAACAGCAGAAATAACTAATGACTTTAGAAACAATATTGTTGCAAGTTTTAATAAATTTGACTTTTTTAAAATTGATTTGATTAGTTTATATGATAAAGTAAACGATAAATCACAATTTTTACAAGAGACTTTAGATGATGTAAAAGCTTTGTATTTAAATAAAAATACTAGTATCAATAATCAAATAAAAAATAATAAAAAGCTAGAAGATATATTAGATACTGCAATCATATATAGATTATCTGCATTTTATAGTGCATTTTTATCTGAGGACTGTAAAATACACAAAACTTTAGAGATTCTAAAAAATGAAGGTATTAAAGCTCATGTTTTAACATCTGATGTATTAGATAAAAAATTTGGTATTGATTTTATATTAGTAATTAACAATGAGTTTCCACTCTATTTTCACAGCATTAATGGCAGTAACAATTCAAAAGAGAGATTAAAAACAAAAATAATTAAACAAGCTAAATTAGGTAATATTACAATAGATAGAGCAACTCTTTTTAATAAAAAATATCACAAAGTATTTGTTGATTTTACAGGTAATTACTATCATTTTAAAAATTTACAAATTAAAAATAATCAAGAGTATCTAGAACTAATAGCAGAAAGCATTGAAAATCAAGCAAAATGTATAGTAAATTTATATAAAAATGCAACAGAAGAACAAAAAGAAGAATCGAGAGAAGAGTATCGTAAAATCATTGAGTATTTAAAAGAAACAAAAATTAGTGTAAACTTAAAAGCAATTATGAATTAGTTCAGACCTCGAAATTGAGGTCTATTTTTTTACTCAATTTTTATGACAAAATCCACTTAAAAAATGACCTTAAAAAAACCCTTATTTTTCAAGGGTTTTATAATTGTTGACAAAATTACAAGATTACTGTAATATCAATGATTTTTTAACCTTTTTTAAAAAAAACACCTCTCAGATTAATCGAATATTTAATTGTGGGGAATTACTCACTAACTTTTATCTGAGAGGTATTTTTTATATCAAATATTTTAAATATCTAATGATAAACTTTGAATAATCATTGATAAATATAGCTTTTAAAGATTTTTTAACAGAGAGCAAATTTTACATATATTACTAAACTTAAATATCTTTATTAAGTAAGCAAGCGTAGCTTGCTACTACACAACAATAAGAAAACAATAAATTAAGTGCTTAAAACCTTGATTTATCAATGATATCCTTTTATACCCCCCCTAAAGTAATATTATATTATATATAGGGGGGGTAAGAAGCAAATTAAGTGGAGATAATGTTGATATATCAAGGTTTAGCTTACATTGATAATGATTAATTTATGGTGTATATTACTAACCCTTAGATATTAATTAATATAAATAGATTATATGACTAAGAGATAGTTATCACTTAGATATTTAAATAAAGATAAATAAAAAAGAATGCTAGTAATTAACATTCTCCTTTCATTCATTATTTTAGATAAAATATATTACCTTTGATTGTTTCTGATTTATCAATATTTAACTGTTCTTTCAACCCTTTAGATACTTTATCAAAAGCTAAATCTTGAGAGTAATAATTGCTGTATTCTAAAACTACTTTATTTCTAAATTTTGTTAGGTTTTTTTGGATTTTTGGAAATTTAATATCTTCTAAAAGTTTGACAAGTGTTGAGTTTTTAATATAATTGTATCGTTTATTGTTAGATAATTATGTATTATACTCATTATCATTTCAATTTTTTTAACAGAATCATTACTTATCACTAGATTGTCATTGATATTCTTAACGCTACTATCAAATTTTTGCGGAAATACTTTTAAAGCTATTTCTTCAGAATAATTAGTGTAAAACCATTCAAAATTTAAACTACCAGTGATTGTAAATTTTTTAGAATCTAACTCATTTAAAATTCTCTCCATAGCTTCTAAATTTGCTTCTTCTGCAATACTTAAAAAATTAGGGTATCTTTTATATTTTGTCAAACTTTCATTTTCATTATTTTTAATTCTTGATTTATCAATATTTTCTAACAGTTGTTTATCTACATTTTCTATTTTCTCTTTAATTAATATATCAGTTAGTGTTAGCAAAGACATACACTTTACTGTTGTTTCTTTTGTAATATTTTTGTGTTTGACTCTGTGATTGATTTGTTTTGTTAATGTGTCAACTGTCAAATAACTCATAATCTTTACATTACCATTACTATCAATATATTTATATTCTGATACTATTTTTAACATTGCTGTTATTTCTTCTAAATTTCTATTCAAAAATTTATAAGTTACTGGGTAAAGGGTTGATAAATCAGGGTTTTCCAAACTGTTAATTAGATAATCAACTGTCCTAATTTGTCTTTGTATCAATGTATCGGTAATTAAACAACTATCTGTTAGATACATTAATAATTCAATTGCTTCAAAGGCTGTTATATCAGCCAACTTTGCAATTAATCTTACTAAATCAGCTCTGTAATTGTTAGCAAAATTATGATAAATCTGTGTTCCTGTTTCTGATTTATATACACCTGCTGATGGTTTATTGTCTTCAAAAACAATGCAATTGAAAGATTTTTTAATAGGTAAATCAAGAAATTCTAACATATCAACTTCTGTCTTAAAAAAGTGATTAATACTTGCTTCGTTCTTAAATTGATTGTTTAAAACATTTGTATCTTTATATTTAACAGCTAGTATTTCTCTAGCTTGTTTAAATTGTTTATCTTTAATTAATTCAAAAATATAAGTATTATCAATAATTTCAAATTCTTTAGCTATATTTACTTCATATTTCTTTACTTTTTCTACTTTTTCTTTTATTACTTCAGCTTTCTTCAGTCTATTGTTAAAATCAATCTCGATAAATCCACTATTACTCCCAAAAAATAAACGATTAGGGTTTTTAGTTTTTTGGTCTGCTTGAGTATACTTAGATAATAAGTATCTATAAGCCATTGTCACTTCGTCTGCTGTATCTAATGCATTATCTAAAGCAAATACTACTCTAAACTTATCAACTGCTTCAGAATCGCTAAATGTGCGATATAAAAAGCAAGCGTTATCTCTAATAAATCGGTCTGCAAGTGCTTGCTCTAATGTAAATTGATTATCTTTATCTTGATTATCAAAGTCTAGCATTAGTAATGATTGTTGCTCTAATTCTGATTGCTTTAAATTTGCTATATAAGTAGCTAACATTACAGTTCTGCCTTTTTCAGCGATTTCTTTTGCTAAATCTCTTAAATTTAAATCAGCTCTTTGTTTATAAATCTTATTTGTAATTATACCGATTTCCTGATTTTTCGGTTTGTTTGTAAATTGTTTATTATCTAAATATACTTGCATGTTTACACTCCCTTCTATCATTAATTTTTAAGTTTTGAAAAATTTATTAGTAGTTAAATCATTAGATTTAACTACTTAAAAGCCTTTAAAATTAGCCTTCTTCAACCTCACCAAAAATCTCTTCAAAATCTTCAGTATCCAAATGTTTGATTGCAAATTCCCTAGCTTCTGCTTCTGTTATTAGCTTTATTCCTTCACTATCTGAGTATGTTCTAGGTGCTACTTCTTCTCTATATTTTGTATAACCCCCACCCCAAAAATACAGAAAATATTGACCTTTTTTAGTTTGATACACTTTTTCTTCAATTCCCTTGAAATCAGACCTATTTCCCATTCGATATTCAGCTACTAATGTTGCTGTTTCTGTGTCATATTTTTTACCTTCAATAATTTTTTTCATGATTTATTACCGTCCTTTTCATTATTATTTCGTATTCTATTGAATACAATAATTGTTTTTAAATTTTTTAAAGTGTTACTGGTTGTGATTCTAAACTGTATGTTAAGTATTGATTTAATAATGAATTGAGTGTTTTTAAATTCATATTTCTAATTTCAATATCATTATCTTTAATATAGATATTCATGCTGTAATAAGTATGTCTGCATGATTGGCTTAGATTCTGTTTAACTACTAACAATCCACCATTTTCTAAATTAAACTCTTCATACCTACTATATCTTTGCTCTGTTGCTCTTCTACCATTTGCACTCAAGCTTGAACTCCAGAAGTAGCTGTTTTTGCATGTTTCATGGTTACTAATTAGGTCTTTTAGTGTTTCTATTGCCCACTCTTCTTCATTGCTAAATATTAATTGATTAAATAATTGTTCTTCTTGTTTTTTTGTCGACATTTCAATCACTCCATTTTTTTATATTATTTTAAAAATCTTTATCAAAGATTGAGTTAGTTATCGCATTAGCACTTAATATAATGTATAATGCTAACATTTCTGCTTGTTCAACTGTATGTCTTCGACTTAAATCACTTACTAAAGCATAATATATTTCTATTTGTTCACTATCTAACCCTAAATTTTCTAGTTGTTTAATTTCCTTATTTTTCATAACAATTACCTTCCTATTTTTATATTCATTTAAATAAAATATTTTTCAAGAAATTTTTTCAACTCTGATTGCTTATTATCACTGATGTTGTGACCTTTTTTTAAGTAGTTACTTAAATGTTGTTTAGATATGTTGCAATTACTAACTATAAATGACTGCTTTACTCCTTTTTTATCTATTAAATCTAACAACTCTTGTCTTAAAACACCTTCTTTATCCTTATTTTTCAAGTAAACTCACTCCTTTTATTTTTTTGCATTTAAACAAATACAATACTTTTGTCTGCTACATCTACAGTTATAGCATATCTAAAAATAATGTCAAATTTAAATATTGACTTTTCAGTCCATTTGTGAATAATGAAATATACCATAAAATTTAAACTGTCAATCATTGATACATCAACAATGTTAATATATAAGCATTTTTATTTTTTGCGATATGATTAAGTATAAAAGTTATTTACTATAAAATATTTTTTGTTACTTTTAATATTCTTAATAATTTCTTAATATTTAACTTTTAACACAACACACAAATAAAGCAATCTAAAGTCTATTAGATTGCTTTTAACCATTTACACTATTTATTATTTAAACACTCTTAAATCGCTTGTCAGAGCTTTTAAAGTATATCGGCTAAAGGACTTGTTTGTTTTGCTTTAGTTATTAGTTGTTCATCTGTGATACTACTAATATATATTTTAGTTGTGTCTAGCTTAGAATGACCTAGAATTCTGCTAATTGTAAATATATCTTGTCCTAAGTTTAGATTTTTTACAGTCCAGTAATGTCGAAAAGTATGAGGACTTGCTCTGACTGATTCTCTTACATTAGCTTTAATTGCTGTTTCTTTAATCATTATTTGTAAATTAGCAACCGTCTTAATCTCAGAACCTGTTTTGTTTAAAAATAAATTTTCAGCGATTTTTCTCTCTCTATTATTGCGATTCCTTATATTTTTAAAGTGATTATCTCTTATTCTTCTATATTTTGTAATGAAATAATCCAATTCATCAGAAATTGGCACAACTCGCCATTTATCGCCTTTTCCACAAATTCTTATGTGTTGACTGCTTAAATCACTATCTTTTATATTCAAAAGTTCTGATACTCGTATACCTGTATCAGCTAAAACCGCAATTATACACTTATTTCTCGCATTCATAAAACCGTCAAACTTCCAAAAATTTAACATTCTCTTTATTTCAGCATCATTAAATGTTGTTAATACCACTTTTGTTTCCTTCAAATTTTTAATTTTAGCCATTGGACTAACTTTTACAACATCTTCGTTTACCAAATAATTCCAAAATGCTCTTTGAGTTTTTAAAATAGTGTTGATATATGTTGCTTTATACTCACTGTCTAACATATCCGATATAAATAATTTGTAGTCATAACTTGTAATTTTTAAAATATCTACCTCTGTGTTTATCTCTCTTTTATAAAATCTGATGAATTTATTCTTGTGAAAGTTATAAGATTCTATAGTTCGTTTAGAAAAATTCTTTAATTTTAAATCTAACAAATACTCTTTAAATAATGTTTCAAAATCCATAAAAAAATACCCCTTCCATGTTATCAAAAACATGGAAAGAGGTATTAACAAATCTTTTAGTATTGCTAACCAGAACCACTTTTTTATAAAATCTAGAAGATTTATAAAATTGGTATACCTGTTTAAGCTACTTTAAGACTATTTGTTTTTCAAGTTATAGAAGCTTTTCAGACCTTTGTATTCAGCAACTTCACCTAATTGGTCTTCAATTCTCAGTAATTGGTTGTATTTAGCAATACGGTCAGTACGTGAAAGAGAACCAGTTTTGATTTGGCCAGCGTTTGTTGCTACAGCGATATCAGAGATTGTTGAATCTTCTGTTTCACCAGAACGGTGAGATACAACTGCAGTGTAGCCAGCTTCTTTAGCCATTTCGATAGCATTGAAAGTTTCAGTTAATGTACCGATTTGGTTAACTTTGATAAGGATTGAGTTCGCAACACCCATATCAATTGCTTTAGCTAATTTTTCAGTGTTTGTAACGAACAAGTCGTCACCAACTAATTGAACTTTATCGCCTAAAGCTTCAGTTAATTTCTTAGTACCTTCCCAATCGTTTTCGTCTAAGCCGTCTTCGATTGAGATGATTGGGTATTTAGCAACTAATGATTCGTAGAATGCGATCATTTCTTCAGTTGTTTTTTCGCCTTCGCCTGAGTCAGCTAAAACGTAAACACCTTTTTCTTTGTCGTAGAATTCAGAAGAAGCAGCATCCATAGCAAGAACGATGTCTTTACCAGGTACATAGCCAGCTTTTTCAATCGCTTCGATGATTACTTCGAAACCTTCTTCATTAGAACCAAGGTTAGGAGCGAATCCACCTTCGTCACCAACTGAAGTAGCAAGACCTTTAGCTTTTAAGATTGAAGCTAAAGCGTGGAATACTTCTGCACCATAACGTAAAGCTTCTTTGAATGTAGGAGCGCCAACTGGCATGATCATAAATTCTTGGAAGTCGATAGAGTTATCAGCATGTGATCCACCATTGATGATATTCATCATAGGAGTAGGCAAAACTTTAGTATTGAATCCGCCAAGGTAGTTGTACAATGGGATTTCTAAGAAGTCAGCAGCTGCACGGGCAACGGCGATAGAAACACCAAGAATAGCGTTCGCACCTAATTTACCTTTGTTAGGAGTGCCATCTAATTCGATCATAGCAGCATCAATAGCAGCTTGGTCACGTACGTCGTAGCCGATGATTGCTTCAGCGATAACATTGTTTACATTATCAACTGCTTTAGTAACACCTTTACCGCCGTAACGAGCTTTGTCGCCATCACGTAATTCAACGGCTTCATATTCACCAGTTGAAGCACCTGAAGGAACCATACCGCGGCCGAATGCGCCGTCTTCTGTATAAACTTCTACTTCGATTGTTGGGTTACCACGTGAGTCTAGGACTTCGCGTGCGTAAACGTCTGAGATAATTGACATGTTTTGTCTCTCCTTTAAAATTTGTTTTATTAAAGGGCTAAAAGCCCTTATAACCAATATTAGTGAAAATTGCTGACAGTTGCAAACAAAAGCAGCAATTTTCTATAAAAAATTATTTTGCGCCTTCTAATAATGCTAAGAATGAATCAGCTTTTAAGCTGGCTCCGCCAACTAAAGCGCCGTCAACGTTTTCTTTAGCCATGTATTCCGCAATGTTTTCTGGTTTCACAGAACCGCCGTATTGGATACGAACAGCTTCAGAAACTTCTTTGCCGTAGATACCTTCAACTGTTGAACGAACAACGCCGCAGATTTCGTCAGCGATTTGTGCGTCAGCAGATTTACCAGTACCGATAGCCCAGATTGGTTCATAAGCAATAACCATGTTTGAAACTTGTTCAGCAGAAAGATCAGCTAAACCAGCTTTGATTTGTCCTTCGATCCATTCAGCTGTTTTGCCAGCTTCATACGTTTCTAAAGACTCACCACAGCAAAGAATTGGCAACATGCCGTTTGCGAAGATCGCTTTGGCTTTTTTGTTGATTTCTTCGTCTGTTTCGTGGAAGTATTCACGACGTTCTGAATGGCCGATGATGACATATTCCACACCAAGATCCGCCAAAGCAGCAGGTGAAGTTTCACCAGTGAACGCTCCAGCATTTTCCCAGTAGCAGTTTTGAGCAGAAATTTTTAAGTCAGTGCCTTTTGCTGCTTCAACTAATTCTTGCAAGAATAAAGCAGGTGATCCAATGACTGAATCTACTTTATCGTTCGCAGGAACATTGTTTTTTACTGCTTCAGCAAAGTCTTTTGCTTCTGAAGCAGTTAGGTTCATTTTCCAGTTACCAGCAATAATGGGTTTACGCATTTAGAAAAGCTCCTTTTCATTTTTTTGCCACTCGTTATCAAATCAAAAAGATAAAACATTCTTTTCAATTGATTACGAAAAAGCAGTGTAGCCTGTTTCGCTCAGATTATTTATCGTTGATTGCTGCAAGACCAGGTAGTTCTTTACCTTCTAATAACTCAAGACTTGCACCGCCACCAGTTGAAATGTGAGTGAATTTGTCAGCAAAGCCAAGTTGTTCAGCTGCAGCTGCAGAATCCCCACCACCGATGATTGTAGTTGCGTCTTTTAAGTTAGCGATGGCTTCACAAACACCGATTGTTCCACGAGCAAAGTTGCTCATTTCGAACACACCCATAGGTCCGTTCCATACAACTGTTTTCGCGCCTTCTAATGTTTGAGCAAACAAAGCGATTGATTCTGGTCCAATGTCAAGACCCATTTGTCCAACAGGAACATCACCAGTGTGTTCTTCAGTTGGTACATCGTTTGAAAATTCAGCCGCTGTGATTGAGTCAACTGGCAATACTAATTTGTCGCCAGCAGCTTCGATCAATTCTTTTGCTAAGTCCACTTTGTCAGCTTCTACTAATGAGTTACCGATTTCCATGCCTTTAGCTTTGTAGAATGTATACGTCATTCCGCCACCGATCAAAATTTTGTCAGCTTTAGGAATCAAGTTTTTGATTACGCCGATTTTGTCAGAAACTTTCGCGCCGCCCAGGATAGCTACCATAGGACGCTTAGGTTCTTCAACAGCTTCGCCGATGAATTTGATTTCTTTTTCCATCAAGAATCCAGCAACAGTTGGAATTCCAGTAGAAGCGATACCTACGTTAGAGGCATGTGCACGGTGAGCAGTACCAAATGCGTCGTTGACGAATACATCACCTAATGAAGCCCAGTATTTACCAAGTTCAGCATCATTTCCGCTTTCTTTTTTGCCGTCGATATCTTCGAAACGAGTGTTTTCAAAGACAACTACGTCTCCGTCTTTCATGTCTGCGATTGCTGTTTCCAAATCAGAACCACGAGTTTCAGGTACAAATGTTACATTTTTACCTAATAATTCGCTTAAACGTTCAGCAACAGGTTTTAATGATTTGCCTGCTTTGTCTTCTTCTGTTTTCACACGACCAAGGTGAGAGAACAAAATTGCTTTTCCGCCTTGTTCTAAAATGTAGTTGATTGTTGGCAACGCCGCTTTAATACGAGTGTCATCAGTAATCACGCCATCTTTAACAGGAACGTTGAAGTCCACACGAACTAAAACTTTCTTGTCTTTCAAGTCAAGATCTTTAACTGTCATTTTTGCCATGAAAGAAAACCTCCAAAATATTTTTTTTGAATCTTTATTATTATACAACTCTTTCTAATAAAAGAGCCAATGATAACTTTTACATCGAAAAAAACGGAGAAGCGCGTTGCTTCCCCGCCTTTTTTCAGACAATGTTGTTTTCGTTTAAAATAAATCTTAAAGTTTAGCGAAGTATTCTAAAGTACGAACTAATTGAGCAGTGTATGACATTTCATTGTCATACCAAGCAACAGTTTTAACTAATTGTTGGTCGCCAACTGTCATTACTTTAGTTTGAGTTTCGTCAAATAATGAACCGTAAGTCATGCCTACGATATCTGAAGAAACGATTTCGTCAGTGTTGTAACCGAATGATTCAGTTTCTGCTGCTTTCATCGCTGCATTTACTTCGTCAACAGTCACTTTTTTGTTAAGAACAGTTACTAATTCAGTTAATGAACCAGTTGCGATAGGAACACGTTGAGCTGCTCCGTCTAATTTACCGTTCAAGTCAGGAATAACTAAACCGATAGCTTTAGCAGCACCAGTTGAGTTAGGCACGATGTTTGCTGCAGCAGCACGCGCACGACGGAAGTCGCCTTTAGGGTGAGGTCCATCAAGAGTCATTTGGTCACCTGTGTAAGCATGGATAGTTGTCATTAATCCTTCAACAACGCCAAATTCGTCATTTAAAGTTTTAGCCATAGGAGCTAAACAGTTAGTAGTACATGAAGCACCAGAGATAACTGTTTCGTCACCAGTTAAAGTTTCATGGTTAGTGTTATAAACGATTGTTGGAACATCGTTACCACCAGGAGCTGAGATAACAACACGTTTAGCACCAGCTGTTAAGTGTTTTTCAGCAGCAGATTTAGAAGTGAAGAATCCAGTACATTCTAAAACGATATCTACTCCTAGTTCTCCCCAAGGTAATTCTTCAGGGTTGCGGTTAGCAAGAACTTTAACTTCTTTGCCGTTCACGTTGAATGAACCTTCATGAACTTCAACAGTTCCGTTAAAGCGACCTTGAGTTGTATCATATTTTAACAAGTGAGCCAACATTTTAGCGTCTGTTAGGTCGTTGATAGCTACAACTTCCAATCCTTCTACATCTTGGATACGGCGGAATGCTAAGCGTCCGATACGTCCAAATCCGTTAATTCCAACTTTTACTGTCATTTAAGATTTCCTCCTTATGGAATCAAAAAATATATTTATTTTAAAGGGGATATCCCTTTTAAAATCTCATTTGCGGCGGCTTCATCTGTGATGAGCCACGTTTGTTTGGGAGCATTTTTCATATACGCGGTGATGGCTTTTACTTTACTTTTTCCACCAGCCACGGCGAGAACCGTAGGCATCTTTTGAATGTCTTCTAATGACAAACCGATGCGTGGTACTTTATGAACGATTGCTCCATTTTCGTCAAAAAAGTAACCAAATGATTCTGCAACAGCATTTTTTTGCTTCAAACGAATAATTTCGTCTTCAGACATTTTTCTTCTGGCTGCCATGTGCAAAGCACGACCAATACTGTGCACAACACAGTTGGCCTCCTTGATCATCGCTAAAACACTTCTAATTGAAGGCTCTTTTAGCAATGTGTGGTAAGCTTCTTCACTGAGTTGTTCTGGAACATACAACGCACGGTGTTCCCCATGAGCATTTGCTGCCATCAAGGCGCTCACTGAGTTGGCTTGGATCGATACCGCTTCACCGATACCTCCTCTAGCTGGAACAAAAAGATTGTGACGTTTTGCTGTTTCTAACGGGCTGACATGTCTGGCAACTTCGGCCATCGTTGTACCACCCATTACGGCAATAATATTTCGGCCATCTGGAAGTTGACGCTGTAGTGCCTCATCAACCAACTCGCCAAATTCCCCGATTACTTTCCCCTGTTCATCACTGTTACCAGAAACAATCAAACATCGCTCAATGCTAAAAAGTGAAGCAAGCTGCTTTTCCAACTGATCCATGCCGGTGAATTGTTCCATCAAAAGTTCTAGATGTTGCAATAAACCCTCGCCCTTTTCAGTTAGTAACATGCCGCTCTTTGTTGCATCGATCAAACGCTGATCTCGAAGATACTCTGTCTCACTTCTTAATACACGCTCAGTGAGACCTAATGAATCAGCCAAGTTTCTCCGACCGATGGGTTGCATCCAAAAAATATTTTGCATGATGCGGTATCTCTTTTTAACAACCTCTAAGACATCAGGGGCGATAGCTTCAAGTACTCTTAATTCACTTAACAAAGGAATTCCTCCGTTGGACTTAAGTAGTCCCTCATAGACTTTTAGCGACCCATGAATTTTAAAAAAAAGGTAAGAAATTCAAATTATTTTTTGAAATTTGTTCATTTCTTACATGACAAAGTGTATCAGTTTTAAGCCTTTTACGCAAGGAAAAAGCCAAGTTTTTTTACCTGGCTTAATCAAAACGTTTTCTTTTCGATGAGCTGGGAATTTTCAATGCATCCCGATATTTTGCGACGGTCCGCCGTGATACTTTTTGATCCTTCTCAGCAAGTAATTCAACAATTTTCTGATCGGATAATGGCTTGCGCTTATCCTCATCATCAACTAATGAAGCAATCAACTGTTTGACCCCATCCGCCGACGTGTCCTCATCGTTGACCTTATTGACGAAGAAGCTTCTTAATTCAAACACACCGAAGTCTGTTTCAATATATTTCCCGTTGACGGCGCGACTGATTGTTGACTCGTGTACTTCCAGTTGTTTCGCGATGTCCTTTAGCATCAATGGCTTTAGCGCCCCTTGTTTTTCTTCAAAGAACGATGCTTGATGCTGCACGATGATTTTTCCAACTTCTAATATGGTGTCCTTACGCTGACCCAGCGTTTTATTCAACCATTCAAATTGTTGCAGCTTCTCTTTTAAGTAGGCTGCTGTTTCTTCATCTGCTTGTTGTTTCAACCGGTTGAAGTAATTCTCTTGGAAATTCAAACGCAGCTGCCCACGTTTATTGGACAATACCACCAGGCGGTCTTCTCTTCTAACTAATGTGAGATCAGGAATGATGAAATTGGAATCTTGTCCGCCAAAGCTTGCTCCCGGAAATGGATTCAAGCTACGAATATAGTCTAAAATTTCTTGAACTTGCGGTAAACTAATACGATATTTTTTTGCGATTTGTTCAAACTTTCTTTTAGCAATTTCATCAAACGATTCTTCCAAAAGCAGATACGCTAAATCAGGAGCGTAGTTGTCCTGTTCGGTTTGCAACATCAAGCATTCCTGTAGATTCCTAGCACCCACACCCGGAGGATCTAACTGCTGCAAAAGGGTCAGCGCATCGAGGTATTGGATGTCTGTCGCCTTTAGTTCCTTTTTGATTTCTTCTTCATCAATTTTTAAATACCCATTCACATCAATAGACTCTACCAGTACGAGCATGATTTCACGAATGAAGGTATCACGATAATTCAAATGAATCTGATTGATCAAATGCTCAAACAAAGAAACTGGATGATCTGCGATCTGGAAGAAAGACTCTTCTTTGATTGCTCCGCCTCCGTTATGCATCTGCATCAAGTCACTTTGGATTTTGGGCGGAATTACTTCAATCAGCGGATTCTCTAAAGAGACTGTTTCAACGTAGTCTTGCAGCTCTTCAGTATTAAATTGTAGTATTCGAATGGCTTGCTGCAACTCTTGAGTCATCGCCAATTTTTGCGTTTGTTGTTGTTTTTGCGAATAACCTTGTTGAAACTTCATATACTTTCCCCTTGTTTTTTTTAAATAGTATGCTAAACTAATAATCGTGCTTGCGCCCTTAGTGTAGTGGATATCACGTAAGATTCCGGTTCTTGAGACGGGGGTTCGATTCCCTCAGGGTGCATACATTTCAGACACTTCTTTTTTAAGAGGTGTCTCTTTTTTTGCAAATTTTCATTACACAATTTGCCCTCTATAACATTCATTATACGTTTTTACCGAATACATATCAATTTTATCCCTTTTATCTTTTCTAAAAAAAGTGCCTTCCTTGAACAACGAAAAACTCACAATAGAGCTTACTCAAATGGAAAGCTAAAAGACTTTTGACTTTTCATTTAGAAAGTATTTTATCGATAGACTTTATATTCGAAAAGTTTTTTTCAAAAAGACTTTCCATTTACCCAGGATATCAATCTTCGCTTGCTTAGTAAAAATTAGCTGAATTACTATTTTTCAAAGCAGGTGTAGGTGTTGCCCTTTGTAAATCTTTTTTATAGGGTCCAAAATAAATAGGACCTCTCTGATAAAACAAAGAGGTCCTAACGTTTATTTCTTCAGCACTAATGCTTTACTGTTTGGAAATGTCGGAAACTGATTCATAGGGATCGACCAATCTTGATTGGGAACTGAAAATTCGTATTTATTAACGAGTTGATCAGAAAAAACACGCAATGTATGAAGCGTGATCCATTCTCCCGCACAGCGATGCATCGCCTCAAATTTACCTCCGCCTTGAGCAATCATCTCATATTCCTCATCATAAGAAATGTGCTTCTCTTTACCCAAATAACGAGAGATACGAAATACTTCAGGAGATTCCATGGAACGTTCATCATGATTTGTCCCGTAGAGATCCAAAACTACCCAACTGTCTTTCGGTATCATATACCCATCGATTTCCACATCCTTCGTTGCAAAAGCTGGCAGCATCGGAAAGAACGGATAGTAACGCCGCATCTCCTGTATAAAGGAATCTTGCAATTGAGTGAATTCTGCTCGGAGCCGTTGATAGATATCTGGACGGCTAAATAGCGCATGGCCCATCAAAGCAATCCAGACGGTCAACGCGACGGTCGGACGAATCACATTCAGTAATTCCACAGCAGCTACATTGATTGGTAATAATTCACCCTGCTCATCTGTAGCATTCGCAAAAGCATAAAGAGCCACTTCTTCTTTATTGGCAACTGGATGGATGCGTGCGTCCTCAATCAACGATTGGGCCCATTTTTCTGATTTTTTCCGATTTTCAACGCCTTTAATGTGTGTTGCCGGATTTGTTACTGCCGAACTAATCATTGAAATTTGATAGTCTGCAAGTTGTTCTACCTCTTCTTTTGGTATTTTTGACAAATCGATGCCTGCCCATTCACAGATGGATCGGAACAAAACATCTTTCGATAGGTCGAATAGGTCGAATTCCCCTTGTTGTTGATCGAGCTTCTCTGATAAATTCTTATCTACTATTTGATGATAGTCTTCCATCCGTTTTGGTGTCATCAAATTCATAAAAATCGTCTTTCTATGTTCGTGAGACTGTCCATCCATTGTTTGGACACCTTCTTCACCAAACAACGTTTTCAGCACAAGCTTAGGCATTGCACCTTCACGTTTAAAATTATTTGGGTCATAAAACTTCTTTGCTGCTTCTTGACCGTAAACTGCGATGACTTCTTTGTTTAATAAGCGCGCTTTTACAACCGGCGCTTTTGCTTCTTCTCGTAAGGTTGAAAATAATAAATAGCCTTCATCCAATCGTTCCGTTACGTCTGTTAATTTGATTTTTATTTCAGGCACTTTTTCCATAGTCATCCTCTTTTCCTATTATTCATGATTTTATAGTATCGTCTTTTTCATAAAAGGACAAAAAGAAGCGCTCGCGAACATGTCTTTAAAACAAAAAAAGAGTAGATCAATTTGATCTACTCTTCATCTTCTTCATCATCAAAGTCGTCATCATCGTCATCGTCAATCACGCTTAGATCATCTTCGATTCCGCCAGGGACAACTTCCTCATCATCCTCATTAGCATCTGCTCCGATTTCTTGCAAGTCAGAGTTGTATGCTGCGATTTCGTCATCATCGTCATCGTCATCGTCGTCGATTTCGTCTTCTTCATCTTCAGCCAATAAATCGGTATCCTCTGGATCGTCATCATTGTAATCAATCGCATCTTCATCCCCATTGATAAAGGCATTGACTTTTTTACGTTTCTTACGACGCGGTGTGTCCTCTTCGTCGTCTTCTAAGCCGTGGTTCACTTCCTCGTTAATCGAGTCGATCGCGTACCATGAGCGTAATCCCCAGCGATTGTCGCCAAGAGAAATAAAACTTCCATCAATATTCAAATCGGTATAAAATTGTGCTAATGCATCACGAATCTCACTGTCTGATTTGCCAAGATAGTTTTGGATTTGGTTTACTAGATCCGAAAAATCCATTACATCTGCGCGTTCTTCCAGAATTGCGTGTGCCACTTCAATCATTGACAATTCATCTTTGTTCAAACCATCAAAAATACTAAGTTCCAAGTATGACACGTCCTTTCAAAGTCTACTCCTTATCATACAAAATCAAAAGATAAAAAGCAAACCTTTCTTGTAATTAGGTGGTAAATTCTAAGACCATCTGATAGTCGCCGACTTTTTCTTCCTTCATATATAGAGCGTAATCAATCGTGATGACACCGGAAAACGGGCGGTCTTTCAAACTAATGTGTAATTTCGTCGCAAACGTCGTGATAACGAACATTCCAAACGGAGTTTTATAGTTGGTCTCCATTTTTTCACGATATGCAAAACGCATCCGCATGCGCGCTTCGCCTGCACGTGTTAATTGAACTTGTGAATCAGGGGTGACTTTCACTGTTACTGGAACTTCTTTGCCATCGGGTTGGATTTCCTTATAGCGAATGTACAACTTATCTCCCATCTTAACCACTTGTCCGGGGAGATCAAATACGAAATCTTCTGTCTCATTGTTTTGAGTGACTTTCGTTTGAATGTTTATTTTTGCGGGAATGCCTTCATTAATATTCACAGAGCTTCCACTCCTTCCAGTATATATTTTTGTCGGTTTTACTTTTTTTGTCAACTACTTCTGCTTTTTAAGCGACTTGATTACCTGTTTTTGCAAATTATTGTTTATAATAAGAAGGAAAATATGGTAGGAGAGGAAGATTTGATGAAAGAAGCATTGCTTTTTGACCAAGGAATGCTGCCGGAAAATGATTTGTTCAACCCATTTGCTTTGACTGATGTTCTCACAGAATTCAGCGGCGAACAAGTTCAGCCGATCATTCATTTTTGGCAATTACCAAAGACACTCATTTTAGGAATGAAAGATAGCCGTGTCACCTATCTCGAGGATGCCTTAAAAACAGTTCAACAAAAAGAGTATCGCTTGCTTTTGCGAAACGCTGGCGGATTAGGGGTTATCAGTGATGAAGGGATTTTGAATGTCTCTTTGATTCTTCCCAAAGAGTCTATTGCCGCGTCATCGATTGACGATGGGTATCAGACCATGGCTGATTGGTTGAGTCGCACCGCCTTTGGAAAATTGGGCATTGAGATTGGCGAGGTGTTCGATTCTTATTGTCCAGGTAACTATGATCTCTCCATCAATGGAAAAAAAATTGCTGGGATCGCACAGCGCCGCGTCAAAGAAGGTGTAGCTATCATGATGTATTTGAGTGTTAACGGAAATCAACGCATCCGAGGAGAAGTAGTTCGAGCCTTTTATCAAAGCGGCTTAAAAGAGCAGTTTGGTGTGGATTATCCTCCCGTTGAACCGAATAGCATGACTACGCTGAATGATGTTTTTCCGTCAGAGGTTTCCATCGCTTCAGTCAAAAAGGAACTATTAGAAGTGATGCCTCATAGAGACCAGACAACTGCTATAAGCGATTTTTATTTGTTGGAGGATTACCAGCGCCGTATCCAACACATGCAACAACGCAATAAAATCATTCAGGAGGTACTCCATGAGTTATAAAAATCAAATGCTGCCGCTGGAGAAAGTTTTCCGTGATCCAGTTCATAATTATATTCACGTTCAACACCAAGTAATTTTAGATTTGATCAATTCAAAAGAAGTACAACGACTGCGACGAATCAAGCAGCTTGGTACGACTTCTTACACCTTCCATGGTGCCGAACACAGTCGCTTTTCCCATTCTTTAGGAGTATATGATATTACACGTCGAATTTGTGACATTTTTCAGCGTAATTATTCTCAAGAGAAATATGGAAAAGACGGCTGGGATGATTCCCATCGACTGGTCGCCTTGTGTGCAGCCTTACTCCATGATGTTGGACATGGCCCTTATTCTCACACCTTTGAGCATATTTTCCACACGGATCATGAAGCGTTGACGGTAGCCATCATTACTTCACCAGAAACAGAAGTTTTTCAAATTTTGAATAACGTCGAAGAAGGCTTCCCGGAAAAAGTCGCCAGTGTTATCACAAAAACTTACGAAAATCCGCAGGTCGTACAAATGATCTCCAGTCAAATTGATGCTGATCGAATGGATTATCTATTGCGAGATGCCTATTACACAGGAACAGAGTACGGAACCTTTGATCTTACTAGAATCCTTCGGGTCATTCGTCCGTACGAAGGCGGAATCGCCTTTTCAATGAATGGGATGCACGCCGTCGAGGATTACATCGTTAGCCGTTATCAAATGTATGTCCAAGTGTATTTTCACCCTGTTTCTCGTGCAATGGAAGTCTTGCTTGAGCATCTATTGGATCGCGCGCACGAACTCTATCAAGAGGATGCTGAAATTTTTACTTTTCATTCTCAACTGTTGATTCCCTTTTTAAAGGCGGATTTCTCCTTAGAAGATTACCTGAAACTAGATGATGGCGTGTTGAATACGTATTTTGCTCAGTGGATCGATGAGCAAGATTTGATTTTAAGTGATTTGGCTTATCGTTTTTTGAATCGCAAACCCTTAAAATCCATCACTGTTGATTCCAGCGACAATCCTTTGTTAGTAGAAATGAAGGCCTTGGTCGAAAAAGCAGGGTTCAATCCCCGTTACTATACAGCAATCAATTCAAGCTATGACTTACCCTACGATTTGTACCATCCTGAAAAGGGCAGCCATCGTACACAGATAGAATTGATGCAAAAAGACGGCTCATTAATTGAATTATCCAGAGCGAGTCAACTGGTTTCAGCATTGACTGGTCAAGGACAAGGGGATATTCGTTTTTACTACCCAAAAGAAATGACCCAACAAGATAGTAATAATTCTGATCTTTTTGATGATTATTACCAAGAATTTGCTAAACATATCCATAATGGCGCGCTAGTCAATTAAAGAAGAACCCTTTCTGATTTTTCAGAAAGGGTTCTTCTTTAACCATTCTTCTACTGCCCACTTATGGCTGCCGCGCTTAAGTAACGCCATTGCTTTTTCCGGTGACTCCCAACTGCTGTTGTTTCCTTCTTCTAAAGGCTCAGAAACTCTTTCCCAACTCTTCGTGGAATAGAAATAGCCTGGATTATAATAAAAGGTTTCCCGATGACGCGAATAGAAATACTCGTCCGCTTGTCCTAAATAGTCAGATAATACAACTGTAAAACCTAATTCCTCTAACATTTCACGGGCAATCGCTTCTTCTTTCGTTTCCTTTCCTTCGATTTCTCCGCCAGGTAAAAAATATGCGCCATTAGGAGCTTGAATAAGTGCAATTTCCTTTTCCTCATTCATTAAAATTGCATAAGCTGCATAACGTGCTTGATAGTTTTTTTCGACGTCCTTCACGCCAAATACTGGGATCATCGGTGTCCTCCTACAAAATGTATTTACTAGATAGTGTACATTAAAAAAAACTCATAAACAACTGCTGAGCATAATTGCTGGCAAATAATTGATTTATGTTATGATGAAATTACTACTTAATTTAGGAGGGTATTTATTTATGAAAATGGCACATACATGTGTTCGCGTTAAGGACTTGGAAGCTTCAGTGAAATTCTATCAAGAGGCCTTTGGTTTTGAAGAATCTCGTCGCCGTGATTTTCCTGATTCAAAATTTACTTTGGTTTATTTAACTTTACCAGGGGATGACTACGAATTAGAATTAACCTACAACTATGATCATGCAGCTTATGATTTAGGAGACGGCTATGGTCATATCGCGATTCGTTCAGAAGACATCGAAGCGCTTCATGCTGAGCATAAAGACAAAGGATTTACCATTACTGACATGAAAGGCTTACCTGGAACAGATCCATCTTATTACTTTATTACTGATCCTGACGGCTACAAAATAGAAGTGATCCGTTAGAAAAAAAGACCAACTTTCTGATATACAGAGTTGGTCTTTTTTGTGTTTTTTACTTATTACCCATATTTTTCACTTTGATCATACGTGTGACTTCGGCACGTTCGTTTTCTTCCAATTTCATTTGAATAAAGTAAATCGTTTCTTCCAGTTGCGGGATGGTCATATACTCTAACGCATTGACCCGTCGACGCGTTTTTTCGATTTCTTTCGCCATCAATTGACAGGTTTTTTCAATCTCCGTCAGTTCCAACAGCTTCGGCAACACTTCAGTGAACTTTTGAATACTTTGATCTAACTCGTCATTGGAATTCAAAAATCCATATTCTAGCGGGCCATCCGACAATTCTGATTCATGCTGGAAATTCATGATTGGCACTTTCACGCTCATAACATCTTTTTCAATAACGTCGAGGGAAACGCGCTCTTTTGGAACCGCCAATAATTCATCAATGTATTTGTCATTTAATAAAGCATCTGCTAATGAAAAGTTCTTCATTGCTTGCTGCAATGCTTCTTCAACTTCCACACGCATCTGATTATTTTTTTTGACCAATAAAATGAATCGACGCATCAGCTCATCTTGCTTGTCTTTCAAAAGCTTGTGACCGCGACTGGCAGTGGTTAACTGCTTCTTCAATCGTGTTAGTTCCATCCGCGTTGGATTCACATTTAATTTCACCATAGGATCAATCTCCCTTTGTTAAATAGGCATCCAACATTTCGTCCTTGATCCGCTTCAATTCTGTACGCGGCAGCATCGCAAGAAGTTCCCATCCCAAATCCAATGTTTCTTCAATCGAACGATTCTCATAGAACCCTTGATTGACGTACTCCTCTTCAAATCGCTCCGCAAATTTCGCGTAAATCTTATCGACATCAGACAATGCAGAATCTCCCAAAACAACAGCAAGTTCTTTTGCTTGTTTGCCTTGAGCATAAGCGGCGAACAGTTGATTCATAGTAGGCGCATGATCCTTCCGCGTCTTTCCTTCACCGGTCCCCTTATCCTTCAAACGTGATAATGACGGCAATACATCGATTGGCGGTTGAATGCCGTTTTTATCTAATTCTCGAGATAAAATGATCTGCCCCTCCGTGATATAACCCGTCAAGTCTGGTATCGGATGCGTTTTGTCATCCTCTGGCATTGTTAGGATCGGAATCTGTGTGACCGACCCTTTCAGACCACGAATCCGTCCAGCACGTTCATATAGAGTAGCCAAGTTCGTATAGAGGTAACCTGGGTAGCCTCGACGCCCTGGGACCTCTCGTCTGGCAGCAGAGATTTCACGCAGCGCTTCGCAATAATTTGTCATATCGGTCATGATGACCAATACGTGCATTCCTTTTTCATACGCCAGATATTCAGCGGCAGTTAATGCCATACGAGGGGTCGCAATCCGTTCGATCGCTGGATCATTTGCCAAATTCATAAAGAC
Organism: Enterococcus gilvus ATCC BAA-350; assembly: GCF_000407545.1. Classification (NCBI taxonomy): domain Bacteria; kingdom Bacillati; phylum Bacillota; class Bacilli; order Lactobacillales; family Enterococcaceae; genus Enterococcus; species Enterococcus gilvus. The sequence goes on along the minus strand of NZ_ASWH01000001.1, from coordinate 1,178,215 downwards.
GACTGAACGATCAATCGCTCCAGTTTGCCGAAAATCTTCCATGAAAAATTCTGCCTCTTCAAACGTAATCCCAATCCCAGCAAATACTACGGCAAAATCATCTTCCTTGTTCAATACAGTCGCTTGTCGAGCGATTTGAGCCGCCAACTCTTTGTGGGGCAATCCAAAACCTGAAAATACAGGTAATTTTTGTCCGCGAACCAACGTATTCAAGTGGTCGATCGCAGAAATCCCCGTTTGGATAAATTCATCTGGATAGTCGCGAGAAACGGGGTTGATGACCTCACCGTTAATGTCGACATTTTTTTCTGCCAAAATCTCTGGTCCGCCATCCTTTGGTCGACCAAGTCCATCAAATACACGTCCGACCATATCTTCAGATACCCCTAACTCCAACGGATGTCCAAGGAATCGAGCGGTGGATTCCTTCAAATTAATCCCACTTGTTCCTTCGAAGATTTGAACGAGTGCCTTGTCTTCATGGATTTCCAGCACTTGACCCCGACGCAATTCTCCATTATTCAAACGGATCTCTAACAATTCCTCGTATTTTATTCCTTCTACCTTATCAATCGCCATCAAAGGTCCGACCACTTCATTGATCGTTTGATACTCCTTAATCACTGGTCATTCCTCCTTCAGCAACGATCGCTTGGATTTCTGATACGATATCTAGCTTTATCTGATCCAATTTTTCCAATTCTGTTTCGGCAATATATTTGCTTCGCGCAATTCGATCACGTAAAACAATTGTGCCCTCCATAATTTCTTTTAGATAGGTCCCCAATTCTAAAGCTCGTTGACCCTCTTTATTAAAAGCCAGGATATTTTGGATCATTTTAAATTGCTTCTCTCGCGAAGTAAAAGTGTCCACATCATCGTACGCATTCTGTTGCAAATAATCTTCTCTTAAAGATTTTGCGACTTCCAAAGTTAAGCGGTCTTTTTCTGAAAGAGAATCGATTCCCACCAAACGAACGATTTCATTCAGTTCAGATTCTTTTTGAAGCATACGCATTCCTTCCGCTACCAGTTGCGACCAATTCCCCTGCAAATCATTATCTAAATATTTTCCTACTTCGGAAGAATAAAGAGAATAGCTCTGCAGCCAGTCGATAGACGGAAAATGGCGTTGTTGCGCCAACGTCGCGCTTAGCCCCCAAAATACTTTTACAACACGCAAGGTATTTTGTGTCACGGGCTCAGAGGTGTCCCCACCTGAAGGAGAAACGGCACTGATTGCTGTGATTGATCCTTCACGCCCTTCACTGCCTAAGGCAATGACGCGTCCTGAACGTTCATAATATTCCGCTAATCGACTGCCTAAGTAGGCAGGATAGCCTTCATCGCCAGGCATTTCTTCTAAACGCCCGCTCATTTCACGCAGCGCTTCTGCCCACCTAGAAGTTGAATCAGCCATAATAGCAACGTTATACCCCATATCTCGAAAATACTCAGCGATAGTAATTCCTGTATAGATGGAGGCTTCTCGTGCGGCTACTGGCATATTTGAGGTGTTGGCAATCAGAATCGTCCGTTCCATCAAAGATTCTCCAGTCATCGGATCAATCAATTCTGGAAATTCATTCAATACATCGGTCATCTCATTTCCACGCTCTCCGCAACCAACATACACCACAATATCAACGTCTGCCCATTTGGCAATTTGATGTTGAACAACGGTTTTTCCTGCACCGAAAGGACCAGGAACAGCCGCGGCCCCTCCTTTAACTACTGGAAAAAATGTGTCGATCACTCGTTGCCCGGTAATCATAGGGGCTTCGGGATTTAGTTTTTCCGCTACAGGTCGTCCGCGTCGTACGGGCCATTTCTGAAGCATCGAAAATTCTTGCAGACCATTAGAAGTTTCAATCGCATACACCCGCTCATCGATCGTGAATTCACCAGATGAGATTCGTTTCAAGGTGCCGCTGATTCCATTTGGAACCATGATTTTGTGCGTAATGATTTTTGTCTCTTTGACAATTCCAACAATATCCCCCGCCGATAAAGCAACGCCTTCTTCCACAATTGGTTCGAAAAGCCATTTTTTCGAATGATCCAATGCTGGAATCTGAATTCCCCGACTCAAAAAGTTGCTCTTCGTTTGTTCTTTAAAGGTGTCCAATGGTCGTTGGATACCATCAAACATTTGAGAAACGATCCCCGGTCCTAACTCAACTGAAAGTGCTTCTCCCGTCGTTTTCACTGGTTCTCCCGGTCCTATTCCTGCCGTCTCTTCATACACTTGAATGGACGCGACATCGCCGCGCATTTCGATGATCTCCCCGATAACGCCGAGGTCACCTACATAACAAATATCTTGAATCGCTGCCTGTTCCATTTTTTCTGCCAGCACTAATGGACCAGATACTTTTATTATTCTACCTTCTTGCAAGTCATTAGCTCCTTTATAAAATATTCTGTCCGACTGCTCGCTCAACCTGTCCTTGAATCATGGCTCTGCCGATACCTAGTGTTCCCTCGTGGTTCGGAATCAGTACGATCGCAGGAATCATCTGCTCTTCATATCTTTTGATAGTATCCGGAACAAGTTGCGCAAATTCTTCAGTGATATAAATAATGCCATACTCATTTTTAGCCATTTCATCAATTTGTTGTCGGATGATCTGCTTATCTTTCGACGTTCGAGTATCAAAGTCAAAGAGTTTGAAAGGCAAGATCGAGTCTTTATCGCCGATCGCACCGATTTTATGTGCCATATACCTCACGCATCCTTTCTCTGATTTGTTCCTCTGTCAAGCCGATCCTCTTTCCTGTAATGATCAAACGCAGATTTTTAATCTCAATAGCCTTCGCATTCAACAAAGCCAAAACCGGTAACGGTCCAAAAGCTTGAGTTTGAGCTATTTCGTAAAAGCCTGTCAAATAATTGTCAAAAATCCGTTCCAGATCGCCTAAATCAAGTTTGTCTTCGTCAATGACGGGGATAATCGTTTCAGCATAAGAAGTAGTTCTTAAGTAAACGAGAAAGTTTTCAAAGCTATTTTCGACACAGTCCAACAATTCTTCTTTAGCGACACTTCCGTGACTAGATAAAGCTGTGGACATAAAATTCCGACTTCTCTTCTGTTTGATCCCTCTTGCGATCATCATAATATTGGTGAAATCAATGAAACTAGTCACTTCTTTTATAAGTTCCGGTTCCTTTATTTTTTCAGCAATCTTCCATTGACAATAGAGATATTTGCGATCGAGAATAATATCGATTCCCTGTAGAGTGTTTGACTCTTCAAAGTGTTCGCGAACCTCTCGAATCCCTTCAAGTAAAATCTCGGGTAACCCGCTTGCTTGTCCTGTGCGTATCGCTGTTTTTATTTGTTCTAAGGAGTAGAAACCATCATACACATAGAGAGCATCAAAATTTTTGTCTAATAACTCTGCTTTAATCAGCGCCTTAAGATTATGGAAAGTATCGCGCATGGTGTACATCCAGATCACCTTTGGATCAGGTACACGATCTACGAACTCTTTTATTAAGCTTTCTTGTGATTGAGCAATCGCTTCTTCAAAACTGTCATAAAAACTGCCCGTCACATAGTCCCCATAGATTGTCGTTTTAAAAAGCGTTTCGAGTTCCATGACATTCTCAGCTTTTAACATTCGCGTCAAGAGTTCGGGGGGGAGCAGTTCTAATTCTTTCAAACGAACCAGCGGATTCAATTCATGATACGATGCTTGTTTCATTCAATGCCTCCTAATTTTTGGTTAAATGTTTGTCCGTCTCCAAGCCTTTGTTAAGGCTAACTGCATTGAGACTAGGCGGAACGAGAAAAAGCCTGTCATCATTCTTCTTCAAAAATCATTTGAGCGATTTTAAATCCTTCTCGTTGTTGAATTTCCCTCACTAAGCGTTGATAAAGAAAGTTATATTGAACACCTTCTTTATCCAAAATGAAGCCTGCCTGATTCGTGATAGGCGCTTTTCCCATGACCAACTCGCAATGAAGTAGTTGATTCTGTTCCTCTAACCATTTCGCGGTGAAAATAGTACTCGATTTTTCTCCTGGAATAAAAGTAAACGGTTCTTGTAAAGTCATTTTTTCCAGAGCATTATGAGCAAAATCTAACTGATCCGCTACTGACCAGTTTTCCATCTTTGTGACTGCTTCAGAAAATACGCGCTCCAAGATCGCTTGTTTTTGATTTAAAATTGTTTGCTTTTGAACCATGTGTTGCCTATTTTTTGTCTGCTTATAGTTGTTTTCTAGATTTTCTAAGTTCTTCTCTAACTGTTTCTTATGTTCGGCTTTCATTTCTTCTAGCTCCGCATGAACTTCTTGATTGATCCGTGCAAACTCTTTTTCTTCTAGCAGGAGCCGTTCTTCTTGAGCCTGTTGATTCAATTGCTCAACGATCTTTTCAATTGCTTCCATTAAAAAACTCCTTATTTGTACAAAGGTATTTATTTTTTATATACATTTGCGAGAGCACCTTTCTCTGCTTTGTACCCTATCTATCAAAGCTTATACTTGTCCGACTAACAGGAATGAAATAACAAAGCCTAAAATTGCATAGGTTTCGACCATAGCGGCATAAATAATCCCTTTTGTAGAATGCTCTGGTTTTTTTGCTAGGATTTGAATCCCTGCTGCTGCTACCTTTCCTTGTGCAATACCGGAAAACAATCCCGTGAAGGCAATCGGCAAAGCTGCACCAAGATAGCCAAACCCTTGTGCCAAAGTCAAATCGTGAGATAAATTGGTAAAAATCAGGAAGGCAATTACGAAGCCATATAGGCCTTGTGTACCTGGTAGTAACTGTAAAATCAGCGCTTGTCCAAAGCGTTCTGGTTGGCTAGTAGTCAATGCCGCTGCTGCTTCACCGGTCATACCGACACCCTTAGATGAACCAATTCCAGAAAAAATCGTCGCTGTTGCCATCCCTAAAACTGCAAAAATAAAGCCACCGCTGTTGTTAATCAAATAATCCATCATTGTTTAAAATTCCTCCAGTTATTTTTCTTTTTCAATATTTATATACTTTTCTTCTGTTTTTAAAGGACGAAACGCACGTCCGCCGCCTTCATAAAATTTCCCAAAGAATTCTACATATTGCAGCCTTGCACCATGGACATAAGCCGACAGTAGGGATAAGAAAATGTTCAGGCCGTGTAAGGCCACCATTAGCAATATTCCAACTGTAAAACGGGCAACCGGCGGCATATAGCTCACCAGCATATTGAACGCGGCAGCAATACTTCCTCCAGATATCCCTAACGCCATCAGTCGAGTGTAACTAACCAGATCACCGATATAGCCGCTGATTCCATAAAGGTCATACGCCCCTTTTGCCAATCCTTTGATTTTCGATTTTGATTGCATCATTGGCGTTACTACCACGAGCAGCGCACTAGCTATCGCTAAGCCGACACCGATTTTAAATAGCGCTTGGCTATCCAAGATCATCTTACCTAGACCAGCGACCACCGCACCAATCATCATTCCTTGCCAGGCAAACCCGTTCGAGATTGCTCCTAAATAATTTTTGGCTCGGATATTCTCTCTTGCAGCTAACCCTAAACCAATAAAAATTTGAATGACTCCAAAAACAATCGACAATATCAAAATGCTGATAACATCTTCACTCGTTGATAGAATTGGCGGATAGCCTAATGAAAAGCCAAAGAACGAATTATAGACTAGCCCCCAGATTATTGTAGGTATTGCCAATACTTGGAAAAAGCGCATAAAGCGTTCCATTCCCCTCGGCAAAATTTTTAGTAAAGCTATCGTTGTCCCTGCTAGCATTAGTATGCCGTAACCGGCATCAGCAACCATCATTCCAAAAAAGACAAAATAAAATGGCATGAACCACGGTGTAGGATCTACCTCCTCGTATTTCGGCAGGCTGTACATCTCTGTTAGCATCTCGAAAGGGCGTACAAGTGTAGAATTTTTTAATTTTGTCGGAATTTCTTCAGTGATTTCGATTTCTGTTGGCTCTTCACTCTCAATATAAAGATTCTCTTCGCCGATCAGGTGACTCACAAATTCCTTGAAGTCGGGAAAAGAGGCTGTTTCGATCCATCCTTGAAGCAAAAATAATTTGTCATCTTTGACAAAGCGATTCTGGACCAGCCATCGGTTTTTTCGTGCTAGCAAGACTTCTTCTGCTATTTCCAATCGCTCTACTATAGCCTTTTTTTGGCCGATCTTCTTTACCAGCACTTTTTCTTCTTCGACTAATTCAAGTTGCTTTCGCTGGATTACAGCCAGCTCAGCTTTTGGCAATCTTTCTTTACTGTACGTAAAAGCGGACACGCCGAATTGACGAATTAGCTCTTGGACTATAGAGTGCTCTTTGCGCAAATACAACAATGTAAAATTTACAATGCGGTCATCACTATACATGAGTTCGTAATAGATTTGTTCCTTTTTTATTTGTTCTTCCAGCAATTCCCATACATTCACATCGGTCGTTCCTAGAAAAATCTGAGTAGCATGCAAAGTCGTCTTTTGGGGTAAGATGTCCAACGAATACCATTTTTGCAGAAGCGCTTCTTGCTCCTCAGCCTCTTGTTTTTTGGCATGGACGTCTAAGAAACGCTTTTGTAATTCTTGAACATTCATTAATTCTATCTGCAATTCTCTTTCTTGAAAGTCCGCTTCTAAACTACGAAGCGTCGTTTTTTGACGTTTAAGGTGCCGTACTTTTTCATGACTGCTGCCATGGTGCTCTATAAATCGAATCGCATTTTCTATCTGTTCCAATTGACTATCTATTTTTGACAGCCCATCTTGACTAGACAAGGGCTCTACATCGTCAAAAAACTGCCTCATCCAGTCATTGCTGACTGTCCTTTCGAAAAGATTCCGAACTTCCAATCCTTGAAATCCCTGAATCGCAGACATTATTTGTTCGCTATATTCTTGTTGCGCAATCAAAGTGAGCTTGCTCATTTTACTGACTGCCATATTCTGAGATCACCCTTTCAATAATATGTTGAATCGTTTGCTCCTTCTTTTTCAGATAGTTATCTTCCATAGTAGTTAACGTTCCTTTGGCATTTGACGCTAGCTCTTGTTCTTCTACTGTCAGTTTCTCCGCTAATTCATTTTCCCTTTCTGATAACGCCTTTGAGAAGTCCTTTTTTAGAGCCTCTCGTTTCTCTTGCAGCATTTTTCTTTGGCTCGATTCATAATCAGCCAATTTCGACATTAGCGTTTCCTTTTCTTTCTCATTTTGCTTCTCAGTGCTTTTTATTTTTTCTAAAGCTTCTAACACACAACCCCTCCTCTGTATAAAAAAAGAGCGCAAGACTCCAAGCTGTTCTTCTCACCCCTTGAAGAACACGATCCTTGAAGCTTACGCCCAACCATTTTTGTCTTTATTTATTAAACATAGTATATCAAATAAAGATATACCCGTAACCATTTTTCAATAAAAAGTATAAAAAATTCTTCTAAAAATCTCACAGAGGCGCATGATATTATAGAAGTATTTCGTTTTAAAAAATAAATAGAAACTTAATAATCGAATTACTTGCTTTTTAAGAATTGATTATGGTATCAAAAGATAGAGAGGATGGTTGTCTATGGAAAGAAAAATAATCGGTATCGCAGCAAATCAGCATTATCAAAACAATCAAGATTTTTTTGATCAACAATTTACGTATAGTCCGCAGGGATTTATCGATGGCGTACATCAAGCTGGGGGTGTCCCCCTTTTATTACCTATCAGTGATCCTGAATTAGCTAGCACGTATGTTGAAACGATTGATAAATTATTGTTAGCTGGCGGGCAGGATGTAACGCCTTTTCTGTATGGAGAAGAGCCGCATCCTAAATTAGGGCCAACGAGCATCGAACGGGATTCTTTTGAAATGGCTTTAGTGAAAGAAGCGATCAAGCAAAACAAGCCTATTTTTACAGTTTGTCGAGGAACACAGCTCTTGAACGTAACGTTGGGCGGAACTTTGTATCAGGATTTGTCGCAATATCCTGACTGGGAGGTCAAGCACGATATGTTCCCTACTGTTCCTGATTTTGGTTTGCATTCCATTACTGTAAAATCAGATTCAACAATCGCTGGTCTATTCGGTCAACGAGCGCAAGTAAATTCGTACCATCATCAAGCAATTAAGGAATTAGCCGAGAGCTTAGTGCCCATCGCCTGGTCTTCCGATGGAATTATCGAGGCTGTCGAAAGTCGAGAGAAAAATACAAAAATCCTCGGTGTTCAATGGCATCCTGAACTCACACGGAAAAACGATCCTAAAGAACAAAATTTATTTGATTACTTTGTTCAAGAATTTGAATAAATTGAACGTGCTTCTATTTTCTAATCCAAAATAAAAAGTATCGATCAATGTGTTCTTTTCATACGATAGTCAGCAGAAGGATAATGGCCTGATTTTGCTATAATTTGTTGATTGTTCCAAAAATAGCTGTCATTTTTTACACTATCAATTACTTTATTGTTTAACCCTGTTGGGTCTTTTTGTATGTAGACGTTATCTTAAGGTGTTCCTTTGCGGGCTATGCTTTAGGTAGCGTTTCTTTATAGGACGAATACACCGTATTGCTTTGATGGCTGTTTGGGCAAAACAAAAACACCTGCAGATTTATTTTACTAAGTTTGCAGGTGCTCTTTTTTGATTGTTTCTTATTATAGTGTCAGTTCAAAAATGCTATAGCTCTCTTTTTACGAATCAATTAATCCTCATCCAATGAGGCTTCGGCTAACGAAGCGGTAGGGTATTCATCGATCTCCCCTGCCGCCAATCGCGCGAAATAGGATTTTGTTTCTTTGAATACAACTGGACTGAGTAAAATCAAAGCGATAATGTTTGGGAATGCCATCAATCCGTTAAAAATATCCGCAATCGTCCAAACCGCTGAGACTGTTAGATAGGGCCCAATAAAGACTGCAAAGATATATACCCATCGAAAGATTGCTGAAAATTTTGTGTTTCCTCCGGTCAAATAGCTCAAGCAGCGTTCTGAATAGTAATTCCAGCCCAAAATAGTCGTGAAGGCAAAGAAAGCTAAACAGATCATCAATAAAAGAGAAGCGACAGTTTGAGAGAGCGGCAAAGCCTCAGTAAAGGCATAGATCGTTACTGCTGAGCCATCAAGACCCGTTTTCCATGCATCCGTCAATATGATCGCCATACCGGTCATATTACATACGATCAACGTGTCGATAAATGTACCCGTCATCGAAACAAGCCCTTGCCGAACTGGCTCTTTAGACTGAGCAGCCGCAGCCGCGATCGGCGCACTTCCCAATCCAGACTCATTCGAAAAGATGCCTCGCGCAATTCCTTTTTGCATGGCGATCATCATTGCACCCAGCGCGCCACCCGAAACTGCACGCAGCCCGAAAGCACTTTGGAAAATCTCAACAATAACACTTGGTAATTTTGTAATATTCAATGCAATCATGAATAAGCATAATCCGACATAGACAACGATCATCAAGGGAACGATAACTTCTGATACCCGTGCGATTCGTTGCACACCACCGACCAATACAATTGCTACTAAGATCGTCACCACTGTACCGGTAATGATCACTGCCCACGAATATTCATTGCCAAAAAGTGCAATGGTATTTACTTTTTCCGGATCAAAAAAGGTTTCAGCCGCAGATGTGATCCCATTGATCTGAGCAATAGTCCCAATACCGATCAACCCTGCGATGGCACCAAAAAAGGCAAACATTTTCGCTAACCATTTCCATTTTTGACCCAGTCCGTTCTCGATATAATAGAATGGACCACCAAGAGCTTTGCCATGATCGTCAAATGTCCGATATTTTACAGCTAATAACCCTTCTGCGTATTTTGTCGCCATTCCTAATAATCCAGCAAACTCCAGCCAAAAGAGAGCGCCTGGACCTCCAGCGACGATCGCTGTCGCAACACCTACGATATTCCCAGTTCCTATCGTGGCTGACAATGCTGTACACAGTGCCTGAAAGCTGGTTACGTCTCCTTGCCCGCCTTCCTCATTTTTTACCATGTACTTTAATGATAACGGTAATCGACGAATTTGGATTGCTCGGCAGCCAACTGTTAAAATAATGCCAATTCCTAAAATAAGTAGGATCATTGGAGCTCCCCAAATCACAGAATTAATTTTTGATAATATATCACCCATCGAATTCCTCCTTTTTTATTATCATTTTATCATATAAAGTTACTAAACGGATTTCCTTTCAAATAAATAATTCTTTTGAGAATAAAAGAACCTGCTACACCCTCGTATGGAGACGAGGGTGTAGCAGGTTCTTCTTATTAAAAATCAAAATTGTCTGGGTCAGCACCAAGGCGTTCGTTGATGTTCAATCCATCAATCAAGGCCATCTCATCCTCACTTAATGTAAAGTCAAACACATCGAAGTTTTCTTGGATACGTTCTTCGTGAACAGATTTAGGAATCACAATAATGTCACTTTGAAGATGCCAGCGAATGATTACTTGTGCGGCTGATTTTTGATGTTTCTTTCCAAGCTCAATAAGTGTCGGATGTTGCAAGATTTTCCCTTGTCCAAGAGGTGACCATGCCTCGACAGCAATATTTTCCTTCGCCAAATAGTTTCACAAGTCAACTTGTGTCAACGTTGGATGAAGTTCAATTTGATTCACCATAGGCTTGATCTTCGCAGTCGTCAGCAGCTCTTCAATGTGATGTTTATGAAAATTGGATACACCGATCGCTTTCGCTCGTCCGCTCTCATAGATTTCCTCCATCGCGCGCCACGAATCCTTAAACTTTCCTTCTACCGGCCAATGGATCAAATAGAGGTCTACAGTCTCCAATCCCAAGCGCTCTAAACTGTCATTGAACGCCTGATGAGCAGAATCATACCCTTGATCTGCATTCCAAAGCTTTGTCGTTACGAAAAGTTTTTCTCGTTGGATGCCTGATTGTCGAATGCCTTCGCCAACCCCTTTTTCATTTTTGTAAATTGCCGCCGTATCAATTAATTGATACCCTGCTTCAATTGCCCATCTGACAGAGTTTCTTGCGTCCTGCTCTTCTACTCGCCAAACACCCAATCCTAATCGCGGCATCTCAATACCGTTGGATAAACGCTTCATTTTATCCATCAAAGTCCCTCCTTGATTGCCATGACAACTGCTTTTTTCTCAATAGAATCGTTCCTACACGTTTATTTTGAAAGAGTTTTCGCTACTGGTCAACTGTTTTATTTCTTTTTACGGTCATTTTTCATGATCGAGATGGATTGTTTCAGCGCACTGAACGTACCACCTTCGCTGTATACTAAAACATTTGATTTGTACAATTGAGCAGAAAAAATCGTCAGCAATACTGTAAAGAGAACCAAGATGCCCAATGAAACGAAGGCACTTGTCAGCGTCGTAGTGTTCGAAGCCAATCGTAACGGCATACTGTAGGAAGATAAAAACGGAATATACGAGGTCACCTTGATGATCACATTTGTTGGATCAGACGTTCCCAAGATCAATCCCAACATATACCCAATCATAGATAAATACATCACAGGCTGGATCGCTTTTGCCGTATCCTCAGGTTTGCTTACGAGCGAGCCGCAAAGAGCGGAGAGCACCGCGTAAAGGAACAATCCTACCAGCATAAAGGCAACAATGATCAGTGCGCCGCTGCCCATTAATGATTTAATAGAGACATTATTGACGAATTCTTTCACCATACCCACATCTTTAAATTGTCTGTACCCGAAAACAAGCGCTACGCCATAGATCAACAATTGTGTCAGCGCCACTAATAATACGCCGAGTAATTTTCCGTAATAGTGGGTTTTTGCTTTCATACTCGATAAAAGAACTTCCATGATTCGCGTTCCTTTTTCCGAAGCGATCTCTTGAGCAATGATGGAGGAATAGCTGATGATAAAGACAAACATAATAATGGTCGTCAAGAAACTGAGAACGAACTGCGTCCCAGAATCTCCTTCGTCAGCCTGCATCTTGCCTTTTTCAAAGGTCACTTTTTCAGACTTGAATTCCGCCGGTGCCATAACTTCTTGTACCTGTGCCGTCGTTAAATTCAACTGACTCGCCCGGATATTCGCCTGCATTGAATTCAAAATCTGCTGCAATTGCATCTCCGTTGAAGTCCCTAGCGACGCTTTGCTATAGAGCCTTCCGGAAACCTGATCCTCTCCCATTTTGAGGTCTAGATAGGCATCGATTTTCTTGTCATCCAATTGCTTTTGAGCTTTCTCATCACTAGTCACTGCTTCAAAGGTGTAGTCCTTGTTCTTTGTTTTCGCTAATTCCTCTGCAACTTCTGGTCGGTCACTGACGATACCAATTTTGTTGATATCGTTCGCATCACCAAAAAAGTGCTGCGACAAATAGAAGATTCCCATTACTAAAAATGGTGCCAAAATCATGATTAGAAAAGCGGCTGATTTCACATTTTTCTTGTAGACGTCTTTGATAATGATCCCCATTTTATTCATTTATCGCACCTGCTTTCCATTTGAAGATTTCTTCCAACGTTGGTGGCTGCTGATTAAACATTGGGATATACCCGTTCATTGTTGCCCGTTCAAAAATATCTTTACCAACGGCTGGGTCGTCCAAGGTGAGTTCGAAACTGCCATCTTCATTTTGTATCACCGATCGAACACCCGCAAAATTTTCTAGTTCTTCTTTAGACAAATGTGCATCTAGATAAAGCTTACTACGTCCAAAAGATTCGCGGATTTCGTGAACTTTGCCGTTCAAGACTGTTTCTCCATTGCGAAGCATGATCAAATGGTCGCAAATCTTCTCCACGTTGTCCATATTATGACTAGAAAAAATGACACAAGATCCTTTTTCTTTTAATTCGATGATCCCATTTTTTAATAATTCCGCATTCACGGGATCTAATCCGCTAAAAGGTTCATCTAAAATAACTAATTTCGGTTCGTGGATCAACGTTGAAATCAGCTGAACTTTTTGCTGATTCCCTTTAGAAAGGGTCTTAACTTTATCCGTTTTTTTCCCCTTTACTTGGAACTTATCCATCCACTCATCAATTTTCGGTGAGATTTCTTGTTTACTTTTTCCTCGTAACGAAGCAAAGAAAAGCAATTGATTTTCAATCGTCACCTTTGGATATAGGCCGCGTTCTTCCGGCAAATACCCGATTGTATTATAATCTTTCCCAGACAAAACATGACCATTCCATAAAACATCCCCTGAATCTTTTGATAAAAAATCTAAAATCAGGCGGAATGTGGTGGTTTTCCCGGCACCATTCTGACCAATCAATCCTAAAATTTTTCCGTCTTCAATCGTGAAGCTCATATCATCCAATGCTTTGTACGATCCGAAGCTCTTGCTTAAATGCGTAACCTTTAACATTTTCTCACTCCTTATTTAAAAATATTTAAATGACTTCACTTGTTTAAGCGAATCCATTACAATCCGTTTTCCCTCAAAATAAGAGGCTTTATAGCTTTCTTCTAAAATAAACATACCCGATCAGATAACTAATAAAGAAAACATAAATCAATCCAGTAGACACCATCATCATCATCTGGGAAACAAAACTTCCCACAACGCTCAATATCACGAGTGTGACGATCAGCACATAGCAAGTGACAAACAGTGCTTTATTAGTGATTTCAATATTCCGTTCATCGGTTTTTGCAATTCTTTGCTGCTTTAATTTTTCAGGATCCCTCATGAGCCTTCGATTTCTAAAAATGGCAAGTGTAAATAAAAGAATGATAGACAAGAAAAATCCGCTAAGGTAACCAAGTGCATGATCGCTTATCTTCAACGCGTACTCTTTTGTCCCTATGAAAAGAATGATTGAACAAACGGCAAGAAAGACTACCGTAATCCTATAGTAATTGTTTTTCATTTTTAATTTCTTGTAATACTGCTGGTCCGGCTTAGAAAGCTTGTCTATCATTCTTCATCCTCCTCCTCAAAAATAAAAACGTCCTCAATCATCAGATCAAAAAAATGTGCGATTTTGTGTGCAAGAATCAATGACGCATTGTAGCGTCCGTTTTCCAAAGAAATGATCGTCTGTCTAGTAACTTCTAGATTATTGGCTAATTCATTTTGAGTTAGTTTACGTTCTTTGCGCAATTCCTGAATTCTATTTTGCAAATGATCAACTCCTCAATGTATAGTACCCTTTACATTCAATAAAAAAAGTATAGCATCCTTTACATTATGTGTAAAGGGTGCTATACATTATTTTTTTTGTAATTGTTCAAGCGTACTCTCAGCTACTGCTTTCGGCAGACCAGCTTTTTGTAGTTCTTCAATCGAAGCCGCTTGGATATTTTTCAATGATTTGAATTCTTTAAGCAGCATTTTCTTTCGTTTTGGCCCTAATCCATCAATATTATCTAGTTTTGAAGCAAAGCTGTTCTTACTTCGCAACTGACGATGGAAGGTGATCGCAAAACGATGGACCTCATCTTGGATGCGCTGCAGCAAGAAAAATTCTTGTGAGTTGCGCTCTAACGGAACCACTGTCAATTCTGGGCCAAAGAGCAATTCACTGGTTTTGTGTTTGTCATCTTTGGCTAATCCAGCAATCGGGATATCTATCCCCAATTGGTTAGCCAACACATCTTTCGCGACATCCACTTGCCCTTTCCCGCCATCTATCACAATCAAATCTGGGAATGGCAGTCCCTCTTTTAATACACGGGAATACCGACGATAGATAACTTCACGCATAGAGGCATAATCGTCAGGGCCTTTAACGGTTTTTATTTTATATTTTCGGTATTCTTTTTTTGCTGGTTTCCCATCAATAAAAACGACCATTGCTGAAACAGGCGCGGTTCCCATAATATTCGAGTTATCGAAAGCTTCGATACGGATCGGTGCTGGAATATTCATCGCATCGCCTAATTTTTCCACGGCACCGATCGTTCGAGCCTCGCTGCGTCCGATGAGGTCAAATTTTTCATTTAATGCCACTTGTGCATTTTTTCCAGCCAATCGAACCAATTTTTTCTTTTCACCGCGCTGCGGCTGTAGGACTCTCGTTTCTAGCATCGCTTCAACACTGGGCTTATCGATACTGTCAGGGATCAACACTTCTTTAGGAATGAAATGCTCATTTTCCTGGTAGAATTGACCAATATAGGTCAGGAAATCTTCTTCCGCGTCATTGTAAAATGGAAACATCGAAACATCTCGTTCGATCAATTTTCCCTGACGAACAAAAAAGACTTGGACACACATCCATCCTTTATCTGTTGCATAGCCAAAGATGTCACGATCGACCAAATCAGTATTGGTCATTTTTTGTTTCGTCATCACTGTTTCGATTGCTCTGATCTGATCTCGATACTCTGCTGCTTTTTCAAACTCCATGTCTAAAGCAGCTTGGTTCATTTTTTCTTTTAACTGCTCTTGAATCTCCGTGTGACCACCGTTCAAAAATTGTTTGATCTCTTCTACCATGTCCTTATAAACTTGCGGGTCGACATGGAAAGCATATGGACACAGGCATTGCCCTAAATGGTAATAAAGACAAGGTGTTTTTTGCGAAGGTTTGCACTTCCGTAATGGGAATAAACGATCCAACAACTTTTTCGTCTCATTCGCCGCATTGACGTCTGGATAAGGACCGAAATAATTCGCTTTGTCCTTCAAGACTTTTCGAGTGATCATCAAACGTGGATACTTTTCATTTGTAATTTTCAAAAAAGGATACGTCTTGTCATCCTTCAGCATAATATTGTATTTAGGATCGTTTTTCTTGATCAGGTTGATTTCAAGTAACAACGCCTCGATATTTGACTCTGTTACGATATATTCAAAGTCCACGATCTCGCTTACTAGTCGCTCCGTCTTTGTATTATGGCTACCAGTGAAATAAGAACGGACTCTGTTTTTTAATATTTTGGCCTTTCCTACATAAATAATCGTGCCGTTTTTATCCTTCATCAGGTAACAGCCCGGCTGATCTGGCAGGAGTGCCAATTTGTTTTTGATTCGTTCGTTCATACGCTGCTTCCCTTCAATGCTATCTCTTTCAAATCACAGCTGGTTCAATCCATGACTGTCCAATTGTACTTGTGAAAGCTTGACTGACAGCTACTTCGACTTAAGGTGTTCATTTTTCTTCAAAAAATGAGTTGCATTCTCACCACGCATATCCTCTAAGTAAACATTGCGATCACTAAGATAAATACTAAGCAGAAACTACCTCAACTTCAAAGTAAACTGTGAAAACTTAGACTGACAGCTATCTTTTATTAAAGGATTCAATTTTCCAAAAATCGGAAAAATGAGTCCTATTTCGTTTCGCATACGATTAGGCTAAACAGCCTGTCCATGAATTGGCTAAAAATCCATATCTACTTTTCAAACTTGGTAAACTGCCAAAAGCCTAACTCGCAAAAAAAGCTGGACAAAATGCCCAGCTCATTTTCTTACATGTGAGCTTGGATAAGCTCTTTTAATTGATCCTTTGTATGAACACCGATTACTTTATCAACGACTTGTCCATCTTTTTTCAAAACAAGTGTTGGGATGCTCATGATCCCGAATGATGCAGGTGTTTCTGGATTTTCATCGACATCCATTTTTACGATTCTGAATTCATCTTCGTCGTATTCTTCGGATAATTGATCTAAGATCGGTGCTTGCATTCGACAAGGGCCACACCAAGTTGCCCAAAAGTCGATCAAAACAAGCCCGTTATCTGTTTCTTCGCTAAATGTTTTATCAGTAACTACTTGTGACATTTGAATTCCTCCTATTATAAAATGGATACTTATAAGTAGGTACCCTTTTTCTTACTAAAAGTAGTATATCACGGTCGCGTGGTCTAGGCTACTGTTCTGCTTACACTTGTAAACTATTTAAAGGTAACCACCGTCGCACCGCTCCCGCCTTGATTTGCTGGGGCAAATTCAAAGCTTTTGACGTTACGATGGTTTTTTAAATAATCTGTGATCCCCTTACGCAACGCACCCGTTCCTTTTCCGTGAATGATCCGAACCTGAGCGAAATTCGCTAACAACGCCGCATCGATATAGTGATCGACTTCGGCAAGGGCCTCTTCATAACGTTTTCCACGTAAATCTAACTCTGGTTTTACTTGCGCACCTGCTCCACGTTGGATTCCGGTTATGACCTGTTGTTTCGGCTCTTCGATCGGCGTCGTCAGTGTCATGTCTTCCTCTGAGACCGTCATTTTCAGAATCCCTAATTGGACTTGCCAATCATTATTGCCCACTTTTTGGATCAAGGTTCCCCGCTGTCCATAGGTTTCTACGATGACTTCATCATTTGGTTTAAACTGTTTCTTCGCCTTCGCTTTTTGCAGCACTTTATTTTTCTTTAACTGCTCGTCTTGTTTTAAATCAGCTAATTGCGATCGTGCATCGATCAATTGATGCTCTTTTATACTGCCTTGGCCTTCTAATTGCATCTGGCGAATGTCTTTGATGATTTTCTCCGCATTCTCCTCAGCTTCGCCAATGATTTTATTCGCTTCTTTACGTGCTTTCTCCATTTCTTTTTCACGTTCATCAAAGAAATAAGAATAGGCATTTTTTAGATCACGATACAGTTTTTCCGATTCGTCCACATAATGACGAATTTCTAAGTATTCGGTTTCTGTTGCTTTACGTTGATTTTCCAAAGCTGAGATCATATCATTTAAGTCTTGACTTTCTTCATCAATGATCTGTTTGGCACTGTCGATGACGGTCGAATCCAACCCTAATCGTCTAGAGATCTCAAAGGCATTGCTTCGTCCTGGTACACCAATCAACAAACGATAGGTGGGGCTCAAGGTGTCCACATCGAATTCCATGCTGGCATTGATGGTATTCGGACGATTATAGCCATAAATCTTCAGCTCTGGGTAGTGGGTCGTCGCCATGACGTAAGAAGATTTTGCACCCACTGCATCTAAGATCGCGATCGCTAATGCGGCCCCTTCTTGAGGGTCCGTCCCGGCACCTAGTTCATCAAACAAAACCAAGCTGTGTTCATCAATTTTATCTAAAATAGAGACGATATTGGTCATATGAGAAGAAAAGGTCGAAAGACTTTGCTCGATCGATTGTTCGTCTCCGATATCCGCAAAAACTTCATCGAAGATCCCCATCTCACTTTCTTCTCCCACCGGTAACGGAAAACCTGCTTGTCCCATTAATTGGAGCAATCCCAATGTTTTTAAAGAGATCGTCTTACCACCGGTGTTTGGTCCCGTGATAACGACGGCTTGAAAGTCTTGACCGATCATCAAATCATTCGCCACTGCCTTGTCTTGATCCAAGAGAGGGTGGCGTGCTTGTTTGAAATAAACATGATTGTCTTGATTGATCGCAGGCACCACAGCTTTTAAATTTTTAGCAAATCGTGCTTTGGCATTCATTAAATCAAAACGTCCTAGTACGTAGGCGTTATGCAAGATGTCTTTTCTAGGTGCGACTAATTCCGCTGATAATTCTGCCAAGATGCGTTCAATTTCTGTACGCTCCGCGATTTGCTGCTGACGTAACCGATTATTTAATTCTACGATCTGTTTGGGCTCCATAAATAGAGTCTGCCCCGAGGCACTCTGGTCATGGACCACACCCCCGAAAATACCACGGTATTCTTGCTTCACGGGAATCACATAACGGTCATTTCTCATTGTAATGAGACTGTCGCTCAAATATTTTGCGTTCTTTCCGCGAATCAAGCCATCTAATTGCTCTCTGATCGTTTGTTCGCTGCGTCGGATTTGACTGCGAATGGTCCTCAATTCTGTAGAAGCTTCATCCCGCACTCGCCCGTCTTCTTCGACTGAGCGACGAAGTTTGCCGCTTAATTCAGGCAACGTCGTCAATTGCTCCTCCCAGAAATACAAACGTTGAAATTCCAGTTCGCTATCTTTCAGATCCTCAATGAAACGAACCAGCTCACTCGTCGTGGATAGAACACGCGAGACTTCCGCCAATTCAAGTCCGTTCAAGTTTGCACCAATCTCGATCCGCTTCATGTGCGGTTTGATATTGTTTAATTTAGGGATTGGAAGACCGCCACGCAAACGTTGGACTTTCATTCCATCTTCGGTTTCATCCAGCCACGCTTGAATCGTATCTTCGTCGTTAGAAGGTGTCAATTGGCGGATCTCTTCTTCCCCTTGCTCGGTTGTCAAATGTTGCTGAATCATTGTTTTTACTTGTTCAAATTCCAATGTTTTTAAAATACGTTCATTCATTATTTCACCTTCTATACATAAATAAACCGAAACCTGTCAAACAGCGTCCCGGTTTTTTCTTTATCCAATAATTTTTGTGACCCATAGATCATTAAATTGCGAGCTCAGGAACAAAGAATGTTCGATCATAAAGCGCGCATACCAGCTGCCTTCTATTTGGTTTTGAACAACAGCCATTGGAACGAAGCTTACTAGCTTCAGGATCAGGAAAATCCCGACGTAGCATACGATCAATTGCAGTATTCCGGCAACGATGCCATCGTATTGAGGGATCATCACCTTGTACAATAAATCCTTAAAGAAAATGGCTATCAGATGCGTCACTAACCATCCGGCGATCAAGATCATGACAAACGCCACACCCGCGTAAAATGCTTTGTCCAAATTGAACGCTTGCTCCACTGAGTAATACAGCATCTTAGAATCGTTCGTAACGGATGGATACGGCACAAATAATTCCAAGTGGGAACCGAGTCTCTGATAAAACATTCGTGCAACGATAAAGGATAGAAGATAACCCACTACAAAAACGATCTGGTATGCTAGTCCTCGTCTATACCCTCCATAAAAAGATAGCAGTAGTGCAAATAAAATTACCAATGTTAACATAGTATCCCTCACTTATTTATTTGCCGCTCTTTTTTGAATCTCACGTTTACGGTTCTCATTAACGATTTGTTGCGCTTCTACGTGATTTCGGATCGGAACGTTTTCTTTTCCGTTCTTCCGCATGATTTCCTTTGCTTCGGCTTCGATTGCTTCGATTTTCTTGATACGATTCTCTAATTCGAGATTATGGGCGGCTTGCCCTTCAAGCGTATAACGCTGCTTTTCTAACTGCATTAAGGCTTCTTGCTTCTTTAATTGATCTGAGACTGCATTAATCGCCAACAACATCGCGGCTTTCTCTTGCGTGATCTCAGGTGATAACGACATGATCTCATTTAACTGCTCATTGACTAAGGCTGTAACCATATCCATATGTTGCTTGGTTTCCTGTCCAATGATAGTATAAGTCTGACCGGCAACGATTGCCTTATAGCGATTTTGCGCCATATCGATCAACCTTCCTAAAACGATTTTTTTAATAGTCCAGTAACAAAAACACTAACATATTATATGCTAAAACCTTTCATATGTACAACTTTCATCAATTAAAAGCGAATTAACTTAAAGAAAAGAGAAAAAATTATGAGTTCTGCTGTATTAAAATTAACTAAACCCGAGATTCAAAAGCTAAAAAACTACTATGCCGATTACCTATTACTTAAAAAAGTGCCGTATAGCGAATTTTCTGCCAAAAAAAATGGTGTGAGCATCACTGCCTATACCTCTGGAAAGGTCCTCTTCCAAGGGAACAACGCGGAACAAGAAGCGGCTCGTTGGGGAAAAACGGCGCCTGCTTCCGCTAAAAAAAGCAGTCGTCTGCCTAGCGATTTTGCTTCCCTTGCCGTTCTTGGCAGCGATGAAGTTGGAAATGGCAGCTATTTTGGGCCCTTATGTGTCTGTGCTGCTTATGCAGACAAAGAACACTTGGACGCACTAAAAACATTAGGCGTAAAAGATTCAAAAATGCTGACAGATGACCAAATCAGAAAAATGGCAACGGCGATCAAAGAGATGATCCCCTTTCGCCTGCTGGTAGTCACGCCTGAGAAATATAACGATATCCAGCCAAAATACAATGCTGTACGCATGAAGGTCGCGTTGCATAATCAAGCGATCCGATTATTATTAGAGGACATCGCACCCACAAAACCTGATGCTATCTTGATTGATCAATTCACTCCCGAAGCAAATTACATGAACTATGTAAAAAAAGAAGCTAAGAGGGTCGAACAAAAAATTTATTTCGTGACTAAAGGAGAACAATACCACCTGGCTGTCGCAGCCGCGTCTATCATCAGCCGGGCGAGCTTTCTTGACGAACTAGACCAGGCTTCACAAGAGCTTGGCATGAAGGTCCCTTCTGGCGCTGGCAAACCGTCTGACGAATTGGCGGCCAAGTTATTGCAAAAAGGCGGTATTGATCTACTACGCAAGTATGTGAAGCTGCACTTTGCGAATACGGAAAAAGCAAAAAAAATGATTTAAGTTACCAAGCGTGATCCCCAATCAGAAAAGTGTTCCTCCTTGAGTACCGATGCCTGATCGAATCTTTTGAGAGGCACGCCTTTGCTGATAGGGGGTATTTTTACATCTCTGCTCCTGATAGATACACACGCTGGACATTTCTTAACGCTTCAATGTCTGCTGTAACGTCTCCTTCTACCACCAAAATATCCGCCTGTAAGCCGGCCTTTAATTCGCCAGTGGTGTCAGCCAAATCAAAGACTTTTGCCGGATTTTGGGTGGCTGTTTGGATTGCTTGGACGGGGGTCAGACCATAGCGGACCATCAACTCAAGCTCCTCCACGATCGGCACACTCGGCGCTTCCAACATGACCATATCTGTACCCGCTAAAATCGTTAGCCCCTCGTCATAAATCGCTTTGAAATTTTTCGAATACGCTTCAACAGAACGCTCAAAGAAATATAAATGATGGGAGTAGGTTTCAGTCGACTGATTTGAATGATTGATCCCTGTTTCTTGGACCTTTTGATTGTACTCTGCCAAGAAATGATAGGCGAACATCGTAGGCGTCCATGATTGTTGCTGTTGAATCATTTGTTTCGCTTGCTCGACTGTTAAGAAATTGCCATGTTCGATCGTATCAAAGCCTGCGTCAATACACATTTGGATTCCTGGCTGTGTTCCTGAATGGACAACACATTTCATACCGAGTCGGTGAGCCTCTTCTACACCCGCCGTTAATTCTTCCTGAGTAAACTCACAAATGTCATCACGATTGGTTGTTAACAGCTTGATCCAATCAGCGCCATCCTTCTTTTGACGTCGGATCGTATGGCGGATATTTTCCACACCGTCTACTTCTTCGATACCGTCCTCGTGTCCATGGCCTCCGGTGATACAGATTCCCCGATCCGTATGCAAAATGCGTGGTGCCTTGACGTAGCCTTTTTCAGCAGCTAAGCGCAAAGTCTCTAATAGAAATTGCGGCCCGCAGCAATCTCGAATCGTCGTTACTCCTTTGGCTAAACACATTTCTGCTTGTTTCTGTGCATAGTAGGCGATCATAAAGTCATTGTAGCGATGCAGATCCGGCTGCGTCCAATAATAGCCTAAATGAATGTGCGCATCCATCAGGCCTGGTAAGATCGTGCCGTCGCTATACTCGCAAACCTCTGCCTGAGGGTACTCAGAAGCTAGTCTTTGTGCTTCTCCTACAGCCACTATTGTACCCTCTGAAAAAACTACACCGCCCTTCTCGATCACCGTTTCACCGTCACCAGTAATTACTTTTCTTGCTTTCAATAAAATCATTTCTATCCTCCTGTTAAACGTTTTCAATAACTAGTTTAAGTGTACCAAAAGAACCGTCAAAATTGGTAACCAATTTTGGCGGTTCGAATCAAGGATCAGCGTTACTTGTTCGCTTGATAATATTCAGGTAATTTGAAGCCGTATTCTGTCTCAAATAATCGTCCGATTTGCAGAAGCAAGTCTTCTCTTCCCCGTGCAGCAGTGAATTGAATACCCAAAGGAAGTCCTTTTTGCGTCAAGTAGGTGGGCAAGCTAATTGCGGGTTGCCCTGTGAGATTGGCTAATTGCGTGTAGGGGGTGATCTCCAGGCTTCGTTCAAACATGCGATCAATGACATGATGCAGCTCATTTTCCGAAAGACTGGCGGCAGCTTCTAATGCATCTCGAATTTCATCGCTTTGTAAATCCTCGTCTATTTTAGGCGCCGTCGTTGCAGCCGTCGGGGTCAAGAGGAGGTCATATTCTGTAAAAAGCTGCTCCATCTTAAACGCCGCATCATCCCAAAAGTTCAACGCGCGAATATAATGACTGGCAGGGATTTTCTTCCCATATTGATAGATTCCCCAAGTCATCAACTCCATGTCGTTCTTCTCCACTGGGCGGCGCAATCCCTGCTCAATTCCAGAGAACATCGCTGCCGTTTCCGCGCCATTCATCAAATAATAGCTAGCGATCAATTCCTTCCCATCCACCGGATAATTGATGATCTCGACTTGATGTCCTTGCTTTAAAAGAAAATCATGCGCTTTTTCTACTGCGCTGGCGGCTTCTGGGGAAACCGTTGAATCAATCGGCGAATCAATAATGACTGCGATCTTCAGCTGCTCTTTTTGGGCGGCTTTATGGTGTTGCCAAGCAGAGGCAGGTGCTTGATAAGGAGCCGCACTGGAGATATCTCGCATCCCATAAAACAGCTTTTCCGTATCACGCATCGAAACCGTTAAGGCGAAGTCGATCGCTGCTCCCTGCCAACCACGCCACCCACTCGGGCCAACGGGCATCACTCCCCGTGTGGGCTTGAGTCCAATCAACCCACTAAAAGAAGCCGGTATTCGAATCGAGCCCCCGCCATCGCTAGCACCTGCAATAGGGACGATGCCTGCAGCTACAGCACTGGCCGCGCCGCCGCTCGATCCGCCGGAGTAATAATCAAGGTTCCATGGATTTCTAGCCGGTCCATACATTTTCGCATCTGTAATGTTTTTAAACCCAAATTCAGGCGTATTCGTCTGTGCAAATGGAATAAGACCGTTTGCGAGTAGCTTGTTCGTATAATAACTATCACTGCTGGCGCGATGTGCCATCAACAATTTTGATCCTGACGTACTCAGCCAGCCTTTTTTTTCCTGTCCCAGCATTTTTAACGGAATCGGCAATCCGGCAAAGGGGCGCGTTAAGACCTCTTCTTGCTGCTGATATTCCGTTAATGCTTCTTGATCCATCACGGTGACAAATGCATTCAACAGTGAATTTTGTTTACGAGCTTTTTCTTCAAACAAATGTAACAACTCTTGAAAACTGATTTCTTTTCTGCGTAATTTTTCTGCCCAGTAAAGACCATCTTTCATCCCTAACACCTCAATAACTTTTTTATTTATTATCACAAATTTTTTTTCATAATACTAGCAACAGACTCGATAGAACCCTCGAAAAGAAAAAAGCCTGATAGAAAAGAGTTCCTTCCTTTCTATCAGACCCAGCCCTCGTGCTATATAGATCATTTTCTATTTTTTTCTTTTTGAAGCCTCTGATCGCCGGAATGATTTCTTCACATGACACGAAAATCCAGACTCTCATCCATTCCAACATTTCTTATACATATTTTTGCTGAAAATACTTCTCTAATCGATACTGCAGGTGGCCGATCCCTATACACAGCAGCCAATAGATCAATGCAACTAAAATATACATTGATAAATAGTCAAATGTTCGTCCACCAATGATTTTTGCTTTTTGAAAGATATCGGGCACGGTGATCATTGCCGCTAGCGATGTTCCTTTAAGCAGGTCCATTGCGACGTTGCCCAACGCTGGGATCGAAATACGAACCGCTTGAGGCAAGATAATGTAACGCATGGTGGGGAAGAATCGATTGCCTAAAGCGTAGGCTGCATCCCACTGACCACCATTGACACCCGCAATTGATCCACGATAGATTTCTCCAATAAACGCACTACTGGTCAAACTAAAGCAAATAACTGCTGCGACCACTGCATTTAATTGATAGGGTAAGCCAAAATAGAGTAAAAACAACAGAACCAGTGCAGGGGTGCCCCGTAAAAAGGATAAATAAAATCGCACGAACAGTTTGATCGGCAGCCATGGAACGAAGCCTAAAATAGTTAATAAAATTCCCAAAAGATTTCCGAAGAAGAACGCCGCCAGACTGATCCCTAATGTATACCCCAATCCACTCAGTAGAAAGGGGACGGATTCGATCATCAAAGGGATATCGATCGTAGGGATGTACATTAGTCCGCTGACACTTTCTCAGTGACTTCTTGTTTAGGCTTCACCGAAACGTCCGTTCCGAAATATTGTTCTGATAGTTTCTTCAGCGTGCCCTCTTCTTTCAACTCTTGAAGCGCCATATCAATTTTTGATTTTAGTGCTTCGTTTTTCTTATCGAATAAGAAGCCGGTCTCGTTTGCATTAAAATAGACATCTTCCAAAATTTTCACCGGAATATCAGGCAACGCTGCGACAGACATTTTCTGCAAATAGTAGTCATTTAAGATCACATCGGTCCGACCATTCGCCACGTCCGTTAAATACTGATCGTTGGTGGCATTGTCATACGTAACAGCTTTCGCTCCATACTTCTCAGCAATCTTCATATAGCTTGTGTTCGGTTCTCCTGCTGCTTTTTTCCCCTTCAAATCCTCTAAGGAATGAATGCCGGAATCATCGCTTTTCCGAACGATCATGCTGTCAAAGGAATGTTTGATTGGTGACGATAAGGCAAATTTCTTGCTGCGTTCTTTTGACATTCCAAAATCATTCGCAGCAAAATCTGCTTCTCCACGATTGACTGCGGTTACCTGACCATCCACGTTGTATTCCTTAAAATTAATTTTCAAATCTAATTTTTTAGCGACTGCTTTCGCCACGTCTACGTCATAGCCAATCAACTGATTGTCCTCGTTGTAATACGAAGATGGAAAAAGTGTGCCTGATGTTGCGACTGTCAGTTCCTTTTTCTCTTCTACCTTTTTCCAACTAGTATCTTCACTTGTTTGACCTTGCCCATTCCCGCAAGCAGTAAAAAGCAGTCCTGCCACCACAAGTGCTAAACCCACAAATCCTTTTTTCATTGTTCTCGTCTCCATTCATTTGCTGATAAATTCTACTCACTCATTTTGTTATAGCATATAAAAAACAGAGATTGATAGAAAACTGCTCATGAAAAACAGCTTATAATACAGATTAATCAGAGGAATAAGTGTCATAGCACACCCATTTAAATAACTATCATCATTTAAAACTGAGTATTTTTAAGTTTAAAATCACTTATTTCAAAAATTTCATCAGCAACTTTTTCTACAAAATAGGGATCGTGGGAAGTAACTATCACTGTCCCTTGATAGGACAAAAGCAAGCGTTCGAGGGCTTCCACTGTGGTCAAATCAATAAAATTTGTAGGTTCGTCTAGAATTAGTACATTGGACGGCTTCACAAATAACAACGCGATTTGAAGCCGCGTAGCTTCACCGCCACTCAAGTCTTTGATCGGCTTAGTCATCTCCAATTGAGAAAAACCCAGATTATGCAAAATACTGCGAACGAGAGCTTCCTTATAGCTTGTATGCTTCATTGAAAATTCTAAAAGTGACTGACTGTCCACCATTTTATAGGACATTTGATGGTAGGTGGCAAACAAAACTTTCGGCGATACTACGATTCCCTCTTCATTATTCAGGATACTTTGAAGCAGTGACGTTTTTCCACTGCCGTTTTCTCCAACAATCGTAATTGGCTTCCCCAGAGGAAATTGAAAATCACAGGATTCAATCAGCAATTTTCCACCCCGCTCTAGTTGAAATGCTTCTCCTCGGATTGGAAATTTATTATGAACGGCTTGTATTTTTGAATGTGGAAACACGATCTCTCGTCGTTTCTCAAACCTCTCGACTTTTTCCAATTGGGCTAAGCGGCTTTCCATCGCGGTCACGGACTTTTGTAAATTTTTTTGAACCGTATCTTTCTGTTTCGACGAGGACAAGCGATCTGGTCGGATGTTCTGCTGACTCTTTTTCGTTGAAACCTTGGTGCTTCTTTCTGCTTGCTCCTTCTTTTTACTGACTGCTGATTCCAAACGTTTCTTTTCCTTTATATATTGTGCCGCTTCTCTTTGATTCACGAGATTTTTTAATTCTTTCTGCTTACAGTAATCTTCGTAATTTCCAACGTATTCCTTAACCTCGCCAGCATCTATCTCCCAAATTTTCGTCGCCAGTTGATTTAAAAAATGACGGTCATGGCTAACGAACAACAGCGTTCCGTAGTAATAACGCAGCTCTTCAATCAACGTCTGTATACTTTTGCGATCAAGGTGTGTTGTGGGTTCGTCCAGAAGCAAGCCCGGTTTGTAACTGGAGAGCGTTTGCGCCAGACGGTATTTATTTTCCTCCCCGCCACTCAACGTACTGGCAGGATTCTTAGGGACAAAGAGTCGGGCTACCAATTCCCAGTCAATCTCTTCGAAATTGGTCCATTCATTTATTTCTTCGATTTGAGTAAAGAAATTAAAGTCGATTTCTCTCTGGACCTTGCCGCTATCTGGATTCATCTCCCCTTTGATCAGTTTTAAAAGAGTCGATTTCCCTTGACCGTTTGCTCCGATGATCCCGATACGATCTCCCTCATAGGCGGATAATGAGTCAATTGAAAAAATTTTTTTGGCACCAAAACGGTGTTCTATTTTTGTTAATTTTACAGATAAATGTTCCATTCGTTTTCTTCTCCTTTTCGCTAGGAAAAGGAAAAAGTGTACAAAAAAGGGCCCAGTCTCAGACTAGGCCTCTTTCGTTCTTTTTAGAAAAGTATACACTGATCCCTTGAAATTGCCGTACCTAGACTTTTGAATTCATCGTTTATTAGTTATTCAAAAAGTTTTTACGCAATTTCATTGAAGCAGTCATTTCTTTTCCTCCTCGTGTTCGGTTAATAAAAAGATAGCATCCACAAAATAGAAAGTAAAGAATAATACGTTTTACAATTAGCGATTTTCTCTTAAAACAATGCCTTTAATGTCTTCAACCGTTTGTGTTCCTGCTAGCTGCATGACCATTTCCAGTTCTTTTTTGAAGAAATCGAAGACCTGCTGAACGCCTGTTGTTCCGCCCAATGCCAAGCCATAGATTGCCGGACGGCCAATAGCAACCAGATCCGCTCCAGAAGAAAGAGCTTTAAAAACATGCTGCCCGCGACGAACCCCGCTGTCAAAAACGATGGGTGCTCTGCCTGCTACGGCCTCCGCCACATATTGCAGGGAATCAAAGGAAGCCGGACCGCCATCTAGTTGGCGCCCACCGTGATTCGATACCCAGATACCTGAAGCACCGGAGCCAAGAGCGCGTTCTACGTCTTCTTCTGACTGGACGCCTTTAACGTATACCGGCAGGTCTGAATAACCTGCGATAAATTCAACATCTTTTGGACTTAATTTTTGTTTCGAAGAGCCATAAACGGCATCCATTGTTTGACCGATCCCTGATTGATAGGCTTGAACGATCGGCATGGCTAACGGAAATGTAAATCCGTTTCGACGATCGGTTTCACGATTGCCTCCTACTGTCGCATCCGCGGTCAACACGATGGCTTTTGCGCCGTTACGTTTCGCCATATCGATGATATCGCGGTTGATCCCATCATCTTTACTCATATAGAACTGAAACCATTGAGGTGCCTTTGCCCCGCCAGCCTCACGTATTTCTTCTAATGTACAAGAAGCGTACGAGCTCGCGGTATAAATCGTCCCGAATCTAGCGACCCCCTTCGCGGACGCCCGCTCAGCTGCCACATTGGCTAACCCGTGGGCAGCGACCGGCGCCATAATGATTGGTGCCGTCAGCTCTTCGCCTTCAAAGGTTACTCGCGTATCTGGTAACTCAACATCTCGTAGTACGTGAGGAATAATCAGCTTATGATTGAATGCCTTTTCATTTTCTTGATAAGTAAAGACATCCCCTGCACCACTGCTGATATACCCGTAGCCGCCTTTAGGAATGACTTCTTTAGCCCCTTCTTCTAAATCATTCATATTAATAAAATCAATTGCACCCTCTGCTGTGCTTGCTTGATAAATCTTTTCCATCAAAATCCCCGCCTTCAATTTGATAACGTTTACAAAATAATGGTACGCCTCTCTAGAAACGTTGACAAATGATTTGTTCGTCCGCTTATTTTGATTGATTCTCAAAAAAATAGTTTGATATTTTGCTCATTATTCCGCTTTTTATTCAAATTGTCGTTTTCGCTCAAGAGTCTTTTTTGACCTTTTAAGACAAAAAAATAGTTTTAACGATTCCTTCGTTTAAACTTGAAGGGGGAAAAAAACACCTCCAAGAATAGTCACTCGTGAAAATCAAAGAAAGTGAGGATGCTTATGAAAAAAACTATCCATGATGCTGTCGCTATCGGAATTGTATGCTTTCTTGCATCGCTAAGCAGCTATATCGCAAAAGGAGAATTAACTTTTGCTACGTTTATTTATTTGATCCTCCCCTCCTTTTTTATCGTTACCTTCGGCTCGATGCTCTTGATGACCTTATCCAAAAAGTAACCGATGATCAAAAAAAGCCTTCCATACATAAGAAGGCTTCTTTGTTTTTGATTCTTTTATCTTGAAGATTACTCCGCTAGTTTTCTCTCCTTGATCAGAGCGTACATTCCCCCAATTAGAAAGCCGACAAAGGCTGGCAGCACCCACCCCATACCTATCGTAAAGAAGGGTAAATAGTGACTGACAAACTTAAGAATAGACACAACGATCGGATTCGTTGAAATGGCTGGCGGACTCGCTGCTAAGGCATCAAAAATCGCTGCGATAGCTGTTAAAGCTGTTGTTGCCTGATACACAGGTTTTCTATCTTTGAATAATGGGCTCAAAATAGCAAGCAGGATCAGCGTCATGGCCAAGGGATAAATGAACATCAAAACAGGCAGAGAAATCTCGATTATTTTTGTTAGACCAACATTGGCAAAAAGGCAAGGAAGAACACTGGCAAGAACAATAAAAAAGCGATAACTGAACTTAGGAAACAGTTTGACAAAGGTCTCCGAAAAAGCTGTTACAAGCCCAATGGATGTTTTTAAACAGGCTAAGATAACAATCGCTGCGAGTAAAATACTCCCCACCGTACCGAGATAATGATTGGCGATCTGTGCTAATGCGATCCCGCCGTTTTCACTTATAGCAAATTTTCCTAAGCTCATGGCTCCTAAGTAGGATAGCAGTGTATAGATGATTCCCATTAATACGATACTGATCGCACCCGATTTGATCGTTCCTTTAGCGATCTGATTCGGCTTTGTCACCCCCATAGATCGTATCGTAGTAACGATGATGATTCCGAATGCTAAAGAAGCCAAAGCATCTAGCGTATTGTACCCTTCGGTAAATCCCTTTAAGAAAGTCGCCGTTTGATACGCTGGTTGGACAGGTGCCGTTTCAATGGCACCTAACGGATGAAGAAATCCTAGAAAAAGCAACCCGCCGAGTAGAATAAGAAATATTGGATTCAAGAATTTACCGACATAATCTAATATTTTTGATGGCTTGCGAGAGAACAACCAGGTTATTACAAAAAACAATACGCTGAACAGCGCCAAGCCAATTCCGAGATGATCGTTTGAAACAAACGGAGCGATCCCAATTTCAAAGGATGTCGTCGCCAAGCGGGGCAAGGCGAAAAAGGGCCCGATCACTAAGTAAATCAGAAAAGTAAAAATAAATGCATAGTTCCTGCCAACCTTTGAAGCCAAATCTAGTACGCCCTCACTTTGAGAAAGCCCGATCGCTATGATCCCTAAAAATGGCAACCCAATTCCTGTAACTAAAAAGCCGAGATTAGCTAAGAAGATATTGCTCCCCGCTGATTGCCCCATGTTGACCGGGAAAATTAAATTACCGGCACCAAAGAAAAGCCCAAAAAGCATTGACCCTATATAAATATATTGCTTAAACGAAAGTTTTTTCTCCATAATTTCTCCTCACTGTGACCGTAAATAATGATGCCATTCATTTTACACAACTATCTCATTACTGACAAAAATTTTGAATAGGTATACCCATTCCTCGGTTCCCCTTCGATTCAAAAAGCATGAGCCCGATTCCCTAAAAAAGAAGATACCTAGATTGGTGAACTAAAAAAGCAGCGTTCGAATTTTTCCATAAAAAAAGAGTCCCTTTTAAAAAAGGAACTCTGAACGTTCGAAGCACGATAAAAGCTATTTTACGTATAGCTACGAGATGATGGATCACGCTTCCTTCCCCCGACTGGCTCGGTTAGTAGGAACCTTTATCCATCCATCTGGCGGTTTCTTGCTATTTCTCATCATTGTTAACATCAAATGGATTAACTTTGTGCTTTTGTGATTATTTCTCATTACACACACATCCTTTTCTGTTAGCCTAGCAATATTTTTAGGAAGGTTTCTTCCCTACTTTCATTTTACACCATCTAGATAAGGCATCCCTCAAAGCAACTCAAACTTTACGTAACCTATACAAAGACTTTACATTACTGACCGGATTGTTCTCAAATTTATGGGCGATTGAGCCGTCCTCGTTTTTTGCTCAAAAAAAGAGAAACCTTTTGTATCAAGGTTTCTCCTAGTATTAAACTTATTCTTCTTCTTCTGTCATGAATGCGAAGCAGTTTTCAACGAATATTATCTAATATCAACACGTATCATTTTTTTTAAGAAAAGCATGTTTCACCTCAAATAGAATCATTTAGGTAAAATAGAACACGTTCAAAATCACGTTCATTAATAAAATATAAGCTATGTAAATGCCCGCTGAGAATATCATTGAGGAGCCGTTGTTTCGGCTCCTTTTTTCTATGTCCTGTCCCAACAGCTATTTCTTATATGAAACAAATGCAGGTCATTTCATTTATACTTTTCCATACTAGGTAGTAACAAATATTATAAAAAAACGTCATAAAAGTATTTTATACTTTTAACATCTGAAACAACCTCTACTTACTGATGTAGCAACTACTTGCTCAATTGCCCGCACCGTCGTTTCAGATATCTTTTTATTTAGGCGGATTTAAATCCACAAAAAAAATAAGCCTACAGTAGCATATACTACATGTAGGCTTCTCTATTGACTATGAGTAAAAAACCAGGGGGTACGGTTCATCTTATTTCTACAGTTGCATACACTCTCCTTATTAATGAGATACCCCACAGTTTTAAAAATTCATTTTGTCAATAACTGACTGATAGGCTTTTGTTGCAGACGTGGGTCGTCCATCAACAAACGTCACTGAATAATCGCTCTCAAATGGTTCTTGCAAGCTGACAGGAACCCCTGCTCTTACACGGCTATTTACATCATTGCTTACTCTTCTAGTGAGCTCAATATACTGCTGAATCTTCTTTTCATCACCGTCTGTTCGATGTTTTTCTTCCATGGTAAAGTAAATCACTACTCTACCATCTTTCTCTCCAAGCGTACAATTGGCAGAGCCTAAGCTATAATCATTAACAAACTGTTCTATTGTCTGGTTTTTCAGCTGAGAAAACATCTTCGCATCGAGGATACCTTTATAATCAAGCAACTTATCATCTAATGTGATAACATCCATTAACTCCGTCCCATCAAAGCGTCCTACGTATATTGTACCGCTTAATACATCTGGTTCCACAGTGTAGTTATACATTGTCCTATCTACACCTACATTGTTCGTTACAGCATCTACCGCCTTGCCAATTGCCTTCTGCTGGTCAGCATTGAATTCATGGTAGCCTTTAGGTGTCCCTGTACCAGCTAATTCCGCTGGATCACGAGGCATCGGCATTGGATTAGACTTATTCTGAGTCGATTCTGTTTCTTCACGTACTTCACTTGAACGATCATACGAAGTCGATTCTGTAACGCTCTCCTCAACCTTAACTAAGTTAGATAAAAGATTCTGTTTCTTGCCATCCCCGTCGTAGTAATGACCTGCAATACTCAATTCATCTTTGTCCTTTTCACCTATCATAATCATCATTGTCCCGTCCGAAATATTTTCATCACCGAACAATACTCTCATTTGCTTAACATTAAGTTTGATGGTTCGCACTTTATCAAAAGTATACCTTGTTTTAGTTCCATTATTTATATCTTCTACATATTTCTTAGAGATAGATAAATTAATGTAAGTATCTGAATCTTTATCAGATTCCCATTCTCCATAATAGTCCTTCCTGTTAACAGTCTTCTTTCGTGATTTTACGAGTGCATCCTCCCACTCCTTAGAACGTTCAGTTTCTGTCTTTCCATCATCGCTTTCTTTAGTGATGCTACCATTCAAAAATCCTTCATAAATAATTTTTGAAACAGTAAGATTAAATTGCCCTGTTTCCACTGAACCGGGATCATTATTCATTATTGCTGTGCTGATTTGCTCCATACCATCATATAAGTTATCTTCACAGTCCTTGACTGATTTAGGTAACCCATTAGGTACCTCCGCTTCTCTCACTTCTTTTTGTTTTTGTTTAATCATTTTGCTAAAGTCGTCTGCTTCCACTTCGCCTGTAGTCGTAATAGATTTTGATAGCTCTTTCATTTCAGAATCTACCTCTTCTATTATTTCTATCATGTTTTGTACATACTGCTTTTCTTTGGCACTTTCCGAAGCACACCCAGATAGAACCAACAAAACTAAGGTCACAAAGAAAAATTTTAACCTAACTTTATTTCTATTCATTTGCTCCTCCGTATAAATATATTAATTTAATAATAACACTTCACTGTAAGGAATTTGAACGTATATCTTATCTTTTTTCGGATAGTACTCAATATTTACATTGATGACGGCACCGTTATCAAGCTCCGCTTTTCCAACATAGCGGTTGTCCCCATTGTCCTCTGTGATTGTTACATCCTCACAAGAGCGATTTAAATCATATTGTTCTTGTAAAATCTGGTCAATAATTGGCTTAGACGCTTCCTCTAAATCAGTTGAGCTGTTGCCAAACACTACAAATGCGATAATACCCACGACAGCAACAATCACCACTATCAAAATTTTATTATTAGTCTTTCCATTCTTTGCCTTCACTCAGCTCTCCCCCTTCTTAATATCCGGTTGACATCCCTATTAGTACTCCTAGGATGCCACCTGCTATCCCTGCAATCATGAGAATGGTTCCCATCTTTTCATCCTTGTCCCTATACAAATACCCCATAATTACAGCAATGGCTCCAAACAATACGGGGATGAATAGCAACGAAACAACCATAGACACCCATCCTACAATCAAGTAAAGCTGACCCGTTTGTTTTTTCTGATCAATTTGGTTTTTAACGTCCTTTAGAGTCTCCTCAGCTCCTTGCTTAATAAGTTCTCCACCACTCGTAGCATTACGCTCCTGTGGTGCTCCACAAAATGGACAGAACTTACTACTTTCCTCAATCTGTTCTCCGCACTTACTACAATACATTTTTGTTTCCTCCCTCTTTATGAAACTCATCATGAAATAGTATCTCTTTGCTTATTCCTAGTATTTCCTCAAGCCGTTGCATCTGATACGGCTTAGGAGTGGTCACTGCACGCTCGTATGAGCTCAATGTCTGTTGTGACACACCTAATTGCTTTGCTAGCTGAACTTGGGTTAAACCAGCCCGCTTTCTATAATCTGCTAAACGTCCTTCCTTTTTCATTTTAGATACCTCCTACAAAAGATTATATACACTATAAACGAGTATTTCAACTCATTTAAAGAGTACTCACTTTCTAAGTATGTCGAAATACTCGAAAATCTTGTAATCTTAGGTGGGAGAGGAGAAGTTTCTTATGAAACAGTATTCAAGATTGATTAAACAGAAAAGAAAAGAACTCGGTCTAACACAGAAAGAACTTGCTAAAATCGTACACACGTCACAGCAGGCAATAGCTCGATACGAGACACAAAAGGCGGAGCCGTCTCTGGAAGTATTGCAGGCACTCTCAGAAGCTCTAGGAGTCCCTCTAAGCTATTTTATTGATGGTGATACGTCCGACACAGAAAAAGAATATGTATCCCTGTACCGCTCATTATCGAAGGAAAATCAGCATAAGGCTCTTGATTTCCTAAAGCTTTTAAAGAGACAAGAGGCGGAGCAAAAACAATACACAAATATGTTTGACAACCCGTGGTGCTAGTTAATTTTTTCCTAGAGGAAAATGTCTAAACATGTTGGTAAATCAACAAAAAAACGCATATAGTAGTCTCAAAACTCCCAAGAAATGAGGACTATTTAACAAACTACGATGGTTACGTCGTGACAACTGAACATTTTGACTTAGCCAATCCTGTTACTAAAGTCGATGATATCCCCGATTATGAAATGTACAGTCAAACAATCGATAGCTTAAATAAGCGTTTTGGCAATCGTGTTTTAAAAGGCATCGAAATCGGTTACATCGCTTCTGAAAAGGATCGGATCATCGACTATTTAGCCGATAAAGATTACGATTTAAAATTACTCAGTGTGCATCATAATGGTCAATTTGATTATTTAGATGACGAAGTCAAAGATATGGATCCTGCTATTGTGATTCCTCAGTATTTTGCACAACTTTCAGAAGCACTAGTTGTTATAGAAGCAGATGTCTTTGCTCATTTTGACTATGGTTTTCGGGTATTTGGTCTATCCGTTGCTGAATTTAAACAATATGAAGCGCAGTTTTTACCGATTCTAGATCAAGTAATCAAAAATAAATTGGCATTCGAATTAAATGCTAAGAGCGCTTACTTGTATGACAATTTAGCGTTATATGAATATGTCATCGATTTATATCTTTCACGTGGTGGTACCTTGTTTAGTGTTGGATCAGATGGGCATTACCTTGAACATTTCCGTTTCCATTTCGATGATCTTTTTGCTCTGTTAAAAGCAAAAGGTGTGACGGAATTAGCGATTTATCAAAAAGGAGAGCGAATTATGGTTCCATTACCAGTCTAAAAAAACGTCCTCAGCATCAAAAGTGAGGACGTTTTTTTAGATTTCTTTTTCTAAAATCGGACAAATACGATCTTGTTTTCCTAAAGGAAAATGTTTGATCCCGATTTTTTTAAATCCATGACGTTCATAAAAACGAATACCTGCATGATTTTTTTCATAAACAGTCAAACGTAAATAACGTTTTTGTTTCGTTTTAGCATAACGATTCGCTTCATCGAGTAACCGTTGCCCTAACCCTTTGTTTTGATAATCTTTGAGCAGATAGATCCGTTGAATCTCTATAGCATCTTTTTCATCATTGACTTTCATATAACCAATGAGTATTTGATGATCCTTAATACCAATAAATTTACTGGTTGACTGTGCCAATTCTACTGCCAATATTTCAGTTGTCAATTGTGTCTGTAAATATCCTTGCATATCAAGTGGATCTGCGCCATCGATAAACGATTCATAAAAACTGACAACACTTACAACTTGTAAAGCATCTAGATCATCATAATCTAAATACGCTAGTGTGATTTGATTGTTCATCTAACTCCTCCTTTTGACATAGTATACTATAAATCACCCGTGGTGCTAGTTAATTTTAATATCCTAAAGAATATCTCAAAGTTCCTTCAAAACGTCGTTGTGCTCGACTTAATAGAACACTGTAAGCCAGTAATATGCTTTCAAATCTACTCTCTAGCCCTTTAACAGAACGTGAGTTGAAATTTTGACAACCTAATTTTTCTAAGGAAGAAAAAACAGTCTCAACTGTTTTTCTTTGTTTTCCAAGT
The DNA here is from genome assembly GCF_000407545.1 of Enterococcus gilvus ATCC BAA-350. NCBI lineage: Bacteria > Bacillati > Bacillota > Bacilli > Lactobacillales > Enterococcaceae > Enterococcus > Enterococcus gilvus. The sequence continues at coordinate 1,141,708 of NZ_ASWH01000001.1, read as the reverse complement.
AAGCTGTGGTCTAGTTTTTCTGATTTATCCATGTTTTTACGTGGCGGAACGGATATAGTAATGCCCTTAAGGGCAAGCTTTTCATGGATTTTATGGCTAATATATCCTTTGTCCCCTAGGATATTGGGAAGATTCGCTTCTTCCGATAAAGTCTCTAACACTTTCACGTCATGGACACCTGGATTCGTGATTGAGTAAGTAATCGGAAAGCCAGTCTTAGTAACGATCATATGAATTTTAAGACCATAAAAATAAGATTTTTTTGTTGAGTTATAGCCAACTTTGGCTATTTGATTCAATAGTTTTGCTTGTCTATTTCTAACTGGTTTACATAATGGACTAGGAAAACTATCTATAATTCCGACTAGTTCACCTTTGGTGAGCTTCTTGATGAACGCATATGTAGTCCTCATTTCTTGGGAGTTTTGAGACTACTATATGCGTTTTTTTGTTGATTTACCAACATGTTTAGACATTTTCCTCTAGGAAAAAATTAACTAGCACCACGGGTGTTTAACAATTTTAAAGAATGGGTAGACGACACGTTTGACCAGTACGATAAATAGAAAAGAGCGATGCTGAAATAAGCATCGCTTCCTCGCTAATTAAATTTTATTGGTTCTCGTCTTGCCGATATCTTCTTACCGTTCTGCACATACACTTTTACTTGGTACATCGGTGTAAGCGTCCCTTCTAATACGAGCTCTCTGAATGGTTCATCAATATTCGGGGACATGACACTATAAACCATACAACTTCTTGATGCCCTCAGATTGAGTATCTTTTTTATATCCTTAGTTGCTCTAAAAAGATAGTAACCTTGCTTAACGAAATAGCCACGATTTTCTTTAAGAACACTTTGAACGCTTGAAGAGCTATACTTAGGTAATAATTTTGCTACTTCCCTAATCAGTTCTTTTTCTGAAATTACATAGACCTTTAGTGGGTCTAATTGTTCCAAGACGATACTCGCTTTCGTTAGTATTTCAATTTTTTTATCACTTAGAGTAATTCTGTCATTCTGAGGAAACACCTGTTTTGCTTTCTCCTCGCCAAAACAAAGTTTTACCCAAGCATATGAAAAATGCTGATAGGTAAAATAGAATTTTTCTAATACTGGAATAATTTCATCCCTCAAGCGTTCAAAAAATGAGGAATCTAATTTACACAATCGATAAACGCTAACCCTCTTTGGCTCAAATTCCTTAGCTAATTGCGGACTACCACCAATTATTTTCTTTGTATGTTCCGCAACCTGCTTTAAATAGTCCTTAACACTCTTCGACAGACTATTATCGTCTAATTTCTCCACCATACCCAAGAAGGTCATAAACGATAACAATTTATTCCATTTACCAACAGCATAGTTGTGACCAATTTTGTATCCGTACAATCGTTCCATATGCTGTGCAAGCATACTTCCCGACATTATACTAATGGTATTTCCTTCCTTATCGCCTGAAAAGTAAACATTCGATGAGAGAATGGTATAAATCTCTTCCATTTCAGATAACTTCTGTCCTCTTATCGTTTTATGCAAACCATCATCATTGGACTTAAGCGTTTCAAACCCAACTGTAATTTGATCAATAATTGAACGGTATTCCTCTGGATACAAATCCATTTTTTTTAAGAACCAATTGAACGCCTCTACCCGACTGTTAAGCCCCAGTATTCCTTTAATGATACTTAAGAAATCTGCTTTGACACCACACGATTCACTGTAGCAACGATAATACCAATTACTATTATCGCTTCCTTTATAAATCGCTCCTGACGGATGCTCATCATCGTGGAATAAGCAACAAAACTTATTGCCCTCTGTCTTAAGTAACTTCGTCATATCAGTTTGCAACAGCTGTCTGTATATCTCATCAATGGTCATATTAACAGGATCAAAAAGTGTACCCCTGAACCATTCCTTCATTTCACCGCTGTTTCCTCTTTTGATCATCTCGACAAAATCGGCGGTGCTCTCCTTCATAGCATCTGGTAAAATGATTTTTTTATCTTCTGTAGTTTCTACCATATCATCAAAATTTAGAGAACTATTGTCAAATACATTCCCTATTCTGATAACCGCACCTTTATCAGATTTCCCTCCATAGAAAATCCTTGTTGATAAACTTACTGCCTCATCACAATATGGTATTTGCTTTTGTAAGCACTTATATAACTTTTCGTTTTCCTTCCAATGAGTGATGGGTTCTTTCAGAAGAAATACTATTCTGAATCGTTCCGATTCTTTTGAATATCTGATACTCTTTTGCACGGCAAACGCCCCGTCCCTGATAATAGGCATTCCTATAGCTTTGTCTATACTCAAATACCTTGGATCAGCCTTACTTAGCGGTATCGGCTTCCCATTCTCATCAGGTTCCGTGTTATCAACATCAAGAATGACCAAATGGGTCTCTAGAAGATTCTCCTTTTTATTGATAAACCCATTTATCTTACACGGGATGAACGATGTCCCCGAACCTAGAATCTCCAACAACTCTTCCTTACTAACTTCCCGATAATTATCTTTAAGTAAGCATCTCCCCCAAATACCATCGGCTCCCTCAGTCTCTTTTGGAGTAGGTTTGCTAGTAATTCTCTCTGTGTCTACCATCATAGGTATCTTTTTCATATTAGTTTTCTCCTTTTCATTGTGTATTAAATCATGTAGATATGTCTTAAAAGAATCTTACTTATCTATATGATTTAATTGATAGATTTCTAACTCTAAATCATTAACGCTTATGTCCATCTAAAAACTCACAAATGTCAGTCTTCTTATATAGACACAAACCATCAATTGTTACTCGTGGTAACCCTTGCTGTCTTAGTTTGTTTAGCGTATTAGTCGAAATACCTCCTAAGTACTGCCTAGTTTGTTTAGTAGTTAAATAAGTCCCGTACCTTTGGTCAGCAGGTATCTTCACAATTTCTCTAAGTTCCGCTTTCAGCTCTTCCACAACTTCATCTAAGTTAACAACAAGCCTCATGTCCATCACCTCCAATACGTCTACATAAATAACATTCAACACAAGTGATGATAAATCATTTTTTTTTAATTTGCAAGTGCATTTTTTGGTCTTCTCTACACTCATCTCCATAAAAAAACAAACAGTTTAAAAATATAAAAAAGGCTCTAAAATAGTCTATTGACTTTATTTAATAGAGTAAAATTCAAAACACCCTACCCAGTGAATTTATGAACTTCCACCGAGAACCCATTCTAAAAATCATGCTGCACACATACATTAAATAACTAAAATATCATCATGTCAATATAAAAAAATTTTTTTGTGTATACTAAGTATTCATAGTGTGATATTATTCATCTGAGGTGAATTTATCGATGATTAAACAAACAGACCTATATGACACTAAAAAAATAGGGATGCGCATTAAGTCTATACGCAACTCTTTCGGGTGCACAATGGAGAAATTCGGTCAGTTGATCGGAGGAGCGAGTAAAACAGCAGTAAATAATTGGGAGCACGGCTCAAGAATGCCGAGCAAAGAGAAACTTGAACTGATAGCAATCATTGGTCGCACCAGCATAAGTTGGATTCTTTACGGAGATTTCAACGATTATATCCATTCCCTACTAAAAACCGATTCAAAACCCTATAAGCACATGAAGAAATTCTATAGCGGTTCTGCTGAAGCAACTTCATTTGAATTTTATGAGTCCGCATCACAAGAAGTGAAACAAGAGATTATAGATAATCTATTTGAAGAAATAAATGAAAATGAATGGTGTTACGAAGATGCCCCGCATATCATGGACTGTTTCGTAATGATACTTACAAGATATACGCAGGAGAGAGAATTATCTAGAAATTTACCCATTGAGTTGAGAAAGCCTCTCCACCAGCTTAAAGAAAGAGGTTTAACTAGGGGGGAAATCAAAAGGACACTACGACTAATTGAAGACTATTTAAGTAGTTAGAATTTCTCCCAGTGAAAGGAGTGATGCCGGAGCATCCATAAAATTGACAAAGCAATCATGCGTAAAAAGATAAGGTTAAGATATTTGGAAGAGAGGAGATGATAAAAAGCTTACGAGCTCTCAGCGGGCTACGTGGCTTATTACAAGGAGGAATATTTATCATGGCAACATATCAACAATACCCAAAAAAGGATGGAACAATGGTTTGGTTATTCCGAGTGTACCTTGGAAAAGACACAGCCACAGGGAAAGATATAGAGACTACTCGAAGAGGATTCAAGACAAAGAAAGAAGCCCAACTAGCTTGCGCTAAATTGCAATTAGACTTTGAAAAGGAAGGTCTTATCAAAAAACAGAATAAAGAAACTTTCTTAGATGTATACGAGCTGTGGCTAGACACCTACAGAACAACCGTCAAAGAAGTCACTTTCATCAAAATGGAAATCAAATTTAGAAAGTGGATTATCCCACATTATGGGAACCTCTTCATTGATAAAGTCACGGTCAAAAAAGCTCAAAAAATCCTTAACCAATGGGCTAAGGACACGGATCAATACAAAGTTCTTCATTCTACAGCTAAACGTATATTTGCGTACGCCGTCCACTTAGGGCTCATTCAATTCAATCCACTGGAACACGTGATGATGCCAAAAAGAATGTTGAAAAACCAAACAAGCGATGCCGTAAAGGTTTATAGTAAAGAACAGATTAAAACCTTGTTCAGTTACCTAGACACCAAACCTTGTACGTTTAATAATGACTTCAACAAGGTTCTCCTCCGCTTCCTGTTTTTCAGCGGATGCCGAGTTAGTGAAGCTTTAGCACTGGATTGGAAAGACATCGACTTCGATAAGAAAGAAGTAACAATCAATAAGACGCTTAGCCAGACAAAGAACGGTTACACCGTCTCCCAGCCCAAAACAGCAGGCAGTAGCGGTTCGGTATCATTAGATGACAAAACTTTATCAATCTTGAAGAAATGGCAGATCGATCAAAGAAAGTATATGCTCTCTCTAGGTGTAACTGATCCCAGCCTTATTTTTTGCGGTATCTATAAGCAGAAAATTACTCATCACGGTATCTACCAACGGATGAAAACAATAACTGCTAATGCTGATATCCCATTTCTCGGCGTACATGTTACTCGTCACACGCACGCAAGCATACTACTTGATGCAGGCGAATCAATGAAAGCCGTCCAAGTCCGATTAAGACACTCGTCAATCAAAATGACTATGGACACGTACGGTCACTTGAGCAAAGAAACTAAAGAAACAACAGCCGAAAAGTTTGTTGAATACGTTGATTTGTAGAAGAACACGTTCAATAACACGTTCAGTAAAACAATACAAAAGGAGAAACCTTGTATTACCAAGGCTTCTCCCATCATTTTAGCTCTATTATTCTTCTTCTGTCATGAACGTATTGAAAACTTCTTCAATCATATCCCATTCAGCATCTGTTTCGATTTGTTGCAATTCGCCTTCACTGCCGTCTTCATTTTCAACGTATGCGTAAGCTTGCAATTCAACGTCTTCATCTTCAGGTGCGCCTGCTGGGTAAAGCAATACATAATTGCGGTTAAATTCTTCTTGACCATCGATCGTCAATAAGATTTCATACAGCGTTTCATTTCCTTCATCATCCACTAAAGTGATGACTTCATGTTCGTGGTCGTGATCATGTTCATGATCGTGTGTGTGTTCGTGTGCCATAGTTATTCCTCTTTTCTAAAGTTTATTGCTGTTGCGATCAAGATAATTTTGTAAAATCATGACTGCTGCAAGTTTATCGATAACTTTTTTTCTTTTCGAACGAGAAACATCTGCTTGTTCTACTAGCATCCGTTCTGCTTGAACAGTAGTTAATCGCTCGTCTTGATACTCAATCGGCAAGTCAAAGAGTTCTTTGATTTTCTCAGCATACGCCATGGAGGCTTCTGCTCGAGGACCGATTGAATTGTTCATATTTTTAGGAAGCCCCACAACAAATTTAGTGACTTGGTACTGCTTCACTAATTCGCCTAGCCGTTCAAAACCGAACTTCCCCTTTTCTTCGTCGATTCGGATGATCTCGACTCCTTGAGCCGTCCAGCCAAATGGATCACTCACCGCGATCCCGACAGTTTTCGAGCCGACATCAAGTCCCATCACTCTCATCGAATATCTATACCGTGATCTTTCAAGTAATATTTTACCAAAACTTCCATAACTTCATCGCGCTCATGACGACGAATCAAGTTTCGTGCGTCTTGATAACGAGGAATATACGCAGGATCTCCTGATAATAAATAGCCGACGATTTGGTTAATCGGGTTGTAGCCTTTTTCAGCCAACGCGTTATAGACGATCGTTAATGTCTCGCTGATCTCTTTCTTACGATTGTCATCAAAATCAAAACGGACTGTTTCATCTGTGTATCCCATTTTCTCACACCTCTCCTTGGAATTATCAACAATTATATTTTACTAAAAGAAGACAAAACTTACAAATTTTGCAAGTTGCCAATCTCTTGGCTTTAGAAAATCTTCCGAATTATTATAACACGCTTTTGCTTTGTTTAGGTCAGTTTTCTTAAGCATCTTTTTTTCTTTTAAATAGAATGCTCGTTATACTGAAATAGTACTAGCTTTTATGAAGGAATGATTCGTAAAAAGAAGGACAAAGGAGGATTATTATGTTAAATAGATTTTTTAAACTACTCGCATGTATCATCGGAGTTGAATTGATCGGATCATTGTCCGGTTTTTTTGCGGGAGATATTCCCGCAGTCTACGCACAATTGAACAAGCCCTTCCTGGCACCACCTGGAAATATCGTGGGAATTATTTGGACAGTTCTCTATGCATTGATCGGTTTAGCTTTATTTTTAGTGATTGACAGCAAAGAACCAAAAAACAAGACGCGCTCGTATATTCTTTTTGGAGTGCAGCTCGCACTCAACTTCATATGGAGCATCTTATTTTTTGGCGGCTCTCATTTTTGGATCGCGTCATTTATCAGCTTGTTCCTTTGGTTTTCGATCATTTTCAGTATTCGAGAGTTTCGAGGGATTTCTAAAGGCGCGGCGATTTGTTTTGTCCCGTATCTTGTATGGATCACTTATGCGACCTATCTTTCTTTTGGATTAGCACTCTTGAATTAACACTCAAAAAGACATCGGATTTCGTTCCGATGTCTTTTTACTGTTCAAAATAAGAAACGGCATCGTTTTCCCATTCTAGATGAATGCCTACTTTGACTAGGAATATATTGAAAAAACACCATGACAAATAACCCCACTGTGAGTGAGCACATTCCCCTTTTTCCTTCTAACGACACTCTCTTTTATCCCAACGTTGGTTTTTTGATCAAGTATCAGAAATTCGCTATTCTCGCTTCCGAATACGCTTGAGTAGGCGATGACGGGTACGACTGACGATTTGTTTGCCTTGAATCGGCAAAGAGTCTCCCTCTATTTTTCTTGGTGTGGCCCCACAAGAATAGGGTACAGGCTCCTTCTCCATATGCTCCTCTGAATGTACAGGCGTTTTTGGCGCATTATCAATGACTAGCTCATCCAATGCCGCATTCATCGGTAAAGAGGCCATGGTTACCCAATTCGTTTGTTCCTTTGTCTGCTCCAGCGGATCGATTTCTGGATCTATTCGTTCTTTTATCGTTGTTTCTTTCATTTCTTCGGAGAAACTACTACCTGATAACGTATGGACGGAAGTCGGCACTCCCTCCTCTTCCTCCGACAATGAAGAGACGACCAATAATTTCGCTGGTGTTGTTTCACTATCGATAAAACATTCCTTCAGTGTGGCCTTTGCAGGAAGACACGAGGTCACCACTCGGTAGTTTTGTTCCTCGGACAACGTCGTCGGATCGATCCCATCCGGCAGTGCGATCAATTGAATCAACGTTTTCGGATCAGGTTGCTCTTCAATGATCGTCAAGTCTTGCGGGAGTGTGAGCGTTTCCAAAATATCGGCTGGTTCTTCCATCGTATACCCCATTGCCGCTGCCATTTCGGAGAGCTGCGCAAAGAAATCTTTTTCCTCTGTTTTTTGTTCCTTTTTTATTTCTTCTTTAAACAACACCGTATCTGTCCGTTGGATCATTTTTGCTTCTAAGAGTTCTTTATATAGACCGATGCCGTCTTTTTCAAAAATATCCAGCTTGGTCAGCTTCGTTAGTGCAGCCTTCACTTTTTCAGCCGGCTTATTTGGATCAAAGCCCTTCATACGAAAATGATGTTTTTTCCCCTCGCTGTTCGCAAAGAGAGCATCTAATGTAATCGTTGTTGTCGTAAACATTTCCTTCCCCTCCTTTGTATTTTTTAGTCTCTTCTTGTGAAGGCACCCCTCATGATTCTGCGCATCCTATAATTTCTTCATCACACGTTTGTACTTTGACCACTTCTGGATCTTCTTCGTTATACGTAAGCACAGGAAATAATTTTGCCGTTAGTAATTGCCAATCTTTCCCGCTGAAATAATCAATAAAATATAAATAAAATCGACGCATGATCTTTGTTGTACGTGTCCGTAAAAAGATGCGATACACCACGCTTGTCAACATTCTAGAGAAATCAAAAGCGTCTCCAGTCAGTTCGTCCCGCACTTGTAGTGCAATCAGCATTTCAATCGTCGTCTTTTCATCATGAGTCTGATAATAGAACGCATGCAATCGTTTTTCTAATGTCCGTCGCTGCAAGGTGAAAAGCTTTTGTCTCGCTAACCCATAATCTTCCATCCTTCACTCGACCTCCTTTTTTGTTCATTTTTCCTTTTCGTAAGATATCTTCACGAAAAAGGTACTGCTATTTTTTGAAAACGTCAACACCAAATTATTTATTGGAAGTAACTTATAACGAGCATCTGAACCTTGCCTCCAATGTTCCTTTAACATGCGTTGGATAAAAAGGACGCAATTATTTTTTTCTTTCTTTTTTCTTAATCCGCAACAATCAAATTCAGTCATTTTTCTTTAAAATCGTTATTTCTTGGTCAAAAAAAGACCCTTGAGGATGTCCTCAAAGGTCTTGCGAGTTTGGATTAGTAAAGCTCTAAATATTGATCGCGTTCCCACTCAGAAACAGTTTGACGGAAAGCTGCCCATTCCATACGTTTTGCTTCATTGAAGTTTGTGTAAATATGGTTTCCAAGGGCATCCACCATGATTTGATCTTCACGCAATGCTTTGATCGCATTGTGGATCGTTGATGGCAAATCATAGATCTCTGCTTCTTTACGTTCTTCTTCCGTCATCACATAGATGTTGCGGTCAACTGCTGCCGGCGGTGTTAATTCGTTACGGATTCCGTCTAAACCAGCTTCCAACAGAACAGCCATAGTCAAATATGGATTAGCTGCAGGGTCGACTGAACGTAATTCTAAACGAGTAGACAAGCCGCGAGATTCAGGGATACGAATCAATGGCGAACGGTTGCGCCCGCTCCATGCTACATATACGGGTGCTTCAAAGCCGGGAACTAAACGTTTGTAAGAGTTTACGATCGGGTTACATACTGCCGTGTATGCACGCGCGTGTTTCAATAATCCTGCTAAGAAGTGATAAGCAGTTTTACTTAATTTCATTGGGCCGTCTTCGTCATAGAAAACATTGCCGTCTTCATTGAATAAGGACATGTTGCAGTGCATACCAGAACCATTGATGCCGTATAAAGGTTTCGGCATGAAGGTCGCGTGAAGACCATGCTTGCGGGCAATTGTTTTCACTACTAATTTGAACGTTTGGATGTTATCGCATGCTTCGATCGCATCGGCATATTTAAAGTCGATTTCATGTTGTCCTGGTGCAACTTCATGGTGAGAGGCTTCGACTTCAAACCCTAAGCTTTCAAGCTCTAACACGATATCGCGACGGCAATTTTCACCTAAGTCAGTCGGTGCAAAATCGAAGTAGCCGCCTTTATCGTTCAAATCTAATGTAGGATCGCCATTTTCATCCATTTTAAATAGGAAAAATTCTGGTTCTGGTCCTAAGTTGAATGATGTAAAACCAAATTCATCCATTCCCTTTAAAATGCGTTTCAAGTTCCCGCGAGGGTCCCCTGGAAACGGCGTGCCATCTGGACTGTAAATGTCGCAAATCAAACGTCCCACTTTGCCGTGATCACTTTCCCATGGGAAAATCATCCAAGTAGACAAATCTGGATACAAGTACATATCGCTTTCTTCGATCCGAACAAAGCCTTCGATAGATGAACCGTCGAACATCATTTTATCATCTAGGACTTTATCCATTTGGCTCACAGGTACTTCAACGTTTTTGATCGTCCCCATAATATCTGTGAACATCAAGCGTAAAAATCGGACGTTCTCTTCTTCAACAATTCGTTTAATATCCTCTTTACTTAGATCTTTTTTCGGCATAATATCTAATCCCTTCCTCGCACTTCATTTTTTTATTCCACAACCGCTACAGCTTAGGCCCTTGCGATTGGTATGGATTTTGTTGTTGAAAACCGCCTTGCGTCAGCATCTCATCGTAGAAAATACGACGAACATCTTTATCAGTCAATGGTGGTTTCTCTTTGGCCGCTTTGACCTCTTCTTGGCGCATTTGATAGACACGCTTGATTCCCGCCATATTTAACCCATCGGATAAATAATCCTTAATTTCAAGCAGCACATCAATGTCATTTAGAGAATACATTCTACGGTTGCCTTCACTTCGTTCCGGATGAATCAATTCTTGCTCCTCATAGTACCGGATTTGCCTTGCGGTCAAATCTGTCAGTTTCATAACTGTACCAATTGGAAAAACTGCAAGCGAACGACGCAATTCTTTTTCCCGCATACCATCTCCTCCTTGTATTTTGATGTTGAAAAAAGGATACCATCCGACGAACCAATCGTCAAGGCATAATGTTAGATTTTCTTACATAGAAATTAAAAACGTTCGGATTTAGAGAAAAAAGCTTGTATTATCAAGGTTTCTGTTTTATAAAAGTATCGTATACTCATTAAAAAGAAAAGGACGTGAACGCTTTGCCTCGTTTCCAAAAAGGTGAGACCGTTAAAATAAAAAAAGACCAACCGATGGCTGACTATTTAGGGATCATCATAAATTACAACAAAGAGACCCATACCTATCTTGTAAGCTTCAACCACGAACAGCAGCTTTTCTTTTCTGAAACTGCTTTAGATAGAAAACAGGCCTAAAAAAAAGAGCTCAAGGTTGAGCTCTTTTTTACTGATGATAGACTTCATTCACAGCGTTCGTTACTGCAACTTTGACGTGTTCAAATGTCAGACCGCCTTGAAGATATAACGAATAGGGTTCACGCAAAGGACCATCTGCACTCAATTCGATGCTTGCTCCTTGAATGAATGTCCCCGCCGCCATAATGATGTCATCCTCATAGCCTGCCATATAAGAAGGAATAGGGGCAACATAGGCATCGATGGGCGAATATTTCTGAATCGCTTGGCAAAACTGGATCATTTTTTCACGATCCCGAAAATCAATCAGTTGGATCAAATCCGTACGCTGCTGATCCCACTTAGGGGTGGAGGCCAAATCGTATTCTTCCAATAACGCGGCAGAAAAAACAGCGCCTTGAATCGCTTGGCTCACCACATGAGGTGCCAGGAAAAATCCCTGTAACATATCAAAGACACTGCCAAGCATCGCACCGCCTTCAGCACCTACACCTGGTGTTGTTAAGCGATAGGCACAACGCTCGATCAATTCCTGTTTCCCAGCGATATAGCCGCCTGTTTTAGCGATTCCGCCACCAGGATTTTTGATCAATGATCCCGCCATCAAATCAGCACCCACTTGCGTCGGTTCCAATAATTCAGCAAACTCTCCATAACAATTATCGACAAAGATCACGACATTCGGCGCGATCGTTTTGACAAAATCACACATTTCTTTGATTTTTTTTATCGTAAATGAGGGCCGTGAGGCATAGCCCCGTGAACGCTGGATCGCAATCACTTTTGTTTTATCCGTGATCTTCGCTTTGATCCCATCAAAATCAACGGCACCGTCTTCCAATAAGTCAACTTCGTCGTAACCGATGTTGTATTCCTTAAACGACCCGATTCCATTGCCTTGTACGCCGATAACTTCAAGTAATGTGTCGTAGGGCGTTCCGGTAATATAAAGCAGATCATCCCCAGGACGCAGCACACCAAATAACGAAGTGGCGATCGCGTGTGTCCCAGAAACGATTTGAGGGCGTACGAGTGCAACTTCCGCGCCAAAAGTTTGTGCGTACACAGCTTCCAAAACATCCCGTCCCTGATCGTCATTCCCGTACCCGGTAGAAGGTAAAAAATGGCTTTCCGAAACATGATTCTCTCGAAACGCGGCCAAGACTTTCGCTTGATTTGATAACGCGACCTCTCGTACTTCTTGCAATCGACCAGCGATTTTTTGATCGACTCGGTCGACTTTTTCAACTAACTCTGGTGCTAGATCAGTTGTCCAATTCATCATCCATTCTCCTAATCCAGAGAGAATTCTTCTTAGCAAACCCACGGACGATATAGTGTTCGTTTTCTTCATCAAAGGTTTCACTCAAGACAAGGGTCTCTCGTTTCATTTCACTTAATGCCTGGCCTTCATCCGCATTCAACGTTACTATATAAGGCTCTAATAAATTCATGATCTCCTGCTTGATGGAATCCTCAAGTAATTCCTTGCCTCTGTTGGTCTTTGCTGAAATCAACACACTTGGAAACAAGGTCGGAGTAAATGTAAATTCATCAATACGGTCGGCTTTATTGTAGATCGTCAGCATAGGGATAGTCTCCATGTGTAGATCTTTCAATAAGTCATTTACTGTCTTTTCTTGTTGCTGACGGTCCTCAGCACTAGCATCAACGATATGGAGCAGCAAGTCCATGCCGCGGCTTTCTTCCAGCGTGGACTGAAACGCATCCACTAATTGCGTCGGCAAATCTTGAATAAAGCCAACAGTATCCGTGATCGTCGTTTCCATCCCTTGAGGAAGATGCCAACGCTTTGTCAAAGGGTCCAACGTCGCAAATAGCTGATCCTCAGAATACGTATCTGCATTCGTCAGCAGATTTAGAATAGTCGATTTCCCGGCATTCGTATAGCCAATCAACCCCATCTGGAAAACGCTGGATTGCTGCCGTTTTTGCCGGCTTCGTTCCCGATGTGCTTCGACTTCCTTCACTTCTTTTTTGATGGCAGAGACCCGACGACGAATATGACGGCGATCGGTTTCTAGTTTTGTTTCCCCGGGTCCACGTGTCCCGATCCCACCACCGAGCCGCGACAAGCTTTGCCCTTGCCCAGTCAGTCGAGGCAATAAATACTCTAACTGTGCTAGTTCCACTTGCAGCTTTCCTTCTTTAGAACGCGCTCTTTGGGCAAAAATATCTAAAATCAACTGAATACGATCAATCACAGGAACACCAACCCGCTCCTCGATGGTTTGGCTTTGACGCGGCGTCAATGCATGGTTGAAGATGACCAGCTCTGCTTCATGGGCGTCTACCAATTGTGCCAGTTCTTCTACTTTCCCTTTACCGATGATCGTTTGACGATCGATTCTTGGACGTTTTTGGGTCAATGAAAAAACTATTTCGCCATGAGCCGTTTTGGTTAGTCCAGCCAACTCATGCATCGATTCCAAAAAGTTATACTTGGTCTCATCTGTTTCGACGCCGACTAAAATGACTCTTTCTGACAATTCGTTTCCTCCTAAGTAATGCTGCTGTATTTTTTAAATAAAAAAAGACTCTTTCTGCTTCTTAACGGTCGATTTCGTCTATTCTTTCTCGCTAGACAACCATTTTTCTATAGCTGCTTCGACCTCGTCAATTGCTTCTGGATGTTGAACCAGATCATACCAATGAACCGACATCCGATTTCGAAACCAGGTCAATTGACGTTTTGCATATCTTCGTGAATGTAATTTTACTTCCTCGATCGCGCTGTCCAATGAACACTCGCCTGAAAAATAGGGGAAGAATTCTTTATAGCCAATTCCCTGTGCCGCCTGAACTTCTGGAGTCTTTGCTAATTGCCTTGCTTCTTCCAACACGCCTTGCTCCACCATTAAATCCACACGTTCATTGATTCGTCGATACAAGCGCGTACGCTCCGTGTTCAAGCCGATCAAAAAGCTGTCATAAAGTTCTTTCGGTTGTTCTTTCGGTTCTAAAATAGAATGGCCCGTCAATTCAAACACTTCCAGTGCTCGAATCATTTTTTTTCGATTATTGTAATGGATTTTTTCCGCAGCCAATGGATCTTTCGCCTGCAGGAGCCTCCACAGGGCTTCATTCCCTTCAGCTTCAGCGATCGCTTCGTATTTTTCTCTTAATGACTCGTCCGTTCGTTCGCCTTCACTTCCAAGTTTGTAGTCCCATAACAACGATTGGATATAAAGTCCTGTTCCGCCGACAACAATGGGGACTTTTCCTCGATCAGTGATTTCTTGAATCACTTCTCTAGCCGCCTGTTGGAAGTCGGCTGCAGAATAGCTTTGGTCTATATCTCGCACATCTATCAAATGGTGCAAAACGCCAGCCTGTTCTTCTAAAGTCACTTTTGCAGTCCCGATATCGAGGCCGCGGTAGACTTGCATGGAATCGCCGCTGATGATCTCTCCGTCAAAACGTTTGGCAAGGTCGATGCTCAAGCTCGTCTTACCAACTGCTGTCGGTCCCACAATTGCAATTACTTTCATTGCTTATACCTGCTTCTCGCACGAATCGCTTTTTCCGGAAAATCAGTGATGATTCCAGCGAGGTTCTTTTCATAACAAGTCATCATCGTCTCGTACAGATTTGGCGTCCACGGACGGATGGTTTTCTCATAGTTTTTGGCGATTTCTGGATTCTGTTTGACCCAATCATAACTAGGATGCAAGCCCTCAATAAAATCAGTATCTAGAACGACTTGGCTTTTTTCTAAGTCATTTTTTTGAATCAGATCATATTGAGCATCCGGTTCAAATTGATGCATGATGTGCAGCGAATCAATATTGAAACTTGCATACCAATACGTAAATGGCCACTCTTTACTAGTCATGACCGCCGATATTTTTTCTTCGATCCCAGGATAATGGAATTTATTTGTTTTGATCTCAATACACAAAAAACCGCGAAAGCGCATTTGCAGCAAGAGGTTCAAGACTTCCTGCAAGGTCGAAATCTTCGTTGCTTGGTATTTTTCATCAAACCAGCTTCCAGCATCTAGTTTTTTTATTTCCTTTAATGTCAACTCACGGATCAAGCCCTTTCCGTCAGTCGTTCGATCAACGCTCTCATCATGAATCACGACTAACTGCTGATCCGCAGTTAATTGAACATCCAGTTCGATCCCGTCTGCACCGGCTCGCACTGCTTCCATAAACGCAGGCAATGTATTCTCTGGATGTGTTCCAGCACTCCCGCGATGAGCAATAATTACTGTCATCTATAGTCACCTCGTCCGTAGTCAACGATCATTTTTCAATAACCTGACATAAGTCTGCTCACGAGTATTCGTGAATGTATTATTGTACGTTAAAATAGCGTAATGGTTGTTTTGTTGAGCGAGATAATTTTTGTTTTTTCTCGTTCAATATTTCTAAAAGTTGTTCAGAGAAGGTCTCCATCACAATCCGCCCGCCTTTATAAGTATAGCCGCCGATTTTGACCGTTTCTTCAGGGGATAAAATAACTTTTCGATGGGAAATATTTTTGAAGAATTCTTCAATTAAATAGTTTGGCAAATAAAAATTATTTTGCGCTGTGAATGAGTTCAAGTAGATAAAGTCATCAATCGTAATGTAGCAATCATCAAATGAATTAAAGGATACATATTCTTGCATCATCACATTGCGCTTTGATAAAACCTCATTGATTTTCTTGTTTAAAAGGTTAATTGTCTCGATTTCTTTGACCTGATGTTCCAGTTCTCTTTCACGAATATGGCGCGAATCAATATATCTAAAAACAAAGTAGACGGCGATCCCCGTCAAGCCTGCCCCGATCAATACACCGATTAGTCCGATTAATGCAATTTCCACATTTGTTCCCTCCCAGTTCCTATTAAGGACTATTTCTTTAAAAACACGTCGCTGTTCACTATGCGATCCCTTTGAAAATTTAAAAAATGAGACGATCGCTTTTAAAGATATAAATAAAAAAAGCTCGTCTAATTTATAACATTTTTCTGTGATATACCATTTTTTGAAGGATACACGATAAAAATAAAATCAACGAATGAATAGTTTGTTCTTTTCGTTATTAATAGTACCATATTTTCGTGTTTCTAGGATAGTTTGATACGTCTTAAAAATCGAAGCCTTCCATTTGACCAAAACTGACCAACGTTGTATACTTTCTTTAAGTTTTAGCAATCCAACCTCGTTTGTGCTAAACTAAATTACGAACACTATTTTTAAGGAGGATTCACTATGAATTTAGTCCCTACAGTCATTGAACAATCATCTCGTGGCGAACGTGCTTACGACATTTATTCTCGTTTATTGAAAGACCGCATCATCATGTTAAGCGGTGAAGTGAACGATGATATGGCGAACACTATTATCGCCCAATTACTTTTCTTGGATGCCCAAGACTCTGAAAAGGATATTTATCTTTACATCAATTCACCAGGTGGTAGCGTATCTGCCGGTTTAGCGATTTTTGACACAATGAATTTTGTCAAAGCCGATGTGCAAACCATTGTACTTGGTATGGCTGCTTCTATGGGAAGCTTCCTGTTGACCGCTGGCGCGAAAGGCAAACGTTTTGCATTGCCAAACGCTGAGATCATGATCCACCAACCTCTTGGTGGTGCGCAAGGACAAGCAACAGAGATTGAAATCGCTGCTCGCCACATTTTGAAGACCCGCGAACGTTTAAACAACATTTTGTCTGAACGTACTGGTCAACCGATCGAAGTCATTGAACGTGACACAGATCGTGATAACTTCATGTCTGCCGACGAAGCAAAAGCTTACGGTTTGATCGATGAAGTAATGGAAAACAGCAGTTCTTTAAGCTAAACACAGAAAACCGAGGAAAATTCCTCGGTTTTTTTGTGTTCTCTATAAAATACTCTCCTATAACCCAACATCTTCAAGGATCAAAAATAAAAGGATGCGGTCTTTCTCCATTGAGCGGCGAGTAATCGCGATCGTATTACAAATGCATTCTGTGTTCAGACAGTCTCCGCAAGTACCTTTCTTTATACAAGGGGTCTTTTCTAACCCTAAACGGTGGGCATTCAATGGCGCCGTGTTTTTGCGAACCATTTCTAAGGTAGTCTCAAGATTCCCATACACTTTTCTCATACTGACAAATGCGATTACTCTATCTGGTCCATACGTTAACGCAGCTACCCTGTTGCCAACACTATCGACGTTTACCAATTCTCCCTCTTCAGAGATCCCGTTGATACTAGTCAAAAAATAATCAGCAGTCAACGCTTGCTTCATCACTTGATGCCGCGCTTCCACCGAATTCGTTTGTTCGCGATCAATCATTTTCTGATCACGCTGATACAACCTTTCAATTATCCCAGATTGTTCCACTGTAATAGAGCCGCCAAGCCCTACTGTCTTGTTCGGATCAATCATATCTAACGCATGATCTGCTGCTTCCTCTAAATTTCGACAAATGATTGGTTGAAATTGTCGGCGCGCTAATTTTTTACTAAGCGTCATTGCTGCAGCCAGATAACGTTCCCGTTGGTACTCTTCCATTGTTCGCACCCCTCTCCTTTAGCTTCTTCTTTATTCTCAAGGAAATTTCTCATAATAACAATAGGATAACGACTTTTTCTAATAAAAAATCACCCAAATTTGGGTGATTTCTTTACTACTTTTGCGAGTAGCCTGTTTGATAATCAATCGTAATGCCTTCTTGCACATTATAAACAAAAAGGTTAAAGGAAATTTGATCATCTTCGATACTTTCCGCCTCCATTTGAATGCCTCGCGCAACCAATTCTTCCCCTTTGAAATAAGGCGTCACCCGATAACGGACATGGTGATTGGTTTTACGTATATAATTTCCGATTTCCTTTTCGTGATCGTTCATCCCAGGGTCATTCAGTGAAGCTGTTCCCGTCATCAAGTTTTTAAGATTGTTATTTTCTCCTGAAAATTGATAGGCGATCAAATGGGCTCGATTATACAAAGGCTCATCGTTGTAAAATTTTTGATGCCAGCCGGTCGGTTTGACAAATAAGCGTTCCCGTTCTTGGTGGGGCATCAATTCTTTTCCTAACATCGCATTTGCAACGCCAACTCGATTCAACGCGTCGAGATCAGAAAAGCTTGTCCAAGTACGCTGCTCAAGAGAAAGATCCTTTTTAGAAAAATCAGGTTGGTTATGATTTATCTCAATTGTTTGATGCTCACCGTCATACTCAGGAATCTCTGATAACTGACTTATAGCGACTTCCTTGTTTGAATTTCCTGATTGGCTTTCCGGTGCTATCTGGGAATAAAGTCCATATATCCCGGCCAACGCAATGACGATTGCGGAAATAATTTTTGGTGCTTGCTTCTTTGCTGCGATGGTTCTCAACTCCTACTTTCTACTATTAGTGTCTCCCATCACACGAATCTCTTTAGTTCGTTTGTTTCCAAATTTCCTTGATTGCCGGTACATTGCCGAGTTCGGTTAAATTACTTGGCATAATAACAGTATTGCCATTGTTTTCAACAACGTGCTTGAAGGCTTCGATCCCCAAGTAGGCAATCATTTCATCCGTCAAATTACTTTCTGCAATGGCTTTATTGATTTCTCTGATTCGAGAAGTTTCCGCTTCGGTGATCTTTTCAATCCGTTCCGCCTCTGCTGCTGCATCGATTTTCGTCCGTTCGGCGCGGGCATCTGCATCGATTTTAGTTTGTCTTGCTCGAGCTTCCGCATCGATCTGCATTTCAGAGGATTTTGCTTCAGACTCTAAAATCACAGACTGTTTTTTCCCTTCCGAAATGGTGATCAAGGATTCTTTGTCTCGACTAGCAGTAATTAACTTATTCATCGAATTGATGATCTCGTTGGAAACCGAAATCTCTCCGATATTGATCCGATCTATGGATAAGCCATAACCGGCCGTAATGTCCTTCACACTCTCGTAAAGATTAACATTGATTTCTTCTGTGCCGTTTAATACCTCGTTCAGTTCCATTTTACCAATGATGCCTCGTAAATTGGATTGGCAATCTTGGATCATAGACGTGACAGAATCTTCATTATCATACACAAAAGCCCGTGCATCTGTCACGTGATATTTTATCGCTTCATCGATCTCTACGATTACATTGTCTCGAGTAATCACACTTTGCGGTTCGATCTGAATAGGCGTTTGCTTTAATGACACACGACGGCGCACAACATATAAAATAGGGATCAGAAAATGCAGTCCCGGGTCGATTGTTTTTACATACTTCCCAAAGCTTTCTACGACCTTGACTTCCCCTTGCTGAACAATGACTACCAACTGACTAATGATAAACAAAACGACGACAGCTATGATTATAAATAAGATAATATTAACGATGAACAAGATAATTCACATCACTTTCTTCTAAATTATTATTGATGACAACAAGCAATTCACGACTGGTAAAATCAATGACCTCCAACATGTCGCCTATCTCTGGAGGCCCGTTTACTACTTTAAAATCATACCAACTGCCTAGAATTCGGATTGTTCCAATAACACTTGTTCCCTTGCTGCGAAAACATTTCCCCATGGTCTTTTGCATCTGATAATCCACACTCTCTCAACCCCTTTTTATTAGCTTCTTTTGATTATACCAAAAAGTTGCCAAAAGAAATTTTTCTTTCGTTCATATTGCTTTACACTTCTTGCCTATTTTTTTACACTTATGCAAGAAAGAGAGGTAACGATATGGAAGCAACAAAAAAACAATGGTGGGGACTTCTGATAATCCCTTTGGAATTATTGATAGGCGACTACCTTTTTCCGCTCCTTCATCTTGATAAGGACCCAAAAATTTCTTTGTTAAGTTCAACTGGTTTATTTCTAGCAGGTTTTCTGATTATGATTTACTTATTTCATGATTTTCTAAAGGAACAGTGGCAACTATATCGTCATAGACTTTTTCTTAAATTGCTGTTGAGTATCGTCTTAGTCGCGATCGCTTTCTTTATACTCAGTTTCGTACGCAGAATGATTCCTAGTGAACTTCTTCAGCTTCGCAGTTCAGAGAACACTTCTGGGCAAACACTCAGTGCTGGTTGGGCCGTCTTGGCCGCTGTCTCACCGTTTATTGCTCCTTTTGCTGAAGAATTGACGTTTCGCTATTTATTGCTAGGAAAGTTTTCCAATGGATTTTTACGGATCGTCATGCTTTTCGTTCAAGGAATCTTATTCGGGCTGGTTCATTGGAACAATTTTAACGGGAATGTCTATGCCATGATTCCCTATATGGTATTGGGTGTTTACTTAGGCTTGATCTATTTATTTACTAAAAATATCTGGGGATCTATTATGGTTCACTGGATGTTAAATACAATGAACTCGATGTTTCCCGCTCTTCTACTATTTGTATTAAGCTTTTTTGGAATCACCACGTAATCCTCCATATCGGGGGATTTTTTCGTGTCTGTTTCCGATACCGTTTTTAGAGTTTAGTCACCAATATCGTCTTGTCCAGCTAAGAACGCTACAGCATTCAAGGAAAAGCTTTTTATGAATCCCCATAAAAAAGCCTTCATTAAACGAGTTTTCTTCGTTTACCGGTTAAAATCACAACTAATCATCCATGCATAATTCGCTTAAAAAAAAATATAAAAAAACCAACGCTCAGCCACAAACGTTGGTTTAATAAGGATAAATACCCCTGAGTGGGAGAACCCTCCCACATCACCTTTAGCATACATCAAGCACAGATTGAATAGCAAGAGTCCGCCAAAAGAAAAGTAAAAAATACCAAAAGCACCGCGACTGATCACAATCAAGTCCACGATGCTTCAAAAAGCGGGTGACGGGCTTCTAGATAAAGTCTGACAAAAAATAAATAACTCATAATCACTTACAGTGCCTTTTTTATAAGCTACTATACTTTTGCGAGCAGATTATTTTTTGCGTAATTCATGCGTAATCCCTATTTTCGATTAAAAAAACACATCTTGAAAATACTTCAAACCACATACTCAAAAATATTTCCAATCGCTACCATTCCATCAAGCTTACCTGTTGTGATCCAATCATCTTCCGCACCCACATTATATCAGAATTCTTAATAAATTGTTCGCTTTACAAATCAGAACATACGTTTGTATAATGTCCGTGAGGTGATCGGTATGATGGAAGATTTTATAAGAAGAAATATTGGAGCTGAATATGCTGGTTTTTATAAAAATTGTAGCAAACAGACAAAAACAAATATTGATATAGAAATGCTAGCCTATCTTACTCATGCAGATTCGGAGCAGCCTGTTTCTCTCAGAGAAGAAACGGTTATCAAAAATGGAAAAATAAAGAAACGATATATCATTGAAGCTGATTTAAAAAGAAATTAAGTTGAGGTGATCCATATGCAAACTAGAAGTGGTATTGTGAGTAGTATCAAGATAATCAAGTATTCTGAGCGTCCCCTCGTCTATTTTAAGCTTGATGATAGCAGCTGCTTGATTGCTGGTCACTCGTTGAATTTTCTTGCTGATGTCGAGGACGGCATGCGAATTGCAGTTGCTGGTGAGTACAATAGTAGGAAACAGTTTGTGGTGAAGAAGTATGCGGTTATTAGCAAGACGAAGATCATGATGGAGTTTGAAATGATGAGAATATAAAAATAAACCCTCCACAACCAACTAAGGCTGTAGAGGGTGTTTTAGTTTTAAGTAAATAAAGATATTGCTAAACTCAAAAGACCGATAACTATTGTACCTATAATATATCGGCGTGTTTCGACAGCATCTTTTCTATCTTCTTTACTTTGTTCATTTAATGCGATTTGCAATTTGTCAGGAATAGTTTCTGATATGGAGTCTATTTTATTATTAACAGATTCGAACTTAGATAAAAGTGTTACTTGATTTAATTCGATTTGATGAGTTAAATCCTTAATCACTTCATTGAATTCTTCTTTAGTTACATAGTTTGACATATCTCCTCCACCTCCGTCATCATTGCTTTTAGAACGTGCCATAGGAAATTCTACATCTATTTTTTCGTTTGTTGGGAATGGATAAATTTTTTCTCGATTACTCATTGGCCTGATCAATCCTTAAATATGTTTTCGCCACATCTAATTGCTCATCTTGCTCATTAGAAATCCATATCTTGAATTCAATTTCATCTGGTTCAAAAATAGTAAAATCAGGCAGAGTAAAATACATGCTGGAAATTCCATATTTTTTCCCATCTACAACTTTTGCATTTTGTTCAGTTTCTTGTATTGGACGCGCAAAATCGAAAGGACCATAGGATTCAGGCGCTAGAAGTTTGCCTTCGCCATCTCTTACAGAAATACCTAACTTATATATTTTCCCAATCACTAAATTAAAGAAAATAGCCTTAGCAACAGGGCCATCAGGAACTTTGCCTTTATCTTTGGGGCGAATCGAACTTTCATATAATGGCAATCCAGAAAATTCTTTAACAGCTCCTCTGGCTAAAGGTGTATCGTTTTTTAGCTCTTGAACTAGAAAAAAAGCTGATATTTTTTCTTTAATCATTGATGATCCCCATTTCTTCTAATATTCAAGAGTATTATAGCATATTTTAAAAGTAAACTATTTAAATTTTTGCGTGATTCTAAAAGTGATTTTAGTTTATTTAATATCGTGATACCAGCGAGTTTCATAGAAATCTTGGAAGCCTCCAGCTGTATTCCCCTTCGGATCATTTGTTGCACGAAGTAGAACGATTACAGAATGGCCCTTGAATTGCGCTAAATCAAATTCTGTTTTAAATCCAACCTGGTCATAAGATAATCCAAATGCTTTTTTAACATCTGGACGGGCAATTGGTTTGACTTCTTTTCTGGCAAGCTCCTTATTTTTTACTCGATCCATAACGATAATAAACTCATGCTTTGAAGCAGTTGTATGCCAACCTTCCACTACTAATTTGTTACCTACTGGACCAAAACGATCCAGATGAGCTTTGTTTTGCGGGAATTTAGGATCTTGCATAATTGGGAAGTGTTGCCCCGCGGTTGTTGGATCAACTGTTTTGTTTGGCTTAACTGGCTGAGGTGCTGGACTAGGCTTATTTGTTTGAGAAGGATTTGCGTACTTATTCCATTGTTCTTTAGTAATATAGAACTTACTACGATCTACGTCAGCAGCACTATACTGCCATCCAATCATACTTTTCCACGGTGAAATATTATAGATAAATTCTGGAGCGTTCCAATCCCGTTGAGTGTTTGTCGGATAACCTGCAAACCATAAAGCACAATCATTCACTAGGTTTAAGCAACGATCAATATCTTGACGATTGCCGTAAAGCACACACCAGACACCCGTTTTTTCATGTACGCGATTGACGAATTGACGTGCCCAATTCGTATTATTGTAAGATGCGTTTTGATATTCTTCCCAGTCTAAAATCAAAATGGCTTCACCAATATATCCTTTAATATTTGCTAGAAAATAATCGGCTTCTGAAATGGGGCTTCCACCTCCGGCGTAATGATATACCCCGAGTAATAATCCATGCTGTTTTGCTAATTGATACTGAGCATCACACTTAGGATTAATATACCCCGTTCCCTGTGTAGCTTTAACAATACAAGCATCGGCCCCAGCAGTGATTGCTTGTTGAACTGTTTGATGTGAAGCCACGTCTACTACGTTTAATACCATACTATTTGCCCTCCTTCTTCGGTTTCGAATAGGCCAATGCCTGATCGCTATCAGATAACCCATGCGTTGTAGGGTCGGCAGTAATTCCCAAGAAAGCCAGTAAAGCAAACAGCGCGTTGATTACAGCTAATGCTTTATCTCCGTATGAAGAGAGATCTAATGTATAGCCAAATGCAGCAGCGACCGCCTGAACTAATAGAATGACTAGTGGAACAACACCCACCCAAAATGCTTTCGATTTGATTCTTAATTTCCAATTGATTTTCATTTTAATTATTCCTTTCTTTGTATAGGGTTTTAATCTGTTGTGTGTGTTCAATCAAACGATCGTTATGAGAATCCAACCGTTCATCGTGTCGTTGTAATTCGTCATGGATACTTGTTCGATCTTCTTTGCTTGCTTGTAAATCACGATTCAATAAATCTAAACTGTGAGTCATTTTGGTCAAGTTCTCACTTATCTTGTTGAAGCTATTCATAATGGGTCGAATAACTGTTAGCACAGCCACGCCGATTACCGTTAGCCATTCAATCCACCTTGTAACTAATTCAATGTTCAACACATGCCTTTCCACCTTCCAATCAAAATAAAAAGCACACTCGAAAGTGTGCTACTCTGCTAATTCTGGTAAATCCATATCCAGTAAGATTTCTCTCACTTGTTCGCGGATCAGACCAGGTACTTGTTCGATCGTTTTCTTACCTTTGATAATCAACGTCGCATAGACTACTGCCATTGTATTCACCTCTTTTCTGAGCAAATAAAAAGCAATCTTAATCCGCAATGTCTGCATCCAAGATCGCTTGTACTTCTTTTCTAATTGTCTTTGGTACTTCCTCAATAGTTTTCAGACCTTTCTGAATCAAATTGACGTAGATATTTGCCATTTATTTAGCCTCCTTGTTTGCAGGAACCAGCATTTCATAAACTTCGGCTATCGCTAGTTGCGTATCCGTCATTTGGATTGCTTGCTCTTCAGCCGCCTTCTTAAGCTCCTCGTTTTCTCTTTGAACTGCTTCTGTTAAGGTTTCAAGCATTTCTATTTGTTCAGAGTAATTTTGAGTGACGACTTCTTCCCATTTATTTTTAGAGAAATTATAGAACTGAGATTGCGGATTTTTCAAATTCTGAAGCGGCACATCTTCCACAAACGGAATAGAAGTTGGAAAATCATCTGCGACCTCGTGTTCCTCGTAACCTACTGGATATAGGACCTTATAAATAGTTTTCATTTCTTTCCTCCTATAATTTATTTTTTGCAAAATACACAGCCGATCCAGCATAATAACTATTCGTATTAAGCCCCCACAGTGCAGTTACTTTACCCGAAGCATCTATAGTCAATGCTTTGTCATAAGTAATATCTACTTGAATTGAACCAGAGGGGATAATATCAGCTTCTAAAACGTCAATGAGGTTCCCACCAGAGGCAATATTTGTACTTCTACACTGGAAATTAAAATTGACTAAAATCCAATCTCCGTATCGTTTAAATCTAACTATTCCAGATTGAATAGAGGAATCTGTTTCGCTAGTATGATCAAATACAATTTCTCCCTTTTGAGAAAGAACATTTCTTCCCCCAACTTGAAGACCATTCGCAAAATTCTTGATCCCCAATACTGTTTCATTTTCAGTCATAGATACGAACTTGTCTTTTGTCCACTTAACGATTGCCTGAAAGACTCGCAGAGGAGTCATGAGTTTCTGGTCACTATCGCCAGTTTCAGCTTCTTCTTCAGTCGCCAAATCTGCGTCGCCGAAAAAAAGCTCATCTGCTTCAGGTTTAGGATAAAAGTTTCCTTTTTCGAATTCAGTTAATGCATCAGTTAAAGCTGTATTAACTTCAGTAAATTTTCTATGAAATTCTTGAACGATGTCATTCTTTTCGTCTCCAAAATCAATGATAGCCTTGTCCAGCTTCTTCTTCATGTCGACAAATTCTTTGTTAATCTCACTGAATCCTTGCCAATAATAATCTTCCAATTCAGGAACATCCTCATCGATAGGGCTTCGTTTAATGTCAAAAGTAAACCGGCCGGCAGTATCAAGTGATCGTGAATCAGGCAACTCAATATAAACCGAACCATCTACACGTCCAACGTAACCCAAAATATTGTCTTCTAAAACAATAGAAACGATTCCTTCTAAAGCATTCTCAATTACCGCATGGTAAATATGACGTCCTTTTCCCTTAGCTGCTGTGTCTGAATTGAACTCTAAAAGGATCGGAACGATTGTGCCTTGAGATAAAGTCTGATTTATATGACCTTTTTTCAACTGAATGATCAGTTTAGCAGTACCTTTGTCATGGGACCAAAAAACCACTCCAGTAGGTATAGGAGTGGTTGCTTCGGCTTGGATCACAATTATTTCTTCACTTGTTTTGAACAATTAGATCACCGACCCCTTTGTTAAAATCAATCCTCTTTCGATCGTTCTAGTATTTGTTGTAGCGATATTTAAATCACTTGGGATTCTTCCAGTGCCGTTCCAAACCACTAACAGTTCGCTATTTGAAGACCCTTTAATACCTGATACATTTACCTCAGCCATCCCTACTGCATACAAGCACATCAGTTGATTGATAAAAGCAGTATCTGACCCAACCGTGGCTTTTGAGCTTCCTCCAACATAAATAGATTTGTGATTGGCAATTGACTTTGTATTCTCTGCAAACTTACATTTTGCCAAACTCATGTATCCGCCTTGTTCTTGATACAGCGAATACCT
Source organism: Enterococcus gilvus ATCC BAA-350 (assembly GCF_000407545.1). Classification (NCBI taxonomy): domain Bacteria; kingdom Bacillati; phylum Bacillota; class Bacilli; order Lactobacillales; family Enterococcaceae; genus Enterococcus; species Enterococcus gilvus. The sequence goes on along the minus strand of NZ_ASWH01000001.1, from coordinate 1,115,242 downwards.
TGTATTACCTATAGACGGTGCATTTCCTTGATCTATAAATTGGATTCCTCGTAATTGAAGGTACCCAGTGCAATACATAAACGACATTGACCGAACTTTAACTGGACAATCAGTTGTTGATGGATCAAGATTCGTCGTATCTTGGACCGATCTGATATAAATACCGCCCGAATAGATGTTTCTAAAACGAACATCTTCAAGAAACGTGCCATCTTCAACGAGAATAACGACTTGACTCGACGTTAATAGTGGAATCGTGTTCACTGCAGCTTGGAGTGTCTTAAACGGCATCGCTTGCGACCCATCCGCCGTACTGTTATTACCCCTCTCCGTTGAAACATAGATAGTTAGTGTACCACCGTATTCCCCAAGTATTTTATCGAGCTTTTTATCCATCTTTAAGATAATTACATTCTGATTTTCCAATTCTGATCGTATTTCCGCCATGTCTTCATCATGTGTGAACTCCCCAGCGAGTAGTCTTCCCTGAAGTGTATCGAATTGTTGTGCTCGGTTATTTACCCGTGCATCCACTACTTCATTCGGGGACTCACCGCCCGAATGTAGGACTAAATTGTCAATTCTTTTGTCAACGACGTCAATTTTTTGATTTTGGTCACGTGTAATACCGTTCAAAATATCCACATTATCGTTGAATGTTTTTTTCCATTCTGTTGAAATCCGATTTTTAATGAGTTTTAGTAGTTCCACTAAATCACTCCTTTCCTAGCTAAGTTCGCTAGTATTGATGTCATTGTTTTCTTTGTATTCGATAACGTGATCTCAGGCGGTTTATTAGGCAATGCAGGGTAACAAGTTATACCTACCACTCGTATAAGCGAATTAATATTTAAAGGCTCATAGATAAATGGAACTCTATCGCCTTTTTCCAATTCAATAACCCACTTTAGTGAGATTGAGCCAGAAATATCAGGAAAGTCATGTATTTCTTGCTTTAGCCGAGCAGACATATTTCCCGGTATTGTATATCTTTGATCTTCAACCGGATCTTGAACTCTAATACCATATTTCTCAGCCAAAGGACTTGTATAAGTTATTGGACTAAAAATATAGTTATCTTTATCATCCGTTTTACCAAAACCGCGGATTTGAGTCTTTAAAGCAAATGTGTCAATATCAAACTTCACTTCATCAGTATTAAATTTATATCGGATTTGTTTTTCTGTAGTTTGTCCATATTCCTCTCTAGGATAGAACCTAAGGTGTTTATTGTCAGGAATAACTACACATTTGTAATCATCTATAACCTCATTTATAAGATCCAAATAGTTCCCATTTCCGAAGTTTTCTTGCTCAACTTTACTAAATACACCGATCGGATCTATAACCTCCCAGGTAAAACCATTGTTTCCCGATTTGAAAATATGTGATAAAACTTGATTAATTGTCAAATTCCCAGTAAGTGAACCATTATATTGTCTACAATCCTGAATCGTATAGTAAATATGAGTAGCTGTCACATCCTTATATATTTTTGAGCCGGAAGCATAACTGGTCATTTGCTTGATTACAAAGCGTTGTCCATTCCAAATCAAAATGTTTTCGTAACCAATCAAATCAAAACTAACTCCGTTAAAATTTGTTCTTTGTATAGTAAAACTGACTTCCCACGTTTCATTTTCTTGCCAAGATTCATAGAAAGAATCCTTATCATAACCGATAAGGATTTCTTCTTTACTCTCCTCTAAATTTCTAACTAACAAATCAGTCATGATATCACCTACTTGTATAAATAACGAAAATCCCAGAAAGATTTAACGTTAGCTACATTTTGAATTTCAATTTCGTTGATCCCTTCGACTAGGGTGATTAATCCATGATTTGTATCAATGCCTCGACTAACACCATTTAGTTTCGGGTATACACGATCTAAAGTGACTGTTTGGCCTAAGTTAGTAGAGAACTCAGGGAAATAGATGAATCTTTCCCCAGTAGTTCTGTTAAAGATGGTCGCATTTCCTCCAGACTCACCTTGTAAAGTGATTTTTAAATACACTTCTCTAGGATCTACAGGAAAACTCCCAGCGTTAAAGATAGTAAAACGACTAGTTTCATGAGTATATTTATAATCTCCATCCACAAGTCCCTGACTGAATTGCCATTCATTATTCAGACTAAAATCAGATAGCGTTGAGGTAATCGATTCAGCGTACCCTTTAAACACATTAAAAGATACAGTGAAATGAGACATGAAAAACGCTTTTTTTGTAACCGATATACTGTCTAAAGACACCGGATAACGTTTTCCCGGCTCTTTCGAATAGATGAAATAGTATTCAGCTTCTCGAGAAAACAATTCTCTCAACTCAGTTTCTCTTAAAACGAGATCGTCTAAAGTGCTGACCTTTAAATCAAAATCAAGCATGATTGGAAATGAATCAAATGAATGATTAACTAATCTTTGGCCGACAGATCCTTGGAATGATGTAAATTCATTTTTGGGGACTGGCATTCCAATGACAATTGAAGCAACTTTAATATCATGATCATTCGTCAAACAGTAATCACAATCGCTAAATTTTAATAAGACATCTGTTTTTACCATCTAAGCCCTCCTTGCCGTATATAGTTTACGTTTTAAAGTTCCCGCATTTGTTTGATCAACTGAATGTCCAACTTGTTTTCCATCCAAAATACTGTTCACTTTAACTGGTCGTTCGTTAATCTTATTTATTAACTGATTTAAATCAGATTGAGTCACAAAGCGACCGGTTGAGTTGTCGCTTGAAGAATAGTTTTGAGTAGAAGGTGTTGGCTTATACTGCTCTCTAGCCGCTATTGCTTTTTGGATAAGTAAATCAGCGCTGTCCTTAGCAGGGTTGATAATAAATTCCTTAGCATAACTAGGGTCTTCACCGATCCAAGCGAGCGTAGGACTGTTTACTTCGCCTCCTTCGGCGAATCTCCTAGGGCCATTTGGACTCCATCCACCCATTGGATTGAATTCAGAACGCCATCGAGCATTATTGAAAAATGCTAATAGCTGATCATATCCACTAAAGATATTTCCGTGACCTGGCATAGCATATCTTGCGAATGTTTGCGGAATAAATTGAAGCAATCCCTTCGCTGGATTTCCCGATGCGGTATTTACATCCCATACGGCAGAGCTCTGAATTACTTTCTCATTTCCAGTTGATTCATGTTGAATCAGACTAAGAATATTTCTTATATCAGAGGCTGTTACGGATACCTTCATTTGTGCCGCAGCTGTACTGATAGCTTGATCCCACTTACCTTGAAAACTTTTGCCTGGTGCTCCGCCACCATCGCTCAGTTGCTTTATTCTTGCAAATCCTAATAAATCAGGTGCAGCATATGGACTATAACCGATACCATTTCCAGGACCATAAGCATTAGGAGAAGAAGCATTAAACATTTCTCCAGGTTTTGTATACATTCCAACATGTCGACTTGCTCCAGGCCCGAAGAAAACCAAGTCGCCAGGACGCGCTTCTTTTTCGTTGATATGGTCTGTCGCTCCCCATTGATCTCCTGTGTAATGTGGGAATTGGATTCCGACTTGTTTTAACGCCCACATAATTAATCCAGAGCAGTCAAATGTGTCTGGGCCTTCAGCTCCCCAAACATATTGTTTACCTTGTTGAGCCAACACGTATTTAATGAATTCGCCCCTGCTACCTGAACCACCTATTTCGCTCTGATACTTATCAAAAAGTTCTTGGACGTATTTGACAACATTGTCTTCAACATAATTCAGTCCGCCTTTAGCTGTTTGAAACTCTGCGTTTCCTTCTCCTCCCAGTGAACCTAAGAATTTTGAAACGCCTAATTTATCTGTTATTGTTTCATACAATTTGTCAGCACCATCGCTAACGAAGTCAGCAGCATTTTCGGCTTTCTCTTTTACCCAGTCAGCAATGTTATTAATGGTCCCCCACACGCCATCCGCATGGGCAGGAAGTCCTTTTGTCATAGATAAGAACTGTTTCGATGCTTCGTGAGGTAAAATAGACGTACCTGCTTGTAAAGGTCTAATTTCGGGACCATTTACACCGACCGCGAAAATTCCCTTAGATGGATGATGCGCCATTTCAAACCCTTCTTCACCAACTAGCGCAATTTCATCTTCCGTTAATCCGCTAGTACCTTTTGCATGGGCTCCAAATTTGAAATTTTTGAGACCTTTGCCCCAATCCTTGTTCAGTCCATTTATCAAACTACCTATACCGTGTGCGATCGCTTCAACAATACTTGACAGATTTCTTTTTAAGCCTTCCCAAGACCCCTGAACAGTTCTTGATTCATTTTGTGATGCACCAATATGTTCTCTAGCTTGCTCTTGAGCGTTTCTTACAACTGAATTTTTTTGCGCATTAATTTCTGAACTAACCCTATTTTTTTGATCACGTGCTTTTGAGGTTACTTTGCTGAATTGGTCATTCGCAGCATCTCTAGTCCCATCACGTTGCCTTCTTGCTTCTTTTACAACTTTCTCATACTGTTCTTGAGAAAGAGTACCCGTCTCGTCTCGTTGACGTTTAGCTGCTTTAACAGTCTCTTTGTACTTTTTGTCAGCCGCATTGATAATATCGTCCCGAGCTTTTCTTGCTGGTTTAACAGAGGCGTCGTATAGTTTGTCCGCTTCTTCTTGAGTGGCTTCTAAATCTTTAGCGTTTAATTTACCTTTTTGTTTACGTAGATGTTTAAGCAAATCTTCTTGTTCTTTAGCTCCGCTTTCAATTGCTTCGACCGCTTTTCCATTCATGGCAAATTGATCAGCGACATACTCCTTAACAAACTGTTTTCTTAGCTTGTTTAGTTCTTTATTTTTTTGCTTTTCACTCTTACTAGAATCGTTTTGAATTTCTTCAACCTTCTTGTAGTACTCGTTGACGGTCGTCTGCATTTTTATGAGCGCATCTTTTTTACTTTTTTTGGAAGCATCATTGTTTTCTTGTTCTTTTTTTAGGAGTTTGTCAGCTTCTTTACGTGTCATAACCCCTTGTTTAACAAGTAAATCTAGATCCTTTTTGGATCTTTTTTGTTTGCTGTCATAGTAATCATCGATGTCTTTGCCCATCTCTTCAAAAAGTTTGTCGGATTCTTTTTTTGCTTTTTGAGCACTCTTAGTATCAATTCCCATCTTAATAAGAAGTTCTTTGTTTAACTTGTTAATTGCAGGGGTAATCTTTTTGCTGATTTTCTTTTCGTCTATTTCGACCTCGATCTCAGCTTTTGTTTTTTCTACTTTAGGCTTCAATGGTTTTCCATTCAGAGACTTTTGAATGCTGTCTCCAAATCCCTCACCAAACTTGCTGCCAGCCCAAGCGCCTGCTGCGGCTCCAAGAGCTGTTCCGATACCGGGCAATATAGCTGTCCCTATTGCTGCACCTGCAGCAGTCCCTCCAACTGATCCAGCAAACCCGCCTACTTTCTGTCCTGTTGATCCTTCTTTAAAAAGTTCAGGGAGACTACCCAAAATACCAATAAATGGAACTAATTTTGATAACCCAGCAGTTAAGTTGGACAATTTAGCTAAACCGCTAAATCGCCCTAATAATCCAGCCGTAACAGCAGTTTCAGCTCCACCTATAGCAGCAGGCGCTACTGTTGTAGCCGTTTGAGCGACCGTTTCCGTCACTCCTGCTTTAGTGGCGTTTCCAAATCCTCCGCTTAAAAAGCTAGTTGCTTTTTCGACTGCAGTAAATTCAAGTAAAGATTTACGAGCTTGATTGATCATCGAAATGAATTCAAAACCTTTTTTTACTGCGAACATAGTCACAAGTGCTTTACCCAGTAATTCAACTTTATCTTTATTGTCAGCTAGATTTTCAATGATTTTATCCACCTGTTTAAGAGGATCTTTGATTTTTTTTGTATTATCATCGATCAAGCCGAACATATCAGCAACGCCGAATAAAATATCTTTTACTTGCTCCCATGCTCCTGAGAGTAACGCTTTTGCTAAATCTTTAACGTTCCCTGTGATATTTCCGATTGTCGACTTGTTTTTGTCCAAGTATGAAAATAGATTGCCGATATATTCAACGGCACTCCCAAAGGTGTCTTTTGCTGTTTTTTTCATGTCAGGCAGATATTTTTCAACAATATCCATTAATTTTTCGCCTATTGGATTTAAAGAACTTGTAACTTCACGAATTGATTTTCTAATTCGTACACCGAATGATTCTTCCATTTCATCACGTGTGTCCTTAGCTGCGCCCCCTACATCACTGAACGTATCGTTAACATCGCCAAGGCTTTCGATGACTTTCATCGCGTTGTCTTCCCCAAGGGCTGACCAAACAGTCGAAGCTAGGGCAAGTTTTTCCTGCTCATTTGTAGTTCCTTTTAAATCGGAAATAACGCTTTTGAATACGTCATTTGAGGTGGCTTGCCCATTTTTAAAAGCATGGAAAATCTCTTGTGTTTTTCCTGAGAATTTGTCTAAATTATCCTCAATACGTCCATCATTTAAGGATATTGAAAACTCTTTAACAAAATCATTCACTTTATCCAGATTGTAAGCACCTGACTTTAACCCGTTATCAAGAATCGCAAACATTTCATCGGCCTTGAATCCTGCCTGAGACCACAACTGGCCATATTCTGCAAGATTATCTCCCAACTCATCCGTTTTATTTAGTCCTGATTGAGCACCTTTAACCATATAGTCAAATGAAGCTTCTGCAGTTAAACCAAAATTTGTCATAAGTGAGTTTATACCACGCAAAGATTCGTTTAAGTCCATACCAAATTGAGATTGTAAGATAGCGGAATATTCAGAGACTTTTTTGAGTTGATCTGCTGGCAAATCACCTAGTTGAGTATTGATAGTTTTTAGTATCTCTTTGCCTTCGTCCATCGTCTCAATCAATCCGCTGTTGAATAAATCGTTTAATGCTGTTTTGTATTTCTTGCTTTGATCTTGTGAAATACCCATTGTGTTCGTAAATTCAACACTTGCATCGTTTAACTCGATTACTCGTCCAAACGTTTCTTTAAAAGCCGATCCAACAGACTCAACACCCTTAGAAAATGCATTGCCTATGAATGTTCCAGCAATGATTTCTTTTAGGCCCACAAATTTAGCGCCAGTTTTTTCAACGGTATCTCCCAGTTCTTTGGTCTCCGCCTTAGCCTGATTAGCATCAGCTTTTAGAGTAGTCTCTTTTTGATTAGGAATAGCTGAAATATCACTTTTGAGTGCCTTTATTTTCAGACTAGCGCCATCATTTTCCGCTTTCAATTCTGTAATCTTGCTTTTGGGAATGTCCTTCAAGAACGCTTTGGTTTCTTTGACGCCCTTTTCAGCTTCTGAGTTATCCGCTTTAATGGTAAACTTTACTGGCTTGTCTAACGATTGATCAATGTCTTTTTTCGTTGACTTAGCAATAGATTCAATCTTTGTTGTTTCGGATTTAAATGATTCATCCATTTTCGAACCGGCATTTATTCCTAGCTTAGCTAAAAGCTCGTCTACTAGAGAAACATCGTTCTTGAATTTAGGTAAATTAGCCAGCATGACATCAATGTTAATCGTTGCATCTGCTCCCATGTATGTACCTCCTTTCCTTATTTATTTGATTGTGCTTGGGCAGCTAACATATCGAACATGCTGCCTAATTGATTATCTAAGTTATCCACAGTTTTTTCGGACTCCAAAGCATAATACTGTTGCAACTCCAAAAGATTTGTCAGTGATTCTCCTTCTAATCCGCTAACTGTTCTAGATCGAATAGATAGAATTCGTTGAAATTGTGTTTTATCACTTAATCCGGCCAGCAGTGATTTGAACGTAATGTAATGCATCTTTCCTCGTTCTTTCAGCAAATCAATTCCGTAATCAGAAAAAAAAGAGGAGTAAATTGCCCCTGCATCTTGCGTATAGGAGTACAATTTTTCAGGTTCAACACCTTCGAATCCAGCATCGCCATTATCTTCGTTTCCGTATGGATTTCTCTGAATATAATTGCTGATATCTTCAACAGCCTTACTCTTTTGCTCGAACGTAAAGTTTTTGGACAGCGTTTCGTCTCCAAAATAAAATAGATCAAAAGCTTTATATATTTTCTCGAAGGATTGTAAACGATCGTCCTCCAATAGTTCGTAAAATTTCAGTACTGTATCAAAAGACAAATCCAAAGGGATTTCGTGATCTTCAATCAAAATGGTTGTTTCAAGATCATCAATTAAATCAAACAATTAAATCACTTCTTTTTGTTGTTTTTATGCCGATTGCTGTAGTGCTTGTCGGCAGCTTTTTTGCGTTCGACCATTACTTTATCCAATTCTGTTCGAAGGAGGCCAATAACGGTATTAACTGCTTTTGTACTTTGCCCATAATGATCGTAAATACGTTGGCCTTCTCCTTGTCCTAAAACAACGTCAAGCGTCGCTAAAGCACCATTCCTCATTGAGATCAATTCTTCTTGAGTAAATGATTTATACTGATCAGCTGTAGTAGTTTCCACACCATCTAACTTCTCAAGTTTGGATGCCATATCTCTCAATTGAACTGTTACATCAATATACGCGTAATCAGAAAGCGCACAATCAATTTCGTCGGAAATTGAAATATCATAATTCTTACCAGCGATTTTCACTGTTTTAGTGAGTGCTAATTTTGCATCTAAGTCGATAATGTTATTAATAGCCATTTATGTTCCTCCTAAATTCAAATAAAAAGGCTAACCGATTGGTTAACCTTCTTCTGTTTTAACTGTAAAAGCCGGGATATCAGTCGGAATTGACTTTGTGCCATTCTCAACTGCTACCGCAACATAATCACCTTTCTTAACTGCTGTTTCAGCAGCCAATCCAGTGATAGTCAATGGACTTGCTCCTGCTGGAACCACATTTGTTCCATCTTTTTTATTAATTTCAAAAGTTCGCGCCATTTTAAGCTTCCTTTCTATGTTAGTTCGATTACTGCCCCATCGGCTGTTGGTGTTATGTTCCCTACAACAGCCGGGCTAACTACTCCCCCGCTTTCACCAATGTAGGTTTGCCGTTGAAAGCTAACGTAAAGCTGAATGTTTGCTTAGCATTCGCAGCTCCACCAAAAGGTACGATAGCCGTCAATGTAACCACAGCTTGAACTTTGTTGCCTTTGGCATCCGTCCATTGAGCTAGTGTACGTAACTCATCCCCAATAGCTAAGAATTTGGCAGCAACAAAATCTTGCGCTTTATCGCCAAACACTCGATGCCCAGCAATTGCAAAGGTAATATTTTTACCTGTTACTGTTGAGTCAGTAAAACCTTCTCCATCGTAATATGGGGAAGCATCCGTTGTATCGGCTGCCGCAGGAGTGATGGTAGTAATACCTGCTGCTAAGAGTGCAAAATCCGCATTAGCAATTTCTGCGAGGTCTGTTTTCCCCGAAACGTCGATCTCTACTTTGTTTTTAAAATTTAGTAAAAATTCTTTTTTTGGTTCCTCGGCAAATTTCTGTAAATCCATTTTCATGTGTAATTCCTCCTAATTTTTAAATTGATGAATTGTGATTTTGATGCCTAGTAAATAAGTTGATATCCCTTGCACGTCCTGTTCGCTAACAAATGGCGTCTCACTTATTTCGATGCCTAAAAAGACAAAACTCCCATCCTCTGAATTCAGAGTTGAGAGCTCGTCTAAATGATTTGATATAAGCCATAATGTTTTGTTGGCTTTTTCTTGATCTTTTGTATTAAATCCTACTTCGTAAAGCATTTCTCGTTCTTTCGTGCCGTCAAAGTATTCTTCGACTGTTCGGCTACCCGGCATTGAATAAACGCAGAGTGTATCCTCTCCATCGAGAAACCCCATTGAGCACGGCATCGGAAGGCCCTGTATAGAATCTATCGAATCGGACAGTCTTTCCCATAAATCCATTACAGGTTTCCTCCTTTGATAAATGCTTTACGCCAAGCATTCATATGATTTGCTTTTGCCCTAAGGTCCCAACGCCGGCTTGTCCCTGGCGTTGTATAATTCTTAATCCTACTGCCGTTAACCATCCCTCTAAATTGAGGCTTAGCGTAAGGAACTGTATATGTGATTCGGTTCTTATTAACAAATGATTTGTCTCTTAAATTACCTTGTCTTTTCGGAGCGTAGAGGTTCATATCTGGATGCATTTGTGCGGTCATATAGTAAAGCGCTGAATTGATGTTCACCACGGATAACTTACGATCTACACTGCCCTTTTCAACCTTCACATGAAGCATTACAACACCTCCAGTTCATAGGAGTAAACTTCATTGCTGAAAGGGTTACGATTATCTACGATCGTTGTGATGGTGTAGCTTTCGCCTTCAAAATCAAGTTCTGACCCAACATGGTTCTTATTGATCACTGGCATTGGATCAGAAACACCACCAAATAGAAAAGCGATAGCATTCGCTACCACTTGCCTATTGTTATTCGTACCACTATATACTGTCTGCGGTTGAAAGATCATGTTTTTAATCGTAATTGGATCGGAAAAAATAGGCTTCTGCCATTTGTCTTTCCCTTGTATTAGACGCAGCACAATGGATTGATTGCAGTACTCCTTTGGCATTAATGGAATCATCTATAATCAACTCCTTTGTAAAGAAGCCCTGTATAAATCAATTCGTTATACGCCTCTGTAGCGACCATCGTTCTACCGACCGTTGCTGCATTAGTATTTCCTGATTCAATACGCATACGACCGACACTAACACTGGCAGGCGAAGCACTTAAAATCTCTGATAATGATGTAACTCCAACGGAATTAAGGTATTCAATTTGAACAGCCATTGCGATTTTGAACTTGTCTACACGGTACTTGAAAGTATCATCTGACAAAGAGTTTTTCATGTAAAAATCACCGGTAACACGATTTAGTTGGCGCTCAGCGTATTGTTCTAATTTGTCGAATACTTTTGCTTCAGCTATCTTGCTAAAGCCTAGGGACGTATACTCGTCGTGAGTAAGGTACATAGAATCAATCCCTTCTAAGAAAGCGTGATTTTAGCCCCATCAGTTGTAGCTTCTACTTTTCCAACTTTCGCTGGGGCTATGCTTTTGGGGTTAAAGATACAGAAACTCCGTCTTTTTGTTTTTCTTTAATAAAGCAATCGTGGTACAGACGGTTTTGGTACAAGTACCCGTCGCCTTGAGAATGTTCGCCTGGAGCAAACAAGAAAACAGTGTTTTCTTTAACGATTGGAATAACTGATTGCTTAGCTACAACCAAGATATTAATGTCTTGCGCGTCAGCTGTAGCAGCATATCCATCTGAAAAATTGTATTTCGTTTTAAAACGAGTATCGTCCCAAACCTCGACTAACAAAACACCATCCAACGAAGTTACTCGGGATTCTAAGGCGGTTTGACCAACGTTTTGATTGGTAATGTTACGAGTGAACTCAGTAGATCGTTCTAGTGCATCCATTACCGTTGTTGATACAAACGCTACTAGGTTTTGCGGGCCGAATTTACGCGCTGGTAAAATAGCAGCTTTAATTGCAGAGTAAGCATTTTTCTCAGTAATTGTTTCTTCCTTAGTCTTGCCTGCGCCTACAGCTAAAGTAGAGAAACGGTAAGCATCAATTTCAGGCTGGACGTGTTCTGTAATAAATACATTCGAGATATTAGCTACTGCCAAATCTTGATTTGTTTCATCAACATCTTGTTTATCGATGTAAAACTCAACGTCACGGTCTTGACCCATTGTGTACACTTTCTTGTCGTTTCCATAGGTACCGCTGTTAAATCCTTTGTTACGCGTGTGATCTTTCAAACCTGATGTTGAAATAGTAGTAAGAGTGAATGATTTACCACCGTTTACTAATTCTACTTGTGGTACACCTAAGATAGTAGTTAACAGCCCTTGGGTGATTTTTTGATCGAAAATTCCATTGTCTTTTGTGATGTAATTAATTGCCATGTTTTATTCCCTCCAATTTAATTTTTGTTTGGCATGATTCCTAATGCTTTAGCAAAAGCATCTTCTTCAACGTTTTGCACAGAACTAGCATTTCCGTTGAAAGTGGCTTTTTTGTTACCGGGCTTGGGAGGCGCAGGCTCATTTGAGTCAAACAAATAGCCGTCGCTTTCTTTAAGCGCGGCCAATTGATCATCTAATCCTTTTAATCCACCCTCTGCTAGTTCCAGTGACTCGCCATCTAGTAAAGCTTTAGCAGCCTTGATATTCTTAGCCCCTGCTTGTGTTAGGGCTAAGTCGATTGCTGATGATTTCTTAATATCTGCAATCTGTTGTTCAGAATCGGTTTTGTTTTGGTCAAGACGCGTTTGTAAATCAGTCACTTGCTGTTCCAAATCTTCGTTCCCTTTAGACTTTGCTTTAAAGTCATCAAGCTCACTTTGATTTTTTTCTAGCTGTTCTTGATACTGAGTCGCTTGCTGTTCCGCGGTAGACACCTTGCTATTCAGTTCGTTTACAGTTACGCCGTGCAAGGCCATTACTGACCCAATCTGTTCGTCTGTTAAACCTAATTCTTTTAATTCTTCTCGTTTCATTTCATTCATCCTTTCGTTGTTTAACGAGGCTACGCCCTCGATGGATTGAACAGTTTAACGCCGTATTCGGGGCAAAATAAAAAGCCCAGCAATTGCTAAGCTTAAAATTATTAACTTTGTATTTGCTCTCTACTGTAATCACGGACCAAGAACTCATTGTCATTAATAAGTTCTCTTAATTGTTTCTGCTTGTCAGAAATCACTTGCTTACACATTTGTACAGTTTCGGGATCTTCCAATTCTAACGCCGCATTCATACGTTTCTTTTGATAGCGAATATCACGCTCAAGCTTACGCTGTTTTTGTTGTATTTCAGCATTTTCTTGAGCTTCGTCAGCGTCATATTGAGGTTGGTTGTTTGTATTGATGTCTGGCCTTCCGGGATAAAGGATATGCTTACAATTAATTCCCTGGGTGCCATCTGGATCGCCATAACCATGATCATAGATAGAAGGCAAATGTTTAAATTCATCCGGTGCTTTGTTCTTCGGCACAACTAATACCCAATCCCCTTGTATCGTTGCACATGCTTTTCTAGCAGATGGATGACTACTCATTAATGCAGTGACACAATCGAAGTCCTCCATTCGTTTCAAACGAAGATCGTTAAACGTTCTATGCGAGGTGGATTGAATCACTGTTCTCGAGTAAGCTTCCATCGACCATTCACGTCCGGCCTTATCAACGAACCCTGATTTGATTCCCATATCAACCATTTTGTAGACATTATCTCTAATGGCTTTCTCGTGCGTTTTAAGACCCGTCATGGATTCTAAGGTAGATTGTTTAAGAATTGCTTGATAGGCTCGCATTACTGCGTTCTCGTTGAAATTCGTGGTGATTAACGTTTGATTGACATTGTTGTTTAAATCTTTGAACGTTTGACGAACCAAAGAGTCTAGAATTTTGTTTACGTCGTCAGATACAGGAACACTTTTATGGACCATTCGTTCTAACTCTCGATCAATTTCATTAACTACTTTTACGCCGTTACCTTTGATTAATTGTTCGATTGCTTCTTGTGTCTCTCCTGTGTAACTAGCCAAAAGATCAATAACATTCTCGTTAAGCACGCCCATTTTAGATAGCTGCTTAGCTTGCCATAGTAGTACGTCTTCTTTTTCAACATTTTCAAAGCGAGATTGTTTTAACGCTTTAATGATTATGGTAAAAATTCGGTCTTCCAGTTCTGAATAAATATTAGTGATTGAATCCGCATCACGCTGCATTTTATCTTGTGTAATCATGATTAATCACCTAAATCAAAAAGTGCATCCTGGCTGCGACGCTCACTTGATCCTGCTTCCGGCAGTTCCTCTTTCAGCGAAGACAACCAGTCTTCCAATTCATCTTCGTTTAGATTGTAGTTGCGAATGAGAAACTGTTTCTTAGGCATTACACCAGCTGTAACAGCTTTTAGGTCATTCTCCAACTGTTTATCGCGATCGACAAATATACCATCCTCAAAACTAACTGTTACTAAATAACTATCATATTCAATAGAGAATAGCGGTTTCTCGCTTTCAAACATTTCTCCGTATCCTGCAAGTTCAAATATAGAATGAATAAGCTCATTGATAACTTTTTCAACCATAGTCAAATAACTTGAACGTGTCTGATAAGTCATGGAATTGTTAGAAACAATCTCAGTGGCCGTTTTAATGCCGTCATCAGCATAGTTCATCGAACCCACTGACAAACCAACCTGCACCTCGAACTCTTTAATCAAATGGCTGATAGCGTCCTTATATTGAACTGTACGAATAGGTGTTGTAATATCTTTGACCCCGATATTCTCAGCACCGTATACACCAGCGAATACGTTTTGGTCCGTGCCGAACATTGGCGGGTGTGCCTCATCCGTTTTGAGGAATTCTGCCGGCACAACAACACGCCGCTGCCCTAACTGAATTTCCCAAGCGAACTGATCATGTGTTGTATTGATCGTATCTAAAATCTCTTTTGAGTTATCCACAATGCCGGCACCTAATGGGCTCTCTAACGATTTATTATTAGCTCCAGGCGTTCTGAAGTATGCAAAAAGCGGTCTCTGCAAGCCTTCTAGTGTGACTGTTTCAGCTAAGTCAGGATATAGAATCGACAGTGGAACTTGCTTTCCAACAACGTTACTGTTGTCAGATTTGTAAAGCTCATTACTGATAACGTACTTTTCGTCTTGCCACTCATGAAATTCGAGGAGCGTGTAGTAGTAATTTGTGTCACCTTCAGTTTGAATTGATTTAGTAGCAATAGCACACTCACTAACTTCGTTTGTATTTGAACGTAACGGGTAAAACTGATCTGCACGAATCCACGAGATTTTAATCTTATCTCCATCAATGTAAGGCCGCATAGCAAATCCTCCTGCAGCGATACCTTTCTCAAGATTCAATTCGAATAAATTATAGAAATTGTTGTCGTATAATGTTTGTTCCAAAAATTCAGATGCTTCTTTAATCTCTTTAGAAACATCCTTTCTATCATTTGGATCGTTCAGCGTAACTTTACATTTTTCATTGAAAATAATACTAGCCAATCGTCTCGCAGCAGTCTTAGTCACGTTCAATGATTTAAATTCTCGTTTTTTATCGTTGCCAAATGAACTTTTATAGTTGATATCCGGAAATAAATTAGCGTAATATTTGAAGTTCTCCGCTATTCGAACGTACTCTCGCGAATCAATCCCGATTTTTGGGTGATCAGTGATCTTCGCTATATCTTTTCCGTTAACGCTCATATTCACACTATCAACTCCTCTCTTGAACATACTTTTGATCGTTTGAATTACTCCCATGATTTCACCTACCATTTCAGACCTAGATCACTGAGATTATCTTTTACAAAGTATTGAAACTGGTCACATGTATGATCATCAATTTTGATAACTTTTGGGTCATCGGACTGCAACGTATCTTCATCCCATCGATAATCTCTGTGCTCTTTAATAAATATTTTGTTGGCTTCTGTATCCAAATAAAAAAACCTACCCTGAGCGAGTAAGTTTTGTACATAATCAATCATGTCAACTTTCTTTGCTTTTGCAACGGGGTGGAAAGCTACCCCAAAGTCTTTGTAATATTGATTTTTTAATGCGCCTTCCGCAGAATCAATCGTGATTTTATAAGCGAACTTATTGTATTCCGCCTGGCACTTTTCAATAAAATCATGTAGATCTTTTGCTAATTCATCGGGTGCCTTTTTGTTTATCTTCCCATCTGGTGAATAGTAATACGTGTCCAATAGAATCACATTGTTCTTTTTAGTGATAGCATAACAGCCGCACGTTGTAGCTGATATTTGGTGCCCACTATCAATGGAAAAACAAATTTGAGTAATATAGTCATCCTCAGGCAACTCATCCAAAGAGTTAAAATGAGTCATATTGTATATGAGAGTACCAAGGCCGATTACTTCGCCTAAATAAAGCCACTTGTAATAGTCCTCGTCATTGTCACGATAAGTTTGAATGAGTTTTAATTGTTGTGATTCGGTAAAACCCAATTCATCATCTAAGTAAGTTGAATGGTCTACTAAATGATCATCCAATTCTTTGCATTTCTCTACCCATTCGTTTACCCAGTCATAAGGATTCTTAGGAGGATTCCATGAATAGTAAACTTTTACTTGATCTACCCATTCAGAACGCTGACGAATAAATGTAGCGTTGGTTTGGTCAAATACTTCACTGCTCTGAAAATTAGCAGCTTCTTCATACCACAATGAGATAATATCGCCGATCGCATTAGATTTAAGCTTCAAAGGATCATCGACGCCATAGAAGTAAAACGCTGATCCGGTCCTCTTATGAATAATAGTTAACGGTGACATTCGGTATCTGAACTCATTTGCAACGCCCAGCATATTTAAAGCCCACTTGATTTGTAAATATACAGCATCACGCAAATATTTATGCTGACTCATCATGCAAACAACATTGACTTTATGCTTTGCTTGCGTATGTTTCTTCATTTCAGTCGCGAGCTTTAAGCTGATTACTGACGACTTAAATGATCCACGTCCGCCTTTCATTAAGATGTACGGGCACTGTGTGTGCCACATCTTATAAAAATGAGGGTTAATCATTCCAGTTAGTTTAATCTGAGGCTTCGTCTTGGCTTGCATCGCCATTTGAATCAACCTCACTTTCGACTAACGGTATGTCGTCAACAATCACCGTCTGTTCTTCTGACGGATCGTAATCATCATCTAACTGTTTCAATTGAGCTTTCGCTAAATCGACTTGAGTATTCATTAATTCAAGTTTCTTACGTCGCTCATCTTGTTCGTCAGCAATTGCTACGAACTGTTTAATAAGATTGGCCAGCGTACTCATTGCACGTGATTGAGCATTCATAAAGTTTGCTTGTTTATCCCAAGCGTATTGAATAGCATATTCTTCTGAACTACCGCTTTCGCTTGAAGACCATTTAGATACTTCTTTCGAAAGATCGCCATCATAAACATACATAATTTTTTGCGCCCTAATGATCGCTGTGTATTGAATCATAATATTGCTCCAAAGGATATCCTCTGGTTTAGAGGTTGCAACCTCATTCATGATCTCTAAGGTTTCTTCCGGCAGCCAATTAGCAAATAGCCCATGTGTAACAGCATTCTTATTGCTTTCTGGTGCTCCTTTATTGTTTGGAATAGTTGCATCCTTGGTTGCAACCTTTTCTTTAGACCAATGTCGAGACTTCCAAGTTTTTACTGTGCTGATTGATACATTGTATTTCTCGGCAATCTCTCGATATTTCAGCCCTTTTTGATAATCCTCAAAAGCTTGCTCGTATTTCTTCACATGTGACACCACCTCGCTAACGCAACATTTGTTTTGTAAAAGAAAAAAGACCGCCTAAGCGATCTTGATTATGTATTGGATAGACAGGGTTACTGATTCTATCCCAGTCATCGTGGAATTAGATTAATTACTAACTCCGACCATCTAACCAAATATGTATTAAGCAACCTACTCCATTATGGAACCCACTGTTTATCCATGCCTGGCAGATAGGAATGCTCGGTTGCTAATTGTGGGCGCTTATGTCCCGGTGTTTCTTGGGCACCTTCGTCCCTATTGACGTGACCGGGATCGAACCGACCTCATTTCCAACTCTAACAGTCAGACGCATCACCATGATGCTACACGTCCACCGGAGGAGCTACCTCCTAGCATATGCTTTCGGGTCAGATGCTTAGCGTTGGCCAGTTTACTAAGTCCTCCCTAAGTCACTGGAGTGGCACCGCCCCACTCATGGTTGCCTAAGCATTAACCTCGCACGCATGCAACACGTCTTCTACTTCCGCCACAGTGACATAAAGACGGCATGCTCAATGTAGAAATCATTATTTCATGCCGCCAATTGTTTGCCTACTCTGTTTCCGCAAAGTGGCAGTGTAGTCAAAAAGAGAATAATCCACCAAGCTAGACGTTTGTATGTTAAGAGGTATAAGGAGAAACTTCATGCCAATAAAGTTAATTTGAGTCGTCTGCTTGATGGATTAATCACATTTATTTCACGCTATCATAGTAACACTTTTAATGTACACTCGTGGCGCCACAAATGCGCCCTATAACCAATCAATTACAACATCCACTCCAAAGATAAATACCGATAACTGCTCAACAGCTTTTTTTATCCACTTCCCTATCGTCCTTCGATCAACAGCATATCTCGATGCAATGTATTCATCAGCAAAACACTTAGGCAGCAGGTACTTCATGTTTAAAATATCATAGGCTCGTTCATCTTCTGCTTTTAGTTCAACTAAAGCCTTATCAACATGTTTCATTAATTTAGCCGTTTTCGCCTTATGTTCTAGTAGACTATCTACATCGAAGCGCCAGTCATTCCACATCGAAGCAAAATCTTCTTCGACTTGTTCCTCTACAATTTTGCAGTGAGTTTTTAGTCTGTAGTAATTCCTCAAGAGTGTCCTTGTATTATGGTATGAATTGGACCTTAGCTCTTTTCGCCTTTGCTTAGTTGCTTCTACTAACCCAGCAACTACTTTCTCAGCAATCATATCTAACTGAGATTCTGGTAGTTCATGTACCTGAATTTCCAAATCGTTTCCTCCCAATCAAATTATTCCCCAAAGTATTTGTTATGCACAAATTAACAGCTTTATCCACAATATATCGTAGGAACGTATTTTCGCATACAATATATAGTGTTATTAGTTATTCAATCACTTTTTTACTAATTCGTCACCGATACTAAATATCCTTGAAAATGCAAGTCCAAATAGAAGAAGAAACGAGAAGAATACACATTCCTTGAAGCTTGTACCTGAAAATCTCAACGCATAATACATTACTAATGCCATGAAATAAGGAATCATTTGTCATCCTCCTTGTATAGTCTTTTGCTTTTTCGCAATATCCCTGGCAATCCGAGGCTCATAAAATTACCGACTTGCCAAAGACCACCATATAATAAGAAAGATCCAAACCAAAACACAGCAGCAATATTCGTTAAAAAATTTAAAACATTGAAAATAATTTTGATAACACTCATTTTTAAACCTCCTTCATTGGCGACGATCCCGGATCTACTCAAAGTCTTGACTGCGAATCAATTCTCGTGCAAATGAACAGTTGACAATCTCATTAATGGACTTTAAGTAATCACCAAGTTCTTTTTCAGCTTTTTCTTTTGCATCAAACATCGTGGCAGCATATACGACTATCGTGCAGCCTAAACCGTGTTTATTTGTGTACCTAACCATAAATTCATCTTTCACTTCGGCACCCCCAACAACTCTGGCTTAACTTCTAAAATAGTCGACTCATGAATTGGTGGATAAGCGAGATTATGATCTGTAATCAAATCATATTTGCGCTCTCCACATTCGCAGTGACCGCACAAAACAACTTTTAACGTATGCTGCTCGATTAGTTCTTTTAGTTTCATTCTATCGCCTCCAACAACTCCGGATTCTCATAGATGTTGCCGATAACATCTATATCAGCATTAACTTCACAGAGATCGTCGCAGATATTTTCCCATTCATAAATGAATTTTCCTTCATCGTAAATTACTTTTCCATTTACTTCTAAGTGGTCATCCCATCCTACATCCCCTTCAAATATCTCCACGCCGTTCTTGTCTTTCAGTCCTGTTGATTGCATGAGTTCGATGTCTTCAAAATCAAATATTTCAGTAAAGCACTTTTTACCTTTTAAATCGTCTCTCTTTACTAAGCATTCCATTCCTAAAAAGTCGGGTTTTGCATCCGCAACTACTCCGTCGGGATGGTTTGATAAAACTCCTGGTTTTACCCAAGCTCTAAACTTCGGTATCATTGTTTTCCTCCGATCGATATTTTCTAACTTTATCTTCGTAAATGGCAATTTCTTCTTTGGTTGCCGGAACCAGCCTATACGTGTCGAATCCAGCTCCAAAATGGCAGTAGATATTTTTATTGGCCCATTGATACCAATCTCCCCATGCAAGCTGCGTTAATTCGTCATCTTCTAAGATATCGTTCCAAATATCATGATTAGAAATTTTTGTGATTTTGGCAAACGCTGGCGGGCTTGCATCGGATATTTTATAAATTTTACCGATTTCGATATCCGGTATCATATGTTTCACTTCCACTTCTTATTTGATGTACAATACATATGAGCTGGTACTCCTTTTTTATTGATCCTCAATGTCCAGCTCACTGACCGCAGCCACCTCATAGGTTGCGGTCTTTTTCTATGCAGTTGGGTCGGTTACCGGATCTATTTAAATAAGCAGATCGATAACTTTATGAGCAAATTCAATTTCTTTTTCAGCCGATAACTCATCACTGCACCAAGACTGAACATAATCATTTAGAATCTCGATGATATTGTCTTCATCGATCAGCTCTTCACGTTTCTCTGCGATTTCTGCTGCGCGAAATATGCCACACCAATAACCAATTTCTTGTGGTTTATCCATTATTAAATCAGGATTGGGACCTGCTTCTTCTCTAATGGCTTTTGCTATACCACTCATTCAGCCACCTCTTTCAAAATTTGAATTGCCTTTTCAATACCTGGTCGTTCATGCCCCGTTGCTCTGAACGCGAGATAGCTTTCGAGTATTCTAATCGCTTTTTTCATTTGAAAGACCCCATTCCGCGAAGGCTGCTAGGACTTGGAACATTTCAATATCAAACAATTCAAAATACTCTTTAGGGTATTGCATTCTTTCCGGATTAGATGCTCTATTGATCAGTAGAAAGATTGTTTGAAATGGATCTTGATATGGACTCTCATTCTGAACTTTAAGCCACTCTAATACACGTTGTTGTTGCTTATTCATAATTACCTCCTTGATATGCTGAGTTAGTTTATCTCTTCATTTAACCTTACCCGCTTCTTTCTCTCCGGCCTCTAGCTTCATAGCTAATCCATGAATAATACCCAAAGCTTTCATAGCGTCCACACGGTCAGCTGCTTTTAAACCGCCTTTGCCATCCTTAATTTTTCGTAATTCGATTGATGCTTCTCTCAATAAATCAATATTTATAGTTTCCATATTCCTTCCTCCATCTTTTTATGCCGTTCAACTTCCGCCTCATACTCTTTATCCGCATAGTGAAATCCCTTTTTTTCTAACGCGTTCCATGCACGAGTTACCATTTGATTTGTCGGCGGATAATGCCAGACATCCTCGTGACGAAAATAAACTTGAATTCGAACATTGTTTTCAGAGGTTTCAGAATGCTCTAATTTTAAGAAAGTCAAATCTTTCCCGTTAATTCGAAATGGTCTTTCAATTTCTGGTAATTCGCTGTTATTCATAAATAAACCTCCCTAATTGGCGTGAATCATTTACCTTTTATCTCCAATAAATCGAAATAGGAAACAAGGTATTGATCACCGTCGGCAAATGTTACCTTAAACAAATGAAGATAACAGTGCCGAGCTTCTCCTATTTCTTGAAAACGATCATGTTGCGGATCAGTCACGATTATTTTCATATGGCACACAAATATTTTCTTGCTTTTTATACACATCTAAATACATTTCGCTCTTATCACCGTTATAAGTGACCTCAAAATAAAGACCGTCACCACTTCGAGATGTAGATATCAACGCTTTATTATTTTGTAACGCTTTGACTAACCACACTACATAGAGCTCTTCCTCTTTCAATGCCGAATACAACGATCCTTTGCAATCATTAAAAGCCCTCACGATTGCGCCTTTTGCCGCTTTAATAAATTCTTTATCTCCCATATTCTTTTCCTACTTTCTGTATTTCTCTCCGTTGTACCCGTCGTTAACGGAACTATACTCGCCCGTATCCGCCATACTCCTTAATATCTCCGTGGGTATCAAAACCACATCTCGTACAATGCCCGGCTTCTTCTATGTCTAGTGGATAGGGACCAGTTCTAAACTCATAGCTTTCAAAATTATGACCTTTCAATTTGCACATCCACCGTTTGATAAACATTGGTATCATTTAAATAGACTCCTTTTTATCTTCGTAAAGAATTAATGCCGAGTATTGGACAGGTTCATCATCCTCATTTTCCGTTTTTAGCGCTGTTGTCGAATACTTAACATCGATAACATTTTTTTTATGAGCTAAAACCCGAACCAATCTTTTGTAAAAACAAGATGAGGATGAACTTGCTATGTGTTCAACTTTCATTCGTCGTCCTCCAATGCAAAACCAACAATCGTTTTAAAATTAAACACTGCATGCCTTTTTACTTGCGACCTAACACCAAAATAATCAAATGAAATCATGTCAGTGTTTATCCATTCATGTTCAAAATTTTCAACTCTTTCAAAATATGAAGTTGAACCATTTTTAAACCAAATTACTAGCGTTTTATTCATTACTTTTCCTCCTTTGTTTCCTCCGTTAGCTGACTTCTTTTAAGAAAACTGTCCAACGTGTTTTACTACGTTTATCACCAAATAAAGGCTTGTGATCGATATAGGATAATACTTCTCTGAAACTAATTTGATCAGTATTCCATTTGAAAACTAGCGTTCCATTAGGTTTTAAAACTCTCATACACTCATTGAATCCATCGTGAATCATTTTTGGCCAGTTGCCGTCAAGCTTGCCGTACTTTTTGGCCAACCATGAATTTTCACCAGCATTGACCATATGCGGCGGATCAAATACGACTAAATCAAACTCATTATCAGAAAAGGGCATTTCTGTAAAATCGGCCAGAACGTCTGGATCAACATTGATTATGTGCCCTGTATCTAACTCCTCGTAATATTGCCTTTTGTCCATATATGTTGTGATTGGATTGTCCTTATCAAACCAAAACATCCGACTACCACAACAGGCATCTAATACTTTTGCCAAACGATCACTCCTTTCCTATGCTAATGCCCCAGTTATCCGCCAATTGTCGCAAACGGGACTTCCCAAAAATAATCATTAAACTTCTCTTGTTCTTTATTTTTTGTCAGCTCACCATTGATGATCTCGATTTCTTGTGTGAATTCCATTCCCATTTCAAAGGTAAAAATCTTTATATCAAGTTCATACTGTTTTGATAGTTCAATGAAATTTTCTGGACTAGCTGCCCATGCTTGCTTAAATCCAAGAATTTCCAATTTATAAATATCTGCTTCGTAATCGTGATAAAACTGAATACACTCTTCTTCAATAAATGCTCTTCGAGTTTTATCAATATAGAATCCGCCTTTACAATGAATATCTGTCTCCCAGTCTTCATCATGTGTGATATCTACTTCTCGATGAGAATAAACAATCTTTGGCAAACCATGTTCATCCACACCGTCATAACCACGTTCTGGATACCCAAGTAGGCCTTCTCTCAGAAATTTGATAATATTTTCTTTCTTGCCTCTTACCTTCAATGTTCCCTCGGCCCAATTCGGCATATCATTCATCCTTCTTTCTCAATTCATCTACTGTGATATCAAGTGCATCTGCTATTTTGCAGACAAGTTCAAATCTCGGGTCTTTTATGTCTCCAGTCATAAGTCGTGACATGTGCGCTGTTGATGTGCCGATATTTTTAGCTAGGCGGTACTCTGTCAATTGTTTTTCGCTTAACCGTTGTTTTATACGTTCTACATCTAACATTGCTCTCAGACCTTTCTATTCACTTTTAAAGTAGCTTACTTAAGTAAGCTATTGCCCCAGTTTTAGGAGCTTTTACTTTTTGCTAAGAACTTTAGCTTTTGAAAAATCAAAGTACAGTCCACCATCATCCAACTTTTCAGGGTATAATCCGTAACTATTCATTTCCAAATCCCATCCGTTTAACTTTTCCAATAAATGAATAAAACGTTGATTGGACCAAATCGGATTTTTGCATTTGGTATTCTCTTTCTTGTAGAATTTAGTAGCTCCTGGAGAGTTCTTAGTGCATGGCATAATTGCTAATAGTTTCTCTTCACTGTTCAAGTAAATTTTCACATGATCGACATAATCCATTCGAGCTGATAACGGTTTATTGAATCTCATGTTATGTTTTGAAACGAGCAAACGTGGTTCCCTTTCAATATTCCCGATTTCAATTAATTGAAACTTTCCATTTAATTTCATGCTTTTAGTCTCCTTGTTTGTCTTATGCGACATATTTCTCGTGTTCTAACTTCAGATCCGATCCGCTAGTATCAATATATTGCAGCGTCGTATCAACATCCGTGTGTCCAAGAAAGCGCCTTACATCGTTTAGGCTCATTCCTCTCTTCAGAGCAAACGTTGCTGCAGTTCTTCGAAACTTATGCGGATGTGCGTGAGCTACATGAGCACGCTTTGCAATCTCTTTGACCATTTTTTGAATGCCATTCGAAGTCATCTGTGTTCCAACTCCATGAAGTCCGCATATGATCGAACCTTCAAAATGTGGTTTAATCATTAAGTAATTATCAATTGCCACTTTAGCGCGAGCGTTGACGAAGACCGTGCGCTCCTTATTGCCTTTTCCAATCACTGTAATGGTCCCTCTTTGTTGGTCGTAATTTTCCATTGCTAGCATGGTTAACTCAGTGACTCGACACCCCGTGCTAAGCAATAGTTCAAATACTGCTTTTTCTTTTGGTTTCCTACAGGCGTTCCGCATTAGTTCCACTTCAATCGGTGTGAAGGCTTTTTTTAGTCGCTTCTCCACCTTAATAGGTTCAACACGTTTTGCTGGGTTCTTGGGGATATATTCTTCCTCGAACAGCCATGTATAGAACCTGCAGATGCACCCGCGTTCACGATTCAAAGTGGCACTTGATAAATGATCCTTCATGTCGCGGTACGCGATATACAACCGAATGTCTTGAGTTGATACGTCCTTGTATTGTTTCTTCACTGATCTTTGGAAGGCGTCGATTGTCCTCATAGCGAGTTCTATCGTTCCATTGGATAAATTGCGCAGTTTCATTGACACAAAATATTGTTTATATGCAGCAATGTCACCCGATTCATCGTATATGACCAGATCAGTATTCTCTTTTTCAACACGTATATGATTTAAATTGATTGTTAGTACAATTTTCAATTTCTTAAGTTGATTAACTTCAAGTTCAGGCTCCATGTTACGAATGACAGAATTTATAAACTGCTCTTTCATTTCCACGTGTATCATCCTTTCAAGGTCATCTCACGTAAATATTAAATTGTTTTTCTACCTCTTCACGAATAATCTCCATTGGTTTCGAAATATTTATAAACCAGTCATTTGCTGCTAAAATCTCGCTGATTATTTGGTCTTTCGGAGTATTGATTTTATAGTCTTTAGGCATAGTAAGAACGAAAACCCTAACTTTCTTATCAATCCAGCGACGCTCCCACATTTTCATAGCGACCCCTCCAGATACCTATACGTTTTTCCAAAACTATCCGTTCCGTTTTGTCTAGCCAAGTTCTTGATATGTGTTTCAGACAGATTTGACCGTTTCGCTATTTCAACACAAGTTCCAGTTAAAACGACCTTATCTCCAAGACTCACTTGAATCATTTTTCTCGGTCTTTTTGATGATTGGTTCCAGATTTTCTTACCTAGCGCATTAGCCTCTTTCTGGATTGTCTCGTCTTTCCAATAATTCGGATGGGCCATCAGGTGTCTAAAACGCTCTTTATCTGTCATTTTCATGAACACTTCAACTCCTTGACGCGATCTCTTCCGCTTTCGGTCATTCGGATAGTTCTGAAAGCTCCTGGTTCAATTTTTAATAGGTTCATAGCTTTCAATTGCCAGAGATAGGCGCTGACAGTTGAAGTGGAAGGGATTCCTGTGTTTTTTGATATTTGCCGAATTGTTGGTGGATAATCATGTTCTTTTATAAAGTTGTCGATATAGAGTAGGACCGTCTCTAAACGTTGGCTATTCATTTTACTCATAAGCGAACCTCTTTTCTCTTGCTTGTTGGCATATTGAAAGGGTAGTGAACAAATCCATATCGGGTCTTTTTTGCTAAGACAATTACTATGCCTAGCTCTCTAGCGATCATCTTGGCTTTCAAGCGGAAATCCTTTGTCTCAACGCCTTTTACATCCACAAGACGAACGATTTCCCCTCGGTGATAAAAGGAGTAATCAGCGACGTACTGCGTCTTTTTAATCGCCCACTCGTTTAGCTTTAAAGTCGGCATAATATCAATGCGATCCTGAAGTTTCAGCTCATAGCCATACTCTTTCGCGTAGGCAACGGCGATAGGATAATAGTCAGCCTCAGCGATTGAATCGAACCAATGACCGTACCGATAAACTTTTTTGTTGCCGTATTTGGTTCGTTTACGAATAGTCATGCGCTCACTCCCTGTTTAAACTGAAGCTCATAGAGCCTATCTATGCCCTTGCCTCTCCAAAACTTGTAGGAATTATCCTTCAAGCTCCAAAACTCGTTTTGGCCTGGATATAAAGCCAAATAGAGCATGATCATAAATTTTTTAAATTGCCAAGTTTCGTCAGCGTTGTTTGGTATTTTTTTCAATGAGTCCAAACAGCCTGCCATAATCTTTTGGTATTTCGCTGGTAGGTAATCAACAATTTTCGTTGCTAATTCAACATCACTAACATCCGTATCAATCATTTGGTGTCACTCCCAAGTCAATTAGTTTTTGTCTTGCTAGCGCAGATGCCTCTGCTTCTGTTTTCGGGTTTGCTATGTGATCTGGCAATTGTTCGACACGTCCTTTAGCTTGCTTTTGAGTCTTCTTGCTGTACTTGCCTACTAAGTGATTTTTGACTTTTTCCGGCGTATCAAGCTTCAACTCTTCCCAATTTTTCAATATCTTGTTGAGATAGTTATAATTGCGAGCATCGTGTTCAAGCATATCGTTGATAGCTAGAATCACAATCTCGTCTTGTCCTCCAAAGTCATTGACCCAGTATTCAATTGATTGTCGAACGAAAGGTGCTTCTGCTGGGTTCACTTGATTCAGCCAGTAAGTCACCGCGCTATTTTTTGAATTTTTAGACTTATTTGATTCAGAAGCATCAGTCAAGTTAGTGTCTAGTTTAGGTATGGTACTAGTAAGATCTTTATGTTCTACCGTTTGTGATACAGGTTGCACAACCTTCTGTGATACTTCTTGTAAACCAGCTGTGTTACTGTTGGTAAACCGTTTGTTATACAAGCAGGTAATTTTGTACTGTGGTTTATCGGAATTCTTCTTCCCTTGTCTGTATTCTATGAGGTTCAATTGAGTCAGACTATTACGAGCTTTAGCTAATCCTGGAATAGAAAGCCCTGTAAGATCGGTGAGCGCCGAATTTTTCAAAGGAAACCAGTCATCTAATTTGTCTTCATCGTTCGCGTAGTCTAATAACTCGCGATACAGATTATTTTGACCAATTGAGATATCGATTTCGTTTTGTTTCAATTTACGGTACTCTCGTCTTTGTTTAAAATAGTCCAAAATGCAACCTCCTTTCTATCTAATAGTCAAGAGGGAGAAAACTCCCTCTATTAAAATGGGTATTCATCGTCTTTCAATGGTGGCTGCTTATCGTTAAATAGAGCAGTTTGATTTTCATTGGTCGGTTTTTCATCAACCTTTTCTGCTTCTTTTCTATCAGTTTCGATTGGCTCAGCTTCATTCAATGCGGTCTCTTCAATCAAGTCGTCATTATCATCAAGTCGAAATACTTTTTCATCGGAAGTCACTGCTGTCTGCATTTCTACCGACAAGATTCCCCATTTAGCAAGAAGGTTACGTAGTACTGTTTTTATGGCCATCGAATCATAGTTATCTTTCCAAGCGCCTGTTAATTTTTCTTTGTCGTAACCTTTAGCATTTTTAATTCGATGAGCTTCGATTTCTTGTTTCGTCCAATAAACTGTTTTTTTAAATCCATTCAATAATTCGAAGAAACCTACATAACCGATGACTTTATCTGAAGCCTTGGCTGAATAATCAAAAATAAACTCTTCTGTGAGGGGATTCCATTCAATCAGTTGACCTTCATACACTTCTAAAGCGTTCAATGCTTTGTACTGACCAGAACGTTGGGCTAGTTGAATATATCCCTTGTATCCTAGTATGAATTGCGCTTCATTATGCGTGACCCAGTCTTTTCCAACTTTTTCTTTTCTATTAAATGGAACGACATATGCATAACCTAAATTCTTATCAATGGGTAAATCCATGGTCGCAGCTTTTAATGCAGAAGCAATAATCGTCATTGGTTCTGCATTTGAAAGATAGTTATCTCCTCCAACTAAAGTCATCAATGATCCCATGAAGGAATCTGACTTCTCATGGAGAATATCCTGAAACTTCTTTTTCATAGTTGGTGTATTCATTAATGCTTTGAACCCTAATGATTGAGCGCTGACTTCTTGCGATTTCTGTTCGCTTAACTGATTTTTTAAAGTATCATTTGTGGCCATTTATTTGATCTCCTTTTCAGCTAGTCGTTTAAAACTAGACGTTTTGTAAATACTAGAATCTTTTACTACTTCTGGATATTTCTCAGCTAACAGCTTTTTATCAAGTGAAGTCCGTTCTTGTGACTTCCACGAAACAATGAATTTAGGGCTTATACCGACCACTGCATCATTTTTTCCAAGTTCCGATTTTATTTGGTTATCGATCTTCTTAATCTGAGTCTGAATTTCCTTTTCTGATTTCTTTAGGTCCCGTTTACTTTCGATCAATTCGTCATATTCGCTAGATAAACTGATTTCTTCGGTTCCCTCTGTTGAATAGTGATTCTTTATAAACTCGGCGGTAGCGTCGCTACCATCGATAGGTGGTTCCATTCCTGTAATAACATTGATTTCCCAAAATTCGACTAGTCGCTCAGTTATTATGTCAATCAATTCTTGATCCCGTTCTACCTTTTTCCAAATGAACTTTTGTCCACCAATTAAGACAGCGACGTACGCAAATTCTCTATTTAAAACGTTCATATAATGTTGTATTTGACAAAGATAGCTCATTGGGATCTCTTCGCCATCCCATTCTTTTGATAAGAAGCTATTCGCTGTTTTACATTCCAATATGGCATTTTCACCGACAACATCTCGATCAATATTGGCTCTCAAAAATGGATGCAACGCGTGCTCAAATACTTGATTACGACGGCGAACTTTTTTTCCAGTTCGTTCGGTAAATTCTTTTGCGACTATTTCTTCTAAAACATTGCCCCAATAGGCTGGTTCGCTATTTGAATCATCCAGTTCCACTTGTCCTGTTTTCTCTAGCCATAGTTGATAAGGTGATTTCCACTTATTTAATCCAAGAATAGTTCCAACATCAGATCCGCCAATACCTTTTCTTCTGTCTTCAAGCCATTCGTTGTGAGTCATTTCGATTGTTGATTTTTTCACCATCATCACCCCACCCTTCTAAATTATCAGGAGAGTCTTTGTCAGTATTTTGTGATACATTTACAAAAATATGACTCTCTGTATCAGCCATTGCGGTATCATAATCAAACATGTTATAATCCTCCTAGATATTAATTCGTTAGTGACTTACTTTTGCTTGCCGGCTAGTAAGTCTCTTTTTTTGTGCGTTGTTCGTACTCTTTTTCGTCATAAACCATTGTTGTTGGGACTAATACGCCTGCTAAAATAATGCAGATAATCATCATCAGGATATTTAATGACTGCATAGCACTAAGTTTTAGCATCAGAAGAAGCCCAGCAACAAAAGCTATTCCTAAGCCACGAATGATTTTTATTTTCCTCATGCTGTCCCCTCCAATTTTTGATAAATTGAATTTTTACTTAATAAATCAACTGCCTCTACATTAAGAGCTGCAGCAAGTTTAACCACTGTTTCCAACTGAACCCTTTCTTTGCCTTGCCAGTCATTTTTGATCCGAGTGATCACTGCCAGTGAAACGCCACTTTTTTTAGATAGTTCATTATTTTTAATGGGTTTTCCGTAACACATACATAAAACTAAATTTCTAGAAAGGCATATCGCTAAATCCTTCATTTCTTTTTCTGAATCAATCATCTAATCACCTCCGAAATAACCTTCTTCAATCCAGCGCGGCATGAACATCTCTGTCAGATCCATCACACTCATTTCAAGCCGTTCACATAGTGCAAATAGATACTGATTATTTACAATGCACGCTTCCGCTTGTTCTCTAGCCAAATCTAGTAGTTTGTCATATGAAGATTCATCAAATTCAACTTTTTTACATAAAATACGTCGCAGGTCTCGATCCTTTTGCTTCTCATCTCGCTCGTCTTCTTCAAGTTCTCTTAGGTCATCCAATTTTGAAATATCTAAGCTGTATGCTCCGTCCATTGACTTTGGTAGTCCTAAATAGTAATAACTAATTGATTGGGCTAAAGTAGAATCATTTGCAATTTGACTTAATAACACGGCATTGTCTGGTGTAACTGGCCCTGCCTTTTCTTTTGTCCAATCTGTTATAGATTGAGCGGTAACATGTATTTCCTTTGCCACTTGTCGTTTTGTAATACCGGTTCTCCCAAGCCATTCATTCAACGGCTTATCCAACTTTCTTGATGTTGTTTTCAAAAAGAACACCCCTTTCTTACTTTCCTAAGTTTTAATCAACTTCGTTTTACTTCATAATCAATTTAAAGCTTCATCCAAACCTATGAAGCTAAAACTGGAACGCTTTCGAACTGCCATTTTGAGTTAATAAAGTCGATAATTTCTTGTGCAGTTTCGTCGTTCGATAAAAATCGTATTAGCATTTCATCAGTGCCACCCGGCTCCATAAAAAACGAGCCTTCTATTCCGGGTTTGACATCGAATTTTCTTTTGAGCGCCGGAACTAGCATTTCAATATATTGATCTAGGAATCCAGACGCTATTGTTGCTTTGATTGTTTGTGGTTTGTCTTTCATTTCGAAGCCTCCTCGGAATTATTACTATTAGTATTATTACTAGTACGCAAAATATCATCAACGGTTACGTCTAAAGCGTCTGCAATACGAAGAAGTGTTTCGATTGATCCTTTTCGCCTGCCGGATTCAATGGAAACTATCATTGAAACTGACATTCCTATTTTTCTTGCAAGCTGCTCTTGAGTTAAATTTGCTTTTTCTCTACAATGTTGCAAATTCATTTCATCACCACCTTATGTACACATTGTAATATTACATTAAGTACAAGTCAACTCTTTTTGTACATATTTTTTTGTTTTTATTTCGTTTACTAATAGTACAAGTTATAATACTAATTGTGGAGGTGTATATATGACCACTGGAGAAAGAATATCTCAACTCAGAAAAGAACATTCAATGACGCAACCGATGCTCGCTGACAAATTATCAGTAAGTCAAAGTACTGTGACTAGCTGGGAAAATGATAGACGAAGTGTAAGTAATGAAGACTTGCTCAAATTATCCTCACTGTTTAATGTTTCAACAGACTATTTATTAGGTAACACTAATAAAAGGCACTATTACGATTTAACAGAAAAAGACGAAAATTCTATTCAAAATCAACTTGAAGAGATGATTGATGACCTGTCTCAAGGCGGGCCACTTGCATTCTCTAAAGATGACTCTGAAATAGATAAAGAAACTAGAGAACTTTTAATAGCTTCTTTAGAGAATTCGTTGCGAATAGCTAAGATAGAAGCTAAGAAGAAATTTACTCCTAAAAAGTATCGTGATAAGTAGGTGGTCTTATGGAATTACCGAGTGTCGATAGTAAAATAAGTGAGCTTGTTTCAAATTACGAGACCAGAGACCCTTTTCAATTAGCCAAATTATTGGGGATTTCTGTAATAGAAGAAGATTTGGGAGAAATTTACGGCTACTATAATCGGGCTAATCGCATAAAGATGATTCATATAAATAGTAGATTAAGCGAGGCAGAACAACGATCCACAGCCGCACATGAGCTTGGGCATGCGGTTCTTCACCCAAGCGAAAATACGCCGATGCTGTCCAAAGTTACTATCGTGTCCGAATTAAAAATTGAAAAAGAAGCAAACTATTTCGCTACAAATTTGATTATTGATAAAGAAAGTTACTTTGATGAAAGTGAATTTCAGGATGTTTGTGTTTACGGATTGTTAGAGAGTCATGGATTACCGGAACATTTTGCTCGATATATTTAACTATTTATTTGGCGACGCTTACTACCTGCCATTAAGTGGGAGTAAAAAATTAATTATTTAGGGGGAAAAAGAATGAAAAACAGAAAGTTTATAGGGGTTCTAGTTCTTTCATTGATATCAATAGGAGTTCTAGGTGGTTGTAGTTCCAACAGTAACGACGCATCTTCCGATAGTGCGAAAGAAGTAAAGAGTGCTGAAAATACTTCTAAAGAAGCTGTTAAAGAGAAAAAGAATTCAAAACTTTTAGTCAATGATAGTGATTTTGGCAAAGTTGCCGATAACGCTTCTGATGGTGAGAATATTGAAATTCAAAGCAAACAAGACTATACTACGAATTTCTCAGATAATTCTTGGTCTGGAGTTAATTTATCAATAGATAAAGTTTCAGTCGTCAAAACTACGGATATTGTTGATTATTCAGATGATACTTATACCGGATTTGTTGCTGTTCATTTTAATGTTGAGACTCCCCAACAGGATGTTTCTATTTATCCGACACAAGCAAAAATAGTAACAGATTACGGCGAACAAGTTGATGATGGCGGTGTATTTAACTTCGATACTTGGGATGGAGACTTGATGAAAGGCACAAAAGAAGATGGATGGGGAATTTATCCATTGTCTAAACTAACGGATGCAAACTCAATTAAGACATTAAGATTAACTATCGATAGTAGTTACGACACAGATAATTACGATGATGATAATGCTTATCATACTTATGACATTTCGCTCCAACTTCAATAGAAAGATTAGCCTTCGGGCTTTTCTTTTAACACCTAAAACGAACGTACGTTTGATTATTCGATATAAAATCAGAAAATATTTATGCATAAACAAATGAACGAACGACTTTTTCAGCTATAAATTGATTAATGAATCTAAAATCAGAAAGGAATGTTTTTTATGTATAGTGCAAAACAAATGAAAGAAAAATTAGATTTACGATTTCCTGAGTCAAAAAAGGATTGGAAGCTTGATTCTAATAAGCTTTATAGCGAGCAAGAATTCCAAATCATGAAATTCGATCATAAAAAGGAAATTTACAGACCCATTAGAAATGGTAAAACAGTAAAAATACCAATATTAGCAACTATTGATCTAGATAACAATAAATTATGGAGTGAGTGATTATGGCTGAACCTAAACGCCTTGAAAATGGTAACTGGCGGCTTCGCTTTCGATACAAAGACCCCATTACCAGTGAATGGAAAGATAAAATGATCACTGATGTAACAAAAAAAGCTGTGAATGCAAAAAAGGTCGATTTTTTAGCTAAGGTTTCAAGTGGAGAAATGGTCAAACAAACTAATCTAATTAATTTTTTTAACGAATATGTAGAGACCTTTAAAAAAGGCAATGTATCAAATCGAACACTTCGCCGCTACGTCCTTACTGGTAAAAATCTTGAACAGTTTTTCGGCACAAAACAGACATTGGCCGGTATAACGAAGTTAAATTATCAGAAATTTTTGAACTGGCTTGGTAGTGAAGGAGGACAAAAAGGCGATCCCTTATCGAAAAATACGGTAAAGAACCGGCACGAAATTTGTAAAGCAGTTTTTCTCGAAGCAATGGATATGAGAATTATTTCCTCTAATCCAGCAAGAAACGCAAAGCTTACGGGTGTAGATCCAATCCACAATAAAGAAATAACGATAAGTTATGAAGATACTAAGAAATTTAGAAGTACCCTTCTCGCTCGTCCTGATACCATTAGTAAATATTTTGTATTGACCCAACTTTACACCGGGTGTCGTTATCAAGAAGTAGCGGCACTATATTGGACTGATCTAGATGAACAGCATGGTTTAATCAACATTGAACGAGCCTATCAATATGATGAAGAAGATCGAGGTCTAGGAGATACTAAGACTCCTGACGGCGTTAGAGGTGTCGATGTTCCCTATTCCCTTTTCATGGAATTAAAGAAACATAAAAAGATTCAAAATGAACGAATTGTTTTAGGCAAAGTAAAAAATCCTAGAAATTTAGTTTTCGTAAATGAAAGAAACACTTGGCCAATCACTAATGATGCTGTAAACGATTATATAGAAGAAACTTGTAAATTAGCCGGCGTCCCTCGCATCACCTCTCATGGTTTTAGACATGCTCGAGCAGACGCTTTAATACTTGCTGAAGCTGATCCGATTTATATCAAATCTCAACTTGGGCATAAGAACATTTCACAGTCATATGAGTATGCTTCAGTTACACAAGAGAACCGCAAAAAAAACAAAGAGAAAGTATTTAATTACATGAAAGACCTCTTATAATTGTCTTTTTACGCTGTTTTGTGGATTTTTTGTGGAATCACTAAAAAAAGAGTGCTATAAATCCCTTGATACCAAAGGTTTAGCACTCTTTCACGAAGCGGGTGACGAGAATCGAACTCGCGACGGAAGCTTGGGAAGCTTCTGTTTTACCACTAAACTACACCCGCAGTACATTAGAGAGTATAACGCTTTTTATGAAATCAAACAACTATTTTTCTCAAACAACTAAATTGACAATTTGACCAAATCTGATTATCTTACAGATAGTAAGTATTTTTTAGGAAAGGATGTTTGCCATGGAAAAATTGAGCATGGTTCAAGAGTCTTTATCTAATGAAGCAAATAATGTCGTGTTCATCTCTTCTGAAACTTGCAGCATCTGTCATGTAGATGAACCGAAAGTAAGAAAGCTTGCCAAAGAGGCATCTATTCCTTTTCATCATTTAGACATTCTGCACGAACCAGAATTGGCAGGCTTTTTTGAAGTTCTGACTGTCCCCGCCGTTTTGGTCTACCACGACGGAAAAGAAATTGCGCGTCAAGCCCGTTTTATTGATTTCACCACTTTAAACGAGTTGTTGCAGCAATTGCCAAAAGATTCGGAAACCACGGATTATCAAACGTTATTCGGTGAGCAGTAAGCGAAACATTTGAGTTTCAACACCTCTATAAGTAGACAGCAAAAAAACTGAGCAAAGGCTCAGTTTTTTTTATTTGTCGTTGTTGTTGTGGTGCAAGAAATAAATCAAGGTCTGCAATTCATTGGTCAGATCCACGCTTTGGATAATAACATCCTCTGGTGCAGTAAGACGAGCGGCTGTAAAGTTTAAGATTCCTTTGATTCCAGCTGCCGCTAATTGATCCACCACTTGTTGCGCTTGTTGTGCTGGTAAAGTCAGAATAGCGATTTCGATTTGTTGCAATTTGATCTGTTCGACCATGCTGTCTAATGGGTACACAGGGATGCCATCAACGATACGTCCTACGATATCTTCTTTAACATCAAAGGCGCAGCTTACACGGATGCTGTTGCTTTGATGGAACTTGAATTTTAACAACGCGCTTCCCAAATTACCGACACCGACTAATGCGACGTTGGTCAACTGGTCGTCATTTAAGATTTTACCGAAGAAATGCATCAAATCTTCGACATCGTATCCATATCCACGTTTCCCTAATTCACCAAAGTAAGAAAAGTCCCGACGAATCGTTGCGCTATCGACCTGGATCGCCTCACTTAGTTCTGTAGATGATACTTTTGTTTTTCCAGCATTATTTAAAATACGCAAATACCGATAATATAACGGCAATCGTTTAACAGTCGCTTTTGGAATTGAATGTTCTTTCACAATAACTCTCCTCTATCAAAAATTTTCGTAAATGTTGACTACTGCACTATAATAGCAAGAATCTTAGTGAAAATGCAACGCACTTGCTCGAAATTTTGTGAAAAAATCACGATTAACTGAAATGACCGCTTCCAATCGCAAGGTCTGCGAAAATATGATAGACTTAATCCATTCGGAAAAATAAATTTAAGGAAGATATCCAATGATTTTATTACAAGCAAATCAAATTGCTCGCTATTTTGGCGCAGACACGCTATTTGAAAATATCCATCTTGAAGTCGCAAGCAAAGCACGGATCGGTCTCGTTGGACGAAACGGTGCGGGCAAATCGACACTACTAAAAATTATTGCCAGTATCGAAGCACCTGATGCGGGGCAAGTCATCAAAAATAAACAAGCCACGCTGGGCTACCTCGCTCAAGATACGGGGTTGGACTCAACAGAAACGATCTGGAACGAAATGCTGAAGGCTTTTGAAAAAGTCCGTCAAATGGAAGCACGAATGCGGGAAGTCGAAATCGCTATCGGTGATACCCCAGAAACTGAGGCTCGCTACGCTTCTTTATTGAAGGAATACGATCAACTGCAGCATGATTTCAATGAACAGAACGGGTACGGCTATGAAAATGAGATTCGAAGCGTCCTTCACGGGTTTAAATTCGATGACAGTTTTTACGATAAAGAAATCAGCACTCTTTCGGGTGGTCAAAAAACGCGTCTTGCTTTGGCTCGTATGCTGTTAGTAAAACCAGACATCTTGATTCTTGATGAACCCACCAACCACTTAGACATCGAAACACTGGCCTGGCTGGAAGATTATTTACAAGGCTATGCGGGTGCTCTCTTAATTGTCTCCCATGACCGTTATTTTTTGGATCGCGTCGTAAATGAGATTTATGAAATTTCTCGCCATAAAATTCGCCATTATAAAGGAAATTACTCTCGTTATTTAGACTTAAAAGCCGCGCAGCTTGCTAGTGACTGGAAGGCGTATGAAAAACAACAGGAAGAAATCGGAAAGCTTGAAGATTTCGTCGCCCGCAATTTAGTCCGCGCTTCAACGACAAAACGCGCCCAAAGCCGCCGCAAAACATTAGAGAAAATGGATCGGCTAGACCGGCCGGATGGCAAGGAAAAATCAGCAAGATTCATGTTCGATATTGATAAAATTTCAGGCAACGTGGTCCTGCAAGTTGAAGAAGCAGCAATCGGCTATGAGGAAACGTTGTCCGAGCCAGTGGATCTAGATATCCGTCGTGAGGATGCCATCGCCCTTGTCGGACCAAACGGGATCGGAAAATCTACGTTATTAAAATCCTTGATCGGACAGCTGCCCTTCATCAAAGGGACTCCCCATTTTGGAACCAATGTGACGATCGGATATTACGATCAAGGGCAGGCGGATCTCCATGGAAATAAAACGATTTTAGCTGAGCTTTGGGATGAACATCCGACGACCCCCGAAAAAGAGATTCGAAGTGTTTTAGGTGGCTTCCTATTCAGTGGTGAGGATGTCGAAAAGACAATTCCGCTACTGAGTGGTGGGGAAAAAGCTCGTGTCGCTTTAGCAAAACTATCAATGAACAGAGAGAACTTTTTGATACTGGATGAACCTACCAACCATTTGGACATCGACAACAAAGAAGTGTTAGAAAACGCGCTGATCGATTATCAGGGCACCCTGCTCTTTGTTTCTCATGACCGTTATTTTATCAATCGCATCGCAAACAAAGTGATTGAATTATCTCCAGAGGGCAGCAAATTATACCTTGGTGATTATGACTATTATTTAGAGAAAAAAAGAGAAGAAGAAGAAATTGCTGAATTGCAAGCGAAAGAAAATGACCCTGTTGAAGTGCCTAAAAAGAAATTTCATCAGGACAAAGAACAGCAAAAGCTGATTCGCAGCTTACGTCGTAAAATCGAGTCGATCGAGGAAAGCCTCTCTTCTTTGGATGAAAAAATTGATGCACTTGAAACACAAATGAGTCATCCGGATATTTTGAATGATCATGTTCAATTATTAGAATTGACGAATGAATTGGAAACGGCTAAAGCATTTCAAGAAGAACAGCTCACAAGCTGGGAAGAACTCAGCTTGGAATTAGAAGAATTTGAATAAGTACAACTTTTGCCCGATGGCACCTCTCTCCTTTTTTGTTTTACTATAGGAGTGGAGGTGTTTTTTATGAAAAGACGATCTCGTCCCTTTTCTATTTTATTAGGCATCGTTTTAGTGTGCGCAAGTTTAGGCGCCCTCTCGTTGAAATTTTTTCCATTTAGCAATAAAGCAAATAGTCAGCAGAGTTTTTCTGCTTCCGCCAATCAATACCTGCAAGAACATGGTCAGGATTTTTCATTGATTTTACAGACAGATCCGCGATGGTCCGGAAAAGCATATGGCAGCGGTTCTGATAGGAATGATTTAGCCACAAACGGCTGTGCGATCACTTCTTTAGCCATGATTCTTTCCTTTCAAGAAAAGCGAACAGTCTATCCAACAGAGATTCTGCAATGGAGCGGTGATCGCTATTATGAAAATGGACAAGGAACTGCATGGTCTATATTTCCTGCTTTTGCTGAACATTACGGTCTGACTGTTCAGAACCTTGGGAAGGATCAAGGAAAGATCCAGCAGTATTTGAATCAGAACCAGCCATTGGTGGTATCAGTCACCCCTGGTGAGTTTACAGAAGTCGGGCACATCATGGTGATCAAAAAGGATGTCCAGAGTGATCAGCTTATCGTTTATGACCCGAATGACAGCCCGGAAAAAAATCACTACATGCAAAAATATTCACTCGATTCCCTTTTGCCGCAACTCGCAAACGTATGGGTATATACAAAATAAAGCTGGTGCTTACGCACCAGCTTTATTTTTGGGGGTTCCTGCTTTCACAGGGGAAAAGAATTACTTTAGGGTTACACTTATCTTACGTCAAAGATTTGAAAAAGCTATGAGCTTTTTGATGCAAAGTAAGAAAAAAATGTGGCGTATTTATGAATGTCCGTCAATTTACCTCTCCTTCTTTTTTTACACGGTGCCTCTAATTCCTCTTCATTAATGAACGCTTATTTCTCTTTCTTAACAAAATAATAAGCGATTTTTTCAGTATGAGAAATTGTTATTAAAAAGTTTGTTTAATATATCACAAAAGCTTTTCTTTTATCCCTCCCGTTATGTTAATTTGTGATAATAAATAATTAATGTAAAAAACACCAAAAAAAGGTTTACAAGCGATTTGAATACGGGTATATTGTGTGTGTAAACATTAAAGTATTTTATACTTAAAAAGGAGTTTTATCTATGTCAAACAACTTAGATTCTCAAGAGTACCTGAATAAAGTCGATGCATGGTGGCGCGCGGCCAACTATATCTCCGTCGCTCAAATGTATTTAAAGGACAACCCCTTATTAAAGCAACCGATAAAAAAAGAAGACGTTAAAACCCACCCGATCGGTCACTGGGGAACTATCGCTGGGCAAAATTTCGTTTATGCACATTTAAACCGTGTGATTAATAAATATGATTTGAATATGTTTTACATTGAAGGGCCTGGACATGGCGGACAAGTGATGGTCTCAAACTCTTATATCGATGGCAGCTACACAGAAATATATCCTGAAATCACTGAAGACGCTGAAGGGATGAAAAAACTATTCAAAATGTTCTCCTTCCCTGGCGGTATTGCTTCTCACGCAGCACCAGAAACACCAGGTTCCATTCACGAAGGCGGCGAATTAGGGTATTCCCTTTCTCATGCGACGGGGGCTATTTTAGACAATCCTGATGTTATCGCAGCAACTGTTGTTGGAGATGGCGAAGCGGAAACTGGCCCTCTATCTAGCGGCTGGTTCTCAAATGTCTTTATCAATCCGGTCAATGACGGAGCGGTATTACCGATCCTTTACTTGAATGGCGGAAAAATCTCGAATCCAACGATCCTTTCACGTAAAAGTGATGAAGATTTGGCAAAATATTTTGAAGGCCTGGGCTGGAAACCTTACTTTGTAGAAGGTACAGACCCTGAAAAAGTGCATCCGATCATGGCAAACGTACTTGATGAAGTCATTGAAGAAATCAAATCGATCCAATCTGAAGCGCGTAAAGGAACTGCGGAAGATGCTGAAATGCCTCATTGGCCAGTGATCATCTTTAGAACCCCTAAAGGCTGGACTGGTCCAGAAACTTGGAACGGGGAACAATTGGCCGGCACTTTCCGTGCGCACCAAGTACCGATCCCTGTAAATTCTGAAGATATGGAACATGCGGATAAGTTGGTGGATTGGTTAAAATCGTACCGTCCAGAAGAATTATTCGACGAAAACGGAAAAATTGTGGCTGACATCCGAGCGCTCTCTCCTAAAGGCGACAAGCGTATGGCAACAAATCCAATCACGAATGGCGGAATCGATCCTAAACCAATGGTGATGCCTGATTGGAAACAACACGCGATCGATACGACTGTTCCAGGTGCAGTGACTGCACAAGATATGATCGTCTTCGGCGAACAAGCACGGGATATGATTACAGAAAACCCAACAAACTTCCGCATTTTTGGTCCTGATGAAACAAAATCGAACCGCTTGAACAAAGTTTTCGATGTTACGAATCGCCAATGGTTAGAACCAAAAAACAGTACGGATGAATGGCAATCCTCAGTGGGTCGTGTAATCGATGGCCAGTTATCGGAACATCAAGCAGAAGGTTTCTTGGAAGGCTATGTACTGACTGGTCGTCACGGTTTCTTCGCCAGCTACGAATCTTTCTTGCGTGTCGTAGATTCTATGTTGACACAGCACTTCAAATGGATGCGTAAAGCCAGCGCACATTCTTGGCGTAAAGAATACCCAGCATTGAACTTGATCGCGACTTCGACGGTCTTCCAACAAGACCATAACGGCTACACCCATCAAGATCCTGGTGTATTGACTCATTTAGCTGAGAAAAAACCGGAATTTATTCGTGAATATTTGCCCGCTGATGCCAACAGCTTAATGGCGGTAATGGACAAAGCGATGCAAGACAAGCAAGTGATCAATTTGATCGTCTCAAGCAAACATCCACGTCCGCAATTTTATTCTGCGGATGAAGCCGAAGAGTTGGTGGAAAAAGGACTCAAAGTCATTGATTGGGCAAGTACTGACAACGGGGCAGAACCTGATTTAGTCATCGCCGCAGCTGGTACAGAACCTAACTTAGAATCATTAGCTGC
Source organism: Enterococcus gilvus ATCC BAA-350 (assembly GCF_000407545.1). NCBI lineage: Bacteria > Bacillati > Bacillota > Bacilli > Lactobacillales > Enterococcaceae > Enterococcus > Enterococcus gilvus. The sequence continues at coordinate 1,074,430 of NZ_ASWH01000001.1, read as the reverse complement.
TGTCTCTATTTTGAACAAACAATTTCCTGAATTAAAAATTCGCTTTGTCAACGTTGTAGACATCTTGAAATTGCGTCATCCGGATATTGATCCGCGTGGTCTGACAGACGATGAATTTGATGCGATCTTTACAACCGACAAACCAATCATTTTTGCTTTCCACGGTTATGAAGGTATGGTACGTGACATCTTCTTTGACCGTCACAATCACAATATCCATATCCATGGCTACCGTGAAAATGGGGATATTACAACACCATTTGACATGCGCGTCTTCAGTGAAATGGATCGCTTCCACTTAGCACAAGATGGTGCTAATGCCGTTTACGGTGAACAGGCTGCGAACTTCTCACAACAAATGGACGACACGCTGCAAAAACACCATGACTTTATTCGTTCAGAAGGAAAAGACTTAGTTGAAGTAGAAGATTGGAAATGGGCACCTCTAAAATAAAAAAAATAAAGCATCAGGAGCCGATCATTTGATCACTCCTGATGCTTTTTACATTTGTTCTACTAATGATTGTAGGATTCGGTCCATTTTCTCTCCATTGTCTTCCATGATGACCTTTTCCGAAAGAATGAAGGAGCCGCCTACACCGATCACGTGAGGATTATCCAAATACGAAACAAAGTTGTCTTTAGTGATTCCGCCAGTCGGCAAGAATTTCATATCGTAGAAAGGGCCGCTTAATGCATTGATAGCATCCAGTCCCCCGTAAATATCCGCCGGGAAGAATTTCACAACTGTAAGGCCATAATCTGCCGCAATTTGAATGTCCCGCGGTGTTGCTGTTCCTGGAAAAACTGGGATTTCTTGCTCTAAACAAAATTCGATCACTTCAGGTACCACCGCTGGAGACACCACGAACTTCGCACCATTTTCAACAGCGATTTTTGCTTCTTTCAACGTACGGACAGTTCCTGCCCCTACCGTTAATTTTCCTGATTCTGACAGTTTCTTGATGGCTTCTGCCGCACGGTCGCTGCGAAACGTCACTTCGATCAGCGGAACTCCGTTTTTCAACAAAATCTCTTCCACCTTATCTAAATAATCAAGATTCGTTGCGGTATAGAGCGGCAACAGCTTTGTTTGTACTAACTGTTCATACACTTCATGCTTCATCGTTACTGACATGTTTTCCTCGCTTTCTATCCAACTGCTAGCTTTTACTTTTTACGATCGCCTCGTGCAGTCCTTGCATATACGTGATCCCCATTGCTCGGTCATATAGTCCGTATCCTGGACGTGCGACTTCACCAAAGAGCGTCCGTCCGTGATCCGGGCGAATCACGCCATCAAAACCAACTTCAATTAGCGCTTCCATGATCGCGTACATATCCAATGACCCTTCCGCAGATGGATGGGCGGTTTCTTTGAACTTCCGGTAACCAAGAAATTCCACGTTGCGGAAATGAACAAAGTTGATTCGATCCCCGATTTCGTGAACGATCTTCACCATGTCGTTTTCAGGATCTGCACCTAGGGCACCCGTACACAACGTAATGCCATTGTAAGGAGAATCCACCATGCTGATGATTCGTTTTAAATCAGCTAAATTTTTCGTAATACGTGGGAACCCGAAAATTTCCCATGGCGGATCATCCGGATGAATCCCCATTCTCACGTCTGCCTCTTCACAGACAGGAATGATTTTTTCAAGAAAATACTTCAAATTCTCGAATAGATCCTCTTCCGTCACGCCATCATACATCTCAACTAATGAATTAAATTTGTTCAAACGTTCTTCTTCCCAACCGGAAAGCTGGAAGCCTTTTGATTGGCTGCTGATCAGCTTGTACATATCTCCCGGCTCCATATTGTCTACAACCTCTTGATCATAGAGCAAAGCCAAGCTGCCATCTTCATTTTCATAATTAAGGGTTGTTTTTGCCCAGCCGAAAATCGGTTTGAAGCTGTAGCAAATCAAATCCACCCCACACTCAGAAAGGTTTCGGATCGTTTGAATGTAGTTATCAATGTAATGGTCCCGTTCATCGGTGCCGGCCTTGATCGCATCATGGATCGCGACACTTTCAATGCCTAGCAACGCCAATTCTTCTTTTTCAATTGATTCTTTCAGTTCCTGAATTTCTGCAACTTCCCATACATCTCCGGGCATCTTATTCAACAATGTGCCAACGACACCATTGATACCGGAAATCTGCCTTACATGATTTAAAGGAATGGAGTCACCTTTCTCTCCATACCATCTAAAGCCCCATTTCATAAGTTTTAGTCCCCTATCCTAATTAAAAGTCGTCTTCTTCGTCTGTTTCTTCCACTGATGAGATATGCCAAATAGCCAAGCTGTCTGCCCCTTGTGCCATCACTGCTGGCGCAGCTTCTTCTATAGGTGTACTTAGAATTTGATGATTGATCGTTTCAAGCAGCATCGGTAAATTAACACCGCCGATGACATAAACGTTCGCTTGAAGCGCAGCCTCTAATTCGTTGGTGATCAAGACTGACTGATTGTACGGGCTGGCGCTTACTAAGTCCGTTAAGACAACGACTCCTTCGCCGTTATCAACTTCCTTTATAGCAGCCTCGATTTTTCCGCCTAATTCCTGAACATCGTCCCCGGGATTCAAATTCACGGTCGCGATGTTGTTCATAGTTCCAATGATCACTTCCGCAGCATCTTTTAAGCCATCACTTAAGGTGCCATGTGTGGCGATTACGATTCCTAGCATAATTTCCTCCATTTCTCTCACTGAAACAAACTTGTTACAGCAGCAATATTTTTCATATTCAGCTTTTTCTCTTTTAAATCTGCGGCCTCTAAGTAAAAAGCTGCCTTGTCTTCATCTCTTCGTGCACTGAAAAGATAACTTACTTTTTGATTTGCCGCCTGATAATCAATGTCTTCTATTGCTTTTTTGCTACTGGGTGTCTCACCGATCAAATGTAACGGGGCTGAAGCCCCTACGCTGTCTAAGTAATAAATCTGACACTGACGGCTGACCTGCTTTTGTAATTCGTCTAATCCTTTGCTGCCGTAGCTGCCTTCATCTAAAAAGGCATAGGCGACTTTTTCTTGTCGCTCATCGGCGATCATCTTCAACATCGCTAAAATCGACGAGGTGTTGCGAACCAATGTTTTCCGCTTAGACAATCCTTTCGTGACTTTTCCTAAGAGAACAAAATAGGCGCCGTAAGCAGCCACTATCATCAGTGTGCCGAGTGAATTCAATTGAAAGGAATGAGGCGACAGGCCCATGTAGACCAGCGTGCCTATGATCCCTAAAAGAATTGCCAAAATCGTGCTCACTAAAATGTAGGTCGTCGTCTTTTTCGCTTGGTCCTTACGATCAAACAACTGGTAGGAGCCAAAGCTCTCAGGAGGAGTATCATAGAATGTACAGATCACACGTTCTGCTTTTTCGACATCGCCGACATAGACGTTCCGAGATGCGTATTTCTTTTGCTGATCGTACTCGATCACTCGAATATCTTCGCGCATCTTTGCGATATCCGTAACTAAAGCGCTAAGAAATCTTTTTTTGCTTTTCTCTGTTCGACGTAACCGATAAACATATTGGTATCGAAATAGCCAATCGTTGAAGATCTCTGTTTGCTCCATGTTTACTCTCTCCTGTCTTTCATTTTCTCTATAATCCCAATTGTTTTAAGACATCCTTCAAGCTTGATTTAGGTGCAGAGGGTGTCGCTTGGAAATAGATATCTTCCACACCATAATTTTCATTCATGTCCTTTAAGCGTTCTGCGTCCTCTTTGTTTAAGTACACTGATTTTGTGACCAACAAATCCTTCTCAGGATCTTTTTGAGCGATCCCGCCAATGTTCAACTCTTTCATCGGTACACCATGCTTTACCAGATCATAAATGACACTGACTGTCTTGGTGATCAAAATACAGTTGTATTCTTTAAAAGTAAATTCATCCCAATAAAACTTCGCTTTTTCCGGTGTGATCACAATCGTTTTCTGACCTGTCCGACTGCCGGCATTCTTGTAAAGATCCCGCATAAATTTGTCTTTCGCTACCACTTCATCTACAACAAAAATTGAATTGACCCCACTTTTTTGTGATAAAGTCATCATTACTTGTCCATGGATCAATCGTTCGTCTACTCGAGCTAAATTCACTACGCCCATTTCATACACATCCTTTTTCTATTTATAAGATTCCGATTCCAGCTAAAATGATCAAGATCAAGGTCAGCCAAAGCAATGCTTGTGTTACTTTCAGACCCTTCTTCGTATAGAACCAGTACACCCCCATCACGACAACTAAAGGCAAGATGCCCGGAACGATCTGATCAAGAATCTCTTGAATAACGAATTTCCGTCCAGAGATGGCAAATTTCAATGTGGACTCGACTTTTACGTAGTTCCCGGCAAGAATCCCCATCATGAACAGCCCTAGTACCGAAAGTGCTTCGATCGCTGTTTGGACACCTGTACTTTGCATCAAGCCTGTCGCATTACGCCCCATAGTGAAGGACTGTCTAGCAAAGAATACGCCCAGTGCGGCTTGGTAAAGTGCGAAGCAAATAAATGGGAACAACGCACCTAGCGCACTTCCTTGTTGTGCCCAAGGAACGGCGATGGCGATGAAGATGTATTGGACCGTACCTGAATCGATCGCATCCCCGATTCCGGCTAACGCCCCCATCAACCCTGCCTTCGTGTTGTACATCAAATCATCTTGCATCAAAATTTCTTTATTCTCATATTCCTCTTGTGCCCGTTGCTGCTCCATCGAAGACATCAAGCCAGTGATGACCCCACCACCCCAGCTTAGCTGCGTATTAAAGAAGAGTAATTGGCGTTTGTACGCTGCTTTTAATGCATCATCGTCTTTATACAACTTTTTTAAGATCGGCATCATGGCATACAGCAGTGACGGCGCCAAATAACGTTCGAATGAATGCGGGATCTCATTGGCAAAATGCCATCTCAAGTAAGCTTTTGTAACGTCTTTACTGGTGATTTCTTCTGGTGCTAAACTTTTATTTGTAGATACTTCAGTCATCGTCTTTTCCTCCTAATTAGAATCCATCATCATAGTCGTCGTCATCGTCAAAGGTCGCAGAGGAACTTTGTCCACCAGCATCCGCTGCTGGCGCGATTCCCTTGCCTTTTTGCGATTGAACGAAGATCAACGCGATCAGAATACCGAAGATTGCGTAAGTAACCATCGTGATCTCAAGTGACTTGAACACTACACTCATGAAGTAAGCAAGGAAGAAAAAGACCATATAATCTTTCCGACCAATAACATAAACGGTTGTGGCGATCCCTATTGCAGCTAATCCGCCCCCAACTACTTCAAGAATATGAATGACAACTGTTCCTTCCAATGCATTGATGACATCAGCAATGATCGGTGCTCCTAAGTAAAGAGCAATAAATACTAGTGGTACGAAAAGCAAGAATGACGCAATCGTCGGATAAAGGATGATCGACCGCTTCATTGCTTTGGCGTTCAAATCTTCCACTGCTTTATCCGTGTATTTCCCTAAGAATGTGTTGATAAAGAAACGGAATTGGTACAAATAACTTCCTAATAATCCAACCGGTACGGCCACTGCGATCGCAGCTTCCGGTTTCAAGTTTCCCAACAAAGCGACGGGAACTGCAATTGCCGCAGCAATCGAAGGTTCCGCTGGCATGGAGCCTCCTGGCGAGAACACACCCATATAAATCATTTGCAAAGCAGCCGTAACGATCATCGCCTGAGCGACATTTCCCATGATGATACCGACAACCAGTCCAGTCATCAACGGGGAGAAACGCAGCGTGAGTGTCGCGCCCCCTCCTAGCCATCTTGACATTACCGCAGCGACCCACAAAGCAATCAACAGACTCTGCATTACACTTAAAGTATCCATATGATCCTCCTTCTTTTAACTCTTATTGATATAATTTTCTAATTCTATGATTGATTCCTTCAATAATTCACTAGTCATTGGTATTGGCACTAAGTGAACTTTTTCCTTTGAATCTACAAAGGCAACGATCTTATCGATTACTTCGTCTGCTGGAAAAAGCCCCATTTGTGTTAGCGACATCGGCAACTGCAATTCCTGATAAAAAGGGATCAGTTCATCGATTTGGTCCCATTTTTTCTCGACTGCCAATTGATAAAATATTCCGTAGGCTACTTTCTCTCCGTGCAGGAAATCATGACTTTCTGGAATAAATTTACTCATGCCGTCATGCATAGCATGAGCAATCGCATTTCTCGCATACTTGTCACCTAAACCGCCAACTAACCCCGCGACACCAAAAACGATTTCTGATAAATGAATGAATTCTTCGGTTGCCTCTCCCGCCTCCATGTCCTTGATGGCTTTGGACGAATCCTTCATGATCGCTGTTTTACAAAGTTTTGCCGTGTATCCAGCAACCTGCAAAAAGGGCTCATTTAGAAGATGCTCCTGCTCCAAAATTGCTTCTGATTCGTACCATTTGGCGATCGTATCTGCCAATCCAGCAATGAAATATTTCGTAGGCGCAGTTACTACTAGCTCGGGATCTGTGATAAAGAACGATGCCTGTCGCAAAAAGTGTTCGCTTTTCCCTTCTGATTCTCCATTTTCCTTGTACATGACAGAAAGCGGCGTCCAAGGGGCACAGTTACTAGCAAGTGTTGGGATCACCCCAAAGTTCACATTTAGGGTATGTGCTGCATAGCCAACCAAATCCGTCAGCTTTCCGCCTCCCACGCCAATAATGAAATCGATTTGCGCTTCTTTGACTACGTTGCTGATTCGTTCGGCTCCGTAATAGCTGCATTCACCTGTGTACCGCAAAAAACGGAAGTGATACGCGGAGTCATTAAGGAAGCGCAAGAAATGTTTCGCCTTCTCAAAAGAGATCCCCCCATGGACGATCAATACATTTTTTGCAGAAAATTCCGTTAGCAATTCTGGTACGAAGTCAATCGCTCCAACGTGGTAACGATAAAATTGCGGACCGACCTTGACCTTTAAATCCGTTAACATCCATACCCTCCTTTTTAACTCGCTCCTATTCTTTTTCCCTGAACAGAACGTTCAGGAATTTTCCCTGCGACAACATCTTCGACATCTCGAAGGCATTTCGCACCCATTTCTTGTAAACACTCCATCGTATAGGCTGAGGTATGTGGTGTCATGACGACATTACTAAAAGCGAGATAAGGATGATCCTTGCGGCCCGGCTCTTCTTCTAGCACATCGGTAGCGACCCCAGCGATTTTCCCGGATCGTAAAGCGCTGACAATTGCTTCTTCATCTAATAACGCGCCGCGTGCGCTGTTTGAGAGGTAAACATTGTCTTTCATCTGAGCGATCTCTTTTGTAGAGATCATGTGGTAATTGTCCTCATTCAAGCTGGCGCAAAGACAGATGATATCGGATTCCTTCAGCAAGTGCGGCAAATCCACTTTCTTCGCTCCATAGCTTTCGATGTGTAAAGCAGACTTGTACGGATCATATGCTAAAACATTGCAACGGAAGCCATTTCGAAGGGTTTCGACGACACAGCTCCCAGTATTGCCGACACCAATGACACCCACTGTTTTATTAAACAAGGTACGACCCACGAAACTCGCACGATCCTCCCAGCTATCATTTTTAACACTCGAATCTGCTTCCACGGTCTTTCTCAACAATGCTAATAAATTGGTGATATTGTTCTCCGCCACTGCATCTCTTTCGACCAAAGCGGGAATGATCGAGACGAGGGTGTCATGCTCTCTTGCTGCTTCAATGTCAATATTGTTATACCCAATGCCATGCCTTGTAATTAAAATAAGTTCATCTTTGTGATCAAAAAATTCTTTCGTAAAAAATGGTGTGACACTCGCAATAATGATATTGTAGCCCTGCAACAACTCCGCTAATTCACGTCCGCCGATTTCTCCATCTACTGTAAATGCTTCGACTTGACCGATTTTTTCAAGACGTTCTAATTGATCATGAAAAATCTTTCCGAAACTGCTTGAATTAACGATCGCTATTTTGTATTTTCCCATTTTTAAAATCCCTTCTAGTTTTGCTTGACCTTGTTACGCCTGACAAACGAACCACATCTTCTTTCTTTTTTGTCGGTTGATCGCTCCTTTCGTCATTTCCGCGATGGACATTCAGTTGAACTTTTTCGGGAATCGGTTTCTGATAACGCATTCAACTTTATACTTTTATTATACAAAAAAATATTTTTTTGTAAACAATAAAAATAAAAAATATTTTTGTTGATTTTTTTCGTCATTCTTAGTATCTTATGAGTAAACAATTATTAGATGAAGGAGGGATATTCATGTCTAGCCCTATTCACTTACAGATCAAGTCTATGTACAAAGACTTTAGTCCTAAAGAGCAAGCGATCGCTGACTATATAGTAGAAAATCCTATTAAAGTCAGCCACAGTTCGATCAGTGATCTTGCTGCCGAGCTAGGTATTGCAGACTCAACATTCTTTCAATTCACAAAAACATTGGGATTTAATGGTTTTAAGGATTTTAAATTGGCTTTATTAAAGCAGGAAAATGATCTGACTGCAGTCACGATTCATGAAAATGTTCAAGAGGATGATTCCGAGTTGGTGATGGCACAAAAAGTGTTTGACTCGAATATGAAGACCTTAACGGATACAAGAAAGCTGCTGAAGGAAGAGGAGTTGCAAAGAGCGGTTTCGATGATCTCTGATTCAAGAAGACTCTATTTCTTCGGCGTTGGCGGATCAGAAATCGTCGCGACAGATGCGTACCATAAATTTCTGCGTTCCCCTATTCCTGTCGGTCATAGTACGGATTACCACATTCAACTGATGGAAGCTTCTTTACTTACAGAGGAAGATTGTGCACTGTTTATTTCTCATTCAGGAAAATCGAAAGAAACAATCCACATTGCGGAGGCCGCTAAGAAAAATGGTGCCAAAGTGATCGTTGTAACGAGCCAAGTGAATTCGCCGCTGGCAAAATTGGGCGATGTCGTATTCATTTCGATCTCTGAAGAAATCGAATTTCGTTCCGAAGCTCTGGCTTCACGTATTGCGCAGCTAAGTATTATTGATTCACTCTATGTCATACTGATGTTCTACTATCGTGAGAACGCGCAAGATACGATCTCAAAAGTTAGAAAAGTCATCTTAAGCATCAAAGAAAACAAGGGCGATTGATCCAAACGCTCTATGCCTCCCTTCTGTCAGCTAGTTGCTGCACAGGAGGGAGGTTCTTTTTATACAATAACTTGCTATACTATTAGTTTACCTGCTTTTTCTCTGTATATTCCTTTATAGAGCGCCTTTTTATTTATCGACTGTAAAAAAAAAGAACCTTAAGCTTTTTGCTTAACGTTCAATGAATATCTTCTATTTAAGATGAAATCCGTACCTCAACGCATCCTCGGGATCAATGAAGTAGGTCGCCTGACTCGTGATATAGGCACTTCCGGTAATTTTCGGAACCACAGCCCGATAACTGCCGACCGGCTTCTCTTCTAGAAGTTCCCCGACGAAACGACTCCCTATGATACTCTCATTGATAAATGACTCATGCAGTGAAAGCTTCCCTCGAGCGTACATCGCAGCCATCATGGTACTGGTTCCCGCTCCGCAAGGTGAACGATCCACTTGATAATCGCCAAACACGACGACATTGCGATTCTTTAGTTCATCAGTATCGATCGTTTCATAAAATTCGCAAGTAACGACTTCCGTGATGTCGAGATTCGGATGCTGGATGTCGATGTCTCGATTAATCTTCTCCAGCAGTTTGATTCCAATTGCCGTCAACTCAGCCAAATCAGACGAACTCACCTGCAATCCTAATTGACTGGCTTCCACCAAAGCCATAAAATTTCCGCCAAAAACAAGATCGTATTGAAACAAATGATCGTCAATCTCAATCGTTTGCTTTTCTTTATACAAGAAAGATGGGACATTGATAATACTTACTTCTTTTGCCTTTCCTTCTTCAACCGCTACCTTGGCTTCGATCAGACCCGCAGGTGCTTCGAGAGTAATCGCTGTATACGGCTCCGACACTTCAACGAGGCCCGCCTCCACCAAGGCTGTCGCCGCTCCCATTGACCCGTGCCCGCACATCGGCATATAGCCCGTCCCCTCCATAAAAATCACTCCAAAATCCACTTTTAGATCGATCGGTTTTGTCAACAATGCACCGAACATGTCCTTATGCCCTCGAGGCTCATCCATCAATGCGCTGCGGTAATGGTCATGATTTTTCGCCACATCCTGCATTTTCTCCAACATTGTATCGCCTTTGGGCTCAGGAAATCCATCCAGAATGATTCGAGTAGGTTCCCCTTGCGTATGCGTGTCGATTGCTGTGATCTTTCGTTCAAAGTGCGCCTCGTTGATTTTCGGCTGTTTCTTTTTACTCATTTCCCTTTCGCCTCCGTATCCGAATCCTTCGTAACGTTTTTATACTTCTATTATAGAAGATACGCGATCCGTTGTGATCGGGGAATTATAAAAAGAGCTGGACTATCTCCAGTCCAGCTCTTAAAACACTTCTTTAGTTATACAACTCGTGCATTTCTGACGCTTGACGTTTCAACCGAATCCATTTATCGATTTCAGTAATCACTAAAATCATCAATCCGGCCAACAGCGTAATGCCCCACTCGACCACACTCATAGAGGCGGTATGGAAGACGTGCTGCATAAACGGTACATAGGTAAGAATCACTTGCAGCAGGAGCATGACCCCGATAATCAAGAAGGCCGGCTTATTGCTGAAGAATTCTTTTGATAAAGCAAATTTAGAGGTACGAATATTGAATAGGTAGAAAATTTTGCTGATGACAATGATATTGACCATCATCGTGCTGGCCGTGACTTGATCGACGCCTTGGGCCAACAGCCAGTCATGGGCGATGATACTGATGAGCGCCATCAAAATCGAAACGTAGCCCATTTGAAAAATATCGTGTTTGTCCATTAAACGGCTCCCCGTTTTTTGCGGCGGACGTTCCATGATTTGGTCTTCTGCCGGCTCAAAAATAAAGGCGAATTGGATCGTGATGGCTGAGACCATGTTGATCCATAAAAGCTGTGTCGCCTGAAGCGGCATTTCCTGCTGCATTAGGATCGTGAAGGCAATGATCAGGCCTTCTGCAAAGGACGTGGGCAATAAGAATAAGATACTCTTCTTGATATTGTCATAGATCCGGCGCCCTTCATGGATCGCCAAGGACATCGTCGCAAAATGATCATTGGTCAGAATCATGTCCGCGGAATCTTTCGCTACGTCCGTCCCTTGAATTCCCATCGCTACACCGATATCTGCTCGCTTCAAGGCGGGGGCATCATTGACCCCATCCCCAGTCATTGCGGTCACTTTGTCTTTTGCCTGCAAAGCTTCGATGATCTCCAGCTTATTTTTCGGTGTCGTTCGTGCGAATACTTGGTGGGAAACGGCGGTTTCTTCTTTCTCATGCTGAGAGAGTTGATCCCACTCTTGACCAGTGATGACTCGTATCCTTGGTGCCAATCCGAGCTTCTCACCAATCGTCTTGGCAGTCAGCGGATGGTCTCCGGTGATCATTTTGACCTCTACTCCGGCTTTACGCATGTCCTTTAATGATTCAATCACTTCTTCACGGGGCGGATCAATGATCCCGGCCAAACCAAGTAATGTGATTCCTTCATACAAAAGCTCATGACTGATTTCGTCTAATTCAGGCGAAACTTCTTTATACCCAACTGCGACCACCCGTTTTCCAGTCTCTGAAAGGTCGCGCACGATCTTAGACCACGAATCGTCCTGCAGTTGCGCCATTGGAAAAAGCTTATCGGGCGATCCTTTGATGAAAATCAGTTGTTTGCCCTTCGCATCTTTGACTAATTTCGCAATGTAGCGATATTCTGAATCAAAAGGCAGCATATCGACTTCCTGATAGCTGGATTCCTGTTCTTCACCAAAATACTTATGGTACAACGTTAGGAAGGACCCGTCTGTCGGTTCTCCATTGATTGTCCAACGATCTCTTTCTTTGTTCAGCAACGTGTCGTTGGCTTCATACCCTGCCTCTAGGAACAATTCAAGTGTCTCATCCTTCTGAACTTCACGACCTTCTTCCGTGATCCTTCCCTTTGGTTCATAGCCATTCCCGCTCACCTGATAGTGATGACCCGCCAGAAAAACATCTTTAACAGTCATTTCGTTTTTCGTCAATGTCCCTGTTTTATCAGTGGCGATAACGTCCACGGAACCTAGCGTCTCAACCGCAGGCAATGTCTTAACGATCGTATGCTTGTTTTTCGCCATGTCGCTGACACCCATCGCCAATATCACGGAAGTCGTAGCCGGCAACCCTTCTGGGATCGAACCTACGATCATTGTAACGATTGCCAATGATAAGACCGATAATGAATACGTCTCTAGTAACAGACCAAAAATGAACAGCAACACCGCCGCACCGATCACGACATAAGAAACACCTTTTCCAAGTCCGTCGATCTGCTGCATCAATGGAGATTTACGCGTCTTCACCTGACCAACTTCCATCGAGATCTGACCAATTTGTGTATTTTCGGCGGTTGCCGTGACTACGCCCAATCCGCTTCCGTTCGTTACGGAAGTGGAGGCAAACGCTCGATTGAGTTGTTCGGCTAGCGGAACGTCTTCAGTCGGCAGATCCTCTGCTGTTTTCTCGATCGAATCGGCTTCACCGGTCAGTGAGGCTTCTTGAATCCGCAAATTGTCGCTATCAACGATTCGTAAATCTGCAGGCACCCGGTCTCCTGCTTCTAAGAAAACGACGTCTCCAACGACCAGCTCCTCCGTCGGGATATCCATTCGTTGCCCTTCACGATAGACCGTTGCTTCTGCAGCAAGCATTTCCTTGATTTTTTCTAACGCGTCCGAGGCATTTGCTTCTTGATAATACCCAATCAACGCATTGATCACGATAACAAATCCAATGATTACAGCATCAGAAGAATGCCCCATCAAGACCGTTAATAACGCTGCTACGATCAGGATATAAATGATCATATTATGGAACTGGCGGACAAACAGCCGCCACTTTGGTGTTTTCTTCGTTTCCAGCTTGTTCGGTCCATCTGCCAGCAACCGCTTCTCTGCTTCACTGACTGTCAGTCCTTGTTCAAAATCCTCATTCAAATAATCTTTTTTTAATTTGTGAATACTCTGGTGATAGTCTTCCTTCATTCGTTCTCTTCTCCTTATTATTGAATACGACAAAAAAGCACCTTGATTTATACAACGCACTGAAATAAGCCTGCCTATTCTTTTTGAAAATAAGGAATTTTTTGTTTTAACAACGACGTCTGTTCGGCGTCAGGGTCCATGTACCGCTCACCTCCACTTGTTTTAGTAAGTTAAATCTAACAAAAGTAAAAATTTTCGTCAAATTTATTGAATGAATTTAATAAAAAGGCAAAATATAAATAGATAAAGAAAGGCGATCCTTCTCGTTCAAAGGATCGCCTTTCCTACACTAGATCGTTGCTAAGTAATCAGAAAATTTATCGAGACCCGCAATCAGCTGTTCTGTCTTACAGCCATAGCCGATTCGAACACACCCTTCAAACTCGAAGCATTCTCCCGGCGTAAACAACAAGCCATGGTTATTAATCAAATCAAGACAGAGCTCTCTGCTTGATCGATCAAAGTCATAATACAGCAGTGTTACCGTTCCAGCCTGAGGTTTGACATAAGAAATATGCGGTTCCTTCGATACCCACTCGTCCAAAATTTTCAAGTTGTCTCGAATGATCTTTTGATTACGAGCCAACACTTTCTCTTTGTTTGCTAAAGCGATCGCCGCCAATTCCTCATCAATAAGTCCGCAGCTGATCGTGTTGTGGTCCCGATGAAGGATGCATTGCTCTAGTGCTTCTTTGTCCTTCGTCGCGATCCAGCCTAAACGCAGACCGGCCAGCGACCAGACCTTAGACATGCTGCTGACGCTGATTCCTTTTTCGTACATGTCCGCGATCGAGGGACTTTCAATATCTGCCTGTGTCAACCCACGGTACGTTTCATCAGAGAGGATGTACGCACCTGCTTCTCTAGCAATCGCGATGATTTCTTCCAGCATCTCTCGATCCATCAACGAACCGGAGGGATTGTTTGGATTGTTGAGAATGATCAGCTTAGTTTTTTTGCTGACCATCTCCTTTAATTCTGCGATGTCTGGCAGAAAATGATTTTCAGGTGTCAGCATGTGCTGCTTCACAGTCGCTCTAAACGATGCAGGGATCGAGTATAGCTGCTGATAAGTTGGCAATACGGCGACTACTTCGTCCTCAGGTTCAACCAGTGAATACAGCACCAAATGATTCGCGCCGATCGCCCCATGAGTGGTCGTGAGCTCTTCTTCTTTGATTGTTTCATAAAGAGAGGCGATTCCCTTTTTAAACACCGGATTGCCGAAAATATGCCCATAAGTCAAACGCTTTTGCGTAAGTTCACTCAACGCTTTTTCCTTGTCCAACCCAGCGATCTCAAATAACTCGTCCATACTGATCGAATCAACACAGGTCTCCCCTGTATTGTAAATAGCTTTCTCTTCATGCTCATTCATCCATAATTCCACTTTAAACGGCTCTATTTTCATTTTTTGCTCCTCTCCTTGATGAAAATACTGTTATCAAACTTTCATCGTCCTTTTATTATAGAGGATAGGCTTCCATCTAGCCAACAGGATTTTACTTATACGTCACAAAAAAAGCAGCTCTCGGCTGCTTAGTCTGAAGAAAGCGTCAATCCATCCAAAACTTCAAAAAAATCAATGCAGCTGCTTTCGACTAGCTGTTCGATCTCCGGCGTAGGATCAACAAAATTTTTAATATGAACACAGGACAATCCGGCATGAACAGCCGCTAATATACCATTAGGCGAATCCTCATAAACGATGATCTGCTCTAAAGGCTGCTTAGCAAGCTCGATCGCCTTGAGATAGATTTCCGAATCAGGTTTTCCCATGTTCACCTGATCGCCATAGACACCAAACGCAAAGTAGGATGCCAACCCCATGTTCTCAAGAATATTCTCGGCTTCCTTTTGATAACTGGAGGTGACGATTCCGCAAGTGATCGCCTGTTCCGATAAATACTCTAAGTACTCACGACAGCCCTTCGTCATCGGAAAAACAGCGTCTTTTTGTGCCTGTTTGCGTCTACACATAAATTCTTTATACAAGTCGTCAAACATCGGAATCTCGCCAAAGTGCTGTTGAAACTTCTCTTTTAACACCGATGTCGGCGACCCGACCACCTGCTGATAAAAATCCTTCCCAAGCTGATAGCCCTCCCGAGCCATCAATTCTTGCCAAATAGAAAAATAATAGCGCTCCGAATCAATCAACGTCCCATCCAAATCAAACAATACGATTTTCATTTTGCCCTCCTACCCAAAGAGCACCGAGCCGAAGCTCGATGCTGGTTTTTATTCAAGATTTGCATGACGGTAATCCATATCCGTCTGATCTTGTTTTAACTCCTTTTTCAAATCAACGATCATGGAATCGTAGACCAGCCAAGAGAGCTGTTCAAAGGATGAACCATTGGGCTGAATCGATGGCGCCTTTTCAGTCGCTTTGTCTCCCGTTGAGATGCCTGGAATTTGAATCAGCGCATCCGCCATTGTACCGATCGGATTTTTCGGATGAATCGTGATCGTCGCTAATTGGGCTTGCTCACTTTTTGCCTTTTCCGCCATATTTACCAAGGCTGAGGTCCGACCTGAGCCTGATCCGATAATAATCAGATCACCATTACGGAGCGAAGGTGTCGTTGGTTCGCCTACAAAGTATACAGTAAAGCCTAGATGCATCAAGCGGTTAGAAAATGCCCGGGCGGCAAAACCAGAGCGTCCGGCACCCGCGATAAAAATTCTTTTTGCTTGTAAGATCAATGCTTGAACCTGCTCCAATTGGGCTTGATCAATCTGCTGTGCATCTTCTGTCAATTCGGTTAAGATAGCCGATAAGTTTTTTGATGGTGTCATCAGCTATCACCCTACGCTTTCGCCAGCATCGCTTCTTTGATCAAGCGTGCTTCTTCTACAGGATCCGGCGCGTGAGTAATACTGCTGCCAACGATGATGATATCAGGATTCAGTGCAACATAATTATCGATCGTCTTGCTGCTGATGCCACCTGCTACGGCAATCTTAGTTTTCTTCGCGCAAGAAGTCATGACCTTCAAATCATCTAGCGGCGTCCGTCCGCAGGCTTGTTGATCCGCCCCTGTATGAACCGCCAAAACGTCCACACCCAGCTCTTCCATCTCAGCGACCTTTTCTGCAAGATTCGCGACACAGATCATATCAACCACGACTTGTTTTTCAAAATCATTTCCTGCCTTGACACATTGCTTGATCGTCGCCACATCGGTCACACCCAAAACCGTCACATACTCAGCTCCAGCTTCGAAGCCTAATTGCGATTCGTAATAGCCACCGTCCATAATCTTTTCATCAGATAAAATTTCTTTATTGGGAAATTTTTCTTTAAAGCGGCGCACAGCCTCCATCCCAGAATCGATCACAAACGGCGTGCCGATCTCAATAATATCGACGTGTTCCTGAACCTTTTCTGCAAAAATCAGTGCTTCCTCTAATTTTAACTCATCCAAAGCTAGTTGTAATTTCATTTTTTTGTCCACCCTATCCTTTAATAGTTTTTCAACCCTACTGCTTGTGCCTCAGCTTCCATTAATTCCGTGATTTCCTCATCTAAATCAACGACTGTCAATGACATGCCGCCCATATCCAGCGATGTGACAAAATTACCGACATAGACTTTTTCGACGCTGTGACCTTTTTCCTTCAATGTTTCCAGAGCTTGTCCACACACCACATATTGTTCCATCAGCATGGTCGAGCCCAAACCTGAGATCATCACGGCTAATTTCCTATTTCCATCAAAAGCGAAATCAGTTAAAATTGCTTCTGTCATTTCAATGGCGATTTCATTGGCACTGCCTAGTGATTTCTTTTCAATTCCCGTCTCACCATGATGACCGATCCCAAACTCCAGCGTACCCGGATCAATCAAGAAATTCGACTTCCCTACAGCTGGAATCGTGCAAGGTGTGACCCCAACACAAATGCTTCTCGTTCGATCAACCACTTTCTGTGCCACCGCGATGACTTCATCCAATGTTCCACCGGCCGCTGCTTTGGCTCCGCCGACCTTCCACATGAAATAGCCGCCGGCGATTCCGTGACGTTTTTCACGAGTTTCTTTAGGCGAAGAGGCAATATCGTCTGTTGCGACCACATACTTCACTTCAATGTCCTCATCTTCGGCCATTTGGATCGCCATTTTGACGTTCATAGTATCTCCAGCATAGTTGCCGAAGAGACACGCGACACCCTGGCCATTATCAGCCTCGGTCATGGCATCAAAAAATGCTTGGGCAGGCGGCGAGGCAAAAACTTCACCAATCGCTACCGCATCCAGCATGCCCTCACCCACATAACCGAGAAAAGCTGGTTCGTGTCCGCTGCCGCCGCCGGTAATGACGCCGACTTTTTCCTTCTTATCTTTGAGGACGACTACCCGATCATTCAATGGTGAGATCATAATTTCAGGGTGTGTCGCAGCAAAGCCCTTCAGCATATCTTCAACAATAAAATCTGGATCATTCACAAAAATTTGCATCGCTTCTATTCCTCCAACAATTCTTTTATCGTGGTTACCAGCGCTTCAATAATCAAATAACAGGACGTTGCTCCAGCATCCTGATGCCCGATCGAACGATCACCAATCCGACTGGCTCGTCCGATTTTTGCGGGTATCATCTTAGTTGATTCCAGCCCTGCTTTGGCGGCACTTAGCGAGCTCGTCAAACAGTTTTCAAAGGAACCATCTTCAGCAAAAACTTGTTCATATGCCTCGACTGTTGGCACCAGCACATCCATCAGGCTTTTATCACCGACTTTCGCATCAGTTAAATCAGAAAGATTTTGATAGGCTTTCGTCAGCATATTTAATACTACTTCCTTGTTGATTGTTTCGTTCTTTCTGGATGCTACACTAAGTCCCCTGAAGAAGCTTCCGTATAACGGGCCCATTGAACCCCCGATCTTATTCACGAGTACCTGACTGATCACTTTCAACCCGTCACTCATGGTGTAATCAGCACGTTCATCCAACTCTTGTCTAACGAAGGTGAAGCCTTTGTTCATGTTGATGCCGTGATCGCCATCACCGCCGTGACTATCGACTTCGCTTAAATACTCTTTATTGGCTTGGATCGTTGTAATAACCGCGTCTACAATTTGACTTCCTGCTTGATTGGAAAATTCCATCTTCATGTCGGCTTATCCTTTCATTTCCAGAAATTTCTGATAATTTTCTTTAATCACCTGATGCATTCGAGTATCTAACGATATATTAGTGAAATGAGTGATTGCATCATCGATCCCATGCTCATGAACATACGCCAAGAGTTCCACGGATTGTTCATCCTCTGGATTGTCAAAGAGAAAAGCGGCCGCGATCCCTTCCAATAAGCGTTTATTTTCTAGACCCAATTCTTCACATTGGACACATGGCCCTACTAAGCGTTCTTCTGGCTGTAACTTGCGAATTGGTGAGCGGGAAACACGTGTGATCATATCTTTGATACCAGGTGTCTGATAACGATCCATAATGAAATCAATGTAATCAATCATATCCTGCTTTGTAAAGCCGTATCTTTCCATCAATAAATGTGCTGATTCCCACATCGTCTCACGAATCATCTGCACCAAGTCTTCATTATGAAAAACATCTTGTATGATTGAATAGCCATGAACAAAGCCAATAAATCCCGCCCATGCGTGACCGCAATTGACAACGTAAAGCTTACGTTCGATATACTTTTTCAAGTTAGTCGTATAGACGGCTTCCTTGATCGGCTTGTCTACTGGATAGACGAGTTTTGATTCTTCGATCACTAACTCATGGTCACGACCGATGTCTATGGTCTTTTTCCCGTCATGTTCAGATGCAAGGACCATCCGATCCACTGCGGTGTTAGGAAATGCCGCAATAGCATCCAGCCAATGATCTGCCGCCGGTTCTAGAGCAAGGATCGCTTTACGTAAAATCTCGCTGTTAAACATCGCATTTTCACAGGCTAAGATGTTTACTCGCTTTCCTCCAATATCGGCGCGTTTTTTCAACCCTTGTAAAAGAACTGGTGCAATCTTTGGTAAATTTTCCGCCCAGACTGCTGTCGTAATCAAGTCCGTGGTACTGATTTTTTCAATGATTTCTGCTTGATCTTCGATCGATGACAGTGCGTGTACATGGGTCAGTTGTTTCTTTTTGTAATCCTCATTGATTAAATAGAGATCAAAAGTGGCGGTTTCATTGATTTGCTTAACTAACTCACTATCTATATCAACAATTGTAGTTTCGTAATCGGAATCATGTAACAGGTCAGCGATAAAGCCGATACCGATACTTCCTCCGCCAAAGTGCAATGCTTGTTTCATTTAAACGACGACCTCCTCAAAAATCTTTAGAATCTCTGCTTTCGATGTTGCATGACGAAGAATCTCGACATTTTCCATCTCAGAGCAAATAGTCGCGATTTGACCCAAGATCTCGAGATGTTCGTTGTTTTTCCCCGCAATTCCGAATACTAAGTACGCAGTATTGCCATCAAAATCTATCCCTTCTGGTACTTGCAATAATGAAATACCCGAAGAATGAATCTTCTCAACTGATTTCACAATACCGTGAGGGATAGCGATGTGGTTGCCAATGTACGTCGATACTTCTTCCTCTCTCGCCAGCATATCTTGAATATAGCTTTCTGCCACATAGCCATTTTCAACTAAAATAGTTCCGGCTGCTAAAATGGCTTCAATTTTATTTTCGTAGTGCTGATTCAATTGGATATTCTCATCTTTAAAAATTTTCATTTTCCCATCTCGCAATCTATACAATTTCATTCATTTTTACTAAATATGTTTTCAAATCATCAGATGATCCGATCTTAGTGAGATCATAGACATGGTCAAAAAAGATTTCTTTGACTTGACGATAAAATTTATGGCTAATTCCCGAAAGACTTTCGGCAGTGTCTACTACGACTAAATAGTAGTTTCCTAATTGTTTTGATGCCTCAGATATTACCTGAATCCGATCTGCCGAAAATGTTGCATTTTTACGAATAATAAAGAGCACCGTTTGCTCCTGCTGCGCAGTTGTCTGGATACTATTCGTCAGCTTGGCCTCATCAACTTCTAAAAATTCAGCTAAACGTTTGAATACATCACGCTTTTTTTTGATTTTTGTCGTAAAAATCACTTCTTCTCTGAACTGGCAATACCTCATCAACTCTAATACTTTTTGTGCGTAAAATAATCTTTTCATCAGATGCTGCTCAAAATCTGCTACATTCATCTGCTTTTGCCGTTGAATCGTTTTCAAATCAGAGTACTTGTGGTTGTTGATCTTCGTCTGTACTAAAGCCAATTCTTGTTCATTCAGCAAGGGAGATACTTTCAAATAATCTTCCGATGCTAGTGGTAATGGGATCGTTGACAAGACTAATTCGTACTCATGGATATCTTTATTATGCAGATCAGTGAGTGAAATAATGTCCTTGACGTACACTTCCGGCACTTCGTATTCCAAACGGCTAGTTAGCATCTTTGACGATCCCATACCACTAGAACAAACGATTAGCACGCGAAAGGCCTTATTCGATAACTTGTCGATCATCATCACAAAATAAAGCACAAGAAAACACAGTTCATCTTCTGGAAAAAATTCTTTTCCAAACACCTCTTCCGCCGCATGACTCACGATCTCAAAAATAAAGAGATAGTTTTTCTTGATTTCATCCTTCATGGGATTTCTAACAAATAGACCGCTGTTGATACGCGTAACTGCTTTTCTTAAATGAGCGGATAGATCCCGGACTTGCCGTTCATTTCCGTGAAGTTTTACACCTAACTGTGCTTCGACATTGTTCACCATGTCCTTCACAGATATCGCGATATCATTGTCAAAATGCGGTAAGTCAAGTTCATTTGTATGATCTCGTTGAAAATACAAATGGATAATCCATTTTAAGTAATCTAAAAATGATTCTGGATGCGTTTTTTCAGCCAAAATGCTCTTTTGATTTTCAATCATCCGATGATAAAGCCGGTTACCCGTCTGATTTAGTTCGATTGCGATCGTATCAATCGAATTATTGGGCAACGTAGTCAAATGACAGATACTCAGCCACAGTGATAATAAAACAACTAATTCTTGCAGATCATTATCGTCAATATCCGCGTTTAGTTGACCTAGCTGCTCATAAACAAAATGGAGCGGATCACTGATTTTTTGAAAACAAATCTTCTTATAAAATGAATCCTTCGACTTTTTTAGTAAAAACCATGCAATAAATTCCGAAGAAGTCACGTGCTTCGTCAAGATATCTAAGGTCAAGATATGGCGATTGATCATGTCCGCCTCAAGTTTAATGCCTTCACCTTTTTTAGAAATGACGCGAATGCCCTTTTCAGGCAGACTATCCGTTAAAAAAGCAACATCCTTCTTAATCGTCGAAAGAGAGACCTGTAATTCTGCAGCAATCGCCTGCATCTTAATGAAGTCCTCTTCCAACAATAGAATCAGCGTGACCAAATCGACCCGTTCCGTTACGGTCAAAATTTGATGGATATTCTGTTTTTGAAAAGCTTGTTTTAGCGCCGCAAGATTTTCGGATTTCCCTTGGATCTCAAAGCCTTGTGAAGGAATCGTCACGAGCTCCAGTTGGAATGTTTTCAAGGTTGCCTTGATATTTTTCAATTCTCTGTAAACAGTCCGTTCGTTGATGTTTAGCTGATCACTGATATCTTGCACCGTATGCTTGCTTCTACTATTTAACAAGATCGTTAAGATAGAGCTTTCTCTGGTAGATAAATACATCTAACTTCCTCCCCATCTATTAATTAGTAGAATTCATCATACTACACTACAATGAAAGCGGATATATTTTATTCACCATTATTTTCTCTGATAAATTTTATGAAGCGGTCATACTCACTGTTATCCAAGAAATTCTTGATTGTTAAAATCGGTACCTGCTTATCACTTGTCAGACCCTTTACTCTTTCCAATAAAATTTCATTCGTAATGATCAAATCAGCATTCTCGGGAATGTTATCAACGGAAACATTTTTGACCGTGACCTCCAGCATATTTTTACGTGCTTTAGTACTGAGCATGGAAGCGCCCATCGCACTGGAACCCATTCCGGCGTCACAGGCAATGATGACATTCTTGATCAATTTACCTTTTGGCACTGCATTCCCCGCTACGATTGGTTCTGGAATGGCTGTTTCAAAGGCTTCTGTAGTCGTAACGCCCACGCCTTCCACAGCTAACTCCTCTGCTTCGACTTCAGCAGCAAGATCCTTTTTCAGACTCAGTTTTAAGAAAAAGGCACCAACTACAAAAGAAACCAACACCGCTGAAGCGTACATTGCAATGTTCACGATAAAATTCCCTCGAGGTGTCATCATCAATAGAGCTAAGAAACTTCCAGGAGAAACGGCACCAACCGTTCCACCGCCAAATATTTGGCCAATCGCTAAAGCTACCATATTGCCTGCGATCGGTGCTAAGATTGTAACTGGTTTAATCATGGCATAAGGAAAGGCTACTTCCCCGATTCCGCCTAAAAACTGGATCAACATTGATGCTGGCGCGGATTTTTTCGCCATGCCGGTACCAAACATTGAAAAGGCGATCAACAATCCAACCCAAGCACCACCATTTGCTTCTACTAAGAATAAGAGCGATTTCCCCGTTTCTAATACTTGCTGCGTACCCAATGGAATCATGATTCCGTGGTTAACAGCATTATTTAGGAATAAAACTTGTGCTGGTTGGACGAAAATACTGGTTAGAGGAATCAAGTTCCGAGCCATTAACCAATCGACTCCACCAGAGATGAAGGACAAAATCACCGCAAAAATTGGTTCTACTGCGACAAATCCAATCAATGCGATCGCAAAACCGAGAAAACCTAAGGAGAAGTTGTCCACCAGCATTTCCAAACCAGGTTTGACTTTTCCCTTAAACAATTCGTCGATTTTCTTCATTAAGATCGCGCCAATCGGTCCCATGATCATCCCGCCGATCAACATCGTGATATCTGCTCCGACCACGACCCCCATGGTTGCCAAAGCGCCAATGGCCCCGCCTCGTTTTCCATAGACATTGTATCCGCCAGTGTAACCAATTAAAACAGGTAATAAATAATTCAAAATCGGCGGAACCAGTTCATTTAAATGCTCGTTCGGCGTCCATCCAGTCGGGATGAAGAATGCTGCCATTAACCCCCAAGCAATAAATACACCAATGTTCGGCATAACCATCGAACTTAAAAATCCACCCATCCGCTGAATCTTCGCTCGCCAGCTGTTCGCATTTGCAGGTTGCTGAAACTCCATTTTTTTTCCTCCTTTTTCGCTATAAAGTACATGTGCCAATTTTATTAAACACTTTTTAGATTTATACATCCTTTTAAAAGTTGTACCAACATCCTTTTTAAAAAATTATTTTCGAAAGCGCCTTCTGACATTAATTATAGGTGGCGTTATTCAGAAAAGCTATCGGATGAAAGGACACCTTTGTCAGGTTGTCTCTGTCAAAAATACTCTTGTAGGACTTTTTAAAATTATTTAGACTTTGGATACTAACAATTATTGGAGGGATTTGTATGTCTGTAAAAAGAAACACACGGGAAATTATTGAAGAGTTATTATCTTTCGTAAACTACGAAAATGACGAGGAACTTGACCAATTAGTAGAGGCCATCCTAAATGCCAATAACATTTTTCTTTCCGGTGCCGGCCGATCGGGTGTCGCCATCACTGGATTTACGAATCGCTTACTTCATTTAGGCTTGGCGGTTAGCCTTGTGGGTGAGATCAGCTGTCCGAGAACAGCAAAAGGCGATTTATTGATTATCGGTTCCGGATCTGGTACTACGCCAAGCTTGGTTGCCCTTGCTAAAAAAGCGAAAAGAAACAACGTGACCCTTGCTCTGATGACGATGGATAAAGAGTCTGAAATCGCTCAGCTGGCCGATGTTGTAGTCGTGCTCCCTGGCGTATCGCCGAAATTGAAAGAAAACAATTTAACTTCAATTCAGCCGATGGGCTCTGCGTTTGAACAAATCAGTTTTCTTACTTATGATGGAATCATCTTGGAGTTGATGGCTAGGATGGGAGAAACTGGTGAGAGTATGATGGAAAGACATACAGATTTGGAATAACAGTGTCACGACAAAGAGTGCGCAATCAAAAACTGATTACGCACTCTTAAAATTACTTATCATAAAAAGCCTTATTTGAGCACATTTTTCTTTTATTCCTACTCTGAAAACATCAACGAAACTTTCTCTATTGAATCAATTCTCCTTCACTTTTACATTCTTCTGCATCCGCCCTTCAAAGATCCCTTTGATGATCACCCCATCGAATCAAGAAATCCCAGATCCCATACCTCCTTTTCCGCAGATTTATCCGTTTTACTCCATCACAAATAAGCCTTCCTTAAGAACTGAAAAATTATCTTTTCCGGTTCTGCTGGAATTGTTTCAACAGGTTCCTGATTTTTTTATTGGATTTCCCCTCTTTTCTTTGCGGCATGGTCCCGTCTTCTGCTAGTCCATTTTCCAAATGAGTGACAGTTGATGCCGGTGCTATTTTATTAGGAGGCGTTGTCTGAAGTGGGGCGGATGGTCGAGAAGGAGCCACTTGTTTTTGTGCATCCTTTTCCTGCTCTTTCGAATTTGCGGAAGTCGGATCATCAGGCGCTAAATAAACATCCGTTGACTGCGTGGCTTCTGGAATCGTGGCTTTCGCTCTTTTCGCGGTTTTTTCCTCGTTTACTTTATTTGGAGCGACAGCTTGAGGGGATTCGTTTTGTGATTTTTGGCTGTTTTTTTCAAGTGAGGAGCTGTTTCCAGCCTTTGGACGGGTGTTCTTCTGCGTTGAGGTAGACGTTGTTTTCTTTTTGGCTGCGATTTTCTTACCCTTTTTCGGCGAAGTTTTTTTCTCAACGAGGATCTCAATTTCACTTTTCACTCGTTTTGAATCCACTAAAGACACAAATTGACGGACTCCATCCTTTTGAAAAATCGATAATGTCGTCAAAATTTTCAAAATCGGTTCGAATTCTTTTTTATCCTTCGAGGGATCGACATCTCTCAGTACCCATTTAACTGCTTTCCCATTCGCATCTTCAAAGATCGTTTTAAGCACCACTTCCCGTTCATCTGGTTGCTCTTTCGTGAGCGTCGGCTGATTCACCAGATTGCTATGACGACGGGCTGTCTTGAAATTTTTATAATAATTATTTTTGCTTTTATAAAGTCGAGTAATGATGGCATTACGCTCTTCTTCAACAAAATAGCTTTCAAAAAAGGCATAATATTCTTGCATTGTTTGATTCGGCTCAGCGGAAAGAAACAGTTCTCTGACTAGCGAATAGGCAATTTGAGAAAAATCCGCAACAACTAGCGCATTTCTCACTAAAATCGCAACCAGACATTCGATAATATATCCGCTGTCTTGCTCGCTCGTGTAATATTCTGAAATTCTTTTTTCTAAAGAGTCTTTCTTCATTCCAAAAATCTGGCGTCTGTTCAACTGTTTCTTTTCCATCCCCATACTCCCCTTTGTTTTTGCTTGCGCTTTCATAAAATAGATTATACACCATTAAATAACTTTTTTCTTACCCAATTTTTTTCTTTTTTATAAAAAGTTTTGCAACATAAAAAGGATTCGTGGTTGTGATTTCTCGAAAATAATAACGTCAAACTTTTTTTGAATTTCGTTCTATTTCTCGTCAAACAAAAAAAGTTCGAAAGATACGGCTGTCTCTTTCGAACTAAAAAAATAGAAATTTCACGTATCGGTACCTAAATTTAAGACACAGGAGCCACCCGAACAACTAATTTTAAAAGAAAATCATTGAATGTATGCCCCGAGAGGCCATTTAGGATCATGTCGACGTAAACATTTCCTTGAATTTTTAGATCCTGTTTCTCCAGATACTCGAACATCATTTTGAGGATCGTATCGTGGGAGACGACTCCGGTATAGTAGCACACCAAGTAATCTCCTGCGGGTCGGCTCTCAGCAGCTTCGGGAACGCGAATATAATATTGGATCTCGATGGATTCAAAGGGATCGTTCTTTAATTTATCGCTTTCAATTTTGAACATGATCCCCGAAGGATAAATAAACGGATAGCCGGCTGAAAAGCCCTCTTGATAGACTTCACTCAACGAGATCGATGCGCGGAATTCAGGGATTTTATAGATTTTCGAACTAAAAAAAAGTGGGGTCATCTCTAAAGGGACCACTGAGAATTTTAACTGTTCTGCTTGTTCGTATTCCTTTAATGACGCCAATTGGCGCGTGACCATACCAGACATTTGTTCATAATGCTTTTGCTTTTGAAGGATCAATTCTTGCTGACGCTTAAGCAACGTGGCCGCTTGTTCCGGGGTACTATTTTGCAGGTGATCTTTGATTTCTGACAAGGGCATTTTGATTTCTCGAAATAGATTGATCATATTGACCGTGTAAAGTTGCGGATAATCATAGTAGCGATAGCCTTTTTCTCCGACATGCTTTGGTGGCAAAAGCCCGATCTGATCGTAATAAATCAAGGTCTTTCGTTTAATACCCGATAGCTTGGAAAATTCACTGATAGTTAAGTAATTCGTTGAGCGCATCACGGTCCCTCCTTTTTTTGTGCACATTTCTTGACTGTCTATTCACTAGACAGTTTATCATAGAGACAACTTCAATTGACCCTATGGTTTTGAAAAAAAGACCATTTCCCTGTAACGAAGATATGGAGGTTCATTACAATGAAAAATGCTCAATTATCCACACAGCGTTCTAACGCATCTGATCGTCAGTTCATCCGACAATTAGCGGACTTAGCAAAAAGAAACTACGCACTCACAGACAACTTTTATTTAGCCAACAATCTGTCTTACTTTCTATTTAATGCGGCTGAATCGATTCCTATGCCGCACATTTTTCCTATTTCAACCATTGAGATTATGGAGAATTTATTTAAATCAGAGGTCGCCTTTGCAAAAAAAGCCGTCGAAGAAATAGAAGACTATTTGCAGCAGCCTCTGAAAACGACCGATTCCTTCGTTCTGACCGAAGCGGTCATAGCCGCAAATTATCAACTGAACATCAACGAACATGAACAGGAAAAATTTCTCCAATTGATCCATAGCTTACTTACACAAATTATTTTCCATGTTCAAATACCAAGAGCTGACCTGTTTTTGAAAGCCCCGCGATTGATGCGGCACCTTAAGTTTTTGGCGCTACATATACTAAAAGAGAAGCAGGAAGCCGAAGCATCTGACAATGACCTATATTTTTACGTAAGTGAACGCTATACCCATGAATTTCACGCTGCGAATCAGATCCGTGTCTTTGTCACTGAAACGTATGATTTCGATTTATCGAATGACGAAATCAGCTACCTCATTTTGCATTTTCGCGTGTTGAGAAAATTAGAAGCCTACTAAAATAGAACGAAAGAAGCCGTCCTCCAAAGCTGGAATAACTCTTAGCTTTGGAGGACGGCTTCTTTTTCTGTTGATTACAGCGTTCCGTCGATTAATAAATAAAGCATCGTTGCTAAAACGAGGATGATTCTGATGTGGATTTTGATCTTTAACATGAAGAAAATCACTAGTAATCCTAAACAACAGGCAACGATTAGCAGCCTTTTTCTCATACATAAACGCCGATATAGCCACCGGCGATATGGCGATAATATTGGATTCGCTGCTTTCCACGATAGGTTTTGGGCGGAACATTTGTAAACCATTGTTTTATGGTTACTGCCCGGGTCCCGATATCTCCTGTTTGATTATCAAAACCCCCGTACTCGTTTTCAGCCCCCAGCGCGGTTACTGGCGTTGTTGCCAATACCATTACTAAAACGCCTGCTGCCATTTTTTTCTTCATGGTCAATCACCCTCCTCATTCATTTGATTCGAATGCCGTTTATCGTTCATCACCATTATCCCTTCTAGTAACCTGCTAGAGACATACAGCATTGAACAGACATTCCAATTACTGCTCATTATAAAGGTTAATCACTGGTTTGTTCGAAAATCATCCTAAACGCTCATTATTTCGTCTTGAGCGTTGCTTCCAGCTTTTTACTCAGACGAATAGACAACAAACATTTCTCGCCATTGGTCATCGTGACTTCTCTTTTTTTCTTATCGATCAGCTGGATATTTTTAAAATTGATCACGTATGATTTATGGATTTTGATCAGTGAAGGGGATAATTCAGCGGTGTCATTGATTTTTCCATAAAACTCCAGCGTACTGTTGGCTAGATGCAGGATCAGCTTGTGGGGTGTCGGCGCCGTTTCAAAAAACATCACCTGCTGCAAATCAAACACTCGAATTTGACTACCGATCTTCAATTGAATAAAGTCATCCGCTTTTTGAGACTCCTCCAAAAAATGTCGCTGCGCTTGGTCTAAGGCTGCCTTAATTCGTTCTCTGACGTTCGCGATGTCTCCCTCTTTTAAAATATAATCCATCGCTTCGACTTTGTATTTGAATGTCAGCGACAACAATTCATCATGGGTGGTAATAAACACAATTTTTCCACGTAAATCTTTTTCTCTGATTTTTGCGCCTAATTCAATACCGTTCATCTCACATTTTAAGTCGACATCTAAAAAGTAAATGCCTCGACTATCCGGGTGCTGCTCCAAATAATCCAAAATCTCTTCAGGATCACCCGTGCTTACTTTGATCGCCATGTCTAGTTCTTCGATCAGCAGATACTTTCTAATAAAAGACGTGACTTGTTTTCGTTGAACCTCATTGTCTTCGCAAATAAAAACCCCTAACACCGCTCTTCCTCCTCACCAATCACAACCACCTTCTGAGTAAAGCGTTGCTCAGAAATGATCGTTTCCAGCAAAATATTCGGCTCCATGGCTGTTAATTCATCAAGATTAGAAAGACCCAGTCCTCTTCCCTCGCCCTTGGTCGAAAAGCCTTTTTGTTTCAATACGTGCATCGGTTCTAGCTGCTGACGGGCCGTATTCTCTATCACAAAAATCGTATCTCCTTTGACCGAGAAGATACCGATCACTATTTTCCCGCCTTCAATCCTTTCTACCTCTTCGACTGCGTTGTCTAATAGGATGCCTAGTATGCGGATCAGCACGACCGAATCCACCTTCTGATTGAGCCTGATGCCGTCATCCGCTTCTATTTGTACATCGATTTTTTTATCCTGAGCCGCAAGCAATTTCATGGTCAAAATACTTTTTATGTCCAAAGAATCGATCTTGTTCAATTCATCCGCATGGAGAATGTCGTTGCCTGTAAACCTTTTTGTCTTTATGACACTGGAATTAAAAAATGTTTTCAGCCCATCAAACTCTTCTTTTTCAATATAGTATTCGATCGCAGTCAACAGATTGACGTAATCGTGACGAAACTCGCGAATTCCCTGATACTGATTTTTTAAGTCCTCTATGTAGCGCTGGTGAATCACATACTCCACCTGTCTTTTCTCCGCCTCGATCTTTAACTCTTGATTACTTGAGATGGATTGAATGATCACGCCCCCGAGAAACGCGAAAATAAGATAAAAGACAGCTACAAATAATTTTAAGAACACCGTAGAGGCATAGAGCGAGATCGTCCCGTAGGAAAAATAAACAACCAATGCTGTCGTTAATAAATACGCGGACAAATTAATTTTTCTCTTTTTTCTGATGAACGTTACTATATGCTTTTTATAAAACGAACTGCTAAGAATCAAAAGAGCATAATAGAGTACAAAAAAGAGCAAAAAGAACAAACCATTTTGTTTTTCCAATACAATAAGCAACAAGGGTTCGGTAATTCTGCTGACTAGTATTTCTATCAGACACGCACTGGATACGATCAACAGTGAAAAGACAACATTTCTCTCCTCCGAATTTTTCAATGACAGAATCAGGAAAAAGAGAACCATCACCACCGTGTCTAGGTAAGTGAAGGTATAGCCAATAACTACTCCAAATAGGACGATCAAGGGAACAAGCAAATAATTGATCCGTTTTTTATTTTTGATCTCATCCAAAATAAAATAACTGATTCCGAAATTTAATACATGTGAAAAAGTGAAAAACGTAATAATCATTGCCTGCATGTGATCGCCCTTCCTTTTTTCAGTTAAATTCAGTATACCAAATGAGAAAGGGCTGAAAAAAGAAAATTCTAGTAATTTTCGAGCAAAATCTCCGGTACATAAGTAGCACACAGGAAGCTTTACGAACGTTTTACCCACAAAAAAATCAAAGCATCAGAAATCCATCCATGATCTCCGTGCTTTGATTTTTTTCTTTATTTACGATACATCTTAAATTCCAAATACAGATCATTATAGATCCCTAAATACTTCGGACCTAGATCTTTATAAACCTCCAAATGACTGATGGTCGCATCGTCGGGGTAAAATTGCTTATCCCCAGAAATGCTTTTTGGCAGCATCGCCAGCGCCTTTTTATTTGGTGTGGAATAGCCGATGTACTCCGCATTTTGTTTCGCTGCTTCTGGCTTCAGCATGAAGTTGATAAAGTCGTAGGCCCCTTCTTGGTTTTTAGACGTTTTGGGAATCACGATATTATCGAACCAAAGATTCGAGCCCTCCGGCGGAATCACATAGTGCAGGTGCTCGTTCTCAGACATCATGTCTGCCGCTTCCCCTGAAAAAGTCACCGCGACGGCACTTTCTTCATTTGCCATATACATCTTAATTTCATCCGCCACGATTGCTTTCACATTTGGGGTCAATCCGCTCAATTTTTTGATTGCCTGATTCAATTGCGTTATGTCCTTGCTGTTGATTGAATGGCCCAAGCTTGTTAATGACAAGCCCATCACTTCCCGGGCACCATCGATCAGCATGATATTATTTTTTAATTCCGGACGCCACAAATCATCCCAATGCTTGATTTTATCGCTAGAAACAAATTTATCGTTGTACACGATCCCCAAGGTTCCCCAGAAATAAGGAATCGAGTACTTATTATCTTTGTCAAAATCCAAATCTAAGAAACGTGGATCGATATTTTCCAACCCATGAATCTTGGAATGATCCAAAGGCAGCAATAATTTTTCTTTTTTCATTTTTTGGATCATGTATTCGCTAGGAATCGCGATATCATAGGCTGTACCGCCCTGCTTGATTTTTGCTTCCATAGCTTCGTTGGAGTCAAAAGTCTCATAATTGACCTTATAGCCGTACTCTTTTTCAAATTGCTTGATCAAATCAGGGTCGATATAATCTCCCCAGTTATAGATATTCAGCACTTTAGAGCTCGCGTTGGAGGAGTGGTTCAAACGCACCACCATGAAAGTCAGTAAGAGAATAATGGCGATCACGCCGATAAAAAGAGAGTGTAGTTTCCTCATTTCAGCACTGCCACCTCCTCGAATTCACGCTTGCGTTTCCGTGCTTTCTTCGAAGTATCGCGACTAATAAAGTAGTAGCCCACGACTAACAAGAGAGAGAAAATGAACACAAGCGTAGACAAGGCATTGATTTCCAAACTGATCCCTTGTCGTGCCCGCGAATAGATCTCTACAGACAAGGTAGTGAACCCGTTCCCCGTTACAAAGAAGGTCACTGCAAAATCATCCAGCGAATACGTGAACGCCATGAAATAGCCTGCGATGATTCCAGGCGTCAGGAAGGGCAAAATAATGTTGGACAAGACCTGCCTATTATTTGCCCCTAAGTCACGCGCCGCATCGATCATAGAATCATTCATTTCCTTTAATTTAGGTAAAACCATCAGAACAACGATGGGAATACTAAAGGCCACATGGGAGAGCAGCACACTGAAAAATCCCAGTTGAAAGTTCTTTAATACACTCCCCAGCATTGTAAATAAAATCAAGAAACTGGCCCCTATGATGACATCCGGCGACACCATCAAAATATTGTTGAGGCCTAGCAGCACATTCCGTGAATTTCGTTTGCGTGTATAATAAATCCCCATTGCTCCGAACGTCCCGATAACTGTCGCAAGTAAGGCGGACAGAAAGGCTAACACGAATGTTTGTACAACGATACCGATCAGCCGACGGTCCGAAAAGAGATTCTCGTAATGCTCCCACGTGAACCCCGTAAAGGTACTCATGTTCCCACCTTGATTAAACGAATAAAAGATCAAGTAAAAAATCGGGATATATAATAGAACAAATACAAAGATCAAATAGACATTGGCCCAAGAGAACGTTCTTCTTCTCATTTCACTCGACCCCCCTTCCGTTTTTCACCTGTCAGCATCATCACGATAAACATCGCGACGATCAAAATGACACCGATCGTCGAGCCCATCCCCCAATTTTGCGTCACAAGGAAATGTTCTTCGATTGCCGTACCCAATGTGATGACTCGATTTCCGCCGATCAGTCGTGTCAACATGAACAATGAAAGCGACGGAATGAAGACAGCCTGCACACCGCTTTTCACGCCATTCAACGAAAGCGGGAAAATCACGCGGCGAAACGTGTCAACATTGTTCGCGCCCAAGTCTCTGCTGGCACTGATCAGAGAAGGATTGATTTCTTCCAGCGCATTAAAAATCGGCATGATCATAAACGGCAACTCGATATAGGCCGCTACAAACATGAAACTAAAATCCGTGAACAGCAGCTGTTTTTGTCCAATGCCAATAAAACTTAGAAAGTCATTGACCGACCCATTGGCACTGAAAATCCCAATGAAGGCGTACGCTTTTAACAATAAATTGATCCAAGTAGGTAACACCACCAACAGTAACAACAACTGACGGTGCTTCAGCTTTGCCAAAAAGTAAGCCGTTGGATAGCTGATCAAAAGCGTCATCGCAGTGATCAAAAAGGCGAACATCACCGAATTGACCGTCATCATCAAATACGTTTTTGAGGTCAGATACGTGTGATAGTTACTCAACGTAAAATTGCCGTTCATATCAAAAAACGATTGATAAACGATCAAAATCACAGGGGCGATCACAAAGAACACTAGCCAGAAGAAATAAGGGATCGAGTAAAAACGACGTATATTTTTCATTCTTTTTGCCTCCTAATCCTCATAACTGTCTAAGCGTGCTTCAAAGTCTTCTTCACTTTCATTGAAGCGCATGACGTGAATATCCTCTGGTTCAAAGGACAGACCAACTTGACTACCCTTTTTCGCTTTCTTAGTCGAATGGACCATCCACTCATTGCCGTCTGCATCGATGCAGTTCATCTCATAGTGAACGCCGCGGAACAATTGTGTATCCACGGTAACAACCAATTTTCCTTTTTCTGGCGTCGTCAGGGTCAGATCCTCTGGGCGCAAGACTACTTCCACCGGTTCATTTGGCCGCATCCCGCCATCGACACACTCGAACTCTTTCCCGACGAATTTCACTAAATTGTCTTCTACCATCTCGCCGGCAACGATATTGCTCTCTCCGACAAAGTCCGCAACAAAATGATTGATCGGCTCGTCATAAATATCAACTGGTGTGCCGCTTTGTACGATCTTCCCTTTGTTCATGACAAAGATCTCGTCACTCATCGCCAACGCTTCCTCTTGGTCGTGAGTCACAAAGATAAAGGTAATCCCTAAACGTTTTTGCAGCGCACGCAATTCATATTGCATGTCTGTGCGCAATTTCAAATCCAATGCAGATAAAGGTTCATCTAATAACAAAATCTTCGGTTCATTGACGATTGCCCGAGCAATTGCGACCCGTTGGCGCTGACCGCCAGACATCTCGGTGATTTCCCGATTTTCATAGCCAGGCAATTGAACCAATTGCAGCGCCTCAAGCACTTTCTTCTCGATTTCTTTTTTCGACATTTTCTTGATTTTTAATCCAAATGCGACATTGTCAAACACATTCATGTGGGGAAATAGCGCGTAATCTTGAAAGACAGTGTTTACCTGACGTTTGTTCGCTGGGATGTCATTCATTCGTTTTCCTTCAAAAAGAATATCGCCTTCACTTACGTCAGTGAAACCGGCGATAATTCTCAAAATCGTTGTTTTTCCACACCCTGATGGACCCAATAAAGTATAAAAACGCCCTTCCTCGATATCAAAGTCGATTTTTTTCAATACAGGCTCATCATCGTCGTATCGTTTAATGACCTCTTTAAATGAAATAATTGTGTTTGCCATGACTTCACGTCCTTCTTCTATAAATAAGATTCTGTTGCGACGATCAGAACTTTACTGATTCCTGTCGCTTGATTTTGCAGGCGGTGGGGCTTGCTGGCTTCGTAATAAATACTTTCGCCCTTTTCCGCTTCATATAAGGTTTCGCCAAATTGCAGGGCTACTTTTCCTTCTAATACATAAATAAATGTTTCTGACAATGAAGGCGTGAACTGTTTGTACTGACCTTTTTTTTCTAACGTCAGTAAAATCGGCTCCATCTCTTTCTCGTTGGATTCCGGGATCAACCATTTAATATGGTACCCGTGTTCAGCATCACTGTAAAAAGTTGTGTCTTCGTCTTTGTAGACAATTTTTTGATCCCCTGTTTTTTGTTTGAAAAATTCAGCGGGTGTCACCCCTAAAACTTCTAAAATATCAAAAAAAGTCTCCATGGAAGGAGAACTCAAGTCGCGCTCTAATTGAGAGATGTAGCCTTTGGAAAGATCGGTTCGCTCCCCTAGTTCTTCTTGAGTCAAATTTTTTTGAATCCTTAAATTACGCAGCTTCTCACCAATTTCCATCGTCTCACTCCTTTTTTCGTTCCACTTTTTTCGCAAGTTTGCTAATAGTAAACTTCATGTTTAATAGCACCATTCAAGTATACGAACTTTTTAGTAAAAATCAAGCGTTTCGACCCATTTTCTTAGGAGAGTTTTATAGAAATAAAAGAGAAAAGAAATTTGCTTTTTCTTCTATTTCCGCTAAGATAATAGTAATGAAAAAATGGATTTTATCATGATAAAATAATTCCTTAGGAGGACGCGCCATGACCGAGTATCACCGTTTACGTGTGGTCAAAGATGAGACCGTTCACACAAAAATTGAAACTTTTTCAAAACCCGAGGTGGATCAAGGAGACGTATTGATCGCTGTCAGTTATTCCGGCATAAATTACAAAGACGCTTTAGCAACAAAAATGAACACAGGTGTTTTGAGCGGCTATCCTATGACGCCCGGTATCGATCTTGCAGGAAAGGTCATTGAAACAGCCGATACTAGTCTTGAGATTGGTGATACCGTCATCGTTACCGGCTATGGTTTAGGGGTCAAACAAGACGGCGGTTTGAGTGAGTTAGCGGTCGTCCCTGCTGCTTGGTGCGTTAAGCTACCCAAAGAATTGACTGAAAAGCAGTCCATGACCTTTGGGACTGCCGGGTTTACGGCAGCATTGTCAGTCGATGCCCTGCTTGCTCATGGATTAAACTCAGACAGCTCTGTACTGGTCACTGGTGCAACAGGCGGTGTAGGCGGTTTTGCGCTACACTTTTTGAAGCAAATCGGCTGTAAAGAAATCGTGGCATTGAGCCGTAAAAAGGATCAAGCAGACTACTTAACCCAATTAGGTGCGACTTCGGTGCTGTCACCAGAGGACTTGTTTCCTGAAAAAAGTCGCCCATTGAATAAGCAGCGTTTCGATTTTGCTATAGATACTGTTGGCGGCGACACTCTTGCTCAGATTCTTCCATTCATCCACTATGGCGGCAGCGTGGCTCTTTGCGGAAATGCTGGCGGCATCAAGTTGAATACGACTGTCTTGCCTTTTATCCTGCGTGGTGTTAATTTATTAGGCATCGACTCCGTAGAAGCATCAATGGCGCAACGTCAAAAGCTTTGGAGCAAAATGGCAACAGAGTGGTCACTGCCGAAACATTTCCAAGTCCAACAAATTGAATTGTTACAGGTGCAGGAAACAGCGGATGACCTTTTGGACGGCAACCACGTGGGCCGCACAATCGTTGCATTAGGAGGAAAACAGTAGTGAGAGTCTTAATAACATCAGGTGGTACGTCAGAAAAAATCGATGATGTCCGCGCAATCACGAATCACTCCAGCGGTAAGCTTGGCAAAGCCCTAGCAGAAAGTTTTGCAGAAAAAGGGGCAACGATCGATCTGATCACTACCCGCCATGCAGTTAAGCCTGAGGGTGCGTCGTTCCACATCCACATCATCGAATCAACCGTGGATCTAGAAAAAAAGATAACGGAACTAATGACAGAGCATACGTACGCTGCCGTCATTCACAGTATGGCCGTCAGTGATTTCACACCTGAAAGTTCCGTGACATTAGAGGATTTAGAAACGGTAATTGCAGACAATCCGACAAATTTGCCAAAATCATTGTCCGATATCGCCAATCAGCGAACAGAGAAAAAAATCTCCTCAGATACCGAGCATTTGGTGATTGTTTTAAAGAAAAATCCAAAAATCATTTCACTGATCAAAACATTGCAGCCTGAAACAATTTTAGTTGGGTTTAAGCTCTTGGTGGATGTTCCGATGATCGAGTTGTTGAATGTTGCTAAAGAAAGCCTCAAAAAGAACCACGCTGATTTTATTTTAGCTAACGATCTCGCGGAGATTCGCGGCGAAAAACACCATGGCTACTTGATCGACGCCCATCAAAAAGTGAAGGAAGCACAGACGAAATCAGAAATTGCGGAATTGATCACTCAAGAAGTCCTGAAACTGGAGGAAGCAAAATGAAAACTATCTTACTAGGGGTCAGCGGCAGCATCTCCGCCTATAAGGCAGCAGATATTACGAATGAATTGACTAAAATGGGTTATCAATTAGATGTTCTTATGACTGAGAGCAGCACAAAATTCATCACACCCTTAACGATTCAATCCTTGTCTCATCGCCGCGTCCATACAGACGTGATGGAAGAGCCGGATGCCGCATTGATCAACCATATCGCTTTGGCAAAAGAAGCCGATCTCTTCTTGGTCGCGCCTGCTTCTGCTAACACGATCGGTAAACTAGCCAATGGGATCGCAGATGATCTATTATCTACCGTTGCTTTGGCACTTTTACCCGATACACCCAAGATTCTCGCGCCAGCAATGAATACGTATATGTATCAAAATCCGATCGTCCAACGAAACATCGCAACATTGAAAGATGTAGGGTATCATGAAATAGAACCACGGGAAGCGCTGCTTGCTTGCGGAGATTATGGCCGCGGGGCATTAGCAAATGTTTCTGATATCGTGCACCTGGTAAATTCAAAACTAAAGGAGTAACACATGAAAGAGCGAAATGTTAAAGATTTTACGTTGACTGCGATGTTTTTAGCCATCATGATCATTTTGGCGGTCACCCCACTTGGTTTTATCCCGATTGGTCCTATCAATGCGACTACGATGCATATTCCAGTGATCATCGCTTCGATCGTATTGGGCCCGCGTATCGGTGCAGGACTCGGTGCCATATTTGGTGTAATCAGTCTGGCTCGAGCGACTGTCGTAATTACGCCGATGTCCTTTGTTTTCTCACCCTTTATCGCCAACCCTTTGACAAATCATGGTGATTGGCGTGCCGTCATCGTTGCGATCGTCCCTCGAATTTTGATCGGTGTTGTTCCTTACTTTGTTTATAAAGGACTGCACCGCTTATTGAAAGAAAAAGTCCGTCCAGTCAGCTTATTCATCGCCGGACTGGCTGGATCAATGACGAATACGATCTTAGTCATGAATTTGATCTTCTTTTTCTTTAAAAACAGCTACGCAGATGTGCTGCAAGTGACCGCCAATGCTGTTTACGGCGTGATCCTTGGTATCATTTTTGGCAGCGGCTTGGTTGAAGCTATCGTTGCTGGAGTTGCCACCATGGGCGTTTGTGCCGTCTTGCTACGCTTAATGAAGAAATAAAAAAATGCTTGAAAGAATCTCTCAATGAGTTCTTTCAAGCATTTTTTATTTTGGCTCTTCCCCAAGAATCCGAACTTCCGTCTCTAATGTCACATCGAATTTTTCTTTGATCGTTTTTTGAATATGGACGATCAACTCAATATAATCCGTTGCTGTAGCATTGTCGATATTGACGATGAAGCCAGCGTGCTTTTCAGAGATTTGCGCACCGCCCCAGATCAATCCCTGCAAACCAGCATCTTGGATCAGCTTTCCTGTAAAATGTCCCACCGGACGTTTAAAGACACTGCCGCATGAAGGGTATTCCAATGGCTGTTTCAGCTCACGCAATTCTGTTAATTCAGCCATTCGTTTTTCAATCTGTGTATGATCGCCAGATGCCAATCTAAAATTAGCGCTTAGCACGATCGCTGGCTGCTCTTGGATCGCTGAATGCCGATAAGCAAAGTTCATTTGGTCCTTGTACCACGTTTCAAAGGTTCCGTCCGCGAGTAAAACATCTACAGATTCAAAGACATCTTGCAATTGACCATCGTAGGCACCTGCATTCATGAAGACTGCTCCCCCGATGCTACCTGGGATACCACAAGCAAATTCAAAGCCTGTCAAAGAATGATCCAAAGCAACATAGGTCGTATCAATCAGCTTGGCACCTGCTTGAGCAGTGATCGTATCCTCTTCTACACGGATCGAGGTCATCTCTGTCAACATGATGACGACACCTCGAATCCCGCCGTCTTTGACGATCAAGTTGCTGGCATTGCCCAAGACGATCCAAGGAATGTCCTGTTCGCGGCAATAATCCACTAAAGATTTGACTTCTTCTTTGTCTTTCGGAAATGCTAGAGCGTCCACTGGTCCGCCAGTTTTTGTAAACGTATAATTCATTAAAGGTTCATCCAAAAGAATTTTCAAATTAGGTAGTGTGTTCGTTATGTCTATTGTTTTCACTTTGATAAGCCTTTCTCGTTCGATACGGGTAAATTTTTCAAACATCCTTGCTATTTTAGCACGCAAGAAAAAAACTTACCACCCCTTATAATTGATGGCGGATGTGTTGACGAAGCATTTGATCACACAGCTCATGACTTAATAAAATATTTTCTTGACGCAAATCAATCGTTTGTCCCTTCAAGCTGCCGATAAAGGCCTCGACTAATTGTTCAAACCCGCGTTTTTCCAATGTCGTTGTCCAGTCACCAAAACGTTGACTTTCTTCTGCTTGACCACGCTTGATCGTCAGCTCCGTCAATTGATCGAGGATCATTGTTTGTTCCGACGAACTAACGTGGTAGCGTTCCATTTTGCCGCCGCTCATCAGATCCATGGATAACAGACACTCTGTTGTTGCAGTGGACAGTTGCAGCTGTGCATAGGTCATCTGACCCTGTTCTTCCCGAATCTTCGAATGGACACTCATGATCTCATCATCCAGTAAATAAACCGCTGTATCCACCAAATGAATGAACAAATCATAAATTCCATACTGGGCATTCATGCCATGAGCAGGCTCATTCTTTTCTAGATGGATCACCCGTTTTTGTGGCAATTGCTTCAGTTGATCTACCATTGGCGCAAACCGACGATTGAATCCCACCATAAACAATAGCTGCTTCTCCTTGGCTAATTCCTGAAGCTGTTTCACTTCTTGCAGCTCTTCGCTGACAGGCTTGTCCATAAATACGGCAACCCCAGCTTCTAAACATTTTTTAGCGATTTCAAAATGCACCTTTGTTGCGACGTGGATGAAACAAGCATCGATCGTTTTTCCTAGTAACTCATCAATTGTCGCTACTGTTTCAGTAAACCCATATTTCTCTGAAATGTTGCGGCGAACCTCTTCATTCCGTGTCGCAAAAATAAACTCCGTATCCTGACGCATTTTCGCATAGGTAGGCAAGTAGGCTTTTTTTGCGATCCCGCCGATCCCGATTACTCCGATTTTCATAGGTATTCCCTCTTTTCAATCTATTTTTTAAGAACTGTCAACTGACAAATACGCTCAACTGCTTTGCTTTCTTACTCTTTTTCGATACAATTAATTCGATGATCACTTTATAATGTATGGAGGAATGAACCGTGAAATTAATTTCTTGGAACGTCAATGGATTACGTGCCGTAATGAAAAAAAACTTTATGGACGTTTTTAATGAACTCGATGCCGATTTTTTCTGTCTGCAAGAAACCAAATTACAGGAAGGTCAAATCGAGATGGACCTGCCAGGCTACTATGAATACTGGAACTATGCGGAAAAGAAAGGCTACTCCGGTACAGCAATCTTTACGAAGCATGAACCAATGACTGTGACGTATGGCCTCGGCATGGAAGAACACGATCAAGAAGGCCGATTAATTACCTTAGAATACCCTGAATACTATGTCGTTACTTGCTATACGCCCAATTCCCAAAATGAATTAAAGCGTCTAGACTACCGCATGACATGGGAAGAAGCTTTCCTACAGTATCTAAACGGCTTAAAAGCGAAAAAACCGGTTATTTTCTGTGGCGATTTAAATGTGGCTCACGAAAACATCGATTTAAAAAATTGGAAAACCAATCAAAAAAATGCTGGTTTTACACCGCAAGAACGCGAAAAATTCAGTATCTTATTAGAGAATGGCTACATCGATACGTTCCGCTACTTCTACCCGGATCAAGAAGGCATTTATTCATGGTGGAGTTACCGCTTCAATGCCCGTAAAAACAATGCCGGATGGCGCATCGATTATTTTGTTGTCTCTGAGGACTTAAAAGACAAGCTGGAAGAGGCAAAAATTCATACCGAAATTTTCGGCAGCGATCATTGCCCGGTCGAACTCGATATTACTCTTTAAGAAAGAGTGAAAATTTGACCCCAAGACTTTCGCCGCTGAAAAAAATAGGTTAAAACAATGGCGAAGAGGTGAACCTGTTGAATTTTATCGCAATGGACTTTGAAACAGCCAATTACCAAACCCACAGCGCGTGTTCCCTTGCGCTGGTAATGGTGAAAAACAGCCAGATTGTTGGCGAATATTATTCCTTGATCAAACCAGAGACTGAGTTTTACTGGAAGAACATCCAAATCCACGGTATCCATCCTGAAGATGTGGAAAATGCGCCGAAATTTCCTGAAGTATGGCAAGAGATCCAGCATTACTACAAGGAAAATCGCTTGATCGTCGCTCATAATGCTGGTTTTGATACGAAAGTTTTAGCTGGCTGTCTAGAATATTATCAGTTAGAGCAGCCGTCCTATCTTTCACTTTGCACCGTGCGATCCAGCCGCCGCTTGTTTCCTGAAATGGCAAACCATCGATTGAACACGGTCTGCGAAGAACTGAACATCCCATTAGAACATCACCACGATGCCTTAGAGGATAGTCGTGCGTGTGCCAAAATCCTTCTTTATCAAGAAGATCACTTTGGCGTTGATCCTCTAAAAAAATTAGTCTTGCCGATGTAGTCGGTGATTCCATTCGATAATTCCTTTAAAGCGAAGCACGCTGCTTCGCTTTTTTTTAATGAATCAATTTACTCATTAATAGAACCTCTAAAAATTCCCCTTGTGCATCCCGAGCGCCACGCGCCATCGTGGCTTCCGTTTCAAAACCAAACTTTTGATACAAATGGATCGCTCGTTCATTTCTTTTTTGAACGGTCAATTCCAATCGTCGAAGTGGCGAGGCATTCTCACTCCAATAAATGACTTCATCTAATAAAGCAGATCCAAGTCCAATTCCCCAGAACTCTTTCAAAACACTGATACCCATTTCTCCAATATGAGCGACTGTGTACTCTGGTCCTGCTTTGACCGATGCCATCCCAACAATTCGATCATCTGCAAGAGCTAATAAGAGGACGTTATTTTCACTCTCGTAAAGATTCGCCAATTGCAGCTCCAATAGCTCTTCATCTAAACCTAAACCAGCCTCATCCATGATCAAAAAATCGGTTTCCTTCGCGATTTGACGACTCACCTTTAATAAGTCCGCCGCATCCTCCGGAATCGCTTCTCTCAAAGTTATTTCGACTTCACTCATTTTGTTTCCCACGCTTTCAAGATGCGTTCTTTGAATCGCTCTGATCGCTCACCATTCGCCAGCAACTCGCCCCTTCTCAGATTCTCATCTTGATCGTCCTTAGATAAGAGCAGCTCCAGATAATCTTCTGGCATATAATCGCCCAATTGCTGCCCCCATTCAATCACAGAAAGACCATCGCCTTCAAAATAATCATCCAATCCTAAATCATCCGCACCTGACTCGATACGGTACACGTCCATATGATACAGCGGCAACCGTCCCTGTTGATACTCACGAATAATCGTATAGGTAGGACTTTTGATCATTTGGTCAATCCCTAACCCCAAAGCGATGCCTTTAGTCAGTGTTGTTTTTCCTGCACCAAGATCTCCAGTCAATACCAGATTATTGCTTGGATTCGCTGCCACTCCA
Organism: Enterococcus gilvus ATCC BAA-350; assembly: GCF_000407545.1. Taxonomy (NCBI): domain Bacteria; kingdom Bacillati; phylum Bacillota; class Bacilli; order Lactobacillales; family Enterococcaceae; genus Enterococcus; species Enterococcus gilvus. Next base: position 1,032,109 of record NZ_ASWH01000001.1, on the reverse strand, counting down.
ATGATTTTTCCTAATTCTTCTGTTGCTGTTGTATCTGCTAACGTTATCATGCCGATTCCCCTCTTTTCTACTACCAATTTAGTATAACGATTTCGCCTAAGAGAGAAAAGAAAAAGATTTTCTATACCAAATTTAGAAAAAATTCCGTCTTCGATACATACAAAATGGGCATGATCTATTTTGATCATGCCCTAAGTAGTTCTCTCATTTCTTTAAAATTATAACGAAAGTTCTTCTCCCGCAGCTACTACTTTTTCTGCTACGGAATACGTTTGTGTATCCTCAGGAAAAAGGACCATGATGGTTTTCCCTTTTCCTTGCTGTTGCAAATACGCCAGATCAATCTCAGCAAGCTTCGTTTGCGGCGTCACCTTCTCTGCTTCATGAACAAAAATATTAAAGCCTTCACCATTCAACTCCACCGTATCGATTCCGATGTGGATCAAGAGCTCTTTTCCGTCTTTTCTCTTAAGACCGATCGCATGCTTTGTAGGAAAGATACTGGTTACTACACCTTCTATCGGAGAATACAGCTCGCCCGCTTCAGGTTCTATTGCAAATCCCGGTCCCATCATTCCTTCAGAAAAAACAGGATCATTTACTTCTGATAAAGGTGTCAAGCGACCAGCAATTGGGCTGAAAATTTTAGGAATTTTCTTTTTAAAAAATGAAATCATACGTGTACTCCTCTCATGCGAATCGCGATCATCAAAATGACTAAACTGATCAGACTAACAAAGCCAAAAATGGAATAAAAAAGTAGTTTTGTCCTTTGCGAAGGATTCTCTTCTCCAGAAAACAACTGTTTATTATAAAAATAGCACAATCCCGCACCAATAATATTCCCTGTTAGAATTTGCTGAACCATACTAAAGGTCAAAAACTGCTTTTCTAAATTCCCACTATTGGCCTTCTCATGACCAATGAAATAAAGACAGGCCGCCTGAAAAAGCGTCACAAAAGAAACTAGAAAAGCCAGTGCCAGTCCGGGGATTTGTGTAATAAGCTCTTGGATACTTAGTTGCTGATGAAAACTTATTAAGAATAAATAGAAGTAAAAGAGACTTGGGACCAAAATCCAATAGCCTAACAATACATTCCTCTTTATTCTAAATGATTTAAGCGCTATCATTTTTTTTCACTCCTTCTTCAACTGTCTTTGCTTACTTGTAAATGTCTTTTCTTTATAAGCGACCGGCTAATTGTCTGTGGCAACTGTCTCGCCCTTATCAAGGGTATAGACACTATAGGATCGGCTTAAATAGTCCATCAAACAGTTTAATCCAATCAGCGATTGTGCCTGCGTGTGTCTTCTACCTACCACAAAATAATCACAATAATAATTCAAATGGAACGTGCTGTGTCTTGCAAAATAATTGTCTCCTATTGCAGTAACGCTCAGCACAGGGATTTTTCGAACTTCAAAGGCCGTCAGATTTTCTTTGATCTCATCCGTCTCACCACTGAGAGAGGCCACAATGACACAATCGTTTTTAGTGATGATCGGCATGACCATATCCAGTTCTGTTTTATTCGGTAAAACCAATACTCGTTTGTCGACATGCAGCATCATCTTATAAAATTCATCGATCGCATTTTTTTGTGAAAAACCCGTCGCGTAACAGTAGATGATCTGACTTTTATCGAACATCTCATTGATGGGTTCTAGATTCACAGAGTGCATATATTCCAATGTCTTTTTGATGTCGTCAAATTGTTTTTCAAAAATATCTTTTTCGTTCGTCTCTGTTTGCTCATTGGCTTCCGAATGACGCAAGAAATACTTCAATTCTGAATATCCAGAGAATCCGAGCTTCTTTGTTGTTCGTAAGACCGATGATTTTGATGCATGGACCATCGTTGCCAATTCCATGATGCCTGACGATTGGACCTGCTCAGGATTTGCAAGAATGAATTGTAAAATATCTTTATCCAATTCACTAAGTTCTTCTAAATGCTGATGGATCAATTGTTCTAATGTCATAAAATTCCCCCTCCTACACTATTATACGTGAAGGAGGAGAAAAGTAGCTTTATTTCACACAAACTATTTCAGTTCTGGCCAGAAATCTTTATTGGCTTCAATCAGATCATCCAATAATTCTTTTGCGATCCGCGCATTTGGAACGATTCGTGATAGAGACAATGCTTGGTACAGCTTTTGGTAAGATTTTTCTTCCCACGCCTCTACGACCAATTTTTCTACCGCGACCTGCTGCTCCATCAATCCTTTTTGGAAACGCGGAATCTTTCCTTGGGTAAGCGGCTCTGGACCGTTGCTTCCAACAACACAAGGGACTTCAACCATGGCTGTCTCATCAAAGTTAACGATGGCCCCTTCATTTGGTACGATCAATAGCATTCTTTCGTGTGTGTTGTAGGCAATTGCTCGAGCCAAATCCACAATGTAGCTTGCGTGCTCATCCACCTCTAAAGACGTTTCTTCAGCGGTGCCTGCCTCCGCAATGCGATCACATTCGCTGAATACGTGCTGCTCTCTGCCGGCCATCACTTCATTTGCTCGTGTAAATTCTGGATTGGCGTGGGCTACTTCATCTTGCGGATAGAAATAATATTTCAAATACGTATTTGGTAATGTATCCGGGTCTAACGCATACACGTCTTTCGCTTTCGCAAAAGTATGCATCCAGCTTGCATCGGTGTGTTGAGATTCTTCGATTTCTTCTGGTAACGAATACCCATGATCCTTCACATGTGCTTTGATCTGAGGCATTAAATCATTGCCTTCTTTATCACGAATATCTGTCCACCAGCCAAAATGGTTCAAGCCGTAATAGCGAACGACCATCTCTTTACGTGAAGATAAACCGATTGAATGCGCCATTCGCTCTTCGATACCCACAGGCATATCGCAGATGTTGATGATTTTGGATGTAGGTCTTAATTTTCTCGTCGCCTCAGCTACGATTGCTGCCGGATTTGAATAGTTCAACATCCAAGCATCTGGTGAATACTGTTCCATGTAATCGACTAATTCCAATACGCCGCCAATTGAACGCATCCCATAAGCAATTCCGCCAGGCCCGCAAGTTTCTTGACCCACGACACCGTATTTCAATGGAATCTTTTCATCTTTTTCTCGCATCGCATACAGACCAACACGGATATGTGCCATCACGAAATCCACATCAGTAAATGCCGCCTCGGGATCTGTCGTAGCGACAAAGTTGATTTCTGGTGCGCGTTCCTTTAGCAAAATCTCGCAGGCACTTGCGACGTGATTTTGGCGTTCTTCCAAATTGTCGTAAAACTTGATTTGTCGAATGGGAAATTTATCCAGATTATCCAACAACATCAATACGATCCCTGGTGTAAAAGTACTTCCTCCGCCTGCAATAACAATTGAAAATTTTTTCATTTTTAAATACGCTCCTTTATTAATTTTCTGCATCCATCAGTGTTTCAAATTGTTCTCTAACTTGTGGCACATCTAGGCCGACGATCACCTGAAAGGCATTGCCGTTACGAACGACGCCATGAGCGCCACCCGAACGAAAAACATCATCCGCTTGGACGAGCTTTTGATCCTTCACAGTGATCCGCAAGCGCGTCGCACAGTTGTTGACCTTGGCGATATTCTCTGCTCCGCCAAATCCATCTAAATAAACCGCCGCCTGCTCTGTATATTGATTCGCACCTTCTAATACAGGTACGCTGCCACCTTGTTTTTCTTTGTAATCTTTTTTCGAATACAACTTAACGTCTTGTGTCTTTTCTTCACGCCCTGGGGTCGCGAGGTTAAAACGTAGAATCAAAAAGCGGAAAACGAAAAAGTAAATCAGGACAAACGCAAGACCGATAATTAACTGAGTGAAAATCATCCCTTTATGATTCTGGAACAAAGGAATCCAGACTTTAGCTAATAAGTCGATGAAGCCTCCACCCATGTCTCCCACAACACCAAATCCATACATCGTCGCAGCCATTGTCGCTGCTAAAAGAGAATGAACCGCGAATAATGGGGGTGAAACAAATAGGAAAGTAAATTCCAAAGGTTCTGTAATTCCTGCCAAGACGGCTGTTAGTGTTGCTGGTATCAAAATGGCCAATACTTTTTGCTTGTTTTCAGGTTTTGCGGTAAAATAAAACGCTGCGGCGATTCCTGGCGAAGCAAATATTTTAGAATTGCCGTGCAAGGCGAAACCGCCCTCTGGGAATAATTGCTTTAATGGTGTCGTTGTTTGCGCAAATTCCTGCAAATGACCCATCCAATATTTGGTGATCCCCTCTTCCACAACAGCCGGACCATACACAAAAGGTGTATAAATAAAATGATGCAGCCCCGTAGGAATGAGTATTCGTTCTAAAAATGTATAGAGCCAAACACCAAAGATTCCGGCACTAGCTAGAAAGCCTTGTAATGAACCAATCCCTTGCTGGACTTTCGGCCAGATCAAACAAATGAGAAAGGCAATCGGCAGCATCGCGAAGAATCCTAAAATAACGATAAAGGATGAGCCTTGAAAGATTCCTAGAAAATCGGGTAATTTCGTGTCAAAGTAACGGTTGTGTAAAAAGACAACAATAGCTGATATGAATATCGCCCCAATAATTCCGGTATCCAAGGTTTTAATTCCGCCGATCAGCTTCAACCCGCTTTCTCCTCCTGGGTCTGCTGCAAAGTTCACACCGAAAAAGTCGCCGAAATACTCAAGCATAGATGAAATGAAATAGTTACATGTGGTATAAACAACAAATGCTTCCATCGCTGCACGCGCATTTGCTTTTTTAGCTAACCCGATAGATAGTCCAATAACGAACAGCAATTCCATCTGATTAAAGACCGTCCAAGCACCATTTTCAACGATGCTCCAGATTGCATACCATGTGGTTCCCTCAGCAGCAATACTGCCGACAAGCATCGGGTTTTTGAAAATGATACAAAGAGCAACCATGATTCCCGAAAATGAAAATAAGAGCACCGGGGTGAACATCGCCCCTCCAAAGCGCTGAATCTTTTCCATCATGACAAAAACACATCTCCTTCCAATAATTATTTTTCCTGTTTACAAATTTGACTATACAGGCATAATAAAACGTTTACAATACGATCGATCCTTTTGGGGAATTAGGTTCCGCCCTTGTCACCAGGTGTCTTCGCTTGGGAAATTTCCCATCCGAAAATAGTTGCCTGCACAAAAAAAGCAAGAACTCGCCGTTACATGCGAATTCTTGCTTTTAGCCTTCATAAAGCACTCTTTAGTTCATTAAAGATTGCGCTGCTGTGATGATTGAAAGTTTGTAAACATCTTCTTCGTTACAGCCACGTGATAAATCGGACACTGGTTTGTTCAATCCTTGTAAGACAGGACCAATTGCTTCAAACCCGCCGAAACGCTGAGCGATCTTATAACCGATATTTCCTGATTGTAATTCTGGGAATACGAAAACAGTTGCTTGTCCAGCTACTTGTGATTCTGGCGCTTTCAATTGTGCCACACCTGGAATATACGCTGCATCAAACTGTAATTCGCCGTCAATTAGAAATTCTGGCGCTAATTCTTGAGCAATTGTTGTGGCTTCCGCTACTTTTTCAACCTCAGGAGATTTAGCAGATCCTTTTGTTGAGAAACTCATCATTGCTACTTTCGGTTCAATATCAAATAATTCAGCAGTCTTAGCTGATTCTACAGCGATTTCTGCTAATTCTTGCGCAGTTGGATTCACATTGATTGCACAGTCGGAGAACAAATATTTCTCTTGGTCACGACCACGAACCATCAAGAAGGCTCCGCTTGTACGGCTGACACCTGGTTTTGTTTTAATGATTTGCAAGGCGGGACGAACAGTATCTCCTGTAGAATGGATCGCTCCAGAGACCATACCATCTGTAATCCCCATGTATGTCAGCATCGTGCCAAAGTAATTTTCATCTTTAAGAATCTTTTCAGCATCTTCTTTGCTAACTTTGCCTTTACGACGCTCAACAAAAGATTCTACCATTTCATCCCAGCGATCGAAGTGATCAGGATCAATGATCGTGAAGTTGCTTAAAGCGATTCCACGTGCGCCCGCAGCTTTTTCAATTTCAGCTAGGTTGCCAATCAATACAGGTTCGATTAATTCTTCTGCTTTTAAACGAGAGGCAGCACCTAAGATACGTGCATCTGTTGCTTCTGGGAATGCCACTTTAATGTTGCGACGAATAATTTTAAATTTAAGACTGTCAAATAGTTCCACGAGTTAAAAACCTCCAGATTATTTTTTTCTTATTAATAATACAACAATTCACATGAAAAGAAAAGGACAGAATAAAACATCTGTATCACTAATTAAAATCTAGTAAATATGAATTAAGAGCCTTTTCACAAACTGTCCCTATAACAGAAACCGTTGTCATACTACACTGTTTCAGGCAACTGCCAATCAATCGGCTGTTCGCCCCACCCCTCCAAAAACTGATTCGCTTTTGAAAATGGCTTTGAACCAAAGAATCCGCGATGTGCAGACAAAGGAGAAGGGTGAACCGATTTTACGATCGCGTGCTTTGTCGTGTCGATCATTTTGATTTTTTCCTGTGCAGGCTTTCCCCATAAAATAAATACGATAGGCTTTTCCCGCTCATTTAATCGTTCGATAATGGCATCTGTTAACTGTTCCCACCCTTTTCCTCGATGTGAATACGCTTGACCTTCACGAACGGTTAATACTGTATTAAGCATCAGCACTCCCTGCTCAGCCCAACGAACTAGATTCCCATGTTGAACAGGAGGAATCCCTAAATCACTTTGCAATTCTTGATAAATATTACGCAGAGAGGGCGGGATCTTCACACCTGGTTGGACGGAAAAAGACAAGCCGTGAGCCTGATCTGCGCCGTGATAGGGATCTTGTCCTAAGATCACCACTTTCACTTGATCATAGGGGGTTAATTCCAAAGCCTCGAAAATATGATACATATCAGGATGTATCCTCTGAGTAGAATATTCATCCTTCAAAAATTCTCGTAATTCTAAATAATACGGCGCTTGGAATTGATCTGCTAATACATGCTGCCAATCATTATGAATAATTTCTTTCATTCTATACACTCCTATTTATTATTCCTATTTCTACGAAAAAAAGAAAGGCATCAGTCCATTTTTACGACTGATTTATCTCCGTCAAATTTCTTCTTTATTCAATGAATTCTTTTTAAAGAATGCAGTCGACATGGTTATCCACTCAAGGATTATGGTACACTATCGTTGTATGATAGGAAAGCTAGGTGAATAATTTTGATAAAACTCATTGCCTCTGATATGGACGGTACACTGTTGAACGATCAAATGCAAGTCCCAACAGCGAATATCGAAGCCATTCAGAAAGCTCAAGCTCAAGGAATCGAATTTATTACAGCAACTGGACGCGGAATGAGCCATGCGAAAATCTCTTTAGATGAAGCAAACATTCACGTACCGATGATTTTACTAAATGGTGCTCATGTCGTAAATGCCAAAAGAGAAACGATCTTTACTATTCCCATCGGCAAGAAAAAGACATTTGAAGTAATGGATATGCTTGAAGACGCCGGCTTGTATTATGAGATTTTCACGGCTGAACATGTATATTCTTCAAATCAACCGATGCGAATCGAATTTTTCTCCGAACATATTTTAGGGAAAGTGCCTGGAATGTCAAAAAAAATGGCGATTGCAGCTTCTTCACGCCATCTATCCTTGACTCCGATCACGTTTGTAAAAGACATTCGTCAAACCTTGATCGATAAAAAAGAAGAAGTACTAAAAATCATCGCTTTTGACAAAGATGGCCCAGAGCAGTTAAAAGAAGTGACTGGTAAACTTGAAAAGATGGGTGATCTTGCTATCGCTGCTTCTGAATTAACGAATATTGAGATTAATCATGTCAATGCTCAAAAAGGCATCGCTTTGAAACAATTTGCTGAAGAGCGTGGTTTTACCTCTGACCAAGTGATGGCCCTCGGTGACAACTTTAACGATGTGAGTATGTTGACTTATGCAGGAACAAGTTTTGCGATGGGCAATGCCGCACCGGCAATTAAGAAAATCGCCAACAATGTGACTGATACGAATGAAGAAAATGGTGTAGCGAAAGCAATCGATCGAATCCTTTCTGAATAGTAAAAATTAGAAGGTGTGAAGCAACATGACCGAATTTTTTATTCAAGAAAAACAATTGAGTTCTATGACACGAACGATCGTCAAAGATAACAAAGGTGTGCCTCTGTATTTGATGGTAGGACATTGGGGACGTAAAGGAAATGTCCTTTCTCTCTATGCGATGGACGGTCAAATCGTAGCCTATATCAAACAAGCCAGCGTCATTTTTGGTCGTAAGTTTGAAATTTATTATGAGCAGACACGTGTGGGCGTCCTTCACAAAATTTTCCATTGGCCTGGAGACTTTTATTACATACAGCAGCTTCACTGGGCTGTTTATGGTGATATTTATAACCATAAATATAAGATCAATCACTTCAACCAGCCAATTATGAGAATGGACAAGGCCACACTTCTAACTGGTGATTATTATGCATTAGATGTCATTGACCCCGCAGATGCGCCTATTTGTATTTGCGTTGCTGCGATCATGGATTATTGGCTGTATAATAGGAACAAACATAAAGAACCAGAAACAGCATTAGAAGTAACTTTTTCGCAAAATTAATGAGCTGTGTCCAATGGACACAGCTCATTTTTTATCCGCGATCGAACGCTTTTACTTTCCGTTGCATATGATCATATCGATGACCGCTGATCATCACTTCACCCACGTCTTTAAATCCATCTCGAAGATACAAACGTTTGGCATTGGGGTTTGATTGATCAACATTCAGTCCGATAATCTTCTCCCCTTCATGTGTCGCTAATCGATCCACTGCTGTAAGTAGTTTTGAACCGATTCCTTGCCCGCGGAATTTTTCATCGACAGCAATAGAATCTAAGTACCATTCATTCGGAAACGCTTCAGGATCAATAAACATTTGAATGTCCTCAGTGATCCCCTGCGAACGTAAATAGTCTTTTAGCGGAAGGTCAATGATCGGCTCTTTGCGTGCAGGATATCCAAATACTGCACCGGCGATCTCGCCATCGATTTCTTCTACCAGTCCTCGCGCGTATCCAAAGCGATAGGTAGGATCTTCAAAGCAAGCAGCAATGACTTCCAACGCCTTTTCTTCTCCAAATTCTTCTAAAAAATCTAGCTCCATATCCTTTAAAATAACTAGGATTAATTTAGCAACTGCTGTTCCATCTTCTTTTTTAGCAAATCGAATCATTTTAAAACCTCTCTTTTAATAACGTTTAACTCACAATATCAGTGTACCATGAGTGTAGATTTTTCGAAAGTATGATACTTTGTGTTACGTTAGAACTCTGCTATGATATCTTGGAATGATAGATTAGGAGGCACAGCATGAAACTTTTTTTGAAAATTCTCTTAGGGATTTTTTTAGCAATCGTTCTTGTTCTTGGCGGATATTTGATTTATCTCTTTGCCAGCTACGATCGTTTGCCAGATGATATCACTTTAAAACCCAAAAATCACCAAAATCAGACGCTAGAAAAAAATAAGACCTACCGGGCAATGAGCCATAATATTGGTTATGGCGCGTATCCGCCTAGCTATAGCTTCTTCATGGATGGCGGCGCCTATTCCCGTGCTTACGACAAAAAGACGGTTGAAGAAAATATGCGAGGCATCGTCACTACAACAGAAGATATCGCACCCAATTTTGCCTTTTACCAAGAGGTCGACCAAGAAGGGGACCGTTCCCAGCATGTAGATGAGGTGGCCTTTCTGACGGATCGATTACCGACATATAATAGTCTTTACGGTCAAAACTATGATTCCTCTTACCTGTTCTATCCTTTCACTGATCCAATCGGTCAAGCAAAGTCAGGTTTAGTAACTTTGAGTCAGGGTGAAATTACAAGCAGCAAGCGTTACTCATTACCGATTGAAAAAAATTTCAACAAATTTTTCGATTTAGATCGTGCATTCACCGTTAGCCGCATTCCAGTCAACGGAGGACAGGAATTTATTGCTATCAATACGCACCTCTCCGCGTTTTCAAAAGACCGCTCCATCCAAGCAGCTCAATTAAAGAAAATTTTTGATGTGATGGAAAAGGAGTATAAAAAAGGAAACTATGTGCTGGTTGCTGGTGACTACAATCATGATGTTTTAGGAAACAGTCCTGACGTGTTCGGTACCAGCAAAAAACGGGAAACATGGACACACCCATTTCCTAAAGATCAGCTGCCAGCAGGTTTTCATCTTCCTACCGGTACACTGGCCGAAGAGAAAATACCTTCTGCCAGAGCGTTAAATGCGCCTTATAAAAAAGGACAAACCTACACGACCTTGATTGACGGTTTTCTCGTTTCTGATAATATCAACGTCAAAGAGGTGCATGTGAAGGATATGCACTTCAAGTATTCTGATCACAACCCGGTCTATCTGGATTTTAGTTTCAACTAGAAAAAGAGGCCAAAACTTAAAAAAGTTTTTGCCTTTTTTCGTAATCTTAATTCGAAATTGTTTTTCTTCGCGTCACTTTGTTAAGATGGAGAAAAGACAAAAGAGAAAAAGGACGGTTATCTATGCGGCACTTTATTTTTGGCATACGCACCATTACGCTCCTTCAAGCAAATAAGCTGCTAAAGATGAAACATTGTTTGAAGGAGCTATAAACGATGTTTCATCCTTTTATTTAAGAGCAAATCTTTTGCTCTTTATTTGAAGTGACGAAATTTTTCGAAACGTTGGAGGAACGTAAAATGAATACAATTAAATCTGTCAATAAGCAGGCGCTCCCTGCTTTAATGACTATATGGGAATCGTCCGTGCATGCGACCCACTCTTTTTTGAGCGTAGAAGAAATCGATGCCTTAAAGCCTGAAGTGAGAAATGCATTATTGGAAATCGAACACCTTTATGGCTATTACGCCCCGAATCTCATCGGGTTTATTGGAATTGAAAACAAAAAAGTAGACATGCTGTTTGTCGATGCTTCCTACAGAGGACAAGGAATAGGAAAAAAATTGCTTCAATATGCGCTGGACACCTTTCATGTGGGTTCTGTGGATGTGAATGAGGAAAACAGACAAGGGTTAGGCTTTTACACACATATGGGATTTCAAGTAGACAGTCGATCAGCACTGGATGGTCAAGGGAACCCCTATCCAATACTGCATTTGAAAAATGATCTTGAGGAGGATGGACATGAGAATTGAAGAAATAAAAATGGATAAAAAAAGATTTCTTGAATTACTTTTACTAGCGGATGAACAAGAAAATATGATCGATCGTTACCTTGAAGACGGAAGAATGTTTGTTCTATACGATGAGGAGCCAAAGTGTGAGGCTGTCGTGATCGAACGAAGCAAGACTGAATGCGAACTAAAGAACCTTGCTACCGATCCAACTCATCAAGGAAAAGGCTACGGCAAGGCAATGATCCAATTTCTATTCCATGAATTTCTGGGGCGCTATGAAACGATGTATGTAGGAACCGGCGACGTGCCAGCAACGGTCGATTTCTATAAAAAATGCGGGTTTCGTGAATCCCATCGTTTAGAAAACTTTTTTACTGATAATTACGATGAGCCCATTATCGACCACGGCGTGCACCTAGTGGATATGGTCTATCTACGTGCGGATAGTCGTGACAGATCATCTAAATAAACAAATTAGAAGCGCCTCCGAGAGAATTCGGTGGCGCTTCTGCTTCTTTTATAGCAGCTCTTGATAGCGTTGAATGTATATTTTCTTTACAAAGGTAACCAGCAATAAATAAGCAAAAATCGTAACAATTAACCAAAGCCAATATTGATTGGGTAAAATGCCTAAGCCCAAATTTTGGCCAAACGCTGTAAATGGCAAAAGCGTTCCTACTACGATTCCCAAAGTCGTGATCGCAGTCATGATGAAGGACCCTCTGCTTTGGATAAATGGAATATAAGGTGTTCGCAACGCATGCAAGACTAGCGTTTGAGACCAAAGGGATTCAACAAACCAGCCTGCGTGGAAAATAGCGACAAAGGCGACCTGCTGTTCAGGAGACAAGGAATGATAGCTTCCTCCAACTACAGCTGGGCAAATCACGAAGTACATCAGTAAGTAAGTCGTGATATCAAAAACAGAACTGGTAGGTCCTAACCAAATCATGAACTTTCCAATACTCGATGCTGTCCATTTTTTCGGTTTCTCTAAATATTCCTTGTCCATTCTATCCCATGGAATAGATATACAGGAAATATCATAAATGAGATTCAAAAACAAAATTTGCAGAGGCAGCATTGGTAAGAATGGCAGAAACGAGCTCGCAACCAATACTGAAAACATATTCCCGAAATTGGAACTGGCTGTAGCCTTAATGTATTTCATGATGTTCCCGAATGTTTCTCTTCCTGAAAGAATCCCTTTCTCTAAAATCATCAAATCTTTCTCAAGTAAGATCACATCCGCAGATTCTTTGGCGATGTCCACCGCTGTATCGACCGATATTCCCACATCCGCTGCTTTCATCGCAGGTGCGTCATTGATCCCATCTCCAAGAAAGCCGACCGTATGGCCATTTTTTCGTAGCAAACTCGTGATTCGTTGTTTTTGCTGCGGATTCAATTTAACGAAAACATGGTAGTCTTCGGCGATTTCAGATAATTCATCGTCGCTTAAATGAATCAGGTCTTCCCCGTGAATGATGGTTTCTGCACCTAAACCAACTTGCTTACATACTGATTGCGTGACTAACGCATTGTCGCCTGTCAAAACTTTCACGTCCACGCCGTTTTCTTTTAATGCGTGAAGTGCTTGCTTAGTGGTCTCTTTTGGCGGATCTAAAAAAGCTAAATATCCGATCAGCACCATCTCAGATTCATCAGAAGTAGAGAATTCCCCTACGACACTCGGATTGGTTTTTTGAGCCACACCGATGACCCGCAACCCGTCTTCATTTAGTTCATTGACCTTGTTTAAGACTTGTTGTTTTATTTCAGCAGTTAGTGTAGCAACACTTCCCTTAAAATCAACGAAAGAAGAAATCTCGAGCATCTCTTCGATGGCTCCTTTAGTGATCATTTGCGTCTTTCCATCTTGGTCTTCTACTACGACACTCATTCTACGCCGCTGAAAATCAAAAGGAATCTCATCTACCTTTTTATAGCGAATCTTACTCGTATCAAGTTCTTGTTCAGTAGACTCAATAATGGCAACATCGATCAAATTTTTTAAGCCTGTTTGATAATAGCTGTTTAGATAAGCGTGCTTCAGAACCCGGTTGTCTTCTTCTCCGTCACAATCCAAATGGTATTCCAGAATGATCTTGTCCTGGGTCAATGTTCCTGTTTTATCTGTGCATAGTACATCGATCGCACCAAAGTTTTGAATGGCATTCAAATTCTTAATGATGGTTCCATTTTTAGCCATGCCGGTAGCACCCTTGACTAAGTTCGTCGTAACGATCATCGGCAGCATTTCTGGTGTCAAGCCGACTGCTACGGATAGACCGAACAAGAATGCTTCCATCCAGTCGCCTTTGGTGAATCCGTTGATCACGATAACTGTCGGAGCCATTAATGCCATGAATTTGATAAAAAGAAATGATGTCTTCCGAATACCTAACTCAAAACTGGTTTGAATCGGCGTGGCTGCTAACGATTCAGCCACATCTCCGAACAATGTCCTCGCTCCTGTTGCTATCACGATTCCTTCTGCACTTCCGCTGATTACGTTGCTTCCCATAAACACAAGATTGTCGTAGCCAGTTTCCGCATTTTGTTTTGTTTCTATTTTGCCGGCACATTTCTCGACAGGATAACTTTCACCGGTCAGTGCGGATTGAGAAATAAATAAGTCCTTTGAAGAAACCAATCGGATATCCGCTGGGATCATGTCCCCTGCTGAAAGTTTTACCAAGTCTCCGCAAACAATTTCTTCCATCGGAATTTCCTTATAGTGTTTGTTTCTGCGAACAGTCGCAGTGACCTTTACTAATGACTTTAATTTTTCAGCAGCCTTATTCGAACGAACTGATTGGATCAAGGTCATCGTTCCGCTGATGAGCACCATCACTAATATAATTCCGCTGCCGAAAAAATCCTTTTCTCCTGGTTCCGGCAGGATGCCTTCTGTAATAAAGGAAATAAGTCCTAACGCAATCAATACTAACGTAAACGGCGTAATATATGCTTTCAATACTTCTACGATCAAAGGCGTAGATTTCTTATGTGGAATTCTGTTTTCACCGAATGCCTCTCTTGATTCTTCGATCTGATCTTCTAATAATCCTAGTGACGAGGTCTCAAATGTCTCAAATAAACTTTGTGGTGTTTTCTTTGCAAATAGACTGTAATTTGTCTTATTTGGCTTGATTTTTTGTTGTTTCATACTCTTCTCCTTATTCCCGAAAAAAATTCGCCATAATCCTATTCCGATAAACAGATATAACCCAATATCTTTTAACGTATTCATGATTATCCCTCCAATAGTCGGGTTTACAGAGAAAATGGGTGTTAAAAACAAATAGACAATAGCGCCTTTTTGTCTCCAGTTTTCTGCCATAAACCCCTATTTATTGAACTACTGTCATCCATTTGTTTTCATCTCCCTTTTCATAAATTGTTCTAGTGGTGATTGAAGATCTTTTTTATACACACGCATTCTTAGCAGACCTTCTTGATATTCTTGTGATAGTCCTTGATAGCCTAATTTTTCATAAAATCCCCAAGCCTGTTCTCTACCTGTGAGAAAGACAAAACGAAAACCGACTCGTTTTGCGACTTGTTCCGCGTAAGTAAGCAAATTCTTGCCTAGACCTTCTCCTTGGTAACGAGAATCTACTGCAACTTGCTTCACCTGCACACATTTTTCAGAAATGGGATGAAGCAGTAAGGTTCCGATTACTTGTTCCTGTCGCTTGATTATCAAATGCAGATCCTTTCGTTCCTCTTTGGGTGCAGTCAGCAAACGCTTCTTTCCAGCGCTGGCCATCAATTCCTTGTTCCTCAGTTCTAATGCTTCACGATACAATGCACTGTTCCAACTAGTTAATGTGAATACTGTTTTACCATTTTCATTTCCCCCTTTTTATTCTTTTGAAAATAGCTATGATCGTTACGCAAAAAAAGACTTTCCGCTCAAAAAACTCAGCGAAAAGCCTTACCAAAATTCATCCTAAATAGACAAAATCTTATAGTCGATCTAATCGTTGAGTTTTGGCACTATACAACGTAAAGACAAACATCTTAGCTACCTTAAGAAAAGCCTTGTATTCGACAGTTCCTGTTCTACCCATTGGCGTCTCTCGACATTTTTGGGCAGTAGCCTATGTTTGTATAGGAGCCTCACCTAACAAATCATATTTTATTTTCGAACACAATATAACAAGTTATTTATTATCTGTCAAACCTTTTTATGATAAAAGTGACGAATCATTCAATGGATTTAAACTTCTCCCCTTTATCAATCGCCTATATATCAGTATTTTAATACGAAAATAAAATCCATAAATTTATTTTGCAAATGTCGTTAAAAACTATTTTCTCCAATAAAATAACTATCGTTTTAAAAAGAAAAAGCAGTGTCTTTAAGACACTGCTTTCCTCATAAAAATAGTTATTGATTATCCTAGCCGAAGCTGTGCGATAATTTCTTCTGCTGCAGCTAAGTTCATTCGTTCTGCTTTTCTTAATTGACTAGAAACTTGAGGAATCTCCTTCGCTGTCGCTCCTGCTGTGATTGCCAGCGAACGGCTTTGCATCGCCATGTGCCCTTTTTGAATCCCTTCGGTCACTAACGCGCGGATCGCAGCCAGATTCTGAGCCAATCCAACAGCTACGATGACTTCTCCTAATTCACTAGCAGATGAAACGCCCAAAAGATTTAAGCTGATTTGTGCTTTTGGCAGCACCTTGGTCGCTCCTCCCACAATCCCTATTTTCATGGGTAAAACAAGCTTGCCAACTAATTTATCGTCTTGCACCGTCCAATCCGTCAAGCCCTCGTACTGTCCGTTGCGGGCAGCATATGCGTGGCACGCCGCTGCCACTGCTCGCGTGTCATTTCCCGTGGCTAAGACGACGGCATCGATGCCGTTCATAATTCCTTTATTGTGCGTCACCGCGCGGTAAGGATCAAGCTTACTGAATGCACTGGCCGCAGCGATCTTATCAGCGACTTCTTCTCCAATTTGTTGCAGAGGGATTTCGCAAGTTGCTTCAATCAACGCGCTCGTCGCATAGTTGCTCAGTATACTAAATAAAACCTCTGCTGCAGGAACAAGTTGTCGTACTTCTTCCGCTACAGCTTCCAACATTGTATTCAGAATATTGGCACCCATCGCATCCTTTGTATCAACCACTAGATCGATTGAAAGGTAGCCTTCTTCAAAGATACGATAATCAATCGTGCGCAATCCGCCGCCACGTTGATAAATAGACGGTGAACTAGTTTTAGCCGCCGCAAAAAGCCGTTGTTCATTATCCCGAAACACTTGCACGAACGCCTCTGCTTCAGAAACATTTCTCAAGACGACCTGTCCAGTCATCTCTTGATTGCATACCCGTGTCTGAATCCCTCCGGCCTTCGCAAGGATTTTCCCAGCATTACTAGCCGCTGCAATCACAGAAGGCTCTTCAGTCATCATGGGGATACTGATCTCTTTTCCGTTAATGACAAAATGTTGTGCAACACCTAGAGGGATCGTTCCCTCCCCAATTTGGTTTTCGATGAGGTTGTTGGCAACTTGTTCTGGCAATACCATTTCTGTCGCTAACTGTGCTGCTTCTTTAGCCGATAACTTTTTTTCCTTCACCAACTTTGCTAAACGCTCAGCTTGGGTCAGTTGATAGAATTTTTTTTTTGCAGTTTCTTGATCTTCTGCTTTTGTGATCATCAGGGCCAAACCAAGTCCGCCACCGATGCACAAGCTTGCGATTCCCCGTTGCTTATCCTCTTGGAAAAGTTCAGAGATCAGCGTTGTCACGATTCTCGTGCCGCTTGCACCGATTGGATGCCCCAACGCAATCGCGCCGCCGTAGGTATTGATTTTTTCATCTGGGAGATCCAATTCTTTTTGCACAGCAACAGAGGCTGCCGCAAATGCTTCGTTGATTTGGAAGACATCCACATCATTGATCGTCTGATGGACTTTATTTAATAATTTATTAATAGCTGATACAGGGGCTACACCCATGATGCTTGGATCGATCCCAACTTCGCTATACCCATTAATAACAGCGACATAAGCTAAGTCGTGCTCGATAGCATAAGATTTTGCTGCTAACACTACTGCGGATGCACCATCATTCAACGTGGAAGCATTCGCTGCTGTGACAACACCGTCTTCTTTAAAGGCAGGTTTCAAAGAGCTTATTTTTTCAAGCGTGGAATCAAAACGGATGCCTTCATCATCTTTGATACTACTTCCGTCTGGAAGGACCACAGGAACAATCTCCGAATCGAACTTCCCATTTTTACTTGCTTTGGCTGCTTTCATCTGTGATTCGTATGCATATTGATCTTGCATCTCTCGAGTAACCTGATACTCGACAGCCACTTTTTCTGCGGTTAGTCCCATATGTTTGCCGCTAAACGCATCTGTCAATCCGTCATAAATCATGCTTGATTTTGGTTCTTGCCACTCTTGCGCGACGTAATCAAATCGCGTGGTCTTTGGTGCTTGAGACATATTTTCTGTTCCGCCAGCGACGACTACCTGCGCCTCGCCTAGAAGAATTTGCTGCATTCCGAAAATAATTGCTTTCATTCCTGAGCCGCAAACTTCATTGATGGTCGTTGCTGGTACTTCATAAGGGATACCCGCTTTGATGGCTGACTGACGCGCAACATTCTGACCGTTTTCTGCCTGTAGGACATTTCCCATAAATACTTGTTCCACCTGATCTGGTGCGAGCTCCGCACGTGTGATCGCTTCTTTTACAGCGATTGCACCGAGCTCGACGGCTGAAACAGTTGCCAGTTTGCCTTTATATCTGCCAATTGGTGTTCGTACAGCGCTTAAAATAACTACTTCTTCCAAGAGTGCACCTCCAATGTTTTCATTAAAAATCAGATGTAAGTATAGCATAGATAGTTTTATAATTTCTTAAGATTCAAACTTGACTAATTATGACCTTTCTGTGATATATTTACTTTTGGAAGAAAAGAATGTCCGTTTCCCTATGATTTCTTTGTAGTGGAAAGGCATGGGTGGTTTTCTTTATGTGAAAAATCACCAATAAGAACTAGGAGGAGCAATATGAATATAGGGATTGATAAAATCAGTTTTCACGTACCAAATTATTATCTTGATATGACGGATTTAGCAAATGCGCGTGATACTGATCCCAACAAATTTCACATTGGTCTTGGACAAGATCAGATGGCAATTATTCCTGAGACACAAGACATTGTCACTTTAGGAGCAAGTGCTGCTGCAAAAATTCTTACAGATGAGGACAAAAAAGACATCGACATGGTAATCGTCGGGACAGAATCCAGTACCGATTTTTCAAAATCTGCCGCAGTAATTATTCATGCCCTGTTAGATATTCAGCCTTTTGCTCGTTCATTTGAAATAAAACACGCTTGTTACGGCGGAACTGCCGCTTTACAGCAAGCACATGACTATGTAAGCTTGCATCCAGAGCGCAAAGTTTTAGTGATTGCAGCAGATATTGCAAAATATGGACTGGCTACCGGCGGCGAGCCCACTCAAGGTTGCGGAGCCGTTGCGATGTTGATTACAAAAGAGCCTCGCTTATTAGCCTTTAATAATGATAGTGTCTTCTACTCTGAAGATGTTTACGATTTTTGGCGTCCTGCCGGGCATGACTATCCTTTAGTTGACGGTCATATGTCCAACCAAATCTATATAGATTCATTCACCCGCATCTGGGAGCAAAACAAAAAAGTCAACCAAACGACAAGTGAAGACTACGCAGCTTTGACTTTCCATTTACCTTATACAAAAATGGGTCGCAAAGCCTTACGAGCTATTTTTCCAGAAATGTCCGAATCTGAACAACAGCGTTTAGAGGCTCGTTATGATGAAGCCGTGTTGTATAGTCGCCAAGTCGGTAATCTTTACACGGGGTCCCTATATCTTGGGTTGATCTCCCTATTAGATAATGGCAGCTTAGCAGCCGGTGATCGAGTGGGACTATTCAGCTACGGATCAGGTGCAGTCAGCGAGTTCTTCTCGATGACAGTGATGGATGGGTACAAGCAACACTTATCTATCAACGAAAACCAAGCACTTTTAAGTGAACGCAGCCAATTAACTATGGAAGCTTATGAAGAAATGTTCAATGAAAAACTCCCTGTAGATGGCGGCACTTACACCTTCTCAGATTCAACTCCGTTTGCCATCAATAAAATCAGCGGAGACATTCGCTACTATAACAAGTAGCAAATTCAATTAATGTTCCCTTAAGCGTCGAAAAAGCCAGCTGATTAGCTGGCTTTTTTAGGCAAAAAAATAATCTAGCAGGTCAAATGGCTAAGTGTTTTTTCTTCATTCCAAAACTTCTGGAATATTTACACCCTTTACTAGGTCTTAAGCGTCTTTATGGTCGAATGTCGCTCAAGCCTAACCACTAAGTAGAGAAATGGTTCCACTGTCTACATTCCTCTTCCCTGCTAGATTAAAATAACTTGGTAAGGAGATTTCAAATCCCTACTTCCTTTCTGCCATTACGGCATTCACTTTGAAATGAACACTGCTTCCGTTCATCTCTGTTGTATTTTTTACAACTTAGGGACCTATCCCTTACATCTATAGTTATACCATATTACGCCACTTTTTGCAAGCGTTTACATATCATCCTGGGATATTTTTCATGCTATAATCTAAACGTCGGAAATATAAGAAAGTTCGTTTTCTTAACGAAGATTGGGCGTTGCTCATTTGGAATTTCGACAGTCTTTAGGCAGCCCTACCGCTTGCTTTGGCATTCTAAAAATAGTTATGATTACTGTAGGAGGAATCAATCCATGAAAATTTTATATATCTCAATTTCAGGAAACACCCGTGCTTTTGTTCAACATTTGAAGACGTATAGTGACGAACAGCATCAACAAAATAATGAGAATCCTTTGATTACTTCAAAAGAAATTTCTGAAAATAGTCCCTTTGAAAAAGAAGATGACTCATTTTTCGCATTTGTTCCGACCTATTTAGAGGGCGGTAACGGTGTCGATAGTGGCGATACAGAAATATTGACCGATGTTCTGCGTGACTATTTAGACTACGAAGATAACTATAAAAAATGTCTTGGCGTTGTTGGCAGTGGGAACAAAAATTTTAATTATCAATATTGTTTGACTGCTAAACAATACAGCGAGGCATTCGGGTTTCCCTTTTTAGCAGATTATGAATTAAGAGGAACCTCGGCTGATTGCGAACGAATCTACCACATTTTAAAAGAACACGAATCAAATTAATGGTACCTTCATTATTCTATTGACATTTTCTCATGTTAGGCGCATTCTTTTTTAAATAGAAAGTTTTATAGGAAAGGCGTGTTGCACATGAAAAAAGTCGCAATTATTGGTATGGGGCATGTCGGAAGTACGACTGCTTATACGTTAATTTCAAAAAATATAGTGGATGAATTGGTTCTGTTCGATTCTCGAGCGGATATCCTCCAAGCGGAATTAAATGATCTGATGGACGGACAAATGGAGCAAAATCATCAGGTTCGATTGATCGAGCCTGCCTTGTCAGAATTGGCAGATACAGATGTGATCCTTTTTTCTGCAGGAGACATCTCGATCTTTGAGGGAAACCCCGATCGGTTCGCGGAATTAAATTTGACCAAAACGATCGTTGAGGAATGGGCGCCCAAGATTAAGGCATCTGGATTTAACGGCATCTTACTGAATATCACAAATCCTTGCGATGTAATCACTCAATACTTGCAAGAATTGACTGGTTTCCCACGTGAGCGTGTCTTTGGCACCGGTACCTCCTTAGACACTGGGCGTATGAAACATGCGGTCAGCAAAAAGTTAGACGTTCATCCTTCAGCTATTGATGGCTACGTGATTGGGGAGCACGGCGAAAGCCAATTCGTCGCTTGGTCAAGTGTACGGATCGGCGGTATCCCCATCATCGATACGTTGACTCCGGAAAAACTTGCTGCTTTGGATGATGCCGCTCGCGATGGTGGTTGGGTGACCTTCCGCGGGAAAGGATATACCTCTTACGGGATCGCTATTCAATCAGCACGAATTGTCGAAGCCATTTTAAATAACAATCATCTCGTTGTCCCAGTGAGTCATTACCATCTGGATGAAGACTGTTATGTGGGTTCTCCCGCAAAGGTGTCTTTAAAAGGGATCACTGAAAGTTTCCCATTGATTCTTTCCGAGACAGAGCAAGAAAAATGGAGGCACACGATTCAAACGATCCACGCTATGCATGACTCAATTTAGATACAAAAAAAGACAGGAGCAAAATGTCCTGTCTTTTTTCTACGCGCTTTTACTGACTACTGCCGCGTTTTTCCAATCAAAACTGATAAGCTTTGCATTTGGAGTACGGTAATCAAATACTTTGTCGTTTTCTAATGGTTCAAAATAGTTTTTGATGGCTCGAATCACAGAATTGTGACAAACCAACAAATAAACATTTTCTTGATCTTGCTCCAGTTCCTCTAGTAAAGGAACGATTCGCGCATAGACATCCATCAAAGACTCGCCATTCGGATACCGTAATGCAAATTGTGTGCGGGTCTTTAAATAACCTTCTTGTTCATCACTTGTGCCATCATAATCTCCGTAATCTAATTCAATCAATCGGTTGTCAACATTCAGAGATAACTGATTTTTTTCTCCGACGATTCGAGCAGTTTCATAGGCACGTTCTAATGGCGAATGGATGATTCGAGTGATTGGTTTATCCAGTTGTGCGACCTCTTCTGCTAACTTTGCCGCTTGCCGATACCCAACTCCTGAGAGCGCAATGTCACTTCTCCCTGAAATAATTCCTTGTTTATTCCATTCTGTTTCTCCATGTCTCGCTACGTAAAGCAAATAGAACAATCCTTTCTATCCCAAAATTGAAAATCAATGAATCATAGTTTTCAATTTAATTCTTGTAATATCTACTGGTGATTACCAGTACCGTTATCACTTTATCACTTGAATGAAAGGACGTCTACTTTTTACAGAAATTTTCTATTGTTTTTCCACGCCGTATGCTCTAGGAATGATCAAATGATCAATGAGCGGAACAAAACAATTCATTATCAATAAAATGAACGTCATCCCCTCAGGCATCGAACTGAATTGACGCCAAGCAACTAAAAGCAACCCGCAACAAATACCATAAATTATTTCACCTTTTGGTGTCGTTGGAGAGGTGCTGTAATCCGTAGCCATGAAAAAGGCACCTAACATTGTTGCACCGCCAAATACGTTCGCAAAAACGATCGTAGGATCACCCTTTCCAAAAAAGAAAGAAACAACGACTATCGTCCCAATCATGCAAAGGGGGATGTGCCAAGTAATCACTTTTTTATATAGCAAAAATATGCCGCCTAAAAGCAATAGAATCGCTGTTGTTTCAGCATTTTTCCCAGCAATTAAGCCTGTTAAACTGTCTAGTATTTGCCCGGAGCTTAAACTTTCACCTGCTTTTGCCTCCATTAATGGCGTCGCTGAAGACACGACATCCAATCCGCCAGTTGAGAAAAAAGGACGCGGCTGAACATTTGCAGACATCTCTGTTACAAAGATCAAGCGTAACACCGCTCGTCCAGTCAAAGCCGGATTTAACAAATTTCGGCCAATCCCGCCGAACACTTCTTTCGCAATGACGATCCCAATAACACCGCCCAACGCTGGATACCACAAAGGAACACTAGCGGGCAAGCTCATAGCCAGCAACACCCCAGTAACGACTGCCGAATAATCTTTAGGCAATGTATGTCTACGCAGCTTGAACCATAAAAATTCAGCAAGTAAACACGTCCCTACGGCGATCACATAGAGCAATAGCGAACGGATACCAAAGAAAACAATGGATGCAAAAATGCTAGGCATCAATGCAAGTACGACCAGTTGCATAATACGATCTGTTTTTTCCCGATACAATAAATGAGGGGAAGCCTCCATCATCGGATGACGGGAGCTGCGCAACGCCTCAAACGAACGTTTCTGATCCATTCCTATCCCTGCCTTTCCTTAACCGCTTGTTGACCGGCGATAATGTGCTCCGCTAAATGACGGCGTGCAGGGCAAATGTAGGTGCAGCAACCGCAATTGATACAACTATCCACATAAAGCTTCTCCAGCCGCTCCCAGTTTTCCTTCAAATAGCTCTTCTCAAGTTGGTGTGGTAAAAGACCGATGGGACAAACATCTACACAACGCGCGCACATAATACATGGACTAGGCGTGCTATCTTGATCGTGTGCTTCATTAATAATAATCAACCCATTGGCTGATTTGGTTAATGAAGCCGCCATCGTATCCACTGTTTTCCCCATCATAAAACCGCCAGTTATGATTTTCGATGGCTTTCCGTCAAATCCCCCACAAAAATCGATCATTTCTTCAATGGAGGTCCCAATCGGAAAGTAAACATTTTTTTGTTGTTTAACATCTCCAACGACCGAGCAAATCCGATGACTCAACGGAATTCCAGGATCAATCGCTTCATACACTGCAGCAGTAGTAGCGACATTAATGATCAAATAGCCTAGATCCCTCGTTGATCCGTCCGCAGGCTCTTCCATTCCGGTAATTGTTTTGAAAAGCATTTCGGTACTTCCCTGAGGGTATACCGATGGCACCTCAATCACCGAAAGTTTCGGAACGTCTTTGCACAGATCCTTCATAACCTCGATGGCTTCTTGTTTATCATCTTCAATTGCGATTATGCCCTCTTCGGCTGCTACAGCCTTTAATACCAACTCACACCCCTTTAGCAGCTTCTCGCCTTGTGTTGCCATCAACGCCGCATCTGCCATCAGTAGCGGTTCACATTCAGCACCGTTAAAAATGCACGTATGGATATCTTCTTTAGGGTTTAGTTTTACATGACTAGGAAAAGTCGCTCCACCTAAACCAACTACACCAGCAGTTTCCACTCGCTCGACGATCATTTCTGGGGTCAATTCATCAATGGTTTCGTGGTGTACCTCCCTTGGTCGCTCAAGAAAATCATTTTCTATGACCACGCAGGTCATCTCATCTCCTTGTCCTTGATCAATCTCTTTCACTCCCACGACTTTGCCAGAGATACTTGCATGGATATTCGCTCCCAAACCTTCACCCATTTTTGCAATTATTTGTCCAAGGAAGACGCGCTCTCCCGCGGATACAATAACCTCTGAAGCGTCCCCGATATGCTGTTGGACTGGGATATACACTCGTTTGGGGTAAATACTTTCTACTTTCTTATACTCGTCAATTCCTCTTAACTGTAAAGCTGGATCTTGATGTAAATCAATTCCACCTTTAAATGCTCGCTTAGCCATCTCGTTCCTCCAATATACTTCATAATTTTAGTATAACATGAACAATTTGTGACTAAAAATAATATCCTTATTTTCAAATTCCATTACTGTTAATAAAAAAAGTTATAACAAGCTTTTGAAGATTCAAATCTAT